>NZ_JBHUFD010000001.1:0-301952 GCF_042681145.1 Hymenobacter bucti
AGTTTAGCGACTCGTTTTCTTGCCGTTTGCAAGCCCTGTTTGTGATTGGGAGTGCAAAGGTAAGTAAAATCTCTTAACTTCCAAATTTTATTTTTGATTAAAATAAAACTGCTCGTGGCGTCTGGCTTCGTTTGCTGTGAACCAATAAGCTTTCTACGATTTGGGAGTGCAAAGGTACGAATACTTTTTCATTTTCCAAATTTCTTATTTAAAAATTCTTGGGAGCATTTTCGAGTTAGTCAGCTGCCGGGCCAGTCCCTTTCGGATTGGGAGTGCAAAAGTACGGTTTTATTTTGATGACGCAAGTTTCGACTCCAAAAATATGCTCGAATTCAGTTTACCTAAGTTGTGGTATACTGAATGACTGATGCTTACATTTCTACTACTTACTAGTGGATATGTCTCATCATAGCAAAAGACCACCTAGTACTGCTACTAGATGGTCTTTTATTGCTGTATTTAGGCTGGTTGGGCTAGCCCAGCTTCTTATATCGGACGCGTTTAGGCTCGACATCGCCGAGACGCTTGCGCTTGGCTTCTTCGTAATCGGAGAAGTTGCCTTCGAACCATACTACTTCGGAGTCGCCTTCGAAAGCGAGGATGTGGGTGGCTAGGCGGTCTAGGAACCAGCGGTCGTGGCTGATGATGACGGCGCAGCCCGCGAAGTTCTCCAGGGCGTCTTCCAGCGCCCGAATGGCATTTACGTCGAGGTCGTTGGTAGGCTCATCTAATAGGAGTAGGTTGGCGCCTTGCTTTAGGGTCATGGCGAGGTGCACGCGGTTCTTCTCTCCTCCTGATAAGGTACCGACTTTCTTCTCCTGGTCGCCACCACCAAAGTTGAACTTGCTGACGTAGGCGCGGGAGTTGACGGGCCGGCCGGCGAGCAGCATGGTTTCGGTGCCACCCGTGATGGTATCGAATACCGACTTGGTGGGGTCAAGCGAATCGTGCTGCTGGTCGATGTAAGCCGTTTGCACCGTGGGACCGACTTCGAAAGTGCCCGCATCGGGCTGCATCTGGTCGGTGATGAGGCGAAAAAGCGTAGTTTTGCCCGCACCGTTGGGGCCGATGATACCTACTATACCGCCCTGGGGCAGGGAGAAGCTGAGGTTCTCGAACAGCAGCTTATCGCCAAAGGCTTTACGCAGGCTTTCGGCCTCGATGACCTGGGCACCTAGGCGCGGGCCATCGGGGATGAAGAGCTCGAGCTTCTGCTCTTTGTCTTTGGCCTCTTCATTAACCAGCTTGTCGTAGTTGGCCAAGCGGGCTTTGCCTTTGCTCTGGCGGGCTTTGGGCGACATGCGGACCCAGTCGAGCTCGCGCTGCAAGGTTTTGGCACGCTTGCTCTCCGAGTTCTCTTCCTTGGCCAGGCGGTCAGTCTTCTGCTCGAGCCAGCTGCTGTAGTTGCCTTTCCATGGAATGCCGGTGCCGCGGTCGAGCTCCAGAATCCAGCCAGCCACGTTATCGAGGAAGTAGCGGTCGTGGGTAACGGCAATTACGGTTCCTTTATACTGTTGCAGGTGCTGCTCCAGCCAGAGCACGCTTTCGGCGTCGAGGTGGTTGGTGGGCTCATCAAGGAGGAGCACATCGGGCTCCTGTAATAGGAGGCGGCAGAGGGCTACGCGGCGCTTCTCACCTCCCGAAAGGTTACCGATGATGGCTTCCTGGGCAGGGGTGCGCAGGGCGTCCATAGCGCGCTCTAGTTTGCTGTCGAGGTTCCAGGCGTCGAGCTGGTCAAGGCGCTCTTGTACTACCCCCTGACGTTCGAGCAGCTTGTCGAAGTCGGCATCCTCGGCGCCGAAGGCTTCGTTGATTTCGTCGTACTCCTTTAATAAGGCTACCGTTTCGGCCACGCCTTCCTCCACTACTTCGCGCACCGTTTTGGTGGGGTCGAGGTGCGGCTCCTGCTCTAGGTAGCCCACCGAGTAGCCGGGCGAGAACACGACTTCGCCCTGAAATTGCTTATCGACCCCCGCGATAATTTTGAGCAAGCTCGACTTGCCCGAGCCGTTGAGGCCGAGCACGCCAATCTTGGCTCCGTAAAAAAACGAGAGGTAGATGTTCTTAAGAACTTGTTTTTGAGGCGGGTAAATTTTGCTTACCCCAGCCATGCTGAAAATAATGGTGGGCTGGTCGGACATAGAGGCGAGGATGGGAGTAAAAGCCAAAAATAAGGTGCGAATATGCGGCGTAGCCAACAGCGTAGCGCGCCTTCTCACAAAGAACGGCAACTGCTGGCTACGGCCCGGCTCTGGCCAGTACAAAATATTAGGCGAATACGCCTTTTCCGCGTAAACTTGTATTTCATTCTCTCCCTTCAGTTCACTGCTAAACCATCAGCAAGGAGCTCCTTCCCGATTACACCGACTTTCTAATGGAACACCCCGACCACCCGCTCACGGAAGCCCGCCGCTATGGCTACGTGGAAGATGGGGGCGTGTGGCTGCGCCCAGTTTTGGGGCAGCCTGCCCGCCGTATTGGCCAGGTGAAGGATACCGACGACGATGCGCTGCGTTACTTTGCCCAGCGCTACGAGGCCTTCCGCGCTAAAGTCGATGAGCTGCTTAGCCGCCTGGAAACGGCCGACAACCAAGGCTCTTATCTGATGAAGATTCTTCATCTGCAAGAGCAATGCAAGCAGCACGATGGCCTAGGCGACTACGAAACCCTGCACCACCGCCTGCGCGCAGCCGAAGACCAGCTGAAGGTATCGGTGGCACGCAACCGTGAAAAGAACTTAGCTACTAAGCTAAGCCTCATTCAGCAGGCCGAGGAGCTGAGCAATAGCATCGAGTGGATTGAGGCCAGCGAAACCGTAAAAGAGCTGCGCCAGGCCTGGCTCAAAACCGGCCCTGTAGATAAGGAACTGACCGAGGACCTGGAAAGCCGCTTCCACGGGGCGGTGCAGCTGTTTTTTGACCGCCGCAAGGCTTTCCAGACCGACCGCAAGGCCCTTGCCCGCCGCACCGTAGACCGCTACCGCGACCTAGTGAACCAAGCCGAGACGCTGAAAAACTCCGACCAGTTTGAGGCCACTTCGCGGCAGCTCAAGCAGTTGCAAACCGCTTGGCGCGATGTCAATGGCAACTTGCCTAAGAAACAAGCCGCTGAACTGTGGACCAAGTTTCGGGCGGCCAATAACCACTTCTTCGAGCGCCTCAAAACGCACATCGAAAGTCAGCGGGTAGTAGCGGCCACCGAAGGCCGCTCCAGCGTGCCCTCCTCAGCGGATGAAAGCTTGTTGCGCAAGCGCGAGTTGGCCAACCGCGCCGAAGCGCTACTGAGCGTGCCTTCTAACCAGGCCGTGAACCAGGCCAAAGCCCTGCAAGCCGAGTGGAAGCAGAGCGGCGCCGTACGCGGCCCCGAGTCGGACCGCCTGTGGCAGCGTTTTATGCTAGCCTGCGACAAAGTGTTTGAAATGAGTGCTTTGGATTACTACTTGCGCAAGCGCCAGGCTGAGGGCACTACTACCACGCCCACCGAGCGCGCGCTGGCTGCGACGACGGCCCTGCGCAAGTTTATTGAAAACGACCGCCAAGAGCTGGATTTGCTGCGTGACAACCTCGACAAGCTCAGCTCGGCCTCGGCTAATGACCAGTTCCGGCAGCTACTCCAAGGAAAAATTCGCACCTTTGAGCGGAAGATTCAAACTAAGACTGAGCTAATTGCAATTTTTAGCGCCACCATCCCTGCTGATGGCCGCTAACCCCAGATAGCCCGGCGCCGTTGTCAACTCAGCGGCTTACATTTACAAACCTTTTTTCACGCCACTTCTTCTTCTTACTATGTACTGGACTCTCGAACTCGCTTCCTACCTGGAAGATGCCCCCTGGCCCGCCACCAAAGACGAGCTCATTGACTTTTCCATCCGTTCGGGCGCCCCAATGGAAGTAGTGGAAAATCTCCAAGGCCTAGAAGATGATGGCCAACCCTACGAGAACATCGAGGAAGTATGGCCTGACTACCCGACTAAGGAGGACTTCATGTTCAACGAGGACGAATACTAGCAGTCTGCTGACTACCTATTATGAAAGCGGCGCGCACCTAGGGTACGCGCCGCTTTTTTGTGGCCGGCTTGGTGAGGGGCTGGTGCGCTACTCTACTTGCGCTGGCTGGCGTGGCCGCGCAGCCACTGCCCGATAGAGTACAGAAACGGCCCGGCCGATACCGAATTCATGATGCGCAGGTTATCGGCCCAGCTGGTTTTTTCATCCAGAAACCGGAAGATGCGCTCGACGGGGTTGCGCTGGAAGAGCTGGGTAAAAATGTCGCGCGTGCGCTCGCCTTGGCGCTGCATAATGTCGAGCAGCAGCGTGTCGAAGAGACGAAACTGCCACTGCTCGCCGGTGGGGTCGGTGGGCAGCCGGCCGGTAGTGGCCAGCGCCCGCACCACCCGCACCGACTGCGCCTGGATGCGCTGGAAGGCGTAGCCCGTGCTGGGCTTGGCCCGCCCCGCCCGCGTGCCTAGGTTGATGATGTGGGCGCCGACACGACTAGGCAGCGGGTGGTCGGTCATGGGGATGGCGCCTACTTCTTCGGCTACTGTTCGGTACTGGTCGGCGGCCAGACCTAGGGTATTACGCAAGTAATCAATAATATGCGTCTCGTACTCTGCCTTAGCCAGCGGCGTGGGCGAGAAGAGGGTGTACTCGACCAGCGCCCGGCGCGGGCTGAAGGGCAGCACGTACATAAACCGCGCTTCGTGGTGCTGCGCGCCGCGAAAATCCATAAACTCGACCACCTCGGGGTCGAAGACATCGTGGTGAGTTTCGATTTCCCAACCCACAAAGTGCTGGAGCAGGTAGCGGTACGTGCCGGGCTGCGGCTCGATGGCGGGCGGGCGGCTATCAAACGCATAGTGGGCCGTGAAAACCTGCCCGGTGGTAGTGCGCGCCTGCACGCCCGCGGCGGTGTTTGCTAAGTCGGCCACTTCGGCGCGCACCAGGGTAAACTGCGCGGGCCGGGCACCTAGGGCGCGGTGCACAAACTGGTAAAAGTCCAGCCCGCGCAGGGTGCGGTAGCTATACTTTTTCAGGTCAAACGTGCGTTCGAAGCCGGGGCTGCGGAACGCGATTTTGTGCCACTCGTGGGCCGCTACTTCGTCGAACAGGCCGGGCGCATCGGTCCAGTAGGACCACGTGCGGTCGTTCTGGTCTTTGGTGGCCGGCTCGATGAGCAGCACCCGCTTGCCAGCCAGGCTCGGCTCCTGGGCCAGGTGGTAGGCCAGGCTGAGGCCCGCCGCCCCGCCGCCTACCAGCAAGTAATCGTAGGCGGGGGCGGGCGTGGGGGCGGCAGGGTTCATGGGGCAAAGATGCGGCGGCGGCGCCTGGTATTTGCAGACGCCGCACTTTAGTAGTAGGTTCGTAACTAGAACGCTGCCCAAGGGCCATTTATAGTATTATATTATCTTGCAGCATTGTTTTAGCATTACTGGTCATTTATTCAGCGTTATGAAATTGTATTCTGTTCCTTTTTCTAAATTAGCTTTAGTGGCGGGCCTGGGGCTGATAAGCTCGGCGGCCCGCGCCCAAACGGTGTTGTGGGCGGCCAAAGTGGTGGACGTTTCTTCGCAGAAAGGAACCGGTAAAGCACCCTTCTCAGCCGACAAAGTACTGAGCGTGCCTAACGCCCTGCCCCTGGGTGAGAGCAACAAAGAGGCGTGGGCGCCCGGCAAGGACGGTTCCAACGAGTCCATTGAGGTGCGCTTTGCTCGCTCGGTGAAGGCGCAGCAGGTGACGGTGATTGAGAACTTCAACCCCGGCGCCATTACTAAGATTGAGCTGATTGATACGAAGGGCGAGCGCCACGAGGTGTATAAGAATGCCACGCCGGGGCCGATTCCGGGAGCGTTTCGCACGCTCCAGGTAAAGTTCAAACCGGAGAAGTACCTCACTATCGGGGCGGTGGTGACGATGAACGCGGCCAAAGTGCCCGGCGACAACCAGATTGACGCCATCGGAGTAGCCAACGTGGACGTGCAGATTGTGAAGCAGGACTTCAAAAATGCAGCTTCGGATGTGGAGACTGTGCAGATGGACTCGACCCTCAAGACCCTAGGTACCAACGTTAACACGAAATTCACGGACACGCACCCCGTAATTTCTCCCGACGGCCGCACCCTGTTTTTTGCGCGCCAAAACCACCCCGGCAACCGCGGCGGCACCCGCGACCCGCAGGACATCTGGTACTCCAAGCTCGAAAGCGGGCAGCGCAAGACCTGGGGATTGGCCAAGAACCTAGGTACCCCGCCCAACAGCCCGGAGGACCCCAACGGCCTCGCTTCGGTATCGGCCAACGGGCAGGTAGCGCTGCTGATTGGGGTGTACGTGGATGGCCTGATGGAGCCCAAGGGCTTTAGCACCAGCCGCCGCTCGCCGGGCGGGTGGAGCAAGCCGCTGAAGGTGGAAATCGACAACTACTACAACAAAGACCCCGAGCACATCGACGCCTACCTGGCTACTTCAGGCAAAGCCCTACTGATGGCCGTGGAGCGCACCGACGGCCAGGGCGGCCAGGACCTCTACGTGAGCTTTCCGAAGCCCGACGATATTGGCGTGCAGCCCGACCCCAACCGGCCCGTGGTGTGGACCAAACCCATCAACCTAGGGCGCAACATCAACACGCCGGGCTCGGACTTCGCGCCCTTTCTGGCCGCCGACGACAAGACGCTGTACTTTGCCTCGGACGGGCACGGCGGCTACGGCAAGAGCGATATTTTCTACTCGAAGCGCCTCGACAGCACCTGGACCAAGTGGAGCGCACCGCGCAACCTAGGGCCGGTGGTGAACTCGCCCGACTTCGACGCCTACTACACGCTGTCGGCCGCTGGCGAAGACGCCTACCTCGTGTCGTCGCGCAATGGCATTGATAATTCCAAGGACATTTTCCGCATTGCGCTGGCGCCCGCTTTCAAGCCCGACGTGGTGACGCTGGTGCAGGGCAAGGTGCTGGATGCCGTGACCAAGAAGCCGATTCGGGCCATCATTCACTATGAAAACCTGATTACGGGCGAGGAAATCGGCATCGCCGAAAGCTCACCGGTCGATGGCTCGTATACCATTGTGCTACCGGCCGGCGTGCAGTACGGCTACCGCGCCGAGGCGCCCGAGTACCTAGCCGAGAACGCCAACCTCGACGTGTCGAAGACCGACAAGTACTCGGAGAAGACTCAGGATTTGTTTCTGGTGCCTTTCAAAGTGGGCCAAAAAGTGCGGCTCAACAACATCTTCTTCCCGCAGAGTAAGTTCTACTTGCAGCCCAGCTCCTTCCCGGAGCTATTGCGCCTGGTGAAGATTTTGAAGCAGTACCCGACCGTAGAAATCCTCATCGGCGGCCACACCGACAACCAGGGCGACCCAGCCCTGAACGTGAAGCTGAGCGAGGACCGCGTAGCCGAAGTGAAGAAGTACCTGGTAGCCAAGGGCATCTCGGCCGAGCGCCTCAAAACCCAGGGCTTTGGCGGCGCGCAGCCCATCTCGAGCAACGAGCAAGAAGAAACCCGCCGCTTCAACCGCCGGGTAGAGTTTACGATTACAAAGAAATAATTTTCAGGATGGAGCGTTTGCCGGGCGGGCTGCTGTTAGGAGCGGCCCGCCCGGTTGTTTTTTGCCCTGGTATCTTCACCATTCCCTGCCTAGGTTAGCGTCGTGCGCTGCCTGGGCGGGCATGGAGGCCACTACTTTCTAACCCTTTGCTTTAGTGCCGGATACGTCTATTTGTTGTGGTCGCAGCGCGCTTCGGGCGCTCTCGGTGCTGGCGCTGCTCGGGCTGGCGGCCCCCAGGGCGCGGGCGCAGGATGTGTATTTCTCGCAGCCGCTGGCCAACCGGCAGGCCCTGAACCCGGCGTTCGCGGGCTTGCTCGACGACTATAGTGGCACGCTAAGCTTTCGCAATCAGCACCCCACGCTAGCCGGCACCTTCCAGACGGTGCAGCTGGCCGGCGAGTGGCGCCTACCCAGCGCGGGCCTGCACCACGCCCTAGGGCTGCTCGTGAACCAAGACCGCACCGGCGAGGTCGGCTACACGCGCTTCGAAGTGGCGGGCCAGTACGCCTACCACACGCGCCTCACCCGCGAGGTGGCCCTGAGCGGGGGCGCCAGCGTGGGCTATGGCCGCCAGCGCGTAGGCTACGACAACTTCGTGTTTGGTGACCAGCTCGCGGCTGATGGCAGCATAAGCGGGCCTTCGGCCGAATTGCTGTCGGCTTTCCCGCCCAGCAACTACCTCACCCTAGGGGTGGGCGCCGTGCTGTACGCCGAGCAGGCGTGGCTCAGCGTATCGGGCCAGCACCTCAACCGGCCGAGCCTGGGCTTCGCTACGCAGGCCGAACTCCCGCTGCGTTTGAACGTAAGCGGCGGCTACAAATTCTTTGTGCAGCACCCCACCGTGGGCCGGGGCACAAACGATGTGCGCGAAATAAGTTTTAGTCCGGTGGGCTCGTATACCCGCCAGGGCGGCTCGCAGCGCACTGAGGCCGGATTGTACTTTAACGCGCAACCACTAACGCTCGGCGCCACGTATCGGAACCTGATAATTGCAAATAAAGAAGGTACGCAGCATGTATTGGCCGCAATAATTGGCCTCGAATTCGGGGACTTTCGCCTGGGGTACAGCTACGACGTAGGCTTGAGTCAACTAGCTCAGGATTTGGGCGGTGCGCATGAAATAACTTTCACCATTCGTGCGTTTGACAAAGCCGAGAGCGCGTATCGGCGACTGCGGCGAAGAAATTATCCGCTTGCCGCTTGCCCATTTTTCTAACTTTTTGTAATATTGCAACCAAATAGCTCGTATTAACTTTTAGCCTTTAGCTCAGAATCCTTTTAATTCTATGAAATTCTCCCCAACTATTAGCCTCTTGGCGATGGGAGCCCTGGCCCTGGCGAGCTGCAACAGCAGCAAGCAAGGCACGGCTACCAACCCCGGCAAAGAATCTTCGACCACCGGCCTCGAATACAATACCGATGAGGGCATGAAGGTGTCGAGCTTCAAGAAAATTCCGACTGGTCCGGGCCTGGTGTACATCGAAGGCGGCCGCACGGTGCTGGGCACGATGGAAGAGGACGTGACCAACACCCACGACAATATGGAGCGCACGGTGACTATCGCCTCGTTCTACATGGACGAAGCGGAGGTGGCCAACATTCACTGGCTCGAGTACCTGCACTACCTGCGCAAGGACTCGACTGAGGAGCAGTACAAGGCCGCCCTGCCCGACACCGCCGTGTGGGCCCGCGACTTGTCCTTCAACGACCCCTACGTTACATATTACCTGCGTTACCCCGGCTTCCGCTACTTCCCGGTGGTGGGCGTGAACTGGCTGCAGGCCGACCGCTACTGCACGTGGCGCACGGCCAAAGTAAACGAGAACCTCGGCAAGACCGGCGGCTCGACGAAAGGTGGCGGCCTGTTTGGCAAGAAAAAGAAAAAAGGTGATGATGCTGCCGCCGCTGGCTCGGCCGAAGGCGCTACTGCTGGCGCCCTGGCCGATGGCAAGGGTGGCCCGTCTATCGAGCAGGGCACGTCGCTGCCCAACTACCGCCTCCCTACCGAGGCTGAGTGGGAATACGCGGCGCAGGCGCTCGTTGGCACCCAGGAGGTTGGAAATGAAAACCAGGAGGTTAAGCGCATCTATCCGTGGGATGGCCGCTCGACCCGCAATGCCTATGGCAAGAAGCAGGGTCAGTTCCTGGCTAACTTCAAGCGGGGCCGCGGCGACTACGCTGGCATCGCGGGCAGCCTGAACGATGGCGCCATGATTACGGACTACGTGTACGCCTACCCACCCAACGACTACGGCCTGTATAACATGGCTGGCAACGTGAACGAGTGGGTGCAGGACGTGTACCGCCCGCTCTCGTTCCAGGATGTAGAGGACCTGAACCCCTTCCGCCGCAACGGCGTGGGTGACCCCGACTCGAAGTACGACAAGAAAGGCTACCAGTCGCTGATTGACGACCACGTGCGCGTCTACAAAGGCGGTTCGTGGCGCGACGTAGCGTACTACCTCTCGCCCGGTACGCGCCGCTTCATGGCCGAAGACTCGGCCACGGCCACCATCGGTTTTCGCTGCGCCATGATTAACGCCGGCTCCAACAAATAATCGCAGATTTAACTGATTTAACGGATTGCACAGATACGCCTGCCTGTGGCAGGCTGACTACTCAAACGTTAGTCGCTTTACAAAAGAAAGGGATGCTCAGTTGAGCATCCTTTTCTTTTTTCCACCTAGGCCAAACAACTAGCGCGGTAGCGCTACGCTGCGTAGCCTCGCCCATTTCATTGCTTAGTCAGCCCGCCGCAGGCGGGCGTATCTGCGCAATCCGTTAAATCTACGATTCTGCGGTGGCGATGGTGGCGATGCTGATTTGGCGGGCGCCGGCGGCTAGGAGGGCCGCGCCGCAGGCCTCTAGGGTGGCGCCGGTGGTTAGCACATCGTCGACTAGCAGGATGTGGCGGCCGGTTATTTCTTCGGGGTGGGCCGCCTCAAATACCGTGGCCACGTTTTGCCAGCGCTCAGTGCGGCTTTTACGGGTTTGGGAGGTGGTGTGCTCGGTGCGGCGGAGCGCGGTGGCGCTCCAGGGGCACGGTAGCGCGGTAGCTAGGCCAGCCGCAAAGGCATCGGCCTGGTTGTAGCCGCGGCGGGCGAGCTTGCGGCGATGCAGCGGCACGGGCACAATAAGGTCAAACTCGGGGCTGAAGCCGGCCGTGGCCAATTCGGCCCCGTAGAGCTGACCTAGGGCCTTGCCCACGTCCTGCTGGCCCTGGTACTTGAGCTGGTGCAATAAGTGCTGCACGCGGCCGTGCTGCAAGAACCGCAAGTAGCTGAGCGTATGTACCACCGGCAGCTTGCCCCAGAAGCGGCGGCTCAGCGGATTTTGGGCGGCTGGCAGCAGGTGGTAATTGGTGTAGGGTAGCTCGGCCCGGCACGTGGTGCACAGGTGCTGCTCGCCCGCCACCAGCGCAGCCTGGCAGGCCAGGCACGCCCGCGGGAAGAACAAGGCCACAAAATCGGTGAGGATAGCAAGCAGCATCATTTCGGGAGGAAAGCGGTTATCAGCCGTAAGTTCGCCGCCAACCAGCAGCCACCAATTTTTAATTCATAATTTCTAATTCATAATTTCCCAAAACGTGTCCCTTACCACTGATTTTAACGATTACCGCCAGCGCATGAACGAGCGGGTGATGGCCTACGACAATAAGGTCATCAAGCGCTTTTTCAACCTCGACACCAACGCCTACGCTGAGGGCGCGCTGCCCGTGAAGGTGAAAGAAATGCTTGGCCTGGCCTGCTCGCTGGTGCTGCGCTGCGACGACTGCGTGAAGTACCACCTAGGCAAGTGTCACGAAGAAGAAGTAAGCGATGACGAGGTGTTCGAAATATTCTCCATCGCCAACCTCATCGGCGGCAGCATCGTGATTCCGCACTTCCGCCGCGCCGTGGAGTACTGGGAAGTGCTGCGCGCCGAAGCCGCCCTAGGGGCCGCGCACCAGCCGGCTACGCACCCGCCGCATGAGCACTAACAGCTTTCAGGACGCGGCCGCGCACGAAACCGAGGCCGCGTTTACGGCGCGCTGGGAGGCGCTGCTGGCTACCATGCAGGAGCGGTTTGGCCGCCGGCCCGACCTTAATGCGCTGCTGCTGCTCATTGGGGTGCAGGAGCTGGGGCAAGGCGTGGCTGAGTTTACCAAAGAGCAAAAGCAGGACCTCATGCACATTGCTACTTGCAAGCTCTTCAGCCTCAGCCACTACTACGAGCTAGAGCGGGTAGATGAGGAAGGCTGGCCGCACTATAAACTGCTGCAGCCCGTGCCGTTTGCCAACCTCAAAGAGCAGGAGCGCATGCTGAAATGGCACATCCTGGAGTACTTCGAAGAGCTGGAAGACGAGGAGTAGGTGAGAGGGTGACGAGGTGAGGAAGTGAAGTGCTCACTTCATTTTTTTCTGATTTTTCGTCTTTTACTCTCTCCCTCTCTAACACATTACCTCGTCACCTTCTTACTCCATAATCCTTTCACCTGATACCTTGAAAATCGTTTCATATAACGTCAATGGCCTGCGCTCGGCCCTGAGCAAGGGTCTGCTTGACTGGGTGGCCACCACCCGGCCCGACGTATTGTGCTTGCAGGAAATAAAGGCCGGCACCACGGCGCTCGACGTGAGCGGGCTGACCGACCTAGGGTACCACGCCTACCTGCACCCGGCCCAGAAGCCGGGCTACAGCGGCGTGGCTACCTTCAGCCGCACCGTGCCCAAGGCAGTGGTAACGGGCTGCGGCGAAGCCCTGTACGACGACGAGGGCCGGGTGCTGCGGCTCGATTTTGAGGGCGTGTCGGTGCTGAACACCTACATGCCGTCGGGCACGAGCGGGCCGGCGCGGCAGGCTTTTAAGGTAGCGTGGCTGCATTATTTCCGCACTTACGTGGCCCGGCTGCGTCAAGACGCGGCGGTGGGGCCGCTGGTAATCGGCGGCGATTACAACTGCTGCCAGACGCCCATCGACCTGCACAACCCCAAGGCCAACCAAAACAGCCCCGGCTACACGCCCGAGGAGCGGCAGTGGTTCAAAGACCTGCTGGCCGATGGCTTCATCGACTCCTTCCGGCACCTGCACCCCGAGGCCACGGGCCACTACTCGTGGTGGAGCTACCGGGCGGGCTCGCGCAAGCGCAACGTGGGCTGGCGCCTCGACCACCTGCTGCTCGACCAAGCCTTGCTGCCGCAGCTGCACGCGGCCGGCCTCTGGCCCGACGTGGTGCACTCCGACCATTGCCCGGCCTGGGTTGAACTGGCCCCCTAAGCAAAAGAGCCACCCCTGGCAGCAGGGGCGGCTCTTTTACTAGCTATGAATAACAGGACAACAATACAAGGACTATAAATACAGGAAATGGATAATAGGACATGTACTTATCGATTGAGGACTAAGCGCTTAGTTGCCAGCCGCTGGCCGGCCGCGTCGCGCAGCACCACCTGGTAAATCCCCGTGGGCAGGCCGGTAGTGACCAGCGCGGCTGGCTGCTGCTCGCTGCTAACAGGCTGCTGGCTGAGCAATTGGCCCACGGCAGAATAAATGGCTACCGTAGTCCCCGCGGCTACTTGGGCGGGTAGGCGCAGCGACACGGGGCCATCGCCGGCGGGGTTGGGATATAACGCCAGGCCTTCGCCTAGGGTAATGGCGGCCGCCAGCGTGGCCACGGCCGAGAGCTGCTCGCTGCCATCGAGGTCTACCTGACGCAGGCGATAGTAAAGCACTTGGCCGGTGGGCGCCGCAGCATCGCGCAGGCGATACTGGTGCGTGGCCGCGCTGGTACCCGCCGCCGCTACCTGACCAACGGCCTGAAAACCAGCCTGCGGGTTGGTAGCACGCTCGACTACAAAGTAGGCGCTGCGCTGCTCGCTGGCCGTGGCCCAAACCACTTCGGCGGCGGTAGCGCCGGCGGGGCGGCTCACACCAAAGCTGGTGAGCACCACGGGCAGCGGGCCGGTCGGCGATATTGTTTGCAGGGCACCTAGGTCGTCGGCGAAGGCCGAGTACACGCGCACGTTGGTGAGCAGCGCCGCGGCCGAGCTTAGCTCAATACCTACCTGGGCAAAGCTGCGCGTAGTGCGAAAGCTGACCTCCTGCTTGCCGCCCGGCAGCAGGCTCACGGCCAGCAGCGCGTTGCCGTTAGCCGTTTCGAGCACGTCGCCGGCGTCGTTGTGGGTCGTGATGGTAATATTAGACAAGGCTTTAGCATCAAGCAAGGTATTCTGGCCCAATACAATACCGGCCCGGTTGCCCACGATGCCCGCGCTGGTGAGCGGAAACACTACCTGCTCCGACGATAGCACGCCCGCGCCCTGGTCGAAGCGCAGATAGGGCGAGCCGGTGGGCGGCACTACAACGGTGCTGCCGCAGCCGATGCAGATACCGTCCGTGTCGACCTTATACTTCTTCTGGTTGAGCGGGAAGGACTGCGCAATGGGGTTGGTGGTGAAGGCCGCGTTTTCGAGGCCGAAGCCGTAGTAGATATTCAGGTTATTGAGCAAATCAAGCACCGCCGTGCGCTCGATGCTCACCTCGTCGAACGCGCTGGTGGCCGGAAAGCTGATAAACGCCTTGTCATCGGCCAGCAGCGTGAGCTGCAGCAGGCTGGCGCCGGCCGCCGTTTGTTGCAGCACGCCACCGCGGTAGGTGCGCAGGCGCAGGGCATTGAGCACCCCTAGGTCGAGCAGGCCCGCGTTGCCAATCACAAACCCGGCGCGGTAGCCGGTGGCGGGCACCGTGCCGGCCAGCTGCACGCGCAGAGTACCGCCGCAGCCCGTGCCGAGCGATGCCAGGTTGCTGAAAGAAGCATAGTTAGTAAGGTCCGCATCAACGGCCCGCTCGGGGTTGTCGATGCCGCTATTGACGCATACCCCGCCACCATCCGTACCAGCGGTGTCGTAGCGTTTATCCGCCGCCGGGTCGAACTGCGACAGAAACCCCTTCACCCGCTTCGGGGTGTCGGGCCCAATGGCATAGGCGTAGTGGATTTTAGTGACAAGCCCCACTTGCAAGGCCTGGCCAAACGCTACCTCAACATGGTCGAAGGCCGCTTGGCTGATGAATTCAAGCTGCGTGGGCTGGCCGGCGCCGGCTAGCAGGGCCAGCTGCGCTACCGAGGCATCTACTACCTGCTCTTGCTGCAACACCGTGCCGAGGTACGTGCGCAGGGTAACGGTGCCCAGCGCCCGCAGCTGCAGCAGTTGCGACAAGCCCAGCAGGGACGGCGAGTTGGCGGTAGAAATTAGCACCCCCGCCCGAAAGCCCGGCTGGCCGGTACCGGTGAGGGGCAGCCGCACCGCCACGGGCCCACCAATGGACGTCGTTACGGTAGCCGCCAGTTGTAGCTGGACGGCCTCCGTGGCCAGCGCCACACTCACGTTGGAACTACCCGTCGGCGTCGTAACATTCTGCCCGTTAGAGTAATAAGCTATTTCTGCCGCCCGCCCTTGCAGAGCCACTACCAGCAAGAGCAGTAGCAACAGTCCGAATTGCTTGTGGCTTTCGGCCGCACTACGCAAAAATGGTATTATTTTCATGGCTGATAGCATTAGGAGAAATGAAGAGCAGATGTACTGGCCTTTCCCCCAATGATATTGCCATTTCATTCATATTGCTGGTAATAAGCAAGTTGAATTTATATAGTTTTTACTATATCATCCCAGATTGGAACACCATTCTTGTAAGTGGACGGTTTGAGAATCTTTTTAACTATTAACGACGTATTTTTGTGCAGATACTATTGAGTTACATTACGTTGCCCTTTTATAAACTTTCCAATAATTTATTTTCTTCTTATCATCTACAGCTAGTTTTTAGCTTGGCTGTAGCGTTACTGGTTATGATAGCAGCAGCTACTTTCGAAATATGGTTACTGGGGTATAATGAAGCCTACAGCAGCCTACTCAGTCACCAATTAGGGCGCAATCCGGATTATCGACTACGGCGCTTCGCTACTGTTCCGCTGGCGCTGACCAGCGCAATTGAGGGCGAGCGGCCCGAAGCCATCATCTTCGACTGCGGGCCCACGCCCGATGGGATAGTGCACCAGGCCGTGCGGCAGCTACGCGAGCTACTGCCGCAAACCGCCATTTTTCTTGTTTCGACGCAGGCTGACATCAGCACGGCCGTTGAGCTAATGCGCCACGGAGCATCTGACTACCTAGTGAAGGATGCGACCACGCCCGACCGCCTGTGGCAGCTACTGGCCCAAACCTGCCAGCCCCGCTCCACGCCGCAGCCCCACAAGGGCCCCTGCCCCGAGGCTGCCAGCGTGCTCCTGGGCGAGCACGCCAGCATGCAGCACGTGCGCGAGCTCATCGGCAAAGCGGCGCGCACTACCATCACGGTGTCGATAACGGGCGAAACGGGCACGGGTAAAGAACTGGTGGCGCAGGCCATTCATGCCCAATCGGGCCGCGCCGGCCAGCCCTTCGTGGCCGTGAACATGGCCGCCATCCCGCGCGAGCTGTTGGAAAGCGAGCTTTTTGGCCACGAGAAAGGGGCCTTTACGGGCGCTGCGGCCCGGCGCATTGGCCATTTTGAGGCGGCCAGCGGGGGCACGCTCTTCCTGGACGAAATAGGCGACCTAGAGCTGACGCTCCAGGCCAAGCTGCTGCGCGTGCTGCAAGAGCGCGTGGTGATGCGCCTAGGGGCCTCCAAGCCGGTGCCTTTCGATGTGCGCCTGGTAGTGGCCACGCACCGCGACCTAGCCGCTGAAGCCCGCGCCGGGCGTTTTCGCGAGGACCTTTACTACCGCCTGCTAGGGCTACCCATCGAGCTGCCGCCCCTGCGCGCCCGTGGCGACGACCGGCTGCTGCTGGCCGACTCTTTCGTGCGCAATTTTAGCCACCTCAACCACCTGCCCGTGCGCAGCTTCGACGCGGAGGCCAAGCGGCGCCTGCTGGCTTACCCCTTTCCCGGCAATGTGCGCGAGCTAAAGGCGGTGGTGGAGCTGGCGGCGGTGCTGGCCGACGGCTCGCACATCCGGGCCGCCGACCTCCCCCCGTTGCAAGCCCCCGCCACTGGGCGCGACGCTAGCCCCGCCGCCGCGCCTACCGCCAACGGCTCGATGCCTTCGCTCCGTGAGCAGACGCTGGCTATTATGCAAAGCGTACTGCTTCAGACGCAGGGCGACGTGGTGGCCGCCGCGGGCCGCCTGCGCATCGGCCGCTCTACCCTGTACCGGCTCTTGCAGAGCGGCCACCTGCGGCTGCCCCAAGATTGACCCGCTTTCTGCTATTGCACTGCCCTCACCTAGGGGCCGGCAGCGGCCGGCCGGTGGCTTTGGCAGCTTACTGCCCAGCTTTGGGCCAGCTTACTGCCTAAATGCCTTAATTTTATACTAACCCTGGCTGCCTTTTTAGAGTTAGATTTAAAGACGCTTGCCCTGCTGCGGTAGGGCGAGTATATTTTTTATTCTTTCAAGATTTTTAGTATGTGGTTCTTGCTCTTCGGCCTTATTGTGGTCACTGCCATTCTTGCCCTCGAAACTGCTCGCCGGGTGCGCAACCTCGTAACCCCGGTTCCGGTAGCTGCCCGCTAAACCAGCGGGTGCCCAAGGTTTTAAAACAAGAAAAGCAGCCTGGATTAGGCTGCTTTTCTTGTTTTAACTGGCCACCCCCGCCAAGCAGCGGGCCTCAGCGAATGATAAGCTTACAAAGCTGGCTAGAGTTATTTGCCTCCAGCTTTACGTAGTATAAACCATTAGCAAACTTGCTTAGGTCCAGCGTTTTAGTGGAGTGCTCGTTCAGCTCGCTCAGGGTTTCGCGATACATCACGGTGCCGATTACGTTGAGCACGCTAACTTCGGCCCGGCGGCCTTCGAGGCCGCTGATGGTAAGATGAACGATGCCGGTGCTAGGGTTGGGATAAACGACCAGTGTGCGCTCTTCGACCACGGCCTTGGGAGCGGCCTGGTGATGCACGGCTGGTGCAGCGGCTTCGGCCGGCAGCACCAGGCCGCCGCGCAGCAGCCCTAGGCTAGCCAGCAACATCCCGAAAAATAGTATTTTTTTCTTCATAGCAATATCAACCAGAATAGCTTAGCTGGGTGGGATTAAAGTTACGGCTAGCTATGATTTTGGTTTTACAAAAGTACAATACCTTGCCGAGATAAACTAAGCAAAAACGCAATATAACGGCTAAAGCCAAGTTTAGCTAGGTTAAGTAGTGTCATCACCCCCTAATTTTGTTTCTGACTCGGCCGACGTCGTCATCATCGGCGGTGGGCTAGCGGGGCTGGCCGCCGCGCTCGACCTGAGCGGGCGCGGGTACCGGGTGCTGGTGGTCGAGCGCAAGCAATACCCTTTTCACCGGGTATGCGGCGAGTACGTGAGCCGCGAGGTGCTGCCTTACCTGCGCCGGCTCGGGGCCGACCCGGCGCCGCTGGGGCCGGCTAGCCTCACCAGGTTCCGGCTCTCGTCGCCGGCCGGGCGCGTGCTGGACAGCGCACTCGACCTAGGCGGCTTTGGGGTGAGCCGCTACCTGCTTGATGACTACCTATATAAGCTAGCGCTGGCGCGCGGCGTAGCGTTTGTGCTGCCCGCCACGGTGGCCGACGTGACCTTCGACCCTGCGGCCGGCCGCCACACCCTGACGCTGGCTGATGGCCGCCAGCTCACGGCCCGGCTGGTGCTGGGCAGCTACGGCAAGCGCAGCGCGCTGGACCGGCAGCTGGGCCGGGCTTTTTTCGCGCAGCGCTCGCCCTACCTCGGCGTCAAGCACCACCTGCGCCTGCCGGGCTTCGCCCGCGACGTGATTGCGCTGCACAACTTTCGGGATGGCTACGCGGGCATTTCGGCCATTGAGGACGACAAGCTCTGTTTCTGCTACCTCACCACCCGCGACAATCTGAAGGCCAGCGGCGGCACCATCGCGGGGCTGGAAAGCGAGGTGCTGGCCCAAAACCCGCACCTGGCCGACATCCTGCGAAACGCCGAGCGGCTGTATGCCCAGCCCGAGGTTATCAACGAGATTTCGTTTGCTCCCAAGCAGCCCGTAGAGCAGCACCTGCTGCTACTCGGCGATGCGGCCGGGCTCATTACGCCACTCTGCGGCAACGGCATGGCGATGGCTCTGCACGGTGCGGCGCTGGCTGCACCGCTGGCCGACGAGTTTTTGCGCGGGCACCTAGGGCGGCCGGCTCTGGAGGCGGCGTATGCCCAGGCCTGGCACCGCACCTTTGGCACGCGGCTGCGGGTGGGGCGGGCCGTGCAGCGCCTCTTTGGCGGGCCCGTGCTGAGCGAACTAGTAGTGGGCGGCCTGCGCCACTGGCCGGCCGCCGTGCGCGCCCTGATGCGCCAAACCCACGGCGCACCTTTCTAAGAGTACATTATTTGGGGATGGTGTTTCCAAAACTACCTGGGCTGCGTAAGTAGAGCTTTTTGGTAGTTGCTGGTTAGTAAGCAAGCCTCCTGCAAGTGGTAGCGGCCCCACCCGCCGCACATAGGAGGCTATGCAGCCAGCGTGGGCCCGCCCGCCCGTTGCTATCCGCCCGCCTACCTCTCCTATTCAGCTCCCACGCACTCCTCAATGCCCAGCTACCTGGGTGCCATCGGCACCGCCCTTCCCGCCCACCGCCTGCCCCAGCCCATTATCGCCGATTTCATGGCGCGGGCCCTGGAGCTGGATGCCAACGGGACGCGCAAGCTGCGGGCGTTGTACCGGGTGTCGGGCATTGAGCACCGCTACTCGGTGCTGCCCGATTACGGCCGCACGCTGGGCGACTACGAGTTTTTTCCGAATACGCCCAGCTTGGAGCCCTTCCCAAGCGTGAGCCCGCGCATGGCGGCCTACCGGCGCGAGGCCCTGCCGCTGGCCGTGGCCGCCGCGCAGGACTCGCTGCGCCAGGCGCCGGGCATAGAGGCCGACAGCCTCACCCACCTCATCACGGTGAGCTGCACCGGCATGTACGCGCCGGGGCTCGATATTGAGCTGGTGCAGGCCCTAGGGCTGCGCCCCAGCGTGCGCCGCACCTGCGTTAACTTCATGGGCTGCTACGCGGCCGTGAATGCCCTGCGCTTGGCTGATAGCATGGTGCGCGCTGACCCCGCCGCTCGCGTGCTGGTGGTGAGCGTGGAGCTGTGCACGCTGCACTTCCAGAAAAGTCGCGCCGACGACCACCTCGTGAGCAATGCCCTCTTCAGCGATGGCGCGGCGGCGGTCCTGGTGCTGGGGCAGCCGCTGCCCGGCCCGGCGCCCTGCCTGGCCATGCGGGCCTTCCACTGCGGTCTCGAGCCCGAGGGCACTCGCGACATGGCTTGGCACATCGGCGACACGGGCTTCGAGATGACGCTCTCGGGCTACGTGCCGGCGCTCATCGAGCGGGGCATCGCGCAGCTCGTGGCCGGGCTGCTGCACGAGCTGCCGGTGCAACTGGCCGACATCCGGCAGTTTGCCCTGCACCCCGGCGGCCGCAAGATTCTGGAAGCCATCGAGCAGGCCCTAGGGCTGAGCAAGCACGACAACCGCTTTGCCTACCAGGTGCTGCGCGACTACGGCAACATGTCGTCGGCCACGGTACTCTTCGTGCTGCGCGAGCTGCTGGCCGCCGCCACCCCCGCCGACGCCGGGGCGCCCGTGCTCAGCTGCGCCTTTGGGCCGGGCCTTACGCTGGAGGCGATGTTATTGGAGGTGGTCGGGTAGGGGTCTATGACGGCTTAAAATCGCCAGTTTTACGTGTTGTAAACGGTCGTTTGCAGAATGTAAAAGGGTTTGCTTAGGATGTATGCCGCAGAATTCACTTGCAAAACACTCGCAAGGGAATAACTACAGAGGGCCGTCTATAGCGACTCATTTTAGGGCTTTTATCAACAGTAGGCACATGAAAGACTACGCTCTGTCGAACGCTTTCTTTCAACCTGTTGAGTATGGCAGGGGATAGAGACTGTGCGGCCTGATAGAGTTTCACACCACTAATAGTCTGAATTCGTCCACTGCTATCTATTTGACAGGCCAACGAGATAAAGCCTCTTCCTCTTTGGCAGAGTGCTAACCGCTCAACTGCGGAGAAGGCCTTTCGCCCTGCCTTAGCTAAGGCCATTGGGTCAAATAATTGAATTTCGTCTGGGTCCGCATAGACTTTATCAGCCGTTGTTTGCCCATGTGTGTATTGTAAGCTACCTAGCACACAGAAGAAAGTAGTGAGGATAGCAGACAATCTCATGTGGTGAAAGCTTCGGATGGAGAATGCGTTGCAAAGTACCACGCCGGGCGTAGCAGCCAAGTGAGCCAGAAACCACCATTTTTCCAAGAGTTGTCCGAGAAGCAATGTTATGTAAAGTGGAATTTCCGCGAAGGGAGCCAGCCCGTAGCGGGCCGTCTTCTCTTTCCTGTTCAATTAGAGTGCCATCGATAGTTGCAAGCAATCTGTTATTATTGCGCTTGACTGTTTCTAACTAAATTCATCAGCTAAGAATATGGGACGTCTCATCCACCACCTGACTCAATTTTTGATAGGCCTATCAAAAGGGCTTGCTTGCAGTATGGGAGTCTTTCCCTAATACTGTAGCCAGGATTCCAACTCCACCTGAGAAGCTAAGTCAACAACCAGTTAGCAGCTTCAGCAATCCAGGCGCAACTGCGGCCCCATAGTTCTGCAACAGCCACGAACGTTTAAGAAACGTTATCAATATATTTAGCTCAAAGGCGAACGTATTAAAGTACGTTCTCCAAGAGAGGCTTACCCTGTTTGAGACTAGGTGAGCTATCCCATATTTTAGCCGACTTGGCTGCCTAGGCGCTCCCGCCTCGCCAAAACCACCACCTGCCACCGAAACGCCCGGCACCAGCGTAGCGCGTGATGCCCGCCGCTGGTCAACCTTACACCGGTGACTGTTCCCAGAAGACTACCTGGCCCTGTTGCTGGCGCACGAACTTCACCCCGCCATCCTGCGACACGACCATTACCAGGCACGCGGCCTCCGCGTGGCAGAGGCGGTAGGCGGCCCGGTGGCGGGTGCCCCCGCTATCGGCGGCTTCGGCCTGCAGCCGCGTGGCCTCGGGGTCGAGGGCGCGGTACACCTGGTTGGCGGCGAAGCCCGGGGCGTGGATTTCGACCCCAAAGCCCAACACGTCGAACTGCTTATTGAGCACCAGGGCGCCATCTACCGTCATGAGGCCGGCCAGCAGGTCGGCAAAATTTTCCAGCTCGGCGTGCAAGGTTTGCAGCAGCCCGTCGGCGGAGAGGCGGTACGCGGCCCAGCTATCGAGGCCCAGCTGCTGGCTGCGTTCGGCCAGGCGCGTGAGCACGGTGAGGTAGCGGGTGCCTAGGTCGTTGGCTTGCAAGCCGTACTTGGGCTGCAGCAGGCCTTGGGGGCGCACCAGCGCGGCGGCGTTCGCGCTGGGTACCAGCACCACCATGCCCCCGTGCCCGGCTTCCCGCGCCTGCGTCAGCATGCGGCGCGCCGTGTGCTGGGCCAGCTGCCGGGCCAGGTACACCGTATCAGTTGCCCCTTGCAGGGGGGCGGCCTCGTCGAAATGCCCTTTTATCCAGGCCACCGGAAAGGCCGGCTGGCTAGGCCCGGCCAGCCGGCCGTTTTGCAAGACCAGCACCTGCTCGATGCCGCAGAAAAAAGCCAGGTTGCCCGCGCCGTATACCTGCACGAACAGCACGGGCGGCAGCGAGGCCGGGTTGGCCGGCTCGTGCGCGTAGTCCCAGGGCCGCACGGTGAGCACCATGCCCCAGATGGCGAGCTCGCCGGCCGGGTTGCTGCTCACCGCCAGCAAGTGGCCAGGGCGCTGCACCGTGGGGCTGAGGCGGCGTAGCTCCTGCTCGTGGTAGGGGCGGGGCTGGGTAAAGCCCAGCAGTTGATAATTAGGCGATTGGTGCGCCCCGTACCGGATGTAGGAGTCGGGCACAAGGACCAGGTGGGCCAGCACGGGGCGGCTTTCTTCCTGCAATAAACTGGCCTGGTAGGCCACGTTTATCAGGTCCGTGAGCACCTCGGGCGCCGGTAGCGCATGCCCGTGCGCGGGCCACTGCTGGCGCAGCGCATTCGCTACGTCGGGGGGGTAATGATAAGCAGGCATCTGGTAAGCGGTGGGGGCTGGTTTTGGCTGCAAGCTAGGGAAATCGGCTCTAGTAGCGTGCTGCACTAGGCCGAGAATACGCCAGTTAAGAAACGGCCGGGGCAGGCGCCCGGAGCGTGTCGCTACCCGACAGGCCACTCACCTCACGGTTGCGGTCCACCCAATAGGCCAGCAGCACGGTCACCCAAAACAGCTGCCCCGACCAACCTAGCGCCGCCACCGAAGTGGGCGGCGGGCTAAAGAGGCCGCCCACGTGAATCAGCACCAGAAATGCCACCAACCCCAGCAGGCCGTAACGGCCCGCACCATTGCGAGCCCGGGTGCGCCGCACGTAGAGCCACAGGCCCGCGCTCAGGAGCGCAAACTCGATCACCTGCGTCAGGGCAAACTGGTTCCACAGCCCGAAGCCAAACAGCGGCGAAGGGCCGGGGTACAGCGGCAAATCGGGAGTGTGCACCACCAAATCGAGCAGCCAGTGGCTGGGCACCAGCAGGCCCACCAGCAGCGCGTCGCGCCTATTGCGCCGCAGCAGCCAGTAGGCCAGGCCCAGCAAGAGGCCCGCCACCAGCTCGCCCACCAGGCTGTGCGTGAAGGGATAATACTCGAAATCAAACGCGTTGGTAGCCGTGAAGTGCGGCACGATGCGCACCCGCTCGATGCCCAGCAGCAGCAGCGTGGGCCACACCAAATCGGCTAGCTGGGCGGCCAGAAACAGCGTGCCCAGCGATACCCGCGGCCGCAGCGTCTTGGCGCCGAAGCCGACGCCGAAATGTCCGAAAAACATAGGATTGGTATTTGAGGAAAACAATATTAGCGTAGCGCACAAATATCCTGTTTCACTCAAGCGATACTATTGACCACTTCCAAAAATCAAGTTACTAAATAATGAAGCTTGGCGAGATTGTTAAACAAATGGGTGGAAACCCCCGGTTTATTCGCAACGCTGCATAGCTCAATCATAACCGTTTACCCTTGGCTACCTATGTGCTCTCGCCCGCCAAAACCACCACTTGCCATCGAAACGCCCAGCACCAGCGCAGCGCGTAGCGCGTGATGCCCGCCGCGGCCAGCAGCCGCTGCCAGTCGGCGCGCGAAAAGGCGCGAGCCACCGAGAGCGGCGCATCGTGCTGCACCAGGCGCGAGCCACCTAGGAGCTTCGTCAGATACTTGATGCTGTAGTAGGCCAGCGGGTGGCGGTGCAGGTCGTTGATGACGACGGCCAAGCCGGCTTGCTGCTGCCAACGCCGCAGCAGGTCCACCAGCTCGGCATCGGTGAAGTGGTGGCAGAACAAGCTGGCCGTGAGCACGTCGTAGGGCTGAGCGGCAAACTCGGGCGCGAAAATATCGAGCTGCCGGTAGCTGATTTCAGGGTAAGCCCGGCTTTTGACGGCGGCGTAGTCGAGCATGAAGGCGTTGGCGTCGATGCCGGTGAGGGCCACCGGCACCCGCTGCCGCCTGGCCCAAGCGGCCACGTGGCGCAGGGTATCGCCGCCGCCGCTACCTAGGTCGGCCAGGCGCAGGGGGCGGCCCGCGGGGAAGCGCGGGCGCAGCCGGGCCAGCGCCGCCAGCACCGGCCGGTAGCCCCCGAGCCAGGTATTGATGGTTTCCAGCTCGTCGAGGTTTTGGCGCAGCTCCTCGGTGGCGAGGCCTAGGTCGTCCATCAGCTCGGGCGTGGTGGCGCGGGTGGCAAGGTTCATGGATGCAAAGGTGCGGCGGGCAGCAGCAGTAGCCCCAAGAGCGGTAAGCCGAGCAGTAATTCGGCACGTACTACGCAACAAAGCAACGGGCATATCAGTATCTTTAGGCTCGCCTTTTGCCTACCCTAATCTCGTGTATGAGAGCAGTAATACTTGCACTTACGCTACTGGTAGCGCTCAGCTTTTTGCCTGCGCCTAGCGCGCCGGCGAGTTGGGCGGCTCGTCTTAGCCGGGCCGCGGGCCGGGGCGACTTAGCGCAGGCGCCCCAACCGGGCACGGCCGCACAAGTAGCTGGCGTCAGCCTATTCAGCTACCCCGATGGGGTGGCGGTGGGCCCGCACAATGTGGTGTACGTGGTCGACACCGACAACAGCGCCGTGCTAAAAGTGAGCCCCGAGGGAAGCGTTACGAGCCTGGCCAGCGCTGGTTTTATCTACCCCACGGGCATTGCGGTAGACAGCAGCGGCACGGTGTACGTGGCTGATGCCGGCGCCCGTAGCATCAAGAAAATCAGTTTGCAGGGGGAGGTTTCTATCCTGGGTGCCAACGCCTTTACGTACCCGGCCGGCGTGGCCGTAGCCCCCGATGGCACGGTGTACGTGGCCGATGCGGGCAGCGGCCCAGTGGCGGGCGTGGTCAAAAAAATCAGTACTGCTGGGCGGGTTTCGACCCTGGCAAGCGGCTTCAACAAACCCAACGGCGTAGCCGTGGCCGCCGATGGCACCGTGTACGTGGCTGACACCGACAATAATAGCATCCGAAAAATCAGCCCCGACGGCACCAGCACGATGGTGGCCGCGCAGGACCTAAACAAGCCCCACGGCGTGGCCGTGGACGCGGCCGGCACGCTCTACATCACCGATACCTACAACAATAGCGTACGTAGGATTTCGGCGACGGGCACGGTGGCAGTGCTGGCCCATGGCTTTGCCTACCCCTCGGGCATCGCGGTCGATGCGGCCGGCACCGTGTACGTGACCGATACGGGCCACGCCGCGCTCAAGAAAATTAGCCCGGGCGGCAACGTTTCAACGCTAGCCGACAGCACCACTGCCACGTTCACGGCCACTCGGTAAAATCCGTTTCCTAATCCAGCCTAGGGTGGTCTTAAGCGCTGCGGACAAACTGCGTCATCAAACGACACTTCCGCCAAGCTGGGGTACTTAGCTCTACTTAAGCTACGTAATCGGCCAGATACACGTAGCGGGGCAGCAGGTGCCCGCCTTCGGCAATGGTGGCGCGAGCCACTACGCCGGCCGCATCGCCCCCGAGCAGGTGCGGAAATACCTGGTCGAGCAGCTGGCGGCCAAAGTCGCGGCTGGCGTTGCGGGGCAGCTCGCAGGGCAGGTTGTCCACGGCCATGAGGGTAATGTTGGTGAGCCGGGCGTAGGGCGCCTCCAGCTCGCCGGTGCCGGGGTTATAGTCGAAGGCCGGGGCCGCAATGGTGCTGCTACGCTTGGTGAGCGGGATGGAACCATCGACATCGCACGTCACGTCGGCGATGGTATCAATCTTAAAATCAGGCCCCTGCGTATCGGCCTCCGCAAACAGGCGGGGCGCCGCCGGGTGCCAGTAGGCGCAGGCGATAAGCAAGTCGGTAAGCGGCAGGAAGCGGGCAAAATCGGAGTCGTACAATTCGGGGTGCTGGTGAAAATGGGCCGTGTCCCAGGCCAGGCCGTCGCGGCGGCGATGGTAGTAGCGCGAGCGCAATTGGGCGTACACGGGCGTGCGGAAGTCGCGGTGCAGGTAGTCGTGCACGCTCACCTGGCGCAGGCCCATCTTATCCAGTACTTCGAGGGCGCCGCCGGCCACCCGGCCCGAGCCCGTGACGGCTATCTTGATGGCAGGCAGACGCTTTATCTTGAAAAACTCTTCCTGCATATCGTCCATGTCCAGGCACTGGTAAGCGGGCTTGAGGTCGTAGAGGCCGTGCTTGCGGCCGTAGGTGAGCAGGCCATTGTAGGCCCCCACAATGCCCGCGTAGCGCCCGAAGGCCACGATGCGCTCGCCGGCCGCATTAGTCAGCAGCTCGTAGTCGATGAGCGTGATACCTAGGCGCAGCACGGCCCGCAGCAGCTCGCGGTTGCGGGGCTGCTGCTTCACGGTGTGCGAAAAAAACAGGTAGGTTTTGCCGGGAAGCAGCTGGTCTACCGGCACTTCCTTCACGCCCAGCAACGCGTTGCAGGGCAGCATATCCTCGGCCACCTCAATGCCTAGGTCCCGGTATTCCTGGTCGGCGTAGGCGCGCTCGGGGCTGGGCTGCACGCGCACCCGCACGCCGGGGTAGGTAGCTTGCAGCTCCACGCATTTTTTGGGCGTGAGGGCCACGCGGCGGTCGGGCGGGGTGCGGCCTTCGCGCAGCAAGCCGACGAGGAAGGGGGTGGGCATAGTAAGGAGCAGCGGTGAGCTTGCAAAGTACACGTCCGGCGTGAGGTACGCCCGGCTTCATACGTTGCGACGGCGCCTGGCCCTACCTTGGCCGCGTGAACACACCTATTCTTTCGTGGCCGGGGCTTCGCCTACTCGGCCACCTGCCCTCTGCGCTGCGCCTGGCGGTGGGGCTGGCCGCGGGCGCCGCCGCGTGGCTCCTTACCCCGGCGGCCCTAGGCACCGTGAGCCGGCTGGTGGCCGCCTGGGATGCCTTCGGGGTTATGACGTTGCTCTTGCTGTGGGCCGCCATCTTCTCAGCCGATATCGACCGCATCCGGGTAGTGGCCAGCAAAGAAGACCTGAGCCGCTCCGTGAGCTTTATTTTCGTACTGGTGGCCGCCGGCGCCAGCCTGCTGGCGGTGGTGGCGCTGCTGCACACGCTGCACTCGCTGCCCCCGGCCAAGCTGGCCTGGCACATCGGGCTGAGCATGGTGGCGGTGGGCGCGGCGTGGCTGCTGGTGCACACCGTGTTTACGCTGCGCTACGCCCACGCCTACTACGATGCCGGCGAGGACGGCACCGACGTGGGTGGCCTCGATTTTCCGGGCCACACCCCCGAGCCCGACTACCTCGACATCGCCTACTTCGCCTTCGTGGTGGGCATGACGGCCCAAACTGCCGACGTCAGCATCAGCGGCCGCACCCTGCGCCGGCTGGCCCTGCTGCACGGCCTCATCTCCTTCGTGTTCAACACCTCGCTGGTAGCGCTGGTTATCAGCGGCCTGGCGAGTGTTCTTTAGGCCAATGAGCAATTAAGAAGGAGCAATGAGCAGCCCAAATATTCAGTCTGCTCATTGCTCTTTATTAATTGCTCATTGGCCTAAAACAACCCGGCGGCCACGCGGCGAATACTCTCCGACTTGCCCATGCTATAGTAGTGCAGGCATGGCACACCATGGGCCATCAACTCGCGGCTCTGGTTGAGGCACCACTCGATGCCGACCTCGCGGGCGGCGGCGTTGTCCTTAGTCTGGTGAATAGCTTCGGCCAGCGCCTCCGGGATGTTGAGGAAAAACGCACGGGGCAGGCCAGTGAGCTGGCTCTTAGTTGTTAAGGGCTTGAGGCCGGGAATAATAGGCACCGTGATGCCCGCCTCGCGGCACTGCCGCTCAAACTTGAAAAACTCCTCGTTGTCGAAGAACATCTGGGTCACGATGTAGTCGGCCCCGCGGTCTATTTTCTCCTTCAAGAAGCGAATATCCGAACCTAGATTTGGCGCCTCGAAGTGCTTTTCGGGGTAGCCGGCCGTGCCGATGCAGAAGTCGGTGCAGAGCACGGGCTCGGCGCCGGCGGGCTGGTACTGCTCGTCGTGGTCGTGGTAGCGGCCGTGGTTGAGCTCCGATACCTGGCCGATGAGGTCGCAGGCGTAGCGGTGACCATCGGGGTGCGGCTGAAAGTGGCCCTCGCTCTTGATGGGGTCGCCGCGCAGCGCCAGCACGTTGTCGATACCCAGGAAGTGCAGGTCAATCAGCGCGTTCTCGGTTTCTTCCTTGGCAAAGCCGCCGCAGATGAGGTGGGGCACCGTGTCCACGTCGAAGCGGTTTTTGATGGCCGCGCAGATGCCCACCGTGCCCGGCCGCTTGCGCACGGCCTTGCGCTGCAAGAGGCCGCCCGGCCGCTCGCGCAGCACAAACTCCTCGCGGTGGTAGGTCACGTCGATAAATGGCGGCTTGAACTCCATCAGCGGCTCGATATTCGAGAACAGCGTGTGGATGTTTTCGCCCTTGCGGGGCGGCAGGACCTCGAAGGAGAACAGCGTTTTGCCGTTGGCGCGAGTGAGGTGTTCAGTTACTTTCATGGGTAGTACCGTGGACCCTGTGGGTCCGCGAGTTTTAGCAGATTCAAACGATAACACGCGCGGACCCGCAGGGTCCATGGTACACTAACACTATTGCGGGTCGTAATTCAGGTTCGGCATCAGCCAGCGCTCCAGTTCCACCAGCGTCATGCCTTTGCGCTCGGCGAGGTCAGCCACCTGGTCCTTCCCAATCTTACCTAGGCCAAAATAATTCGAGGCTGGATGCGCGTAGTACATACCGCTCACCGCTGCCGTGGGATACATAGCCAGGTTTTCGGTGAGGATGATGCCCGTCTGGCGCTCCGCATCGAGCAGGCGGAAGAGCGTGATTTTCTCGGTGTGGTCGGGGCAACCGGGGTAGCCTGGCGCGGGCCGGATGCCGCGGTACGTCTCCTTAATCAGCTCCTCGCCGGTGAGGTGCTCCTCGGGGTCGTAGCCCCAGAACTCCTGGCGCACGCGCTCGTGCAGGCGCTCGGCAAAGGCCTCGGCCAGGCGGTCGGCGATGGCCTTAATCATGATGCTGGAGTAGTCGTCGTGGTCGGCTTCGTACTTCTCAATCAGCTTTTCAATACCCAGGCCCGCCGTCACGGCGAAGCCACCTAGGTAGTCCTGGCGGCCGGTTTCCTTGGGCGCGAGGTAGTCGGAGAAGGCGATGTTGTGCACGCCGGGCGCTTTTTCGCTCTGCTGGCGCAGCGTGAAAAACTCGTCGCGCACCTGCTGGCGCGTGTCGTCTTCGTAGATTTCGATGGTGTCGAAGTCCTTGGTATTAGCCGGCCAGAAGCCCAGCACGGCGCGGGCCGTGAGGCTCTTGTTGGCAATGACTTCGGCCAGCATGGTCTGCGCGTCTTCGAACAGGCGGCGGGCAGCCTCACCCAGGTTCACGTCTTCGAGGATGCGCGGGTAGCGGCCTTTCAGCTCCCAGGTGTGGAAGAAGGGCGTCCAGTCGATGTAGCGGGCCAGCTCGTCCAGCGGGTAGTTGTCGAGCACCTGCGTGCCCAAAAAGCTGGGTTTGGTGATGGGCGTGGTTTCCCAATCGGCCTTGAAGCCGTTAGCGCGGGCGGCCCCGATGGTGAGAAACGCCTTGTCGCGCTGGCGGCCGGCGTGGTCTTCGCGCATCGCCGCGTACTCATTTTTGATGGTCTGCGTGTACGTGTCTTTACTCGACCCTAGGAGGCTGGCGGCCACGCCCACCGAGCGCGAGGCGTCATTAACGTACACGGCCGAGCCCGAGTAGGCGGGCGCGATTTTTACGGCCGTGTGCAGGCGCGAGGTGGTAGCCCCGCCAATGAGCAGCGGCATCTGCATCCGGCGCTTTTCCATCTCGCGGGCCACGTACACCATCTCATCGAGCGAGGGCGTGATAAGGCCGCTAAGGCCGATAATATCGACGTCCTGCTTCTGGGCTTCGTCCAGAATCCGCTCCAGCGGCACCATTACGCCTAGGTCTACTATCTCAAAGTTGTTGCAAGCCAGCACCACGCCCACGATATTTTTGCCGATGTCGTGCACGTCACCTTTTACGGTGGCCATCAGTATTTTACCAGCCGTTTGACGGGCCGCGCCTTCCTTTTCAGCCTCGAGGTAAGGCTGCAAGTAAGCCACCGCCTTTTTCATTACGCGGGCCGATTTTACCACTTGGGGCAGGAACATTTTGCCGGCCCCGAAGAGGTCGCCCACCACGTTCATGCCCGACATCAGTGGGCCTTCAATCACGTCGAGCGGACGGCGCACTTGCTGGCGCACTTCCTCGGTATCCTGGTCGATAAACTCGGTAATGCCGCGCACCAGCGCGTGTTGTAGGCGCTCGCCCACGGGCAGGCTACGCCAGGCGTCGGCCACTACTTCAACCTTGCCCTTCTGCTTCACCGTTTCGGCAAAGTCCACAAGGCGCTCGGTGGAATCGGGGCGGCGATTCAATAGCACGTCTTCGCAGAGTTCGAGTAGGTCCTTGGGCACGTCGTCGTACACGGCGAGCTGGCCGGCGTTCACGATGCCCATGTCGAGGCCGGCGCGGATGGCGTGGTACAGGAAGGCCGCGTGCATGGCCTCGCGCACCGTGTCGTTGCCGCGGTACGAGAAGCTGATGTTGCTGACGCCGCCGCTGGTGCGGGCGCCGGGCAGGTTCTCCTTTATCCACTTCACGGCCCGGATAAAATCGAGCGCGTAGTTGCGGTGCTCGTCGATGCCGGTGCCCACGGTCAGGATGTTGGGGTCGAAGATGATGTCCTCGGCCGGAAAGCCAACTTCCTTGGTCAGAATATCATACGAGCGCTGGCAAATCTCAATGCGGCGCTCGTAGCTGTCGGCCTGGCCCTGCTCATCGAAGGCCATGATGACCACCGCCGCGCCGTACTGGCGCACCAGCCGGGCGTAGTGCTTGAAGCGCTCCTCGCCTTCTTTCAGCGAAATCGAGTTGACGATGCTTTTGCCTTGCACGCACTTGAGGCCGGCCTCGATAACCGTCCACTTCGACGAGTCTATCATCAACGGCAGGCGGGCGATGTCGGGCTCCGAGGCGATGAGGTTAAGGAAGGTCGTCATGGCCGCCTCCGAATCGAGCATACCCTCGTCCATGTTCACGTCGAGCACCTGGGCGCCGTTTTCGGCCTGGGCGCGGGCTACGGCCAGGGCCGCCTCGTAGTCGCCCGAGCGGATGAGGCGCGCAAACGCCCGCGAGCCCGTCACGTTGCAGCGCTCGCCGATGTTGACGAACAAGCTCTGCGGCGTGATATTGAACGGCTCCAAACCCGCCAGCCCGAGCGACGACTGCGCCGTGAGCAGCGCCGGATTGGCGAGCGCGCCATCAGTGGCCAGCTCGGGCTGCGCTTCGGCCGCGGGTTTGTCGAGGCCACGCGGGCCGTATTTATCCGCTAAGCGCTTGAGCTCGGCAATATGCTGGGGCGTGGTGCCGCAGCAGCCGCCCACCACGTTCAGCAAGCCTTCTTTCAGGTAATCTTCGACCAGCGCAGCAAATTCCTGGGCGCTCTCGTCGTAGCCGCCGAAGGCATTAGGCAGGCCGGCGTTAGGGTAAGCTGACACCGACACGTCGGCCAGGCGAGCCAGCTCGCGCACGTACGTGCGGAGCTGGTCGGCCCCTAGGGCGCAGTTAAGGCCCACGCTCAGCAGCGGCAGGTGCCGGATGCTGTTCCAAAACGCTTCTACCGTCTGCCCGCTCAGGGTGCGGCCCGAGGCGTCAGTGATGGTACCCGAAATCATGACCGGCACCACCCGGCCGCCCTCATCGAAGAACTGCTGCACCGCGAAAAGAGCAGCCTTGGCATTGAGCGTGTCGAAGATGGTTTCGATGAGCAGCGTATCCACGCCGCCCTCCACGAGGCCGCGGGTTTGCTCCAGGTAAGCCGCGGCCAGCTCATCAAAGGTCACGGCGCGGTAGCCGGGGCGGTTGACGTCAGGCGAGAGCGAGGCGGTGCGGTTGGTGGGGCCAATGGCCCCGGCCACGAAGCGCGGCTGCTCGGGTGTGAGGGCGGTGTACTCGTCGGCCACCTCGCGGGCTATTCTAGCCGACTCATAGTTAAGCTCATACACCACGTGCTCCAAGGCGTAGTCGGCCTGCGCGATGGTGGTACCCGAAAAGGTATTGGTTTCCACCATGTCGGCCCCGGCCGCGAAGTACTCGGCGTGAATATCCCGGATGATGTCGGGCCGCGTCAAACTCAGCAGGTCATTATTACCGCGCAGCGGGTGCGAATGATTCGCAAAGCGCGCGCCCCGAAAGTCCTCTTCCTCCAGCGGGTAGCGCTGAATCATGGTGCCCATGGCGCCATCCAGAATGAGCAGGCGCTGGCGCAGCAGCGCGGGCAGCGGCGAGATACTAGCGGGATTGGGTGCGACGGGGGCAGCGGGCGAAACGGCGGGCATAATCTTCTGGGCAAAAACGGCGGCAAAAACCGCTATCCAGAAAGAAAGCCGCGCCGGGCGGCGCAGGTTCCGGCTGATATCTTCTTTGGTCGCAAGTACTTGACCAAACAGGAGTTGGCACCAGCCCTAGGGCGGTTGCCAAGACGTCATCGGGCCTGGTCCCTCGGTCTTTCTGGATAGCAGCGACTACGAAGATACAACGGCCGGCCGGCACTTTACCTAAAACCTGAACTAGTTGCGCTTTGCCGCTTTGCGAAACGCAAAAAGCGCCTTCCCGACGAGAGGAAGGCGCTTTTCAGCAAGACAAGCAAGGCGGGCTACCTAGGGGAGAAGAACGCCCCGGTAGTTGGTGGGGTTCACGGGCTGCACCGTGGAGCCGTAGGTGGTGTTGATGGCCCTGATAATGCCATTGGCTACCAAGGCGTAGCCACGGGGCGTGGGGTGCACGCCATCGAGCGAAAACAGGTTGCCGGTGATGAAGCTGGTCGAATTATTTACCCCATTATAAGTGGAAGTACCGGAGGCAAGGGAGCCAAAAAAGGCATTGGCATCGAAGAAAGCCAGCCCTTTGGCCGTGGCCGCGGCCCGCAGTGAACTGTTGAAAGCCGTAGTAGCGGTGGCCACGTTGGCTTGCTCGGTGGGGTCAAGCACGAGCGTGCTCGGGAACGGATTCAATACGCTTTGGCCGAATGCTCTCGTAGTATCAACTCCTAGGGCGGTGAGAAAGCCCCCAAAAACTGCCCCCGTGGGAGCTGAGCCAGTGGCTTGGCGGTAGAAATCGCGCCAGTACCGGCCCGTGGGCTGGCCATAAAGGCCAATGTAGGGCGACGCCGTGAGCGTGAGGAGCAGCGTACCACCAGCCGCGTTGCGAATGCTGGCCAGCGTAGCCGTCGTCACGCGGGTATTGGCGGCGCCGGGGGCCAGGATGCCCGTCGTGTACACGAATGGAGCCGCCGTAGGCACGTTAGCCGCCGCAAACGAGGCCCGTGCCGACGGCCCAACAGTGGTAAAGAACGGAATCCCCGTAACGTCCGGAATATTACTCACTACTCCTTTGGCACCGCTGGCCGTTAGCGCATTGATAATACGCACCGCCTTGAGATTAAACGTGTCGGTGCGGGTGATGCCGCTGCTAGCTACGGCACCGCCGGCGGTGGCGTAGCCAAGCACGTCGTTGTTGCCCAGCCAGCACGAAAAGAAGGTGGCGGTGGCTGCCTCCGCTTTCACTCGCTGAAAGTACGTTTGGCCCGCGGCGGCATCGGGCGTGATGCGCTCGAAGTAGGGGTTGCCCTGCGTGCTACCGTAGCCTACCGTTTGAATATCAGCTAGCTTGATGCCCGGCACTCCGAGGTTATTAATAGCGTCGGTGTACTTGGTGTAGAGGGGGGCCGTGGCGGTGCCGCCGCGCACCGCCAGGTTGGTAGTAACGGCGGCCGTGATGGGTGCCCCGGCCGCCGTGAAGCCGGCTAGGCGTAGGTAGCCCGAGCCATTGGACTGAGCCGTGGTGAAAAGCGGCTGGGTAAATGTGCCGCCGCCCGCCTGGGCAAACTGCTGGGCCAGCATGCTGGGGTAGGAGTTGAGTTGGCCCTCGAGATAAAGGCCATTGTCGGCGTAGCCAGCCGTAAGCGAGTTGCCGACGGCAATGTAGCGGCTGAAATCAGCCGAGCCCGCCGAAGCGCTGGGCGCGTCAATATCGGCCTGGCAGCCCGCCAGCCCGAGGCCCAGCACCGCCAGCGCGGGAAAGGCCTTCGCTGCAAAAGAAGAAAACGTAGTCATAAGAAATAGGCAGGTGGGAAAGAGAAGGCCTTAGAACTTGTAGAACACCCCGATGCCGGGCACGCTGATGGTCGTTTTGTAGGTGCCGGCCACGCGGTCGGCGGTGCCGTTAATAGCCAACTGGCTCTGGCTTTGGCTGCGCTGGCGAAAGTCCTCGAACAGGAATGAGCCATCGACGCCGAAGCGCTCCGTAAACGCGTAGGTGAAGCCCGCCGTGAGACCCACGCGGTCGGCGTCGGGCGTTTCGGGGGTCACGTAGCCATCGCGCACGCAGGCAAAATCGTAGAGGGCACCCGCCCGCACCGTGAGGCCGCTGGTGAGCTTATACTGCCCGCCCACGCGCAGGGCCAGGGCGTCTTTGTAGTTGCGCGCCGACGACGACGAGGTGACGCCGGCGCCGCCCAGCACGCCGCCAGTGTAGGTAAAATCGAGCGACTTATAGTGGCTCCAGCGCACTAGGTTGGCGTCGAAGGCCAGGGTCAGCTTGTCGTTGGGGTGCACGCCCACGCCGAAGTTGTACACGTCGGGCAGCGGCAGGGTGGCACTGAAGCTCGTGGCGGTGAAGCTACTGGCCGCCGCCGCCGGCACGTTGCTGAGCGTGACGGTGCCGTCGCTGATGCGCGCGTCGATGCGCGAGCGGTAGCTGGCGCCAATGCTGAATTTGTCGCTGGGCCGGTACATGATGCCCACGTTGTAGCCGATTTTATGGTCGGCCTTGCCCGTGAGCTGGGCGTGGGCTACGCTGCCATTTTGCCCCTGCAGGGGAATATCGCGCTGCAAGTCCACGTCGCCCAAAGCCAACACCACGAGGCCCGCCCCAATGCCCAGCTTGGGCGTGATGGCGTAGGAGGCCGTGAGCTGCCCATACACCGAGCGCAGGTTGATGTCGGTGAGCGTGTAGCGGCCCGTCCAGCCCGGGCCATAGTGCAGCTCGCTACCGAAGGGCGTGTACACCCCAATGCCGACCTTAAACTTATCGCTGATGCTATAGCCCGCGTAGCCGTTGAAGGGAAAAACGTTCTTGTTCTGAAGCGTTTCCTGGGGCCCGCCGCCATCGGCGCGAAACGAGATGCGCGGCACGGCTATGTTAAGGCCGCCCTGCACGCTGTTGTAGGCCACGAACACGAACGCGCCGGGGTTATAGAACTGCGCCGCCTGGTCGAGATATAGGCCGGTGCCGGTGCCGCCCATGCCCACGTTTTTTTGGCCCGAAAGGCCGACTTGGAAGCCGCTCGCCAGCGCGCCCGACGCGGACGCCAGCAGCGCTCCCCCCGCGAGGAATAAAGATTTTGCCTGCATGTGTAGAATGAGGGTGGGTGAGAAAGATGGACTAAAGGTATTGTGCTTTTTGCAAAAAACAGTCGGCATGCCTACTATATCCGAACCATTTTTTCTGCAAAGTTATTGCCGCCCCCTAAAGTATGGTTTCCGGCCCTAGGCTGGCGGCAGCCGGCGCAGGGCCGCACCCGAGCGGCGCCCCAATGGCTTGCCTACTACCTTATTTAAAAACATTAATTTAACACTGTTAGCTTTACCCAGGTGGTAGTTTTGTGCTACTATTTCCCCATACCTTCCTTATTACATGATAAAACCACTCCTCACCTTGGGTTGGACAAGCATGCTGGCACTCGCCACGCTGGGCGCCCATGCCCAGACGCCGGCTACGCTCGGTGCCAGCCCCTACGTTGAAGCCTTTGATGGTCTAGCCACTGGCTTGCCCGCAGGCTTCAGCTTATACACGGGCGCCACGGCTACTGCCCTAGGTACTGCCCCTACCGCCGCGCAGGTTATCCTAACGCCCGGCAGCGGCACCACCAGCTGGGCGGGCACCGGCGGCGGCTTCAAAAACTTTGCCTCGGCCACGGGCCAGGCTTCTACCCTCACTGCCGCCAACCAAGCTACAGTCACCAACCGCGCCCTGGGCGTGCGCCAGACCGGTACGGTTGGCGACCCCGGCGCGTCGTTCGTGTTTCAAGCGGCCAATACCAGCGGCCGGGCGGGCTTCGCGCTCTCGTTCAATCTGCAATCGCTGGACGCGGGCTCGCCCCGCACCACGACCTGGACGGTAGACTACGCGGTGGGCACATCTACCAGCTTTACGGCCCTGGCCACGGGCACCACCGGCGGCAGCACGTTTGCCAGCAAGCCTATCAGTGTGGACTTCGGCGCGGCCCTCAACAACCAGGGCGGGCCGGTTACTATCCGCATTTCGACCCTGGCTGCCAGCCTCGGCAGCGGCAACCGCCCCAGCTCGGCCATCGACGACTTTACGCTGAGCTGGAACGCTTCGACGGCGCCCCAGCTCACGGCGTCGCCCACGGCGCTGGCCTTTGGCAGCCAGCCCCTAGGTAGCACTTCGGCGGCCAAAACCTACCAGCTGACGGGCGCCAATCTAAGCGCCGCCAGCACGGTAACCGCCACCGGGCCATTCACGGTTTCGAAGGATGGCAGCGCCGGCTCGTTCGGCAGCGCGCTCACGTACTCGGCCGCTGAGCTAGCCGCGCCGGCCACGGTGTTCGTGCAGTTTACGCCCACGGCGGGCGGGGCTACCACGGGCAGCATCACCAACAGCAGCACCATGACCTCGGCCGTGGTAGCGCTGACGGGCACGGGCTACGACCCCAACCTGACCAGCTTCGACTTTAGCACCTGCACGGGCGCCGCTTTGTCGGATGGCTGGAGCCAGTTCAGCGTGACGGGCGCCCAAACCTGGGCCTGCACCACGTTTGGCCGCGACCCCAACGCCCCCAACGGCACCACCGCCGCGCCCTACGGCGTGCAAATGAACGGCTACGCCTCGGGCAATATCGAGAACGAAGACTGGTTTATCTCGCCCGCCTTCGACATCTCGGCTTACAACTTCCCGTTGTTCTCGTTCTGGAGCCGCACGGCCTTTACGGGGCCGGCGCTGAAGCTGCGCGTATCGACCAACTACAGCGGCTCGGGCGCCCCGAGCGCCGCCACCTGGACCGACCTGAACGTGTTGTTTCCGGGCGTGGGCTCCGACACCTGGACGCAAACGGCCAACATCAACCTGGCCGCTTTTAAAGGCGCCAAGGTGTACGTAGCGTTTGTGTACGCCTCGACTACCTCGGCCGCCGCCCGCTGGACGCTGGATGATATTTCGCTCAACAACTCGGCCACGCCGCCCGCCCCGTCCATTCTCACCGATGCCAAGACGCTGGCGTTTGGCTATACCGCCACCGGCGCCACTGGCACCCGCACGCTCAACGTATCGGGCAATGACCTGACCAGCCCGGTAACCCTGACCTCGTCGGACCCGCTGTTTACGCTCTCGAAAGACGGCACCACCTTCAGCACCAGCCTCACGCTGACCGCGGCCGAAGTAAACGCCACGACCAAGGCCGTGACCGTGCGCTTCCGCCCCACCACGGCCTTCGCCACGTTTACCGGCACCATCAGCGTGAGCACGCCCGGCGCGGCGGCGCCCCTGCGCGTGGCCCTGAGCGGCGACACCTACGACACCGAAAAGACGCTGGAAGTAGTGAACTGGAACATCGAGTGGTTTGGCTCGACGGTATCGGGACTAGGCCCGAATAACAAGGCCTTGCAGCAAACCAACGTGTCGACAGTACTCAACTCGCTAGACGCGGATATCTACGCCCTAGCGGAAGTAGTAAGCGTGGAGCGCCTGAAGAGCGTGGTTGACCAGCTCACGGCCACCACCGGCCACCCCTACGCATTCCAGGTATCGGACTTCGGCTCCTACGCCGACGACGCCCAGGACCCCGACTACGCGAACGACCAGAAACTGGCCTTCGTGTACCGCACCGACGTTATCAGCAACCCCAGCAACGGCATGGGCCTGCTGCGCTGCGCCGAAAAAGACGCCTGCCCCGCCTACAACGCCTGGGCCAGCGGCCGCTTCCCGTACCTGATGAGCGCCAATGTAACGCTGGCCGGCACCACCAAACGCGTGAATTTTATCGTGATTCATGCCAAGGCCAACGCCACCGCCACCTCGGCCAACGACTACGCCCGCCGCAAGCTGGGCGCCACGCTGCTCAAAGACCTGCTCGACACCCAGTTCCCCAACCAGAACACCCTGCTGGTGGGCGACTACAACGACGTGCTGGAAGGCACCATCGCCACGGGCACGCCGGCCGTGTCGTCGTACGACGTGCTGGTGCGCGACTCGGCCAACTACGTATCGCTGACCCTGCCGCTGGCCCGCGCCGGCGCCCAGTCCACGGCCAGCTACGCCACGGTTATCGACAATGCCATCGCCACCAAGCCGCTGGCCAACTACTACATCAAGGGTACGGCCGCCATCCGCACCGATGTAGCGGCCCAGATTACGAACTACGCCACCACGACTTCGGACCACTACCCGGTCTTCACGCGCTACTCGTTTGCTGCGCCCGACCTAGTGGTGAGCACGCCCAACCAGGTAGTAGCCGGTGGCAACTACAACACCATCAGCGTACTCAACGGTGGCACGGGCACGCTGCAAGGCCCCGTGCAAGTGCTTACGTCGGTAACCGTGCAGAGCGGTGGCCGCCTCGATACCAACTGCCAGCCCCTCACCGGCAGCGGCAGCTTTACGGTAGCCGACGGCAGCACGCTAGGTATCTGCGACGCGGCGGGCATCGCCACCACGGGCAGCACCGGCGCCATTCAGGTTACGGGCACGCGCTCGTTTTCGGCAGCCGCCAACTACGTGTACAACGGCACCGCGGCCCAGGTAACGGGCCTAGGTCTGCCCAGCCAGGTGCTCGCGCTCACGATTACCAATAACAGCCCTCTGACCCTGAGCCAGCCCCTGGCAGTGGTGCGCACCCTCACCGTAGCCGGCAGCGGCAACGTGGTACTAAACAACCAGGCCCTGACGCTGCGCTCGGATATCACCGGCACGGCCCTCGTCGTGAACAGCGGCACCGGCACGGTGCAGGGCGCCACCGCCGCGGTGCAGCGCTACCTCGATGGCACCCGCAACAGCGGCCTGGGCTATCGCCACCTCTCAGCCCCGGTGAGCGGCTCGACCGTGGCCGACCTGGCCACCGCCAGCTTCACGCCCGTTGTGAACCCAGCGTACAACACCAGCGCCACCCCCGGCGCGGTGCAGCCCTACCCCACGGTATTTGGCTACAACGAGAGCCGCCTCTCCACGACTACTACGACGTTGGCTGGCTTCGACAAAGGCTGGTACTCGCCGGCCGGTCTCAGCGATGCGCTGGCGGTGGGTAAAGGCTACACCGTGAACCTGGCCGCCAACCAGGCGGTCGATTTTGTGGGTGCCCTCAACAACGGCGACTATACCCAAACCCTGACTCGCCAGAACCAAAGCGCTGATGGCGGCTGGCAGCTGGTGGGCAACCCCTACCCCGCGCCCCTCGACTACTCACTGGTAGAGCTTACCGACCGCGTCGGCCTCGACGGCGCCATCTACGTGCACCAGAGCGCCGGCCAGTACGTGGGCACCTACCGCAGCTACGTCAACGGCATCGGCAATTCCATTATTCCGATGGGCCAGGGCTTTTTTGCCCGCGTGGCAGCTGGCCAGGCCAGCGCTACCCTGGCGCTGCACAACAGCCAGCGCGTGACCAGCTACGCCACCCAGGTGAGCGTGCTGCGCACCACCGGCGAAACCCGCCCCCTGCTAAACCTGACGCTAGGCACCGCCACCGGCAGCGCCGATGGCCTCTACGTGTATGCTGAGAACAACGCCACGGCCGGCTTCGACCTGAAGCAGGACGCCGCCAAGCTCCCCAACGCCAACGGCCTGAACCTGGCCGCCCTCACCAACGATGGCCAGCCCCTGAGCATCCAGGGCCTGGCGGCCCTTGCGGGCCGCGTGGCCCTGCGCGTGCAAGTGCCCGCCGCCGGCACCTACTCGCTCACCGCCGTCGAGCTGCTGAACCTACCCGCCGGCACCCAGCCCGTGTTGGAAGACACCAAAACCGGCCAGCGCACCCCGCTCACGGCCGCTGGCAGCGCCTACTCCTTCACGGTAGCGGCCGGCGACCCCACCGATGGCCGCTTCTGGCTGAGCCTCAACGGCCCGGCTAGCCCGCTGGCTACCGCCAGCCCGCTGCAAACCGAGCTGGCCCTGTACCCCAACCCCACCCGCGAGGGGCAGGCTACGCTGCTCGTGCCCACCGGCACGGCCGCCGGCCAGGTGCAGGTCCTCGACGCCCTAGGTCGCCTGGTGCGCCAGCAAGCCCTCACGACCGGCGGCGCTACCACGCTCAAGCTGAACGGCCTGCCGGCTGGCGTGTACCTGGTGCGCGTGCAAGCCGGCAGCGAGCAAACTACCCGCCGCCTCACTATCAATTAAAGCAATAACCAGGGCTTGGTCCTGGAATTCTCGCTTAATTCTGAAAACGCTCGTTGGCTTTGCCGGCGAGCGTTTTTTGCTTATTCCTAGGTTCATTTGTGCAGCGGCCAGGGAAGAAAGCCCGACCTTGCTTTTTTAGTCTTCTTACTCAGCCGTATGCCCCGCAAACCTCTACCCAAGCTAGTCCTTACCCTGCCGCTGCTGGCGGCCCTGCCGGCCCTGTCGGCATTAGCCGCGCCGCCCGTAGCTACGCCCTACTTCTCGGAGCCGGCCGTGTCGCCCGACCGCCAGGAACTCGCCTTTGTCTCGGGCGGCGATGTGTGGACGGTGCCCGTGGCGGGCGGCGAGGCCCGGCTGCTGGTGGCCCACCCCGCCACCGAAAGCCGCCCGCTGTACGCGCCCGATGGCAAATCACTGGCCTTCACCTCCACCCGCAGCGGCAACGGCGATATTTACCTCTTGAATTTTGAGAGCGGGGAGCTCAAGCGTTTGACTTTTGACGACGGGCTCGACCAGCTCGACGGGTGGTCGGCCGATGGCAAATACCTCTACTTTTCCTCCACCAGCCGCGACATCGCGGGCATGAACGACATCTACCGCGTGCCGGTGGGCGGCGGCACGCCCACCGCCGTCTCGGCCGACCGCTACGCCAACGAGTTCTTCGCCGCGCCCAGTCCCGATGGCAAAACGCTGGCCCTGGCCGCCCGCGGCGTTGCCTCCAACCAGTGGTGGCGCCACGGCCACAGCCACTTGGATGAGTCCGAAATCTGGCTGCGGCAGGACGATAAAAGCGGCCCGCGGTACACCAGCCTCACCAGCGGCGGAGCCAAAGCGCTGTGGCCCATGTGGGGGCCGGGCGGCCAAAAGCTATTCTACACCAGCGACCAAGGCGGCCCCGAAAACATCTGGACCACCGGCCTGACCAAGGGCACGCCCCAACAAGTCACCAATTTCAAGGATGGTCGCGTGCTGTGGCCCAGCGCCTCTTACGATGGCAAGCTCATCGTATTCGAGCGCGACTTCGCTATCTGGACCTTGGACACGCAGAGCGGCCAGGCCAAGCAGGTAGCCATCCGGCGGCGCGGCGCGCCCGCCAGCCCCACCGTGGAGCGCCAGCGTTTCACCGACCGCTTGCAGGAAATGGCCCTCTCGCCCGATGGCAAGAAAGTCGCCTTTATCGTGCACGGCGAAGTCTTCGCCGCCTCGGCCGCCGACGGTGGCGACGCGACGCGCCTCTCAGTGACCACCGCCGCCGAAAGTGACCTGGCCTGGGCGCCCGACAGCCGCCGGCTGGTGTACGTATCGGCCCGCGACGGCGCCAAGCACCTCTACAGCTACACGTTCGCCACCGGCAAGGAAACCCGACTGACCAACGCCGCCACCAACGACGCCGCCCCGCGCTTCTCGCCCGATGGCAAATTGCTGGCCTTCCAGCGCGATGCCAAGGAAGTGCGCGTGCTTGACCTAGGTGCCAACCAGGAGCGCGTAGTGGGCACCGGCCGCCTCGACCGGCCGCCGCTGGCCGCCGAGCGCGCTGTGGTCTGGAGCCCCGATGGCAAGTGGCTGGCCTTCGCGCCCGCCGGCGCCCGCGGCTTTACCAATGTGCAGGTGGTACCCGCGGCGGGCGGCGCGGCGCGGCCGGTGAGCTTCCTGGCCAACTCGAACAGCAACACCCTTTCGTGGAGCCCCGATGGCAAGTACCTGCTCTTCGACACCGGCCAGCGCACCGAAGACGCCGAGGTGGCCCGCGTCGATTTTCAGCTGCGCACACCGCGCTTCCGTGAGGACCAGTTTCGCGACTTGTTCAAGGAAACCACGCCCGGCCCCGTGTCGCCCGACAAAAACCAGAACCCGCCGCAGAAGCCCGCTACCCCCGCCACGCCGGCCCCGCTGCCGGTAGCCGCCGACTCGGCGCGCACCAAAAGCCGCGCTATGGCCAACGCTAAGAAGTCGAGCAAAGGCAAAAAAGGAACTGACACTGCCGCCACGGCCGTAGCTGCCAAGCCGCCCGTCACTATCAACTTCGAGGATATTCGGCGGCGCCTGAGCTTGGTGCCGGTGGGCATAGACGTGCGCAGCCAGACCATCAGCCCCGATGGCAAGTGGCTGCTGCTAACGGGCAGCGTGCTCAACCAGAGCAACTTATACATCTATCCGCTCGATGAGCTGAGCAAGGACCCCGCCACCGCCCGGCAGCTTACGTCCACGGCGGGCGCCAAGCGCGAGGCGCAGTTTTCGCCCGATAGCAAGGAGGTGTACTTCCTCGACCAGGGCCGCATCCAGGTGGTGCCGGTGGAGGCCGGCAAGGGCACGCCCCGCGCCGTGGCTGTGACCGCCGAGCTCGACGTAGACTTCGAGCAGGAGAAAATGGTGGTCTTCGACGAGGCCTGGGCCTACCTGCGCGACTTCTTCAACGACGCCACCTTCAACGGCGCCGACTGGCCGGCCCAGCACGCCAAATTTGCGCCCTACATCGCCGGCGCCCGCACCCCGGACGAGGCCCGCCGCCTCACCAACCTCATGATTGGCGAGCTCAACGCCTCGCACTCGGGCATGGGCCCGGCCGCGAGCAGCCCCGGCACGGTGGCACCCGCCACCGGCCGCCTAGGGGTGCGCTTCGACCCCGCCGAGTACGAGCGAACGGGCCGCCTGCGCGTGACCTCGGTATTGCCCCTAGGGGCCGGCGCGCTGGCCGGCCTCAAGCCCGGCGACGTGCTACTGGCCGTAGATGGCCGCGCCCTCAATGGCACCACTAACCTCGATGAGGTGCTGCAATACAAGGTGGGCCGCCGCACTACGCTCCGCATTTCGAGCGACAACAAAGAGCGCGAAGTAGTGGTGCGCCCCCTCAGCCGCGACACCGAAAAGGCGCTCGACTACCGCCAGTGGGTGGAGGAGCGCCGCGCCTACGTGGCCAAGGTCAGCGGCGGCAAGCTCGGTTACGTGCATATGTTCGATATGTCGGCCGCCTCGCTCTCGCAGCTCTACCTCGACCTCGACGCCGAAAACATGAGCCGCGAGGGCGTGGTAGTGGACGTGCGCAACAACAACGGCGGCTTCGTGAACGTGTACGCCATCGACGTGCTGGCCCGCCGCAGCTACCTCACCATGGCCGACCGCGGCACGCCCACGCCGATGCCCGCCCGCAGCGCCCTCGGCCAGCGCAGCCTAGAGCTACCCACGGTGCTCGTCACCAACCAACATTCATTGTCTGATGCCGAGGACTTTAGCGAGGGCTACCGCGCCTCCAAGCTCGGCAAAATAGTGGGCGAGCCCACCGGCGGCTGGATTATCTTCACCTCGGGCACAACCCTGCTCGACGGCTCTAGCCTGCGCCTGCCCACCAGCACCATCCGCTCGACCCGCGACGGCAAGGTGATGGAAATGAACCCCCGCCCCGTGGACGTGCCCGTAACCCGCCCCATCGGCGAGAGCTACACCGACCACGATGTGCAGCTCGACACCGCCGTGAAGGAGCTGCTAGGGCAGCTGGGCAAGTAAGCGAGCGGCTGTCCTTGCGAGAAATAACGACGAAGCAATCGCACCTAGGGAGCGCACAAACGGCCCATCCTGATGTGATTGCTTCGTCGTTCCTCCTCGCAAGGACAAGCGTTTATTTCGCTTCCAGCAGCGGCAGCACTTCTACTACTTCAAAGAGCGAATTGTAGTGCAGAATACTTTTCAGCAACGAGGCGTGCCCGACCCCGATGATGAGCACGATGGCCTTATCGTGCTGCACATCTACTTGCCGCAGTAGGTTGGTGTAAATGCGCACGTTGCGCTTAAAATAATCGCCTGCCACGTCGGCTCCCACGTAGTTGTTGCCGCCACCTACCCGCGCGCCCGTCAGCAGATAGCCATCCATATTGGCCCGGTCGGTAGCCGCCGAATTAGCCACTTTAAACTGCGCTAGTAGCGTAGCGCCCGGAAACTCGCCCCCGGCCGGCAGGGCTACTTTTCGCAGCCGGTTGCGGGTGGCTATGAGTTGGCCCAGGCTGTCGCCGGGCTGCACCTGCATAAAACCGTTCATAATAGCCTCCTGCCCGTGTTGCTTGGCGTAGGCCTGCACCGCATCAAAATTCAACCCTAGCTGCGCATCGGCGCAGTACACCCGCGGTAGATTCAGCTTGTCGGCCAGCCGGTAGCCAAGCTGGTACACCTCATTGTTGCCGGCCTTAAACTGCTTTTGGCGGTACAGCGCGTAGGTGCTGTCTACGCGCGGCTGGTCTTGCAGCTGATATTCTACAAACACCTTGTCGGCCTGCGTTTTCTGGAGCTTGCTCACCAGCTCGTCTAGCTCGCGCTGCTTTTGCGGCGTGCGCATATCCACTGCTTTGCCGTGGTTTATATCGGCCTCCGAAGCATCGAAGTGAAACGTGCCGACGATGTACACCTTTATTTTGGCGGTGGGCATAGCCGGCGTTTGGGCCGCGCTGGGCTGGGCAAAGCTCAGCAAAGCGAGGGCTAGTAAAGAGCGGAAGCAGGTAGGGAGAACCATAGTGGGGAGGCGTTTGAAAGCGATGTGACAAAGGTGCCGGCCCCACCTAGGGCTCGAAATTTTATTATCCCAACCCGTCAAACTATTATCCCAACCCAGCCCTACCACGCTCCTGGCTGGGTCATCTTGCCCAGGCGGGCGTTGGCGGCACCTAGGGCCGGGTTCGGATAATAGACTGGCTAATGCCCTACCTAGGCCGGTACTTTTAAGCCATGAACCGCTACCGCATTACACTGTACCAAGTGCTGGGCTGGGCCCTGGTTATCGGCTACGATATGCTGGGCTACGATATGCTGGGCATCATGCACGGCGCCCGCCGCCACATCGCGGCGGCCGATTTGCCCAAGGCGCACCTGCTCAATCTTACCTTTTGGCTGAGTTTGATAAGCTTATTCTACTACTGCTTTCTGGTCGTTTTTCCGCAGGGCTTGCGGCGGGGGCGCTGGCCGGTGCTGGTACTTGGGCTGCTGGGCACGCCGCTGATATTTGCGGGCACCCGCTACGTGCTGGAAGAAGTGCTGACGCCGCTACTATTTGGTTTTCGTAACTACTCGCCGGGCGTTAAACTGGCCTTCTACTTGCAGGACAACCTGTATTTCCTGTTACCCACCATCGTTATGGCCGGCGCGGCCGTGGCCGTGCGCGACGCCTTCGTGCGTGAAAAGGAGCGCGAAAACCAGCTGCTCGTGCAAGTGCTGGAAAAGGAAAAAACCCAGGCCGAGATAGCCTTTCTACGTACCCAGATAAACCCGCACTTCCTCTACAACACCCTCAACTACCTCTACGCCCAGGCCTACTCCGTGTCGGAGCCGCTGGCCGAGGCCGTGCTGCGCCTCTCCGACCTCATGCGCTACCTGCTGCACGACAGTCCCGATGGCCAGGTGGACCTAGCCCGCGAGGTGGAATACGTGGAGAATTATTTGGCCATTCACCGGCTGCGCTTTGAAGAGAAGTTCTTTGTCGAATTTACCCAAACCGGCCTACCGGTGGGCGGGCAGCGCGTGGCCACGCTGCTGCTCATCCCGTTTGTGGAGAATGCCCTCAAGCACGGCGTGGTGCACCAGGCGGCGCACCCAGTGCGCATCCGGTTGCACCTACTGGCGTCCAACCAGCTAGAATTCAGCGTCGAAAACCGCATCAATCAGCATCACAAAGACGCCACTACCGGCGTGGGCCTACCCAATATCCGGCGGCGGCTGGCGCTACTCTACCCCGGCCGCCATACCCTGCACGTGCACGACGATGGCCAGACCTACCGCACCCATCTCACGCTGCTATTCGGTACCTAGGGTCAGTGCTTTGGGGTCAAGAGCCGGCAGCTGCACATCAAAATCGACCTTGGCCGTGGGCTGAATTTTGGGCACCACCACATAGTACACTACGCTGGCTACCTTCTGGCTCGCAGCCGCTTCCAGCTTCACGGTGTAGGTGTAGCCGGTGCAGGTTTGCACTACTTCCTGGGTCAGCACACGGCTGCCGGTGGCGGTTTTGGTCTTGCCGGCCAGCAGCGTGTGGGTCATGAAATTGACCATCGCCGGCGGCGCGCAGTCGAATAGCTCGCGGTACTCGCCGCTGGAGTTGACGATGTACTGGTTGGATTGCCCCACGTTGGGGATGGGCTCGGTAATGTGCGCTTGCAGACCCGGCACCTGGGTTGTGGCTACCGCCACGGGGCCGGGGCAGGGCACAGCATCATCCTCTTTTTTGCAGCTATTGTTCATGGCCAGCAAACCACCGACCACGAGCGTGAGTAATTGAATAAAACGCATGCAGTGAACAGGTTGGGTGGGGAGAGAGGAAGGTAGTCGAGGCGGTTTGGCAGCAACCTGCCGGGCGAGCATCGACCTAGGGTAGCGGGCGCCGCGCCGACAAGAAGCAAGCGCTTGCCAAGAGCTGTTTAATAGCTATCAGCAATGGTAGAGGAGCGCCCTTAGCAAACTTAGGGGTAATTGTTTGAAAATCATAGGCCTCTACCCTGATTTTATGGGCCACAACGCAGATTCGCGAAGCAGCCCGCAGAATTAGGGCTACATTTCTACTTTCACCGCCTCCCTACCCATGCTCCGCTGCATTGCCGTTGACGACGAAGCGTTTGCTACCCGGCTGCTCGCCAGCTACATCCAGAAGATTCCGACGCTAGAATTGGTCGGCACTACTACCAACCCGCTCGAAGCCCTGCAATGGGTGCAAGAGGGCCGCGCCGACCTAGTATTCCTCGACATTCAGATGCCCGAGCTCACGGGCCTGCAATTTCTCAAGATTTGCGGCCACCGCTGCAAGGTCGTGCTCACCACCGCCTACCCCGAGTACGCCCTCGACGGCTACGAGCACGACGTGGTAGACTACCTGCTCAAGCCTATTGCCTTTGACCGGTTTTTGCGGGCCGTGCAAAAGGCGCAGGCGCTCTTGCCGGCCCTCGCGCCCGCGGCGCTCGCTCCGCTTCCTGCCTCAGTGGCGAATGCGCCACTGGTCACGGCCAGCGCCGACTATCTCTTCGTGAAGGGCGAGAGCAAAAACAAATACCTCAAACTTAACTATGCTGATATTCTGTACATTCAGGGGCTCAAGAACTACGTTTCGATTCACGTGGCCGGCCAGCGGGTAGTCACCTACCAGACCCTACGCGACCTAGAGGCGCAGCTGCCACAGCCGCCCTTCGTGCGGGTGCACAAGTCGTTTATCATCTCGCTCGACCACCTGCGCATGGTGGAGGGCAACCTGCTGCACGTGGGCCCCGAAAGCATCACGGTGGGCGAGACGTACCGCGAGGAGTTTTTCAAGCTGATTCGGGAGAAGGGGTAGGCATTACTATTATTTGAGAGTCACTAGCCAAAACGCTTGTCATGCTGCGCTTCGCTCAGCATGACAAGCGTTTTTTATGAACAGCCCTAGGCTAGCGCTGCAACGCTCGCTGACCGGGTATGTCTTTTTTGTGAAAAAGCTGCCATCTTACCGGCTGGTTTTCACCTGGACATAACTTAATCTGCCGCTTTGAAACGACGCGACTTCGTCGGCCTCACTGGTTTAGCCACCGGGGCCTTGTTCTTACCCAGCTACCCCAGCCTGGGCGGCACTCCGGTTGATGCCGCCCGCCTGCTGGAGCCCGGCCTCGACGTGGCCCAGAAAAAGCGCCTCGCCGACGCGGCCCTCAACACAGCCAAGGGCGCCGGCGCCAGCTACGCCGACGTACGCATCGGGCGCTACCTCAACCAGAGCATTTTCACCCGCGAAAAGCAGGTGCAGAACATTGCCAGCGCCGAGAGCTTCGGGGCCGGCGTGCGCGTGATTGCCAACGGCAGCTGGGGCTTCGCGGCCACCAACGACGTGTCGGACAAAGGCTTGGCCAAGGCCGCCCAGCTGGCGGTAGCCATGGCCAAGGCCAACGCCAAAACCCAGAAGGAGCCCGTGCACCTGGCCGCCCAGCGCGGCTTCGGCGAGGTGAGCTGGAAAACGCCCATCAAGCAAAATGCCTTTGAGGTGCCGGTGGCCCAGAAGGTAGAGCTGCTGCTGGCGGCCAATGCCAAAGCCATCGACAACGGCGCCAACTTCGTAAACTCGTCGCTCTTCCAAATCAATGAGCAGAAGTACTTTGCCAGCACCGACGGCTCGTACATCGACCAGGACGTGCACCGTATCTGGCCCACGTTTTCGGTCACGGCCATCGACCGGGCCAGCGGCAAGTTCAAGACCCGCGACGCGCTGAGCGCGCCCATGGGCCTAGGCTACGAGTACCTCACGCCCCAGGCCGCCGACAGGGTGGCGGGTCCGGCGGGCACCGGACTCATCGGCTACCGCAACAGCTACGACATCCTGGAAGACGCCGCCTTGGCCGCCCGCCAGGCCAAGGCCAAGCTCACGGCGCAGTCGGTAGCGCCCGGCAAATACGACTTGGTGTTGGAACCTAACCACCTAGGGCTCACCATCCACGAGAGCATTGGCCACGCGCTGGAGCTCGACCGCGTGCTCGGCTACGAGTCTAATTTTGCGGGCACCAGCTTCGCGACGCTGGAGTGGAAGGCCAAGAATATTCCCTACGGCTCGAAGCAGGTGACCATCGTGGCTGACAAGCTCCAGCCCGGTTCCCTAGGGGCCGTCGGCTACGACGACGAGGGCGTGAAGTGCAAGGAGTGGACGCTCATCGACCAGGGCAAGCTGGTGAACTATGAGAAAATCCGCGACCAAGCGCACATCGTGGGCCAAACCGAATCGGACGGCTGCTGCTACGCCGACTCCTGGGATTCGGTGCAGTTCCAGCGCATGCCCAACGTGAGCCTGCGCCCCGGCACCGCCAAGCTCAGCGCCGACCAGCTCATCAGCCAGGTTGACAAGGGCATCTACATTGCCGGCCGCGGCTCCTACTCTATTGACCAGCAGCGCTATAATTTCCAGTTTGGCGGCCAGGTATTTTACGCTATCGAGAAGGGTAAAATCACGGGTATGCTCGACGATGTAGCATACCAAGCCAACACCCAGGAATTCTGGAACTCGTGTGCGGCGGTCTGCGACGCCTCCGAATACCGCCTCTTCGGCACCTTCAACGACGGCAAGGGCCAGCCCTCGCAAAGCTCGGCCGTGAGCCACGGCTCGGCCACCACCCGCTTCAACGGCGTGAATGTGATTAATACGGCCCGCAAGCTGGGGTAGCGTGAAACCCTACCCCCGACTCCCTGGCTTCCACCCCCATCGGAAGAGGGGAGCCTGACGCCTAGGTTGCGTTCGCTCACAGTCGACTCCCCTCTCCCGAAGGGGAGGGGTCGGGGGTGGGGTCTCATGAATGACGAGTACCCCCCACTGAAAAAAATAGCCGCCCGTCACGCAACGTCTTCTCCGAAGGTTAGTCCTTTTTCAAGAAAAAATTCCCATCTTGCCCGTTGTCTTCACTCCTATTTCACTAAATCTACCCTCATTTTGAACAGACGCGACTTCGTAGGACTAGCTGGCCTGGGGGCCGGGGCCCTGCTGCTCCCCAACTTTCCGAGCCTCGGCGCCGACCTGGTAGACCCAGCGCGCCTGCTGGAGCCCGGCCTCGACGTGCTGCAAAAAAAGCGCCTTGCCGACGTGGCCCTCAACGCCGCCAAAAGCGCCGGTGCCAGCTACGCCGACGTGCGCATTCAGCGGACCCTCAACCAGGGCATTTTCACCCGCGAAAAGCAGGTGCAGAATATCGGTAGCACCGAAACCATGGGCGTGGGTATCCGGGTCATTGCCAACGGCACCTGGGGTTTCGCAGCCACCAACCAGATGACCGAGGCGGGCATCGCCAAGGCCGCCCAGCAGGCCGTGGCCATCGCCAAAGCCAACTCGAAGGTGCAGAAAGAGCCCGTGCAGCTGGCCGCCCAACGCGGCTACGGCGACGTGAGCTGGAAAACGCCCATCAAGCAGAACGCGCTGGAAGTGCCCATCAAGCAGAAAGTCGACTTGCTGCTGAGCGCCAACGCGGTAGCCCTCGAAAACGGCGCGTCGTTTGTGAATTCGGCGCTATTTCAAATCAATGAGCAGAAGTACTTTGCCAGCACCGACGGCTCGTACATCGACCAGGACGTGCACCGCATTTACCCTAATTTCGGTATTACGGTAGTGGACCGGGCCAGCGGCAAGTTCCGCTCGCGGCAGTCGCTGAGCCAGCCCATGGGCCTAGGGTATGAGTACCTCACGCCCCAGGCCGCCGACAAGGTGGCCGGCCCCGCGGGCTCCAATGTTATCGGCTACAAAAACAGCTACGACATCCTGGAAGACGCCGCTAATGCGGCCAAGCAAACCAAGCTCAAGCTCACTGCCAAGAGCGTGACGCCCGGCAAATACGACCTCGTGCTCGACCCCGGCCACCTCGGGCTCACCATTCACGAGAGCGTGGGCCACCCGCTGGAACTCGACCGCGTGCTGGGCTACGAGGCCAACTACGCCGGCACCAGCTTCGCGACTTTGGAGTGGAAGGCCAAGGGCCTGCCCTACGGCTCGAAGCAAGTCAATATCGTGGCTGACAAGCTGCAACCGGGCTCGCTAGGGGCCGTGGGCTACGACGACGAAGGCGTGAAGTGCAAGGAGTGGGACCTCATCAAAGAGGGCAAACTCGTGAACTACGAGAAGATTCGCGACCAGGCGCACATCGTGGGCCAGAAGGAATCGGATGGCTGCTGCTACTCGCAGTCGTGGCAGGATGTGCAGTTTCAGCGCATGCCCAACGTGAGCCTGCGCCCCAGCGCCACCAAAATGAGCGTGGACGAGATGATTAAGGGCGTGGACAAGGGCATCTACATCGCCGGCAACGGCTCGTTCAGCATTGACCAGCAGCGCTATAACTTCCAGTTTGGCGGCCAGGTATTCTACGCCATCGAGAAAGGCAAAATCACCGAAATGCTGGAAGACGTGGCCTACCAGGCCAACACCCAAGAATTCTGGGGTGCCTGCGCCGGCTCGTGCGACGCCTCGGACTATCGCCTCTTCGGCGCCTTCAACGATGGCAAAGGCCAGCCCTCCCAGAGCTCGGCCGTGAGCCACGGCTCGGCCACCACCCGCTTCAACGGCGTGAACGTCATTAACACGGCCCGGAAGATTGGTTAAAACGTCTGTCATTGCGAGCGCAGCGAAGCAATCACACCCGAACAGAGCCCCAACAGCCCGCCTAGGTGCGATTGCTTCGTCGTTCCTCCTCGCAATGACAACCGCTTAAGTATTCTAAACTGAAATAATCTCAGCTATAAATGGCAATTCTTTCTCAAACCGAAGCGCAGGATATCCTCAAAAAGGTCATTGGCTTCAGCACCGCCGACGAGTGCGAGGCCAATCTGCAGGGCAGCCTGCAAGGCAACGTGCGCTCGGCGCGCAACTCCATCAGCACGGCCGGCGCTACCGACAACGTATCGCTGGCGGTGACTTCTTATTTCGGGAAGCGTTCGGGCACTGCCACGTGCAACCAGTTCGACGAGGCCACGCTGCGCCGCTGCGTGCAGCGCGCCGAGGAAATCGCGCGCCTCGCCCCCGAGAGCCCCGAGTACATGCCGCTGCTAGGGCCGCAGACCTATTCGTCGTCGCCGCAGTCGTATGCGGCCAGCACGGCGGGCATCACGCCCGACTACCGCGCCTCGCAGATGGCGACCAGTATGCAGTATTGTGATACCAAAAAGCTGTCGTCGGCGGGCTTCCTGAGCGACTCGGCCAGCTTCGTGGCCAAGCGCAACTCGAAGGGTTTAGAGGCTTATCAGCGCCTGACGAACCTTGATTTCAGCATCACGGTGCGCACGCCCGATGGCCAGGGTTCGGGCTATGCTTCGACGGACTTTACGGATATCAGCAAGTTCGACGCGGCCCGCCTCACCCGCACGGCGGCCGATAAAGCGGCTTCGTCGGTGGGCGCCCGGGCCATCGAGCCGGGCAAGTACACCGTTATTCTGGAGCCTAATGCGCTGCTGTCTAACTCCGACGCCTCGCTCCTAGGTGCCCTGATGCGGTCGTTCGACGCGCGCTCGGCCGACGAGGGCCGCAGCTTCTTGAGCAAGAAAGGTGGTGGCAACCGCAAGGGCGAGAAGCTCTTTGATGAGCGCGTGACCATCTACTCCGACCCGACCAACCCAGAGGTACCCGACCTCACCTTCTCGGGCGATGGCCGCCCGCAGCAGCGCACGACCTGGATTGAGAAGGGCGTGGTGAAGAACCTGTACACCTCGCGCTACTGGGCGCAGAAATCCGGCGTGCCGTCCTTGCCCAACCCCGGCGGCTTCATCATGGAAGGCGGCACCCAAAGCACCGCCGACCTCATCAAGAGCACCGCCAAGGGCATTTTGGTGACGCGCCTCTGGTACATCCGCCCCGTGGACCCGCAAACGCTGCTCTACACGGGCCTCACCCGCGACGGAACGTTCTACATCGAAAACGGTGCTATCAAGTTCCCGGTCAAGAACTTTCGCTTCAACGAAAGCCCGATTATCATGCTCAACAACCTGGAAGCCATCGGCCGCCCCGTGCGTCTGGCCGGCAACCTGGTGCCCCCGCTGAAAATCCGGGATTTCACCTTCACCAGTCTCTCCGACGCGGTGTAGCCACCTAGAAGGTCATTCCTGACTTTAGGCTTTTAGCATAGCCCCCAAGCCTATCCGGCTTGGGGGCTTTTGCTTAAAAGTGAGTCATTCTCGCCATATATCCTACTCGGAAGAGGGTCAAAATCTTTATTTCTGTCTTTTTGCTGGACTATTCAAAGTTTTACCTTAACTAGCAGCTCCTTCGGTCTGCTTAGCCAACTTTGCTTAGGCCCGCCCCCTCTTCTTTCATCTCCTTTTTTCTACTCAATGAACAGACGTGACTTTGTGGGCCTCACCGGCCTGGGTGCCACGGCCCTGCTGCTGCCCAGCCTCCCCGGCTTCGGGGCCAAGCGCGTGGACCCGGCCCGCCTGCTGGAGCCCGGCGCCGACACCGTGCTGAAAAAGCGCCTGGCCGACGCTGCCCTCAACGCCGCTAAAAGCGCGGGCGCCAGCTACGCCGATGTGCGCATCGGCCGCTCGCTCAACCAGTACGTCTTCGCCCGCGAAAAGCAGATTCAGAACATCGTGAGCACCGAGAGCTACGGCGTGGGCATTCGGGTGCTGGTGCAGGGCTGCTGGGGCTTCGCCTCCACAAGCGTCGTCACCGAGGCCAGCCTGGCCGCCACCGCGCGTCTGGCCGCCGACATTGCCAAGGCCAACAAGCTGGTGCTGAAAGAGCCCGTGCAGCTGGCCCCGCAAGCCGGCTTTGGCGAGGTGAGCTGGAAGACGCCCCTCGTGCAGAGCGCCTTCGAGGTGCCCGTGAAGCAAAAGGCCGACCTGCTGCTGGCCGCCAACGCCGCCGCGATGGACAACGGCGCCAGCTACATCAACTCGGCGCTGTTTCAAGTAAATGAGCAGAAATACTTTGCCAGCACCGACGGCTCGTACATCGACCAGGACGTGCACCGCCTGTGGCCCACCTTCAACGCCACGGCAGTAGATACCAAGTCGGGCAAATTCCGCTCGCGGGAGGCGCTGAGCGCGCCCGTGGGCATGGGCTACGAGTACCTCACGCCGAGCGCCGCTGAGCAGGTGCGCGGCCCGCAGGGCACCGACACCATCGGCTACAAGCTGCGCTACGACCTGCTGGCCGACGCCGCCCTAGCCGGCAAGCAAGCCAAGGCCAAGCTGACGATGAAATCGGTGACGCCCGGCAAGTACGACCTCGTGCTCGACCCCGGCCACCTGGGGCTGACCATCCACGAGAGCGTGGGCCACCCCACCGAACTCGACCGGGTGCTGGGCTACGAGGCCAACTTTGCGGGCACCAGCTTCGCCACCCTGGAGTGGAAGGCTAAGAACCTGCCCTACGGCTCTAAGGAGGTCAACATTGTGGCCGACAAGCTACAACCCGGCGCCGTAGGCACCGTGGGCTACGACGACGAGGGCGTGAAAACCAAGCAGTGGGACATCATCAAGGCCGGCAAGCTGGTCGACTACCAGAAAATTCGGGACCAGGCGCACATCGTGGGCCAGAAGGAATCGGACGGCTGCTGCTACGCCCAGTCGTGGGACGATGTGCAGTTTCAGCGCATGGCCAACATCAGCCTCAAGCCCAGCCCCGCCAAAATGAGCGTGGATGAGATGATAAGCAAGGTGGACAAGGGTATTTACATTGCCGGCGCGGGCTCGTTCAGCATTGACCAGCAGCGCTATAACTTCCAGTTTGGCGGACAGCTGTTCTTCGCCATTGAGAAAGGCAAAATTACGGAGCCCATTGAGGACGTGGCCTACCAGTCGAACACCCAGGAGTTTTGGGGCGCCTGCGCCGGCTCGTGCGACCAGAGCGACTACCGCCTCTTCGGCACCTTCTTCGACGGCAAGGGCCAGCCCACGCAAAGCTCGTCGGTGAGCCACGGCTCGGCTACGACGCGGTTTAACGGCGTGAACGTGATTAATACGGCCCGGAAAGTGGGGTAGGTAAACGCTTGTCCTTGCGAGCGTAGCGAAGCAATCTCTCCTTCCCGCATCGCAGACGTCAGATAAGCAGAAAGGAAAGATTGCTTCGCTGCGCTCGCAAGGACAGGTGCCCCCCCTCCATCAGCATTATAACAGCTCAAAAAACAATGGCTATTCTCTCCAAAGACGAAGCCCAGGCTTTACTAAAAAAGGTACTGACCTACAGTACCGCCGACGAGTGCGCAGTCGGCCTCGACGGGCGCAATACCGGTAACATCCGCTACGCCCGCAACAGCGTGAGCACGGCCGGCGCCTCCGACACGGTGTCGCTCACCGTGGAGTCGCGCTTCGGCAAGCGCTCGGGCATCGCGACCTGCAACGAGTTTGACGATGCCACGCTGCGCCGCTGCGTGCAGCGCGCCGAGGAAATCGCGCGCCTCGCCCCCGAGAGCCCCGAGTATATGCCCCTCCTAGGTCCCCAAACCTACCTCAACCCACCCTCGGCGGCGGCTACGCTGCTCACGCCCGCCACCCGCGCCCAGGCCGCGGCCGACAGCATCGCGCTGTGCGCGGCCAAAAACCTCACGTCGGCGGGCTTTCTCAATGGGGGCACGAGCTTCACGGCGCTGCGCAATTCAAAGGGCTTGGAAAGCTACCAACAGTCGACCAACACCGACTTTTCGGTGACGGTGCGCACCGCCGACGGGCGCGGCTCGGGCTACGCCATCGCCGACGCCACCGACCCTAGCAAGCTCAATTTTAAATCGTTGACCCAGCGGGCGGCCGACAAGGCAGCTTCGTCGGTAACGGCTAAGGCCATCGAGCCGGGCAAGTACACCGTTATTCTGGAGCCGGCCGCCCTCATGGCCGGCGATGACCTCTCGCTCCTAGGTGGCCTCGTGTACAGCATGGGCGCCCGCGAGGCCGACGAGGGCCGCAGCTTCTTAACCAAGAAAGGCGGCGGCAACCGCAAGGGCGAAAAGCTCTTTGACGAGCGCGTGAACATCTACTCTGACCCGCTGAATGCTGAGGTACCGGGCAACGCCTTTGATGGTGACGGCCTGCCCACTAAGCGCATGAGCTGGGTCGAAAAAGGCGTGGTGAAGAATATGTTTTACTCGCGCTTCTGGGCCCAGAAAAACAACGTGGCGCCCACCGCTTTTCCCAGCAGCTTTATCATGACGGGCGGCACCCAAAGCACCGCCGAACTCATCAAAAGCACCGCCAAGGGTATTCTGGTCACGCGCCTCTGGTACATCCGCGAAGTAGACCCGCAAACGCTGCTCTACACCGGCCTAACGCGCGACGGCACGTTTTACATCGAAAACGGTGCTATCAAATTTCCCATCAAGAACATGCGCTTCAACGAAAGCCCCATCATCATGCTCAACAACGTGGAAGCCATCGGCCGGCCCCAACGCTTGGCTAACTGCCTGGTGCCCCCGCTGAAAATCCGCGACTTCACCTTCACCAGCTTGTCCGACGCGGTATAAGACAATGAGTGAGGTATGAATGAGTGAATTACCAGTCGTAACTCACTCATTCACTCATTGCTACTTGCCAAACTGGATGGCGGCGTAGAGCTGGAACACGCGGTTTTGCAGCTTGGGGTCGTTCACGCCGCTTAGGTTGCGCACGTCGTTGATGTCGTTGAGGCCGGCCACGTAGCGGGCGCCGATGGAAAGGGCGCTGAATTTCAGGCCTGCGCCAGCGGCGAGGCTAAAGTCGCCGCGCTTGTAGTTGCCCGTAGAAGCCTGGTCCACTTGGCCGTAGCTGGCCGAGCCGTTGGTGTTGCTAATCTGCACGTTGCCTTTGTCGTTGGCGCTCACGAGGTAGCCAAACTGCGGGCCGGCTTCCACAAAAACGGGCCCTAGGGTCACTTTGGCGAGCACGGGCACTGTGAAGTAGTGCAGCTTGGTTTCGTAGTTGGTGATGGCACCTTTGAGGTCGCTGCCCTGCACCGAGTATTGCAGCTCGGGCTGGATGGACAACGGCCCCAAGATGTTGGCCTGGTACAAAATACCCACGTGGTAGAAGGTTTTGTAGCTGGCATCTTCGCCCGAGCGGCCTTGCAGCTGGGCAAAGTTGACGCCTCCTTTTACGCCAAATTGGGCGTGGGCTTTGGGGGCAAGGGCGAGGGTAAGTAGGGCGGCAACCGGAAGGATGAGGGCTTTCATTAGGATAATTTTTTAAGAGTAAAATACTAAAGCGGCTAACGCGGCGAAGAGCAGAATAGTACAGCTGCAGGCACTAACGGCCCCCTACCCAATGGAGTTATGATGAGCTTTCGCCAGAAAAAACTGTAAAAAGAATGGCGTACGGCGCAACCAACGGCGTCGCCCTGTTTCATTTAGGCGCTCCGGCCGCCTTTATTTGCTTGCTTAACCGTTTCGTATGCCCGCTGCTCCTTTCACGTTTGTGCGCCTCAGCTACCACTCCGGCGACTGGGACGCGGTGGATGAGCGCATGCCCGCTAACCTACTGCACTCCTTGGTGCAGTATACCACGGTACCCGTTGACCCCAAGGAAAAGGTGGTGGCCCTCGATAGCCCCGAGCTGTTCAACTACCCTTTTTGCTACCTCAGCGGGCACCGGCTGGTGCAGTTTTCGGCCCAGGAAAAGAAAAACTTCACGCAGTACGTGCGCAACGGCGGCTTCGTATTCGTGGACGACTGCAACCACGACATCGACGGGCTATTCGCCCGCTCCTTCGAGGAGCAGATGCGGGCCTGCTTCGGGGCCACATCGCTCAAGAAAATATCGAAGACCCATCCTATTTACAGCCAGTTCTTTAAGTTTAAGGATGGGCCGCCCAACACAGGCTTCGAACTCAATGGCTGGGGCGACGACTTGGTGCACGACTATCTGAAGGGCGTGGAGATAAACGGCCGCCTAGGAGTACTCTATTCCAACAAAGACTACGGCTGCGAGTGGGACTACGACTTTCGAAACAAGCGCTTTCTGGCCGAGGACAACACTAAGTTCGGAGTCAATATCCTGCTGTACGCCTTATCCTGAGCTGCTAGCCCGCTGCTACTAGCCACCAGCTTTTCCCACCCACTCTTCTTGTCTATCTCTCGAAAAGCTGACAGCTAGCCGCTGCCAGCTAACGCTAAACACATGACCGAACAAGACGTAAAAACGCTCCTCGCCAAGCTGCCCGTCCTCAAGGCGGAAATTGGCAAAATCATCGTGGGCCAGGAGTCGGTGCTCGACGAGGTGCTGGTGGCGCTGCTGGCCGGCGGCCACGCCCTGCTGGAGGGCGTGCCGGGCCTGGCCAAAACGCTGCTGGTGCGCACGCTGGCTTCGGCCACCGACCTGCCGTTTCGCCGCATCCAGTTCACGCCCGATTTGATGCCGACCGACATCCTAGGGACCGAAGTGTTGGAGGAGGACCACGGCACAGGGCACCGCTCGTTCAAGTTCAACCAGGGGCCGATTTTCGCCAGCCTCGTGCTGGCCGATGAAATCAACCGCACGCCGCCCAAAACCCAGGCCGCCCTGCTCGAAGCCATGCAGGAAGGCCACGTGACCTACGCCGGCCAGGAACACGCGCTGCCCAAGCCGTTCTTCCTGCTAGCTACGCAAAACCCTATTGAGCAGAGCGGTACTTACCCGCTGCCCGAGGCGCAGCTCGACCGCTTCTTGCTGTACGTGCGCATCGGCTACCCCACCGAGCAGGAGGAAATGGCGGTGCTCAGCGGCACCACTGGCGGCACCCGCGCCGAGGTAAAGCCCATCCTGGGCGGCGAGGACATCCGGCAATTGCAGCAGCTGGTGCGCCAGGTTAGCCTCAGCCCCGAGCTGCTGAGCTTCGTGAACCGGCTGGTGCGGGCCACCCGCCCGGCCACTTCCACGGTGAAGTTTATTCAGGACTACGGCCGCTGGGGCGCGGGACCTAGGGCCGGGCAGGCGCTCATTTTGTGCGCCAAGGCGCGGGCGCTGCTGCAAGGCCGCTTTGCCGCCACGCTCGACGATATTAAAGCCCTAGCGCCACCGGTGCTGCGGCATCGGGTGCTCCTGAATTTCAATGCCGAAGCGGAGAACCTGACGCCCGATGATGCGGTGCGGGAGTTGCTGAAAGCAGTCGCCGTCTGATTTTACCGCTACGCTGGTGCCCATAAAGCCGGCGCGCCGGTACTACTTCCCTCGTTACCTGCTCTCTATGAAACACTTACTTTGCATCGGAATGCTCCTGTTGGTGGCCTTTTCGGGTCGCGCTCAGGCAGTTCGCTTTTCTACGCAGGGCCACTTGCCCATTGAGAGCCAACCGGCGCCGGGCTACGAGCAGGCGGACTACCTAGGTATGGGCGATTCGGTACGCGTGCTGAGCAACCCGGCGGCGGCCGTACCTAGTAGCATTTCGGCGGCTATGCGCCGGCAGTTCGTATACATCAGCTACCCAGCTTACCGGGGGCAGGCGGCGGGCCGCGGCTGGGTGCTGCGCCGCGGGCTAGTCGCCACGGCCGATAGCCTGTTGCTGGACCTGCCCCCCCTGCCGGCCCAGACGGTGACTACTACCAAGGTCGTAACCACGAGGCGCTATGTACCAGCTAGCCAGGTAGTCCCGGCCAAAAAGGCCGGGGCCAAAGCGGGGCGCCCAGCCCCCGCAGCCGGGAAAGCAACGCCTAAAACCCCGCGCCCCTGATGTCGCTTCTCACCCCCGAACTCCTATTTGCCCTGCGCAACCTGCCCCTCGCTGCCAAGCGAGCGGCCGAAGGCTTCTTGGCCGGCGCCCACGCCAGCCGGCGCCACGGGGTGGGCATGGAGTTTAGCCAGTACCGCCCCTACCAACCCGGCGACGACCTGCGCCGCCTCGACTGGCGCCTAGCCGCGCGCTCGGACCGGTATTATATCCGGGAATCGGAAGTAGATACCAGCCTTACGGTGAATCTCTTGCTCGATGCAAGCGCCAGCATGAACCACCGCGATGCCAACGGCCTCAGCAAGCTCGACTATGCCCGACTACTGCTGGCTTCGCTGGCTTACCTAGCCCAGAAACAGGGCGACGCCGTGGGCCTAAGCATCCTAAGTCCCACGGGTTTGCAGCACCTGGGGCCCCGCGCCGATACGCGCCAGCTACCGCGCATCTACCACACCCTCGAAACGACGGAAGCCACCGGCGCCTTCCCCGGCACAACCACGCTGGCGCCGCTCACCGCCCGCCGTCAGCGCGCCCTTACGGTGTGCGTGAGCGACTTGTACGAGGAAGATGGCGAGATAACGCGCCTCCTGGGTCGCCTGCGGGCCGTGAGCGGCGACGTGCTGCTGCTGCACCTAGTGGCGGGCAATGAGCTGAACTTTAGCCATAAAGGGCCCGTCACGTTCCGCGACCTAGAGACGGGCCAAACCATCCAGCTCGACGCCGACCAGCAGCGCGGGGCCTATCAGCAGCAGTTGCAGGCGTGGCTGCGCGACACCGCCCACAACGCCCGCCGCCAGGGGCTTGATTACCATTTATTAAGTACTGCCGAGCCGCTGGATGGCGCGCTGCGCGAGTTTTTGAAACGCCGCCAAATGATGAGTTGATGTTTTCACCGCAGACGACGCAGAGGTCTTCGCAGAAGGAGCGCAGAGGCCACTCTTCTGCGTCTCTTCTGCGAAACCCTCTGCGTCGTCTGCGGTGAAAACACCCTTTCTACCTACTAATACCTACCTATTGCTCGCCCTCACTACTCCTTCTGCGCTGCTTGCCCTGCTCGGCCTTCTGGTACCGCTGGCCATCCACCTCTGGAACCGCCGGCCGGGGCAGGAGGTGGCGGTGGGCAGCCTGCGCTGGCTGACGGCCGGGGCCAACCGCCGCCTGCGCAACCTGCGCCTCGAGCAAGTGCTGCTGCTGCTACTGCGGGCAGCGCTGCTGGCGGTGCTGGCCGTGGCGGTGGCCGGGCCGGTGTGGCGGCAGGTGCGCCCGGGCGGCCGCGGGCAGGTGTTGATAAGCCCCGAGCTGGCGGGCACCAGCTCGCTGGCGGCCGTGCGGCCCAGCATCGACTCCCTGCGGCGGCGCGGCTACGCGCTGCGCTGGCTGGGTGAAGGGCTACCAAAAATATCGAAAGCGGCTTGGCGCGCCGACTCGCTGGGGCGACAAACAGATAGCGTACGGGCGCTAAGCCAGGGCGCCACGGTGGGCTTTGCGTGGGAGCGCATCCGGCAGGCGGCCGACACATTTGCCGGCCAGCCGCTGCACGTGCTGACGCCGGCCACGCTGCGCGGCGCCCAGGGCACGCACAGTGTTCTTCCTGCTAACATGACCTGGCAGACGCTACCCCTGACCACGGAAACGACTTGGCTGCAAGCAGCTAGCGGCAGCCGCGACAGCTTACGCCTGCTGCTGGGCCACAGCACCGAGCGGCAAACGACCTTCCGCACCGTGGCCGTGGCGCGGCCCGCCGCGGGGCAGCAGCTCACCGGCCCGGCCCTACCTCCCCTGCGCTACGAGGCGCCCAACACGGGCCTGGCGCAAGTGCAGCCGCTACCCATCACGCCCGCCGACTCGGGCTGGGCGCAACCCGCCGTACCGGTGCGTCCCGCCGCCCTGCGGGTATGGGTATACACCACGCCCGCCTACACCGAAGATGCGCGCTACCTACGCGCCGCGCTGCGAGCGGCGAGCGCTGGCTTGCCCGGCCCGCTAGCGCTGACCGTAGCCACTACCCTACCCGACCCGGCGAGCGCGCCCGATTGGCTGTTTTGGCTGTCGGCGGCGCCGGTGCCGGCGGCTTGGCGGGGGCGCGTGGGCCAAGGGCTGCACCTGTGGCAAAGCGCCACCGGACCCGGTGTGGCCGACACCACTGCCCTGGCAGCGCTTGCGCTGGAAGAAAGTACGCCGGTCACTATCTGGCGGCGGGCCCAGCAACCGGTCAACACCGCGGCCGAGCCGCTCTGGACCGATGGCCTAGGTCGTACCGTGCTGGCTCGCCAAGAGCAGGGCCAAGGAGCTATTTACCAACTCACCACCCGCCTCAATTCAGCCTGGAGCGAGCTGCCCGACAGCCCGGCCCTGCCCGCCTTACTGCTCAGCGTGCTGCGCCCCGAGTCAGTGGGCGCCGAACTAGCCCGCCTAGGCACTCACGACCAGCGCCGCCTCGACCCGGCGCAACTGCCGACTTCGGCCACCCAAGTAGCCGGGCCGCCCGCCCCCACCGACTTCCAGCTGCTTGATTTGCGGCCGTGGCTGGTGCTGCTGGCCGCCCTGCTTCTGGCCGTGGAGCGCTGGCTAGCTACTCGACGGGCGGCATTCACCTCACCTTCTTTGGCATGATGCAGTCTGTTACTCTTCCGAAAGACATTGCTTTGCTCCAAGCACATGCGCGAGCTTATCAGCAATTACGAGCTGTGCGTCAGAGCTATGCTAGTCGATACGCAAAAGCGCTACTGCTGCCAACACTGGCAGCAGTGGCGCTCCTCGCGGCAATAGTGCATCACTGGCTTGTTATTTCACCACTATTAACAGGGCTTGCTGTGCTATGCCTATTAGCTGTCAACGCGTGGTTTGCTGAGCCCTTAACTCGACTTGACCACGATGCCATAGCGCGGCGGCTCGACCGGCAATATCCTGAGCTAGAAGACAGCACTGGCTTGTTGCTGCAAAAACCTGATACCTTACCCTTGCTCGGAAAATTGCAGTACGAGCATGTAAGTCACCAACTAACGCAGCTAACAGCAGATAGCCCAGCACTACTACCATTTTCCTTTAAAAAGTCTTTACTTCTGAGTGCTCTTTTAGGCGTTTGCGCGACTGTGCTATGGCTTCTTCCACCAGTGGCAGCGCGCATTACAACCGCACCCGCCAGCGTGGCAGTACATTTTACCCCCGACCCAGCTCAGAAGCCAACTCCGGCGGGCCCGGCGCACATCTCAAAAGTGAGCCTGCTCGTGACGCCGCCGGCCTACACGCGGCGGGCGGCCTATGTGCCGGCGCAGGCCTCGTTTCAGTGCCCACAGGGCTCGCGGGTGCGCTGGGTGGTGGAAGTGAACCGGGCTGTGCAGCCGGCACCAGTGCTGGAAATCGGGGGGCAGCGCCGGCCGCTGCAGCCGGTGGCGGGCCAACCTAGGACCTTTTTTGCAGAGCAAACCCTGGCCGCGCCGGCCCTGTACCGGCTGCGCTACGCGGGCCAGGTGTCCGACGACTACGCTATCGACGTGCGGCCCGACCAGGTACCGGTAGTGCGCATCCAAACGCCTAAACCGTATACACTTATCGCCGCCATTGGTACCAAGCCCGAGGTGCCGGTGCAGGCCACGCTGCGCGACGACTACGGCCTGAGCCACGCCGAAATGATTATCACGGTGGCGCAGGGGCAGGGCGAGGCGGTGAAATTCCACGAGGTGCGCCGCGACCTGAGCGCCGGCCTCGGCGGCCAGCCGGCGCAAGGCACGCTCAGCAGCCTGCTCAGCCTGCCCAAGCTGGGCATGACCTACGGCGACGAGCTGTATTTCTACATCCAGGCCCGCGACAACCACGGCCAGAGCGCCCGCTCCGACACCTACCTGGTGCAGTGGCAAGACACGGCTGCCGCCACGAGCGCCATTGATATGGGCATGGGCGTGAACACCGCGCCGGCCTACTTTCGCAGTGAGCGCCAGATAATTATTGACACCGAAAAACTCATCGCCGAGCGCCGGAAGCTCACGCCCGCCGAGTTTACCAACCGGGCCAACGCCCTGGGCTTCGACCAGCAGTCGCTGCGCCTGCGCTACGGCAAGTTCCTAGGTGAAGAAACCGAGAAGGGCATGGGCGTCACGGCCGGTCCCTCGCACTCGCCCATCGCGGAGGACGACGATGCGCCGGCCGCCACGGCCGCGCCCGCCGCCCACGCCCCCACCGCCGAGGCCGATGACCACGACCATGACCACGCAGTGGCCTCCCCCCGCCCCGGCACCCTGGGCTCGCAAACCGCCGAAACCGACGCCCTGATGGACCCCTACATCCACAAACACGACGATGCCGAAACGGCCGACTTCCTGGAGCCCGCCGTGAAGGCCAAGCTGCAAGCGGTGCTCAGCGAGATGTGGGCCGCCGAGCTGCGCCTGCGCACCGGCCAGCCCGAGGCCGCCCGCCCTTACGAGTACCGCGCCCTGCGCCTGCTCAAGGAGGTACAACAGCAAACCCGTGCTTATGTCAAGAAGGCCGGCTTCACGCCCCAGCCCTTCCCCGAAGCTACCCTGCGCCTCACCGGCGAGCTGAAGGGCGCCGCCGTGCCGCACCTCACCGGCACCGTGCCGGTGCCCGCCGCCCAGCCCGCCGTGCGCGGGGCCCTGCGCTGGCTAGCCGCCGCCGAGGCCGGCCAAGCCGGCCGCCCCACCGAAGCCGCTACCCTCGACCAAGCCGGCCAAGTACTAGCCCAGGCGGCGCTGCAAAAGCCTGGCCTCTACCTGCCCGCATTGCGTGCCCTGCGCACGTTGGCGGCCGATGCCCGCGCCGGCCGCACACCCTGCGCCAGCTGCCTGCCCGTGGCCGAGCGCGCGCTGGCTGACCTGCTTCCTCCTCCTACCCCCACGGCGGCTCCGGCCGTGGCGCCCAACCGGCTGGCCCGGCGCTACTTCCAGGAGCTCGGCCAGTAAAAGGCTGCTTCCGATGAAAGTAGTTGTCCTTGCGAGCGGAGCGAAGCAATCGCACCCAAACGGCGCGACTGAACAGTTGCGATTGCTTCGCTCCGCTCGCAAGGACAGCCGTTCTCAGATACGCCCAAAACGACTCCTGTTATCTTATTAGCTACTAGTCAACCACTTTACGCATTACCTATTGTCTTCTCCGCTTCTTTCTTACCTGCTGCTGGGTGGCTGCCTCCTACTGGGCTTGTGGCTGGTAGCGGCAGCCTGGCGGCGGCCCGACCCGCGCCGGCGCCTGCTGCGGGTACTGGCCAGCGCGCTGCTACCCCTGGGGCTGTGGTTCAGTGCCTACCCGCCCACGCGGGCGGTGCCAACCACACAGTCGGCTGCCATCTTACTCACCAAAGGCTACCAGCCCGATAGCCTGCGCCAGCTGCGGCAGCGCCTCGGCGCTGGCACGCCGGTGTGGAGCTACGGCGTGCCCGCCCCCGCCGGCACCCGGCCCCTAGGTAGCCTATTGGCCCTGGCCGAGCAGCGCCCGGCCTTGCGCCAGCTGCACGTGCTGGGCCACGGCCTGCCCGCCGCCGACCTAGGCGCGCTGGGCAACGTGCCGCTGCAAGCCCACACAGCGCCGGCCTTCGAGGGCTTCCGGCAGGCGCACTGGAATTCGCAGCTGCGCCTAGGGCAGGCGCTGGTGGTAGAAGGCACAGTAGCCGCCGGCAGCGCCCCCGCCTGGGTGAGCCTGCGCGCCGCCGGCGCGGGGCGCGACTCGGTGCGGCTGACCAAAAGCGGCGCATTCCGGCTACGTTATTTACCCAAAGCGGCGGGGCGACAACTGCCCGAATTGGTGCTGCGCCAATATGGCCGCGTAGTCGCCACCGAGCCGGTGCCGGTCGAGGTCACGACCACGGCCTTGCCGCCCGTGCTGCTGCTGAGCGCCACGCCATCGTTCGAGTTTAAGTTTCTTAAAAACAACCTGGTCGCCCAGGGCCGGGCCGTGGGCCTGCGCAGCATCGTGAGCACAGGTTTGGTGCAAACCGAGTTTATTAACCAGCCCGCCCAGCCGCTCGACCACCTCACGCCTGCCCTGCTCAGCCGCTACGCCGTGGTAGTGGCCGATGCCGCCACGCTGGCCGCCCTCCCTGCCGCCGAAAATCAAGCGTTGCGCGCAGCCACCCAGGCTGGCCGCCTGGGCATAGTGGTACTGGCCGATATCGCGCCGCTCCCGGCGGCGGCGCCCGCCCGCGCTGCGTTCGCCATCGTAGCCCAGCCCACTACCGGCCCCAGCGCCAACCCACAGCCAGTAACCTGGCCGGGCGCTCCGGCCGGCCTCCGCGCCACACTGCCTGCCCACCTGCGGCCCACGGCCGCTTTAAAACCGTTGGTGAATGGCCCCAATGCCGCGCTAGTGGCCGCCAGCCGGCGTTTTGGCCTAGGCACGGTGGTAGTATCGGTGGTGCCCGCCACGTTTCGGTGGGCGTTGCAGGGGCAGGAAACGGCCTACGGCGCCTTCTGGAGCCAGCTGCTGGTGGCGGCCACGCCGCCGCCCGCGCTGGCCGCTACCTGGCAGCTGGCCAGCCGCTGGCCCCGGCCGCAGTACCCGCTGGCCCTGCGCCTGAGTGGCGCCCTGCCCGCGCCCGCTGCGCTGCCCACCGTGCGCCCGCTGGCGGGCGGCGCGGCCGTGCAGCTGGCCCTGGCCCAGGACCTGCGCCTGCCCGAATGGAGCACCGCCCAGTACTGGCCCCGCACCGCGGGCTGGCACCAGGTACAGGGCCCCGGCCGCACAGCCTACAATTTCTTCGTCTACGACTCGGCCGCCTGGCGCGGGCCCGAGCTGGCCGAGCGCCGGCAGGCGCTGGCACAGCACCTAGGGACCCACAAACTTGGTAGCGCCGCCGCGGGTGCTAAGCAGGAGCCGTGGCCGGCCGGGTGGTTCTTCGGGTTGTTTTTGCTGGCCGCAGGCTTTCTGTGGCTGGAGGAAAAGCTGTAGCGCCACGCTTTTACGCGCGCTAAAAAGGCTGTGCTGCCTACCTAGCCAACGCTAGATAGGCAGCACAGCCTTTTTGCTACCTAGAGAGCCTAACTCTAGTACGCCCGCGCAAACCAAGCGCGACGGGTACTTGGCTTGCCGGTCACGATGCAGACGCCATCCTCGTCGGCTTCGTTGAGGGGGAGGCAGCGCACAGTGGCTTTAGTTTGCTCCTTGATGAGCTCCTCGGTTTCGGAGGTGCCATCGTAGTGGGCCACTACGAAGCCGCCTTTGCCGTCGAGCACAGCCTTAAACTCGTCGTAGGTCTCGACGCGGGTGGTGTGGGCGTCGCGGTAGTTTTTGGCTTTGGTATAGATGTTTAGCTGAATGTCGTTCAGCAGCTTATCTACGCTGTCCACTACGTCGGCCAGGGGCAATTGCAGCTTCTGCTTGGTATCGCGGCGGGCGGCTTCGACGGTGCCGGCGTCGAGGTCGCGGGCGCCGATGGCCAGGCGCACAGGCACGCCCTTCATCTCCCACTCGGCAAACTTGAAGCCGGGGCGCTCGGTGTCGCGGGCGTCGAGCTTCACCGAAATGCCGCGCGCCAGCAGGCCCTGCTGGATGGGCCGAATGCGCTCGATGAGCGCGTCCAATTCGCCGGTCTTGTAAATCGGAATAATCACAACCTGAATCGGGGCCAGCTTGGGCGGCAGCACCAGGCCTTCATCGTCGGAGTGGGCCATGATGAGGGCACCCATCAGGCGGGTGCTCACGCCCCAGCTCGTGCCCCACACGTGCTCCAGGCCGCCATCCTTAGTCTGAAACTGCACGTCGAACGCCTTGGCAAAATTCTGACCTAGGAAATGGCTGGTGCCGGCCTGCAAGGCCTTGCCATCCTGCATCAGCGCCTCGATACAGTAGGTGTCTTCGGCGCCGGCAAAGCGCTCATTGGCCGTCTTCACGCCCTTCACCACGGGCAGGGCAATGTGCTCCTCCGCAAACTCGGCGTACACGTCGAGCATTTGGCGGGTTTCGGCCACGGCCTCGGTGGCGGTGGCGTGGGCGGTGTGCCCTTCCTGCCACAAAAATTCGGCGGTGCGTAGAAACATCCGGGTCTTCATTTCCCAGCGCACCACGTTGGCCCACTGGTTGATGAGCAGCGGCAAATCGCGGTAGCTCTGAATCCAGTTTTTGTAGGTGCTCCAGATGATGGCCTCCGAGGTGGGGCGCACGATGAGCTCTTCTTCGAGCTTGGCGTTGGGGTCCACGCGCAGCTTGCCGGGGCGGTCGGGGTCGCTCTGGAGGCGGTAGTGGGTCACCACGGCGCACTCTTTGGCGAAGCCCTCGGCATTCTTTTCCTCGGCCTCAAACAGGCTCTTGGGCACGAACAACGGGAAGTAGGCATTTTCGTGGCCAGTGCGCTTGAACATATCGTCGAGCTGGCGCTGCATTTTTTCCCAAATGGCGTAGCCGTAGGGCTTTATCACCATGCAGCCGCGCACGGCGGAGTTCTCGGCTAGGCCGGCGCGCTTCACCAATTCGTTGTACCAGGCCGAATAATCTTCCTGGCGGGTAGGCAACTTTTTGCTCATATCAGGCATCTAACGCCCAGTTGGTCGGCCGCGCCCTAGGGCCGGTCGAAACTGGTACAGGTTTTGTGTCAGTAACTTCAGAATAAAGGCACCGTTTCGGGGCGAAATTACGTTATAGTAACGTGCGCCGGGGCGGAATCTTCGTTGGCCCTGTATCTTGTTCGGTCTGGCCACGTTAGCAGGGCTTCACGTAGATTCCACACGCATAGCATTTTTTTACTATCTCACTCAGCAGCAAGCTGATTTCGCCTTTTTTCAGCCATGAAAAAAATACTCACCGCTACTTTGCCGGCCCTGGCACTGCTCGCCCTCGGCGGGTGCGCTACCACGGGGGCCGTTTCCTCCACGGAGGACGACGGGGTGTACTACTCCTCGGCCGACCGCACCACGGTGGCCCCGGCGCCCGCCCGCCCCCAGACCGATAGCTACGGCTACGAGACGGCCCGGGTGCAAACCCAGACTACCCAAACGACTGAGGACGCCAACCCCGACTACCAGGGCGACGGCACCCAGGCTACGGGCAGCGGCACTGATTACTACGACGATAGCTATACTTCAGCTTCGCCCAGCGGCTTTGGCCAGCCCTACACCGGGCCCGGCGTGAGCACCTACAACTACACGCCCAACTGGTCGGTAGCGCCCTCGTTCTACGGCTCGCCCTTCGGCTACGGCCTAGGCATGAGCATTGGGTACGGCTACGGCGGCGGCTTTGGCGGCTACAGCCCCTTCAGCTACGGCCTAGGTTACCCCGGCTACGGTGGCTTTTACGACCCCTTCTTTTCGCCCTTCGGCTACGGCTCGTCGTTTGGCCTGGGCTTTGGCTACGGTGGCCTGGGCGGCTTTGGCTCCCCATTTGGGTTTGGCTCGCCGTTTGGCTACGGCTACTCGCCCTACGCCTACGGCCGCTACCCCTACGGTGGGGGCGGCTACTATGGCGGCGGCGCTGGCTACTACGAGGGTGGCTACGGCGGAGCCCGCAACTACGTGTATAAGAATTCCATCGTGAACGGTGGCTACCCCAACGGCTACGACCGCGACGCCATTCGGGTGGGCCGGCGCGATGGCCGCGCTGTAAATGCCGTGGGTGGCCAGCGGGGTATGAACCCTGGTAACCCCGGCAACCCCGGCGGCGTGAACGCTCCTACGGGAGTGATTGGCGGCCGCCGCGTGGTAAATGGCGCAGCTACGGGCTTCGGCCAGGCAACTGGCGTAGCCCCGGGCCAGGTCACTGGTAACGACCCCACGGCTGGTGTGGGCGGCCGGCGCTTCGACCAGACTACCGTAAACCCCAACTCGCCGAACGCGGGTGGCCGCGGCGGCTGGCGCTCCATGGATAATGGGGGTGCCAATGGTGGCTACAACCAGCCACGCAACGCCGATGCGGCGGCCGCTAACCCCGGTGCCGCGCAGCCGCGTCGCGGGGGCTTCTTCCGCGACGTATTTGCCCAGCCGGCTAATGGCGGCGGCAGCGTCAACAACGGCGGCAACATGGGGGGCGCCCGCGGGGGCTTCTCGCAGCCGCAACAGCAGCAGCGCGCCTACTCGCAGCCCGACCGCGGTTTTTCGCAGCCGCGCATGGAGCAGCGTAGTTACCAGCCCGCTCCGGCGCCTTCGGGCGGCGGCTTTGGCGGCGGTGGCGGGGCCGCTGGTGGTTTTGGGGGTGGGGGCGGCGGTGGCCGCCGCGGCCGCTAGGCCAGTTTTTTTCTTCGGCTTTTCTTTTTGCAGAAACGTGTTTCTCAGGGAGCCGGCCCCACGGCCGGCTCCCTTTTTTCTCTCCTTTTCCCTATGAAAAAACGGATTCTTTGGCTCAGCCTGCCCCTGGCGCTCGGGCAGGCCAGCCACGCTTATGCCCAGGATGCTACTGATGCCCTGCGCTACTCCCGGCTCCAGTTTGGGGGCTCGGCCCGCACCCTAGGTATCGGGGGGGCCAACGTGGCGCTCGGGGCTGATTACGGCAACGTGAGCTCGAACCCCGCTGGCTTGGGCTTGTACCAGAAGTCTGAGATTCAGATTACGCCCGGCTTTGGCGTGGCGCAGGGCGATGGTACGCTGCTCAACACCACCACGGCCGCCGGGCCGCTGAGCCAAACGGCCAATAACTTCAACTTCAGCGGCGGGGCCGTGTTTTCGTCGCGCCGCAGCCGGCTGGGCTACGGCGCGGGCGACAGTAACTGGAAAGGCGGGGCATTTGCCCTGGGCTTTACGCGCATTGCCGACTTCAACGGGGGCTCGAACTACCTAGGTACCGTGGGTGACAACACCTCGCTGCTGCAGCGCCTACGCGAGTACCGCACGCCGCTCACGGGCACCACCAACGGCAGCATTCAGAGTCAGGTGCCGGATAGTTATTATAATCTCGATGGCCTGGGCGCTGGCGCCTTGCTTACGCGGGTAGACCGGGGGCGGCGCGGCCAGGACACGCTGCTGACGCAGCGGCGCCGGGGCCCCATCACGCAGGGCGAGCGCATCCAGACTACGGGCTCGATGTCGCAGTTTGACCTAGCCTACGGCGGCTCGTACCGCGACAAGCTCTACATCGGCCTGGGGCTGGGCCTCGTGACGTCGAACTACCACACGCGGCGCACGTTCACGGAGTCGGAAAACGACCCGACCACTCCGTTTACTGACCTTTCGCTCTACGACGATGTGCAAACCAGCGGCACGGGCTTCAACGCCCGCCTAGGTCTAATTTACCGCGTGGTTGACGCCGTGCGCATTGGCGCCTCGGTGCAAACGCCGACCTGGATGCGCATGACCGACACCTATAGTCAGTCGTTGACCACCAACTTCTCAGGCACTCCGGCCGAGATATACACGCCCACCACTGGCACCAACCAATACGCCTACAACATCACCACGCCCTTCCGGGCCAATGGCGGCGTGGCCGTCACCATCGGTAAGTACGGCTTTATTACCGGCGACGTGGAGTACGTGGGCTACCAGCAGGCGCGCCTCGATAGCGACCCCAGCAACAACCTAGGCGACAACGCCGACTTCTCCGACGTTAATGCTGATGTGCAGCGGAGCTACGCCAAGGCCGTGAACCTGCGCGTGGGCGGCGAGGCGCGGCTCGACATCTTTCGGGTGCGCCTGGGCTACGCCCGCTACGGCTCGCCCTACAGTGCCACCACGGTGCTGAACCAAAGCGCCACCAACCTCGCCCAGGACTACTACACGGCCGGCCTAGGCCTGCGCACGGGCAGTTTCTTCTTCGATGTGGCCGGCGTATACACCCGCTACAACACCTACTACTCGCCCTACACCCTGGTCAGCGCCAGCGCACCCGTGGTGCAGGTCAGCAACGACCGCTACTCCGGCTCCGTCACGGCAGGCTTCACGTTCTGACCCTAGGGCCACCGCCACAAAAAGAGGCGCCCCGAGCAGTTTGCTCGGGGCGCCTCTTTTTGCTTTTTATCAGACCTTTAACTACTAATTAACCTTAGCCGCAACGCTCACTGCTTGGCCATACGCACTTGCAGCTGGAGGCCCCGGGTGGTGGTGGTAGCCGTAGAAACCGGAACGCTCACCACGAGTAGCACGCCGTAGCGCGGGGTGGTTCCGCCGGTGCGGAAGGCGTACACCTGGCCGGCCTGCACCGGGCCGATGCGCTGGCCCGTGGCGCCGACGGTTTGCGCCGTGTTGTAGGCATTGGTGATGGCCGAGTTGGTTAGCAGGCCCACAAACGTGGTGGCGGTTTCGGCAGTGGGGTAAATGCGCGTGAGGCGCCGGTTGGCCACGGGCCAGCGCTGGTCATCGAGCCGAAAGGTACCCGAATTTGGCGAATCGGGCGTCACCAGCGTTAGGCCGTCGGGCTGCAGGATGAGGTCCGTCAGCTTTTGCAGCGCGGCCCGGCTCTTGGGGCGGCTGGTGGTGGTGCCCAGCACCGAGTAGGCGGGCAGCGCCAAGCCCGCATTCAGCTGCAAGAAGCGGCGGGCACCCACGCCGTTGGCCGGCGCCACCAGCCGCAGCGTGTAGTCGTGGTAGGTGTTGAGCGAGTCGGGGCGGCGCATGCTCACCCGGAAGGCCCGGCTAGCCCGCACCGTGGTGTCGGGGTCAAGCAGCTCATACTGCCAGCGTTCGGCGCCCGTGGTGGTGCGCACCCCAAACACGGAAGTGAACAAGAGGCTCTTAGAGGTTAGCGCGCTACTACTCAGTAGCGTATCGAGGTAAATAACACCCGCATCGGGGTTATTATTAATCGAGTCGCGGTTGAGGGAGCTGACCGGCGTGGGGTACAAAAAGGGAGCGCGGCGCGGCAAGTACGTGACCGTGATGCGCAGGCGCGTCAGTAGCTGGCTCGGGTCGTCGGGGTTAGCTTCGGCGTAGATGCGGCTGGCCAGCGTGTCGCCGGGCACCGAGGTCGTGCGGTTGCTCGACGTGAGGCGGCTGCTGCCCACAAAATCGAGGCGCTGGCCGGTATTCGTCTTCACATCGGAGCAGGCCGCCAGCAGGGCCAGGCCAAAAAAGAGCAACAGAGGGCGCATCATACGGGCAAAGGTCGGCAGCCGGGCGCGGATGCCCCGGTCTTCTCCCCTGCCCAACGCCCATAGTCGCCCACTTATTTCTCCCCTCCCGCGCCAGACCTCCGCTTTTGGGAAGGCCAACTTGTAAAGGGCCGTTTTACCACGCTTCAGCCGCTTCTCACCCTGTCCAGGTTATCTTTGGGGCTTGATGGCAGCTACTTTACCCGTTTTATTTCAGAATGCCGCGGGCCAGTTCGCGGCCGACCCGGCGGGGTTTCTACGGCTGACCTGGTCGGCCACCCCACGTACTCTGGCCGACACGCAGGCCTTTCTCAGCCACGTAACCCAAGCCCTGCGGCAGCGCGGCTGGAGTAAGGTGCTGGGCAACCAACTGGCGATGCTTCCCTTCTCAACGGCCGAGCAGCAGTGGGTGTCGCAGGAGTGGCTGCCCGAAGCCGTGCAGGTCGGTGGCTACCGCTACGGCGCCATCGTGGTATCGGCCGACACCTACGCCCGCTTGGCTACGGCCTACATCACCACCAACGTCGGCGGCCTGCCCATGCGCTACCGCTCCTTCGATGCCGAGGCCGATGCCGTATCTTGGCTGCGGCAGCAACCGGCCTAGGTAGCCCGGCGCTGGGGCTTCGAAAGCAACGCGGGCCGCGGGCCGGCCAGCTATTTTTGCGGCCCCCGCCTTCCCTGCCGATATCCTCATGCACGAGCTTTTTGCCGAAAATCAGTCTTTCCGCGCCAATGGCCGCCTCTGGGTAGAGGGCCCGGCCGACCGCTTTCTGGGCATTGGCCGGCTCGAACTGCTGGAGCGCATTGCGGCCACGGGCTCTATCTCGCGGGCTGCCAAGGAGATGGGCATGTCGTATAAAAAAGCCTGGGACCTAGTAAGCTCCATGAACGCCCAGGCCCGGCAGCCGTTAGTGGGCACCCAGGCGGGCGGCGCGCACGGCGGCGGCGCAGTGCTCACGGAGGCCGGCGCCCAGGCCGTAGCCGAGTTTCAGGCCATGCAGGCCCGCTTCGCCCAGTTTCTGGCCGACGAAACGGCCCGGCTCTACGCCGCACCGTAGCGCGGGCTCTCAGTTTGCGAGTGCCGGGCGGCTAGGCTGTTAAATACTCTGATAATCAAGGCTATTTGCTATTTACCAAACAAGTAGCAGCGAACCACGTTATATCCTTGAAGATATAACGCTCTATTTTCTTGGTAAATCCACTACTTTTTTGGTTAGGTCGTGCGGGCACCTTAACTATTTTGTTGCCCGCCAGCTTTTTGGCAGCTACGCCAGCTGCCTATGGCCAGGCAGCGCGCCCGGCTACCCAGCTTGCCAAATCACCGCGGCCACCGGCGCCCGCCGACACGCTGCACACCGCCCTCACCGAAGTGGTGGTATCGGCCTCGCGGGTCGAGGAGAGCTTTTTGCGCTCGCCCGTGACGGTGGAGAAGCTCAACGCGCGGGCCATTCGGCTGTCGCCGGCGGCCTCGTTTTTCGATGCCATCGAAAACCTCAAGGGCGTGCAAGTCATCACGCCCAGCCTAGGCTTTAAGGTGATAAATGCCCGCGGCTTCACCAACACCACCAACGTGCGCTTTGCGCAGCTCGTGGATGGGGTCGATAACCAGGCGCCGCACATTGGGGCGCCCATCGGCAACGTGCTGGGGCCGAGCGACCTCGATGTGCTGAGCGTGGAGATAGTGCCCGGCACGGCCGCCGCGCTCTACGGCCTCAACGCCATCAACGGGCTCGCCAACTTCCAGACCAAGAGCCCCTTCGCCTACCAGGGGCTGAGCGTGCGCCAGCAAACGGGCGTCAACCACCTGAACGACCCCAACGTGAAGACGTTTGGCGAGGGCGGCTCGCCGGTGAAGAGCTACTCCGAAACCAGCGTGCGTTACGCCAAGGTGCTGATGCCGGACAAGCTGGCCTTCAAGGTGAATGGCACCTACCTGCGGGCCTACGACTGGGTAGCCAATGACCAAACCGACATCAACGGCCAGGGCAACGCCACCACCGGCCTGTTTGGGGCCGACAACCCGGCCCCGGACCAGGTAAACCGCTACGGCAACGAGTCTTCTGACCGCACCACGCTCACGCTCGGCGGGCGGCAGTATGCGGTGGCCCGCACCGGCTACGACGAGCGCGATTTGGTCGATTACAACCTCAGGACCCTCAAAGCCGACCTAGGGCTGCACTACCGCTTCCGGCCGGGCGTGGAGCTGGCCTACACCTACCGCGTGGCGAATTTCGACAACGTGTACCAGCGCTCGAACCGCTTCCGGCTCCAAAACTATTTACTTCAGCAGCACGCGTTTACTTTCTCTTCGCCTGTGGTGCAGGCCCGCGCCTACCTCACCCAGGAAAACACCGGCCAGAGCTACAACCTGCGCTCGATGGGCGAGAACATCGACCGCAGTTATAAGCCGGACGCCGTTTGGAACAACGACTTTACCAGCGCCTGGAACACCGCCACGGCTGGCGGCCAGCCCGTGGCCCAGGCCCTGGCCACCGCCCGCAGCGCCGCCGACGCCGGCCGCCTCCAGCCCGGCACCGACGCCTTCAACCAGCGCCTAGGCCAGCTGCAAAATGTGAATAACTGGGACGTGGGCGCCGCCCTGCGCGTGCAGGCCCGCCTGCTGCACGGCGAGGCCCAGGTAAACATCGCCGAAGTCTTGCGCCGCAGCGGCAAGTCGTTGACCAATAAGCTCGACCTGTTGGCCGGCGCCGACCACCGCACCTACGTGGTGGTGCCCGACGGCAATTACTTCGTGAACCCCGAACCCGGCAAAGACGCCCTAGGCGACAACCTGACGTACTCCAAAACTGGTGGCTTCGTGCAGGCCGGCGGGCGGCTGTTTCAGGAGAAGCTGCGCCTCACGGCCACGCTGCGGGTCGATAAAAACGACTACTTCGACGTGAAGTTTAACCCCCGCTTTACGGCGGTGTACTCACCCACGCAGCGGCAAAACTTTCGCCTAAGCTACCAGAGCGGCTACCGCTTCCCGAGCTTGTTTGAGGGTTTCTCGAACGTGAACAGCGGCCAGGTAAAGCGCATCGGCGGGCTGCGCGTGATGAGTAACGGCGTATTTGAAAACAGCTACACCCGCGCCAGCATCGACGCCTTTAACAACCAGGTAACGGCCGCCATTAACGCCAATTCCTCGGCCCAGACCACGGCCCAGAAGCGGGCCGCCGCCATCCTGGCTAGCCAGGGCGCACTGCAAAAAACGCCCTACACCTACCTCCAGCCCGAGTACATTAAGTCGCTGGAAATGGGCTACAAAGCGGCCTTTGGGGAAAGCGGCCGGCTGCTGCTCGATGTCGATTTTTACTATAACTCCTACCGCGACTTCATTGCGCAGGTCGAGGCCTACGTGCCCATCGCGGCCACCACGGGCGGCAGCACCATCCAGGACCCGCTGCCCAGCACCATTGTGCCCGTGAGCGGCGACAACCTCAACGCCGTGGCCACCGCCCTCAACGCCCGCAGCACCCAGGCCCGCTACCGCCTCTGGACCAACTCGCGCAGCCAGGTCTACAATTACGGCGGCTCGGCGGGCCTGCGCTACAACCTGGCCGGCGGCTACCTGCTCGGCACCAACGCCACTTACACCCGCCTCGACCGCACCGAAAACGGCGACGGCCTCGAAGACGGCTTCAACACCCCGCGCTGGATGTACAACCTGAGCCTGGGCAACGAAAACGCGTATAAAAACGCCGGCTTCGGACTCAATTTTCGGCACCAAGTCAGCTACTACTCCCAGACCTTCCTGGTCAATGGCGACGTGCCCGCCTACAGCACTCTCGACGCCCAACTCAGCTACCATATTCCGGCCGCCCAGGTGCGCCTCAAGCTCGGGGCCAGCAACGTACTCAATCACTACTACGTGAGTTACCTAGGCGGCCCCAGCGTGGGCGGCCTATATTATTTGACAGTTACTTACGGGCTATAAACTGAATACCTGTTAGGTTGGTTTAACATCTATTATCGACTGTCATTGCGAGAAGGCACGACGAAACAATTGCACTCGAACGGCCTATTCTGATGCGATTGTTTCGTCGTGCCTCCTCGCAATGACGGTCGATTTTTGTTAGTTTGATTACCATGTCCGATTCTGATTTCTCTCCTTCCGAGCGCCAGCGCTACCGCCGCCACCTCCAGCTGGCCGAAATCGGCGAGGCCGGCCAGCAGCGCCTGCGCCAGGCCCGCGTGCTGGTGGTGGGCGCGGGTGGCCTGGGCTGCCCCATCCTGCAATACCTGGCCGCGGCCGGCGTGGGCACCCTAGGGCTGGCCGACGCCGACAACGTGGAGCTAACCAACCTGCCCCGCCAGATTCTCTACGGCCCCGCCGACGTGGGCCAGCCCAAAATAGAAGCCGCCGCCCGCGCCCTAGGTCGCCTCAACAACCTAGTGACCTATGACTTGCACCACGTGCGCGTGAGCCCCGCTAACGTGCGCGACCTAGTGGCGGCCTACGACGTAGTGGTCGATGGCTCCGATAATTTCCCGACCCGCTACCTGCTCAACGACGCCTGCGTGAGCCTGGGCAAGCCGCTGGTTTCGGGCGCCATCTACAAGTTTGAGGGGCAGGTTTCGGTGTTCAACTACCAGGGCGGGCCCACCTACCGCTGCCTCTTTCCGGAGCCGCCGAGCGCCGCCGAAGCGCCCGACTGCAACACGACCGGCGTGCTCAATGTGCTGCCCGGCCTCATCGGCACGGTGCAGGCCACCGAGGCGCTAAAAGTGGTGCTCGGCCTCGGCGACGTGCTCAGCGGCCGCCTTTGGCTACTCGATACCTTGAGCTTTCAAAGCCGCACACTACGCTTCAAGCGCGATGCCGTGCAAAGCGCCATCAACCTCGACACGGCCAACCCAGCCGACTACTTCGACGCGAGCTGCGCGCCCACTCCGGCTAATACTTTGCTAACTAGCAGTGACTTGCGGGCGCTACTGGCCGCGCCCGAGCCGCCGCTGCTGCTCGATGTGCGCAACCCGCTGGAGTACCAGCGCCGCCACCTGCCGGGCGCCGTGCTGTTGCCACTGCCCCAGCTGCCGGCCCGCGCCGCCGAGGTACCGCGCCAGGGCCCGGTGGTGGTGTACTGCCAGAGCGGCGTGCGCAGCGCCCAGGCCGTGGAGCTGCTGCGCGGCCTAGGGTATGATAACGTGAAGACGCTGAGCGGTGGCCTGGAAGAGTTTTAAGTAGCTTGGACTCTGCGAGTCCGGGCGCGAGCGCAGCTCGCATCCCGCGTAAGCAAACGTTTCCTACCGTAGATGCGAGCTGCGCTCGCGCTCGGACTCGTAGAGTCCAAGCTACATCTTTTCGCAACCGCTATTTCCAACCTTATACAACGCTATTGGGTTGGATGGAATGAAAACACCTACCTAGTGTTTAGGGTACTATTACAGCTTGGCGCAACCAGGCTTCCTTAGGTTTCCGCATGAGCAGTTTTTCCTCGCCTACCACGCTATTAGATGCCCACGGACGGCCCCTGGAATACCTGCGCCTAGCCGTAACCGACCGCTGCAACCTGCGCTGTTTCTACTGCATGCCCGAAGAGGGTATCAAGTACATGCCTAAGCACGAGTTGCTTAGCTACGAAGAAATGCTGCGCCTGGTCAGCATCATGACCGGACTGGGCGTGCGCAAGGTGCGTCTCACCGGCGGCGAGCCCTTCGTGCGTCGCGACTTGGTGCCCTTCATGGAGCGCCTGGCCGCTATCCCCGGCATCGACGACCTAAGCCTGACGACCAACGGAGTGCTCACCGCGCCGCACGTGCCCACCATGGCCCGCCTAGGCGTGAAGGCCGTGAACCTCAGCCTTGACACGCTGGACCGGCAGCGCTTTTTTGAGATTACGCGGCGCGACGAGCTGCCGCAGGTCATGCGCACGTTTCACGCGCTGCTCGACGCGGGTATTCAGCTCAAAATCAACGCGGTGGTGATGAGCGACCGCAATATTCAGGACCTGGTACCGCTGGCCGAGCTCACCCGCGAGTTGCCCGTGGAGGTGCGCTTCATCGAGGAAATGCCCTTCAATGGCGGCAGCCATATCGCTACGCCCGAGTCGCTGCCCTGGAACCACCGCCGCATCCGGCAGCATTTGGAGGCCCACCTAGGGCCGCTGGTGCCGGCTTACACGGCCACGGGCGCCACCGCCGACGAGTACACCGTGGCCGGCCACGTGGGCCGCATCGGCATCATCGCGGCGTACTCGCGCACCTTTTGCGGCACCTGCAACCGCCTGCGCCTCACGGCCGAAGGCGGCATCAAAACCTGCCTCTACGACCAAGGCGTGCTCGACCTGCGCGCCCTGCTGCGCGGCGGCTCCTCCGACCAGGAAATCGCCGAGGCTCTAGGGCAAGCCTTTTACCACCGTGCCGCCAATGGCTTCGAAGCCGAGCGCCTGCGCCCCACGCACCAGCTCAACTTTGAGAGCATGGCCACGATTGGCGGGTAGTTTTTCAGTTATCAGTTAACAATCATCAGTTATCAACTTGGTGATGAGCAGCTGATAACTGATGACCGTTAACTGATAACTGACAATATGAATCTTACCGTTGCCTTATTCGGCATTGCCCGCGAAATCGTGGGCAAGTCGTCCCTTAAAGTGAGCGTGCCCGCCGGGCAGTCGGCCGCGGGCCTGCTGGCCGAGCTGCGCGCCCAGTATCCGGCGCTGGCCGGCTTGCGCAGCCTGGCCGTTGCCGTTAATAGCGAGTACGCGGCCGAGGACGTAGCGCTGCACGAGCGCGACGAAATCGCGCTGATTCCGCCCGTGAGCGGCGGCTAGCCGCCGCTTAGCATTACCTACTATAGAACACCTTATGCATCATATCGACCTCACCGACCAGCCCATCGATGTAGCGGCCGTGCTGCACGCCGCCGAATCGGAGGAAGCCGGGGCCGTCAATGTTTTCATCGGCACGGTGCGCAACCGTAGCGAGGGCCGCCGCGTGGTGCGCCTGCACTACGAGGCCTACCCGCCCATGGCGTTGCGCCAGCTTGCCCGCGTGGCCGAAATGGCCCAGGAAAAGTGGCCCATGCTGCGCAAAGTAGCCCTGACACACCGCCACGGCACCCTCGAAATTGGCGACGTGGCCGTGGTCGTGGCCGTGTCCACGCCCCACCGGGCCGACTCGTTTGCCGCCTGCGAGTACATCATCGACACACTCAAGGAAGTCGTACCCATCTGGAAGAAAGAGGAGTATGAGGACGGCACCGTGTGGGTCGCCGCCCACCCCTAGGTACCTCAGGCGTCGGCTTTTACCGACAGAGCTACGGCTTGCTGGGCATCGAGGGCAGCAAGGCGGGCCACCAGCGCGGCCCGCACGTCGGCGTAGGTATCGGAGCCGAGCGCCAGGCGCAGCGGCGCCGGGTGCTGGCGGGCCGACTCCAGGATGGCCTGCGCTATCTTATCGGCATCGTTGGGAATCGGGAAGTCGCCGTTGAATACGCCCCGGCGCACGTGGCCGGCGGGCGTTTGGTCGTAGGCGGGTAGGATGGGGGCGCTCACCAAGCCGCCGCCAAAGTTGGTGGGCGTGGCGCCGGGCTCCACAATGGTGACGCCGATGTTGAACGGGGCCACCTCCTTGGCCACGGTTTCGACGAAGCCTTCGATGCCCCACTTGGTGGCGTGGTAGAGGCTAAAGTTGGGGTAAGTAGTTTGGCCGCCCGCCGACGATACCTGCATCAGCCGGCCGCCGCCCTGGGCCCGCAGGTGGGGCAGGGCCGCCCGAATGAGCTGAATAGAGCCCACCAGGTTGGTATCAATTTGGTGGCGCACCTGCTTATCGGTCACTTCTTCGGCCGCGCCGAATAGGCCGTAGGCCGCGTTGCTCACCACCACGTCGATGCGCCCTAGGTCGGCAAAAGCCGCATCGACCACCCGGCGCACGGCGGCCGTGTCCGTGACGTCGAGCGTGGCCACCCATAGGTGGTCGCCGTACTGCGCTTTTAGCTCGGCCAGCGCGCTGGGCTGGCGCACGGTGGCGGCTACGCGGTCGCCGCGCTGCAGGAGTTTTTCGGTCAGTATTCGCCCAAAGCCGGTCGAAGTACCCGTAATGAACCACGTTTCCATCAAAGAAAAAGTAAGGCGTGAAACCAGCGAAAAACCGCTTCTCGCTGGTTTTACAAAGGTCCTGGGCGCGCCCTAGGTCCGGCTAACGCGATTCGAACGGATAGTGACCCCAATCAAACCCGGCGCAGCGACGACGGGGTGCAGTGCGCGTATTTGCGGAACAGCTGCGTAAAATGCGTGGGCTCCTCGAAGCCCAGGCAGTGGCTGATGTGGCCGATGGGCCAGTCGGTGTGCAGCAGCAGCGTGCGGGCCTCCTGCACCAGGCGCTCGGCCAGCAGTTGGGTGGTCGTCTTGCCAGTGGCCGCTTTCAGGACCCGGTTGAGGTAGTTGACGTGCACCGCAAGCGCCTCGGCAAAGGCCTGGGGCGTGCGCAGCGCCAGCCGCCGCGCAGGCGTGATGATGGGGTACTGGCTGGCCAGCAGCGTGCCAAACGCCGCGGCCAGGCGGGTGGCGGCGGTGGCCCCGTGCGGCTCGGCCACGGGCGCCAGCTTCAGCGCCCCGTGGATGCACTCCATCAGGTAGTGGTACAGCAGCTCGTATTTGTAGGGGTAGGCCGACGCCTGCTCGGCCAGCATCTTCTCGAACAGCGCGCCGAAGGCGGCGGCCTGGGCGGCCGTGAGGCGGAAAAAAGCGGGCTTGTCGGGCGCAAAAACGGCCCAGTCGGCCGGCCGCAGGTGCGTGTGGGCCGGCAAAAACCCTTCGGTGAAAACGCAGCAGTAGCCCCGGCACGCACCATCCGGGGGCACTTCCCAGGTGTAGGGCACCTGCGTATTGGTGCACACCATGGCCTGCTCGCCGGGGGCCAGCGCCAGGCGCTGGTCGGCGCAGCGGTAGGTGGCAGGCCCGGTAGTCAGGGTTATTTTGTAGAAATCCTTGCGGCTGTACACGCCCACCAGCGCCATGTCGGTGAGAAAATCCTCGAGCCGCCACGCGCTGAAATCGGCTCCGCCGCGGGCGGTACCAGGCTGGAGCAAGGGCACCCGGTCGGCGTAGAAATCCGCTAAAGTCTGAAGCCCAATCATGGCGCTAAGAACTGCCCTAGGCCCAATAAGTTGGCGAGGCCAGGCGGGCAGCCGCTAGTCTTGGTGGTGGAAATCGGACTTCCCGCCCGTCTTCTCCAATAATCTAATTTCCTCAATCACAATGTCATGCGACATAGCTTTGCACATATCGTACACAGTGAGGGCGGCCACGGAAGCGCCGGTGAGGGCTTCCATCTCGATGCCGGTTTTGCCCGTGACGCGGGCGGTACACTCGATGAGCAGCGCGTCGGGCGGCAGCACTTCGATGGTAATCTGGCAGTCGTCGAGACCTAGGGGGTGGCAGAGGGGGATGAGGTCGGCCGTTTTCTTAGCCGCCATCACGCCCGCGATAATCGCGGTTTGAAACACCGGGCCTTTGCGGGTGGGCAGGTCGCCGGCCTGCACCAGGGCCAGGATATCGGCCCCTAGGCGCACGCGGGCGCGGGCGCGGGCCACGCGGGCCGTCACGGCCTTGGCGCCGACATTGACCATGGCGGGCTGGCCGGCTTCGTTGAGGTGGGTGAGCTTGGGGGCTAAATCGGACATGAGGGCGGACTATAAGTACGACAAAGGCAAAGTACGCAGCCCGCTAGCCGGCAGTTAGCCCACTGCCGGCCGAAACGCCACCCGCAGCGTGTGGCGCTGCCCCGCCGCCGCGTAGCCATACGTGACCGCAAACCCGTAGTAGGCACCTATTTGCTGCACGATGCTCAGGCCCAGACCCGGCGACTCGGCGGCGGCGTGGTGCTTGCGAAAGCGCTCAAAAAACCGGCTCGGGTCGCCGCTGATGGCCGGGCCGGGATTGCTGATTTCTAACGCGGCGGCGCTGATGTGCACCGTGATATCGCCGCCCGGCTGGTTGTGCTTGATGGCGTTGTAGAGCAGATTGTGCAGCAGCGAATCGGCCAAGCCGGGGTGCATGGTCAGCACGGGCGCCTGGTCTACTTGCCGGTGCAGCCGCAGGCCGCGGGCTTCGAGCAAGGGCTCCAGTTGGTTGACTTTCTCATCGAGCACGGCGGCCAGGTCCAGCGGCTGCACCTGGGCAAACTGCCGGTTTTCAATCTTGCTCAGCAGCCCTAGGGCCTGGTGCAGGCGCGAAAGGCGGCGCGTGGCCCCGTAGAGGTCGGCCAGCAGCGGCGCGGCGGTGGGGTCGTCGGCCAGGGCGCTCACTTGCAGCAACTGCTCGAGCTGGGCCTGCATGATGGCCAGCGGCGTCTGGGTTTCGTGGGCCGCATTAGCCGTGAATTCGCGTAGGCTTTCGTAGTCGGCCACCAGGCGCTCGCTCAGGTGGGTCACGGCCAGGTTCAGCTCCGCAAATTCCTTGATGCGCGGCTTAGACAAAGCCAGCGGCTGGTGCTGCTGCAAATCGTAATGGCGCAGCGCGGCCAAGGTGCGGTAAAACTGCCGCCACAGCCGGCCGCTCAGCCAGCGGTTGAGCAGCAGCACGCTCCCGAACAGCAGCGCCAGCACGGCCAGCATAATGCCCAGCACCACGGCCAGCAGGTCGTTGGTTTCGACTAGCGACTTGCGCAGCGTCACCCACTGGGGCTGGCCCTGGGCTTGCAGCCGAAAGGTGAGCTGCCGATGCGGCACCCAGGTATGCTCGTGGTTATCGGGCAAGATGGTGTCGGCCAGGCCCAGGCGCCGGGGCCGGGCGCTCAGCACAAACTGGTCGGCAAAGGGCGTGGCCACCAGCGGCTCGCCAGCTCGCACCAAGCGCTCTAGCTGGGCCCGGTGCAGGCCCAGCTGCTCGTCTACCTCGTGGCGTAGCGCCGCATTTATCCCGTAGTACAGCGCCCCGCTCGCCACGGCAAACAGCACCGCCACCAGGCCCAGGTAGTAGCGGTTGGTGGCGGTTAGCAGCTTCACAGTGGTGAATAAGTGAATGAGTGAATTAGCCTGTCATTGCGAGCGCAGCGAAGCAATCGCACCTATTCAGAACCCAGAAAAATTACACGTAACCCGTTCTGATGCGATTGCTTCGCTGTGCTCACAATTGCAAAATCACTCATTCACTCATTCTCCACCTCACTCATTACTCAGCTTATAGCCAACGCCATACATAGTTCGAATGTAGTTGTCGGCGCCTTTCTCCTGCAATTTCTTGCGCAGGTTTTTGAGGTGTGTATAGATGAAGTCAAACGAGTCGGCTGTGTCCACGGCATCGCCGCAGAGGTGCTCGGCAATGGCTTCTTTGGTGAGTACCCGGCCGGGATTAGCCAGCAGGTACAGCAGCAGGTCGTATTCTTTGCGGGTGAGGGTGAGGGGCTCGCCGCGCACCAGCACTTCGGCCTGCTCGGGCCAAACCAGCAGGTCGCGAAACACAATGTGGTGCTGCCCCTGAAACTGCCGCCGCCGAATGATGGCCCGCAGCCGGGCATTCAGCTCCGAAAGGTGAAAAGGCTTGACCAGATAATCGTCGGCACCTAGGTCGAGGCCCACTATCCGGTCTTCAAGGGTGTCGCGGGCGGTGAGGATGAGCACGCCCGAAGCCGCATTTTCGGTTTTGAGGGCGCGCAGCAAATCGAGGCCATTACCGCCGGGCAGCGTGAGGTCGAGCAGCACGCAGTCGTAGCGATAGAGTCTGATTTTTTCGTAGGCCTGCGCAAAATCGGGCGCTACTTCAACCACGTAGCCACTCTGTCGCAGCGACTCTAGGAGCGTGCTGCGCAGAGCGGGTTCGTCTTCAACTAAAAGTAATTTCATGGGTGGGGAGAATTTCCTGCGTGAAAAACGGCAGGAAATCTGAAGGATTCTTGTAGCCCAGCGCTACCTCCCCACTCATTCTTTCTTCATATAAATACGCGCGCCCTAGGTGCCCGTGGCGCCTACTTGGGCCGCCACGTCAGGGTCAAGCCCGGCGTGCTGCCGTAGAAAGTGGGCATCACGCCTATGTCGCGCCCGATGGACTTGCGACCCCAACGGTTGCGGTGAGTGAGGTAGGCCAGGTGGGCCGACAAAATACCGAAGCCCGCGCCCGCTACCACGTCGCTCTGCCAATGCTTGTCTACCACCATGCGCATCACGCCTACGCTAGTGGCCACGGTGTAGGCGCCGATGCCGTACCAGGGGCTCTTATCCCGAAACTCGGTGTGCACGATACTGGCCGCCAAAAATGCCTGCGCCGTGTGCCCCGACGGAAACGAGAGGTTATCCGAGCCATCGGGCCGCTCTTCGTGGCTAAGCGCCTTCACGATGAACGTGCTACTGAGCATAATAGCCTCGCTTTTGGCGATAATGAGCAGCATGTTGATACGGTCATTGTGCGACTCTACGCCGGCCAGCGCCACGGCCCCCAGCTCGAGGTAGGGCACGAAGATGAGGTAGTCGGCCACGCGGCTGTCGTTTCGAGGAAACACCCGGTGAATGTCGCGCCGGGCCTCTTGGTTGGTGTAGAAGCCACCGCCGTTGAACGTGTAAGCGCCGTAGCCAATGAGCACCGCCGGCACAATGGCCGCCCTAAATAATTTACTCTTAAAAAAGGGCTTCTTATCGGGCGAGGGTATCCCCGCGGGGTTCTCGTACTTGTGCGTGGTATCGGCCGCGGCCGGGTTGAGCGGAACTTGCGCCTGGGCGGCGGGCGCCAGACTTAGCCAGATGCTCAGCACTAAGGTGCACGATACCCCCCACGAACGACGCGCGCGGGCAATTATCAGGTTGGTATAGGAGGACATGCAGCCCTCTACGATAAAACGACGCTAGCCTTTGCGCATCGGCTCACAAAAGAAGTATTAACTACCTGATACGCTTTCGTTATCAATAGGTTAAAATTATTCGGGTGGGCAAGGCGCGGCACCAGAGGCGCTTGCCCACCCGCAAAATACCTCGGTTTCGCAGTGCGAGCGGCGGCGCCTAAAAAGAAAAGGCCGCTTTCGGTAAGAAAGCGGCCTTTTAGACTGAGTAGCGGGGACTGGACTCGAACCAGTGACCTTTGGGTTATGAGCCCAACGAGCTACCAACTGCTCCACCCCGCATTGTTTGGTAGTACAAAAGTACTAAAAAAATCGGCTATTGCAAGCACTGGGCTGGCAAAAAGCCCACAACAACAGCTTGCACGCTGATAGTCAGCCGTAAAAGTTTGGTAACACTGGCCTAGGGTAGCGGCCGGGCGGCGGCCGAGCAGGGTTTTGTCGCCAGCTTTGTTGTTTACTTGCTTTTATCGTTATGTCGCCCAAACGCCCGGCCGCGCTGGCTTTCATCTTCGTCACCATTCTTATTGATGTTATTGGGCTGGGAGTTATCATCCCGGTGCTGCCCGCGCTCATCGAGCAGCTCACGGGCGAGGGCGTGAGCCGGGCTTCGCAGTACGCGGGCTGGCTCTCATTTGCTTACGCGGCGGCGCAGTTCTTCTTTGCGCCCGTGATTGGGGGCTTGTCCGACCGCTACGGGCGGCGGCCGGTGCTGCTGGCCTCGCTGCTGGGGCTGGGATGCGACTATATTTTTCTGGCCCTGGCACCCAGCATCGCCTGGCTGTTTGTGGGGCGCGTGATTGCGGGCATCACAGGGGCCAGCTTCACCACGGCCACGGCCTACATCGCCGACGTGAGCACGCCCGAAAAGCGGGCCCAGAACTTTGGGCTGGTGGGCGCGGCCTTTGGGCTGGGCTTCATCATCGGGCCGGTGCTGGGGGGGTTATTTGCGCATTTTGGGCCGCGGGTGCCGTTTGTGGTGGCGGCGGTGCTGAGCTTGTGCAACTTCCTCTACGGCTTCTTTTTGGTGCCCGAGTCGCTGCCCGCCAGCCAGCGCCGGCCCTTCGAGTGGGCGCGGGCCAATGCCGTGTCCTCGCTGCTGCGCCTAGGTAAGTACCCGGCCATTATCAGCCTGGTGGTGGCACTGGTGCTGCTGTATTTGGCCGGCTCGGCCACCCAGTCGGTCTGGACGTTCTACTCCATCCTGAAGTTTAACTGGGATGAAAAGCTCATCGGCTACTCGCTGGGCGCGGTGGGGCTGGGCGCGCTTATTGTGCAGGGCGGGCTGGTGCGGGTGCTGCTGCCCAAGCTCGGCACGGCCCGCGCCATCACCCTAGGGCTGCTGTTCTACATCACGGGTTTTGTGCTGTATGCGTTCGCGTCGCAGGGCTGGATGATGTTTGCCATCACCGGCATCTACTGCCTGGGCGGGCTGGCGGGGCCGGCGTTGCAGGGCTGCATTTCGGGGCAGGTGCCGGCCTCCGAGCAGGGCGAGCTGCAGGGCGCGCTCACCTCGCTCATCAGCGCTACGGGCGTGGTGGGCCCGCTGGCCATGACGAGCCTGTTCGCGGCTTTCACCAAGCCCACGGCGCCGGTCTATTTCCCCGGTATGCCGTTTCTAGTGGGGGCCGGGCTCACGCTGCTGGCGCTGCTGGTGGCCGCCGGCTCCTTGCGCCGCCTGCCCGCCGATAGCGCACCCCAGCTAGCCGAAGTACCCGGCGGTCACTAATTTGCGTAGGTCCTTGGTTACTATCTGCCTTCCACCGCTATCGCTGTTTTATGGCTGACTACCCACCCACCCCGCCTCTGCTGGAGCTGACGCTGCGCCCCGACCTGGATGTGCTGCTGGGCCGCTGGCACTACCAGCCCCAGCACCCCGCCGAACTGCGGCCCTGCTACCAGCAGCTAGCCGACCTGGCGCTGGCCACGGGCTGCCGCTTCTGGCTGCAAGACCTGCGCCGCCGCGCCTCGCCCGACCAGCAAACCAAGCGCTGGCTAATCGATGAGTACTACCCCGAAGTAGCCCGCCGCCTGGGCCAGCGGTTGTTCGTGGCCTACTTGTTCAGCCCCGAGATGCACCGCCAGATTGTGGAGGCCCCCGACTATGCCCCGCCCGAAGCCTACCACCAGGCACCGTTTGCCCTCGATTTTTTTGGTAATGAAGGGACCGCCGTTCAGTGGCTGCAAACGCACCAGCCGGCGGGTGGCGCAGCGGCCTGACAGTGCGCCGCTGCGCCACCGCTGCCTTGAAGTTGGGTATAGCTGATTGACAAAAATTACGGATTGGGAAACTGCTTAATTCATTTTTAGTGATTGTTTTTCCGCAGTCCTAAAAAAACTTTAAAGAACTAGCACTCTTTATTTACGAAACATTCGTAGTATTACGAAAAATTCGTAAATAGCCTTATGGAACGCCTCACCCAACCCGAGGAAGACGCCCTGCGCGCGCTCTGGCGCACCGGTCCTGCCTTTGTCAAAGACGTGCTGGCGCTGCTACCCGAGCCGCGCCCGCCCTACACCACCCTGGCCTCGACGCTGCGCAACCTCGAGCGCAAAGCCTACGCCAGCGCCGAGAAGCTGGGCAACTCCTTTCGCTACGCTGCCCTGGTGAGCGCAGAGGACTACCAGCGCCGCTCGCTGGGCGCGCTAGTGCGCGAGCACTTCCGTGACTCGTACAAGGAGCTGGTTTCCTTTTTCGCCAAGGAGGAAAAAGTGAGCGCCGAGGATTTGCAGGAAATCATCCGGCTCATCGAAAAGCAAAAGCCCGAGTAGCGATGGAAGCCACTTTGCTCTACCTGCTCAAGGCCAATGTGGTGCTGGCGCTGTTCGCAGCGGCGTATTATGGACTGCTGCGCCGGCTCACGTTCTTCAAATTGAACCGGGCTTTTCTGCTGCTGGCGTTGGTTTTTGCGGCCGTGTACCCAGCCTTGCCGGTGCCGGCGCTGCTCCCAGCCGTGGCCTTACCCGCGCTGCCCGCGGCTACCCTAGGGGCCGCTAGCGCGGACAGCGGAGCGCTGGGCCCCGCCACCCCGCGCTTCGACTGGCAACTGTTGATACTAGGAATTTACGCCTTAGGTACGGGCGCGCTGCTGCTGCGCCTGCTGGGGCAGCTGCTGAGCCTGGCCTGGGTGCGGCAGCGCACGCAGCCGCTGGTGGTGCTGGGTCAGCCCGTGCGCCGGCTGGCGGGCCTAGGTGGCCCGTTCTCCTTCGGCCGCGACATCTACCTCAGCGACAGCACGCTGGCCGATACGCAGCACCTGCCCGCCGCCCTGCGCCACGAGCAAGCCCACGTGCGCCAGCACCACACCTTCGACGTGCTGCTGGCCCAGGTAATCACTGCTTTGGCCTGGCCCAACCCCGCCGCTTGGCTGCTGCGCCGGGCCGTGCTCGACAACCTCGAATACCTGGCCGACCACGCGGCCCTGCAAACCGGCCTCGACCGCCGCGCCTACCAATACAGCCTGCTGCACCAGCAGCCGGGCGGCGTGCCCGCGCCGGCGCTCGCCTTTCATTTCTCCTTTCTCACCCTCAAAAACCGCATTACCATGCTCAACCAACCCGCTTCGACCACCGGCCAGCTCGGCCGCTACCTGCTGGCCGCCCCGCTCGTGATGGCGCTGGCCCTGGGGTACTCGGGCGCTCGGGCCCAGACTGTAACAGCTGTTGTTCAGCCCGCAGTTTTTCACCCTAATATTCCTGATAATGCGCTGTATTACCTGGATGGGCAGCCGAGCAGCAAGCAGGCTATAGGCGACCTTCCACCCAGCACTATTTTTGATATGGACATCCTCCAAGATGAGCCGGCTAACATCAAGCGAATCTTTGGAAATACCACGGCGACCAGCGCCGTCATTATTACCACGAGGGCTAACGCTAATTCGCCAGCCGTGCTGGACCTTATTGAAAAGGGTGACTTGGGCTCGGGCTACACGCATACGCCAGCGCAGGCAAATGCCGTGACGCCCAAAGCCCTGGCTTACATAACCCAGCATTATCCCGATGCTCGCTTGAGTGGTGAGGTGATAGAAGTGAAGAGGAAAACGACTGGGGCCGTAAAATATCAAGTGCAGCTAATACAAGGCAAGCGGCCATTCTATGCCTTTTTCACACCCCAAGGGGAGTTTCTGAAAGAAGTAAGGCACTAATTCTTCATCCTACCCTCTTTCTCAAACTTAGCCATGCTTACTTTCCCAAATAACTTCTTAAAACACAAGCATTTGCTCGGCGTTGCAGTGCTGGCGCTGGGCCTAGGTGGCTGCGAGCAGCGGCAGGCGGAGCCGGTTTCGACGGCGCCCCTGCCGCAACTACAGCCGACCAGCTATTACCTGAATGCGAAGCCCTCAACCAAGACAGTGATTGAGCAGCTTGACCCCCAGACCATGACGCGCATGGATGTACTGGACGGCCAAAAAGCCGCGGACTACGCCCACGACCCTGGCGTAAAGCGAGCGATAGTAGTGCAAACTAAGTAGCCGGGTGCGCCAGCGGCGGCCGGGTGGGGCACGGGCGCAGGCCGGTACTCTACCCGGCCGTTGCGCAGCGTCGAGTTGCCGAGCATAAACTTATTGCGGCGGGCCTGGGGCGGCTCGCGCCCGGCCTATTTCGCTTTGCTTATGACGATGGTAGCGCTCCCTGCGGCGGGCAGGTTTTCTTCGACCAACTGCCTAGCCTCTACGCGGGTGCGACCCGGACCAGAAGCCCACAAGCGCCCCAGCCAGCGCCCGCTAATGCGCGGCGGGCTGGTGCTACTGCTCGTGCTCGCTGGCCTTGCCGCCCAGGCCCAGGCCTACCTGAACCTAGGGCTGGAACCGCGCGCCAACCGTGGCCAGCCCCTGGCTCTGTGGGGACTAACGGTACCGCCCAACGGCCGCGCGGCGTTCGATAGCGTGGTGTTTCGGCAGGGGAGGAGCAGCCTGCGGCTGGAGCTGCCCGCCACCGAAGCGGCGCCGCGGGCGGCGTACTTGTTCACGGGCCTGGTACCACTCGACTCCACGCGGGGCCAACTCGTGACGGTGAGCGTGTGGGTACGCACGCGCGGCTGGCGCGGTACCATCCGACTGAGCGCCAACAACACCGCCACGACCATTGCGGGCCTGACTACCCAAACGGCCGCCGCCCTCGACTCACTGCCCAATGCTGACTGGCACCGCTTGGCGCTGCAAGTGCCGGTGCGGGCCGTGGCTTTCAGCTTCGGGCTCAGCGTGCAGCTGCGGGGCAGCGGCCGGGTGTGGCTCGATGACATGCAGCTAAGCGTGCGGGGCCGGCCGCTGCCCGAGCTGCCGGTGCCCGCCACCGCCGCGCTCCTGCGGCCCGCCGAAGAAGTGCTCACCACCAACTGGGATTTTGAGCGGCGGCTGCCCTACCTCACCCAGCCCGACCCGGCCGCCACCACCGCCACGCTCGACAGCGCGAAGGCACAGCACGGCCGCCGCTACCTGCGCCTGATGCGCCCAAACGCGCCCAGCGGGCCGGCCCCGGCCGCGTACCTGGGCGCCCTGCGGCTAGCGCCCCGGCAGGGCGGCCAGCGGCTGCGCGTGCTGGGCTACTGGCGGCGGCCCGGCGGGCCCGCGGGCGGCGGGCCGCCGCCCAGTTTCGCTTACCGGCTGCTTTCTTACCGGGCCAGCCCCCAGGGCGGCGCGTGGCTACCCGATACCCTAGGCACCGCCGCCAACCTGCCCGCGCCGGGACCGCAGTGGACGAGCTTCGCCTTTGATGTGCCCATGCAGGGGTTTTTCAGCGCCAGCACCGACCCTGCCGCCCTGGGGGCCTGCGCGCTTAGCGTGGTGCTGCCCAGCCCCGGCGCACTGGAGCTGGACAACTTGACCTTTACCCTGGATGGCAAGCCCTACGCGCCCACCGGCCCGCCCGGGCCGCCCCCACCCACGGCCGCCGAGCAAGCCTGGCTGCGCACCGCCCTGCGGCCCCTGCGCCTGGCCACGCCCGCCACGGCCGGCCCCGACCTGGCGGCCCTCGGCAGTATCCTAAGGTCGGCGCGGCTGGTGGGGCTGGGCGAAGTCACCCACGGCTCGCAGGAAGTTTTTAGTTTGAATGCTCGCCTTAGTCACTATTTAATTGAGCAAAAGGGCTTTAGTGGCTTGCTGCTCGAAGCTAGTCCGGCCGGCTGCGCCGCCCTAGGCGACTACCTGCGCACCGGCCAGGGCGACCCCGCCCGCCTGCTGGCCGCCCTGGAAGGCTGGCACACGCCCGCTATGCTCGACCTCGTGCGCGGGCTGCGCGCCTACCAGCAAGCCCACCCCGGCCCGCCGCTGCTGCTGGCGGGCATCGAGGTGCGGCAGCCCGAGCAAGCGCTGGCCTACCTAGGGCAGCTGGTAGAGGCCAAGGATGACTTTGCGCAGTCGCGCCTGCGGCAATTAACCCAGCTGCTGGCCGACTACCGCCAGCCCGCGACCGCGGAGCTGGACTTGCGCTTCGGTCCCGACCAGCCGCGCGACTCGCTGCTGGCGCCCCTGCGCCGGCTGCTGGCCGAGCTGGGTACCGACTTCGACACCCGCTCCAAGCTGGGCCCGCCCACCAACTTGCAGCTGCTGGCCCGCCAGCGCTACTACCTGCGGCTGGTGGAGCAGGGCGCCACCTGGCGGCGACTCGACCCGAGCGCGGCCGAAAACTACCGCCAAGCCTGCCTGGCCGAAAACGCCCATTACCTGAGCCAACAAGCCGGCGGCAAGCTTCTACTGTGGGCCAATAACCGCAGCGTAGCCAAGTTCCTCACCCCCGATGAGCGCCCAATGGGCGAGTGGCTGCGCGCCACTTTGGGCGCGGGCTACCTGGCGCTGGGCGTGGTGCTGGGGCAGGGGCGCTTTGCGGCGCAGAGCCCCGCGGGCCAGTGGGCCCCGGCCACCTTAGCGGCGGTGCGGCCCGGCGCGTACGAGGCGTGGCTGCGGAGCGGGCCGCCCGCTTTTTGGCTGGGGCTAAGCAAGCTGGAGCTGACGGAGGACAATGCCTGGCTTTTTCAGAGCCAGCTGCTGCACGACCTGAGCTACGCCGACGCGCACAACCAGTATATGCTGCATAGCTTGCGCGCCGAGTTCGACGCCGTGCTGTTCGTCCGCGACTCGACGCCCGCGCCGCTTCTGCCCTAAGTTCGTTGGGCGGTCGCCGCCGGGCGGCGAACCAGTCGGCCCCCCGGCGGCGTTGGCCGACTGGGCGTAACTTGTTGCGGCGGGCCGGGGGCGGCCCGCGTCTGGCTTATTTTGCTTTGCTTAGCTTATGACGATGGTAGCGTCTCCGCCGGCTGCGGCCGCCGGGGTTTCTTCGGCTAATTACCCCGCTTTTGCCCAGGTGCGGGCCGAGCTGGAAGCCTACAAGCGCAAGTTTTACCTGAGCCTGCTGGTGCGGGGCGGGCTAGTGGCGGCCGCGTTGCTGCTGAGCTTGTTCGTGGTGTTTAATACCCTCGAATACTTCCTGTACTTGCCCACGGCGGTGCGCGCCGGGCTGCTGTTCAGCTTCTTGGCGCTGGCCGTGTATGCGGTGGGGCGCTGGCTGTGGCAGCCTTTGGCAGCCCTCACCAACCTGCGCCGTTTGCTGAGCGATGAGCAGGCCGCCCGCCAGGTGGGCGACTTGTTTCCGCAGGTGCAAGACCGCCTGCTTAATGCCTTGCAGCTGCAAGGCCAGGCCCGCGACAACGAGCTGCTGCTGGCTAGCTTAGAGCAGCGCGCCGCCCAGCTCCAGGGCGTGTCGTTTGCCCAGGGCATCGACCTAGGGCAGCAGAGCCGCCCGCTGTGGAAGTACGTGCTGCCGCCGCTGGCCGTGCTGCTGCTGGCGGCGGTATTCTACCCCGCCTTTATCACGCAGGGCACCAGCCGCATCTGGCACTACCAGCGCCAGTACTCGCGGCCCGCCCCGTTCAATTTTGTCTTGAAGAACAAGCAGCTGCGCGTGTTCAAGGGCGAGAATTTCACCCTCGACGTAGCCGTAGCCGGCCAGGCGCTGCCCGCCAGCGTGAGCCTGTTTACCGATGGCACCGAGCGACCTCTGGCCAAAGTCAGCGGCCGGGCCGATGAGTTTCGCTACACCTTCGAACAGCCGACGCAAGACGTGACGTTTCAACTCAGCGGGGCGGGTTTTGTGTCGCCCGAATACCACCTGACGGTGGTGGAGCGGCCCGATTTGCGCGACTTTTCGGTGCAGGTGACCTACCCCGCCTACACCGGCCGGGCGGCTGAAACTATCCGCAACGGCGGCAACCTCACGGTGCCCGAGGGCAGCCAGTTGCGCTGGCAGTTCAGCACGGCTGCTACCGAAGCACTGAGTCTGGTATTTGGCCAACCAACCGAAACCGTACTGGCCACCCGCAGCGGTGAAAGCTTCGTGGCCGAGCGCCGGGTGCTGCGCTCGCAGCCCTACCAGGTGCGCCTGCAAAACGCGGCCAGCCTCAACCGCGACCCCATCGGCTACCAGCTCACGGTGGTGCCCGACGCGCCGCCGACCCTCACGGTAGAGGCGTTTTCGGACACGACTTCGCGCAGCTACCTGGCCCTAGGTGGCTCTGCGCAAGATGATTATGGCCTCACGGCCCTGCGCCTGCACTACCAGGTGCAGCGCGATGGCAACCCCAAGGGCGGCGCCTCCGCCAGCCGGCCCCTAGGGCTGCCTGGCGGCGCGGGCGGCACCTATTCCTACACCTGGAACCTAGAGCCGCTGAACCTACGGCCCGGCGACCGGCTCCAGTACTTTGTGGAAGCCGTGGATAATGATGGTATTCACGGGCCGAAGAGCACCCGCTCGCGGCCGCTAGAATTCCGGTTGCCCAGCGTGCGCGAGCTGGATAAGCAACTGGCCTCGCAGGCCAACTCGGTGGCGAGCGAGTTGAGCTCGGCGGCCAAACAGAGCAAGCAGCTCGAACGGGAGCTGGCCCAAAGCCAGGACAAGCTCAAGACCAAGCGCGAGATGAGCTTCCAGGACCGCAAGCAGCTCGAAAAGATGCTCAACCAAAAGTCGCAGCTCGACGAGCAGGTGCAGGCCATGCAGCAGAAATTTGAGCAGCTTCAGCAGCAGCAAAACCAGCTTAGCCCCAAAAGCGAGGAGCTGGCCAAGAAGGCCGAGGAGCTTAAAAAGCTCATGAGCGACCTGCTCGACCCCGAAACCAAAAAGCTCTACGACAAGCTGCAAAAGCTGCTGGAGCAGCAAAAGCAGCCCGACGCCGAAATGCAAAAGCTGCTGGCCCAGCTCGAAAACAAGGAAAATACCTTGCAGAAAGAGCTGGACCGCGCCCTCGAAATGTTCAAGCAAATGCAGTTTGAGCAGAAGGCCGAGCAAACTGCCGACCGCCTCGACCAGCTGGCTAAGGAGGAAGAAAAGCTGGCGCAGGAAACCGCCAAAAACGACAAAAACAACCCCGACAACAAGCTCAGCAACGAGCAGCAAAAGGCCAAAAACCAGAAGCTAGCCCAGGAGCAGGCCAACAAGCGCCAAGACTTCGAAGACCTCAAAAAGGACCTGCAAGACCTGAAGCAGCAGGACAAGGAAATGGGCGACCAAAACGGCCTTGACGAGCAAAAGCCCGACCAGCAGCAAACCGACCAGGATATGCAGGACGGCGAGCAGCAGCTGGCCAAGAACCAGAATCAGAAAGCCAGCCAGAGCCAGAAAGCCGCCGCTGAGCGGATGAAGAAAATGGCCAAGAAGATGAAGGACCAGATGGGCGACGACGAGCAGCAGAAGGCCCAGCAGAACATCGACGACCTGCGCGACATTCTGGATAACCTCGTCACGCTCAGCTTCGACCAGGAGAAGCTGATGAAGGATTTCCGGGCCGTGGACCAGACCGACCCGCGCTTCGTGCAGCTCGGCCAGACCCAGCGCAAGCTGCGCGACGACGCCCAGATTATCCAGGACTCGCTGTACGCGCTGGCCAAGCGCGAGCCTAAGATTCAGAGCTTCGTGACCCGCGAAGTGGGCGAGATGAACGGCCGCATGGACGAGTCGTTCGGGCACATCAAGCAGCGCGACGTACCTAGGGCCACCGCCACTCAGCAGCAGGCCATGACCAGCATCAACAACCTGGCCCTGATGCTATCGGACGCCCTGCAACAGATGCAGAACGAGATGCAGCAGCAGGGCAAAGGCCAGCCCCAGAGCGGTGGCGGCAAGCCGGGCAAGAAGAAGGGCAAGGGCGGCTCACCCGGCTCGGGCAGCCTGAGTAAGATGCAACAGCAGCTGAACCAGCAGATTCAGCAGCTTTCGCAGAGCGGCAAAACCGGCCGCGCCCTTTCGCAGGAGCTGGCCAAGCTGGCCGGCCAGCAGCAGATGCTGCGCCAGGCCATGCAGCAGCTCGACCGCGGCCAGCCCGGCAAGGATGGCAAGCCCGGCGGTGGCAAAGACGGTAAAGAGGGCAAGGATGGCCCCGGTGGTAAAGACGGTAAGGAAGGCAAGGACGGCCAGGGCGGCAACGCCGGCGAAATGAAGAAGCTGATGGAGCAAACCGAGACTGACCTCGTGAACAAGCGCCTCACCGAACAAACCATTCAGCGCCAGCAGCAGATACTGAGCCGCATGCTCGAAGCCGAAAAATCGGCCCGCGAGCGCGACCAGGACACCAAGCGCGAAGCCCAAACCGCCCAGAACCACCCGCCGGTTTTCCCGCCGGCGTTCGATAAGTACAAGGCCGCTGCCAAAACCCAGCAGACCGATTTGTTGCGTCGGGCCCAGCCCACGTTTACGCCTTACTATCAGCAAAAAGTGACTGAGTACTTCCAAAAAAATAAGTAGTTTTTCCGCAACTCTTCTTTTAATGCTTCGTAAGGAGCGAATCCTACTTCTAAAGTTCAGGTGAGGTCACGCGTAAGTGGTTGTAAAACCTTGCGGTTGACTCTGCCTGAATTTTGTGTGTACTACCCTATTTTTGCTCTTCTTACTTCCGTGCTGCCTTTACTACCCTTTGCTACCATTTTATGAAGCAGGTTAAAATTCAGATTCCGTCACTTGTGGAAAACATCCGCGTCGTGGAGAGCTTTATTGACAACTCCAAGGACACGTTCCACATCGAAGACGATATCTACGGCAACATCATGGTAGCTGTCACGGAGGCCGTCAACAACGCTATTCGCCACGGCAATAAGTTTGACAAGGACAAGAACGTGTATCTGTCGTTGTACGTGAATGCCAATCAGTTGAAGTTCGAGATTGAGGACGAGGGCACGGGTTTTGACTACAATAACCTAGACGACCCCACGGCGCCCGAGAACTTGGAAAACCCCGGTGGCCGCGGCATTTTCCTTATTCGCCACCTGGCCGATGAGGTAGAATTTAGCCAGGATGGCCGCCGCGTCGAGCTGACGTTTGCCCTCACGCCCGGCCCCGATGCGCCCGCTACCAACCCTATTTCCCCCGAAGCTGCGGCCGCATGAGCAACGCCCCCACCACGGGTATTCACTACTTTGAGGCGCCCGGTATTGAGTTTGTCGTGGAAGACGTGCCGGCGTTTGGCCTGCACGACGCCGAAGACCTCGTGGCTTGGATTGAGCGTATTGCCGCGGTGCACGAGTACCGCATCGCGCAGCTTACGTTCATCTTTTGCTCCGACGATTACCTGCACAAGCTCAACGTGGAGTACCTCAACCACGACACGCTCACCGACATTATCACCTTCGATAATGCCGATGATTCGGAGGTGCTCGAAGGCGACATTTTCATCAGCGTGGAGCGGGTGGCCGACAATGCTAAAGACCTAGGTATCACGTTCCGCGATGAGCTGCACCGCGTCATGATTCACGGTGTACTGCACCTGCTGGGCTACCACGACAAGGACCTGCTGAGCCAAACGGCCATGCGCCGTAAGGAGGACTACTGCCTGTCGTTGCGCGGGTTTTGACCCACCGCTTAGCAGTGGTTTTTTTGGCCGTATGACAGTGGCGTCCTCTATTTCTAGTATTCCGGGCGACGTGCTGGACTACTACCTGGCCCTGGGATACTACCGGATGAACCAGGACCTGTTTACCTGCCGATTTTTGCCGGTGGGGCCGCGCATTTATACCGTGCACTGGCTGCGCCTGGTGGTGCCGCAGGTACAGTATGGCAGCAAGCAGCGGCGCCTGCTGCGCCTCAACGAGCAGTTTGCGGTGGCCGTGCAGCCCTTCCGCATCACGGCCGAGTACGAGGCGCTATACGCTCGCTACCACGCTTTTATTGACTTCGACGCGTCGCCTTCGCTGGAAGAACTGCTGCTGGCCGGAGCCACGCATTCGGTGTTCAACAGCTACATTATCGAAGTGCGCGACGGTGAGCAGCTTATTGCGGCCGGCGTCTTCGACCGGGGCACTAGCACCATCGCGGGCATCGTCAATTTCTACGACCCCGCCTACCGCAAGCACAGCCTAGGTAAGTATTTGCTGCTGCTCAAGCTGGAGTACGCCCGTGCTCAGCAGCTGGCGTATTATTACCCTGGCTACCTAGTGCACGGCTACGCCAAGTTTGATTACAAGCTGTTTGCCAGCCCCGAGGCCACCGAGGTATTCGACGCGCAAAATAGCGAGTGGCAACCGTTCTCGTGGGAGGAAGTAGCTCGCCAATCGGCCACGCTTCTGCCCGGCTGGCTGCCCGATAATTGGCTGGGGGAAGTAGAGTAAGGTGGTTTATACAACTGTGTTGTAAGGTGAAATTTGAATTTCTATCTTGTTCAAAAACCACTTTTCAAATGACAGAAACAGTAGGCACCTTTGCAGTAGACGACTCTTTCCGTATCACTGGGCGCGGGTTAGTGCTACTAGGTAAGATTAGTGGGCAAGTAGCACCGGGCTATCAGTTGGTTTTTAAGGATGGCACTCGTTGGGATATAAAAGGAGTTGAGTCTGTCAACCTGCATAATCAATATGAAAAGATGGGGCTGCTAGTCGATGCGCCGTTTGTCACGCACGATGAAATGCTACAACGCGGAATTGTTTGGGGTATAGCACAAATCTTTGCGACCCAACTCATCGCTTGCATTATGCCTCGCCTCATCCGCACCACCTCTGAAAACCCTGATTTTCGTGCCCTCGTGCAGCTGCTCGACCAGGACCTGGCCGCGCGCGACGGCGCCGAGCACGGCTACTACGCCCAGTTCAACACCATCGCCAGCTTGCAGCACGTGGTAGTGGCTTACCAAGATGACGAGCCCGTGGGGTGCGGCGCGTTTAAGCCCTTTGACGCGGATTCGGTGGAGGTCAAGCGCATGTTTGTGCAGCCCGCGCACCGGGGGCAGGGCGTAGCCCAGGCCGTGCTGGCCGAGCTAGAGCAGTGGGCCGGCGAGCTAGGCTACGCCAGCGGCGTGCTCGAAACTGGCAAGCGCCAGCCCGAAGCCATCCGGCTGTACGAGCGCAGCGGCTACGCACGCATTCCCAACTACGGGCAGTACGTAGGCATCGAGAACAGCGTGTGCATGCGGAAGGCGCTGGGTCGGTAGCGCCGCGTAGCAAATGGGAACACGCTAGTGGTTTTATAGCGAACTTTGTCAATTAACAGCCCGCAATGAACAATTAGCGGCGCTTTTGCGCTTGATGCTTAGCGCTCTGATAATTGATACCTGTTACTTGATAACTGAATCCCATGTTCTCCGATACTGAATACGACCTCATTGTAGTGGGGGCCGGCCACGCGGGCTGCGAGGCCGCCGCCGCCGCCGCCAACCTCGGCTCGCAGGTGCTGCTCATCACGATGAACATGAACACCATCGCCCAGATGTCGTGCAACCCCGCGATGGGCGGCGTGGCCAAGGGCCAGATAGTGCGCGAGATAGATGCCCTAGGTGGCCAGTCGGGTATTATCACCGACAAGACGATGATTCAGTTTCGGATGTTGAACCGCTCGAAGGGCCCCGCCATGTGGAGCCCGCGCGCCCAAAGTGACCGCATGCGCTTTGCCGAGGAGTGGCGCCTGACTCTGGAGCAGATTCCGAACGTGGACTTCTGGCAGGAAGGCGTGACCGGCCTGCTCATCGAAGACGGCGCCTGCGTGGGCGTACGCACGGCCCTAGGGGTCGAGTTTCGGAGCAAAACCGTGGTGCTCACCAACGGCACTTTCCTCAATGGCCTGATTCACATCGGCGAGAAAAACTTCGGCGGCGGCCGGGCGGCGGAGAAAAACAGCCACGGCATCACCGAGCAATTGGTGGAGCTGGGCTTCGAGGCCGGGCGCATGAAAACCGGTACGCCGCCCCGCGTGGACGGCCGCTCGCTCGATTACTCGAAAATGGAAGTGCAGGACGGCGACCAGAACCCGAGCCGCTTCTCGTACCTCGACACGCCGGCCCTCACCAAGCAGCGGCCGTGCTACATCACGTACACCAACGAGCGGGTGCACGAGATTTTGAAGGAGGGTTTTGAGAAGTCGCCCATGTTTCAGGGCCGCATCAAGGGCCTGGGGCCGCGCTACTGCCCCAGCGTGGAAGACAAAATCAACCGCTTCGCCGACAAGGACCGGCACCAGATTTTCGTGGAGCCGGAGGGCTGGAACACGGTGGAGTGCTACATTAACGGCTTCAGCAGCTCGCTGCCCGAGGACGTGCAGTACCGCGCCCTGCGCGAAATCGCGGGCTTCGAGAAGGCCAAGATGTTCCGGCCGGGCTACGCGATTGAGTACGACTTTTTTCCGCCCACGCAGCTTACCAATACGCTGGAAACGAAGCCCGTGCGCAATCTCTGGCTGGCGGGCCAAATCAACGGCACCACCGGCTACGAAGAGGCGGCCTGCCAAGGCCTGATGGCCGGCATCAACGCCCACCAACGCGCCCACGACAAGCCCGCCTTCACGCTCAAGCGCGACGAAGCCTATATCGGCGTGCTCATCGACGACCTTATCAATAAAGGCACCGAGGAGCCCTACCGTATGTTTACGAGCCGCGCCGAGCACCGCATCTTGCTGCGCCAAGACAATGCCGACCTGCGCCTGACACCGCTGGGCCACGCCCTAGGGCTAGCCTCGGACGAGCGCCTGGCTCGCGTGCACCAGAAGGAGGCCGACACGGCCGCCGTGCTCACGGTGCTAGAAAAATTTGGCATCGAACCCGCGACTATCAACGGATTTTTGACGGAGCGCGGCTCGGCTGAGATTCACGAAAAAACCCGCGCCCTGAATTTGCTGCGCCGGCCCAACATCGAACTGGCCGACCTAGCCGCCGCCCTGCCCGAGCTGGCCGAAAAGCTAACTGCTTTCAGCCTTGATGCCCAGGAGCAAGCCATCATCCGGACCAAGTACGAGACGTATTTGCAGAAGGAGCAGCAGCAGGCCCAGCGCATGCGCGAGCTCGAAGACTTCGAGATTCGGGGCCGCCTGAACTACGGCGCCATGCCGGCGCTCAGCCACGAGGCCCGCGAAAAGCTGCTCAAGATTCAGCCCGAAACCCTGGGCCAGGCCAGCCGCATCAGCGGCGTGAGCCCGGCCGACGTATCGGTGCTGATGGTGTACTTGAATCGTTAATTAAAAAGTGCGGATTAAAAACTAAAAGTTGAGAATGGGAGCGAGGCTGACCGCTTTATCCGATTCTCAACTTTTAGTTTTTGGTCTTTGATTCTCAACCGTGTGACCAACGAACTACTAGAACGCTGCCCAGTGTGCGGCGGTACTGACCTACGCGCCAAGCTGCAAGTGCAGGACAAGTCGGTAAGCCAGGAAACGTTTACCATCGTGCAGTGCCAAGCCTGCGGGTTTCAGTTTACCAACCCGCGGCCCGATGCGACTAGCATCGGCCCGTACTACGAGTCGGCGGCCTACGTTTCGCACAACAGTGGTGCGCAGGGCCTGATAAACCAGGTGTATAAAGTGGCGCGCTTCTTCACGGTGCGCCGCAAGGTGGCCTTGATAACGAAGCTGAACGGCGGCCAGCCGGGCCGGCTACTCGACTACGGCTGCGGCACGGGCCACTTCCTGGCTGGCGCCCAAAAAGCTCGGTGGTGGGTAGCGGGCCTAGAGCCTAATGATTTGGCCCGCGCCGATGCTGCTGCTCGTACTCATGAGCCTATTGGTCGACCCACTGACTTAACTGGCATACCTGCTGGCAGCTTCGATGTTATTACGCTATGGCATGTACTGGAGCACGTGCACACGCTTAACGAAACGCTGGAGCAGCTTATTCGGGTATTAGGGAAAGGCGGCAAGCTGCTCATCGCGGTGCCTAATGTGGAGAGCCTCGACGCCCAGCACTACCGCCAGGACTGGGCTGCCTACGACGTGCCGCGCCATCTCTACCACTTCAGCCCGGCCTCGATGCGCCGGCTGCTGAGCCGCCATGGCCTGACCGTGCGCCAGACGTTGCCGCTGGCCCTCGATGCTTACTACGTGAGTATGCTTTCGGAAAAGCACCGCTCGCCCGAGCGGGCCGGCGGGCCGCTGACCGTGCTACGCGCCGGCTACAGCTCCAACCGCTACGCCGCCCAGCACGACGGGCAATATTCCAGCGTGCTGTACGTAGCCGAGCGGGAGGCCTAGCCGCGGCGCGTAGCGGCTGGGGCGGCCATCTTTGTTCTGCTTTTCACTTTGCTGCCCCGCATGCCTGCTGCTCCGTTCTCGTTAGTTACTCGCCTTCCGTCTTCCATTTTTTGCCGCCTAGGTAGCCGTGCGGCGCTTCGCGGCTGGGCGGGGCTGGCGGCCGCGGCCGGGCTGGCGGCCCTAGGTAGCTGCGCGGCGGTGAGCTCGCCCCAGGGCGGCCCGCGCGATAAAACGGCGCCGCGCCTGATAGCCACCTCGCCCGATAGCGCGGCCCGCAATGTGAAGCAGCAGTTTATCCGCCTCACGTTTTCGGAGGCAGTGCAGGTGAAAGACTTGCCCAAAAACCTGCTCATCACGCCGCAGCTCGCGCCCGATAACCAGTATCAGCTGCGCGAAGACCGCAGCAGCGTAACGCTGCTATTTCCGAAGCCGCTGGAGCCTAATACCACGTACTCGTTCAACTTCCGCAAGGCCATTGTGGACATCACCGAGAGCACGCCCGCCAAGTACCAGGCCCTGAGCTTCAGCACCGGCCCCACCCTGGACTCGGCCAAGGTGCAGGGCACCGTCACGGACCTGCTCACGGCCCGGCCCGTGGCCGATGCCAGCGTGGGGCTCTACCGCGTGGCCGACACGGCCGGCGTGCGCCGGGGCTTGCCCTACTACCTTACCCGGGCCGATGGCCGGGGCAATTTTGACCTGAACTTCATCAAGAGCGGGCAGTATAATCTCTACGCCTGGGCCGATAAGAACAACAACGGTCGCTTCGACGACGGCGAGAAAATCGCCTACCTGCCGGCCCCCATCACCCTCAGCGATACCACTCAACCTAGGGCGCTGCAACTCACGCGGCCCGACCGCCTGCCCCCGCGGCGCACCAACATTGAGCGCAACGCCACTCAGGTGCGCCTGCTCTTCAACGAGGGCCTGCGCACCGTAAGCTTAGCGCCCGCCGCCGGCGCCGCCCCCGCCGCCCTGCAAGAGTCAATCTTGCTGACCGACCAGGGCCGCACGGCCACCCTCTACCGCACCCCCGAGCTGGGCGACGGGCGCTACCTGCTGGCCGTGACCGACAGCGCCGGCAACACGGCCCGCGATACACTCAACATCAATTTTCCGGTGCCCACGGCGGCCAGCCGCAAGGCCGCGCCGCCCGCCGGCACCGCCGTGGAAGGCAACCCGCGCAGCGTGTTTCGGCAGGGTCAGGTGCGGTTTAGGTTTCCGGTGCCGGTGCGCTTGGCGGCGGGGCAGCCCGTGGGCGCGCTCGCCGAAGACTCGGTGCGCCGCCGCCCGCTGCGCCTGCCCGCCGACGGCACGCTCAGCCCCGACCGCACCGAGCTGACCATTACGCTGGATACCAAGGCGCAGAAAACCGTTGAGATTCGGCTCGATACCACGGCCATTACGGCCATCACGGGGCAGTCGCTGGGGCTGCGCCGGCCGCTGCGGCTGACCGTGACGGATATTGACCCGAGCGGCGTTTTGAAAGGCACCATCCAGACCCAGGAAAAGCAGTTCGACCTGCAGCTGCTCGACGATAAATACCAAGTGGTGCGGCAGCTGCGCTCGCCCAAGGGCCGCTACCGCTTCGACCGCCTGCCGCCAGGCAGCTACCGCTTCCGCGTGCTTGTGGATAAGGACGGCGACGGCCGCTGGCGCGGCCCCGACACCAGCCTGCGCCTGCCGCCCGAGCCCGTGTACGTGTCGCCCACGCTGATTAAGCTGCGCGCTAACTTTGAGCTGGACGACACGGTTAAGCTGGCGTTTTAGCTTTCCCCAGGAGTTTTCCACAGCTTTAAGCCCGGCCCGCGGTATTTCGCGGGCCGGGCTTTCGCTTTTCCACAATGCTGAGGCCAGCTAGGCGGCCATCCGGGGCGGTTTGCCCGGCAGGCCAGCACCGGCGTTTGCCAGCTTTCAATTAACTGCCGACCCAAAACCGGCACCTAGGGCGGTTTGGTAGCCGATAAGTGGATAAATAGGGCTTTTTTCCACTGCGCCGGGTGGCGGCGTGGATAACTTATCCACGATTCCAGTTACTGAGGGCGTTTTTTGGGGTTTATCCACGGGTTTTCCACATAGTTTCCCACCGCCCAGGGGCGCGGTGCACAAAACGGTGGATAACCCGACTGATAACCGTGTACAACCCGTGGATAAGTTGGGGGTAACTTTTCTTGTCCACGCAGCTACCAGCACAGTAGCCAAACGCTGTGGATAAGAGTGGATAACTATCCACCGCCAGAAGCACTATCCACACTGGCCTTAGGGTGTGAATAGTGGATAAGTGGATAACCTATGTGAATAGTGGGAAACTAGGCTAAGATTTTGTTAATCAGTACAATGATATCCACAATGCCTGTTGATAGCCGGTGCATAAGCCCATAGTTATGCACCCGTTATCCACGCTGTGGATAACCTTTCAGAGTTATGAACTTATCCACTGCCCTAATGGATGATAATAAAAAAGATTTTTGAAAAAAGAATTTAATTAAACTTATTAGCTTGTGGAAAACTTCGGGCTTTCGAAGGCTTTTCCACACCCAACCAGGCGCGCGCCGTGGAAAAACCTGCCTAGGGCGCAGAAAGAAGTGGAAAACCCGGCCGGGCCGGAAAACGAACAGCGCTGGGCTGCGTACCCCGCATTATGCCGTTTGATTACACGCTAGATTTCCACACGGTCGATTTTCGCCAGCATCCCGAGCTGTACCGCGTGGGTAAGGGCGAGCAGGGCGTGCTGCTGGTGCAGCCCTACAAGGGCGAAATCCTGCCCCACTGGCGCTTCAAGGACGCGGCGACAGCCCGAGCCTCATCGGCAGCCATCTGGGGGCTCTTCGAGGCTTATTTGAAGGCTGAGGACTTTGTGGGGGCCGACATGGCTCGCAAGTTTTTGCAGATGGGCTTCACCCGCGCCCGGCGCTACGCCAACCACCGCGGCGGCAAGAAGTACGACGGCCCGGTGCCCGCCGACAAAAAAGGCCAGAGCGGCGCCCACGGCCGCGCCGAACTGCCCCGCACCGACGCCCCCGATGTGGATAAAGTGGAAGCCGCCGCCATTTTCAAGCAGAAATGGGACGAGGCCAAAGCCTTGCCCGAATACCTGCGCCAAAAGGCCGCCTTTGAGGCCAAGTATGGGAAGTAGGGTAGGAGGGTAGGAGGACGGTTGTCATTGCGAGCGCAGCGAAGCAATCTTTCCTTTTGGCTTACCTGACTTTCGCAATGCATGCAGGAAAGATTGCTTCGCTGCGCTCGCAATGACAACCACCCTGTGACACATGCCTGCTCAACTCGCTACCCTCTACACTCACCCGCTCACCTACCTTTGTTTGACCTAAACCCCTTGCTGATATGAACCCGCAAAGCACCCCCAATAGCATCGAAGAAAACGAAATCATCCTGGGCACCGGCATGGGCCCGCTGCGCTTCGGGGCCACCATGGACGAGGTGCGCACCCTGGTGGGCGAGCCCGAGGAAATAGAGGAGTCGGAAGACGAGGACGATTTTGAGCACCAAGCCTGGAATTATTACGAAGACGACCACCTGCTGTCGCTGTACTTCGACCGCGAGGATGACTTCCGCCTGAGCTGCATCGAGACCGATAACCCCGGCCTGCGCCTGTTTGGCGAAGCCCTGCACGGCCGCACCCTCGACCAGGTGCGCGACCTGATGCAGCGCCACGGCCAGGGCAACACGCCCGAGCTCGAAACTATGGAGGGCGGCGAGGTGCGCCTGAGTTACGAGAAGTCGATGATAGATATGTACTTCGAGGAAGGCCAACTGCAATTTGTCAATTTCGGCGTGTTTATCAACGACGACCTAGAGGTGCAGTGGCCCAGCAAGTAGGCCCCTGTGGAAAACTGGAAATAGGTAAAAGTTTCCTAGAATTAGCACATTCAGCAAAAAGTTATCCACAAAAAGGCCGTTTTTGAGTGTGGATAAGTGGATAACTCTGTGACGGTGGGATTATTCCCAGGTTACCGATAGTTGGCTTGGCCAATCATTCTAGTAAAAAAGCCAGCCCTAAGCGGGTTGGCTTTTTTCGTTTTAAGCGGGCCACAACTACGGCGGCAGCGCGGTTTTAGCGCGCGGGCAACTAGCAAGAATTCGGCTGCTTGTGGATAACTAGGTGGCTAGCTGTGCACAAGTCGCGGGCGTCCCGGAAGGGCCAGCGCACCATGCCTTGGCACCAGGGAAGACGCGCGCAGGGGGCGCCCCCTAGGTGGCACCCGTGGGCAAAAGCCGCCTGCACCCAAAACAGCTGGTGCTCTAGAAGCAACAACGCCCGACTCTTACAGAAAGAGCCGGGCGTTTTTGAGTATTGGTGAGCTGCGAAAGGAGCTGAACTTAGCCGCTGATGGAGCGGAAGAGCAGAAACAGGCCGCCCGCCAGCACCATGGTTACGGGCAGCGTGAGCACCCAGGCCAGGGCAATGCTGCGCACCATCTGGGGGTTGAGGTTCTTGATGCCGCGGTTGGCCACCATGCTGCCCGCAATGGCCGATGACAGCACGTGCGTAGTAGACGAGGGCAGGCCGAGCTGGGTGCTGGCGCCAATCATCATGGCGGCTACCAGTTCCGAGCTGGCGCCCTGGGCGTAGGTGAGGTGCTCCTTACCAATGCGCTCGCCAATGGTTTTTACGATGCGCTGCCAGCCTATCATGGTGCCGCAGGCTAGGGAGAGCGACACCATCAACAGCACCTGCCAGGGGGCGTAGTCGGTGAACGTACTCATCTGGTCGACAGCTTTTTTGTAGGTATCGCGGTCGGCAGTATTGAGGCTGACGCTTTCGCTGGCCAGCAGTTTTTTGCCGCGGTTGGCGAGCAGCAGAATGTCGCGCCGAATCTCGAAGCGGGCTTGGTTGGGCAAGTCTTCGACCTTGGTTTTGCCGGCAAATACGCGGTCTAGGTCGGTGGTTTGGGCGCGCACATCAGCAAGAAGCTTTTGGTCGGTGGCGCCTAGCTCGGCTGCGTTGATGCGGCCAATGACGTACTCTACTTTAGTGAGCGAGTCGCGCAAATCGAGCGGATTCTTGGTAGTGTCAAGCGCAAAATGCACGGGCACGATACCGATGAGAATCAGCATGATGAGGCCCACGCCCTTCTGGCCGTCGTTGGAGCCGTGGAAAAAGCTTACTAGCGTGCAGGTAGCAATGAGGGTGAGGCGGATGAACAAGGGCGGCGGCTTGCGCTTGTGCGGCTCCTTAAAGATGGCCTTGCTGGGCGAGAAGCGCTTGAGCAGAAACATCATGCCGATGGTGAAAGTGAAGCCCAGCAGCGGGCCCAGCAGCAGCGCCAGGCCGCTCTCGCTGGCCTTGCTCCAGTTAATGGCCGCGCCCTTGCCGCCGGGCAGCAGCGAAAACGCAATGCCGACCCCTAGGATGGAGCCAATGAGCGCGTGCGACGATGACGACGGAATGCCGTAGTACCAGGTGCCGATGTTCCAGATGATGGCCGCTACCAGCAACGCGCCCACCATGGCAATGCCGTGGTACACGTTCTGGTCAATCAGGCTCTCGACGGGCAGCAGGTACACGATGCCCATGGCCACGGCAATGCCGCCCGAAAACACGCCGATAAAGTTCCAGAACGCCGACCAGACCACGGCCACCCAGGGCCGCAAGGTGTTGGTGTAGATAACGGTGGCCACGGCATTAGCCGTGTCGTGAAAGCCGTTGACAAATTCAAAGGCGCAAGCTGCAAACAGACAGATGCCTAGGAGCAGTAAGACATGGGGTTCAAGTCCGAACATAAAATAAATGCCGAGTGGGGAAATCGGCCCCCAAAATTAGTTCGACATCCTGCTAGGGGCATGTTACCTAATTGTGACCGGCACACCCTCGCTGGTTGCCAGCCTCCACCAAGCGCCTGACCTAGGGCGCGATGGGCTGAGGCGGGCTTAGCGATAGCGGCCCTAAAGCCGGATGCGCAGTGTCGCATCGGCGGCCCCACCGAAGAGGCCGTAGCCGCCCTGCACGTTGGAGCGCAGCGGCGCGGGCTCAGCAAAGGGGTTGCCCTCGGTATCGTAGAAGCGCTGAATGGACTGGTAAAATTCGTAGGTATCGGCCGGGATGCTACTCACAATAATTTCGATGAAGGCTGGCTGTGCGCTGCCGGCGATAGGGCTAAAATTGCCCGATAAGTACGCATCGACGCTGCAATTGAGGCGCTGGCCCTGGCGGCCGGCGTCGCTGATGGGCAGGGTCTGGTAGAGGTAGCCGGGCTGCGATAAGTCCAAGCGCGTGAGCTTGATAGCAAGCTCGGCATCGTTGCGGGCGCCATATTCTTGCTCCACGATACCCATAGGCTGGCCGGCAGCGTCGAGTATCTGCGCGTAAGCCAGGTAGTAGTCGGTAGTGGCGGCATTATCGCGGATGCTGAAGGTCAGGCGCCCACGATAATAATAGTTGGGCTGGGCAGGGTCGAGGGTATAGCTAGCCGCCTCGATGATAGGCGCGGCCGGTAAGGTAAGCGTCGCCTCTACGGCCTCGACGCTAGGCGCGCTGGCGCGCAGCGTGTAGCGCTGGCCGGGCTGGCCCACGTAACCACGCCGCGGCACGTAAAAGCCTTGGGTGCTGTCGGTGCCGCCGTAGCCACCCCGGCCGCGGGGCCGAAACTGCTCGACTACCTGGCCGCTAGCGTCGCGTAGCTCCACGGTAGCGTCGGCGCGGCCCGCCAGGCGGTTGATATTGCCAACATCTTGGCTAGTGCTGACATAGAGCGAGCGGCTGTCAAAAAAATCACGCTCGCCGGCCGGTGGCGCATGGTTGCTGAGCGTGTAGGCCACCGACAGCCGCGGCGTGTGGGTGGGCAGGTCTACGGGCACTACGCTTTCGCAGCCGGCCAGCCCTAGGGTAGTCGCCAGGGCCCCGCGTAGCAAAGAGGTTCTCATAAGTACTAGCGCTTAAAACTTGAAGGCCTTGCTGACCGACGGGATGATGGGAAACAACGATACTTGGCGGTACTGGGCGGGCGTGCGCACTACGCCATTGAACACATCGGCTGGCGCGAAGTACAGGTAGTACGGGTTGCGGCGGTTATACACATTGTAGATAGAAATGCTGTTGACAACTTCGCCCCAGCGCTTCTTCTTGGTTTTGCTCAGGTCTAGGTCGAAGCGGTGGTAGGCCGCCATCCGGAACGAGTTGCGGTCGCCGTAATCGCTGTAGTCTTGGTACGGGCCAAGCTGGAAGCGGCTCGAAGCCAGCGTAGTCGCATTGCCGGTGCCGTAGACCCAGGTGCCCGACAGCGTGAGGGTAGGGCTGAATTTGTGAATAACCACCAGCGAAATGTCGTGCCGGCGGTCGTATTTGTAGGGGAAAGTCCGTCCCTGGTTCAACTCCGGAAAGCGGCGGTTGCTCCAGGCCAGCGTGTAGCCCAGCCAGCCGGTGGTGCGGCCGGTTTTCTTCTGCAAAAAGAACTCGCCGCCGTAGGCCCAGCCCCGGCCGCTCGTGACCTTGCTCTGCCAGTCGTTGTTGGTGGTGTTGAGAAAGCTGGCGCCCTCGCGGTACTCCACCAGGTTTTGCATCGGCTTGTAGTAAGTCTCGAAGCTGAACTCGAACGCCTCACCACGGTAGCGCAAGGTGCGCGCCACGCCTAGGCCCACCTGGTGCGCCACCTGCGGCCGCACCTGCGCCGTGGCGGGCACCCACAGGTCGGTGGGCAGGCCGATGCCGCTGTTGGTGAGCAGGTGCACGTATTGCGTGGTGCGGGCGTAGGAGGCCTTCAGCGCCCACTCGTCGGTGAGCATGAAGCGGGCGGCCAGGCGCGGCTCCAGCGAGGGGTAGAGCTTGCTATCCACGTAAAAGCTGCTCAGGCGCAGGCCCGCGTTTACCTTCAGGCGGTTACTGAGCTGGTAGTCGTCCTCTACGTACAGCCCGCTCTCGCTACCTAGGGTGCGGCTACCCGAGGCAGCTTCGCTCACCACGCCGGCCGTGTTGTCTTGCTGCGAGGAGATGCCCGGCCGAAACGTATGCCGAATAAACTGCCCCCCAAACCGAACGTAGTGCCGGGGCGAAGGCACGTAGTCGAAGTCCATCTTCAGGGTCCAGTCGCGGATATCCGAGCGGTAGCTCAGCGCGTTGGTAGAAGCCAGGGGCTGGCTGTTTTGAACGTAGCGCCGCTCCTGCTCCTGGCTTACATCAAACTGATATTGGCTGTAGGTGAGGTGCGTGTTTAGAAACAACTTGTCGTTGACGACGTGGTTCCAGCGCAGGGCGCCGGTGAGGTTGCCCCAGCCCAGGCTATTGTCGGAGCGGCTGTAGTCGTCGGGGCGTTCCTGGGCGTTGCGCTCGTCGTAGTAAAAGTTGTCGTAGCCCCGGTAAGCGCTCAAATAGAGGCGGTCGCGGGTGCCCACCTTCCAGTTGAGCTTGGCATTGAGGTCGTAGAAATAATACCCTAGGGAGCCTGCCTTGCCTTCCTTCTTGAGCTGCGACTTGATGAAGGGCCGGGCCAGCACATCGAGGTAGGTGCGCCGGGCCGACACGATAAACGAGGCTACGTCCTTCTTAATCGGCCCTTCTAGGGTAATGCGCGAGGCAATGAGGCTGATGGCGCCCTCGCCGTGCAGCTCCTGCGCGTTGCCCTCCTTCATCGAAATATCGAGCACCGACGACAGCCGCCCGCCGTAGCGCGCCGGAAAGCCGCCCTTGATAAGCTCCACATTATTCAGCGCATCGGCATTAAACACCGAGAAGAAGCCGAACAGGTGCGAGGCATTGTAAACGGGCGTGCCATCGAGCAAAATCAGGTTTTGGTCGGGCGAGCCGCCGCGCACGTACAGGCCGCTGGTGCCTTCGCCGCCGCTCTGCACGCCGGGCAGCAGCTGCAATACCTTCAGCACGTCGGTTTCGCCCATGAGCTTGGGTAGGCTCTTAATCTGGGCGATGGGCACGTTGATGGTACCCATGCGGGTGCTGCGCGGGCCGTGGTCGTAGGCCTGGCGGTCGCCCACCACTTCCACGCCGGCCAGCTCATTGGCCGCCGCGGGCAAGCCGAAGTCGTGCCGGGCGCTGCCAGTAGCTGGCGCGGCCCAGCGCTGGCGCTCATACCCTAGGTAGTTGGCCACGAGCCGCACCGAGTCGAGGCCCGCTGTGGGCAAGGTCAGCGAGTAAAATCCGTAGGTATTGGTGGCGGTGCCTAGGCTAGTGCCCGCCTGCACCACCGCCACCCCAATAAGGTTTTCGCCCGTGGCTTGGTCGCGCACGTAGCCGCTGATGGTGACGCGCGCCGGCAGCGGCGGGGTAGGGGCTTGCGCCTGCGCCACGCCCGCCCCCAGTAAGCAGACCGGCAGCAGGCCGCGGTAAAACTGCTTCATAGCAGAAAAGAAAAAGAGTAGAAGTAGGTTAGCCCCGTCCAAGATAGGGGAGTAGGGGCCACCCACCTAGGCGAATGAAGAGCCGCCATCTCCCCAAATGGTTGCCTACCCCCGCGCCCGCCAGCCCGCGCAGGGGGCGCATCAATCCAGTTTACCCACCCCAACCAGCCAGCCCCGCAGGGGCGTATCCGCGCAATCCGTTAAATCAGTTAAATCTGCGGTCTAACTTTGCGGCTTATGAGCAAGCCCGCACCTACCGCTGAGAACACGCAGCTAAAAGATATTGTCGCCCACGCCAAAGAATACGGCTTCGTATTCCAGTCGTCGGAAATATACGATGGCCTGGCCGCCGTGTACGACTACGGCCCCAACGGCGTGGAGCTGAAAAACAACCTCAAGCGCCTGTGGTGGGAGGCTATGACCCAGCTGCACGGCAACGTGGTGGGCATCGACGCGGCCATCTTCATGGACCCGCGCACCTGGGAGGCCAGCGGCCACGTGGCCGGGTTTAATGACCCGCTCATCGACAACCTCGACAGCAAAAAGCGCTACCGCGCCGACGTGCTGCTCGAAGAAAAAGCCGCCGAGTACGAAAAAGCCGGTGACCCCGCCCGCGGCGCGGCCCTTACGGCCGAAATGGGCCGCCTGCTCACCGCCAACGACCTGGCCGGCGTGCGCCAGCTCATTATTGACGAAGAAATTAAGTGCCCCGTCTCGGGCACCGGCAAGTGGACCGAAGTGCGCCAGTTCAACCTGATGTTCTCGACCCAAGGCTCGGCCGTGGACTCGGAGGCGCCGCCCGTGTACCTGCGCCCTGAAACGGCCCAGGGTATTTTCGTGAACTTTCTGAACGTGCAGAAGTCGGCCCGGATGAAAATTCCGTTCGGCATCGCGCAGATTGGCAAGGCGTTCCGCAACGAGATTGTGGCCCGGCAGTTCATTTTCCGCATGCGGGAATTTGAGCAGATGGAGATGCAATTCTTCGTGCGCCCCGGCACCGAAGGCGAGTGGTACGACACCTGGAAGGCCGCCCGCCGCCGCTTCCACGAGGCCCTAGGGCTGCCGACCGAGAAGCTGCGCTTCCACGACCACGACAAGCTGGCCCACTACGCCAAGGCCGCCGTAGACATCGAGTACGAGTTTCCCTTCGGCTTCAAAGAGATGGAGGGCATCCACTCGCGCGGCGACTTCGACTTGACCCAGCACCAGAACCTGAGCCGCAAGAAACAGCAGTACTTCGATAACGACATCGACGAAACCACCGGCAAGCCCTACGGCAACTACGTGCCCTACGTGGTCGAAACCTCGGTGGGCGCCGACCGCCTGTTCCTGGCCACGCTCTGCCAAGCGTTTCAGGAGGAAACCATCACAGAAGGGGAGGGTGAAGCCCAAACCACTAAACAGCGCACGCTACTGAAGCTGCACCCGGCAGTGGCGCCCATCAAGGCCGCCATTTTCCCGCTGGTGCGCAAGGACGGCATGCCCGAAAAAGCGCAGCAGATTTTCGATGATTTGCGCTTCGATTTCCGCCTGGTAATTGAGGACAAAGACGCCATCGGCAAGCGTTACACGCGCCAGGACCTAATCGGCACGCCTTTTTGTATTGTCGTGGACGGTCAAACCCTGGAAGACGACACCGTGACAGTGCGCCACCGCGATACCCGCGAGCAAACCCGGATGCCCATCAGCGCGTTGCGGGCGTACATCGGCGAAGCCGTGAGCTTTAAAACGGTGTTTGCGAAGCTGTAAGGCAGCGCATCGCATTAAGGCCAGGCGGTTGTCCAACCTAAAATTTTAAGCTTATGTGGGGACATATCGCCCTCTCTATCATCAAGTACCGACGTATTTTGCTGATACTCATTGCCGTTTCGACCCTGGGCATGGCCTGGGTGGCGAAAGACGTGCAAATGACCTACGACTTTGCCCAGGTGGTGAGCCCGAAGGACCCCGACATGGTGTACTTCCAGCAGTTCAAAAAGACCTTCGGCGAGGATGGCAATATCCTGGTGCTAGGGATGCAGGACAGCGCCGTGTACAAGCTCCCGCAGTTCCGGCTCTACGACCAACTCGCCAATGAGCTGGTGAAGGTGCCCGGCGTATCGGGTGTGCTGGGTCTGCCCAAGCTGATTCAGATTCAGAAGGATACGGTTAATAATAGCTTCGTGACGGCGCCCGTTTTTGCGCGGCCGCCCACCAGCCAGGCGCAGCTCGACTCGCTGATGCGGGTCGTAAATAGCATCGAATTTTACAAAGGGCAGGTGATTGCGCCGCGCACCGGCGCCACGCTGTTGGCCGTGACGCTCGACCCCAAGTGGCTAAACTCGGACCGGCGCAAGGAGGTGATGAACAATATCTTGGACCTGAGTGCCAAGTTTGAGAAGGACTCCAAAATCAAGCTGCACTACGCGGGCCTGCCCTACGTGCGCTCCACGATGACGAGCAAGGTGTCAAGCGAAATGAAGTTTTTCGCTGGGCTGATGGTGGTCGTGATGGCCGTCATCCTGTACATCTTTTTCCGCACGTGGTCGGCGGTGGTGGTGCCGCTTTTGGTAGTGGTAATTGTCATGATATGGTGTATCGCCACCATTGTGCTGCTTGGGTTCAAAATCAACCTGCTTACCGGTCTGATACCCTCTATCCTGGTGGTTATCAGCGTACCCAACTGCACCTACCTGCTCTCGCGCTACCACTACGACTACCGCAAATCGGGCAACCAGATACTGGCCATGACGCGCGTTATTCGCAAAATCGGCCTCATCACGCTGGTGAATAACACGACCACGGCCATCGGCTTTTTCGTGTTCACCTTCACTGATATTGCCATTCTCTACCAGTTTGGGCTGGTGGCCACGATTAACATTTTCATCGCCTTTGTCATCAGCTTCATCATGATTCCGGCGGTGTTTACCTACCTACCCGGCCCCACCGAGAAGCAGCTGGAGCACCTCGATTCAAAGCCGCTGGTGGGCATCATCCACTTCCTCGATTTCATCGTGCTGCGGCGCCGGCGCACTATTTACATCACGGCGGCGGTGCTGGTGGGGCTAGCCTCCATCGGGATTTCGCGCATCGAAGCCGTGTCGTTTATGGTGGATGACTTACCCAAGCAAAGCTCCGTAAACGAGGATTTGAGCTTCTTCGAAGCCCGCTTCGGCGGGGTGATGCCGTTGGAATTTGTGGTGGATACCAAGCAGCCGAAAGGCCTGTTGAAGCTGCTCAACTTGCAGAAAATCGACCAGTTTGATAAGTTTTTACAAGCCCAACCGGAGCTGTCCACGCCGCTCAGCATGGTTACGTTTTTGAAGGCCGCCAAGCAGGCATTCTACAACGGCAACCCAGACTTTTACAAGCTGCCGGATAAGGACGACAAAAACTTCATCCTGAGCTACCTGGCTAATTCGCAGGGTAAGGGCGCCAACTCGACCAGCAAGCTGCTCAAAACCTTCGTGGACAGCACGCAGCAGCGGGCTCGCATCAGCGTGAAAATCGCCGATATTGGCTCGCACAAGCTGGATACGCTGGTGAGTAAGCGCATTGACCCGGCCATTAAGCGCATTTTTGCGGGCACCGATATGGTAGTGCGCCGCACGGGCACGACGGTGATTTTCACCAAGGGCAACGAGTACGTTATCGGCACGCTGGGCGAGAGCCTGATGTGGGCTTTTGGGCTGGTGGCGCTGGTAGTGCTACTGCTGTTTCATTCGGTGCGCACCATCTTTTACGCACTGGTGCCCAATATCTTAACGCTCACGCTGACGGCCGGCGTAATGGGCTATTTCGGCATCGCACTGAAGCCGGCTACAGCCCTTATATACGTGATAGCCTTGGGCATTGACGGCGACAACTCGATTCACTTGCTAGCCAAGTTCCGGCAGGAGATGGCCGTGGCCGGTAAGAGCGTGAGCGAGGCCATTACCAACACGCTGAGTGAGGCCGGGTCGAGCATGTTCTATACCAGCATTGTACTCTTCATCGGGTTCAGTATCTACGGTTTCAGTGAGTTTGGCGGTACCAAGGCCCTAGGGGTATTGATGGGCGCTTCGCTGCTCATTACCAACTTCTCAAACCTAGTGTTTCTGCCGGCGCTGCTAGTAACCTTTGAGCGCGGTGGCAGTTGGCACACGCCCAAAGCGGCCCTGGTGCACCACTACGACGAGAACTATCACGAAGAAGACGACGATATAGACCTGAACTTGCAGCGCCTAAGCGTGGAGCGGACGCCGGTTAAAACGACTTAATTATTTGTTGAATAACGTTGGTCATGCAGAGCGCAGCGAAGCATCTCGCGTGCTGACGCTAGGGTTACAAACCGAACGTAGCGAGCGAGATGCTTCGCTGCGCTCTGCATAACCAACGAGAAAAGCTAACAGCTAATAACTGCTAGCTAACAGCTTAAAAAAATGACTTACCCCGAATACAAGCAGCCGCTCGACTACGCCAAGCTCGCCACCGACGTGCGGGCCGGCTGGGACGCCAACGGCATCTTCGAGAAGAGCGTGAGCAGCCGCGAGGGCCAGCCCACATTCGTGTTTTACGAGGGCCCGCCCTCGGCCAACGGCCAGCCCGGTATCCACCACGTGATGGCGCGGGCAGTGAAGGACATCTTCTGCCGCTACCAAACGCAGCTTGGCAAACAGGTGCCTCGCAAGGGCGGCTGGGATACCCATGGCCTGCCCATCGAGCTGCAAGTAGAGAAGGAGCTCGGCATTACGAAGGAGGATATCGGCCATAAAATCAGCGTCGAAGACTACAACCAGCGCTGCCGCGAAACCGTGATGCGCTTCAAGGCGCAGTGGGATGAGTTGACCCAGCAAATGGGCTACTGGGTCGACCTCGACGACCCCTACATCACCTTCGAACCCGAGTACATCGAGAGCTGCTGGGCCTTGCTCAAGAAGCTCTACGACAAGGGTTTCCTCTACAAAGGCTACACCATTCAGCCCTACTCGCCGGCCGCCGGCACCGGCCTCAGCTCGCACGAGCTGAACCAGCCCGGCACGTATAAGGACGTGAAGGACACGACCATCGTGGCCCAGTTCAAGGTGGTGCGCGATGCCGTATCGGAGAAGCTGTTTGCCGGCGGAGGCGAGGGCGAAACGTATATCCTGGCCTGGACAACTACGCCTTGGACGCTGCCTGCCAACACGGGCCTAGCGGTGGGAAAGAACATCCCATACGTGCTGGTTTCGACCTTCAATCCGTACACCGCCGCGCCCATCCGGGTGGTGCTGGCAAAGGCACTGGTGAGCAAATATTTCTCGGAAAAAGGCGCCGTAGTGCCCTTCGAGGGCTATGCCGAAGGCGACAAAAAAGTGTTGCCCTGGCGCATCGAAGCCGAGTTTACCGGGGCCGACCTAGTAGGCATTTATTACGAACGCCTATTCAATACCGAAGCTGGTTTCCCGCATTTTGAAGGCGAGGAAAACGCTTTTCGTGTTATTGTGGGCGACTTTGTGACGACGGAGGACGGTACGGGCATCGTGCACATCTCGCCCACGTTTGGCGCCGATGACTTCCGGGTAGCGCAGCTCAATGGCATCCCCGCGCTGATGGTAGCCGACGACCAGGGCAAGCTAGGCCCCATCGTGGACCGCACGGGCCGCTACGTGGCCCAAATGGGTGAGTTTGGCGGCCGCTGGGTGAAGAACTACGACGGCCACGACCAGAGCGGCGCCGACTATAAAACGCTGGACGAGAGCATCGCCATCCGGATGCGGACCAACGGCACGGCTTTCAAAACCGAGAAGTACGAGCACACCTACCCGCACTGCTGGCGCACCGACAAGCCTGTCCTCTATTACCCCCTCGACTCGTGGTTTATCAAGACCACGGCGGTGAAAGACCGGCTCATCGAGCTCAATAAAACCATCAACTGGAAGCCCGAAAGCACTGGCACCGGCCGCTTCGGCAACTGGCTCGAAAACCTGGTGGACTGGAACCTCAGCCGCTCGCGCTACTGGGGCACGCCGCTGCCCATCTGGCGTACCCAGGACCGCACCGAGGAAATCTGCATCGGCTCGATTGCGGAGTTGAAAACGGAGATTGACAAGGCCGTAGCGGCTGAAGTCATGACCCACAACCCCTACGCCAACGGCGAGAAAATTGACCTGCACCGCCCGTATGTCGATGACATTTTTCTGGTTTCGCCCAGTGGCCAGCCCATGTACCGCGAGCCCGACCTCATCGACGTGTGGTTTGATTCGGGTGCGGTGCCGTATGCGCAGTGGCACTATCCGTTTGAAAACCAGGAGAAATTCGCCAAGAACTTCCCCGCCGATTTCATCGCCGAAGGCGTGGACCAAACGCGCGGCTGGTTCTTCACGCTACACGCCTTGGCCGTGATGCTGGAAGACTCAGTGGCCTTCAAAAACGTGATTGCCAACGGCCTGGTGCTCGACAAAAACGGCAACAAGATGAGCAAGCGCCTCGGCAACGCCGTGGACCCTTTTGCGACCATCGCGCAGTACGGCCCCGATGCCACCCGCTGGTATATGATTGCCAATTCCTCGCCCTGGGATAACCTCAAGTTTGACCAGGCCGGCATTGTGGAGGCGCAGCGCAAGTTCTTCGGCACGCTCTTCAATACGTACTCGTTCTTTGCGCTCTACGCCAACCTCGACAGCTTCCAGCAGGGCAGCACGCCCAGCGTGCCCGTGGCCGAGCGCACCGAGCTCGACCGCTGGATTCTGAGCAAGCTCCAGAGTCTGCTGGCCGAAGTGCGCGGCCATTTCGACTCCTACGACCCCACGAAAGCCGCCCGCGCCATCCAGGATTTCGTGACCGACCAGCTCTCCAACTGGTACGTGCGCCTCTCGCGCCGCCGCTTCTGGAAAGGCGAACTAACGACCGATAAACAAGCCGCTTACGAGACGCTGCACGAGTGCCTTAGCACTGTGGCGCAGCTTATGGCGCCCATCGCGCCCTTCTTCGCCGACTGGCTCTACGGCAACCTCACCAAAGGCCAGGATGCCGCCGAGTCGGTGCACTTGACCTACCTAGCCGAGGCCGATACCTCGCTCATCGACAAGGCCTTAGAAGAGCGCATGGAGCTAGCCCAGCGCATCAGCTCGCTCACGCACTCGCTACGTAAAAAGTCGGTGCTGAAGGTGCGCCAGCCCTTGCAGCGCATCTTGGTGCCCGTACTGAATGATTCTACTAAAGAGCAAGTTGGCTTGGTGGAAGACCTCATTTGCGCCGAGGTCAACGTGAAGCACATCGAGTTTCTGGACGATACCAGCGGCGTGCTGGTGAAGTCAGTGAAGCCCAATTTCAAGCGCCTGGGCCAGGTCTACGGCCCGCGCCTGAAGGCGGTGGGTGCCCGCATCCAAACGCTGAATAGCGACGAGCTAAGTCAGCTCGAAAAGCAAGGTGAGCTAGCCGTGGAAGTAGAAGGCGAAACCCTAACGCTGCACCTCGACGAAGTCGAAATCCGCACCCAGGACCTGCCCGGCTGGCTCGTAGCCACCGACGGCCCGCTCACCGTGGCGCTCGACGTGACGCTCACCGAGGAGTTGCGCCAGGAAGGCCTGGCCCGCGAGCTGGTCAATCGCCTTCAAAATCTGCGTAAAGACTCGGGCCTCGAAGTGCAGGACCGCATCAGCGTGCATCTGGCCGCCAGCGCACCCGCCGAGCTGCAAGCCGCTGTGGCCGCTTTCGGCGACTACATCCGCGAGGAAGTGCAGGCCCTGCGCCTCGACTTTGTGTCCGAAGTAGCCGGCGGCGCGGTGCTGGAGTTTGACGACTTCTCGGTGCCCGCCAAAGTAGACGTAGTAACTGCCTGATGCTGAGTAACCCGCCTGCCTCATAAAAGGCAGGCGGGTTTTCCTGCGCACAAACCCCATTTGTTCCCGTTTTAAAGTGGTTCTTAAAGCCCGTAATTCGGTATAAAACAGTACAAAGTAACCTGAGTTTCACTAGTGCAAAGCGACCAGCAACTAACCTCCCATCCTGAGCCCGTGCGCCGTTCTGCGCGCTTGGGTAGCCCGGCCCTTTATTTCTTGCTGGCGCTGCTGGTTATTGGCCTCGACCAGCTTTCTAAGTACTTGGTGCATAGCAGCCAAACCCTCACCTCGGGCGGTGAGATACTGCTGCTGGGCAATTGGTTTAAGCTGCACTACACCACTAACCCCGGCATGGCGTTCGGCGTCGAGCTGCCACCGCCCTACGGCAAGCTGCTGCTGACGGCTTTTCGGCTGGCGGCGGTGAGCGGGCTCAGCTACTACATAGTGCATTTGTGGCGGCAGCGGGCGGCCGGCGGCTTCATCGCCTGCATGGCCCTCATCCTGGGCGGGGCCGTGGGCAATCTCATTGACTCGATTTTTTACGGCGTCATTTATAATAATGCGCCGGCTGGCTCGCCCTCGCCGTGGTTTTTTGGGCAAGTAATTGACATGCTGTACGCTGACATCTACGAGGGCTTTCTGCCGGCTTCTTGGCCTTTGGTTGGGGGCAAGTACGTTTCGCTTTGGCCCATCTTCAACGTGGCCGATGCTTCTATTTTTATTGGGGTTGCGCTCATCTTGTTGTTTCAAGGAAAGTTCTTCAATCAAGACGAACCCGCCGCCGCTAGCCCGCCCGTAAGGCCGGTTAGTCCGCCGGCTTCAGAAACTGCCTAGTAAACTTGCGGCGCGGGACCATCCTGCGCCGCTATTTTTTTATGTATGCCGCTGCTCTCCGTTCAAGACCTCACCGTTGATTTTCACTCCCAGCGCGGGCACACTCGGGCCGTAGCCGGCGTGTCGTTTGAGCTGGGTAGGGGAGAGGTAGTAGCCATCGTAGGCGAGTCGGGCTCAGGTAAATCGGTGACTTCGCTGGCGCTCCTAGGTCTGCTGGCCAAGCCGGCGGCGCGGGTAGAGGGCGGCGTGGCCCGCTTCGAGTCGGAGCGGCTGGGCCAGGTAGACTTGTTGCAGCTCACCGAAACGCAGCTGCAGCAGGTGCGGGGCAACGACATCAGCATGATTTTTCAGGAGCCGATGACTTCGCTCAACCCGGTGCTGACGTGCGGGGCGCAGGTAGTTGAGGCGCTGCGGCTGCACACCACGCTGAGCAAAGCGGAGGCCGAGGCGCGCACCGTCGAGCTGTTCACTGAAGCGCAGCTACCTAGGCCGGCGCAAATCTTCAAGGCCTACCCGCACGAAATCAGCGGCGGCCAAAAGCAGCGCGTGATGATAGCCATGGCCATGGCCTGCCGCCCGGCGCTGCTCATTGCCGACGAGCCCACCACGGCGCTCGACGTAACGGTGCAGGCGCGCATCCTGCAGCTCATCCGTGACCTGCGCCGCGAGCACGGCACGGCCGTCTTGTTCATCACCCACGACCTGGGCGTGGTGGCCGAGATTGCCGACCGCATTCTGGTGATGTACCGGGGCAAGGTGGTGGAGCAGGGTACGGTGCTTGACATTTTTACCAACCCGCAGCATCCTTACACCAAAGGCCTGCTGGCTTGCCGACCTAGGCTTTCGATTGGCAAGACGCGGCTGCCGGTAGTAGCCGATTTCATGGAATCGGATGCGGCCGGTAATCTGGTGGCTCGCCCGAGCCAGGCAGGGGAGGTGGAGCCAAAAAAGCCTCTCGCGAGGTTACAAAGCATTTCTGATACTGCCAAAACGTTCCCCGTGGAACAATTTCAATGTTCCACGGTCGCGGAGCCGTTGCTACAGGTCGAAAACCTGCAGGTTCACTTCCCGATTCGTAAAGGATTTTTCACCCGCGCCACCACCTACGTGCGGGCTGTGGACGAAGTCAGCTTTACCATCTACCCCGGCGAAACAGTGGGCTTGGTTGGCGAGTCGGGCTGTGGCAAAACGACCCTAGGGCGGGCCCTGCTCCGCCTCACGGAGCCGACGTCCGGCCGCATCCTGTTTGAAGGCACGGACCTGGCAGCGCTGCCCGCCGGCGAGCTCCGCCACCGGCGGCGCGAATTTCAGCTGGTATTTCAAGACCCCTACGCGGCCCTCAATCCAATGCTCACCGTGGGCGAGGCCATCCTCGAACCGTTGCGGGTGCACGGAGTAGGCGGCACCCGCGCCGAGCAGCGGGCTCGGGTGCGGGAGTTGCTGCGCACCGTGGGCCTGAGCGACGATGCCGAGCAGCGCTACCCGCACGAGTTCAGCGGTGGCCAGCGGCAGCGCGTTTGCATTGCGCGGGCCCTGGCCCTGCGGCCTAAGCTTATCGTGTGCGACGAGTCAGTGTCGGCGCTCGACGTGAGCGTGCAGGCGCAGGTGCTCAACCTGCTCAACGACCTCAAGCGCGACCTAGGGATTACTTACCTCTTCATCACGCACGACCTGTCGGTTGCCCGCTTCATGAGCGACCGCCTGTTGGTGATGAGCCAGGGTAAGATTGTGGAGAGCGGCCCCGCCGCTGAGGTGTACGCGCACCCGCAGCACCCCTACACGCAGCAGCTGCTGGCCGCCATTCCCAGCGACGACCCCGCCCACATTGCGGCGCGGGTGCAAGCCTAACGCCAGCCTAGGTCCCATGCACTTCGTTTATCCCTGCCTGCCGTACCAGCCGCGCACCGTGGACCCTATGTGGGCGCCGGAGTACGACTGGGCGCGGGCGCAGGGCCTGGCCACCGGACTGGTCGATATGGATAACGACCGGGCCTGGGTACCCTCGCTAGCCGCCACACCAAGCGCGGCCGCCGACCTAGGGCCTGCGCTGTACCGGGGCTGGATGCTGACGGCCGCCGAGTATTGCCATCTCGCCCGGCTTCTTCCACTGGCCGTGTCGTCGGCCGAGTACCTCTCTTCGCACCAGGCAACCGGCTGGTACGAGGCCGTGGCTACCCACACCTTCCCGAGTCGCTTCCTAGCGGAGCCGGTCGCCCTGGACTTCGCCAAGGGCCGGCGCTACTTTGTGAAGAGCCTGGTGAAGTCGTTCGGTGCTGACTCGGTGCTGGTGAGCCAGCCGCAGCTAACAGGCTTTTGGCAGCAGCAAGGTTTGCCAGTCGGCACGACCCTTTTCGTGCGCGATTTTGTTGACCTAAAGCCTACCTCCGAGCGCCGCTTCTTTGTAGTGCGTGGGCAAGCCTTTGGGGCCGGTGGCACGGTGCTGCCTGAGGCCTTGCACGCGGCGGTGGCCGCGCTGCAGCCCCGGCTCTTCTACTCGTTCGATGTGGCCGAAACCCTAGCCGGCCAGCCCGTGCTGGTGGAGGTGGGCGACGGGCAAGTTTCGGACCTCAAGGAATGGTCGGTGGCCGAGTTTGGCCGCCGCGTGCTGCGGGCCCTAGCTGCGGCCGAGGCTAGCGAGACGCGCTAACCCGTTGTTTAATTTGCGGGCAGTTCATTTGCACTGCCCGGCGCGCTGGGCCAGGGCCCGTCACCCTTCCGCCCGGCGCCTCGTATTACCCATTAGCCAAGCTAGTGCTTGGCGCTATCGGCCGCCTCCGTCAATCTTACCTACAGCTGTCTGGCGGCCCCTCTTTTTTGTTACATGAAAAACCCCCAAGACCCCGCAGCCCCCCGCGCCTCCCGCGCGAAGGCCGCCCCCGCCGCCAGCCTGAGCCAAGACCTCGTGTACCGCCAGTTTGCCGACAACCCCGGCAAAGTGCTGGCTTACCGCCAGCTCTCGCGCCGCCTAGGTATTACCACCAAGGACCAGCGTGAGGAGCTGTTCGCTCACCTCAAAGAGCTGAAGAAAAATGGCCGTTTGGAGCTGCTCCAAAACGATGAATATCGGCTGGCCAACCCCACCGACCTACAAATGGCTGCTAGCAACACTCCGGCTCGCAGAACGAGCAAAAAGGCCGCCGCTCCGGCCGCTGCTTCAGTCGCCGTTGACCCTGCCATCGAAGTGGAATTTGGCCAGGACCCCATCGTGCACCGCCGCCGCTCGGCGGGCTTCGACCACCCCGGCGATGGCCCCGACCGCCCGCACCGCGACCCCAATACCGTAATCGGAACGGTGGCCCTGGCCACGCCGCGCTTCGCCTTCGTGGTGCGCGAGGATGGCGAAGGCGACGATATCCGCATCTTCACCGACCAGCTGCGCTACGCCCTAGATGGCGACTTGGTACGGGTGCGCCTGCGGGGTGTGCGCGACGGCCGCGTTACCGGCGACGTGGTAGAAGTGCTCAAGCGCCAGCGCCCGGAAGTGGTGGGCCGCCTGCAAGTGCAGGGCTCCATCGGCTTCGTGAAGCCCGATAACCGCAAGGCTTACTTCGACGTGATGGTGCCCGCGCAGGAGCTGGGTGAGTCGCGCAACGGCGACAAGGTGCTGGTGCGCATCACCGAGTTTCCGGACCACGAGGGACAGGGCCGCAACCCGGTCGGCACCATCATCCGTAACTTCGGCGCGGCCGGTCAGAACGAGGCCGAGATAAACGCCATCATGGCCGAGTTCGGCTTACCCTTCGAATTCCCGAGCGCGGTGGAGGAAGAGGCCGATGCCATTCCGACAACCATCTCGAAAGAGGAAATTGCCAAGCGCCGCGACTTCCGCGACATCCTCACCTTCACCATCGACCCGGCCGATGCCAAGGACTTTGACGATGCGCTCAGCCTGCGCACCCTGGAGAACGGTAACTACGAGATAGGCGTGCACATCGCTGATGTGACCCACTACGTGCGCATCGGCACCGAGTTGGAGCGCGAGGGCAAGAGCCGTGCGACTTCGGTGTACCTGGTAGACCGCGTGATTCCGATGCTGCCCGAGAACCTCTCGAACGGTCTCTGCTCGCTGCGGCCCAATGAGGACAAGCTGACCTTCTCGGCCGTGTTTGAAATCGACGAGAAAGGCAAGCTGATTGACTCCTGGTTTGGCAAAACCGTCATTCACTCCGACCGCCGCTTCAGCTACGAGGAGGCGCAGGAGCGCATCGAGACCGGCGAGGGCGACCTAGCCGAAGAAGTGAACCTGCTGAACCGGCTCGCCAAAATGCTTTCGGCCGAGCGCTTCCGCAAGGGCGCCATTTCGTTCGAGACGCAGGAGGTGAAGTTCAAGCTCGGCGAAGATGGCAAGCCGCTCGGCGTGTACGTGAAGGAGCGCAAGGACGCGCACAAGCTCATTGAAGAGTTCATGCTACTCGCCAACAAACGGGTCGCCGAGTTCGTGTTTGGGCTCAAGAAAACCAAGCCGCGCTTCACGATGGTGTACCGCACCCACGACGCGCCCGACCCCGACCGCCTCGAAAACTTCGCCCTCTTCGCCCAGAAGTTCGGCCACAACCTGAACCTGAGCAACCCCAAAAAGGTCAGCACCGAGCTCAATAAACTCAGCACCGACGTAGTGGGCAAGCCCGAGCAAAACGTAATTCAGGGGCTGGCCATCCGGTCGATGTCGAAGGCCATTTACAGCACCGAGCCCCTAGGTCACTTCGGCCTGGCCTTTGCGCACTACTCGCACTTCACCTCGCCCATCCGCCGCTATCCCGACATGATGGCCCACCGCCTGCTGGAGCACTACCTAGGCGGCGGTAAGAACATCCCCGTCGACCCCGTGGAGGAGGAGTGCAAGCACTCGTCGGCCCGCGAGAAACTGGCCGCCAATGCCGAGCGCGCCAGCATCAAATACAAGCAGGTCGAGTACATCGGCGCGCACGTCGGCGAGCAGTTCAAGGGCGTGGTATCGGGCCTCACCGAGCGCGGCATCTACGTCGAGATTGAAGAGAATAAGTGCGAAGGCATGGTGCGTATCTCCGACATTCCGGGCGACACATTTGAGCTGGATAAGGAAAACTATCGCCTGGTAGGCCGCGGCTCGAAGCGCATCATCCAGTTCGGCGACGAGTTGCAGGTGGTCATTACCGCCGCCAATCTGCTCGACCGCACCATTGACATGGAGCTGGTCGATGACCGCCCCGAGCACGTGAAGCAGCGCGAGCGGGCCGAGCGCGAAGCTGGTCGCGCCGCCCGCGGCGGGGGCTACCGCGGCGACAAAGGCGGCAAGGGTGGCAAGAGCAACGGCAGCTCGCGCGGTGGTGCCAGCAGTGGCGGTAGCGGCGCCAGCAGCGGCGGCCGAGGTGGGCGCGAGGGCGGCAAGCGCCGTCGTTAGTCCGCGCTCATCAGCCTAGGTCAAGTTAAGACCTTCTCTTGGGAGGCAGTGCTTGGGTTTAATAACTCAAGCACTGCCTCCCAAGAGAAGGTCTTTTGCTTGGCGAGCACCACAATAAAAGCCCGGCCGCCCGGCCATCCCAAACCTACCTTTGCCCCGTGCAAACTGACCTCCCGAACCTCCTGACCACGGCCCTCGCTCAACTCGATTACGGCCAGCAGCCCGCCACTCTCTACGACCCCATCCGCTACATCATGAGCCTCGGCGGGAAGCGCCTGCGCCCGCTCCTGACGCTGCTCGGCGGCCAGCTGTTTACCGACGACCTAGGGCCGCTTGTGAAGCCCGCCCTGGCCACCGAGGTCTTCCACAACTTCACGCTGGTGCACGACGACCTCATGGACCAGGCGCCCCTGCGCCGCGGCCAGCCCACCGTGCACGAACGCTGGAACCCTAGTACCGCCATCCTCTCGGGCGACGTGATGCTGGTGCGCGCCTACGAGCTGCTCTTCGAAAACGTGCCCGTGGCCGTGCTGCCGCAGGTGCTCCGTCGCTTCTCCCAGACCGCCGCCGAGGTATGCGAGGGCCAGCAGTGGGACATGAATTTCGAGACCGAAACGGCTGTCACCATCCCGCAGTACCTCGACATGATTCGGCTGAAAACGGCCGTGCTCCTCGGCTTCGCCCTAGAACTGGGAGCCGTGCTGGCCGGCGCCTCGGCCGATGATGCCGAGCACCTGCGGCAGTTCGGCACCGACATTGGCCTGGCTTTTCAGCTCCGCGACGACCTGCTCGACGTGTATGGCGACGCCGCCACCTTCGGTAAGCGGGTAGGGGGCGACATCATCTCCGACAAGAAAACCTACCTGCTGCTGACCGCCCAGGCCCAGGCCAACGCCGCCCAGCAGGTCGCCCTAGGGCAGCACATCGGGCAGCCCGTAGCCGATGCCGAAGCCAAGGTGCAGGCCGTGCGCACCATCTACGATGAGCTCCAAATCCGGCCCCAAACCGAGGCGCTCATCAACCAGTACTTCGAGGATGCATTGCACCACCTAGGTCGCATCAGCGTGCTGGCGGCGCGCAAAGAGCCGCTGCGCCATCTGGCGCTGCAACTGCTCGAGCGCGAGTCCTAGGGCAGTAGCGCGGCCGTTTAATCCGTACGTACGCCCGGTCCTATTTGCCTACCCGCGGGCTGAAAGCCCGCGCTACTTTCCCCTTTGCCCATGCCGCTCAATCCGCTCCTTATCCTGCTTGGCCTTACCGTGGCCGTATCGGCCTACGCTTGGTCGAACCAGGAATTGATGAACAACTGGATACTCGACCCCTACCAGATGAACCGCCGCGGGGGCCAGTGGTACCGCCTGCTGACCTCCGGTTTCCTGCACGCCGACTGGGGCCACCTGCTGTTCAACATGATTACTCTTTACTCTTTCGGCGGGCTGGCCCTAACGGCCTTCGCCAGCGAGCTAGGGGCTGTGCCCGGCATTGTCGCCTTTCTGGCGCTGTACCTGGGCGGCATTATTGTGTCCGATTTGCCCACGTACTTCCGCCATCGGCACGACCCCGGCTACCGCAGCCTGGGGGCCTCGGGCGGGGTTGCGTCGGTGCTGTTCGCGGGCATCCTGTTCCAGCCTACCAGCAAGGTCTACATGATGTTTATCCCGATTGGCATTCCGGGCTTCATCTGGGGCGTGCTCTACCTCCTGTACTCATACTACATGGGCCGCCGCCGGGGCGATAACATCAACCACGATGCGCACTTCTACGGAGCGCTCTACGGGGTGGTACTCACGGTAGCACTGCTACCCGGTGTGCTACTCAGTTTTATTCAACAAGTGGCAGCTTATAGATTTTAAATATTTGATTATCAGTAATTTGCATTTGAAAAGGTATCTAAGTGAAGGCAAGCCGCGTACAGTCCACACATTCTTTCACAAAATGCTACTTCTTGACATGAAAGCTCTCCGCTCTTTCCCCGAACGCCTGCCGCTCCTCGCTACCCTGCTGCTGCCGTTGATGATGCTCACCGCCAGCTGCAACCGCTTTCAGGCCGATGGCAGCTTGGCACCCTGGGGCATCCTGCTCCTCATCCTGGACGTGATTGCCGTCATCAACGTTTTTAACAAGCCCTGGGGAATTGGCAAGAAGCTCATTTGGGCTGCCATCATTTTCTTTTTCCCCTTCGGCGGTCTTATCCTCTATTACCTCTTCGGCCGCAATAGCTAGCCGTAGTTAACCCACAAAAAAGCGCCCCTTGCTACCATAGCAAGGGGCGCTTTTTTTGTGAACTCGCGTACCAGCCAGAGGCAGCGGCTAGCGGCCACCTAGGAGGCGGCTCTTCTCCAAGCGGGCTACGCTGCGCACTAGGTCACCGGTATTAGTAATCTCCTTCACCTGCCAATGGTCATCGGCTTGCCTCAGGAGCTTCACTTCTAGTACCATCGTAGTATCATATTTGGGCTGCGTAAACTCCAGGCCGACCAGGGCCTCATCGCCCTTCTCGGTAGTGTATTTGATGCCCTTGAACTTGCTGTCAGCGCTCACAACCCGGCTCGCCAGCCCGATGAGCGAAAGATTAGCTATGCGCTTGGGAGCGGCCGCTGCCGCGGCTTCCAGCGAGCCCGTCTCCACATAGCGCTGTACTTCGCGGTGCGCGGCTTTAGTCAACTGCGGCTTCAGAAAGTGGAGGGCGCCTTGCATGGCAAGGCCGCCGCCCGGCACTAGCGCACTCAGCAGCGAACCCTGATTGGCTACATCGTCGACCAGATGGCCAGTCAGCGCATCTACATCAACGTAACGCTCGAAAGTAGCTAGGTCATGGGTTTGGGTTGCCGTAGCCGCCTGCAGCAGCGCGTAGCTAGGGCCTGCCTTGAGCGAGTTATAGTAATAGTAGCCGCCCGCCGCCAAGGCTAGCAGTACCACCAGAAGTACTAGTTTTTTCATATAAAAAGGAAAGAAGCACCACTCGGTGCTTCACAAAATTACCTGTGCCGTAGCCTAGTCTAGGCAGTCATCTAGCAGAATAGACTACCGGCACCACCCCTGCGTACAGAGCGCATGAACGACTCTTTTCCTCCCCAACCTCACCGCCCCGAGGTGCATGGGCACCGAGGCTGCCGCGGTCTGCGCCCCGAAAATACCTTGCCGGCTTTCCTGCACGCGGTAGCGCTGGGAGCCGATGTGCTGGAGCTGGATGTGGTGATTTCGCAGGACCACCAAGTGGTAGTCTCGCACGAGCCTTGGCTATCGGCCAAGCTAGGGCGCGATGCTTTGGGGCAACTCATCGACCCTGCGCAGGAGCAACAGTACAACCTATACCAGTTGCCCTACGCCGCCATCCGGCGCTGCGCGGTGGGGGAGTGGCCGCACCCGGATTTTCCGGAGCAGCAGCCCATACCCAGCTACCGGCCACTCCTGTGCGATATGTTGCGGCAAGCTGCGGCCGCCAGCCAACTGCAGGGCCGTTCCATCGGCTTCTCGGTCGAGATAAAATCTTCCCCCGAGGGCGACGATGTATTCCATCCGAGGCCGGCGCAGTTTGTTGACCTGGTCATGGCTGAGCTGCAAACCGCCGAGGCTATTGACCGCACTACGCTGCTCAGCTTCGACCCGCGCGTGTTGCAAGCAGCTCGGCACTCTTACCCCGGCTTGGCGTTATGCCTGCTCATTGAAGACCACCTGCCTCCCGTAGCTGAGCTATTCGGCGCCCTAGGGTTCGAACCAGAAGTGCTAGGTCCGGATTTTCACTTGCTCTCGGCCGCTACTGTGCAAGGTATCCGCGCGGAGTATCCCGAGCTACGTCTCGCACCCTGGACAGTAAACACTCCCGCAGAACTCGCTCTCGTCTTGAGTTGGCAAACCGACGCCATCACTACTGACTATCCCGACCGCTTGCTGTCATTGCTCGGCAAGGCGTGATAAATCTTGCGGATAGTCTGTTACAGTAGCAGCATTATCAAAACACCGTAGATTGTAACCCCAGGCATGTAATGACACGTTGTAATTGCGTGTAACGATACAAATCTTAATTGTTACAACTACTTACACTTACACTAGTTGTTACACTCAGCTTGTTTTAGTATCAGTTTGGTTTACAACGGGTTTTATTACATATTTGTCTATCACTAAAACACCTCCGCAATGCCTCATCAGGGCGAAATAGTGCAGGAAGCTATCAAAAATAGCGGTATCTCCATCACGCGTATCGTGGAGGAGCTAGGAATTACACGGCCGACTATCTACCGTAAATTCAAGGATGATACACTGGACGCAAAATTTGTAAGAAGAATCGGCGAAATTATTGGTCATGACTTCGCGCAGGACTTTACAATGCCTGAGCAATCATCGCTGTCTTTTGTATCACAAGCCCCCAAAAGTTACGTTACACCCACTGTTACACCGCGTGTAACGGTGAGCCAACAGCCTGATTTAGACGTTTCTCAACAATTAATGAGCCTTCAAGCAAAGTATATTGCCCTTCTGGAAGCCTACAATGAGTTACTGCTAAAAGTGTACGGCCCAAAATGACAAAAATGTTCCACGTGAAACATTTTTGTCTGACTGCTGCAACAGTAAAATCGTGCGTTCACTGGACAGAATATGCACGCTAGAGATACTAGTCTCTACTCCATGTCTGTCTTGCGCCGCCACTCTCGAAGCTGTAGGAGGAAACTACGTGCCGGCCGGTGGGCTAGCCCAGGTTTAGGAATGGCGGAACAGTGCTAAAGGAATATTACCTCAGTCACGGCTTGCTCGCCGACCTCTGCGTTCAGTAATTCTAGTACGCGGGTCTTGGCCATCACAAGCTCGTGCTTGAGGGGAGCCGAGGTGAGGCGTACGAAAAGCTTCCCCTTGCTGACGTAAACCTCTTTGGTTTTCTGAGCAACTGCCTTGCCCATCACGCGCTCCCAGCTGGCTACCACCGTTACCTCGTTTAGTTTGCTTCCGAGGCGGTAGGCTCGTACCAAGGCCTCCAAGCCCTCCTTGAGCGGGATGATGTCGGCCCGGCGAGCAGAAGCGGAGGGAAGTGGTTTCTTCATTAGGATAAGGAGTAAGCAACGTAGCGTAAAAGCTAGGCGATGCCAATTGACAGCAGGAGTTGATGAGGCAAAATTACAAGCTTGGCTACCTAGGGTATTTCTGCGAAGGCTAAATAAGATTGACAGTACCAGCCTGGACGCGGAAGCGTCTGATGTCGCTGGTTACCCCGGCTAGCGCCTGGTCGGTACGACCAAGACTAGTGTCAGTGATGAATACCTGGCCAAAGGTGTGGTCAGCCACAAGCTGCAATAACCGGGCGATACGCCTGTCATCGAGCCGGTCAAAAATATCGTCTAGTAGAAGTAGCGGCTTGCTTGCTTTTGCACTGTTGTCAGCAGCAGCAGTAGGCAGCTTTCGATTAGCCAGTAGCTCGAACTGCGCCAGCTTGAGCGCAATGACAAATGACTTCTGCTGTCCCTGCGAAGCGTATGACTTGACTGGCAAGCCATCCATCAGAAAAATGAAGTCGTCGCGGTGAGGCCCTACGTTGCTACGCTGCAGGGCTAGGTCACGGCGCTCATTGGCTAGCAGCAGATGTCGGAAGTTTTGGCCGGGTAGCTGGCTCTTGTAATCCAGCGAAACTACCTCTCGTCCTTCGGCGAGTTGCTGGTAGTGACTTTGAAACACGGGGGTGAACTCTACGAGGAAGCTCACTCGCATGGCCGACAAGCTTTCACCCAGGGGAGCTAGCTGGTCGTCGAGCGCTTGCAGGTATAAGCTGTCGAAGCCGTGGCTGCCGCTGGGCTGCTGCTTCAGTGTCGCGTTGCGCTGCCGGAGCAAGCCATTATACTGAATGAGTAACTGCAAGAACTCAGCGTCCAGCTGCGACTGTAGACTATCGAAGTAGCGCCGCCGCTCTTCACTGCCTTGCCTGATTAAGTCAGTATCATAAGGCGAAATGAGGACGGCAGGAAAGCGGCCAATGTGGTCGGCCATGCGCTCGTAGGGCTGCTTGTCGTGCGTGAGTGTTTTTTTCTGGCCCGCTCGTAGGCTGACCTGAATAGTTTCGGCGCGCTCCTGAGCAGGAGAGTTGAACTTGCCTTTCACCACAAAAAAGTCGGCGCCCTGCTTTATGCTCTGGGCATCGAGCGTAGTGAAAGCACTCTTTGTCAGCGCTAGGTAGTGAATGGCATCCAGCAGATTGGTCTTGCCGCTGCCATTGTCACCAATAAAGCAATTGATACCCGGACTGAGACTTAGGTTAGCATCGTCGTAGTTTTTGAAAAACAGCAGGTGGAGCTGGTCGAGCGTCATTAAGAGCGGCGAAGGAGAGTGCAAAATGATATTACGTAACTACGGATAGAATTACGTAATTTCGCCCTCCCAACGCGAAATTATATACCCCAGATTATGGCGGAGTCGAAAGTAAAGGATGCGTCGAAGGTTGGCGCGAATGGCAGCAATGGTACTGGCGCAGCAGCGCCGGCCCCCAAAGCCGTCGATGCAGCTACCGGCGTAGAAACCGCGCAGCAGCCCGCAGTAGAAGTACTGCCCAATGCACCCGCCGGCGAGAACCCCGCCCATGAGCCCAAGGCTACTTCGCCCACTGAGCCGAAGTTTCCGAAGGAAACCTACCTGACTTGGTATGAGCAAATGCAGCTCATTCGCAAGTTTGAGGAGAAGACGGGCCAGCTCTATGGCCAGCAAAAAATCAAAGGCTTCTGCCACCTGTATATCGGCCAGGAAGCCTGTATTGCTGGGGCCGTGTCGGCGCTAGAAAAGGGCGACAAGTACATCACCGCTTACCGCGACCACGCGCACCCGCTGGCCCTGGGCACATCGCCCAATGCGGTGATGGCCGAGATGTTTGCCAAGGTCACCGGCTGCTCGAAAGGCAAAGGCGGCTCGATGCACATGTTTGATAAGGAAGTAGGCTTTATGGGCGGCCATGGCATCGTAGGCGCTCAGGTACCAATGGGCGCGGGCATTGCCTTTGCCGAGAAGTACAACAAAACCGGCAAGCTTTGCATCTGCTACATGGGCGATGGCGCCGTGCGCCAGGGTGCCCTGCACGAAGCTTTCAACATGGCCATGCTGTGGAAACTGCCCGTGATTTTTGTGGTGGAGAACAACGGCTACGCCATGGGTACCTCGGTGCAGCGCACTTCCAACGTCACCGAGCTCTTCCACATTGGCCGGGGCTATGACATGCCTTCGGAGCCAGTGAATGCCATGAACGTGGAAGACGTGCACGATGCCGTAGCCCGCGCCGCTGAGCGTGCCCGCGCTGGCGAAGGCCCCACTTTCCTGGAATTTAAAACGTACCGCTACAAGGGCCACTCGATGAGCGACCCCATGAAGTACCGCACCAAGGACGAGCTAGAAGAGTACCGCCAGCGCGATACCATTGAGGCCGTGCGCCACACTATCTTGAACAACAACATGGCTACCGAGGACGACCTCACGGCTATTGATGAGAAGATAAAGGCCCGCGTGCTGGAGGCGGTTGACTTTGCTGAAAAGTCGCCCTACCCCGAAGCGTCCGAGCTGTACGAAGATGTGTACGTGCAGAACGACTACCCCTACATTCACGACTAAGTAGATTAACCCGACACCTAGCCGGTGCACCTTTGCACTGGCCCCATCTGCGGCGCGGCTCCTCACGAGCCGCGCCGTTGAGCTATCCTAGCTGATGTCTAAAATTCCTTATACCGGCAAAACGCCGGGAGCCCGCCAGCCCGTTCGCCCGGTTTCGACCGACCCGCTGGCCCCGGCCGAAGAAAGCTACGTAACCGAGAACCCGCTGCTCGAAGACCCCGACGCCCTAGCTGCTCGGCTGGCCGACTCGGAAGACTTTCTGCGCCGCAACCGCAACGTGCTGCTGGGCATCCTGGCCGCGGTGGTGCTGGCGGTGGGTGGCTTCTTTGGCTACACCTACTGGAAAAGTCAGCAGGACACGCAGGCGCAGGCGGCCATGTTCCGGGCGGTTGACAACTGGGAAGCCGACTCGCTGAAGCCCGCGCTGCAGGGCGATGGCAAGCTACCCGGCCTGAACCGCGTAGCCAGTGAGTACAGCGGTACCAAAGCGGGCAACCTCGCCAGCTTCTACGCCGGGGTAGCTTTGCTAAAGCAGGGTAAATTTCAGGATGCCTACAACTCGCTCGACAAGTTTAGCTCCGACGACTACTTGGTGCAGTCGCGGGCTTACTCCTTGATGGGTGATGCGCAGCTGGAACTCAACAAGCCCAAGGAAGCCGCTGACCTGTATGGCAAGGCGGCTGACCACAACGCCAACGAATACTTCACGCCGGGCTACCTGCTGAAGCAAGGTATTGCGCTCGAAGCAGCCAAGGACAACGAAGGCGCCACCAAAGCCTACGACCGTATTGTGAATGACTACGCCACGTCACAGGAAGCGGCCGAAGCCCGGCAGGCGAAAGCCCGCTTGCAACAGTAGTCTTAGCCGCATAAAAGCCCCGAGTCCGTTAACGGCACTCTTCCGCGAGGAAGGGTGCCGTTAAACTTTTAGAGGGACCTCCTTATTTAATTTGTGAACTGCTACTAGCCCGTGAGCCCGCTTTGCGTGGCGATATGGCAACTAGTTAACGCCGCAGTTTTTCTTACCTACTAAGTTTTTCTCATGGCAACTGCCTTACAAAACCTCAGCTCCTACGATAGCGCTGGCTTTACCGATATCAGTGAAAAACGCTTCGGGCTGGTAGTGGCCGAGTGGAACCGCGAACTGACGGACACCCTAAGCAACGGCGCCTACGAAACGCTGCTCAAGCACGGCGCCAAGCCCGAGAACGTGTTCCGCAACACGGTGCCTGGCAGCTTCGAGCTGACCCTAGGGGCCCAGCTGCTGGCGCAACATGAAGAAGTGGACGCCGTTATTTGCCTAGGGGTCGTTATCAAAGGCGACACCAAGCACGACGACTATATCTGCCACGCCGTGGCGCAGGGCCTTACTACGGTGGGGCTGAAGTACAACAAGCCCGTCATCTTCGGGTTGGTCACCACTAATACTTTGGAGCAGGCCTGGGACCGGGCCGGTGGGCAGCACGGTAATAAGGGCGTGGAGGCCGCTGTGGCCGCTATCCAAATGCTGGGCTTCTAGGGCAAGCGCTTCAAAAGCACCTAGGGGGCAGTATATTTGTGGTGGCTCGGGTGGCAAGCGAATAATTCAACCTCCGAATTGCCAACCGGACGAGCTAACCGCCGCTAAACTTTTTAGCGAGGCCCGTTGTTCGGCTGCCGACACTGGCGTGAGCCAGCAATTGACTTACCTTTAATGCCTTCCCCTTCGATGACTGAGGAAAACCTGCGCTATTCGCGCGAAGATTTGGCGGAGTTTGACAAGATTATCCAAGATAAACTTACGGCTGCCCGCAAGGAGCTGTCGTTCATCAAGGAAACGCTGACCCGCAACAACGAGTCGGGCACCGATACCACGGCGGCCTCGCTGAAAGTGCTGGAAGACGGCGCCGAAACTGCTGAGAAAGAAAGCCTTAATCAGCTGGCTTCGCGACAGATGAAGTTTATTCAGCAGCTCGAAAACGCGCAGCTCCGCATCAAGAACGGCACCTACGGCGTGTGCATCGGTACGGGCAAGCTTATTCCGAAGGAGCGCCTGCGGGCCGTGCCCCACACCCAGCATTCGATTGAGGCCAAGATGGCCCGCCGCGATTAAGCACGATTTTATTTTTCGGCCCGGACCCGCGGCTGGCGCTTAGGCGACCAGCGGCTGGGTCCGGGTCTTTTTTACTAGGTTACTGGTTGCTAGATGTTTAAGTAGAGCCATTGCCGTTTCTAAGCCAACCAAAGGCTAGCCTGCCAGTACACACCTTAACCCGCACCTAGCAACCAGCCGAATACTTATGGGTAAGCAACATTCTTCAGATAACAAGCCCGGCCGGCGTGGCCCGGCAGGAGGTACCGGTCGCCCCGACCGTTCTAACCGGCCCGAGGGCCGCGGGGGCTACGAGCCCCGCGGCAATGGCGGCAGCTACGGCGCTCCCCGCGGGGGTGCCGGGCGCGACAACGACCGGCCCGCCGGCCGCGGCGGCTTCGCTGGCTCGCGGCCTAGCTTTGGGCAGGGTGGCGGCAACTTCGGGGGCCGCTCGGGGGCCGATGATAATCGCCGCAGCGAAGGCAGCAGCCGGAGTTTCGGTGACCGCGACCGTCGCCCAGCCTCCAGTGGCGAAGCCCGGCCGGCCCGCCGCTTCGAGGGTAGTGAGGGCGGCGAGCGCCGCAACCGCGACGACCGCAGCGAGCGGCCCGCCTACCCAGCCAAGCCTATTTGGCAGGGCCAGCCGGTGCGCTACGAAGGCAAGCCCACGGTGCCCCGCGGGGGTGCTGGCGAGCGCAACCGCAAGTTCATCAAGCGCAACCCCGACGGCAGCGAGGTAACGCCCACCACCGAGCGGCCGCGCCTGGAGCGCCCCGCCGGCAGCGAGCGCTCGGACCGCCCCGCCTACACAGGCCGCGATGAGCGCCGCTCGTTTGAGGAGCGCGACGCGCCCCGCCCGCGCCCCAGCGGCGATGGCGACGACCGGCGCGGCAACGACCGTGGCAGCTTCGGCAGTGGTGACCGTCCCAACCGGCGCGAGAGCGAAAACCGCGATGAGCGCCGCAGCTATGGCAGCCGCGAGGGTGGCGACAGTCGTGACCGCAAACCTTACGGCGACCGCGACGCCAGCCGCCCCAGCTACGGCAACGACCGCGACCGTAAGCCCTATGGCGACCGCGACGCCAGCCGCCCCAGCTATGGTGCTGACCGCGACCGTAAGCCTTACGGCGACCGCACTGAAGGCGCCGACAGCCGCGAGCGCAAGCCGTATGGCGACCGCGCCGACAGCCGCGACCGTAAACCTTATGGCGACCGCGATGCTAGCCGCCCCAGTAGCTACGGCAACGACCGCGAGCGCAAGCCCTACGGCGAGCGCGCGGCCGGCAGCTTTGATAAGCCGCGCAGCACTGGTGAGAACCCCAGCACGGGCGGCACCTTCCGCGAGCGCCGCGAGGCCATGCGGGCCGCCACGAGCGGGCCGCGCTCGAGCACGGGCTACGGCCGGGCCGATAAGCCCAAGTTTGGCGAGAAGCCGGGCGAGGCGCCCGACTACAAAAACCTCAAGCACTACGAAAACGACAAAACGCGGGGTAATAAGCGCCGCGCTAGCGAGGAGGATTTTGGCAACGAAGAGCTGCGCCTGAACCGCTACATCGCCAACGCGGGCATCTGCTCGCGCCGCGAAGCCGACGCGCTGATTGCGGCTGGCGAGATTCGGGTGAACGGTGAGGTAATTACCGAAATGGGCTATAAAGTGCAGCCTACCGACACGGTGCAGTATGGCAAAACCAACCTGAACCGCGAGAAGTCGGTGTACGTGCTGCTCAACAAGCCCAAGGACTTCATCACGACCACCGACGACCCCGAGGGCCGCAAGACCGTGATGGCTCTTGTGGCAACGGCCTCGAAGGAGCGCATCTTCCCGGTGGGTCGCCTCGACCGCAACACCACCGGCCTGCTGCTCTTCACCAACGATGGGGAAGTGGCGCAGAAGCTGACGCACCCCTCGCACCGCAATAAAAAAATCTACCAGGTGGAGCTCGACAAGCCCCTCACGGCCGAGCACCTAGGTGAGATAACGGCTGGCCTGGAGCTCGAAGACGGCAAGGCCGAAGTGGACGACGTAGCCGTAGTGGCCGGCAACCCGCACTTCGTGGGCATCGAGCTGCACAGCGGCCGCAACCGCATCGTGCGCCGCATTTTTGAGCACCTAGGGTACGACGTAATCGCGCTTGACCGGGTGCAGTACGCCGGCCTCACCAAGAAGGAGCTGCCCCGTGGCAAGTGGCGCTACCTGAGCGAGCAGGAAGTAATTCGCTTGAAGTACTTCATGTAGATGGTTAAGTAAAAAGGGGTGATTATTGATGTCAAACGCACATTAATAATCACCCCTTTTTTAGTTGACAAATAAGCTCATGACTACGCTAGCGCTCGACCTAGGCAACACCGCGCTCAAATACGGCGTGTTTACGGCCGCCGGCTTGCAGGAAAGCGGTGTGCTGGCCGCCCCCGGCCAGTTGCGCGACCTGTGGGCACGAACCCAACCCGAGCACGCCATTCTGGCCTCGGTGGCTACCGAGGCTGAGGCCCAGCCCTGGCTGAGTGAGCTGAGCGCCGTGCTGCGTCAGATATTGCCGCTGCGGCCTGGTTTTACCCCCGTGCCCCTCGCCAATGCCTACGCCACGCCCCGCACCCTAGGGGCCGACCGGCTGGCGGGCGCGGTGGGCGCGGCACACCTGCGGCCCGGCCAGCCCACGCTAATCATCGACGCCGGTACGGCGCTGAAGATGGACCTCGTAACGGCCGATGGCACGTACCACGGCGGCAGCATTGCGCCGGGGCTGCGCATGCGGCTGCGGGCGCTGCACACGTTTACGGGGCGGCTGCCGTTGGTAGAGCTGCCCGAACCGACGGCCCAGGTGCAACTAATTGGCGACTCCACGGCCTCTTCGCTGCTGAGCGGGGTGCTGAATGGCGCGGCGGCGGAAGTAAACGGCCTGGTGGCCGATTACCGCCGCCGCTACCCCGGCCTGGGCCTCGTGCTCACGGGCGGCGACGCTCCTTATCTGCAGCCGCACCTAGCCCCGGCCCTGGGCCTTATCTTTGTAGTCCCCGAACTAGTGCTAATTGGCCTGGACCGGATTTTACGCCACAATGTTGACCGATAAAAAACTACTTCTGGCCGCGCTCACCGCCGCCCCGTTGCTGCTGGCTGGTTCGGCCCTGGGGCAAGGTTTAGGTAATTCGCCCTACTCGCGCATCGGGCTGGGCGACAATGTCGGCAACCTAGGCGGCGTGCGCCAGCTGGGTATGGGCGGAGCGGGCCTGGCCGCGCCCAACACGGGCAACGTGAACGAGCTCAACCCGGCCCTGCTCTACTATACGCCCCGCACCACGTTTGAAGCCGGCTTCAATGGCCAGTATAAAACCGTGCGCAACGCCAGCCAATCGTACCGCACGGGTAGCGGCACGCTGGCCTACCTGGCTCTGGCCGTGCCGATAAACAAGCGCTGGGGCGCCGCCGTGGGCCTGAAGCCATACAGCGTGATAGACTACCAGGTGAACACCACCGGCACCGTCAACGGCGACCCGTTTGCTGTGGCCTACAAGCAGTATACCGGTAGCGGGGGCTTGTCGGAGGCGTACTTCGCCCACGGCATTCATGTCCTGCGCGACCTCAACGTGGGGGTAAGTGCCTCGTACCTGTTCGGTACGCTCGACCAAACCAATGGCACGGCTATCTCGACGAGTACCGTGACGGCCAACCAACTGGTAGTGGAGCGCGAGCAGTTGCGCTACGCCGACTTCCTGTTGCGCGCGGGTATCCACTACCGCCACAAGCTTAGCAAGGACCTGAACCTGAACCTAGGGGGTGTTTATACCCTCCAGACCAATACCACGGTAACGCGCCAGCGCACCCAGGAGCAGCGCGATGCCAATGGCGCCCTCATCGGGGCGGCCGTGAGCCTCACCGACGACTCGGGCCGCACCTTTGTGCCGGCCCTCACGCAGGTGGGCTTCTCGCTTGATAACAGCCGCAACTTCTCGGTCAACGTGGACGGGTCGTATCAGCAGTGGTCGGAATTTCGGTCGTTTGGGGGTGCGCCCATCTCGCAGCTTAGCGACACGTGGCGCGTGGGCGCGGGCGGCGAGTTCACGCCCGACCCCGGCTCGGTGCAGCACTACTTTCAGCGCGTGACGTATCGCGTTGGCCTAAGCGTGTCCCAGATGCCGTACCGGCCCCAGGGCCAGGCGCTCTATGACCGGGCCATCCACTGGGGCTTCGCTTTCCCGCTGCCCACGGCCACGGCCCTCGAATCGACCATTATCAGCCTAGGCTTTATGTATGGCATCCGCGGCAACACCGACTACCTGTATGGCAGCGGCGGCAGCGGCGCCAGCAACGTGCGCGAAAACTACCTGCGGGCCCAGCTTGGCGTCACGCTCAGCAACCGCTGGTTTATCAAGCGCCGCCTGCAATAATATGCGCGCCCTAGGTAGTTGGCGGCCGCTAACGGGCGGCCTCCTCTTGGCCACGTTGCAGCTGGCGGGCTGCGGCGAGAAAGAAGAAGTAGTGGTGCCCGTGAATTATAAAGGCCCGCTCGCCGAAACCACCAACGTGGAAACGCTCGTGAGCGACTCAGCGCGTTTGCAGCTGCGCCTCACCTCGCCGCTTGAGCAGCAGTTCGAAAACGGCGACATGGTGTACCCAAAGCGGGTGAAAGTGACTTTCTACGACAAACCCGGCAAAGTGGTAGTTAACACGCTGCAAGCCAAGTATGCCAAGGTCGAGAAAAGCACCCAGCTCTACACCATGCGCGGCGACGTGCGCGTGGCCAACGTGCCGCAGCAGCAGACACTTACCACCCAGGAGCTGTTCTATGACAAGCTCAAGCGGAAGATTTACACCGACACGGCCATGTTTGTGCGGGTGCAAACCCCCACCGAGGTGCTGACCGGCTACGGCCTGGAAGCCAACGAAGATTTTTCGCGCTACAAAATTCGCCGGCCCGTAGGTACGTTCACCCTCGACCAGGCCCAGGCGCAGGGCAAGTAACGCGGTATGAAATTCGATAAGTCGCTGCTAAAAACAGTCTTTTTTGCCTTCGGGGTTGTCACGTTCGTCATTGCCACCTACCAAACGGTGCTGCAAAACGACCTGGTGGGCAACTACTGGATATACATGATATCGCTGGGTTGCTGGCTGCCGCTGCAATACTGGCGCCGCCAGGAAGCTCGCCGGGCCAAGGAAATAGAGGTAGCCAAGCAGGTAGCCGCCCTTAACAAGCCGACGGCCGGCAAAAAGAGCCCCAAAAAGAAGCGGTAGAAAATCGCCAGTACGGTTGGTATGCTCATCTGGCGTCCGCGCAGCGAAGCATCGCGCGTGGCGCAGTAAAATCTAACGCCTAGGTCTGCTGCCCCACGCCCAATGCTTCGGCAAGCTCGGCATGACGACCGTTTTTATAAACCATCCAAGGCAAGCAAGGGCTTCGGGCTAGGCGCTTAGCTTGGGAGTTCGCGCAAATTGTGGTTATTTTGCGCCTCAATTGACTAGTGCGCCTACATTTTTTTAGATTGATAAATGGCTTTAATTAACACGATTCGGGAAAAATCGGGGGTAGCCGTGGGCGCCGTCGCCATCGGGATGCTGCTCTTCATCGTGGGCGGCGACCTGGTGGGCGGGCGCAACCGGCTGTTTGGCCGCGATGAAAATATGGTGGGGGAGGTGAACGGCGAGAAAATCGAGCTGCCCGAATTCACCGCGGCCCTGGAGCAAGCCAAGCAAAACTTTACCAATCAGCAGGGCCGCCCGCCCGACGACCAGGCCCTGAGCTACCTGCGCGAGCAAACCTGGAACCAGCTGCTGGCGCGCCGCGCCTACCAGCCCGAGTTTGAGAAGCTGGGTTTGCAGACTTCCGACGACGAAATTGTGGACTTGGTGCAAGGCGACAATATCAGCCCCAGCCTGAAGCAGGCCTTCACGGACCCCAAAACCGGGCAGTTCGACAAGGCTCGCCTCATCGACTACCTCAAGAACCTCGACAAGCTGCCGCCCGAGTCGCAGGCCGCGTTCCGCAACTTCGAAGCCAGCCTGCGCGAGTTCGACCGCCCGATGCTGAAGTACAACGCGCTGCTGAAGAACTCGGTGTACGTGACCGCGGCCGAAGCCAAGCGCTTCGATGAGGCCCAGAACGCTAAGGCCAGCTTCCGCTACCTGTTCGTGCCCTACACCAGCGTCTCGGATTCGGCCGTGAAGCCCACCGATGCCCAGCTGCAAGACTACCTCGACCGCCACAAGGGCCGCTACAAAGTAGAGGATGGCCGCAGCATCGAGTACATCGTGATTCCGGAAGTAGCCAGCAAGGACGACAGCGCCACCGTGCGCCAGAGCATCGACGGGCTAGCCCAGCAATTCCGCACCGCGCCCAACGACTCGCTGTTTGCCAAGCAAAACACCGACCCCGAGCACCCCTACAACCACGCCTTCCTGTCGCCAGCCGACCTGCCCGAGAAGCTGCGCCAGCAATTGCCCCTGAAAACGGGCGAGGTGTACGGCCCCTACGCCGAGAACGGCACCTACTCGGTATACAAAGTGGAGGCGGCCAAAGCCGGCGCTAAGCCCGCCGCCCGCGCTAGCCACATCCTTATCAAGCCCACCGCCGAAACGCCGGAGGCTAAAGCGGTGGCCAAAGCCAAGGCGCAGGACATCCTCAATAAAATCAAGGCCGGGGCTGATTTCGCCACTATGGCGCGGCAGTTTGGCTCGGATGGTACCAAGGAGCAGGGCGGCGACCTAGGGTGGTTCGACGAGAGCCGCATGGTGCCCGCGTTCAGCAAGGCCGTGTTTGCTACCAGCTCGGTGGGCTTGCTGCCCACGCTGGTCGAAACCAATTTTGGCTACCACATCGTGAAGGTAACGGCGCCCAAAACCAGCCAGACCTATCAGCTGGCCGCCATTGTGAAGGCCGTGCAGCCCAGCGAAGCGACCCAGAACGCCACCTACGACCGCGCCCAGCAGCTCAAGGCTGATGCGCCCGACCTAGAGGCCTTCCGCCAGCTCGTGACCAAGGACAAGACTCTGCAAAAGCAGGAAGCCAAGTACGTAGACCGCGCCGCCCGCTCGCTGGGTACCATCCAGAACGCCCGCGAAATCGTGCGCTGGGCCTACGGCTACGGCCCAGAAGGTGACAAAACCAACGTGGGCGACGTGCAACTGTTCGACATCGGCGACCAGCACATCCTGGCCGCCCTCACCGACACCCGCGAGAAAGGCACTGCCACGGTAGCTAGCGTGAAGCCCGAGTTGACCGCCGCCGTGCGCAATGAACTGAAAGCCAAGCAAATCATCGCCAAGCTGCAAGGCAAGACGGGCTCGCTCGACGACCTAGCCAAGCTGGCCGGCCCCGGCGCTCAGGTGCAAACCGCCGAGGGCGTAGCCCAGGGCCAGGGCACCATCCCGAACGTGGGCTACGAGCCCGAGGCCGTGGGCCGCGCCTTCGCCCTGAAAGCCGGCCAGAAGTCGGCCCCCATCCAGGGTGAGCAGGGCGTGCTGGTAGTAGAAGGCACCAGCGTGACGCCCGGCGCGCCTGCCGACGTGAAAACCTTGCGCACGCAGCTGGCCCAGCAACGCGCCCAGCGCCAGGACGGCCTGATTTACGAAGCCATCAAGGCCCACGCCGAGGTGAAGGACAACCGCTCGAAGTTCTTCTAAGCGTCGCGGCGACCCTAGGTTAGCGCCTGACTAAGTGCTGAGGCTGTGCGCCTCCACTTGGTCAGGCGCTTTTCTTGTATCTTGCCCGGCGGGCTTTCCTAGGGCTCGCCCAAAGCGCCATGGCTATGCTAGCAAAACCTCTTCTTTCCTTCACTAGGCGCGGGCTGCCGGGCTTACTGTTGCTAGCCCTAGGGTTGCTGCTGGGCCTGAGCCTTGGTCGGCATAGCTCTTGGGCTGTCGAGGCGAAGCCATTGGTGTATCCGTTGGCCCTGCTGCTGGCCGTGGTCGGGTGCAATCTGGTGGGTAGCTATGTGCACCAGCGCTCATTACATACCATGAAAAAGGAGCTGCTAGCCTCGGGCTTGCTAGTAGTGTCGCTCTGGCTGGGCTCCGTGGCCCGCTAGCCCGGCAGCTAGCGCAGCCCGTCGGCGGGCTGCATTTAAATAAGAAATGCGCAGAGACCGGCGGTTGAACAAAGTAATTGCACTGCGGCGTTGAGGCTTATTATCGTTGGTTCTATAGCTATGAAGACTATGCGTCGCTTATCGTTGTTGTTGCCGCTGGGCTGGCTGGCCGTGGCCGCCCCCGCGCACGCCCAGCCCACCTTCGGCGGCCCGCGCCCCGGCAGCTGGGCGCCCGTGAGCGGGGCCACGCTGGCCAAGGAATACGCCCGCCGTGGCGAGTATGAAAAGGCCGTTTTCCTATTCGGCCAGCTCAAGGACATCGAGCAAACCAGCCCCACCGTACTACCCGAGTACCTGGCCGCGCTGCAAGCCCAGAAGCGCTACAAAGACGCCGAAAAGCTGGTGAAGCGAGCCATCAAGCAGCACCCCGAAGAAGGCACTTACGGCGTGGCCCTAGGGGGCCTCTACGCCGCCAGCGGCGACGCAGCCGCGGCCGACAAGCAGTATCAGCGTGTCGTCAATCAACTCACGGCCGAGCAAGTGGCGCCGGTGGCCGCCGAGTTTGGCCACCGCGAGCTGCCCGCCTGGGCCGAGCGCACCTACCTGCGCGGCCGCGAGCTGGCCAAGAACAACTCGGAGTACGCCCCGCAGCTCATCCAGCTTTATACCCAAAGCCAGCAGCAAGACAAGCTGCTGGCCGAAACCCTGCGCCTGGTGCAGCAGGATGAGGCGCAGCTGCCCTTCGTGCGCAACATGCTCCAGAACGCTCTGCACGAAGAAAAAGACTTCGATGCGCTGGAAAAGCAGTTGGTAACGGCCGTGCAGACGCACCCCGAGCAGGGCGCCTACAGCGAGCTGCTGCTGTGGCTGCAAGTGCAGCGCCACGACTTTGCGGGCGCGTTGGTGCAGGCCCGCGCCCTCGACCGCCGCGGCAGCACCAAGGGCAGCCGCGTGCTGCAGCTGGGCAGCATCGCCGAGCGCAACAAGGACTACGAGAGCGCCATCGCGGCCTACGACTACGTGGTGCGCGAGTACCGCCAGGGCCCGTACTACCAAATAGCCCGCCAGCGCCTGCTGCAAGCCCGCGAGGCCCAAGTGCGCGACACCTACCCCGTAGACCAGGCTAAGGTGCGCGCCCTGGCCACCGAGTACGAAAGCCTGCTTGCCGAGCTGGGCCGCACGCCCGACACCGCCCCGGTCATTCGCAGCCTGGCCGACCTCTACGCGTTTTCGCTCGATGACAAGGCTAAGGCCATGAGCCTGTTGCAAGCGGTGGTGGCCATGCCCCGCGCCAGCGCCGACGTGGTAGACGAGGCCAAAACCACCCTAGGCGACCTCTACCTGCTGAAGGGCGAGCCCTGGGAAGCCACCCTGCTGTACTCGCAGGTCGAGAAAGCGCACCCCGAGGCGCCCCTGGGCTACGAGGCCAAGCTGCGCAACGCTCGCCTCAGCTACTTCGCCGGCGATTTTAAGTTGGCCCAGAGCCACCTCGATATTCTCAAGGAAGCCACGACCCGCGAAATCGCCAACGACGCTATGCAGCTCTCGTTGCTCATCCAGGAAAACACCGCCGAGGACACCCTAGGTACCGGCCTGAAGGCCTACGCCGCCGTGGAGCAACTCGTGTTCCAAAACAAGCTGGCCGAAGCCAAAACCGGCCTCGACAATCTGCTGCGCAACTACCCCGCCCACGCCCTCACCGACGATGCCCTCTACCTGAAAGCCCAGCTGCAACGCCGCACCGGCGACGCGCCCGGCGCCACCGCCACCCTCAAGCTTCTCACCGAAAACCCCAAGTACGATGTGCTCAGCGACGACGCGCTGTTTTTGCTGGCCCGCATTCAGGAGGAGGACGTGAAGGACAAAGCCCAGGCCCAGACGCTCTACCAGCAACTGCTGACCAAGTACCCCGGCAGCATCTACGTGGCCGAGGCCCGCAAGCGCTTCCGCCGCCTGCGCGGCGACGCGGTGCAGTAAAAAGGGCTATTATGAGTGCCTAGGTAGCTACAGGGAAGCTTTAGAGAGGAGTAGTGCCTTGAGTGAGAGAGTTGATGATGTCTCTTAAACGTTCCTTGAATAAACGTTATAAGACACAATGAAACATGCGCTGCGTCTCTTCTTGCTAGTGCTAGCTTGTGCCAGCATCGCAGGCGCATTAAAGATGGTAGTACCTCTCGCCTCGCCGCTAGGTAGTTGGCCTGTGTGGGCGCACGCCTCACTGCGTAATAAACTAGGGCTGCTTCTAGGGTTGCCCCTCTATGAGTTGGTTTACTGTGGGTGGGGGTACCTAGTAGGAATCATCGGTTTTTCCTTAACACGCTCACTATGGCGACACGCTCGGCAGGGCTATCAATGGGTGTTAGGACTCGGCGCATTGTTTGGAGCAGTGCTCTACCTGCTGCCGCGGTTTTTGTGGTACTGGCACGCCGCTACACTGTATACCATTCATGCCAGCGGAGCAGATACCAAGCCCTGGTTTGCGTGGATAGAATGGTCCCGGGACGGGGCATTGCTGAGCATCTACGCTTTTACTGGGTTGGTAGGGGCAGCACTGTATTACCGATGGGAACGCGCCCATATTAGTCCGTCGCTAAGTTTGAATGTTCACTAAATTTAGGCGAGGCATGCTATAAGCCCCTCCCTGAACAGCAGGCAATAAAAATAGAACTTTGGATAAGGTAGCAGTTGGCTTTTTTCGTTCTCATTTCTTGAATAAGCCACTCAGCGTAAGAATTCTTACAAACCCACTCTTTAAATAAGTGTAGGGTTTGGCTCGCTCAGCTATGGTACCTAGTGTAATACTTTCCTTGCAAGTACTATCTAGCTACCCGTACCTACCAGCGGCACCACCTCACTGCCCGCGCCTTGGTAGCTGACCTTGCTTCTCATGTGGACTTCTTCCCGCACGCGCTTACGCCGCCTGGAGGCGGCCTGGCACCAGCCGGCTACGCGCGCTCCTTACTTCCCCTTGGTCGCCCGCTACTACGACCACGTCCAGCACGAGCCCGCCTACCAGCGCCTACCGGACCAAACCTGGGAGGACCTGAACGGCGACTTGCTCTTTGGCCTGCTCGATGCGACGGTGAGCCCGGTCGGCCAGCAATGCCTCTACCACCGCCTGCGTAGCCCGCTCGCCGACGAGGCCGCCTTGCACGAGTTTGATGCGGCCGCGACCCTGTTGGCGCAGCAATCCGTAGCCCGCGGGCAAGCCTTGCTCGCCCTCGACCAGATGACGGCCCACGAGGCGTACTACCTGACCGATTTGTTGCAGGGGCAGCCCCTACCCACGTTGCCCGGCGCGCGTTTCGCGCCGTTGCTCGCGCTGGGGCTGTTGGCCACGTTGCTCGGGGGCTTTTGGCTCCCCGGGCTCTGGTTGGGTACGCTTGCGTTGGCCCTCACCAATACGGTATTTCACTTGTGGCAGCGCACACGGATTAGGAACTGTGTTCGCCCGCTGCTACAATTGGGCCGCTTACGCCGGGCGGGCCAAGCGCTGCAGCGGGCGGCCCTGCCCCTGCGGTCGCTGCAGCAGCTGGCCGCGCCCCTGGCCCGGCTGAGGGACATTATGTGGCAAGTTGCATTTTTTCAGGTGGAAGACAACTTGTTCGTGCTCGACCTGCTCAAGATGCTGCTGCTGCTCGACGTGCTGCTGTATGCCCGCTGCCGGGTGGCCGTGCAGCAGCACGCGCCCGCAATTCGGACGGTCTTTGAGGCCGTGGGCTACGTCGATTGCGCCCTGGCGGTGGCCAGCTTCCGCCAGCGCCACGCCACCTGCGTGCCGCACTTTGGGCCGGCGGCCGAGGGCATCCAGCTGCAAGGCGGCTACCACCCGCTGGTGCCGGGGTGCGTGCCCAATAACCTCACCCTGGCCGGGCAGGGAGTATTGCTTACCGGCTCGAACATGGCGGGCAAAACCACCTTTATGCGCACGCTGGGCGTGACTGCCCTGCTCGCCCAGACGGTAGCGACGTGCCCAGCAACCGCCTACCGCGCCCCGTTTTGCCGGGTGCTCACTAGCCTCAGCCTGGCCGACAGCCTGCCCACGGGCAAGAGCTACTACCTGGTCGAAGCCGAAACCATGCGGCAACTACTGCTGGCCTGCGACGCGGCCCCCGGCAGCTACCTGCTGCTGCTGGATGAGCTCCTCAAAGGCACGAATACGCAGGAGCGCGTCGCCGCTAACAAGGCCGTGCTGGCCTACTTGCAGCCGCGCAGCTGGGTAGTGGCGGCCACCCACGATGGGGAGTTGGGCGCGCTCTTGCAGTCCTGCTACGTCGAATACCACTTCTGCGAGACGGTCACGGCGGACGACTGGTACTTCGACTACCGCCTTAAAGCCGGTCCGCTGACCACGCGCAATGCCATTCGGTTGTTGGCGCGCCTGCACTACCCGGCGCAAGTGGTCGCCGCCGCACAGGCGCTCAGCGCCACGCTGGCTACCCGGGCGCAACCAGTTGGGCCGGGAGAAGGTACATCGGCTGATTTGACCAGGCGGGAGGAGGATTTAGTAGGCTAAATGACTTGCTATAAAGATACTATCCTGTATCGAGCGCAGTTTTTACTTGCTGGAAAAGCTGCCTCACTGAGCTTTACAAAAGGCCAAGTCACTTCCTTGGGTGCCGTCTGCCACAGCGCCACCTAGGCCTATCTAAAAAAGACGAACATCACCGCCAAAGCCAGGAGGAATACGACGTACATCAGGCCATCGGATAAAATGTACTGGCGGTAGCGCTGGTAAAACTCGCGGAGGCGGCTCATGGCAGGGGTAAAGAGCGGGCGAAGGTACGGCGGCTATTTTTTACGTACTTTTGAGGCTATTCCTGTTCTATTTATTAATGCCTGTTATACCTCTCAAGCGCTGGATATTTGCCCCCGACCCCGACCCCGACACAGTGGCCGGCCTCGAGGAGACGCTGAATATCAGTGCGGTACTAGCCCGGCTGCTGGTGCAGCGCGGCCTTACGACGCCCACGGCGGCGCAGGAGTTTTTCGAGCCTAAGCTAGCCGATTTGCCATCGCCCTGGCTAATGTGCGACATGGACCTCGCCGTGGCGCGAGTGATAAAAGCGCTCCACAATAAGGAGAAAATACTGGTGCTGGGCGACTACGACGTCGACGGCATCACGTCGGTGGCCTTGGTCGTGAGCTATCTGCGGCCGCTTGCCGAAGCCCCGGACACGCCCGAGGAGCAGAGCCGCTTCCAGCCCTACATCCCTGACCGGCACCGTGAGGGCTACGGCATCTCGCTGCAGGCCGTGGATTTTGCTAAATCTCACGGTTTCAGCCTAGTGATTGCCCTCGACTGCGGCGTGAAGGCCGTGGAGCAGGTGGCCCACGCCAATGACGTAGGGCTCGATTTCATCATCTGCGACCACCACTTGCCCGGCGAGGCATTGCCCGCCGCCGTGGCCGTGCTCGACCCCAAGCGCCTCGATTGCAGCTACCCGTACCCTGACCTGTCGGGCTGCGGCGTGGGCTTCAAGCTCCTGCAAGGCCTCACCGAGCGCCTAGGGCTGCCCACCGAGCCGCTCTACGCCCAGCTCGACCTCGTGACGGTGAGTATCGCCGCCGACGTGGTGCCCGTGACGGGCGAAAACCGCGTGCTAGCCGCCCACGGCCTGCGCCGCTTCAACGTGACGCAGGCGGCCGCCGCCCAGGCCACCGCGCCGCAAGTAGCCCAAACGGCCTCCGACACGGCCGATGGCCCCGCGCCGCGGCCCGCGCACGCCTCGTCGGCACTACCCTCCAGCGACGGCTTGCGCCCTGGCTTGGCGGCGCTGCACGAGCTAGCCGCGCCGCGCCAGGGTCCCTTGAGCCTCAGCTCGTTGGTGTTTGGCTTTGCGCCGCGCATCAACGCCGCCGGCCGCATGGGCGATGCCCACCGCGCCGTGAATATGCTGCTGGCCCCCACCCAGCAAGAGGCGCGCTACACGGCTGAGGTAGTCGACCACATGAACCAGGAGCGTCGCCTCTCCGACGCACGCACCACCCAGGAGGCACTGGCCCTGATTGCCGAAGACCCCGACGGAGCTACGTCGCCCGCTACGGTGCTGTTTCAGCCGCATTGGCCGCAGGGGGTGCTGGGCATCGTGGCCTCGCGCTGCCTCGACCAGTACTACCGCCCCACCGTTATTCTCACCGAAAAGGATGGCATGGCCACCGGCTCGTCGCGCTCCATTGCGGGCTTCGACGTGCACGAAGTGCTGGAAGCCTGCGCGCCGCTCCTGAGCCAGTTTGGCGGCCACCGGGCGGCGGCCGGCCTCACGCTGCCCGTCGAGAACCTGCCGGCTTTCCGGGCCCAGTTTATGCGCGAAGTGGCGGCCCGCGTGCCCACCGGCCAGCAACCCGTGCGGCCCGTGGACATCGATTCGTGGCTTGATTTTACCCAACTTACGGCCGATTTCCTGACCGAATTGCAGCGCCTGGAGCCCTTCGGCCCCGGCAACCCCGCGCCCGTATTCGCCAGCGCCGGCTTGCGGGCGGTGCCTTCTTCGGTGCGGCCCGTGGGCCAGGCCGGCCACCTCAAAATGCGCCTGATGCAGCCCGGGCAGTCGCCGGGCATCGTGCTCGAAGCCATTGGCTTTGGACTGGGGCACTACTTGCCCCGCCTGCTCGATACCCCGGAGGCACTCTTGCATGCGTGCTACATCCTGGAGATGAACGAGTTCCGGGGCCAGCGCACGTTGCAGCTGCGGCTGCTGGATTTGCGCTGGGAGTAGGTTAATGGGTAATTGGCGTAATGGGTAATGAGCGTAATGAGTCTGAAATGCGTTTAACCGTATTCAGAGTTATTACGCTCATTACCCATTACGCCAATTACCCATTAAGTCTTGCGTTACGTTTCTGTTGACCTCGAAATGAGCGGCCCCGACCCGCTGCGCCACCAGGTGCTGGAGCTAGCCGCCGTGGTGGAGGATACTAAGCGGGCTGCCGCCACGCCGCTGGCCGAGCTGCCCGCCTTCCGCCGCGCCGTGCGCCACCCCGAAATCTGCGGCACGGCCGGTGCGCTGGCCCTCAACGCGGGGCTGCTGCACGAGCTGGCCGACAAAACCAAGTTGGCCGCGCCCGACATCTGCCGGCCCGACGAACTGCTGCCCCAGCTACGCGAGTTTCTGCTGGCAAACGGCTTTCGGCCCAATAAAAAAGACTGCCTGAGCGTGGTGATGGCCGGCAAGAACTTCGCCACCTTCGACCTGCTCTTTCTGCGGCAGCTGCCCGGCTGGGGTACGCTCGTTAGGTCGGAGCCCGCCGTGCTCGACCCCGCCGCGTTTTACCTAAACTGGCACAAAGATTCGCGCCTACCCTCGATGCTCATCTGCCAGGCCCGCGCCGGCGATGCCGAGCCCCACGTAGCCCACGAGGCCCTCGCCGATGCCCTGGAGGTAGTGCGCCTGCTGCGCCCGTTCTACGAGCACCCGGCCTATAAGACAATTAGCAAGTAACAATGAGCAATTATCAACTCCTAGGGTGCGCTTGACACGACCCAGGAACTGATAATTGCTCATTGTTAATTGCTAATTGAAATCCTACCAGCTGCCACTGGCGCCGCCGCCGCCACTGCTGCCGCCGCCAAAGCCACCGAAGCCGCCACCACCGCCTCCGCCGCCAAAACCGCCGCCGCCGCCCCCGAAGACCCCGCGGCCGCCTGAGAAGTCGCCGAAAATGATGGGGGGCACAAAGCCGCCGCCTAGGCCGCCGCGCCCGTCTCGGCCGCCGCCCCCGCGCGAGCGCAGCAGGAAGATGAGCACCAGCACGCCGATAATTATCCAGAAAAAGGAGCCCGAGCCGGTGCGGTCGCGCCGGCCGCGGGTGCGTTGCGCGTCGGCTGGGTCAGCCTTATACTCGCCCTTGGCTAGGGCAATGAGCTGGTCGGTGGCCCGGTCGAGGCCCGCGTAGTACTGGTTCTGGCGGAAAGCTGGTATCAGCGTATTGGAGATGATGCGCTTGGCCAGCGCGTCGGGCACGGCGCCTTCGAGGCCGTAGCCCGTTTGGATGCGCGCCTGATGCTCCTGGATGGCCACCAGCACCAGGATGCCGTTGTTATTATTCTTGGAGCCAATGCCCCAGCTCTCGTAGAGCTTCTGGGCGTAGTCGGCAATCTCGCTGCCCCCTAGGGTGGGCACCGTCACCACCGCTATCTGCGAGGTCGTGCTGTCGTTGTAGCTCACCAGCTTCTGCTCCAGCGCGGCCACTTCCTGCGGCTGCATCACCCCGGCCAGGTCGTTGACCAGGCGCGGCGGATTGGGTACTGGTGGTAGCTGTTGGGCATGCGCCGCCAGCCCCAGGCCCAGCCACAGCAGCAAGCAAAGTAAGCTGCGCCAATGGAGCCCGCGTGACGGGCGAAAGACGGAGCGCGCCGTAGGTAGCGTTAAAAAAAACTGATTCATCGGCGGGGTGGCGAGGTAGGGGCGTCGTCCCCGTAAGAAATGGTATCGTCCAACTCGTTGGTGTCCGTAGCGGCGTCGTAAGGAAAAAACTGCTGGAGTTGTTCGCCCACCAGCTTGATGCCGTGCTCGAGACCTAGCACGTACTTCTCTTGCCGAAACTGACTCACTATCGTTTCCTTCACGGCTTCCCAAAACTCATCGGGCACCACCGAATTGATACCCGCATCGCCAACCACGGCAAACTGCCGGCTCTGCCAGGCCAGGTAAAACAGCACGCCGTTGCGCAGCTTGGTTTTGTGCATCTTCAGCTCGGCAAATACCTGGGCGGCGCGGTCGAGCGGCTCGGGCGTCGGGCATTTTTGCTCGAGGTGCAGCCTGATTTCGCCCGAGGTGCGCAGCTCGGCCTGTTTGATGGCGGCCACCAGCGATTCTTCCTGAGCCGGAGTGAGCGGAGAGGTCATGTTGGAGAGTTACGAATTAAAAGGCAAAAGTTATGAGTTGTGAGCTCGGCCAGCTATCCGGCCAAACTCACAACTCATAACTTACTATTTACAACCTACTTAAAACTGAACGGTGGGTGCTTTTTCCGACCCCTCAGCAGCCTTAAAGTAGGGCGCCTCCTTGAAGCCGAACATGCCCGCAAACAGGTTGTTCGGGAACGACTTCACAAAGCCGTTGTAGTCGTTGGTAACCGTGTTAAACTTGTTACGCTCCACGTTGATGCGGTTTTCGGTGCCCTCAATCTGGGCTTGCAGTTCCTGAAAGTTGGCGTTAGTTTTCAGCTCGGGGTAGTTCTCGCTCACCGCCAGCAGGCGGCCTAGGCCGGCCGAAAGCTGGCTTTGCGCCGCCTGAAATTTCTCGATGTTTTCGGGCGTGAGGTCGTTGGCATTTAGCTGCACGCTGGTGGCTTTAGCGCGGGCCTCGATTACGCCGGTCAGGGTGGCCTGCTCTTGCTTGGCGGCCCCTTTCACGGTGTTTACTAGGTTAGGAATGAGGTCAGAGCGGCGCTGGTAGGCGCCCTGCAGGTTGCCAACCTGAGCTTTCACGGCCTGGTCGCGCTGTACCATACCATTGTAGCCGCACGACGACTGCGAAAGAAGCGTGACCATCGCGGCGAAGTAAAGAAGAAGGCGTTTCATAAGGGTTTAAGGGTTTCTGAAAGCTGGCCGTTAATTTTGAAGGTCCAGCGGTGAGAAATGAGATAGTGTATCGCCGCAACCACCGCCGCTAGTTAGCGGTTGATGACCCGACCGGGGCAAAATACGCACGCGCCCCGCCACAGTTGTATAGCTGCTGCATTTCCCTGCCGCCTCCACCGCTGCTAGCCCTACCTTTAGCCGTATGAAAGCCATTATTCCTGTTGCCGGCATCGGCTCGCGCCTGCGCCCCCACACCCACACGCAGCCCAAGAGCCTGGTGCCGGTGGCTGGCAATACCATTCTGGGCCACATCATTGACCGGCTGAAAGCGGCGGGCCTCACCGAGTACGTATTCATTATTGGCTACCTAGGCGAAAAAATAGAGCAGTACGTGCGCGAGCGCTACCCTGAGCTCAACGCCACCTTCGTGGTGCAGGCCCCGCGCGAGGGCCTGGGCCACGCGCTGTACATGGCCCGCGAGACCTTCCGGCACGATACCGACGGCGTGCTCATCCTGCTCGGCGATACCATTGTGGACGTGGACCTGCCCGCCCTGCTGGCCCAGCCCGGCACCATCCTGGCCGTGAAGGAAGTAAAAACGCCCAGCCTGTTCGGTATCGTCGAAACTGGCCCCGATGGCCAGGTAAACCGCGTGGTCGAGAAGCCGCGCATCCCGAAGTCGAACTACGCCCTGGTGGGCCTCTACAAAGTTGCTAACGCCGAAAAGCTGGCCCAGGCCCTGGAGTGGCTCATTGCCACCGACCAGCGCACCCACGAGGAGTTTCAGCTCACCGATGCGCTCATGCACCTCATCGAGGAAGGCGAGGTGATGCACCCCGCCGCCGTGGACAACTGGTTTGACTGCGGCCGCAAGGAAACCCTGCTCGAAGCCAACGCCCGCCTGCTCGACCAGCCCGAGTTCTACGCCGCCCACGACTACCCCGACTTCACTGACACCGTTGTGATTCCGCCCGTGAGCATCGGCGCCGGCTGCCGTATCACGCACTCCATCATTGGCCCCAACGTGGCCATTGGCGAGGGCACCATCATTCGCAGCACCATCGTGAGCGACAGCATCATCGGCTCTTATTCCGAGCTGAGCTCGGCCGTCATGCATGACTGCATCGTGGGCTCCGACGCCTCGTTCCGCGGCCTCAACCACAGCCTCAACCTAGGCGACAACACGGAGATTGACTACAGCCAGGCAAGGGGGTAAAAATGGGTAATTTTAGGTAATGGGTAATGGGAGTAATAACTGAATAGCATTACTCCCATTGCCCATTACTCAACTACCACGTTATCAATAAGTCGCACGCCACCTAGGTGAGCCGCTACGCACAGCACCACCGGGCGGCCGGTGTCGTAGCTGCTGATTGGCTGCAAGGTTTGCGCGTCGGCTACTTCAAAATATTCGGGGGTAAACAATGGGTGCTGCGCTAGCGTGGCTGAGGCGTGCTGCTGCACTTCGGCTGGGAGCACCCCTAGGCGCACTTGCGCCGCCGCCTGCTGCAACACCTGGTAAAGCAGTGGCGCTGCCGCCCGCGTCTCGGGCGAGAGCCGGGCATTGCGCGAGGACATGGCCAAGCCGTCGGCTTCCCGCACCGTCGGGAACACGACTAATTCCAGGTCAAAAGAAAGGTCGGCAATTAATTGCCGCACAATGGCGACCTGTTGAAAGTCCTTTTGCCCGAAGTACGCCGCGTGCGGCCGGGCCAGGTGAAAGAGCTTGCTGACCACCGTAGCCACGCCGTTGAAATGGCCCGGCCGGTGCGCGCCCTCCATCACCCGCTCCAGCGGGCCGAAGTCAAAGCGCAGCACCGTTGGCTGCGGGTACACCTCGGCCACAGCGGGCATAAACAGCGCCGTGCAGCCCGCGGGCGCCAGAGCCGCAGCATCTTGCTCGGGCAGGCGCGGGTAGAGGCGCAGGTCGTCGGGGTTATTGAACTGCGTGGGGTTGACAAACACCGAAGCGATAATCTCGTCGCATTCGGCGGCGGCGGTGCGCACGAGCTGCAAGTGGCCTTCGTGCAGGGCGCCCATGGTGGGTATCAGGCCGATGCGCCGGCCAGCGGCGCGCGCCTGCTCGGCGTGGGCGCGCAGCTCGGCGGCGGTGGTAAAAATTAACATTCTTTAGTATAGCCTAAAAGCAAGGTTTGAATGAATTTTGTTGATTTTTCGCTAAAAAATGCGTAATTTTGTGTAGCCAAGCCTTGGCCTTTTCCTAAATCCTTTCCCAAGTTATCATGTCGAAGTTGCGCATCTTATACGCGGCCACCGAAATTGACCCTTTCCTGCAAACCACGAAAGTGGCTGAGCTGCTGCGCCGCCTGCCAGCCGCCATGCAGGAGGCCGGGGCTGAAATCCGGATTTTCGTGCCTCGCTTCGGCATCATCAACGAACGCAAGAATCGGCTGCACGAAGTAGTACGTCTCTCGGGCATCAACATTGCCGTGGGCGACGATGAAAAGCCGCTGGTAATTAAAGTGGCGTCGATTCCGACCGCGAAGCTACAGGTTTATTTTATTGACAATGAAGATTACTTCCACCGCAAATCGGCGCTGGTAGACAAAAACGATAAATTTCACGCGGATAACGACGAGCGCGCCATTTTCTTCTGCAAAGGTGTGCTCGAAACGGTGAAAAAGCTCGGCTGGTCGCCCGATATCGTGCACTGCAACGACTGGATGACCTCGCTTATTCCGTTGTACCTGAAAACTACGTACAAGAAAGACCCGGTTTTTAAGGATGCTAAATCGGTATTCACGGTCTACAACAACGAGTTCCTGGACAAGTTTGAGGGCAACCTGGTTGAGAAAGCCAAAATGCTCGACATCGACGACGAGATGCTGAAGGAGCTAAAAACGGCTGATTTCAGCGGCTTCGTGAAGCTCGGTATGCAGTACGCCGACACGGTGGTGCGCTCCGACGAGGACTTCTCCGATAACCTGAACGGCCTGTTTAAGGAATATGCTTCGCGCAAGCACCTAAGCCAGGTAGCCGCTGACGAAAACCTGCTTTCGTCCTACCAAGCGCTCTATAACGACCTCGCTAGCTAGTCCTCGCCCCGGAATATTCTCAGCCGTAGTAACTTTGCATTACCAACCGGCCGTTGGCACCGCGACAAGCGGTCCGGCGGCCGGTTTTTTGTTAATCCAAAATTTTAAAATTGCATTTGGTTAAGAAACTACGCCGTACTTTTAAGCTGGTTTTTAGCCTAATACTTTTCCTATAAAAATTTACGTTCACTCTTTTTTATCCTATAAGCCATGTGCGGCATTGTTGCGTATCTAGGTCATCGTGAGGCCTGTCCTATTATTTTGAAAGGGTTGCATCGCCTCGAATACCGAGGCTACGACTCGGCCGGCGTAGCCTTGCTCAACGGTAACTTGAACGTTTATAAGAAAAAAGGTAAAGTAGCCGACCTAGAAGGTTTTCTGAGCGACAAGGACACCCACGCCACCGTGGGCATGGGCCACACCCGCTGGGCTACCCACGGCGAGCCCAACGATGTGAATGCCCACCCGCACTTCTCTACCTCGGAGCGCATTGCCATCATTCACAACGGCATCATTGAGAACTACGCGGCCCTCAAAACCCACCTGGTGCAGCAGGGCCACGTGTTTCACTCCGACACCGATACGGAAGTTTTCGTCAACCTCATCGAGGAGATTCAGACGCAAAACGAGTGCACGCTTGAAGAAGCCGTGCGCCTGGCCCTGCACGAAGTGGTGGGCGCCTACGCCATTGTAGTGCTGAGTAAGGATGCGCCCGACCAGCTGATTGCCGCTCGCAAGGGGTCGCCGCTGGTAATCGGCATCGGCGAGGGCGAGTTTTTTGTGGCCTCCGATGCCACGCCAATCATCGAGTATACCAACGAGGTGGTGTACGTGAATGACCATGAGCTGGCCGTTATCCGCGGGGGGCAGCTGGCCATCCGCTCGCGCGAGGACGTGGTGCAGACGCCCTACATCCAGCGCCTGGAGCTGGAGCTGGATAGCATTGAAAAAGGTGGCTACGAGCATTTTATGCTCAAGGAGATTTTTGAGCAGCCCCGCTCCATCCTCGACTCGATGCGCGGGCGCCTCGAGCTGGACGGCGGCCACCTGAACATGGCCGGTTTCCGGGCTTATGAGCAAAAATTTGTTAATGCCCATCGCATCATCATTGTGGCGTGCGGCACGAGCTGGCACGCCGGCCTGGTGGCCGAGTACCTGATTGAGGACCTAGCCCGCATTCCGGTCGAGGTCGAGTACGCCTCGGAATTTCGCTACCGCAACCCCGTTATCTCGGAGCGCGACATTGTGATTGCCATCTCGCAGAGCGGCGAAACGGCCGATACGCTGGCCGCCCTGGAGCTGGCGAAGAGCAAGGGCGCCACCATTTTCGGCATTTGCAATGTAGTGGGCAGCAGCATTGCCCGCGCTACCGATGCGGGCGCCTACACCCACGCCGGCCCCGAAATCGGAGTGGCTTCGACCAAAGCCTTCACGGCGCAGGTGACGGTGCTGGTGCTGCTGGCCATGAGCATTGGCCAGCGCCGCGGCACGCTTTCCGAAACCAAGGTGCGCGAGCTGATGGCCGAGCTGCACAGCATTCCGGCCAAGGTCGAGAAGGCGCTGAAGCTCGACGCCGAAATTCAGGTCATTGCCGAAACGTTTAAGGATGTGCCTAATTTCCTATACCTAGGGCGGGGCTACAACTTCCCGGTGGCCTTGGAGGGCGCGCTCAAGCTCAAGGAAATCAGCTACATCCACGCCGAAGGCTACCCGGCCGCCGAGATGAAGCACGGCCCCATAGCCCTCATCGACGAGAACATGCCGGTGGTCGTGATTGCGACTCGCGACAGCTCGTACGAGAAGGTAGTGAGCAATATTCAGGAGGTAAAAGCGCGCAAGGGCCGCATCATCGCCGTAGTGACGGAGGGCGACACGACCATTCCGGCCATGGCCGAGTTTGTGATTGAGGTGCCGCCTACTTCGGAGGTCCTGACGCCCCTCGTGTCCGTTATTCCCCTGCAACTGCTGAGCTACCACATTGCCGTGCTGCGCGGCTGCAACGTAGACCAGCCCCGCAACCTGGCCAAGTCGGTGACGGTGGAGTAACCGGGCACCCTAGGTCATTAACCCAAAAACCCCGCTGGCCAGCACCAGCGGGGTTTTTAACGCAAGCTTGCTGCTCTTTTATGCGCGTGTTGTCTTGGCTATCCTCCCAGATGCTAGTAACCCTGGCGGCGGGGGTGTGTGTGTTGCCCCTCAGCGTGTTGGCATTTTATAGTCATCCCGCGCTCGATGACTTTGCGATTGGAAATTACCTGCGTGGCCGCCCAATGGCAGACTATGTAGCAGGAGTGTATCGCCATACTTCCGGGCGCTATTCGGCTTCATTGTTTAGTGTGGTAATAAAGTTTTTTGGGACGCACCCGCAGGCGTATCAGGCCCTGATTTTTGGCGGTTTAAGCAGCTTTGTGCTTAGTCTTTATGCAGTGACTGCCGGGGTGACCGGGCGGGCGAAGGCTGGCAGTGAACTAGCCGTGGCGCTGGGTAGCTTGTTGACTATTATTGCCTTGATAAAATTTCCGTGGCCCGCGGAGGGAATATTCTGGCTAACGGGCTCCGTCGCGTACCTCTATCCAGCTACTCTAACGGGCGTATTAGTCGCCTTACTCTGTTGGCTATACGGCAGGCCATCGAGTGCGCACTGGCTGCAGTGGGCAACCGCAATGCTACTATGCTTTCTGATTCCGGGCTTTAGTGAAGTCACTGCGCTATTACTGCCGCTGGTCTACATAGGCGCAGCAGGGGCACTGCGGGTGCCCGCCTGGCGCGGGCCGTGGGGTGGGCTAGGGGCAGCCATGTTGCTAGGCAGCTTACTAACCCTCGCCTCGCCAGCTCACTTTGCAGAGTGGCATACCCTTGGCGCCGGGCACGGCGCTAGCGCTTTGGTAAAGGCCATGGTACTAGCTACCGGCGGCATGGTCTACTGCGTAGTAAACTGGCTAGGCGATGGGATACTTTTGCTAGTGCTACTGCTTGGGCTACCGCTAGCAGCAGCACTAGCCCAAGCCGATACGCACTCATCCTTGCTGCACCGCCTCACGCGACAGCCTTTGCTGTGGCCTCTGCTCACGCTGGCTGGGGTGTGGGTGGCTTTTTTGTTTTGCCATGTGGCATCGGGCCTTGCGCCCGCCCTGCGGGTGAAAAACCTACTATACCTCTACTTTGTGGCGGGGCTGCTGCTTAGTGCCTACAGCTGGGCCAGCCGCTTCGAGGCGCGCTACGTGGCACTGCTGGTAGCCCGGCCAGTACAGATGGGGCTGACTGGCTGGCTGCTGGTCGCCTGCTTATCGGACCATAACGTGCACCTAACGCACGACAGCATTGGGGCGGGAAGCAATACCGTCGTGCAGGCCTACCGCGATTGGCTTGGGGGCAGTGCCGCTCGCTACGACCAGCAACAGCGCGCTCGGGTAGCCTTCGTGCATACGGCGCCGTCCAGCGCTGCGCCCCTGCGTTTGGACCCCTTGCGTGAGCGACCTCAGACCATCTTTTACTACGATATCTCGGCCAATGAAAACCTGTGGGGAAACGTGGCTTACGCCCAGTTTTACGGGTGCCCGGCGGTATACGTGTCGGAGAAAGACGAGCCTCGCTAGCTTATTATAAGGAGGTGGAGCCGGGGCTTCGTGCGTTACTTTGACACACCAACTTAACGTACTTTTTCACCCCATGCCCCACCAGATTATTTTTTCCGACCAGGCGCCCGCGCCCATCGGGCCCTACTCGCAGGCCATTAAGGCTGGCAATACCGTGTACGTATCGGGCCAAATACCGCTCGATGCCGCTGGGCAGCCCGTGGGCGCGGGCGACGTGAGCGCCCAAACCCACCAGGTGCTGAAGAACCTGACCGCCGTGCTCGCCGCCGCGGGCCTGGCCCTCACCGACGTGGTGAAGTGCTCCATCTTCGTGAAGGACCTAGGTAACTTCGCCATTATCAATCAGATATACGGTACCTATTTTGACGAGGCCACGGCCCCGGCCCGCGAAACCGTGGAGGTGAGCCGTCTGCCCCGCGACGTGGAGGTGGAAATCTCGTGCATCGCCGTTGGCGAGTAGTGAAATGGTGAGATAGTGAGGTGGTGAATTCTCAGCAAGAAGCTTATCAATTCACCACCTCACTATCTCACCATTTCACTACTGCCGTACCTTTGGGGTATTATGAGTGAAAGACCTGTTCGGGTGCGCTTTGCACCCTCGCCGACTGGCCCGCTGCACATTGGCGGCGTGCGGACGGCCCTTTACAACTACCTGCTGGCCCGCAAGCTGGGCGGCACCATGATTCTGCGCATCGAGGACACCGACCAGAATCGGTTTGTGCCCGGCGCCGAGGACTACATCCGCGAGAGCCTGGAGTGGGTGGGCATTGAGCTCGATGAAAGCCCCTGGAAGGGCGGCCCCCACGCCCCCTACCGCCAGAGCGAGCGCAAGCCCATGTACCGCGCGTACGCCGACCAGCTCATCCGCGACGGCTACGCTTACTACGCCTTCGACACCCCCGAGGAGCTCGACGTAATGCGCGAGCGCCTGCAGGCCGCTAAGGTGCCCAACCCGCAGTACAACAGCATCACGCGCGCCCAGATGCGCAACTCGCTGACCCTGCCCGAGGACGAAACCCAGGCCCTGCTCGACGCGGGCGCGCCCTACGTTATTCGCCTCAAGGTGCCGCGCAAAGAGGAAATCCGCTTTCAGGACATGATTCGGGGCTGGGTGGTGGTACACTCGAGCGCCGTTGATGACAAGGTGCTGATGAAGTCGGACGGTATGCCGACCTACCACCTCGCCAACATCGTGGACGACCACCTGATGGACATTTCCCACGTCATTCGGGGTGAGGAGTGGCTGCCCTCGGCGCCGCTCCACGTGCTGCTCTACCGCTACCTAGGCTGGGAAAAGACCATGCCGCAGTTTGCCCACCTGCCGCTGCTGCTCAAGCCCGACGGCACCGGCAAGCTCAGCAAGCGCGACGGCGACCGCCTAGGTTTCCCAGTGTTTGCCCTGGAGTGGCGCGGCACTGACGCTGAAACCGGCGAGCCCACCGTGAGTCGCGGTTACCGCGAGGAGGGATACCTGCCCGAGGCACTGGTCAACTTCCTAGCCTTCCTGGGCTGGAACCCTGGCACCGCGCAGGAGATTTTCTCGATGCAGGAGCTGGTTGAAGCCTTCACTATCGAGCGCGTGAGCAAGTCGCCCGCCAAGTTTGACCAGGCCAAGATAAAGTGGTTTAACGAGCACTACCTACGCGCCAAATCCAACGTCGAGCTGGCGCCCTACCTGCTCACCGCGCTCGCCGAGCACGGCATCACCTGCTCGCCCGAGAAGGCTGAGCAAGTAGTGGGCGTGATGAAGGAGCGCGTCAGCTTCCCGCAAGATTTCTGGCAGGAGGCCAAGTATTTCTTCGAGGCCCCGACTGAATACGACCAGGCGGTCGTCAGCAAAAAATGGAACCCCCAGGTGTCGGCAGCCCTGGTCGCCTACGCCGAGGCCCTGCCCGCTGACTCGGAGCCCAGCGCCAACGCCGAAGTGCTCAAGAGCATCTTTAACGATACCACTGCCGCCCAGGGCCTCAAGCCCGGCCAGGTACTGCAAGCCCTGCGCGTGGCCGTGACCGGCGCTGGCGCCGGCCCCGACCTTTTCGAGACCCTCGCCATCTTGGGCACGGGCGAAGTAAGCGGGCGCCTGCGCGCCGCCAGCGAGCGCCTAGGCTAGCTAAAATTGCACTGTACACAAAAGCCCCCTGGCCATTTTGGTCAGGGGGCTTTTGTGTTTTTTTATTCATACTGAGAATAATCATTTTTTGTAAGGTTGGTCTCACCCTAGATTTGAATGCTATCTATTAAGGCATTATGATAAAATGTTATAAGATTGTATAAATTTTAGATAGCATTACTTGACTTTTGGTTTTAGCATCTTTTCACTTTTATAGGATGAGAAAAAAACTTTTACTTATAGGCGGAATAATTGTATTCTTGGTACCGCGCATTAGCCTAGGACAGGCTGGTGGGGGCTGTTCGGGCCATTTTGATATCGTGTACCCGGCAGGAAGCAGCACGGCAACCACTTCTACCAACAATGGCTCGGGTAGCGTTACCAACAGCTACTGCCCACCCGCGGCGGCCACTAACCAGCAGATTCAGGTTACGCCGACCTCCAACAGCACCGTGCTGCTGACCCGGACGCTGGCCGACAACACGGTGACTACCTATAATGCAGGAACGGTGACCGGCGGCACGGCCTACACGTTCATCTTTCCGGTGGCCACGCAGTCCGCAGTTTATAAGCTCACGGGTACCACGGTCAACTGTAACAATGCGAAAGTGCTGAATTTTAGTCTGACGCTAGCTCCTACCCTCACCCTGGGGGCCAGCGCCACTACCGTGTGCCAGGGCGGCGCTACGGTGCTCACGGCCACGGGCTCGACCGGCAGCTACACACTCACGGCCCCCAACACGCCTACCCAAACTAATACCACGGGGGTGTTCACCGTGGCGCCTAGCGTGTCGACTACCTATACCGTCACGGCACCTACGGCGTGCGGCCCGGCCACCCAGCAGCAGCTTACGGTAACCGTGCCGGAACTGACCGTGAGCCCCGCCGCGGCAACCATCGTCCTGGGTAGCTCGGTGAAGCTGACGGCCACTACCAACGTGAATGGCGCGGTGTACAGCTGGAGGGATATGGGCACTAGCACGATTCTGGGCATTGCCGATGCGCCCATTCTGGCGCCTCTGCTTACTACCACCTACCGTGTGACGAGCACGGTGGCGGGCTGCGCCCTCTCCAAAGACGTGCCCGTGACCGTGCGGCTGGTGCAGCCGCTGCCCGTCACGCTCAGCCGCTTTGAGGCCGCCTGGTCGCCGGGCGGTCCGGTACTCAGCTGGACTACGGCTTCGGAAATAAACAACGACTATTTCGCCATCGAGCGCAGCCTCGATGGCGTGATGTTCAAAACGATTGGCCGGCAGGCTGGCGCTGGCACGGCCACGGTGGCCCACGCCTACCAGTTTGCCGATGCCGAAGGCGCGGCCCTCACAGCGCCCGCCCTCTACTATCGCCTGCGCCAGGTAGATAGTGATGGCAAGGCCACCTACTCGCCCGTGCGCACCGTAGCCGTGGGGCGCGCGGGCCTGGCCCTATTTCCTAACCCGGCCGCGGCCCACGCCACGCTGATTGGGGCGGCGCCCAGCGCCACCGTGCGGGTGCTCGACCCCCTAGGTCGGGTGGTGGCCACTACTACTACCAATGCCGCGGGCAGCGCTCAATTGGCCCTGCCCGCTGGCCTGCCCAGGGGCGTGTACCTCGTGCGGGCCGGCCAGCAAGCCACCCGCCTCACCGTGGAGTAGGTGCTTGGTGTTGCTAAGCCCTGGTTTCAGGCCGCGTCGTATAGCCTACGGCGCGGCCTTTTGCGTAGTAAGGGGCCATTACGCATTGCTCATTACTAACTGCTCATTAAGAGGATGGCTAAGAAACCCACTAAACCCAAGCAAAAAGCCCCCGAGCCCGAAAAGAAGGCCCGCGTGCACAAGGAGCTGGACGGCTTCGAAATCGGCGTGAATCCGCTGGGCGAAATCACGTCTAACTACTCCATCGAGCAAATAAACCAGTTCCTAGGTCGCCACGTGCGCGATAAAAAAATCGTGCACCGCGAAGGTCAGTTCGGCGAAGAGGCCCAAGCCAAAACTGCTGCCGAAGCCGCCCGCCTAGCCATTGAAGACGAGAAAGAGGACTTCGATGCCATCGAAGCACCCGAGGAGCCTGAGGAAACCGACGAAGACTTCATGAAACGCACTAGCCGCGAGGCCAAGCGCAAAAAAGACGTGGGCAACGAAGCCGATGAAGCCGCCGAAACGCGCGCGGAGCTGTAGCAGAGATGAAATGGTGAGGGGTGAGATGGTGAGTTTCTAAACAGAAAAAATCACTATTTCACCCCTCACCATTTCACCTCCTTCACATATCCTGAATGGGGTGGCTGGCGACTTGCTTGCCCTTCTCGTAGGTGTCAATCTCGACCAGCCGGCCGGTGTCGGAGAATTTGCGCCATTCGCCAAACCAGAAATAATGCAGCACGGTGCCCTCGTCAACTACGCGGGCGCGGCCCTTTTGGGCCATTTGGCCATTGGGGTGGTAGAAGGTAATGTCGCTGTAGTCGCGGCGGTAGCGCTCCTCGTGGTCGAGGGTACCCAGCGGGGTATAGTAGCGCCAGTGGCCCATGGGGCGCCCGTGGCGGTAGCGCCCGGTAGTGAGGCGCGTTTGCTTCTGCTCGTCAAAATACGTGCGCCAGCGGCCCTGCTGCTCACCCTGGCGGTCGTAGCCATTGGTGCGCCAAAACGCGGCGTGCTGGCGGCCGGGTACCGCCGTGGTGCAGGCCGAGGCCACCGCCAGCAGCCCTAGAGAAGCGAGGAAAAGGAAGCGCATGGTACTGCTTGGCCACGTGAGAGTTGAGAACAACTCCTAAACGGAAAAACCGCCCGCCAAGTATGGGCTGAGCGCGCCGGTTTGGTTTGCCGCCTACATTTGCCCGCTCACCCCATTGCCTTTGCCCATGCGCTCGCACGATGTGGACTACCGCATTCTCGGCTCCGATATCCAAGTGCTCGAAGTAGAGCTCGACCCGCAGGAAACCATCATTGCCGAAGCCGGCGCAATGGTGTACATGGACGAGGCCATTGCCTTCGAAACCAAAATGGGCGATGGCTCGGAGCCCGACCAAGGCTTGATGGGCAAGCTATTTTCGGCGGGCACCCGCCTCATCACCGGCGAAAGCCTGTTCCTGACGCACTTCACGCACCGGGGCAGCCACGGCAAAAGCCGCGTGGCCTTTTCGGCGCCCTACCCCGGCACCATCGTTGCGCTCGACCTAGGGGCGCTGCCTGGCGGCCTCATCGTGCAGAAGGACGGCTTTCTGGCCGCCGCCAAGGGCACCAAAATCAGCCTGCACTTCAACCAGAAGTTTGGGGCGGGTTTTTTCGGGGGCGAAGGCTTTATCCTGCAAAAGCTCACCGGCGATGGCAAAGCCTTTGTGCACGCGGGCGGCACCATCATCGAAAAGCGCCTCACCAATGAGCTGCTGCGCGTGGATACGGGCTGCGTAGTAGCCTTTGAGCCGGGCATCGACTTCAGCGTGGCTCGGGCCGGCGGGCTCAAGTCGATGCTATTTGGCGGCGAAGGGCTGCTGCTGGCCACGCTACGCGGCACGGGCCGCGTCTGGATTCAGTCGATGCCCATCAAGAAGCTCGTTCGGGCGCTCGCGGCCGGCGGCGGCAATGCCCAGAAGGAAAGTGGCAGCGTACTGGGTGGCCTCGTTAACGGTTGGCTGGATGAATAACGGCTGACGGATAGCCCGTCGCCTGCTCGCCGTCGCGCTGCAAGTGCACGCCCACGATGATGGCCAACGAGGCCACTAGGGCAAAAGTAAGTAATGCCAATAGTACTAAAATGCGGCGGTTGGGCGCCTGCGCGGCGCTGAGCTGTTTAGCGCCGTTGAAAGCTGAACGGCGGTAGCGCCGTTCGGAAGGGGCCAGCGACCTGGCAGGAATAGACCGAGGAGATGCCATTAATAAGATAAGGTAAGCGGGTGGGAAGGAGCAGCGTAGCCATAATTTGGTTAAAGAAAAATACGAAAATGCTCCGGCATCGGATTATATTTCTCGACCTAACAGCTAAATAAATCGACCAAATTCACATTGGACGAGTTTACTGGGAAAATTACTATTTATTCCCATGTCAACCACGTTTCATACCCCAGTTGTTCCCTAGGTAGCTAGTGACTATTGCTTTCGCCCCCAACTACATCCTGCCCCTACCGCCGGGCCACCGCTTTCCGATGCTGAAGTACGAGCTGCTGCCCGAGCAGCTGCTGCACGAAGGCACCGCCACGGCCAGCGATTTCTTCGTGCCCACGCCCCCGGCCCTGGCCGATGTGCTGCTCACCCACGACGCTGACTACGTGCACCGCCTGCTGCACGGCCAGCTTACGCGCCAAGAGGAACGGGCCAGCGGCTTCCCGTGGAGCGCCGCCCTGGCCGGCCGCGAAATGACGCTGCTGGGCGGCACTATCGGGTGCGCACAGCGGGTGCTGGCGGGGGCGGGCGTGGCCCTCAACATTGCCGGGGGCACGCACCACGCGTTTGCGGGGCGGCCTGAGGGCTTTTGCTTGCTCAATGACCAAGCGGTGGCCGCCAACTGGCTGCTAACCCACGAGCCGGCCCGCGTGCGCCAGATTCTGATTATTGACCTCGACGTGCACCAGGGCAACGGCACGGCGGCCCTTTTTCAACACGAGCCGCGGGTGTTCACATTTTCGATGCACGGGGCCCGCAATTTTCCGGGCCGCAAAGAAATCTCGGACCTCGACCTGCCCTTGCCCGATGGCACCGGCGACGACGAGTACCTAGGGCTGCTGGCTGACACGCTGCCCCGCCTGCTCGACGAGCAGGTGCGCCCCGATTTTGTGTTTTACCTCAGCGGCGTGGACGTGCTGGCCACCGACAAGCTTGGCTACCTGGCCCTGACCAGGGCCGGCTGCCGCCGCCGCGACGAGCTGGTGCTGAGCGCGCTGCACCAGCGCGGCCTGCCCACGGTGGTGTGCATGGGCGGCGGCTACTCCGAGCGCATCGCCGACATCGTGGAGGCCCACGCCAACACCTACCGCGTGGCCGCCGACTTGTGGGGGTAGGAAATGAGTGAAGAATTTTGAGTTAAAAGTTGTGAGTTGCGAGCTAGGTATCAACTCATAACTTCTGACTCATAATTCAAAAAGAAACCCCGCACCAGGATAGGAGCGGGGCTTCTTTAGAAAAAGGAAAAGCTAGAAACTAGCTGTGGTTCTGGTTCGAAGGGCGGTTCGGGTCGTTGTCCGTGCCGCTGAACGTTTGCGAGAACCAATCTTTGATTTCGTCAATGGCATGGCCGGTTTTGGCTTGCAGGTTGCCAAACCACTCGTCTTGCTTGCCTTCGTCGTAGGTCAGGTCGTCGTCGGTGAGCTGGCCCCACTTCTGCTTGGCAGCGCCTTTTACTTCATTCCAGTTGCCGCGAGCTTGCAGTTCGGTGCTGTCGTCGATGTTATTGTTATTAGCGTCCATGAGTGAAAAAGAAAGAGGTGGGTTGTGGAGCTTATACGGGGGGACTAACGGTTGAGTTATGGATGGGCTTATGTTAGCTGCCTAGGGCTTGCGTCGCTTCCGGTTTTCAAGTGAGTTCACTATAAACCTGGTCAAGAGCATCAAGGCTACTCCCACCAAGGCCAAAAAGGCGAATGCGAGCAGGGCTATTAGTAGAAATGCACCGCCCAGTCCTTCCAGGCCCGTGGGGATACCCGCTGCTTCAGGGGCGCGGTGCCGCGTGCGCGGTAGCATTGCTCGCGCTAGTGGCTTTGTAGCTAGTAGTTTGCGGGGTTCAGCCCGGGCTTTGCGCGCCGGGCGAGCAGCCTTACCCAATGGAGACTGAACCGTTGGCATAGGCGGCGCCAATGCCGGTGCTGCACTGGCGAGGTCGGCCGGCGAGAGGGCGGCTGGGGCAGCCAGCGGCACCGCGACCGTGGCCGAGGCGAGCACCGGCCGGCCCGGCGCCGCAACGGACGCCGCCTGCGAACCTAGGTAAGCCCGCGGGCTGCACGACGATAATAAGCTACTCGCTACGCTCAGCGGTAGCAGGAGGCGGTATAACTGTTTCATAAGCAGAGCCAAGCCAGATGGGAAAGCGAAGCTAGGCGCTGCGAACAGCCAGCAAAAAGCGGTTTTTAGAATAATCCGACTTTTGAAATGAATGGGTAATGCGGATAGGCGCTTGTAAATGAATAGCTTATCTGTAATCCGTTTAGGTATTAGCGGTGGGTAGGCGCCCGCCTGCGCTTTTCAGAGAGTGTTCATCTTACTTTCGGGCAGAAGAATTCTGTTACCCGCCATGGACGACCTGCGCCTGACCCTGCAAACCCTGCCGCCCGACGACCGCCGCGACCTAGGGCAATTCATTCAGTGGCAGCGCCGCAAGGCCACCGGCCGGCAAGATTTGCGCCTGCTCGAGCTGCTGCTCAGCCCCAAGGAATACCGCTCCGAAGAGCTCATCCAGAAGCTCTACCCCGACGAGCCCAACGCCGTGGCGTACTATGCTCTGCGCAAGCGCCTGCTGCGGTATCTCACTGATTTTCTGCTGCTACGCCAGCGGCAGCACGATGCCACGGCCGCCACCTCGGTGCGCGGGCAGCTCACGCTGGCCCAGTATCTCTTTGGGGCCGGCGTGCCGCGCCTGGCCTGGAACCTGCTGCGCAAGGCCGAAAAGCTGGCCCAGGACAACGAGCAGTACGAGCCCCTGAACGCGGTGTATAACCTGCAGATTCAGTACGCCAACTCGCCCTATGCCGACCCGCTCGACGAGATTATCCAGCGCCGCCACCGCAACAAAAAGGCTGCCGACGAGGAGGAGCGCGCCGCCATTGCCGACAGCCTGCTGCGCCAGCGCCTGCGCCAGGCCCGGCTGCGGGGCCGCGGCGCCGTGCCGGTCGATGAGATTTTGCGCAGTATTCTGGTCGAGTACGACTTGCAAGAGGCGTTTGCGCGCTCGCCCTCGCTGCTGTGCCGGCTCATGAGCATCACGCGGCACGCTATGCTGGTGCGCGGCGACTTCCCCACGTTTGCGCCCTACATCGAGCGCTGCTACCGGCTCATGGAGCGCCGCCACGGCTTTGCGCCGGCCCACCGGGGCTACCAGCTGCGGCTGCTCTACATGCTGGCCCACGCCCTGTACCGCTCGCGCCGCTTTGCCGAGTCGGTAGCGTACCTCGAGCAGGGCCTGGCGGTGCTGGCCGGCACGCCGGGCCGGCAGTTTGCCGACCTAGGGCCGCGCTTCACGTTTTTGCTGGCGGCTAATTATGCTTTTTTGCACCGCAACCGCGACAGCATCAGTATTTTAGACGAAGCTTTGAAAGCCAAGCCAGCGCTGCTGCCCGCCGACCAGCTTACGGCGCGCTTGCAGCTTAGCTTCCACTACTTTGCTGAAGGCAATTTTCACAAGGCCAACCAGACGCTCATCAGCCTCGACCGCACCGACCACTGGATGGAGCAAAACCTGGGCTTGGAGTGGCTTCTCAACCACAACCTGGGCGAGATGCTCGTGCAAATAGAGCTCGGCAACCCTGACCAGGCGCTCAGCCGCCTCAAGGCCGTGGAGCGGCGGCTGTACGAGCAGTTTCCGGCCGCCGAGGCCACGGCCGAAACGGCCGCCACGCCCCTAGGTGGCCCCTACCACTCGGTGCTGCGCTACATGGGCTTTGTGCGCGAAATCATCGATAACCCGGCCGTGGCGCGCACCCCCGAGTTTGCCGCGCGGGTGGCGCGCATTCCCGCTTTTTTGTCCGAAGAGCGCGAAGATTTACAAGTAATTAGCTTCTACGCCTGGCTCAAGGCGCGGGTGCTGGGCCGGCCTTATTACGAGGTGCTACTACAGCTGGCTGAGGGCTAGCTGCGCCTAGGCTTGCTTGCTTGGCTAGCCGTACGATATCCCGCACCTCATACACCATCATCGGGTGGGCGCGCTGGCTGGCGGCCAGCATGGCTAGGCCCAATTCTCGCAGCGAGCAAGCGGTGGCGGGCGCGACTTTTCGTAGCGCTGGGTACAGCCAGCCCATCCACCGGTAAAGTGGCAGAATATGCCGCTGCCCCGCCACAGGTTTCAGGAAGCCGGGGCGAAACATGCCGGCCGTGCGGAATAAGCGCAGCAGGTCGTTTTCAGTGCGGCCCTTCACGCGGGCCCACATCTGGCGAGACTTTTCCTTGCTATCGGTGCCAGCACCAGAGACGTAGCAAAATATTAAATCGGGGTTGAGCCGGGCCAGCGCCTCGGCGAAATGCAGCGTCAGGTCGTGGGTAGTGCGGGTATACTCGGCCTCGGTGAGCCCCACCACTGATATTCCTGCGCAGAAAAAGCACGCCGTGTAGCCCTTCAGCTCCTCCTCAATACCGCCTAGGTCGAAGAAATCGGGTACCAGCAGCTCGTGTAGCTTGGGGTGCGCGTGCCCACTGGGCCGCCGGCTGATGGACAGTATCGTCTCCACCTCAGGCCGTTCGAGCAGGGTGAGCAATACGCCTTCGCCGACCATGCCGGTAGCGCCGGTGAGAATAATGCGTTGGGACATAGCTAGAAAAACAAAACCCGTTCGCCAGCAAGACGCGGGCGAACGGGTTTTGTTTTGGCAGGGCGGCCTAGGTGTGGGTTTTGGCCACTCGCGAACTCACAGCGCCCGCATTACAGCTCCTTGCGCAACCGGGCTACCGGAATATTGAGCTGCTCGCGGTACTTGGCCACCGTGCGGCGGGCGATGTTGTAGCCGCGGGCGTTCAGCATTTTCTCCAGCTTGTCGTCGCTCAGCGGGTGGTCTTTTTTCTCGCCGCCGATGAGGTCTTTGAGAATGCTTTTGACCTCGCGGCTGCTGGCGTCCTCGCCCGAGTCGGTAGCGATGCCCTCCGAGAAGAAGAATTTGAGCGGATAAATACCGTGCTCTGTTTGGATGGACTTGGAATTAGCCACCCGGCTGATGGTGCTGATATCCATGCCGATGGCCTGGGCGATGTCCTTGAGAATCATGGGCCGCAGCTTCGAGTCGTCGCCCGTCAGGAAAAACTCGCGCTGGCGTTCCACGATGGCCGACATGGTGCGCAGTAAGGTGTTCTGGCGCTGCCGGATGGCGTCAATAAACCACTTGGCCGAGTCGAGCTTTTGCTTGACGAAGCTCACGGCCTCCTTCATTTTTTGGTCCTTCTTGGCGGCCTTGTCGTAGGTCTGCAGCATCTCGCGGTAGTCGCGGCTCACGCGCAGCTCGGGGGCGTTGCGGGCGTTCAGGGTCAGGTTCAGCTCGCCGTTGTCGTTGGTGAGGATGAAGTCGGGCATCAGGTACTGCGCGCCGCCGGCGCTGCCCTTGCCGCCGCTCACGGGGCCGCTGCCGCCGGGCTTGGGGTTGAGGCGCAGAATCACGGCCACGGCTTCCTTCAGCTCATCGTCCTCTAGGTCCAGCTTCTGCTGAATGCGGGCGTAGTGCTTCTTGGTAAACTCCTCAAACGTCTCGTTCAGAATGCGTTCCGCATTCAACGTCGATTCATCTTGCGGGCGGCGCTCCAGCTGCAAAAGCAAGCACTCGGGCAGGTCGCGGGCGGCGATGCCGGGCGGGTCGAACTGCTGGATAACGCGCAGCACGTCTTCAATCTCAGCCTCGGTGGCTTCGATGTTCTGGCTAAAAGCTAGGTCGTTGGCAATGGCCGCGAGGTCGCGCCGGATGTAGCCATCGCCGTCAATCGAGCCAATGAGCTGCTCGCCAATGCTTTGCTCCAGCTCGTCGAGCTGGGCGTAGTGTAGCTGGTCGAGCAGCGAGTCTTGGAGCGAGCCGCCGGTGTCGGCCAGCGGCATTTCGCGCTCCTCTTCCTCACCGGGGCCGTCGCCCTGCATTTTGTAGCCCGCTATCTCGTCGTCATTGACGTAGTCGCTGATGTCGATTTCGTGGTTGTCGTTGTCGATACCTAGGGCCTCGACTTCGGCGGCGGGCTCGGGGCGCTCGTCGGCGTAGTCATCGGGGCCGCTGGGGCCGTCGTCGGCGGGCTCGTGGCTGCTATAATCCTCGTCCAGGGTATTGTCGTCGCTGTCGAGCGAGTCGTTGGGGTCATCGGCGGTTTCGGGGGTGTCGTCCGAGTTCTCGTCGCGTTCGTCCGGCTCGTCGCTGTCGCCTTCTTCGAGGGCGGGGTTCACCTCCATTTCTTCCTTGATGCGGGTTTCGAGCTCGGCCGTGGGTATTTGCAACAGCTTGATAAATTGAATTTGCTGGGGCGAAAGGCGCTGGGAGAGGTGTTGCGAAAGGTCGAGGCGTTGCATAGGGTAGGAAACTAGCAGAAATGGGCCGGGTGGCCAGGGCGGACGATAGAGATACGGGAGAACAAACTAACCGGTCGTAGGCGCATACTTGCAAATTCCGGCCGGGGTTAGCTCCTCAGGGGCGATAGCCGCAAGCGCTGGCTATACCTTTGCTGGCTCAATTGCCTTTTGCTTACCGCTTATGCCTGCCGACCAATTGCGCCGCACCCGCGTCCAAGAACTGCTCACGAGTACCGACCTCAACCGCGAAGTGCTGGTGAAGGGCTGGGTACGCACCCGCCGGGGCAACAAATATGTGCAGTTTATCGCCCTCAACGACGGCTCGGGCCTGGCCACGCTGCAAGTAGTGGCCGATGCCGAGAAATTCCCCGAGGAAAGCCTCAAGGAAATCACGACCGGCTCGTGCATTGCGGTGCGGGGGCAGCTGGTAGCCAGCCAAGGCAAAGGCCAATCGTCGGAGATTCAGGCCACTGAAATAACCGTACTCGGCACCGCCGACCCCGAAGCTTACCCGCTGCAAAAGAAAGCCACTTCGCTGGAGCACCTACGCGAAATTGCCCACCTGCGCCCTCGCACCAACACGTTTGGGGCGGTGCTGCGCATCCGGCACGCGCTGGCGTTTGCCATCCACGATTATTTCAACAAAAACGGCTTTTTTTACGTCCACACGCCCATCATCACGGGCTCCGATGCCGAGGGCGCGGGCCAGATGTTCCGCGTGACCACCCTGCCTCCCGAGCACCCGCCGCGCACCGAAGACGGCTCGGTAGACTTTGGCGAGGACTTCTTTGGCAAGCAAACCAACCTCACCGTATCGGGCCAGCTCGAAGGGGAACTGGCCGCGATGGCCCTAGGTAGCGTGTACACGTTCGGCCCCACTTTCCGGGCCGAAAACTCGAACACCGCCCGCCACCTCGCCGAGTTCTGGATGATAGAGCCTGAAGTGGCCTTCAACGACCTCACTGACAACATGGACCTGGCCGAGGACTTCCTCCAGAGCCTGGTAAAATATGCCCTAGAGCACTGCGCTGCCGACCTGCAATTCTTGAACGACACCTACGACAAGGAGCTGCTGGGCCGCCTCACCTTCGTGACCGACAACGCTTTCCAGCGCCTCACCTACACCGAGGCGGTGGAGATTCTGAAATCGGCCAAGAAGAAGTTCGAGTTTCCCGTGGATTGGGGCACCGACTTGCAGAGCGAGCACGAGCGCTACCTCGTGGAGAAGCACTTCCAGAAGCCGGTTATCCTGACCAACTACCCCAAGGAAATCAAGGCTTTCTACATGAAGCTCGACGAGGACGGCCGCACCGTACGCGCCATGGACGTGCTGTTTCCCGGCATCGGCGAAATCATCGGCGGTTCGCAGCGCGAGGAGGACCTAGGCAAGCTCGAAGCCCGCATGGCCGAGATGCACGTGCCCGCCGACGACCTGTGGTGGTACCTCGACACGCGCCGCTTTGGCACTGCGCCGCACGCCGGCTTCGGCCTGGGCTTCGAGCGCCTGGTGCTGTTCGTGACGGGCATGACCAACATCCGCGACGTGATTCCCTTCCCGCGCTTCCCCAAGAACGCCGAGTTTTAAACCACTACTGAGTAGCCGGGCCGCCGGGCGGTCCGGCTACTTACCTAGGGCCAGTTCGCGCGCGGCCCGTTCGCTGAAGCCGTGGTCGAAATCGGCTAGGTTGGACGCGTTAAACAGCAAGAGCACTACGTCGGTGTTGGCTAGGTCGGCGCGCAGGTCGCGGTCCGCCACGAGGCCGGGGCCGGTGGCCGGGCCGTTGGTCCAGGCCACGTCGTGGTTGTAGTACCAGTAGGCCGAGCCCGGCGCGCTCAACTGCGGCAGATACGGGTAGAACTCGATGAAGCTCCAGCCGAAGCTGTCGCCCACCAGCAGTAGGCGCGGCGGGCGCTGGCCGGGGGCTGGCGGGTCAAAAGCTACTTCGGGATAGGCTAGCGGTGGCGTGGGCGCCGGGTCGTGCAGCAGGTTGAGCAGGCGCGTCAGGTCGTTGTCGGAGTAGCGGGGGGCGGCGCCCACTACCAGCCCGGTTTGGCGCACGCGGGGCAGCCGTAGCTTACCCCGCGCCTCCAGATACTGCATAAGAGTATCGGCCGCCCGCACGAAGCCGTAGCCGCTCCAGTGCGTGCCACCGCTGGGAAACAGGGGGTAGGGGCTGCTGCGCTTCCAGGCCCGGAACACGGCCGCCAGGTCGAGCACGTTGATGCCGGCCGCTTGCATAGGCTGGCGGTAGCGCTCGTAGGCCGTGGGCCGCCGCGGCAGGCGCTGGCACGAGTCGGGCAGGTTTTCGGGGTATAGCTCGGGCTTGCTGGGGGCAATGACGAAGACCAGTAGCTTACCGCGGCGGGCCAGGGTGTCTTGCACGGCGCGCAGGCGCTGCACCTGCGCGGCCACCTGCGCCCCGGTGGCGGGCGCAATGCGGCCCAGCGCGCTTTGCAGGGGGCCTACTTCGAACAGCATGCCGTGCTTGCCCCGCACCACTTGCGTATTGGTAGACTGCTGCAATACGCTGTACTGAAGCTGGTTGTACGGCTCTACCAGCCACTCGCGCAGGCCCAGCTTTTGCGTGGCGTAGTCTTCCCAAGCGGGCTGAAGCTCGCCGCGATACCACTGCCGCCAGCTGAAAGCGGGGCGGGGGAGCTTGACTTCGAACGCCGCCCGGGTCGGCCGCAAAAACTTCATGTACAAGGCCGTTTGCACGGCCGGCAGCAGCCAAAGTCCTAGCAGGATACCTAGCAGCCAGCGCTTGGCAGGAGAAGGAGCAGAAACTTCCATAGCGAACGCAGCCCGGCGCAAGCCGCTAAAAGCGAAAATAAATAAATGGATTGAACGTGCTGCTAACGATAGCGCCGGCACTCAGGACCAGCAGCACCACGCTCGCGATACCGAGGCCCACCGCCCGGCCCAGCGAAAGCGGGTGCGCGGCGTACAGGCGCAGGTTGCGCCGCTCTAGGGTGCCTACCGCGTTCATAAAGGCAAAGCAAGCACATAGGCCCAGCACCAACCAGAACCGGTTGTCAATCGGCTTGCCGCTCAGCATAGCCACCGACTGGGGCCAGCGGCCAGCCATGCGGCCTAGGTAGGCCAGGGCCTTGGGCAGGGTTTCGGCCCGAAATAGGACCCAGCCGGCCACGGTAATTAGAAACGTGGGCACGATGCTGAGCGCGCCAAGGCGGCGGTACACGCGTAGCAAAAACAACCGCTCGAGCACCAGCCACAGACCGTGGTAGGCGCCCCAGGCAATAAACGTCCAGGCAGCGCCGTGCCAGAAGCCCGACAAGAGGAAGACGGTCCACAGATTGACGTAAAGCCGGCTGGGCCGCACGCGGTTGCCGCCCAGCGGAATGTAGAGGTAGTCGCGCATCCAGCGCCCCAAGGTAATGTGCCACCGCTGCCAGAACTCGCTGATGGAGCGCGCAGCGTAAGGCGAGTTGAAGTTCTCCGGAAACTGAAAGCCCATGAGCCGCCCTAGGCCCAACGCCATATCGGAGTAGCCCGAGAAGTCGAAGTAAATCTGAAAGGTGTAGGCCAGCGCCCCCAGCCACGCCTGGCTCATAGCCAAGCCCGCCGGGTCGAGGCTGAACACGCGGTCGGCCTGCTCGCCGAGTACGTTGGCAAGGAGCACTTTCTTGCCCAAACCCACCGCGAAGCGAAACAGGCCCGCCAGCTTTTCATCGACCGTATCAAAGGCGCGGCGGTCGGTGAGCTGCCCCGCAATTTCGTGAAAGCGCACGATAGGCCCGGCTATCATCTTCGGAAACAGCATGATATAGAGCAGGAAATCCCAGAACGAGCGCAGCGGCTTGTTCACCCCCCGGTACACATCGATGGTGTAGGTGAGCTTCTCGAAGGTAAAAAACGAGATGCCGATGGGGAGGACAACTTTCTCCCACGTCAGGGGCGGCCCGCCGAAGTAGCTGCGCACGGCACTGGCATTGTCGAGAAAGAAGTTAGCGTATTTGAAATAAACCAGCATACCAACATTGAGTAGTATGCTGATAATAAGAAATATACGCTGCTGCCAGCGCGCCTCCGCGGCATCCATAAACCGAATGAGCAGGAAGTTGACCACCACCGAGCCCAGGAACAAAGCCAGAAAATTGAGCCCACCCCAGGCGTAGAAGAGCAGGCTGGCTACCAGGGCCACCGGGTTTTTAGCGCGGGTGGGCACCAGCCAGTACACCAGCAAGAACACGGGCAGGAAGTAGAACAGGAAGAGCGTACTACTGAAAACCATAGGCAAAAAAAGAGGCGGCTCCCCCGCGGCGGCCCCAAAACTACGTGCCTGGCCGCCGTGGCGGCCCCTAGGTGCCCCGCTAGCCAACTAACCCTAACCTAGGGCGCTACGTTGTTAGCTCAACTGTACTTACTAGGCCCCATGCTCTCCGAAATTGACCTCACCGACGCCGCCAGTCTGCCCGAAGGCGCCATCCAAACCTTCCCTACTCCCCACGACGGCCCCAAAGTGCTGCTGACCCGGCATCAGGGCCAGGTGCACGCCTTTGCGCCCAACTGCCCGCACTACGGCGCGCCGCTCGAAAAAGGCAAAGTGGTGAATGGCAAGCTCATCTGCCCCTGGCACCACGCCTGCTTCAAGCTCGACAGCGGCCACCTCTGCGAGCCGCCCGCCCTCGACGACCTGCCCACCTACGCCGTGCGCGAGGCCGAGGGCCGCATCCTGGTGCAGGTGCCCCCAAGCCCGCCCGCCAGCACTGACAAGCCCGACACCACCCCCACGGCCGAGCTGGGCGGCACGCCCCCACCCGCGGCCGCCGCGCCGGCCGACCCGCGTACGTTTGTCATCGTGGGCGGCGGAGCGGCCGGCGAGTTTGCGGCCCAAACGCTGCGCCGCGAAGGCTTCGCGGGCCGCGTGGTGCTGGTGTCGGCCGAGGAGCAACTGCCCTACGACCGCACCAAGCTCAGCAAAGCCTACCTGGCCGGCAAGGCCAAGCCGGAGACACTGCCGCTGCGCGAAGCCGATTTCTACGCGCAGCAAAAGATTGAGCGCCGACAAAATAGCCGCGTCACGGGTGTAGACCTAGGTAAGCACGAAGTGCAGCTGGATGGCCAGCCGCCGCTGCCCTACGACCAGCTTCTGCTGGCCCCTGGCAGCACGCCTAATCTATTGCCCAAGCTGCCCGGCCACGACCTGCCCGGCGTGCTGCCCCTGCGCACCCAGGCCGATGCTGAGGCGCTACTCGAAGCCACCCAGACCGCCAAGCACGTCGTTATCATCGGCGCCAGCTTTATCGGGATGGAAGCCGCCAGCAGCCTGGTCAGCGAAGGCCGGGCCGTGACAGTTATCGCCCAAGAAAAGGTGCCCTTCGCCCGCATCCTAGGTCTCGAAATCGGGGCGATGTTTCAAGCATTGCACGAGGAGAAAGGCGTAAAATTTGAGGTAGAAGCCGAGGTGACCGCCCTCCTAGGGGAACAGGGCCACGTAACGGGCGCGCAGCTCAAAACCGGCCATACCCTGCCCGCCGATGCCGTTGTGCTCGGCGTGGGCGTGCGCCCGGCCACCGAGTTTCTGAAAGATGCTTTTACGCTCGACAAAGACGGCGGCCTGTCCGTGAACGCGCAGCTGCTAGCCGCCGCCAACGTGTACGCGGCCGGCGACATTGCCCGCTTCCCACTGGCGGCCACTGGCCAGCCGGCCCGCATCGAGCACTGGCGCTTGGCGCAGCAGCACGGCGCCGTAGCGGCCCGCAACATGCTGGGCCAGCTGGAAGAGTTTACAGCGGCGCCCTTCTTCTGGACGCAGCAGTATGGTAAGAGCCTGCGCTACGCCGGCCACGCCGAGCAGTGGGACACCATCATCTACCACGGCGAGGTAGCCAAGCAGGATTTTCTGGCCTTCTACGTGCAGGCCGACCGCATCACGGCTGTGGCCGGCATGGGCCGCGACGCCGACATGCTCTACATCACCGAGCTGCTTGGCCAGGGCCGAATGCCCGCGCCTGCCGCCCTGCAGGAGAATACGAAGTGGGAAGACCTTGCAGTGAGTAATCAGGTCTAGTACTATTAAGCCAGCTAGTTAGACATAAAGAAAGGGGCCTGTCTGGCAGACAGGCCCCTTTCTTTATGTCTAACTAGCTGGCAGCCGGCAATAGCCTAGCGTCCGCCACGCCGCTCGCCTCCACCGCCGCCTGGGTTGCCACCCCCGCCGCGCTGGCCGCCCCCTGAGTTACCGCCTCCGCGCTGGCCGCCGCCGGGGTTACCGCCGCCCCCGCGCTGGTCACCGCCGGAGTTGCCGCCGCCGAAGCCGCCGGGCCGGCCGCCCCCTTGGCCCGCCTGCCCACCGGGTTGCCCGCTGCCAAAGCCACCCGCGGCGCCCGTCTGCCCGCGGCCAGGGCCTACCTGCCCGCCTTGGTTTCCGCCGGGCTGCCCGCCAGGATTACCCCCAGGCTGCCCGCCGCTAAAGCCGGGCCGAACACCATTGCCAGGCCCATTCTGAGCCTGGCCGGGCCGGTAGCCCCCGCCGTTGCCGGGTCGATTACCGTAGCTATTGCCGTTGCCGGGGCGGTCGCCGTAGCCATTGCCAGGGCGGTTGCCGTAGCCATTGCCGGGGCGGTCGTAGCCCCGGCCGTTGTAGCCGCCGCGGTCGTAGCCATACACGCGGCCTGCCCCGTAGTCGTGGCTATACGAGCGGCCATTGTTGCCGTAGCCCCCGCGCCGGAAGCCGGTCACGTACTGCGGGTAGCGGTTGCGGTAGGTGCCGATGTACAGCCAGGGTTGCGCGCCCACGTAGCTCACCGGATAGGGGTGAAAGTAGTAGGGGTCGTAGCCGTCGAGGTAGGGCATCTGCACCCATTGGTACCCATCAAAGACGAGGTACACGCCATTATAAATGTCGTAGTAGCCGTCAATCTCCGGAATGTAATAGTACTGCGTGCCCTGCGGCACGGCCGGCCCCCAGGGCGGCAGGCCAATATTTATGCCCACGCTCACTTGTGCCTGGGCGGCCGTGGGCGCAGCAAAGGCCAGGCCCGTGCCCAGCGCGAAAGCAAGAAAACGAAGGCGGAATTTCATGACAAAAACAAAAAAATAAGCGAGGAATTACTACTTGACTACCAGGCAAGTTCAGTGCCGGATTTTGGGTCATTCGATAGAATCGCCCAATCTACGGGCCGGGCGGCTTACGCTGCCGACGAACCCAAAAGCCGTGCCTGGTGGCGGGGCTTTTGGGTTGTTGCCTAGGGCAGCTCGGCGGCTTAGCGGCGGTTGCGGCCGCGGTTGTCGCGGTCGATTACCACGGTGCGCTGCCGCACCACTACCAGGCGCTGCCGCACTACCACGGGCCGCGGCTGCACTACTACGGGGCGCGGCTGCACGGCTACCGGGCGGTAGTAGCGGGCGTGGTGGTCGCGGTACTGCGTCCAGGGCTGGCGGCCCCGGTAATCGACCACTACCGGGTGGAAGTTGGCCGTATTGTAGCCCGGCACCGTCGCCACGGCTACCCAGCGGCCATTGCGCTGCACCATGTAGTTGCGGGCAGCTAGGTCGTAGTAGCCATCTATTTCGGGCACGTAGTAGTACTGCGCGCCGGCTGGGGTGGCGGGCCCCCAGGCAGGGCGGCCAAACTGGGCATTGCCGCGCCCCTGGGCGTGGGCGGCGGGGGCGGCCAGGGTAGTAATGGCACCAAAGGCGAAGGCGAGAAGCTGCGAGCGGAAGTTCATGATGGAAGCGAAGAAGAAGTGAACGGGATACTTACTCCAAGGCAAAGCAGGTGCCTGAAAACCGTCGCATTCGATGGGCAAGCCGATTGTGCGGCCCAACGCCCCAACTGTCTCGACGGGCCGGCCTAGCCGGCTAGGCCCAAAAAAAGCGCCCTCTCGGGCGCCTTTTGGAGTAGTGGATGACCCTAGGGTCCGGGCTGGCCTAGTGGCGGCCGTGGCCTTTGTCCTTGTCTTTATGCTTGCCATTGCCCTTGCCGTAGTCATCGCCGTAGCCCATCTTTTTGGCCTGGCCGGGGGGCATGCCGTGCGGGTGGCCTTTGCCTTTCCAGAGCCAGGGCGAATCGCCGCGGTAGTCGATGTACTGGGGGTGGAAGTTGCGCGGGTCGTAGCCATCGAGGCGCTCGTAGCGTGCCCACTGGCCATTGCGCTGCACGAGGTAGCGGCGGGCCGGCACGTCGTAATAGGCGTTAGCCTCCGGAATGTAGTAGTACTGGGCATTGGCGGGCGCGCCCACTACCACGGGCGGGGCCGTATTAATGTTGATGTTGACCTGAGCGCGGGCTGGCTCAGCGGCCAGCGCCAGGCTGCTGAGCACGGCGAAGGCGGCAGTTTTTTGAAAAATAGTCATGAGAAAGAAAGAATAGGATAGCGGCACCTAGGCAAGCACAGTGCCAAAAAGGCGCTGGCCATGCAGTTGGCGAGAGCTATACGCAGCAGCTTAACTTTTGGCTTTGCGGAAAAGGTAGCAGCGCGCCTCGGCCGGGGAGCTGGGCGTATAAACCTGCACCAGCTCCCAGCCGGCTACCGTCAGGGCACTGAGCTGCCCATTGACCAGCTCCGTATTTTGGCGAATAAGCTCCTTGTATTTCTCGGCGCTCAGCACATTGCGAGCTATAAGCGGCATTTCGGTTTTACCCTGAAACGCCGGGGAGAATAAGATAGCGGAGAAAGCCTTGGTACCCTCTATCGTGGTCATGGTCAGGAAGTCGTAGCCAAGCGTGGCCGGAACAGTCAGTTGGGCGTGGGCCGCCGGGCTACTCAGCAGTAAACCAGCGCCTAAAAGGACGCTCGACAAGATGGGAAAGCGGAAGAGCTGATGCATACCTACGATGTATAAAAAAAGTGGAAGCGCGGCCATCCCCAGCCGCCGGGCCAGTAAAGAAAGGGAAATAGCCCCGCACCATTCGGCGGCCAGGCTTGTTAGTGGCAGTCGGCCCGCCGCCACGCGGGAGGTTAAAATTTAAGTTTTTGCCGCCCCCGCCGGTTCGTTCCCGTACCTTCGCTTGTTCCTCTGATTTGCCCGCATGGCTAAAAAAACGGCTACCGCTCCCGTTGCTCCCGCTCCGAAAAAAACCAAAGCCGCCCCTAAAAAGGCAGCTAAGTCAACTGCCCCCGCCGCCGAAATCTTGACGGCCGCTACTGCCTCCGAACTGGTGGAAGTAGCTGAAAAGCAGACCCCAGACGTGCAGCACGACTTGCCCGTGGGCCGCCAGCCCGCGCCCGCCGGCTGGGCCGTGGCCGCGCAGCACCAAACGCCCGCTGCCCTGCCGCCCACCGAGGCCCCGGGCACGGAACAGCCACTTCTAGGTGCCGCCGCCGAGGCGCCCTACATCGAAGTGTACGGCGCCCGCGAGCACAACCTCAAAAATGTGAGCGTGCGCATTCCGCGCGGTAAGCTGGTGGTTTTCACTGGGATATCGGGCTCGGGTAAGTCGTCGTTGGCTTTCGATACCATCTATGCCGAAGGGCAGCGGCGGTACATGGAGACGTTTTCGGCCTACGCGCGCTCCTTCATGGGCGGGCTGGAGCGGCCCAACGTGGACAAGATTGAAGGCTTGTCGCCGGTAATTTCGATTGAGCAGAAAACCACCTCGCGCAACCCGCGCTCGACGGTGGGCACGATTACCGAGATTTACGACTTCCTGCGCCTGCTCTATGCGCGTACGGCTGAGGCGTTTAGCTACGCCACGGGCAAGAAGATGATTCGGCAGAGCGACGACCAGATTATCAACTACATCCTCAAGCACTACGACGGCAAAAAGCTGATAATTTTGGCGCCGGTGGTGAAGGGCCGCAAGGGTCACTACCGCGAAGACTTTCAGAAGATTGCTAAGCTGGGTTTCACCAAGGTGCGCGTCGATGGCGAGCTGCTCGACATCACGCCCAAAATGCAGGTCGACCGCTACAAAATTCACGACATTGAAATCGTGATTGACCGGCTCGTGGTGAAGGAGGAGGACCGCTTCCGCCTCTCGGGCTCGGTGCAGAACGCCATGACCCACGGCAAGGGCACCATGCTGGTGCTCGACCCCGATGCCAAAAAAGCCGCGCCGCAGTTCTTCTCGCGCTTCCTGATGGACCCCGAAACGGGCATCGCCTACGACGACCCGGCGCCGAATACGTTCAGCTTCAACTCGCCCTACGGCGCCTGCCCGCACTGCGCCGGCATGGGCGAGGTGCAGCAGATTACGGAGGAAACGGTCATTCCCGACCCCAAGCTGAGCATCAGCCGCGGGGCCATCGCGCCCCTAGGGGAGTACCGCGACATCTGGATTTTCCAGCAGCTGCAGCTCATCCTCAAAAAGCACAAGGCCAGCCTCAACACGACCATCGAGAAGCTGGACCCCGAGCTGCTCAAGCACCTGCTGCACGGCATCACGCAGGACGAGGCCGACGACGCGAAAGCCGTTTATACCGAGCCGTTTGAGGGCATTATTCCCTTCCTGCGCCGGCAGATGGAGTCCGATTCGGAAAGTATCCGCGACTGGATTCAGCAGTACACCCAGGCCCAAACCTGCCCGGTGTGCGACGGCTACCGCCTCAAAAAGGAAAGCCTGCACTTCAGGCTGGCCGACCGACACATCGGCGAGCTCTCGGTGATGGACATCAACGAGCTGTCGGCGTGGTTTGTAGACGTGGAAGGCCGCCTGAGCGACCGCCAGAACCTCATTGCCCGCGAGCTGCTCAAGGAAATCCGCAAGCGCATCGGCTTCCTGCTGGAAGTGGGCCTAGACTATCTCAGCCTGCACCGCTCGGTGCGGACGTTGAGCGGCGGCGAAAGCCAGCGCATCCGCCTGGCCACCCAGATTGGGACGCAGCTCGTGGGCGTGCTCTACATCATGGACGAGCCGAGTATTGGCCTGCATCAGCGTGATAACGAGCGGCTAATCAAAGCCTTGCAGCACCTGCGCGATATCGGCAACTCGGTCATTGTGGTGGAGCACGACAAGGACATGATTCTGCACGCCGACCACGTGCTCGACATCGGGCCGGGCGCGGGCATCCACGGTGGCCACATTGTGGCCGAGGGCACGCCGGAGGCTATTTTCAATTCGGGCTCGCTTACGTCGCAGTACCTCAGCGGGCAGCGCCATGTGGAGATACGCAAGAAAAAGCGCGTGGGCGAAGGCAAGGAGCTGGTTTTGAAAGGTGCTAAAGGTCACAACCTCAAGAACGTTACGGCTAAGTTTCCCCTAGGTAAGCTTATTGCCGTCACAGGCGTGTCGGGCTCGGGCAAGTCGTCGCTTATCCACGACACGCTGTACCCGATTCTGAACCAGCACTTTTTCAACGCCCACCGCGAGCCGCTGGCCTACGGCAGCCTCGAAGGGCTGGAGCTGATTGACAAAGTGATTGAGGTGGACCAGTCGCCCATCGGCCGCACGCCGCGCTCGAACCCAGCTACTTACACGGGCGTGTTTACGGAGATTCGGCAGCTGTTTGCCGAGATGGCGGAGGCCAAAATCCGGGGCTACGGGCCGGGTCGCTTCTCCTTCAACGTGAAGGGCGGGCGCTGCGAAACCTGCGAGGGCGCTGGCATCCGCACCATCGAGATGAACTTCCTGCCCGACGTGCACGTGCCCTGCGAAACCTGCAAAGGCCGCCGCTACAACCGCGAAACCCTGGAAGTGCGCTTCAAAGGCAAGTCCATCACCGACGTGCTCGACATGACGGTGGAGAAAGCCGTGGAGTTCTTCGAGTTTCAGCCCCGCATCCTGCGCAAAATCAAGACGTTGTCTGATGTAGGCTTGGGCTACCTGACCCTAGGGCAGCAGGCCACCACGCTCTCGGGCGGCGAGGCGCAGCGTGTGAAACTGAGCACCGAACTGGGCAAAAAGGACACCGGCAAGACGTTCTACATCCTCGACGAGCCCACCACGGGCCTGCACTTCGAGGACATCCGCCACCTAGCCGACGTGCTGCACAAGCTCGCCGACAAGGGCAATACCGTCCTCATCATCGAGCACAACCTAGACCTCATCAAAGTGGCCGACCACGTCATCGACATCGGCCCTGAGGGCGGCGCGGGCGGCGGCAGCATCGTGGCCCAGGGCACGCCCGAGCAGGTGGCCAAGAGCGGCAAAGGCCACACCAGTCGCTTTTTGGCTGAGGAGCTCAAGACGAGCATGTACGTGTAGACGGTAAGTGTTATATGCTGATTAATAATTAGTTATGACGACTGAAGAATTTGTGCAAGGGCTTTACCGAGAAAAGCAAGGCCTTCTACAATTCTACCTCGAACGGCTTCCTCAGGCCGACGGGGCACCGGCAACGCAATACATTACTCTACGCAATGGGCAGCAGCTTACGGTGGCTGAGTTACTTGATAACGTGTTAACTAATGCCTTTTACAGTACGTTGCTCGGCCTGGAAGGCAGCGCCTCCATTGGCGGCACGCAAATCCGCTATGAACTGCGTGACCCAGCTGGCAACTCGCTAAACGATGGCGACTTGGGCGGCTACGCGTGGCAGTATTTTCAAAACGACGGTAACGAGCCCGAATAGCTAGGTAGGTATACTGCCTATTACAAAAAAGCAGCTGCCTGGCAAAGGCAGCTGCTTTTTTGTAGTGGTTAACGCTTTACCCGCCCGTCGGCCCGAATCGCTCGGTTAGCACCATATCAGGCGGTAAGCCCACTGCTAGCAGGCCATTAGCCACGGCCTCGACCAGGCCCGTGGGGCCGCACACGAACGCCTGCGGCTGGGTTTCGCCGAAGCGCGCCACTACCTCCGCCAGCAGCGCCGCGTCGATGCGGCGCTGGTAGCCGGCCCAGCCGGGCGGCGCCTGGCGGGTGTAGTCGAGCAGCAGCGCAAAGCTGTCGTCGGCCTGCGCCATCGCCTCTAGCTCAGCTTGGTATATCACTTCCTCCGGCGTACGGATGCTGAACAGCAGCACGGCCGGCGTGAGCAGCCCTAGGTGCTGGCGGTGCCGCAGCATAGCCATGAGCGGTACCACGCCCGAGCCGCCGCCCACGAGCAGCAGCGGCGGCGCGCTAGGCGCGCCGCGCCACACGAAGTAGCCGCCGATGGGGCCGCGCACCTCCAGCTCGTCGCCCACGGCCACGCCCTCGAAGAGGTAGCCTGATACCTCGCCTTCGTTGACCAGCTCCACGGTCAGCTCGATTTCGCCGGTTTGCTCGGGGGGCGAGGCAATGGAGTAGCTGCGCTCGGCCTGGTAGCCACCGTCGGCGGTGAGGCGCAGGTCGTAGTGCTGGCCAGCGAGGTGGGGCGTCCAGTTGGGCAGCGCGAGAACGAAGGTTTTGACGTGCGGCGTCTCCGGTCGGATGCTTTTTACTGTGCCCAACTGCCAGGTTACCTTACTCATAAGCGGATGTTGCTGGCGCTGGCCGCGTCGTCATCGTCGTCGCGGTAGCGCTGCTCCTTCCACGGGTCGCCGTACATGCTGTAGCCGCCGCGCTCCCAGAAGCCGGGCTCGTCGGTGGCCGTGAAGCGCAGGCCCTGCGCCCACTTGGCGCTTTTCCAGAAGTAGAGGTGCGGCACCACCAGGCGGGCCGGGCCGCCGTGCTCGGGCGCCAGCGGCTGGCCCTCAAACTGTAAGCCCACGAAGGCTTTGCCGCCCAGCAGGTCGGCCAGCGGCAGGTTAGTGGTGTAGCCGCCGTAGCAAAACTGGGTCACGAACTGCGCCTCGGGCTTCAGCTTGACGTGCTCGAGCAGCGTGTCCACGTTCACGCCGCGCCAGTGGGTGTCGAACTTCGACCACTTCGTGACGCAGTGAATGTCGGGGTTGAAGTCCTGCATCGGCAGCTTGTTGAACTCCTCCCAGCTCCACTTCATGGGCTCCTCGACCAAGCCTTCGAGCCGGAACTCCCAGTTGGTGAGCGCAATGCGCGGGGTGGGGCCGGCCGTGAGCACCGGAAAATCGGTGGTTTCGTACTGGCCGGGCGGCAGCTTGGGGTTGGCGGGGCGCTTGGGCTGAAAGCCGCGGTTAGTGAAGAGTCCCATAAAAGGAGTTAGGTTGACGAAGCAAAGAAACGGACGGAGCGAGTGACCTAGGGTGAAGCCAGGCGAGCCACGAAAAAGCCCCTGGCTACGCGGTGCCAAGGGCTTTTTGAAAAGCGAATTAACCTAGGCTATGGCTTTTACCAACAAGCCTGGGCAGATGTTTGGCTTACTGCAACTTGGCCAGCCAGAGCGAGACGTTGAGGTGCAGCGGGGCGTGGCTGCCGATTTCGGTCCAGCCGGGGTAGAGGGTGTTGCCGCTGGCGCCGGTGCCATCGTCGGCGGGCGACGAATCGGTGATGACGAACACCCGGCCGGTGCCGTAGGTGCTGCTGGCGCACATGGCCTGGGTGGTACCCTGGCTGGCGCTGCCCCGCCACACCAGCGGCTGGGCCACGCTCGAAGTCGTGGTGATGGTAGCGCCGTTGCTGAACTTGAGCTGCGTCACGTTGCCCTGCGAGCCGTGCAAAATGACGTTGCTGGCGCTGCCCAGCACGTTGCTGCTGGTCTCGGAAATGTTGGTCAGGTCAATTTTGAAACCGAACGGGTTGCTCTGCACCGAGTTGCTGGTCATCAGGTCGTTCCAGATGGCCGGCGAGTCGTAGCCGTCATTGTTGCGGTCCGACACGTCGTGGTCCGATATCATAAACAAGCCGCCGCCATTCTTCACAAAATTGATGATGGCCGTTTTCTCGGTGCTGGTAAAGAGCGTATTGGGCTCATCGACCACGAACACGCTGTAGTTGCTCAGGTCCTGGGGGTTGCTGGCGTTGCCGTAGGTGATGGCCGCGCCGGTAGGCAGGGCCTCCACGGTGTTGCCGAGCTTCACCAAGGTCACGGCCCAGGCCGAAAGCGCGCCGGTCCAGTAGGTTTCGGCGGTGCTACTGGTGATGCCGCTCTGGGCCGGCGTGGGCGTGCGCACCACGGTGCCGTTGTCGCTGTCGGGCACCCAGTCGGCGTTGCCGGCCGTTTCGGCGTGGCTGCCGTCGAAGAGGAATTTCTTGCCGCCCGTGGTGCCGGTACCCCCGCCACCGGTGGTGCCGCCGTAGGTCTGCACGGTGAGGTTATCAAGGTTGAGGCGGTTGGTTGAGCCATCGGTTTTGCGTACTTGCAGGCGCACGCTGCCAGCTAGGTTCACCGTGAAGCTAGCCGTGGCGAGCGCGGTGCCGCTGCTGATGATGGTGCTGCCCACTTTGCTGAACGATGAGCCGCCGTTGGCAGAGGCCCACAGCTCCCAAGTGCTGGCGGCGTCGGTGCCGTAGCGGGCGTGGTCGAGGGTCACGACGCCCGCGCCACTGCTCAGGTTGAAGTTCATGGTGAGCGTGCCGCTGTTGCGCACGCGGGCCGACTGGCTGCCGCTTTTCGCGTCGGCGCTGGTGTTGCCGAGCAGCGCGTCATTGAAAGTCCACGAGCCCGACCCTAGGGCTACCGTGCCGCTGGTGTAAGCCGTTTTGGTGCCGGTTTCGAAGGTTTCGGGGAAGCCCGTGGCTACCGCGTTGGTGCTGATGGCCGACAGTGACTTGTTATTAGCAGTCGAGGCCGCTGTGGTAGGGTCGCTGGGGGCAACTTCGGTACGGGCGCAGCCCGTGAGTAGCGCCGCCATGGCAAGGGCTGCCGCTAGTGGCCGCCGCCAATAGGTCAAGTAGTTAGACATAAGGAGAGAACTAGGAAAAGAGAAAGAGGATGGTTCACAAAGCTATGCTGACTCAACGGTTGCGAATTGGGCGCCTAGGTTAGCTATTTGTTACTCTTAGAAGGCTTGCTGTTAGCTGCATACCTGGGATGATTAGTCGGTAGGCGGGATTAAAAAGCTAAGCGGGCCGGGTTGAGAAAGTGAAACAACCGGCGTTTCACTTCCTCAATCCGGCCCGCTCAAGTGGTTCTATGCAGTAAACGACCCTTAGGGCTTACTCGATATCTACTGCCAAGTCGTCTTCGCCTGGGTCGGGCTGGGGTACAACTTCGGGCTCAAACCGGCTTTTGAAGCGGGCGTAAAGCGCATTCATGCCGAGCAGTAGCAAGCCCATGAGGATGAAGACCACGGCCCGCGTGATGGTACCGCTCTGGCGCAGGTCGAAGAACAGTAGCCGTGCCATGCAGCCCAGCAGGCCAGCCAGCGCCACGTAGCGCAGGTCTTGCCGCCGCAGCGCCAGGCTGCCGCTGAACACGGCCACCACTTGCAGCATCAGCAGCACGGTGAGCACTGAGCGGTCGAATGACTGGATGAGCAGTACCGCCAGCGCTCCGAAAGCGGGGTAGAGCAGCCACGTTTCGAGCTGGTGGCGAGCAGGCAAGGCTAGGATATGCCAGGCCGGTGAGAGGCTGGCAAACGGCCCATTGCCCTGGCGTAACGCCAGCGCCACGTAGCCAAACAAGAGTAGCATGGCGGCTATCAGCGCGTACCAATCGGGGCTAAGCAGCTGGCTAGGAGTGATATACAGCAAGCAGCTGAGGCTAGCCGTGCCCGCCGCCAACCAGTAGTAGAGCCGGCCATATAAGCCCAGTCGCCGAAAGCGGAGAGCTAGCCGCGGGGCCGCGCCAGCCAGCACCAGTGCCCCGATTACCCAGACAAGCGGCAGCCACTGCGCCCGCACATCGTGCGCCAGCGTGACTGAGCCGAACAGCAGCGCCACTTCGGGCAGCCAAGGGTGCAGCCGCCGCCAGGAGGCGTACACCGGCTCGGTGGCCGGCGGCCGGGCCAGGGCTACCGCGGCCACCACGCCGAAGAACAAGCCCGCCGTCAGGTAATCGACCCGCAGGCCGAGTAGCGACTCGTGGTGCGTCACCAACCAGCCCTGGAGCATCAGGCTGCCGAGCAGCCCTGCGTAGCTGAGGTGCAGCAGGTAGCGGTCGGGCTGGCCGGCGCGCAGCACAGCGGCTGCCTCGGGGAGAACGCGTCGCCAAGCCAGGGCCGCGCTAAAAGCCGCCCCGCCCAAGGCCAGCAGACCGAGCATGAGGTAGGCAACGTGGTTAGCCGGCACGGCCGCCACTAGGGCCACGACCAGGTGCGCACCTAGCAGGTACAGCCAGGGCCAGCGCACGTAGCGCTCGCCGGCCGGCCACCATGAGGTAAGCAGGCCCGCTACTGGCACGGCCAGCGTAGGCAGTAGATAAAGCAGCACGTAGCCAGCAGTATATCCCATGCTGTGCGTAGCTAGCGGCTGCAGTACGTGGCACCATTGCAGCCCCACGTAGCCTACTCCGGCCAGCATCAGCCCGGCCCAGAGGCCCGGTAGAGCTACCCGCTGCCGCAAGTAGAGCAGCGCCCCGAGCAGCGCCATGGCCGGCCACGCTGCCCACGCCTGCCCATACACCAGCGCGCCCGCACCCAGCAGTAGCCAGCCTACCGTGAGGCCCAAGGCCGGCAACGGCACGCCCGACCCCAGGGCCAAGCGGGCGAAGTCTTCCTGGGCCCGCCGCCAGTAAAAGCGCCGCGCCTGGTAACCCAGCGTGAGCAGCGCCGCGCCCACCAGCAGCGCCGCCCGCGCCCAGGGCCCTAGGGCGCTCAGCGAAGTGTAGCGTACCAGCATGGGCAGCACCAAGGCCTGCACCACCAGCAGGTAGGTTTGCACGTGCAGCAGGTCGTCTTCGTCGCGGCCGCTCAGCAACAGGGCCACCACGAGGCTCTCGGCGTACAGCACGCTGAGAATGCCCGGCCAGCTCAGCCCGAGTTGGTGCAGGCCAAATACGGCGATTAATGTAAAGACTTGGGCTAGTACTAGTTGCTGGCGCCGCATCCACTTGGGTAGGGCCGGCGTGGCCCGTACCCACAGCCCTAGACCTAGGGCGATACCCGCCAGCAGCCCCAGCGCCCCCAGCAGCCCGGCCACCGGTGCGCCCACCCAGCCAAACAGCACGCGGGCGAGTACCAGACCGGCCCCCAGCTGCAGTACGCCCGCCAAGCCCGCAAAGCTGTGCAGCAAGTCGAGGTGCGCTTCGTGGTTGGATACCAATTGCGTCGAGAAAGGCGCGTCTGAAGCTGCCTTATAGCCAGGCAGGTAGGGCCGCACGCCCCGGAGCAGGGGCCACTTTAAGGCGGCTTGTACCAAGCCTAGGGCGGCCCAGCCCGTCAGGGCCAGTACTAGTGCTTCGCGGTAGAGCACTACCAGCCCGGCGCTGGCTACGTGGCTGCCGGCCAGCAGTAGCAGGCTTGCCCCGGTGCCCAGCGCTTCGGCCAGGGCCGCGCGGTACACGAGGGTGTGCAGCCGGTCGGGCGCCGCGCGACCGGCGAGCAAGAGCACTACCAGTAGGTTTTCTCCGAAGAGTAGCAGCAGCACTACCGACCAGCTCAGGCCTACCTCGTGCAGGCCGGCCACGGCCAGCACCACGAGCCCCTGCGCCAGCACCAGCTGCTGCCACCGCGCCCAGCCGGGCAGGTTGCCGGCCCGGCGCACCCACTTGGCCAGTCCGCCGGCAATAGCCGCCAGGGCCACAAGCAGCCCCAGGATGAGCCAAGTGGGCGTAGTAGGCGAGCCAAAAAGCAGCCGCCCCAGCCCTATCCCCGCCACCATCTGCAAAATTCCACCTAGGCCAGCAAAGCCAGCAACGAGGTCGCGGTGCTCCTTAGGGTTGGAAACCAGGCGAGCAGATGCCGCTGACTCATCGCTGAAGAAATGAGGCAGGTAGGGCTTGATAGCGGCCAGTACTGACCATTTAAACGCCAGCTGCGCGAAGGCTAGGCTGACCCAACCGGCTAGGGCGACCACCAGTACTTCGCGGTAGAGTACAGCTGGTTCGCCGTGGCCTAGGTGGGTCGCGGTCCGCAACAACACGGCCAGCCCCGCCAAGGCGGCTTCGGCCAAAGCGGCCCGGTATACGTGCTGGTGCAGGATGTCGCCCGCGGCGCGCCCGGCCAGTAGCAACGCTACCGCTAGGGTTTCCACATAAATCACTAGCAGTACGGCCGACCAATTCAGCCCCAGCTCGTGCAGGCCAACCAAGGCCAGCAGGACAAAAAATTGCGCTAGTACCAACTGCTGCCAGCGTACCCAGCCGGGTAGTCGGCCCGCCGTGCGTACCCACCAAGCTAGCCCCAGCGAGATACCGGCCAAGGCCAGCAGTGCCCCCAGCAACAGCGCCACCGGCGCCCCCGTCCACTCAAAAACAACGCGGAGTAGCGCGAGCCCGGCCAAGGCTTGGAGCCCGCCACCCAACCCAGCGAAGCCCGTAACCCAGCGGCGGTGTTCGGCGGGATTAGAAACGAGGGCACCGGGCGTCGTGCCTGCGGTAAAGCGCGGTAGGTAGGGTTTTATGCCCGGCAGCAACGGCCATTTAAACGTCAACTGCACAGAGACTATGCTCAGCCAACCGGCCAAAACTGAAATCAGCGCCTCGCGGTACAGTTCGGCGGGCGTGCCGTGGGCAACGTAACTGCTGGCCCGCCACACCAATCCTAGGCCAGCTAAAGCAGCTTCGGCCAAGGCCGCCCGGTAGAGCAGGCGGTGCAGCGCATCGGTGGCCGCTCGCCCGGCCAGCGCTCCGGCTACGAGTAAGGTTTCGGTGTAAACTAGTAGCAGTACGGCCGACCAGTTCAGTCCCACCTCGTGCAGCCCCAGCAAGGCTAGGAGCACGTAAAATTGCGCCAGCCCGAGTTGCTGCCAGCGCACCCAGCCGGGTGCCCGGCCCGCCGTGCGTACCCACCGGGCCAGCCCCAGCGAGATAATGGCTACGGCCAACAAGGCACCTGGGGGCCAGGCTGCCGCTGGGGCTAGCCCGCTCATAACCAGGCGGCTCAGCGCTAGCCCGGCGGTGGCTTGCAACACACCACCCAGGGCCGCAAAGCCGTTGAGGTAGCCAGTATGCGCCTCGTGGTTTGATACTAGCTCCGGATTGGGGTCCGCGGTAGGGTAGGGCTTGGCGCCCGCCAGCCGCGGCCATTTGAAGGCCAGCTGCACGAAGGCCAGCGTGGCCCAGCCGGCCAGGGCCAGCACAAGCGTCTCGCAGTAGAGCACGGCCGCCGAGCTACCCAGCAGGTGGGTGCTGGCCCGCAGCAATACGCCCAGCCCAGCTACCGCCGCCTCGGCCAGCGCCGCCCTGTACACGAGCTGATGCAGCCCGTCGCGCTCGGCGCGGCCGGCTAGCAAAAGAATAGCCCCCAGGGTTTCAGCGTAGCCTATTAGCAGCACTGCTGACCAACTGAAGCCGGCTTCGTGCAAACCAAGAATAGCCAGCCCCACGAACAACTGAGCTATGACCAGCTGTTGCCAGCGCACCCAGCTTGGCGCGCGGCCCGCCCGGCGCACCCACGTGGCGAAGGCCAGCGCCGCGGCCGCCAAACCCAGCAGCAGCAAACCCACCGGCGCGCTCGACCAGCCGAATAGGATGCGCGCCAGCCCTAGGCCCGCGCCCAGTTGCAGCAGGCCCATCAGCCCCGCAAAAACGTTCAGCTGCTGGCGCGGCGACTCGTAGCTCGCGGCCGCGTCTTGCTCAGGCGTGTTGCCGCGCAGCAGGCGCTGCTGGAGAATGAACTGCACAAACGCCAGCCCGGCCCAGCCCGCCACGGCCAGCACCAACGTCTCGCGGTACAGTACGGCCGGCGGACTAGCCGCCAGGTGGCCGCCGGCCAGCACCAGCAGGCCCGCGCTGGCCAGCGAGGCTACCGTCAGGGCCGTGCGGTACACTAGTATTTCGCCCTGCCGGGCCATTACCAGGGTTATCAGCAAGGCTTCAAGCAGCATAAACAGCCCAATGACCATGGGCGTGGCGTGCCAGCCTTGCAGCGAGAGCGCCGTAGCTAGGGCCAGGATGAGCGAGATAATAGTGTCGGTCTGGAACAGCCAGCCGATGCCCAACTGCTTGGCCTTGCGCCCGGCCCAGAACGTGAGGAGGGCACCTAGGGCCAGCGGAATGGTCTTCCAAATCGAGCCCGTGCTGTAGAGGTACAAATTGATACCTAGGCAGGTCCAGTTCAGCAGGTGGGCCGTGAAGAGCAGTGCGTCGAACCGGCGCTGGGCGTACACTTTGCGGTATTGCACCACGGCCGCCGCACCGCCCACCAGCAGCACCAGCGCCATAGCCATCAGGCGCAACGGGCTCGAAATAGTTGGTAGCGCTTGGTGCCAATAAAGGTGAAAGGCGAAGAAGCTGACGATGCTCAGCAGCAGCTGGTATTTCCAGAGCTGCCGGTAGGTGATGGCGATGCTGAAGGCTGTGACACCCGCCGCCGCGCCTAGCGTGAGGGGCGTGGGCGGCAGCACTGCCAGCGCCACCAAACTCAGCACGCCGTGCAGCGTGGCCACTTCCTGGCGGCTGGTGCGCCAGGCCAGGTAGAGGTTGGCGCTCACGCCCGCCAGCAGCAACAGGTAGTCGAACGGCGGCGTAACCCAGCGCAGTCCCGCTATGCTCACCGAGCCCACGCAGGCAAATAAGAAAATGGCCGCCGCGCTGCTTACTAGCCAAGCATTCAGTTTCTTGGCAAAAGCTTTTTCGCGCAGCGCATACCGCGCCCCCAGCAAGCCCGCTGCAAAGGCGCAAATCATCAAAAATCGGAGCTGGGGCGAGACCCGCAGCGCCGCGTAGATACCCAGGAAGCCGACGCCCGTCACTAGTACCACCGCGCCCAGAATGCCGGTCCAGTTTTCGAGTAGCATGGTCGAGGCGCGTTCCCACCACGTGGGCCCGGTGGGTATGGGCTTGGGCGCGGCCCGCCGCGGTAGCACCGGCTTGCGCGGGGGCGGCGGGCTGGGCCGGCTCACCGGGCGCGGCAGCGGAGCCCAAGTTGGAGCGGGTTCGGTGGCGGGCGTGGGGGTAGGTACGGGCTCGTCGGCAGGCTCAGGTGCCGCTAGATGCTCTGGTTCGCTAGTGGGGCTGGGCTCGGTTAGTGGTTCAGGCTCAGAAGCTGCTATTTCCTCAGCTACCAAAGCTAGCTCGGTTACTAGTTCCGGTTCAGCTGCCAGTTCTGGTTCACCTGCTAAGTCAGTTTCGGTACCTAGGTCCGGCTCCACCTCAATTACGGGCACTAACGTTGGTTCCTCTAGGGGTGCTGGCTCGGGCGTTGCCACGGGCTCTGGTAGCCAGGCGGGGACAGCGCTGGGCTCGGCCGCTAGCTCGATTTCTGGCGTCGGCTCCGTAGCAGAAATGGGTTCCTCTAAGGGCTCTGGTGCGGCTTCTGGTGCGGTCGTGTCTTCTACCGTAGATGTTGCTATCTCCGCCACTTCGCTGGCTGCAGCGGCTGGCTTTGGTTCTTCCAACGTTGGCAGTGTGGCTGGGGCCGGAGTAGCTGGTTCGGCCACTACCACTGGCGGTTCCGGCGCTACCGTAGCCGCGGCGGGCGCCCAGCCACTCACTGGCGGTGCAAAATGGGAGGTTGTGGGAGTGCGAAAGCTCGCCGCCGGAGCCAGGCTTGGGCTGGCCGCCCTAAATTCGCTGAGCTGCTCGCGCAACTGCTGCAACTCGGTGCGGAACTTGTTCTGCTCGACTGTGCGGCGGGTCAGTTCCGCCTGCAGGTCGTCTAGCTGTTCTGGGAGACCCCAGACGCGAACGGCTAGAAAAAGGGCGCCAAGTAGTAGCGCAAACAAAAAGATTTCCATAGGCCAGACAGCATTAGTGACCAGCTAGCTATTGCTAGGCTAATCAGTTGGTGAAAAGGGTCTGGCGCTGGTCAATAGCGGCGCTAAAGCCGCTGAAGTAACCGCATGGACTTTGGGAAATACAAATACGGGGCCGATGTGAAATGGCACTTTTGCGGCTTCCCGATAAAGTTCCATAAGCGGGCGGCCAAATGTTGTAAAACCCGAATTATGTACGTTTGGGCTGCTAGGTATTCGAAAGCCAATACTCTTGTAAGGTGTTGTTAAAAGGGAACTTAAATAATAAATTAAAAATAATTTTAGCATAAAGCAAAAGAACCGCCCCGGACGAGTCCGAGACGGTTCTTAGTAACTGGAGCAGCGTAGAAAGCCTTATTTCTTTGCCTCTATCACGGGCTGCATCTTCTGTAGCATGCCTAGGTGCATCTGGAGTACCGGCAGCGTCTTTTGCGCGAAGGCCCTGATGTCGGTATCGCTGGACTGCGTCACCGCGCCTTGAAACTCCTTGATGTCCTCCTGGTGGTCGGTGAGCATGGCGCTCACGTATTTCTTGTCCAGGTCGGCGCCTTTTTCGGCCAGCACCTCGTCGTACACCTTTTGCTGGTCCTCGCCGAGGGTGGTGGGCAGGGTGATGTTTTTCTGGGCCGCCAGCGCCTTTAGCTCGTTGTTGGCCTTGGTGTGGTCGGTCACCATTTGCTGCGCAAATTGCTTGGCATCAGGCGTAGTAGCTTTTTGGGCTACCTGCTGGCCTAGCTGTACCTCCAGCAAACCGCCGCTGGCCGCTTTGGTCATAAACTGCGAGTCGAACGCGGGGCGCTGCTCGCCGCTCACGCCCTTGGCGGTGGTCACGACTGTGTCAGCATTGGTAATGCCTTCTTTGGCATTGTTGGTTGCCTGCGCCTGCTCCACCGAGTCGGGCTTCGAGGAGCAGCCGGCCGCACTCAGCAGCACGGCTGTTCCCAAAAGCATTATAAAAGCCTGTTTCATAGCTACAAAGCTGGTAGTCAGAATGGGTGTTAGGTAGCCCTGGGGCGAACCTACATTTTCATGTTCGAATCTTTGTGCGCCATGCTCAAGTGCTGCTCTACCACCGGCAGGGTGGTCGTAATCCAGCCGTTCAGGGCCGTGTTCTTGGTCATGGTTTTGTGGGCGGCCAGAGTGTTGGCCGTTTTCTGATGGTCGGTCACCATTTGGGCCAGGTACTTGGTTTCAAACTCTTTGCCAGTTAGCTTGGCCATGGTGGGGGCCAGGGCTTTGTGCTCGGCATCCATGCCCAGCGGCAGCGTTACGCCGGCCTTGGCCGCAATGGGCTTCAGGTTGGCCGTGCTCTTGGTGTGGTCGGCTATCATCTGGTTGGCCAGGGTTTTAGCATTGGCCGATACGTCCTTGGTGAGGGCCATTCTGCTGAGTTGAATCTCGTTCTGGTCGCTGTGAGCGGCCGACATCATAAACTCCTTGTCATCGGCGTGCGGCGCGGTGGGTCCCGTAGGGTCGGCCTTGGCCATGCTGCCGTCCTGCATGGCCGGGCTGCTATCGGCCGAGGCTGGTGCCATAGCCGTGTTAGCGGTATCTGTCGCAGTAGTTGCCGTGGCATCGGCGGCCGTGCCCGTGGCGCTGGTCGAAGCCGCGTCAGTAGCCGACGTAGTGGTCGAAGAATCAGTGGTGCTACAGGCATTCAGGGCAAGCAGGCCGGCACCTAGGAGGGGAAGAATCAGGCGTTTCATAAAGGAAATTTAAAAAGTGGGTCGTAGGGGTTGTTTACGTAGATTTTTACAGAAATGTTTGATTATGAATGTATTGCGCGTATTATGATATTGATAGTCAAAGGCGACTGCCTCGAAAGGAGGAGGCTACTAGCCAAATCTTTGGTGCCTAGGTTAAACCGCCCGGGCAGGTGGCCATCTTACGGGCATCACTTTCACCTTTCTGCTCTATGCGTTTCACTACTTCCCTGCGCGCCGTAGCCGGCGTGGCCCTGGCGGGCGGACTACTCCTCACGGCCAGCTGCAAAAAAAATAACGAGGTCACATCGGCCGATGACGTGGTTTCGGCTCAGGATACAGGCCTCGGCCAGGAGGAAGACGCCGCCACCGCCGACATGGTAGAGGCCGCCGCCCCCCAGGATGCCATGGCCGCCACCAGCGCCACGGTGGCCGACACGCCCGAGTTGGCCCGGCTGCTGCCACCCTGCGCCACCCGCACCTACGACGCGGCCATGCGTACCCTCACGCTCAATTTTGGCCCCACCAACTGCCTGTGCCCCGACGGGCGCTACCGCCGCGGCATCCTGCGGGCCGTGTTTAGCGGGCCTTATCGCCAGGCGGGGGCCGTGGTCACCATCAGCCGGACCAGCTACTTTGTCAATGATAATCAACACCTAGGCACCCGTATTATTACCAGCCTGGGTAGCGGCTCCTTCGACCTGGCCGTGCAAGATGCCAGCATCATCTTCGCCAATGGCGGGGGCACCACGGCGTGGTCGTCGCAGCGCCGCTACGTCCGCACGGCGGGTTTTGGCACCCCCAGTATTCTCGGCGATAGCTACAGCATCACGGGCTCGCTCACGGGTACCAACCGCCGCGGCATCAGCTACACGGCCGCCATCCAGCAGCCGCTGTTAAAGAAGTTTGCCCTAGGCTGCGCCCGGCATTTCGTGGCCGGTACCATCGAACTCACCAATACGAATGCCAAGGCCATGCTGCTCAACTACGACCCCACCGGCACCCAGGCCTGCGACAACATCGCCTCCGTTACCCTCAACGGCCGCACCTACCCCATCCAACTCCGCTAATCGCAGATTTAACTGATTTAACGGATTGCGCAGATACGCCCGCCTGCGGCGGGCTGACTAAGCGGGCGCAGGCGGCCTGCGGCTCGCTCTACCTTACTTCATTCTCATGATTCTCATGCCTTGAAGCCAATTTCTATAACGTCCTAAAAACAAAGCGAGCCGCAGGCCGCCTGCGCTAGCCTAGCCAGCCCGCCGCAGGCGGGCGTATCTGCGCAATCCGTTTAATCCGTTAAATCTGCGATGATGGCGGCCGCTAGTACTAGGTCTTCGGGGGTGGTAATCTTCAGGTTGCGGTAGTCGCCTTCTACCAGGTGCACCGCGAGTAGGTCATCGACTACGCTGGCGTCGTCGGTGAAGGTAGGTAGCTCGGGCAGGCGGTAGGCACGGCGCAGCAGGTCGAGGTCAAAGGTTTGGGGCGTCTGCATCAGGCGCAAGCGGCGGCGGTCGAGCGGCGACGAGCCGGCGGCGCCCAGCATCCGCACTGAGTCTTTGGGCGGCACGGCGGCGGCGGCGGCCAGGTGCACGGCGGCGGCCTGGTAGGTGGCCTCCACCACGCGCTTGGGCACCAGCGGACGCACGCCGTCGTGCACGGCCACCAGCGCTTCGGCGGCGCGGGCGGCGGGCAGCGCCGCCAGCCCGGCCTTCACCGAGGCCCAGCGGGTTTCGCCACCGGCCACTACCGTATGCGGCGGCACGTCAGCGTATTCGGCTGCCAGGGCCTGCCAGTAGGCTAACTGGTCGGCGGGTAGCACCACCACGGTTTGAGCCACCCCTAGGGCGGGCTCGGCAAAGCGCCGTAGCGTGTGCAGCAGCACCGGCTCGTTGCGCAGCAGCAAAAACTGCTTGGGGCGGTCGGCGCCCATGCGCAGGCCGCTGCCCCCGGCCACCAGGATGGCGTAGCGGGGGAGGGGCTGGCTGGCTGAATTGATTGATTGTTGAACGGCGGGCTTGGGAAGCATGGCGGTGGGATAGGAGCAAGGGTGCAATACTGTCTAACCGTAAAAATGGCCCGGCCGCTAAAAAAAGCAACCGGGCCATTTAATAATCAGCCATTCAGCAAGCCAATACTTACAGAATGAGCATCGCGTCGCCGTAGGCGAAAAAGCGGTACTTCTCCTTGATAGCCTCCTCGTAGGCGGCCATCATCAACTTGTAGCCAGCGAAGGCCGAGGCCATCATCACGAGCGTACTTTCGGGTAGGTGAAAATTGGTTAGCAGCGAGTTAGCAATTTTGAACTCGTAGGGCGGGTAGATAAACTTGTCGTTCCAGCCCTGGGTCACCTTCACGCGGCTGCTCGCCGATACCGACGCATCGAGCGCCCGCACGGTGGTGGTGCCGATGGCGCACACCTGCTTTTTAGCGTCGATGGTTTTGTTGATAATCTGGGCGGCTTCGGCGTCCACGAAGAACTGCTCCGAGTCCATCTTGTGCTTGGTCAGGTCCTCCACGTCCACGTGGCGGTAGGTACCCAGGCCCACGTGCATCGTGATGAAGGCTTTCTCGATACCCTTGATTTCCATGCGCTTCATTACCTCGCGCGAGAAGTGCAGGCCAGCGGCCGGGGCCGCCACGGCGCCGATGTTCTCGGCAAAAATGGTCTGGTAGCGCTCCTTGTCGCCTTCCTCGGTTTCGCGCTTTAGCACGTCCTTGGGCACGGGCGTTTCGCCGAGCTCGTGCAGGGCCTTGCGGAACTCCTCGTCGGTGCCATCAAACAGGAACTTGATGGTGCGGCCGCGCGAGGTGGTGTTGTCAATCACCTCGGCCACGATGTCGGACTCGCCGAAGTACAGCTTGTTGCCGACCCGGATTTTGCGGGCCGGGTCCACGAGCACGTCCCACAGGCGCAATTCTTTATTGAGTTCGCGCAGCAAAAATACTTCAATCTGCGCGCCGGTGCGCTCTTTCTGGCCGTACATGCGGGCCGGAAATACTTTGGTATCATTAAAAACGAATACGTCGCCTTCGGAGAAGTATTCCAGAATATCTTTGAACATCCGGTGCTCGAACTGGCCGGTGGCACGGTTCACGACCATCAGGCGCGATTCGTCGCGGTGCCGGGCTGGGTGCGAGGCAATCAGCTCTTCGGGGAGTTCAAACTTGAACTCGTGCAGTTTCATCGCCATGTAGTGGGACGTACTAGGGGGAAGTTACCAAAAATTTGGGCGGGCAAAGGTACGTGTTTGTTTTGAGATTCCGAATACCTTTGCGCTGCTTATCTGCTACTTGCCTTTTCTGCTCCGCCTATGCTACTCGCCCTGCGCCTTACGTTCGAGAGTTTTGCGTTTGCCTGGCAGGCCCTGCGGTCCAACCTGCTGCGCACCGTTTTGTCGCTCCTAGGGGTCACGGTGGGCATATTTGCCATCATCGCCGTGTTTATGGTCGTCGATTCGCTCGAAGCCAACGTGCGCCAGAGCATGAGCTTCATGGGCGACAAGGTGGTGTACGTGGGCAAGTGGCCCTGGGTATTTGAGCCCAACCAGCCCTGGTGGAAGTACTTCAACCGCCCCGTGCCCACGGCCCGCGAGTTTCGGCAGCTCGAACGCATGCTGACGCCCGGCGGCAACAAAGGCGTGGCCATCTTTGTGAGCAAGAGCGGCAACACCTTCAAGGCGGGTACTAACTCGGTGACCGACTGCGCCTTGCAAGGCGTGAGCTTCGACTACCGCAACGTGTCGAACGTGCCCGTGGAGCAGGGGCGCTACTTCACGCTGCAGGAAATCGACGGGGCGCGGCCGGTGGCCATCATCGGGGCCACCATTGCCGAAAACCTCTTCCCCGGCATCGAGCCTGTGGGCCAACAATTCAAAACCCACGGCCGCTACTTCACCGTGATTGGAGTGCTGAAAAAGGAGGGCAAAAACCTCCTAGGTGCCCCCAGCAACGATGCTAACTGCCTCATCCCGTATAATACCTTCGCTGGCATCTTCGCCCTCAGTAGCACCGGCATGAGCGGCCCCTCGCCCCAGCTCGGCGTGAAGGGCACCGATGCCGACCCCGGCCTGCTCAACCTGGAGGCCGAGATGCAGGGCGCCATGCGCACTATCCGCGGCCTCAAGCCCCGCGAGGAAGACAACTTCGCCCTCAACCGGCCCGAGATGATAGCCTCGCTTATTACTAAGCTCTTCAGCGTCATTGGGTTGGCGGGCGGCGTCATTGGGTCGTTTGCGATGCTGGTGGGCGGCTTCGGCATTGCCAACATCATGTTTGTGTCGGTGCGCGAGCGCACCAATGTCATCGGCATTCAGAAATCATTGGGAGCGAAAAACTACTTTATTCTGTTCCAGTTTCTGTTCGAGGCCGTGTTTCTGTGTCTCCTAGGTGGTGCGGCGGGCATCTTTTTGGTCTGGCTCATCACGTTTATTCCGCTCGGCGACCTCACGCTATTCCTCAGCCCTGGCAACATCACCCTTGGGCTGCTGGTGTCGGTGGGCATCGGCGTGGTGGCGGGCATCGTGCCCGCCGTGCTGGCCGCCAACCTCGACCCCGTTATCGCCATTCGGGCCAAGTAAGCGGTAGGCTAGCTTTTGGCACTATTGTTTCTGGCTTGGAACGATAGGGCTTTCGATATGCTTGTTACTTCTTGGGCTCTTATATTCGCCCCTTGTGGCCGCCCCGCTTGCTGAGCTGGGGCGGTTTCGTTTTTTCCCCACCCTGGCAGTATGTCCAAACTTAAGAAAACCAGCAAGACCAAACTGGCCGATGATAACCTAAACGCCGGCTCCGGCAAAACCATCGTGCAGCCCAACGTCAACGACAACAAGCTGACGAGCATCACCGAACTACGCCAGCAGACTGGCTCGACCACCGGCCACGACCCCGACGAGCAACGCATCCGCAAGGCATTCGTGGACAAAGACTGGAATGAGATTAAAATCGCTGATAGCTGGCAGATTTTCAAGGTAATGGCCGAGTTTGTGGAGGGCTTCGAGAAGATGTCCAAAATCGGCCCCTGCGTGAGCATCTTCGGCTCGGCCCGCACCCAGCCTGATAACCAATACTATAAGCTGGCTGAGGAAATCGCCTCCAAGCTGGTCCGCCACGGCTACGGCGTCATCACGGGCGGCGGCCCCGGCATCATGGAAGCCGGCAACAAGGGCGCCCGCGCCGAGGGCGGCAAGTCGGTGGGCCTCAACATTGAGCTGCCCTTCGAGCAGACCCACAACATCTATATCGACCAGGACAAGTGCATCGACTTCGATTACTTTTTCGTGCGCAAAGTTATGTTTGTGAAGTACGCGCAGGCCTTTGTGGGCATGCCCGGCGGCTTCGGCACCATCGACGAGCTGTTTGAGGCGCTGACCCTGATTCAGACCAAAAAAATCGGCCGCTTCCCCATCGTGCTCGTGGGCTCGGCCTACTGGGGCGGCCTCTTCGAGTGGATTAGCAATGTAATGCTGGCCGAGGAACACAACATCTCGCCCGAGGATATGAACCTCGTGCAGATAGTGGACGACGCCAGCGAAGCCGTCAAAATCATTGACGATTTCTACCATAAGTACTCGCTGTCGCCCAACTTTTAAGCGACTGCTTTATTTGCCCAAAAGCCGGACGGAAACGCCCGGCTTTTTTGTTGAACAGCCGTAAAGCCACCTACCCGCGTTCTGCCCGCCTCGCCCGTACTTTGCCCCACCATGTCTGATACCGCCGCTACTCCCGCTAAAAAGCTTTTCCTGCTCGACGCTTTTGCCCTCATCTACCGCTCGCACTTTGCCTTTGCCAAGAACCCTAGGGTCAACTCGAAGGGCATGAATACCGGGGCCATTCTGGGCTTCACCAACACGCTGGTGGAGGTGCTGCTCAAGGAGAAGCCGACCCACCTAGGGGTGTGCTTTGACTCGGGCAAGACCTTCCGGCACGAGAAGGACGAGAACTACAAGGCCAACCGCCAGGCCATGCCCGAGGACATCGGCATTGCCATTCCGTACATCAAGCAGATTGTGGAGGCGTTTCACATTCCGATTTTGCTGATGGCCGGCTTCGAGGCCGATGACGTGATTGGTACGCTGGCCCAAAAGGCGGAAAAAGAAGGTTTTGAGGTGTTCATGATGACGCCCGATAAAGACTACTGCCAGCTCGTGACCGAGCAAATCAAGATTTACCGCCCCGCCTTTATGGGCAATGCGGCCGAGGTGCTCGACGTGGCGCACGTGCTCGAACGCTTCGAGATTGAGCGCACCGAGCAAGTGATTGATATTCTGGGCTTGCAGGGCGATGCGAGCGATAATATCCCCGGCATTCCAGGCATTGGCGAGAAGACGGCCAAGACGCTCATCAAGCAGTTTGGCTCGGTCGAAAACCTGATTGCCAACGTCGATAAGCTGAAGGGCAAACAGCAGGAGAACGTGCGCAACTTCGCCGAGCAGGGCCTGCTGAGCAAGGAGCTGGCCACGATTCACGTGAACGTGCCCATCGAATTTGAGGCGGATAAACTCCTCATGGACGCGCCCGACGCGGCGCGTCTGCGGGAGCTGTTTGAGGAGCTCGAGTTTCGGCAGCTGGCCACGCGGGTGCTGGGCGAAAGCGCTGCGGGCGCCGCGCCGCGCACCCCAGCCGGCCCCGTGGGACGCGGCGCCCGCCGGCCCAAAGTGGCCGCGCCGAGCGCGCAGGGCTCGCTCTTCGGCGAGGGCAGCGCGGCCGTTATCAACGCAGCCGAAAACGGCGACCTAGGGACCGACGTGGTCGGCGAGTATTACGACGGCCCTACTAAAACGCTGGAAGACGTGCCGCACCATTATCATTTGGTAGACACGCCCGAGCTGCGCAAATCGCTGATGCAGTTCTTGCTACAGCAAAAAGAAGTAAGTTTCGACACCGAGACTACCGGCCTCAATACCATGACGGCGCGGCTGGTGGGCCTGAGCTTTAGTTGGGTGGCGGGCGAAGCGTACTACGTGCCCGTACCGGGCGACGATGCGGAGGCCAGCCAGGCGCTGGTCGATGAATTTCGGCCGTTTTTCGAGCACCCAACCATCCTCAAAATCGGGCAAAATATTAAGTACGACCTGTTGATACTGAAGAACTACGAGGTGCGCGTGAGCGGGCCGTTCTTCGATACCATGCTGGCGCACTACCTCATCGAGCCCGACATGCGCCACAACATGGACGTGCTGGCCGAAACCTATCTGCACTACACGCCGGTGCCCATTACGGACCTCATCGGGGCCAAGGGCAAGAACCAGAAGACGATGGCAGACCTCGACCCGGCCCTGGTGAGCGACTATGCCTGCGAGGATGCCGACGTGACCTTGCAGCTGCGCCACGTGTTCGAACCCGTGCTGAAGGACCTAGGGCTGCTGGGCCTGCTGGTCGATGTAGAAAACCCGCTGGTGCCCGTGCTCGCCGACATCGAGCGGGCGGGCGTGCGCATCGACTCAGGCGCCATGAACGAGTATTCGGCCGAGCTGCAAGGCTACGTGCAGGAGCTCGAAACCCAGATTTTTAAGGAAGCTGGCCAGGAGTTCAACATTGGCTCACCCAAGCAGCTGGGCGAGGTGCTGTTTGACAAAATGGACATCGGGAAGGGCAAAATCAAGAAGACCAAAACCGGTCAGTACGCCACGGGCGAAGAAATACTGAGCCAACTTGCTACCGATAACCCCATTGCCGGCCTTATCCTCGAATACCGCCAGCTCAGCAAGCTGCGCAGCACCTACGTGGAGGCCCTACCCCAGCTAGTGAGCCCGCTCGACGGCCGCGTGCACACGACCTTCAACCAGGCCGTGACGGCCACCGGCCGCCTCAGCAGTACCAACCCCAACCTCCAGAATATTCCCATTCGTACCGAGAAGGGCCGCGAAATTCGCAAAGCCTTCGTGCCGCGCGATGCCGACCATATTCTGCTGGCGGCCGACTACTCGCAGGTGGAGCTGCGCATCATGGCCGACTTTTCGGGCGATGCGACCATGATTGAGGCCTTCCGCCTGGGGCAGGACGTGCACACGAGCACCGCCAGCAAGGTGTTTAAAGTGCCGCTGAGCGAGGTCGATGGCGAGATGCGCCGCAAGGCCAAGACCGTGAACTTCGGTATCATCTACGGCATCTCCGCCTTCGGCCTGGCCCAGCGCATCGGCATCAGCCGCAAGGAGGCGGTGGATATCATCGAAACGTACTTCCAAGAGTTTCCGTCGGTGAAGCAGTTCATGGACGAGAGCATTAACCGCGCCCGCGAGCTCGAATACGCCGAAACGCTGCTCAAGCGCCGCCGCTACCTACGCGACATCAACTCGCGCAACGCCACGCTGCGCGGCTACACCGAGCGCAACGCCATCAACGCCCCCATCCAGGGCACGGCCGCCGACATTATCAAGATGGCTATGATAAACATCCACGACTGGCTCATCGAAGAGAAGCTGGGCACCAAGATGATACTGCAAGTGCACGACGAACTCGTATTCGACGCCGTGCGCGAGGAAGTGGACTACGTGACGCCCAAAATCCGCGAGCTCATGACCACTGCCCTGCTGCTGCCCCGCGGCGTGCCGCTGGAAGTGGAGGTAGGGACGGGCGACAACTGGCTGAAGGCGCACTAAAGCCGAAATCAATAAGTTCGATTGACCATTTGGCCGCTTCTTACTCAGCAAGAAGCGGCCTTTTGATTACTTAACACTATGCTACCTAGTAAACCCGCCCTCCACGCCGCCTGCCTCGCCTATGTGCAAACGCGCCTCGATGCGGCCCGCGCTGGCATGGCCGCCGCCCAGGAGTCGAGCAACTCCGAAACCAAGAGCAGCGCCGGCGACAAATACGAAACCGGCCGCGCCATGGCCCAGCAGGAGCGTGACCGCCACGCCGCCCAGCTCCACGAGGCCCAGCAGTTGCTCGGGGCCCTGCATAAAATCAACCCCGAGCTGGCCAGCGATACCGTGCGGCTGGGCGCGCTGGCCAGCACCAGCCTGGGGCTGTTCTACGTGAGTGTCAGCGCGGGGCGCTTGGCTACGGCCGAGGGGCAGGAATTTATGGCGGTGTCGCCGGCAGCGCCACTGGCCGTAGCGTTGCACGGGCGGCGGGCGGGCGAAGAAATTGTTTTCAACGGCAAGCCGGTGCGGGTGCTGGCCGTGAGTTAAGCGCGCCACCGCACCCTAGGCGCGGGTTAGCCGTATGGACGAGCTATGGAACCTACTCTTCGTTGGCTGGCCCAGCTGCCCGCCCCCAAAACTACGCCGCTGCAAAACGTAGCCCGCTGCCTACTAGGCAGCTTTATGGTGGCGGCCGGCACCGGCCACCTCACCTTCGTGCGCCGCGATTTTCAGGCCCAAGTACCCGACTTCGTGCCAATGGACAAAGACAACGTGGTGCTGATTTCGGGCGTGGTCGAAATCGGCCTGGGGCTGGTCCTGCTGCTGTTGAAAGGCAAAAACCGAGTGCGTATGGGCCTAGGGCTGGCGGCGTTTTACGCAGCTATTTTTCCGGGCAATATCCATCAGCACACGCACCACATTTCGGCCTTCAACCTCGACACCGATGGCAAGCGGCTGGCCCGCCTATTCGGCCAACCCGTGCTCATGGGCGTGGCGCTTTGGAGCACCGGCGCGCTACAAGCATTGCGCAAGAAGTAGCGTAATAACTTCGTTTCGGGCGCGCATGGCGCGCGCCCACGCAAGCAGACGAAATCTGACGCCGAAGGCTCAGTAGTGCGAAGCTTTGCCTCGCGCTATTGCGCCTTTTCGTTCTTCGCCACTACAAACATGCGGTCGCCAAACTGGCCCGTCAGCTTGTTGAGCCAATACGTGGGGTACTGCGTGCCGAGTTTCGTAGCCTGCTCCACCAGGTTGCCCCCTAGGCGAATGTTGGCGGGCGCCTTCACCGGATTCAGTAAATCGACTACTGAGAAACCATTCTTAGCCAGCATCTTGCGAATAGTAGTCGGCGTAAACTCGTAGAGGTGATAGGGCGGAATATCCATGCGGCGCTGGCGCCCTAGGGCCTTGTAAGCCGCAAAACCTAGGCGCATACTCGGTAGGTTGGTCACGCTGGGTAGGGCCAGCACCAGTAGTCCGCCGGGGCTCAGGATGCGGCCAAACTTGCGAATGGCGGCGGCCGGCGACAGCAGGTGCTCGAGCACGTCGCCTAGGTAGGCTAGGTCGAACTGGTTTTCGTGAAAGTCCTCGGTGGTTTCGATGTTGCCCGTCACCACGGGCAGGCCCAGTTCGCGGCGGGCGTAGTCGGCGGCGTGCGCCGATATTTCGAGGCCCGCCGTTTCCCAGCCCAGGCTTTGCAGGCTTTTGAGGGTGTAGCCGGGGCCACAGCCCACCTCTAGGTACCGAAACCGGCGGCCGGCGTAGTGCCGCTGCATGTAGGTTGTGAACTTGTCTTCCTTGACTTTGCTCAGGTCCAGGTTTTTGCCTTCTTCGATAAAAGTCTTGTCCTTCTCCGTGCGGTCGTAGTTGGGCCGGTCCGTGAAGTACTCCTTACCGTAGAGCTTTTCGAGCTGCGCGGGCGTGGGCTGCGGGTCCAGAAAAGCGAGGTCGCAGCTGGTGCAGCGGGTGCCTTGTAGGCGCTGGCCGTCAAAGAGATAGTAGAAAGGTAGGGGCTCGAAGCTCGTAGCTCCGCACAAATCGCAGTGACGCATCTTTTTCAGTTATCAGTTAGCAATCATCAGTTATCAGCAAGGCGGCTGGGCGATAAAGGCAGCTAATTCTACCCGTAAAGTTCAGCAGCAGAACCCAACCACGCGGCGGGCCGTTGGTTAACTAGGTGATTTGATAACTGATAATTGTTAACTGATAATTGAAATGCTAGACGCCGTCGTAATCGGGGCCGGCCCCGTGGGCTTGGCCTGCGCCCTCGAAATTCAGCGCCAGGGCCTCACCGTGACGGTGGTGGACAAGGGCGCGCTCGTCAACTCCATCGTGGGCTACCCCACCAACATGGAGTTTTTCTCGACGCCCGAATTGCTCGAAATCGGCGGCTACCCCTTCCCGATGGCTTCTTACAAGCCCCACCGCGAAGATGCCCTCGACTACTACCAGCGTGTAGCGGCCTCCGAAAAACTTAGCCTGCGCCTCTACGAGCGCGTGACGGGCCTGCGCGGCCAGGCCGGCGATTTTGTGGTCGAAACCACCAAGGGCGACATCGCTACGCGGGCCGTGGTGGTGGCCACCGGCTTCTTCGACGTGCCCAATACCCTAGGTATCCCGGGCGAGGATTTGCCACACGTAAACCATTATTTTAAGGAGCCTTACGCCCACGCCGGCCAAAACGTGGTGGTGATTGGCGCCAAGAACTCATCGGCCAAAGCTGCGCTCTCGCTGGCCCGCTCGGGCGCCCGCGCCACGCTGGTTGTGCGCGGCGCCGAAGTGTCGGAAAGCGTGAAGTACTGGATTCGGCCCGACCTGCTCAACCGCATCAAGGAGGGGCGCATCGCAGCGTATTTCAATACTACCATCACGGCTATCACGCCGCACACGGTGGAGGTCGTCACGCCCGAAGGGCCGCGCAGCATTCCGGCCGACTATGTGTACGCCCTCACCGGCTACCGCCCCGATTACACGCTGCTGGTGGATATGCTGGCCCTGCCGCTGGACGAAAACGACGACGCCCGGCCCATCATCTTCGACCCCGCTACCCACGAAACGGCGCGCCCCGGCGTGTACGCGGCCGGCACGGTATGCGGCGGCCTGGCCACCAGCCGCTGGTTTATTGAGAATGGGCGCCACCACGCGCAGCTTATTGCGGCGGCAATGGTTGGAGCACCCGTTACCGCTTAGGGAGTAGTTGCTTATAGAGTAATGAAAAAGGCCTCTCTTTCCATGGAAAGAGAGGCCTTATCTTTAGCACAAACGCTTGACTACTAATATTTAAAAGGCAGTAAGTATAACATCAGCAGTTATCGACCCATTGCCTGGAACACTGCTAATGTGCAGGGTGGTAGCTGATAGTTCTTTGATATCGTATGGGACGCTGGGACTTCCTAAGCTTAGGTTGTTTGGTTCCATAAGAATCAGCTTGTCGGTGCTTGGCATACTCCAAGTACCAGTGTCCGTTTGCGGGTCCGTGGGATTACATTTAATTGCCCCTGCATTGTGAACCAGTGTTTTATCCGAGTTAAATTTTAGGTAGTCATCTAGATTGCAAGCCGGTACTGCTCCTGGCAACGGTACTCCAGAAAGGAATACTGTGTAGGTAGTGATACGCCAGTTCTTAGCCGTGAGTAGGTCGGCGGGCGAGGTAGGGGTAGGCTCGCTGTCTTTTTTGCAGGCACTTAGCGTGGCAATACCGAAGCAAAGGAGAATAAGTTTTTTCATAGAATACGGTAACTAAATCGAGATAGTGAGCCACAAAGATACCAGCCTCTTATTGCAGCTATGACTAGGCAAACACCTGAATATAAAGGAAACTAATTGCATTGCTGCGCAGCCTTCACCGCATACGCATACCCTGCCACCGCTCCGCGCTGAAAAAATGAGCAGCCGCTGGCCGAGTCGCCCATCTGCTGCGCCAGCCGACCCAGCAAAAACAGCGTGCGCCCATCTGCGGGCTGGCTTTCCAGGGCCTGGAAGTAGGCGGTGCGGGCGTCGGCGTAGCGGCCTAGGTGGGCCAGGGCGGCGCCTTCGGCTTGCAGGTAGGCTAGGGGCACGGCGCGGCCCAGGCGCTGGTACTGGCGGCGGCCCTGGTGCAGGTCGGCCAGGGCGGGGCGGGGGCGACGCAGGTCGAGCAAGCGGTTTTCGCCGCGGGCTAGGTAGGCTTCGGCTAGCGTAGTGTCGAGGCGCAGGGCCTGCGAGTAGCTGCGTTCGGCTTCGGTGGGCTGGTGCAACACCGCCTGGCAGCGCCCTAGGCGGTAGAAAACGCGGGCGGCTTCGGGGGGCGGCAGCGGGTCGGTGCCGGCGGCGCTGGCCAGCAGGGCGGCCTGATAGTCGGCGCGGGCGGCGGGGTAATCGTGGTTGATGTCTTCGGCCAGCTGGCCCCGCAGGCGTAGGGCCGAAGTATAGTCTTCCCGAAAGCCGATGGCTTGGTCAAGGTAGCTGTAGGCGGTGCTCCACTGGCCCTGGGCAAAGGCCGTGCGGGCATCGTCATAATTAACGCCCGCCGCCACGCGGTCCATCACCACTTTGGCCGAGATGCCAAACAAGAAAATCAAGCCCGTGATGGCCGCTACCAACCAGAAATCCTGGCGATTAAAGCGCACCTGCTGGCGCGGCACCCGCTGCTGGTAGTGGCGCTCGCGGCTGCCGGCCGGGGGGCGGGTGCGCATTGGGGGCGCGGCCATGGGCGGCGGCATGTGGTACACCGAGGGGCCGCCGGCCGCCGCTTCGGCGGCAGCGCGGCGCTGGGTTTCGGCATACTGGGCAGCGTACTGCTGTTGCGAGTCGTACTGGGCGCGGCGGCCAGCGTCGGAGAGTACCCGGTAGGCAGCAGCCACGGCCTTGAACTGTTCCTCGTAGCGCGGGTCGCCCCCGTGCTTGTCGGGGTGCAGCTGGTTGGCTAAGCGCCGGTAGGCCTGCTTGATAACCTCGGCCGACGCCGACGCGGGCACCCCTAGCACCTGGTAATGATTCTGACTCACGTCCCGAAAAAATTAAAGAAAAGCCAGGGATAAAAGTCAGCCCCGGCCGCAAGTTTTGCGTAAAGAACGCCCCAGACGGGTGGGCTGTTGCCCACGGCGCCTGCTTCTTAACCGCAATCTCCAGCTAAACAATTCCTCTTCTATGGCGACCCTGACCGACGACAAAACGCCGCGCAACGATAGCCTCATCAGCAACCTAACCGGCTACCTCGATACGCGCATCGACATCATAAAGCTCGAAACCCAGGAAAAAGTGAAGGGTGCGTTTGTAAGCACCGTGCACGGCGTGGCCCTGGCGTTCCTAGGTGTCCTGTTTATCGTGTTTGGCTCCGTGTACCTGGGTTTAGCGCTGAATCAGGTACTCGATAGCCCCTCGGCGGGCTTTGGGCTAGTGGCCGCATTGTACTTGGTGCTAGCGGTACTTTTCTTTGTGGGCATTGATAAAAAAGTGTTCCAGGGCGTAGCCGATAAGCTGCTCAACAATACCATCTATAAATCGGATAAGCGCGAAGGCGCCAAGTAGCCGAGCGCTATCGGCCACTGGCGCAGCCGAGCTGTGCCAGCGGCCAGTGCGGCTACGCTACCCTCCCCCAACCAGCAACCACCACCTACCATGACTGAGCCGAACAACCCGCTTTTTGAAGATGAAAAGGAATTTCTGGAGCGCAAAAAGCTCGAGTACGAACGGGCTTTACGCGGTGATGTCGAAGAAATAAAAGAGCAGACTATTCACGTTGGCAAAATAGCGCTTGTGGGCGCTGGCATTGCGAGCGGGGTGTGGCTGCTAGTGAAGGCTTTCAGCGGCAGTAAGTCCAAGAAGAAGCGTAAGAAACACAAGCACCACGCGGCTTTCGAAGATTACGCAGGCTTTGATAGCTACGAGGGCTACGACGATGATGACCACGACCAGGAGCTAGATTCGTTGGCCACGGCCTACAACTCGCCTGAGTATGCGTATGACCACGCCGACCGCTATGCTGCGGGCGACGGCTTTTACCAAGCCGGCAGCAGTGCGGACTATTTTCAGGACGAGGATGGTGTTGTTGACGTCGACACCGAGGCTGACGACAACGGCCTGAGCGACTACCCAGACTTTCCGGCTCACTCTAGCCCGCAGCACGGCGCCGATGCCGAAATGGAGGCCGACGTCGACACAACGTATGGCAGCCATGCCGATGTGTACCACACCGATGAGGACCACGGCTACGATGAAGCTGCAGAAAGCGTAGACGATGAAGAGCCAACGCAGGCGCACTCTTTCGCATCAGCCAGTTCGTATCAGGCGCGTCCTTACGACGACAGCCGCCGCTTGCCCGAGTCAAATAGTTTTGCTGCTCCCGAAGAAGATAAGCCAGCACCCACGCCGGTTGCGGCAGCCGAAGCCCCCGAACCTAAGAAGCCGTGGCTGATTCCGACAGTGATGGCTTTTGCCAAGACTGAAACGGGTAAGGTAATCGTGGCCCAGGCAGCTGCCATAGCTATGGCATTTATAACCAGCAAGGTAAAGGATATTCTGCCGGGCAATGAGGCCAAAACCGGCAAAAATGCCGACCTTGCGCCCTCACCGGCCCTGTCAGGCGATTTGCCCGCTGCGTGGCCTGCTACTACTGCCGCTCAGGATGTCTCTGCTGCCGCCCACCACAACGACACCACTACCTACCGCGAGCCGCTTGCTTGACACGCTGGCTGAGTTGCGGCGGCGCGGGCGTAAAGCACTCGCCGTTCTGCTCGACCCCGATGATTTTGCCGCTGACCACCTGCGCCATTTGTTGCGCCTGACCCAGCAGCATCCCGTAGATTTTTTCCTCGTGGGGGGCAGCCTAGTGCTTACTGAGCACCAGGCTGCCCTCATTGCGTTGCTCAAGGCGGAGGCGCCGCAGGTGCCCGTTATCCTGTTTCCGAGCCACGCGCTGCACGTGGACCCCGCCGCCGACGGTATTCTGCTGCTGTCACTCATTTCGGGGCGCAACCCGGATTTCCTGATTGGCCAGCACGTGGTGGCCGCCCCGCGCCTGCGCCAAAGCGGCTTGCAGCTGCTGCCCACTGGCTACATGCTGGTCGATAGTGGCCGGCCCACCACTGCTTCTTACATCAGCGGCACTACGCCGTTGCCCCACGACAAGCCCAGCATCGCGGCGGCCACGGCTATGGCTGGCGAGCAGCTTGGCCTGCGCCTCATCTACCTCGACGGTGGCAGCGGGGCCCAGCACCCCGTTTCGGCCGCCATGATACGCGCTGTGCGCGAAGCCGTAGATGTGCCCCTCATCGTAGGCGGCGGCCTCAACACGGGCGAGAAAATCCGCGCCGCCCTAACCGCCGGCGCCGACCTGGTAGTAATAGGCAACCACCTCGAACGCAACCCCCACTTCCTAGCAGAAGCCGCCACACAAATCGCAGATTTAACGGATTTCACAGATACGCCCGCTAAAGCGGGCTGACTACTTGTCTAGGTGTGTTGTCTGGTATGTCTGTCTGGTAAGCACCAGCAGAGGCGATAAACCAAAAAGGCTGCCTCAAGGCAGCCTTTTTGGTTTATCGCTAATTTCCGAGTGAGTAGTCAGCCCGCTTTAGCGGGCGTATCTGTGAAATCCGTTAAATCCGTTAAATCTGCGATTATATGTTCATGGCGGACTCGCGGCGGCGCATTTTGCCGGCCGGGATGCCGAACATCATCTTGAAGCGGCGGCAGAAGTAGGCAGTGTCTTTGTAGCCCACCTCGCGGCCGATGTCGCGGATGCTCTTTTTGGTGGTGCGCAGCAGCGATACCGCGCGCTCCATGCGCTGGTACTCAATGTAGTCCTGCGGGTTGATATTGGTCAGCATCTTGAAGTACTGGCCCACGTAGTCCTCGCTCACGCCCGCTACGCCCGCCAGCACCTTGTTCGAAAGGTCGCCGCTGAGGTTCTCCTTAATGAAGTTGAACAGGTCGATGAGGCGCGGGTCCTTGAAGTAGGTGCTGTTGGTGGCGAGCTGCTCCACAAACAGGTTGTTGCGCAAGATGTAGCGCACCACCTCTACCACGATATTTTCGGTGTAGATGCTCACTAGCCGTTCGCGGCCCGGCAAATCTTGTAGCGTTTCTTCAACAACTTTAATAATTAAGTTGGCCAGTTTAGTATTGCCTTTGATAACAAAGGCCGGCACATCAAGCGAAGAGAAAAAGTTAACCGAGTCAAATACTTTGGCCTCAAAAGCCACGAAGCTGTGGCTCTCTTCTGCGTCGCCAATCAGGTCAAGATTGTCGTTCGACGAGAAGAAACGGTCCTTATTAGTAATCAGGTCATCGTTGGAAATAACGCGGTTGCCAGCGCCGGCACCGTAGCCAATGCGCGTGGCCCGGCCACCCGGCACAAATAGCAGTTCACCTTCCTCTACAACTTGCTCATCTTCCCCGAAGCGAACCTGGCCCCGGTGCAATAAAATAATATTATTACCCACGTCATATACGTTGCGGGCGGTAAAGCCTTGCCGTAGTACCAAATTTTTGGCTTTGATGTAGCGGACCCCTAGTGATTCGATGACTTTATTGTAATCCTCCATAAGTTAATGAGTAGCTCTCGGGTATAATGAGTGTTAAAGGTGCCGAAAGTTACGATTAAATAATCCAATAAAGCACGGTAAAATTCAGTAAAAATAAAAACCCAGGCCAAAAGGCCTGGGTTTTGTGCAAAATGCCCGTAAACAGGGCCACCAAATGGCCTATTTGAGGATTTCCCGTGATATCACAATTTTCTGAATCTCAGAAGTGCCTTCGTAAATCTGCGTGATTTTGGCGTCGCGCATGAAGCGTTCCACGTGATATTCCTTCACAAAGCCATAGCCGCCGTGGATTTGCACAGCCTCAACGGCAGCGTCCATGGCCGTCTTGGAGGCGAATAATTTAGCCATAGCGCCGCTTTTGGCGTAGTCAGCGTTGTTGTCTTTGTCAGCGGCGGCTTTCAGGCACAACAGGCGGGCAGCCTCCACGTTGGTCGCCATGTCGGCCAGCTTAAACTGAATGGCCTGGTGCTGGGCGATGGGCACTCCAAAAGCCTTGCGCTCCTTGGCGTATTTGATGCTGAGCTCGAGCGAGCCCGACGCGATACCTAGGGCCTGCGCCGCAATGCCAATGCGCCCACCCGCCAGCACCTGCATGGCGAACTTAAAGCCGAAGCCATCGGCGCCGATGCGGTTTTCCTTGGGCACCTGCACGTCGTTGAAGAGCAGCGAGCACGTGTCGGAGCCCCGGATGCCGAGCTTGTTCTCCTTAGGTCCTTGCTGAAAGCCGGGCATGTCCTTGTCCACAATCAGCACGTTGATGCCGCGCGACTTCAGCTCGGGATGCGTTTGGGCAATGACGAGGTACACCGAGGCGGTGGTGCCGTTGGTAATCCAGTTCTTAGTGCCGTTCAGCAAGTAGTAATCGCCTTTGTCTTCGGCGGTGGTTTGCTGGCTGGTGGCGTCGGAGCCAGCTTCGGGCTCGGAGAGGGCAAAGGCACCGACGATTTCGCCCGAGCACAGGCGCGGCAGATACTTCTGCTTCTGTTCTTCGGTGCCGTACTTTTCGAGGCCCCAACACACCAGCGAGTTATTCACTGACATGATAACCGAGCACGAAGCGTCGACCTTGGAGATTTCCTCCATCGCCAGCACATAGCTCATGGTGTCGAGGCCCGAGCCGCCGTATTCGGGGCTCACCATCATGCCCATGAAGCCGAGCTCGCCCATTTTCTTGATTTGCTCGGTCGGAAATTTCTGGTGCTCGTCGCGCTCAATTACGCCCGCCCATAGTTCTTGGGCAAAGTCGCGGGCCGCGTCGCGCACCGCCAGGTGCTCTTCGGTGAGCTGAAACGGTGAGGTGGGGGCAGTGGTAGTCGTCATACGGGGTGGGGGCCGAAGCCAGGGGTGGGGTAGGGTGAGAATACAGACACAAAAATACGGCCTAGGGTGCATGTGGGCCGAAAAAAAAGTCGTCATGCCGAGTACCGGCCTGACGACTTTTTAGTTCACTACTGAGCGCGCAGTGTTTTAGTTACGGCGGCTACCGCTCAGGAAAATACTGGCGTAGTAGAGCAGCGTAGCCAGCGAGCTGAGCGCGGCCACCACGTAAGTCATGGCCGCCCACCAAAGGGCGTCTTTGGCGCCCGCGTGCTCCTGGGTAGTCACAACGCCACTGCGGTCCATCCAGGCCAGGGCGCGGCGCGAGGCGTCGAACTCGACGGGCAGCGTAATGAACGAGAACAGCGTGGTAAGGGCAAACAGCCCAATGCCGATACCTAGGGGGATGATGCTGGTGCGTATCATAAAGATGCCAGCCAGCAAAATGAACGGCATGAACTTAGACACGGCCGACAGCGTGGGTACCATGGCCGAGCGAAACTTCAGGAAGCCGTATGCCTGGGCGTGTTGCACGGCGTGGCCGCATTCGTGGGCGGCTACGGCCGCGGCGGCCACCGTGCGCTCGTTGTACACGTCGGCGCTGAGGTTCACGGTCTTATCGGTCGGGTTGTAATGGTCGCTCAGGCTGCCCTCGGTGCTGGTAATCTGCACATCGCGGATGCCGTGGTCAGCCAGCATTTTGGCTGCCACCTCGCGGCCGCTCAGGTTGGCGCGCAGGCCCACTTGGCCGTACTCTTTAAACTTGCTGCGCAGGCGCCACTGCACCGCGGCGCTGGCAACCATTATTAAAATCAGAAGCAGGTACATGATGAAGAAAAGATGAAGACACTAGTTAAACGGCTAGTTTCCGGTGGCGGTTGCCCTAGGTAGACGCGCTGCTTAGCCGCGTGCTTTCGCCACAATGCGCGACGTGCTGTAGCCCGCTACCAGCGGCACGGTCAGAACCTGGCCGCCTCTTTCTAACACCAATTCGTGCCCCACAATTCCGGCTATGCTATAGTCGTCGCCCTTCACCAGAATGTCGGGCTGCACCAGCTCGATGAGCTGCAACGGCGTGTCTTCGCCAAACAGCACTACGGCATCGACAAAGGCCAGCGCGGCCATGATGCGGGCGCGTGAGGTTTGGTCTTGTAGCGGCCGGCCGGGCTTGAGGGCGCTCACCGAGGCATCGGTATTGAGGCCCACCACCAGGCGGTCGCCGAGGGCGCGGGCCTTTTCGAGGTAGTCCACGTGCCCTAGGTGTAACAAATCGAAGCAGCCGTTGGTGAACACGACGCGCTCGCCGGCGGCCCGCCAGGCGGCGAGGGCAGCGGGCAGTTGCTCGGAGGTGAGGATTTTATCAGCAGTCATCTTGATAGGGGTAATTTGAGTAATGGGTAATTGGCGTAATCTGCATGACCAACCCGCAGTGCAACGCTGTTTGGATTACTCAAATTACCCATTACCCCCATTGCCTATTCTGTAGTAAGCGGCTCGTGGGCCAGAGCCTCGGCCTCGTCGGCAATGTTGCCTTTGTCGGAGGCCGCCACAGCCACGAAGCTGATGCCGCCCATCAGCACCACCAGCAGCGTTTGGGCGCCGTGCACCACCAGCGCGTAAGCAATACCGGCCTCCTTGCTAATGCCATAGACCAGCAAAATGCCCTGCACCAGCACGTGAAACGGCCCGATGCCACCCGCCACCGGCGCGGCCATGCCGAAGGCGCCGAAGGTGAGCACCGCTAGGCCGGCGCGCATATCGAGGCCGTAGGTTTCGGGAAAGCAGAAAAACGCCAGGTAGTCGAGCAGGTAGTACACGAGCCAAGTAAAGAGCGTGTGCAGCAAAAAGAGCCCCTTGTTTTTGAGCTTGAGCACGCTGAACACGCCCGCCAGCAGGCCCTTCACGAACACCGCCGCTTTGTTGAATAGCGCGATTTGGCGCAGCTTCTCCAGGTTGCGAAACAGGGCGTAGCCGCCCACGGCGAGTAGCACCAGGGCAATAATGGCCGCCACAACCAGCGGCGTGGGGTTGCGGGCAATGGTGTCGGCCTGGCCCCCCAGCAGCTTGTCATTGATGAAGGCCCAGAAGGTCTTAAAATCGAGCAGCAGCGTGCACCCCAGCAGAGTAAGCAGCATCAGCACGTCAATTACGCGCTCGGTCACCACGGTACCTAGGGCCACCTGCACCGGCACGCCGGCGGTGCGCCGCAGCACCGAGCACCGGATAACCTCGCCTGCCCGCGGCAGCACTAGGTTGGCGAGGTAGCCCACCATCATGGCGTGGTACACCTTCCAGTAGGGCGCGGGGTTTTGGGAGGCGTCGAGCTGCATCTGCCAGCGGTAGGCGCGGCTGAAGTATCCCATAGCCGATAGCACAAGCGAAAGACTGAGCCAGAAGTAGTTGGCTGTGCGGATGTAGTGCCCGATGCGCGACAAATCCTGGCCGCGCACCGCGTACCACATCAGCGCCCCTGAAATGCTGAGCAGCAGTGCGTATTTAAGAACGGTAAGCAGGTGCTTCATATGATGGGTGAAGAGGTGAGAAAGTGACGAGGTGAAGGGGTGAAGAGGTAAAACAGGCTGTCCTACTTCCTCACTTTCTTACCCTCTTATCTACTCACTTATCCGGTTGTGCTGGTCGGGGAAGATGACGGTGGGCTTGTGCGCCCGGGCCTCGGCGAAGTCGACCAGGGCGTAAGAAAACACGATAATCACGTCGCCCACGGCCACGCGGCGGGCGGCGGGGCCGTTGAGGCAGATGGTGCCCGTGCCGCGCTCGCCGCGGATGGTGTAGGTTTCGAGGCGCTCGCCGTTGTTGACGTTCACGACCGTTACCTTTTCATTTTCAACCATATTGGCGGCGTCGAGCAGGTCTTCGTCGATGGTGATGCTGCCCACGTAGTGCAGCTCGGCCTGGGTGACCTTAACGCGGTGAATCTTGGACTTGAGAACTTCGATGTGCATAAAATCGGGATAAAATAGCGCTCAAAGATACCAGCTAGCCGCGGCGGCGCCCGGTGCCAAGTTTTTGGACTAAGCGCAGCGCGTGTAGGACGGACGGGAGGGGCTGCGTAGCTTAGCCGCCTCACTGCTGCCCTAGCTCTCCTTCAGTCGCATGAAAATCACTAAGCTGCTCGTCGCCAACCGGGGCGAAATTGCCATTCGCGTCTTCCGCGCCGCCTCCGAGCTCGGTATTCCCACGGTAGCCCTCTACACCTATGAGGACCGGTACTCGCTGCACCGCTACAAGGCCGACGAGGCCTACCAAATTGGGCGCGACGACGAGCCGCTGCGGCCCTACCTTGATATTGAAGGCGTTATTAAGCTGGCGCTGGAAAACGGCGCCAACGCCATCCACCCCGGCTACGGCTTTCTCAGCGAAAACGCCACCCTGGCCCGCCGCTGCCGCGAGGAAGGTATCATTTTCGTGGGCCCGCGCCCCGAGGTCATGGAGGCCCTAGGTGACAAAGTAGCCGCCAAAGCGGTGGCGATGCAGTGCGGCGTGCCGCTTATTGAAAGCAGTGAAAAAGACCTGACCGACGCCGACATAGCCTTGGCCGAGGCCCACCGCATCGGCTACCCCGTGATGCTGAAAGCCGCCAGCGGCGGCGGCGGCCGCGGCATGCGCGTCATCCGCGACGACGAGCAACTGGCCAAAGGCTTCTTTGAAGCCCGCAACGAGGCGCTGAACGCCTTCGGCGACGACACGGTGTTCCTGGAGAAATTTGTGGAGCGCCCCAAGCACATCGAGGTGCAACTGGTGGGCGACCAGCACGGCCACCTCACCCACCTCTACGAGCGCGACTGCTCGGTGCAGCGGCGCTTCCAGAAGGTGGTGGAAGTAGCGCCCGCCGTAGACCTCACCGACGTCACCCGCAGCAAGCTCTACGAGTACGCCTTGCAAATCGGGCGGGCCGTGGGTTACGACAACGTGGGTACGGTCGAGTTTTTGGTGAATCCCGAGCTGGACCGCATTTACTTCATCGAGGTCAACCCCCGCATCCAGGTCGAGCACACGGTGACCGAGATGATAACGGGCGTAGATATTGTTAAAACGCAGCTATTTATTGCGTCGGGCTTCCCGCTCGAGTCGCCCGAAATCGGCCTAGGTCCCGACGTGGTGGTGCCGCGCATGGGCGTGGCCGTGCAGTGCCGCATCACGACCGAAGACGCTACCAACGATTTTAAGCCCGACTACGGTACCATCGTGGCTTACCGCTCGGCGGGCGGCTTCGGCATCCGGCTCGACCAAGGCTCGGTGTACCAGGGCGCGGTGATTTCGCCGTTTTTCGATTCGCTGCTGGTGAAAGTGTCGACCCAGGCGCCCACGCTGGCCAGCGCGGCCCAAAAAATGCTGCGCACGCTGGACGAGTTTCGGGTGCGCGGGGTGAAGACCAACATGCAGTTCCTGCAAAATATAGTGCGTCACCCCGAGTTTCAGGCGGGCCACGCCACCGTCGATTTCATCAAGGACAACCCCGACCTACTCCAGTTTAAGACGCGCCTCGACCGCGCCACCCGCATTCTCAACTTCCTGGGCGAGATAGTGGTGAACGGTAACCCCGACGTGGCCGGCCGCGTGGACGAGCGCCGCCAGATTCGCAAGCCGACACTGCCCGCCGCCGACCTCAGCCTTCCACCCGCCGACGGCACCCGCCAGAAACTACTGGCCCTGGGCCCCGATGAGTTTGCCAAGTGGCTGCGCGCCGAGCCCGTCATCCACTACACCGATACCACGCTGCGCGACGCCCACCAGAGCCTGCTGGCCACCCGCATGCGTACCGTCGACATGCTGAAGGTGGCCGAACGCTACGCCCGCCAGCACCCCCAAACCTTCTCGATGGAAGTGTGGGGCGGCGCCACCTTCGACGTGGCCCTGCGCTTCTTGCACGAAGACCCCTGGGCCCGCCTCACCCGGCTGCGCACGGCGGTGCCCAACATCATGCTGCAAATGCTGATTCGGGGCGCCAACGGCGTGGGCTACAAGGCGTATCCGGATAACCTGACCGAGAAATTCGTGGCCACGGCCAGCGAAAAAGGAATTGATGTCTTCCGCATCTTCGACTCCCTGAACTGGATGAAGGGCATGGAAGGCTGCATCAACTCCGTGCGCAAGCAAACGCCCGGCCTGGCCGAAGGCAGCATCTGCTACACCGGCGACATCCTGGACCCCAGCCGCCCCAAGTACAACCTCAATTACTACCTCACGCTGGCCCGCCAGCTCGAAGAAGCCGGCGCCCACATCCTCTGCATCAAGGACATGGCCGGCCTGCTCAAGCCCTACGCCGCCGCCGAGCTGATACCCGCCCTGCGCGAAACGGTGAAAATCCCGATTCACCTGCACACCCACGACACCAGCAGCCTGCAAAGCGCCACCTACCTCAAGGCCGTGGAAGCGGGCGTAAATGTCATCGACGTGGCCCTAGGGGGCCTCTCGGGCCTCACCTCGCAGCCCAACTTCAACTCGGTGGTGGAAATGCTGCGCCACTCGCCCCGCCACCGCGAGTTCGACCAGCACAGCCTCAACGAGTTCAGCGACTACTTCGAGGCCCTGCGCGAGCAGTACTATCCCTTCGAAAGCGGCCTGCTGGCTGGCACGGCCGAGGTCTATGAGCACGAAATCCCCGGCGGCCAGTACTCTAATCTGCGGCCCCAGGCGGCGGCCCTCGGGCTGCTCGATAAGTTTGAGGAGGTGAAGCAGCGCTTCCACGACGCTAATGAGTTGCTGGGCGACATTCCAAAGGTGACGCCCTCCTCAAAGGTCGTGGGCGACCTGTCGCTGTTCATGGTTTCCAATAACCTCACGCCGCAGGACGTGCTCGAAAAAGGCCCGACGCTGAACTTCCCCGAGTCGGTGCGCGAGCTGCTGCGCGGTGATATCGGCCAGCCCGAAGGCGGCTGGCCCGCCGACATTCAGCATGCCGTGCTGCGCGACGAGAAGCCGTTTACCGAGCGGCCCGGCGAGCATTTGGCGCCTATTGATTTTGATAAAGAGTGGGCCGAGTTTGAGAAAACGCACCCCTACGCGCAGTTCACTGACTTGCTATCTAGCTTGCTCTACCCCAAGGTATTTGCTGATTATTGGGAGTTCCGCAAGAGCTACGGCGACGTGAGCCGCGTGCCCACGCCGGTGTTCTTCTTCGGCCTCAAGGAAGGCGAGGAAACTATCATCGAAATCGCGCGCGGCAAGTCGATTATTATCCGGCTCCAGTCCATCGGCCCGGTCAATGCCGAGGGCATGCGCACCATGTTCTTCACCCTCAACGGCCAAACCCGCAACCTAGAGGTGCGCGACCAAAGCGTGGAGGTGAAAACCGTGCACAACGCCAAAGCCGACCGCGCCAACGCCAAGCAAATAGCGGCCCCGCTGCAAGGCCTGCTCAGCAAAATGCTGGTCGAGGCCGGCCAGCAGGTCGCCAAAAACGCGCCGCTCTTCGTGATTGAAGCCATGAAGATGGAAACCACCATCACCGCGCCCGAAGACCTCACGGTGGGTGCTATTACTCTGGGTGAAGGCACCCGCGTGTTGGCCGACGACCTGGTGCTGACGGTAGCGTAACGAACTAGTTAGCTAGTACTTACTGTTTGTAAGCATGTCTTTATTTTCTAAATTTCCGCTGTTTGCCCTGCTTGCCCTGCCGCTGGTGGGGCAAGCCCAGGCCACCAGCACCGACCTAGGCCGTGATTTGAACGGGAACTTCAATAACGGCTACTCGCTCATTCCGCCCGATGATAACCTGCTGAGGGAGAGTACTGGTCTGCTGGCGGGCTGGGTGCCCGCCTCGGTGCTGCTGGCCGGCAATAAAACCCCCACAGTAGTGCCGCTCAAGTACGACCTGTACCGCCAGGAGCTGCGGGTGCGCCGCGCCAAGGGCGACTCGGTAGTAGTGCCCCTGAGCCGGGTGCAGGAGTTTACGCTGCAGCCCGCGGCGACAAATGCCCGGCGTTTTGTCTGCTACCCGGCTGCTAGCCTGCCACCCGAGGCGGGTGGCGGCTGCGGCGAGGCACTGACCAGCGGTACCCAGCTGCAACTGCTGAAATTTTGGAAAAAAACGGTGGTGAAGCGCCCCGGCGAGAGCAACTCGTACGCCTCAAACACGAGCGTCAGCCACCTCGAAGACCAAACCGCCTACTACTTGCGCTGGGCCGATGGCCGCTTCGTGCCCGTGCGCCTCAAGCGCGCCAGCCTGGAGCAGGCCCTCGCTGGGCAGCCCGCCGCGCTGGCCGCCCTCAAGGCTCGCAAAGGCAACCTAGGCAGCGAAGCCGATATGGCCGCTGCACTGCTGGCCCTCGACCCGCTGCTGACGGCGCCAGCGAAATAATCTGTTGATGAGAATGAGTAATACTATGCGCATTTCATTGCTGGCGGCCTGTTTCGGGGCGCTTATCAGCCTGCCGGCCGCCGCCCAAACCAAGAAAGCCGTGTCGGGCGCCACCGTGCGGCGCGTGCTCACGACGCTGGCCGCCGACGACATGCAGGGCCGCGCCACCGGCCAGCCCGGCCAGTTGAAAGCCGCCGAGTTTCTGGCCACCGAGTTTCAGCGCATTGGCTTGCAGCCGCTGCCGGGGGCCACGGGCTTCCTGCAGGAATTTCCGGCATACCAGTCAGCTGTGACGAGCCTGGCCGTGACGCTTAACGGCGCGCCGGTACCGGCCGGGCGGGCCTTCGCCTTCACCACCCAGCCCCAATTGAGCTGGACCGAGCGCGACAGCGTGAAGGTGCTGCTGGGGCCGGCCGAGAAAATGCAGGCGCACTACCGCGAGATTCTGCGCCCCAGCCAGCATACGCTGGTGGTGCTGGACCCCGCGCAGGCGGCGGCTTTTCAGGCGCTGGTCAGCCAGTTTGGCCAGCCTAGGCTGCGCGGCGAGGCCGCCGGCAGCCCCTACGCCAGCGTGGTGGTGCTGGCCGAAGCGCCCATGCCGAAAGTCAATACCTTTCGCGTGGCAGCCAGTGCGGCCACCAAAACCGTGACGCTGCGCAACGTGGTGGGCTACCTGCCCGGGCGCGACCCGCAGCGCGCTGCCGAAAAAGTCATCTTCTCGGGCCACTACGACCACCTAGGGATTATCAAAGCCGTGGCGGGCGATTCCATCGCCAACGGCGCCGACGATGACGCCAGCGGCACCACGGCGGTAGTGGCGCTGGCCGAGTACTTCAAGAAGCGCAAAAACAACGCCCGGCCGTTGATTTTCGTGGCCTTCACGGCCGAGGAAATCGGGGGCTTTGGGGCGCGCTATTTTTCCAAGCAGCTCGACCCGAAGGAAATAGTAGCCATGTTCAACATCGAAATGATTGGCAAAGAAGCTAAGTTCGGACCCAAAACGGCCTTCATCACGGGCTACGACAAGTCGGACTTTGGCCCGCTGCTGCAAGCCAACCTGAAGGGTACGAAGTTTAAGTTTGAGCCCGACCCGTATCCCGAGCAAAACCTGTTTTACCGTTCCGACAACGCCACGCTGGCCCAGCTGGGCGTGCCGGCCCACACCATCAGCACCGACCAGATTCCGACCGACAAGCTCTACCACAGCGTCGATGATGAGGTTAGTAGCCTTGATGTGAAGAACATGACCAACGTTATCTCAGCCATTGCGCGCAGCGCCACTGGCATTGTGAGCGGGCAGCAAACCCCCACGCGCGTGGCCCCCGAGCCAGCGCGCAAGTAGCGCCCTCTGCATTTGAGCGGGCGGGGGCGCCCGGGCCACTGCCGCCCCCTGGGCCGCACCGGGCAGCAGGCAGCGTATAACTTGGGGCCGGAAGGAGTTGTACCTTCCGGCCTCAATTTCATTTATAGGCCCCAGGTATGCCGCACCCCGTTTTTCAGATGACTCGCCCGGCCCTAGGGGTCGGATTGTTGTGCTACCTGCTGCTGCTAATCGGGCTGCCCGCCCGCGCCCAAACGCCCCTGGGCCAGCCCTCGCTCGATGAGTCTAAGGTGCAGGTGTGGTGCGCCACCGTGCGCTACGTGTACGAAGACGCCGGCCGCCCCAACCTCAAGCGCACCCTGCGCTGCGAAGGTAACCTAGGCACCCTGGCCGCGAGCCTGCGCCCCGATAGCCTGCGGGTGTACTCGCTGCTCTACGCCCCCATTGAGGAAAGAGGCCGGATTTATAAAGGCTTAAAGGACAACCCCGCACGCCTAGCGGCGCTCACCAAGGCCATCATTACCCGCCTAAAGTCGTCGCCCTCGCGGCAGCGTGACCCGGCCCGCCTGGCCCGCCTGCAAGGCCTGGAGAAAAAGCTGAACGACTACGTGCAAACCGGCTTGCCCCCCGGCCGCGAAGAAGATGCCCCTACTGCCGACACCACCGCCCGCGCGGCCACCGGCCTGGCCGAAGCCGCCGAAGCCAGCGCCCCCGGCACGCTGGCTACCCGCGCGGACGCCCCCGCCGCCGAGCCCGTACTCAACCGCTTTTTTGCGCCGTTGGCCCTGATTTTGAGCATTGTGAGCTTGGTGCTGTTTGCATTGCTACGCATGAGCATGAGCCGCGAGATTCGCCAGATGCAGCGCATGACCAGCTTGGCTTCCGAGCTGAGCCCCGCTCAGCAGCGGCAGGTAGAAGAGCTGATAGCCCGCCGGGTGGCCGAGGCCCTGCGCGAGCGCGAAAGCGAGCAGCCGGGCTAGCGTAGGCCGCCTAGTTGCTGCCCACGCTAGCCCAGTTGTGCCAAGGGCCGCGGCCGCCCGCCGAGTTGTCGGCACGTATTGAACACCCACTCCTTACCTTAATGAAAGCAACTTGTGTGTTACCGGCGGCGGGCCTGCTGCTGCTAGCGGCTTGCCGCACCGCGCCGCCGCCCCAAACGGGTATTTCTCCTTCCAAAACCAACACCGGCCGCGACCGCATGACCGAATCGGCCACCGCCGAGCGCCTGCATCCTTCGGCTACCTCTACTGCTTTGACCTACCCCCAAACGCGCCGCGACGCGCACACCGACGACTACTTCGGCACCACCGTGGCCGACCCCTACCGCTGGCTCGAAGCCCTCGACTCGCCCGAAACCAAGGCGTGGGTGACGGCCGAAAACCAGGTCACGTTTGACTATCTCAGCCGCATCCCGTTCCGCGACAAAGTGCGCGACCGCCTCACCACGCTCTGGAACTATGAGCGCTACGGCGTGCCCAGCGTGGAGGGCGACCTGTTGATTTTCAGTAAGAACGATGGCCTGCAAAACCAGGCCGTGGTGTACGCCGTGCCCAAGGGCCAGCCCCTGGAAAGCGCCGTGGTGCTGCTCGACCCCAACAAATTCTCGGCCGATGGCACCACGGCCTTGGCCGGCCTGCACTTTAGCAACGACCACCGCTACCTGGCCTACGCCACCAGCGGCGGCGGCTCAGACTGGCAGCAGGTGCTGCTGCTCGACATGCAAACCCGCCAGCCTCTACCCGACAAGCTCGATTGGGTGAAGGTGTCGGATATTTCGTGGGCCGGCAAGGGCTTCTACTACAGCGGCTACGACGCGCCCAGAGCGGGCGAAAACAGCCTGGCCGGCAAAAACGAGTACCACAAGGTGTACTACCACAAGCTCGGCACTCTCCAAGCCGCCGACAAGCTGGTGTACGAAGACAAAACCAAGGCCCTAGGCTTCCGCATTGCGGGCGTGACGGAGGATGAGCGCTTCCTCTTCCTGAGCCTCACCGATAGCAAGGCCGATGGCAACCAGCTGCTGGTGCGTGACCTCACCGACGCTAAGCAGGCTAGCGCCTGGACGACTGTGCAGGCGAGCTACGAGTTCGATACCAGCGTCATCGGCAACGTGGGCGGCGAGCTGCTGGTGTACACCAACGACCACGCGCCCAACTACAAAGTGGTGCGCATCGACCCCAAGTACCCGCAGCCCGCCAGCTGGAAAACGGTGATTCCGGAGGCCAAGGAGAAGCTCGAAGGCATCAGCCAGGCAGCAGGCTTTCTGCTGGCCACCTACTTGCACGACGCCAGCTCGCAGGTGAAAGTGTACGGCGAAGACGGTAAGTATAAGTACGATGTGGAGCTGCCGGCTATCGGCACGGCGGCCGGCTTTGGCGGGCGGCGCACCGACAAGGACCTATACTACGCCTTCACGTCGTTCACGTACCCCACCACTATCTACAAGTACGACCCGGCCACTAACCAGAGCATCGTTTTCAAGGCGCCTAAGGTGGACGTAAAGCCCGAGGATTACCTCACCACGCAGGTGTTCTACGCCAGCAAGGACGGCACCAAGATTCCGATGTTCATCACCCACAAGAAAGGCGTGAAGCTCAACGGCAAAAACCCGACTTACCTCTACGCCTACGGCGGCTTCAACGTGTCGCTTACGCCGGGCTTTTCGGCGGCGCGTATGCTGTGGCTCGAGAATGGCGGCGTGCTGGCCATTCCCAACCTGCGCGGCGGCGGCGAGTACGGCGAAGCCTGGCACAAAGCCGGCATGACGCCCAACAAGCAGAACGTATTCGACGACTTCATTGCGGCGGCCGAATACCTCAAGGTGCTCAACTACGCCGATGCCGACCACCTCGCCATCGCGGGCGGCTCGAACGGCGGCCTGCTGGTGGGCGCCACCATGACGCAGCGCCCCGACCTCTGCAAAGTGGCTTTTCCGGCCGTGGGTGTAATGGATATGCTTCGTTACCAGAAGTTTACTATCGGTTGGAACTGGGCGCCCGAGTACGGCACCTCCGACGACAAGGCGCAGTTTGCGAACCTCTATAAGTTCTCGCCGCTGCACACCCTCAAGCCCGGCACCAACTACCCCGCCACGCTCATCACCACCGCTGACCACGACGACCGCGTGGTGCCGGCGCACTCCTTCAAATTTGCCGCCCAGCTCCAAGCCGACCAGGCCGGCGACAATCCCACCCTCATCCGCATCGACGTGAACGCCGGCCACGGCGCCGGCAAAAGCACCAAGCTGCAAATCGACGAGTGGGCCGATATCTGGAGCTTCGCCTTTTATAATATGGGCGTGAATTTGAAGTAAGCTATTGATTGTAAAGAAAAAGCCCCGCTTTCTGTTGAAGAAGGCGGGGCTTTTTTCATTATAAGTACAGTCGTCATGCTGAGCGCAGCCGAAGCATCTTGGCCGCTTCGTTGAACGGTTTGGATGAAGCGGTAGAGATGCTTCGACAAACTCAGCATGACGACTGTGTTCGGAAGAGACCTAGGCGACCAGAATAATCCCCTAGGGCATGCCCTTGCCGCCCGCCGCGCCGTAGATGTGGCCGGTGGTGTAGCTAGCGTCGCTGGCAACCAGCTGCACATAGATGCTGGCTAGCTCCACGGGCTGGCCGGGGCGCTTCAGGGGGGTGTCACCACCGAATTGCTTAAGCTTTTCCTGGGTGGCGCCGCCGCTCACTTGCAGGGGCGTCCAGATGGGGCCGGGGGCCACGCCGTTAACGCGGATTCCCTTAGGCGCCAGCTGCTTGGCCAGCGAGCGCACGTAGTTGGTGGTAGCTGCCTTGGTCTGGGCGTAGTCGTAAAGGTCTTCCGAAGGGTCGGTGGCCTGCTCCGAGGTTGTGCCGATGATGGCCGAGCCGGGCGGCATGTGCGGCAGCGCGGCCTTGATAATCCAGAATGGTGCGTAAATGTTGGTCTTCATCGTCCAGTCGAACTGCTCGGTCGAGATGTCCAGAATCGAAGCGTGCGCCTGCTGGCGGCCCGCGTTGCTGACCAAAATATCGAGCCCGCCGAGCTGGCGCACGGCTTCATCGACCAGGCGCTTACAGAAAGCCTCGTCGCGCAAATCGCCCGGAATGGCGATGCCCTTGCGGCCTTCCTTCTTGATGAGCGCGATAACTTCTTTGGCGTCAGCTTCTTCGGCGGGCAGGTAGTTGATGGCTACGTCGGCGCCTTCGCGAGCGTAGGCGATGGCGGCGGCGCGGCCCATGCCCGAGTCGCCACCCGTAATCAGGGCCTTACGGCCTTGCAAGCGGCCCGAGCCTTTGTAGCTGGTTTCGCCGTGGTCGGGCTTGGGGTCCATTTGGCTGGCCAGGCCGGGCCAGGGCTGCGACTGCCCTTTGAAAGGCGGCCTAGGGTACTTGGTAAGGGGGTCTTGCAGCTTGTCGGCCGGGGGGCTAGGGGCTGCTTCGGCCGATAAGATGGGCGCTACGGCCGCGGCGGCCAGGCCGGCTCCTAGGCCGCCCAGCAGCTTGCGCCGGCTGATATTATTTTCTTCCATGATAAAGCACTCCTATTAGCTAACTGAGTGATGGCTATCTAAACGAAACAGCTACTAGGAAGTTGCTATGGTTAAGCTTACTAAGATAGTTAAGAATAGCGCTATGCAAGTAGTTTAGTGGCTGGGCCAGCTGCCTGGTCAACGCCGAGAAACCGGCCAGCAACCCCCAAAAAAATGTCCGGCCGGGTTACCCCAGCCGGACATTACCAGTCGCTAAGCGTCTGGCTATTCTACTACTTCCAGCACGGTGCGAAAAGAAATGTAGTTGCCCTTAAATTTCTTGTCCATTTCCGCAATCAGGGCGGGCGCAAAGTGCTCCTGATACGCTTCAAGCTGCTCGAGGCTCACGGCAAAATATTGGGCGGCGTAGGTGATGCCGTTGTCTTCTTCGTTAAGTAGGCGCAGCAGGCTGCTCTTGATAAAGCAGCCCGTGCCGACGACCTCGGCCATGTGGTGCTCGCGCATGTAGGCCACCCATTCGTCGGCAATGCGGGGCTCTACGCTGGTGGTGACGTTGTACAGAATCATAAGTGGTGAAATAGTGATGTGGTGAACTGGAGAGTTGGTGAAACGGAGAAACAAATCACTGATTCCCCATTCTACTAACTCACTGCCTCACACCCGCATCGGGTCAAATTGAAAGTCGTTGATACGCGTCTGGATGTCTTTGGCGGAAAGCTTTTCGCGCGCGGCGGCCTGGGCCAGGGCTGGCAGCTCTTGGTCGCCGGCCAGGCGCAGGGCCAGAATCTGGGCTAGCGTCAGGTCTTTTTCGAGCGTCGCAAAGCGTTGGCCGCTCACTTCAAAATACCGCTGGCGCACTTCGAGCCGCGCAATGCGGTCTTGCAAAGTGAGGGCATAGTGCTGGCGCATCATGACGAGCGTGACGAAAAACAGCAGCGTGACGGCGGCGAGCGAAAACCAGAGCCGCGAAATTTCGGAGTCGTCGCCGGCCACGCCGATGTAGCGCCGAATGGTGTAAATGACCATTATCAGCGTGAGCGGCAGCAGGATGAAATGGTGCAGCGGGTAGAGGCGAACGGGGTTTTTGGCGGCCATACGGGGAGGCGAGGAAAGCAAAGAAAAGAGTAGGAATAGGAGCAAACGAAAAAACTCCGGCCAGGGCCGGAGTTTTCAACTAAAAACGTGCAAGCGGCGCTAGCGGCTAGCCACGGGCCGCTTTTTCGGCTTTCTTCTGGGCTTTCATTTGCTCCTTAGCAGCTTTTTCCTGCATGCGGGCCGCCTTGTCAGCGTTTTTCTGCATTTTGAGTTGCTCTTTCTGCTGCCTGGCTACGGCGCGCTGCGCTTTCATCTGGTGCTTGAGGTCGTCGGCTTGGCTTTGCTGCGCCTTCAGCTCGCGCTTGCTTTCTTTCACCGACTGCTCGGTAAGTTTGCGCTGGTCGCGCTGCTGCTCGTAGGCGGCTTTCGCATCCTGCGCAGTCTGCGGCGTGGGCACGGCTACCGCATTCGGGTCGGCTGTGGTCGTGGTGGTCGTTTGGGCGTGGGCCGAAGTAGCGGCCAGGCTAGCTACGGCGAAGGCAGCCAGCAAGAATACTTTTTTCATTGGATGTGAAGAAACAGCGGTTTAGCTGGATAATTACTTTAACGCAAAACCCTTGCCAGAGGGTTTTGCAAATCAATAATTTAACGGGTTACGCCTTATCCACAAGTAGTGTCCTGTAGATAAAGGCGTTGGCCAAGGGGCGGCCGGCAACGTGCTCACTCCGCGCACCTAGGGCTAATGCTGAGCCAGCAGGGCAGCCGCGGGCACGGCGCAGCCGCTGTGGCAGCCGTCGGGCAGCTCGGCATCTTCAACCTGCACGGTGCTGTGGTGAATGTGAAACTCGCGCAGCAGCCCCGCCGACAGGTTGGCGAGCCAGGCGGCATCGGCGCCGCCGGGGCGCACGAGGTGGGCCATAAGGGCGGTGTCGTGGCCGTCGCTGCTCATGCTCCAGATGTGCAGGTCGTGCAGGCTCTGCACGCCCGGCTGGGCTAGCATGAACTGCTGAACTTTCTCTAAATCAATGCCATCAGGCACGGCCTGCAAGCCCAGGCGGATGGTATCGCGCAGCAAGCCCCACGAACCCACGGCAATTACGGCCAGCAGCCCGAGGCTGATGATAGGGTCGAGCCAGGTCCAGTGCGTGAAGTAGGTAATGGCCCCGCCCACCACCACGCCCAGGCTCACCAGGGCATCGGTGAGCATGTGCAGGTAGGCGCCCCGCACGTTCACGTCACCTTTTTGCCCGGCCCGGAACAGCCAGGCCGTGAAGCCGTTGACGAGAATGCCGGCGCCAGCCAGCAGCATTACGAACTTACCGTTCACGGGCTCGGGGTGGCGCAGGTGGTCGATGGTTTCCCACAGAATAAACCCGAGCGCGCCATAGAGCAGCGCCGCGTTCAGCAAGGCCGCCTGAATGGTGGCGCCGCGGTAGCCAAAAGTGTAGCGCCCCGTGGCGGGCCGCCCGGCCAGCCAGGCCGCGCCCCAGGCCAAGGCCAGGCTGAGTACGTCGCTCAGGTTGTGGCCGGCATCGGAGAGTAGGGCGGCCGAGTTAGCGGCTAATCCGCCAATGACTTCGGCCACTACGAAGGCGAGATTCAGGCCGATGCCCCAGGCAAAAGCGGCGCTGAACTTGCCCCCGGCCGGCGGGGCGGCGTGGACGTGGCCGGCGTGGCCGTGGTCGTGCGAGTGATTGTGTGAATGGCCCATCAAGGTAAAAAATAGAATAGCGAATAGTGGAACGCGCACCGCTGATTTTCGGTGCGCGGCGCCGCTACTCCAGGGTGAGGCGGCGCGTAACCGGGTTGCCCGTTTCGTAGTCAACCCGCAGCAGGTACGTGCCGGCCGGCAAGGCGGCCGTAGTAAGCACCAGCGTGGCAGCCTGGGCGAGGGCCCCCCGGGTTAGTACTACGCGGCCTACCCCATCGAGCAGGCGCACTTGGCGCGGGCGGCGAGCGGCCTCCAAGCGCACGTACACTTGGCCGTGGGCCGGGTTCGGATATACTTCCAGCGGGTTGCCCACTTCTGGCTGGGCGGCGGCCAGGGCAGTGGCGCTGCCCAAGGCCAGCAGGCTGAAATGCTGCGTAGCAGCCGAGTTGGCTTGCAAAAAATAGCCGCCCACCAGCACCTGCCCGGTGCTGGTGCGCAGCAGGCTAGCCACATTGCCCACGCCCGGCAGCGCCACCGCGGCCGGGTCGGGCTGGCCAGTGGGCAAGTACTGGCGCAAGGCCAGCTCCTGGCCAGCGTTGGGATAAAAGATGCCGCCCAGCAGCAGGCGGCCATCGGGCTGGTAGGCCAGCACGCGGGTGCGAAAATCGGGCGCCGGGTAGATATTGGCCAGGGTAGAATCGCGGCGGCCGTTGGGCAGCAGCCGCACCACGCAGTTGCGGGCGTAGCCTAGGGTGGGCGGCATTTGCCCGCACAGGGTGAGGCGGCCATCAGCTTGCAGCACGGCATCGTCGATGAGCAGGCTGGCAAAGCTTTTCACCTCCGTGGGCTGAAAAGTAGGGTCGGTACTGCCATTGGCTTGCAAGCGGGCTAAACCGGTAGTAGCGAGCAGCAGCACGCGCCCATCGGGCTGAACGAGTAGCCGGGTATTGCTGTAGGCCGAGGCCGAGTTGGGCGGCGGCACGAAGGAAGGGTCGTTGTCGCCGTTTGATAGCAGCCGCGCCACGCCGCGGCCCGATACGGCATCGCCCAGCGTGCCCGATACCAGGATGCGGCCATCGGCCTGCACGGCCAAGCCGGGGGTGGTGTACCCAACCGGCCGGCGCCGAAACAGCGTGTCCAGGCGGCCGTCGGGGGTGAGGCGCAGCAAGCCACTCGCCGGCCGCTCATCAATGGTGTAAAAACCCGTTATCAGCAGGTGGCTGGCTGGGGGCTGCACCGCTATTCTATCCAGCGTGGCTAGCCGGGGCAGCCGGCGGATAAACGCGGTATCTACCTTGTTGGTAATAGGCAGCAGGCGGGCAATATTCGGGGCCAGCACCCCATTCACGAGGTCAAACGTGCCGGCCAGCACCACGCCCAGGCCCGGCTGCTCCACCATTCGGCCGATGGTACCTAGGGTGCACAGCTGCGGCGCATACCGCGGGTCGCGCTGGCCATTGGCCAGCACGCGCACCAGGTTGCTGGGGGGCCCGCCCCGGTGGCGGTAAGTCCCGCTTAGCAGCAGCTGGCCCGCCGAGTCGGGGGTGGCGGCCGTGAGGCTGCTCAGCGGCCAGCTGGTTAGGGGTGGCCGGGCGGGGTCGGGCCGGCCATTGGGCAGCAGAAATACCGCTGCCGGGGCCGGGGCCAGCGGCAGCAGGCACAGCCGACCCCCCGGTAGCAGGTGCAGCCGCCGGTTATCGCCGAAGCGCACCAGGCTGTACGTCGCGCTGGGGGCCGACTCAAAGTCCGGGTCGCGCCGGCCATCGGCCAGCAATTGGTGCAGGCCCCCGGCGCGCCCCTGCACCACCAAGCTGCTGCTGCCAGCTACCAGGATGCGGCCGTTGGGCCGGCACAGCACTTCTTCGGCCACGCCGCCGCCCCCTAGGGCAGCCTGAAAGCTGGGGTCATGCGTGCCATCGGGCAAGAGGCGCACCAGGCCGGTGGCGGGCTGGGTAAACCGCCCACCCACCAGAATGCGGCCATCGGGCTGCACGGCCAAGGTTTGCACATAGTCGGTGCGGGCGTTGCCCAGGGCCGCCCTAAACGTTGGGTCGAGGCTGCCATCGGCATTCAGCCGCAGCAAGCACGGGGCCTGCGAGTAGCTGTTGGGCAAGCCCGCCAGGAGAATCTTGCCATCGGGCTGAATGGCGGCCGTGCGGATGCTCGGCAGCATAACGGTGGCGGGCAGGTAAAAGGCAGCGTCTACTTGCCCACTGGGCAGCAGCCGCTGCACCCCATTGTTGGCCACGTTGTTCGCGGTGGCCCCCACGAGCAAAAGGCCGCCGTCGGCGTAGGCTCGTACCAGGGTGCGGTAGGGGTTCGCTGCATCGACAGTGCCATTGCTAACGAGGCCCGTTTGCCTGAAAAAATCCTCGTCAAATTCACCCGTGGGTAGAAAGCGGACCAGGCCGCCCGTCAGCTGGCCGTTGGTGTACAGCTGCTCGCCCAGCAGCACCACGTGCCCGCTGGGCAGCGTAGCCATGGAGGAAGCAGCACCAAAGCGCAGCGCATTTACATTAAACGCTTGGTCGATGCCCTGCCCAAACACTGGTTGAAAGGCACTGGCCAGTAGGCAGAAGAGTAACCGAAAGTAGGAGTTTGCCATGCAGTCGAGAAAAAGTTAGTCGGCAGCAAGTTACACCGCTATTCTTCGGCTTAGCTGTAGGTTTCTGGCCCTGCCTTGGGCCCCGGCGGCTCGCCGCTTTACTATAATAAAAAAGCCGTCGGCTCCTCCTGCGAGCAGCCGACGGCTTAAAATCTCCCGAACCGAAAAAGCTTATTTAAACGCCAGCGGCACCACCACTTTCACGCTCACCGTGCGGCCTAGGTTGTACACGCCACGGCGGCCCGTGGTGTAGTTAATATCCGCGTATTTGAGCCGGCTCAGGTGCGACTGGTAAGCCACGTCGAACAGGTTGTTGGCGGTGAGGTACACTGAAAACAGCGTACGGCCCTTGCCATCGGCCACGTCGCTGCCCACGCCGGCATTGAATAAGGTGTAGGCGGGCGTCGCCGTTTCGGTGTCGAAGGCCCCAAAAAAGCGGTTTTGGGCAAATGTCTGCTCCAGCTGAAAGCGGGCGTACACGTTGGTGAGGCGCTTACCCTGGCGGCGGAAATTGCCGCGCAGCTCCGATTGCAGGCGGTCGGCCGGGATGAAGGGCAGGTACTGCTGCGGCTCGGGTACGTCGAGCTGGCGGGCGCGCACCATCGAAAACGAGTTTTCGAAGTGCAGCCAATCGAGCGGGTGGGGGTGAAAGTCGAGCGTGACCTCGCCGCCCAGCAGCCGCGCCTGGCCCTGCACGTAATTAAACAGGCCGATGTCGGGCCCCGTCGACACCAGCGAGTCGGTGCCCGCCTGGTTGAGCACGCGCCGCGCAAAAATGTAGTTGCTGATGCTGTTCTCAAACGCATCGACGCTGAAGCGCACGTGGTCGCTCACGTAGCTCACGCCCGCATCGACCTGCAAGCTGGTCTCCGCCCGCAGGCCCGGCTGGCCCACCTCGTAGCGAATAGTGCCCTCGTGCACGCCGTTCGAGCCCAGCTCCGCGATGTTAGGCGCCCGGAAACCGCGCGAAATATTCGCCTTCGCCGTCAGGCGGTCGCTGAAGCTGTAGGCGGCCCCCAGGCTGCCGCTGTAGTTATTGAAGGTGCTCTCGAAGCCCGCAAACTTGGTTTCGGCGCCGGCCGTGCCCGCGGGTACGGGCTGCTCGTCGGCCCCTAGGTACAAGCTTTGGGCCCGGATGCGGCGCACGTCGTAGCGCAACCCGCCGCTGAGGTCGAGCCCGCCGAGCGACTTTTTCACGACGCCAAACACGCCACCCTCGTTCAGCTTATAGGCCGGAATCAGGAATTCCTGCCCTAGGTTCCGGTTTTGCTGGTGCAGGCCGCTGGTGCCCACGGCCAGGTTCCAGCCGTTCATTTCGGGCAGGAAATAGCGCAGCGCGTAGTCCACGGTGCGCAGCTGAAAGTACAAATCGGGCGTGTTGGGTGCCAACGCGTTGCCAAACTCGCGGCGCAAGTTCTGCTGGTAGTTCACTTGCAACGCCAGCCGCCCGCCGCGCTGCCCCACAATAAAGCTGTTATCAACCCCCAAACGCAGGTGGTTCACGCGCTGGCGCGGCACTTGCAAGGTGTAGCCCGAGTGGTTGTCGGCCACCACCTGCGACTCGACCTGGCCGCCCACCGCCACGTCGCGCACGAAGCGGCCGCTCAGGCTGTCGCGGTCGCCCTCAATCAGCCCTAGGTTCTGATTGAAGGTGCTGAAGGTGAGGTGCGAGTAGCCCCAGCTTTTATTCAGGCCTACGTAGCCGTTGGCGTCCCACTCGTTAAAGCCCGAGTTAAAAACCCGGCCGTCGTAGCGGTTGCGGTAGTCACCGGCCACCTTGCGGGTGCCGCGTACCAGCCAGTTGAGGCCGTTGATGTTGCCCGCATTTTGCAAGGAATAGCCCTGCTGGCGGTTGTTGGTCTGGTAGTTGGCCGTGGCCTGGCCCGTGATGTGGCCCTCCGCAATAGGGTCGGGCGCCACGAAGTTGATGACGCCCGCCATGGCATCGGAGCCGTAGAGCAGCGAGCCCGGCCCCTTGATAATCTCGGCCCGGTCGATGCTAAACTCGTCGAGCTCAATGCCGTGCTCGTCGCCCCACTGCTGGCCCTCCTGCTTGGCGCCGTTGTTGAGCACCACCACGCGGTTGTAGCCCAGCCCGCGCACGACAGGCTTGCTGATGGCCGCGCCGGTCGTAATCTGGCTGATGCCCGGCGTGTGCGCGATGGCGTCAATCACGTTGGTGGCCGACGTCTGATTCAGGCGCGTGCGGTCGATAACAGTGGTGGGCACCGGCGAGCGGCGCAGCTCCGTGGCCTGGCTCACGCCCGTGACGACCACCTGCCCAATCTCGGTGGCCGCCGGGCTCAGCTTGAAGTCGAGCAATTGGCCCGTGCCCGTGTCTACCAGCTGGCTGACCGTATTATACCCTAGGGACGTAATCTGCACCGTAAAGCGGCCCCTAGGTAGGTTAGCGAAGTTAAAGCGGCCGTCGGCGTCGGTGGCCGTGCCCTGCTTGAGGTCCGGAAAAACGACGTTGACGCCCGGCAGCGCCTCGCCCGTTTTGGCATCGGTGAGGCGGCCGCTCACCGGGCCCGCCGCCCGCGAGCGAGGTGCGGCTACTGGCGCCGTCTGGCCCACCGCTGCAAAAGACAAGCTGCTAGCCAGCAGCATAATAGAAGAGGTGCGAAACATAAAACCCGCTATTGTAAAGAATAAAGGAGGCGCTAAATCGGCTGCCCCAGCCAGCGGCCGGGCTCCGCAAACAAGCCCCCGCCAGCAGCCAGGGCCTGTTTGCATTTTCTCTAAAACCAAACCAGAGAAAGAGGGAGCCGCCCGGCTAGTATACCGGCGCCTTAGCGCTTGCCCGCTGGCGCACACGCAGCCAGCGGGCTAAAACCCAGAAAATGAAGTGGAAAACCTGCAATTGCGCCGGTTTGGCCGGGTAGCTTACCCGCGCTGCCGCCCAGGCGCTATGCCCGCGGCGGGCCGCGCAGTGCCGTGCGCCGCAGCGCGGCGGCCGAGCAGGCTAGGGTGGCGGGCACGGCCAGCGGCCGGTAGGTAGGCCCGCGGTGGGGGAGGGGCACAGCTACCGGCGGCGCCGGCTGGTAGGCCACGTTGTAAAACTGCTCGGTTTGGCAGTGGGTGTGCTTGGTGGTGAGCAGCGCTTTGCCCGGCTGGCGCTTGGCGCGCGGGGCAAAGGCGGGCTCGGCAGCGGTGTGCTCGTGGGCGTGCAGCGCCAGTATCCACGCCTCCGGCAGCAGCGTCCGCGTGAGGCAGAGCAGCAGCAGCAAAGCAACGTAGGGGCGAAGAAGGAGCCGCAACACGATGACGTTAAAACAACCGATTAACAGACTACGCCCGCTTTCCAGCGTTGCACTGCCGTGGCAAAGGTAGGCAGAGCCCGGCAAGCGTGGCACCGTAAATACAACATTGTTTCATGTGCAAATGCCGTTGGGTGGTGCTAGCGGCTAGGTCGTAACTCCCGCCCCGGCAGTTGCCGCCCGGCGAGTGGCGGCGGCGTGGGCGCTGCAAAGGCCCTAGGTTTCAGTGCGCATGATGCCAGCGTGGTGGGCGCGGCCGAGCAGGAACGGCATTACGCAAGCAGCTTATCCTATGGTCCCGGCTGAGCTTGGCCTCCGCCTAATGCGTAGGTGCCGGCCCGCGCATTGCGGAAGTATGCCTAGTGCGAGCGGAAAAGTAACTTATTATTGGTTAAAGTAATAAAAAATACTGCTTAAATATAACCTCCTTTGCGGGTAGCGCAGGCGATAGCTGTTATCTAAATATTAATTTAATACTAAGCATAGAATTCACAGGAAATCAAGGAAATAGTGACCTTTATTGATGAGCGTGCTGCATTTATCTTATATTTAATATATTTTGCTTTTTTTGAGTGTCTATCCCGACCAAAAATAAGGTTTCTACGTATCTCGGCCGCTTTCTTGCACGAAATTATGTTGCCTGCTGTGCGTTACGTCGTATAATCAGGATAAGCTCTTCTTTCTTCTGCGTCGCTTTTATGATTATTACGGACATTAAAGAATTCAAAATTCAGTATGACGAACCGTTGCATTTGTTGCGAGTAGAGTGGGCGGCGGGCCGCGACATGCGCCGCCTGCGGCCCGCGCTGGAGCAGCTCTCCCAAGTGGCTATTCGGCTGCAAGTCACGCACGGCCTGTTGGCCATTGACACGCTGCCCGACATTTCGGCGTACGACCAGATATGGCTGGGCTCGCAATGGCTGCCCAAGAACGAGCGGCTGGCTTTGAAACAGGCCGTCGTCGTGCTCTCGTCGGGTAAGGTGTACAACCAGCAAGCCATCGAGACGCTGCTGACGCTCAATCGCAGATTTGTAAAGACTGATTTTCAGTTCTTTGGCCAGCCGGTAGCCGCCATGCACTGGCTCACCAACGAATCGCGGCGCCTGCCGGCCCTGCTGGCCGAGTGGGAAGGTACCTTTGGCCCGGTAGCGCCCGATACTTACCTACTGGCCGAGCCGCGGGCCCCCTACCGCCGCCCCTAACCGCGGGCCTCTGCCAACCTGGCAGCCGCCACCACCTTGGAACAGCCTTTGAAACGAAGGGTTGATTGACAGGCGCTGCCTGTTAGTCAGCCTTTTATTGTTTTCACCCATTCTAGCTTTTCCGATGTCCGAAACCGGCTCCATCTCCATCCATACCGAGAACATCTTCCCGATTATCAAGAAGTTCTTGTATTCTGACCACGAGATTTTCCTGCGCGAGCTGGTCAGCAACGCCGTCGATGCCACCCAGAAGCTTAAGAGCCTCGCTGCCCTAGGCGAGTACAAAGGCGACCTAGGCGAGCTGAAAGTGCGCGTAACGGTGGACAAAGACACCCGCAAAATCACGATTTCGGACCACGGCCTCGGCATGACGGCCGACGAAATTAAGAAGTATATCAACCAGATTGCCTTCTCCGGCGCCACCGAGTTTGTGGAGAAGTACAAGGAGACGGATGTGCAGGCTAAAGACCAGATAATCGGCCAGTTCGGTCTAGGTTTCTACTCGGCCTTCATGGTGTCGAAAGAGGTTGAAATCTGGTCGAAATCGTACAAAGAAGACACGCTGACCGCGCACTGGATTTGCGATGGCAGCACGCAGTTCACGCTCGACGAGCCCACTGGCGAGCACGAGAAAGCCGAGCGCGGTACCGACGTGGTGCTGCACGTGGCCGACGACTCGGACGAGTTCCTGGAAGAGGCCCGGCTGCGGACCATCCTCACCAAGTACTGCAAGTTCCTGCCCATTCCAATTGAGTTTGAGGGTGAGTTGATTAACGACACCACGCCCATCTGGACCAAGCAGCCGGCCGACCTGACCGACGAGGACTACAAGAAGTTCTACCAGGAGCTGTATCCGATGAGCATGGATGAGCCGCTGTTCTGGATTCACCTGAACGTGGACTATCCGTTTAACCTGACGGGTATCTTGTACTTCCCCAAGGTGAAGGACGAGCTGCAATTCTCGCGCAACAAGATTCAGCTGTACTCGCGGCAGGTGTTCATTACCGACGAGGTGAAGGACGTGGTGCCCGAGTTTCTGATGCTGCTGCACGGCGTAATTGACTCGCCCGACATTCCGCTGAATGTGTCGCGCAGCTTCCTGCAAGCCGACGCTAACGTGCGCAAAATCAACACCTACATTACCCGTAAGGTGGCCGACAAACTAGCCGAATTGTTCCGCAAGGATCGCGCCGGCTACGAGGAGAAATGGGCTGATATCGGGCTGTTTGTGAAGTACGGTATGCTCTCGGACGATAAGTTTTATGAGCGCGCCAAGGACTTCGTGCTGCTGAAAAGCGTGGACGGCAAGCTGCGCACGCTGCCCGAGTACACCGAGTACGTGCAGGCCAACCAGCAGGACAAAGATGGCAACACCGTGGTGCTATATACCAACGATGCTGAGGCGCAGCACGGCTTCGTGGCGGCGGCTCAAGAGCGCGGCTACGACGTGCTGCTGATGGACCACATCCTCGATGCCCACTTCATCGGCCAGCTCGAGCAGAAGTTGGAGAAAACCACGTTTAAGCGCGTGGACTCGGCCACGGCTAGCCAGCTCATTGAGAAGGATGAGACCACGGCCAGCGTACTGAGCGACGACGACCAGAAGAAGCTCGAAGCAGTGTTCCAGGGCGCCATCCAGAACCCGGCCATGCACGTCAAAGTGGCGGCTTTGTCGCCGCAGGATGCGCCGGTGGTCATCACCCAAAACGAATTTATGCGCCGCATGAAAGACATGCAGCGCACTGGCGGCGGGGGCGGCATGCAAATGTTTGGCTCGATGCCCGACTCGTTTGACGTGACCGTGAACGCCAACAGCCCGCTGGTGAGCAAGGTGCTCGCCGACGGCGGCGAAACCGTAGCTAAGCAAGCCTTCGACCTGGCCCTGCTGGCGCAAGGCATGCTGAAAGGTGAGGCCCTCACGGCCTTCGTGAAGCGCAGCACCGAATTGCTGTAAGCAGTGCCCTAGGTAACAAAAAGCCCCGTTGCTGAGAAGCAACGGGGCTTTTTTACATTGGTTAATGCAGTAAGACAATTACTTATTCTAACAGCTGGTTAGCTAACAGCATAATTAGCCAAATCGGCCAGTAGGCCGGGCTGCGTCGGCTGCCAGCCCAGGCGGGCGCGGGTTTGCGCGCTGGCAGCGGGGCCGTGGCCCGCTACGAACAGGGCAATGGGGCCAAAGTGAGCGGCGGCTTCCTCGGGCGACTGCGACACCACGGGCACCCCTAGGTGCTGGCCGATGGCTTCGGCAATGTCCTTGAAGGGCACGCCTTCTTCGGCTACGGCGTGGAAGGGGCCGCCCTGCGCCCCGTGCTCCAGGGCCAGGCAAAACACGCGGGCCGCATCGAGCCGGTGCACGGCGGGCCACTGGTTTTGGCCGGCACCGACGTAGGCTGAAACGCCTTTTTCGCGGGCCAGCCGGATGAGCATGGGCATGAAGCCGTGCTGCTCATTGGCGCCGTGCACCGTGCGCGGCAGCCGCACGAACGTGGCTCGCACGCCCCGCGCCAGCACGGCCCGCGTGGCGGGCTCCGGCGCGCGCGGAAAGCCCGGTATCTCGGGCAGAGTCAGCGCCTCGGGCAGCACCTGGCCCACCGGCGCAAACCCAAGGCCGCTCGTCACGATGAGCGGGCGGTCGGAGCCGGCGAATACGTCGCCAAATAGTTCGATGGCTTGCTGCTCTTCGGTACTGGATTTGGCGATGTCGGCCAGGTCCAGCCCGAAGGCGGTGTGGATGATGCCCTCGGCCTGGGATGCCCCGCGCCGTAGGCTGTCAAGGTCGCCGAGCGACCCTAGGTGCGGCGTACCGCCCGCGGCGGTTAGGGCCTGGGCATTGGCTTCGGAGCGCACTAGGCCGAGGACTTGGTGGCCGGTGGCCAGGAGCTGCTGAACAATGGCGGAGCCGACCCAGCCGGTGGCTCCGGTAACAAAAACGCGCATAATAGTCTGATTTATCGTGAGGTAGTAAGCCCGGTGCGGCGCCGTTGCCTGCGTCAGGCTTGCTACCTCACAAAGGTCTGGGGAGGGGGTAGGGCCCCGGCTGCGCCAGTTAAACCAGTTACTGCGCCAATCAAACAAGCGGGCGTTTATTGCCGGAAATCGCCCGGCGTGAGACCGGTGTGGCGCTTAAAAAACGTGCAGAAGTGCGCCACGTCGGCAAAGCCTAGGTAGTCGGCTATTTCCGATACGTTCTGGGCGCTTTGCTTGAGCCGCACGCGGGCTTCGTGGGCCAGCCGGTTGCTAATCAAGGTGGTAGTGGTGTGGCCGGTGGCTTCCTTGAGCACGCGGTTCAGGTGCACGACGTGCACGGCCAGTACCTCGGCGTAGTCTCGGGCCGTGCGCAGGCGCAGCGGGCCGGCGGGCGCATCTATTGGAAACTGTTGCTCTAGCAACTCAGCAAACTGAGTCGCTAGCCGCGCAGGGGCCGGTACCAGCGCCGGCCCGGGCGCCGGCTGGAGCTTCTGCACCAGGTGAATCAGCTCGACCAGGTAGGTGCGCAACAGGTCGTATTTATAGGCGTAGGTGGAGGCGATTTCCTGGGTCATCTTCCGCAGAATAGCTTCCACAGCCCGGTATTCGGCCTCGGTGAGCGTGATGATGGGGTGGGCACCGGGCCGAAATAGGGGCAGCTCCTCTACCAGCACGCCACCGCGAGCGGGCGGCAAAAACTCGTCGGTGAAGATGCAGAAGCAGCCGGTTTGGGTGGCCTCGGTGGGCGTCCAGCGGTAGCGCAGGCTGGGCGTGGCCAGAAACAGAAAATACGGCCCGGCTTCCTGGCTTTGGTCGGCAAATTCGAGGCGGCCGCTGCCGTGCGTGAGGCTGATTTTGTAAAACGCCTGCCGGTTGAAGTGCCGGGGCGGGCGGTGCGGGGCGCCGGACTGCGGGCCGCCCACCGTAAACACGTCGAAATGACCTAGTTCGCGCCGCATATCGGGCGGCGCATCGCCCACCGCCGGCGTGAAGGCGGCGTAGAGCGCGTCGATGGCAACAGGTTTCATAGGGGCTGGCATTTTGTATAAAGTAGTGGTAAGGTACCAGGCCCCCGCCATCCGGCTGGGGCGCGTGCCCGGAGCGGGCTTTCTTGGGCTCAAGCCGGCCGGGCGGGCAATAGCTGAACGGTTGGGGCGGGCATAATAATTTCCCTACCTTGCTGGCATGAAAGCTCTTCTCTTCCCCACCCTGCTCTTCGCTACCGCCACGCTGGCCCAAACCCCGGCCGACCTGGCCCACGACCGCGCCCGCCCGGCGAGCGGGGCGCTGCAAGGCGCTACGCTGCCTAGTGGTATCCACGCTTTTAAGGGCGTGCCCTACGCCGCGCCGCCCGTGGGCGAGCGCCGCTGGCAAGCCCCGCAGCCCGCCGCGAAGTGGACCAACGTGCGGCCGGCCACCCAGTTTGGCCCTAGGGCCATGCAGCTGCCGCTGTTTGGTGACATGAACTTCCGCTCGAACGGCGTGAGCGAGGATTGCCTGTATTTGAACGTGTGGACGGGCGCCAAAGCGGCGCAGGAGCGGCGGCCCGTGCTGGTGTACTTCTACGGCGGCGGCTTCGTGGCCGGCGATGGCTCGGAGCCCCGCTACGACGGTGAGGCCCTGGCCAAGCAAGGCATCGTGACCGTGACGGTAAACTACCGCCTGGGGCTGTTTGGCTTTATGGCCCACCCCGAGCTGACGAAGGAATCGCCGCACCACGCCTCGGGCAACTATGGCCTGCTCGACCAGCAAGCCGCCGTGCAGTGGGTGCGGGCTAACATTGCGGCCTTCGGCGGCGACCCGCAGCACATTACCATCGCGGGCGAGTCGGCGGGTTCGTGGTCGGTGAGCGCCCAGATGGCCGCGCCGGCTACCAAGGATTTGCTAAAGGGCGCCATTGCCGAAAGTGGCTCGCTGCTGGGCTTGCAGCCGCTGCCAACGCTAGTGCAGGGCGAGGCCACGGGTACGGCCTTCGGTACCAGCCTAGGTGCCGCCTCGCTGGCCGCGCTGCGGGCCATGCCGGCCCAGCAGCTGCTCGAAGCCGGCGGTAAGCAGGGCGCGCCGCGCTTCTCGCCCATCGTGGACGGGTACTTTCTGCCGCGCTCGCCGGCCGAGATTTTTGCCGCTGGCCAGCAGGCGCACGTGCCGCTACTGGTGGGCTGGAACTCGCAGGAAATGGCCTATCAGATGATTCTCGGCCCGAACGCGCCGACCAAGGAGAACTACGCCGCCGCCGTGCAAAAGCTGTACGGCGAGCAGGCGGCTGATATTCAGCGCCTCTACCCCGCCGCCACCGATGCCGACGCCGAGCAGGCGGCCACCGACCTGGCCGGCGACCGCTTTATCGCCTACAGCACCTGGAAGCTGGCCGATGCCCAAATTCAGACTGGCGGCCAGCCCGTGTACCGCTACCTCTACGCCCGCCCCCGCCCGGCCATGACGCCCGAAATGGGTAATGCCACCGCCAACCTAGCCGGCGGCGTGACCAAAGGCACCGGCGCGGCCACGCCCGCCCCGCCCGCCAAGGGCGCCGTGCATTCGGCCGAAATTGAGTACGCCCTGGGCAACCTGCCCGGCAATAAGGTATTTGCCTGGACGCCCGATGATTACCAGGTGTCTAAAACCATGCAGGGCTACTTCGCTAACTTCATCAAAACCGGCAATCCCAATGGCGCGGGCCTGCCTACCTGGCCCAAGGCCAGCCAGGCGAATGGCCAGGTTCTGCGCCTCGACGTGGCTACCAAAGCCGAGCCCGACCAGACGCGCGCGCGCTACCAGTACCTAGAGCAGCACGCGGGCAAGTAGCCGCCCTAGGCGCCCGCACCGCCAACGGGCGGGGCGAGGCGCACGGCCGAGTTAACATAGTATAGTTGAATGCAGGTGTTGATTGGTTTTCCACTTCAATAACGTATGCCTATGGCATCCCCCTGGCCAGCCGATGTCGACGCCTTTGGCGAGTTGGCGCATGCCCTGCTCGACGTAACTCCCACGGGCCTGCTGCTGCTGCGGCCCGTGTATGACGCCGCGGGCGAAGCCATTGTGGACGTCGCCTACGAATACCTCAACGAGAAGGCGCAGCTGCTATTGCGGCTGCCAGCGCAGCCCACTGAGTCGTTTCTGACCATCTACCCGGCCGAAACCGACCTGTTTGCCTTCTTCCGCACGGCTTTTCTGGCGGTTGAGGCGCGGTCGCTGTACTCGGGTACCTACCAGCGGGCCGGCACTGCTTTTCACTTTCACCTGGTGGCGCGGCGGCAGGCCGGCCGGCTGGTGGTGAGCATGACCGGGGCCGCTGACCAGCCGCACGCGGCCATCAAAGCCGCCCTGCGCGCCAGCCAGGCCCGCGAGCGGGCCGCGTGGCAGCTGGCCGAGCGCCAGCAGCAGGACATCAACCGGTTTTTTGAGCAGGCGCCCGTGGCGATTTCCCTGCTGCGCGGCCCCCGGCACGTGGTAGAGCTCATAAACGAGGCCAGCGCTGCGCTGCTGGGTAGCACGCGCGAAAAGCTGCTGGGCCAGCCCATGATGGAAGCCCTGCCCGCGCTGCAGCGGCAGGGCTTCGACCGGGTACTCGAGCGGGTTTTGCAGGGCGAAACTATTGTGCTTGATGAGACGCCCGTCGTGCTCGACCGCGCCCACCTAGGGCAGGCTAACCACGGGTACTACTACGTCAGGTACCAGCCCTGGCGAGCGGAGGGAGAAGAAATTATCGGCGCCATGATAGTTGCCATTGAGGTTACCGACCAGGTGCTGGCCCACCGGCAGCTCGAGCAGCTCAACCAGGAGCTGGAAGCCCGCGTGCAGGAGCGCACCCGGCAGGCCCTGGCCGCCCAGGCCGAGGCCGAGCACCAGCGCACCCGCCTGGCGCAGCTCATTGCCGAGGCCCCGGCCGCCATCTGCGTCTTGTCGGGGCCCGATTTTGTGTACGAGCTTGTCAACCCCCGCTACCAGGCGCTGTTTGCGGGCCGCATCAAGGTCGGGCAGCCCATCCTCACCGCGGTGCCCGAGTTTGCGGGCCAGCCAGTGTGGTACGGCCTGAAAGGAGTGTACGAAACGGGCCGCACCCACACCGCAGAAAGTAAGCCGGTGCCCGTGGCCCGGCCCGACGGGGTGGTGGAAGAGCGCTACTTTAACTATATCGAGCAGGCCCGCCGCAACGAGCACGGCGAGATAGATGGCGTGTTCGTATTTGGCTACGAAGTGACCGACCAGGTGCGGGCCCGCCAGCAGGTGCAGCGCCTAAACCAGGAGCTGACCACCGCCAACCAGGACCTGGGCGCCGCCAATCAGCAGCTTACGCGCACCAACGTGGACCTCGATAATTTCATCTACACCGCTTCGCACGACCTCAAAGCGCCTATTACCAACATCGAGGGGTTGCTGTATCTGCTCAAAAAAGCGCTGCCCGCCGCCACCCGCGCCGATGAGTTGGTGGCCAACGTGCTGGCCCGTATGCACAGCTCGGTAGAGCGCTTTACGCGCACCATCGGCCACCTCACCGACGTTACCAAGCTGCAAACTGAATTTGCCCAGCCCCCCGCCACTCTGCTGCTGGCGGCCGTGGTCGAAGACGTGCGCCAGGACCTGCTGCCCCGCTTCACCGAAGCCGGCGCCCACCTAGAGGTGGCCGTGGATGAATGCCAGCCCCGCGTGTTTTCCGAAAAAAACCTGCACTCGGTGGTGTACAACCTGCTCAGCAACGCCCTCAAATACCGCCACCCCGACCGGCCGCCCCGCATCCGGGTGGCCTGCGCTACCGAGGGCAACAGCCTGGTACTGACAGTGCAGGACAATGGCCTGGGCGTGAGTGAGTGGCAGCAGGCGCGGCTGTTTCAGCTGTTTCAGCGCCTGCACACCCACGTCGAGGGCTCGGGCCTGGGGCTGTACATGGTGAAGAAAATAGTGGAGAACGCGGGCGGCACTATCAATGTGGAGAGCCAGGTGAACGTGGGCAGCACCTTCACCATTCGCTTTCCGGCGTGAAGGTCGTTCTAGAATAGATTACTTCTTGAAAAACGTCAAGAGGTCAGCCTTGTACGAATTGCCAATCGGGATTTCGTCGCCCGTGGTTAGCACCAGTTGCTCGGGCTGAAGCAGCTTGATATGGGCCGCCGCCACGATGAAAGAGCGCTGCACCCGTACGAAGCGCTCGCCTAGGGTGTCTACCATTTCCTTCATGGTGGCGTGGTGCAGGTAGGTTTTGGTGGCGGTCACGACCTTGACGTAGTCTTTGCAGCCTTCCACAAATAGAATGTCGCGGTGCGGCACTTTCAACAGGCTGCCCTGCTCCTTAAGCAGCAGGTGCGGCTCATCGGCGGCTGGGGTGGCGGCGGGCGCGGGCGGCTGGTAGCGCGCCACGGCCTTCTGAAAGCGCTCGAGGCTAAAAGGCTTTAATAAATAATCAAGCACGTTGAGCTCGAAGCCCTCATAGGCGTACTCGCGGTAGGCGGTGGTGAGGATGGTTTGGGGCGGAGAGGGCAGCGTTTTGAGAAAGTGTAGGCCCGTGATAAGCGGCATCTCAATATCCAAAAACAGCAAATCGACGGGGTGCTGGCGCAGGTGCTCGTGGGCCTCTAGGGCGTGGCGGCACTGGCCACTAAGCACGAGGCCCGGCGTTTGAGCAATGAACTGCTTCAGGACCTGGTGGGCCAGCGGCTCGTCGTCCACTATCAGGCAGCGGGTGGGGGAGGTACTCATGCTCATACGTGCAAAATAAGCTCGGCGCGGTAGCGGCCGGCGTGCTCGGTCAGGTGCAGCTCGTGGGTGCCGGGGTAATAGAGCTGCAAGCGCCGTTTAATATTCTCCAGGCCAATGCCCCCGCTGCGGCGGGGCGTGGCGGGCGGTGGGCTGGGCAGCATATCGTTCTCCACCACAAAGCGCAGCGTGCCGGCCGCGGCCGTGAGCGTGGCCTCCACGCTGGCGTCGTCGCTGAAGTGGTGGCGGCCGTGCTTGAAGCTGTTTTCGACCAGCGGCAGCCACAGCAGCGGTGGCACCTGCCGCGCCCCTAAGTCGGCCCCGCTGGCCGTGAAGCGGATGCTCGCGCCTTCGTACTTGCGCTGCTCCAGCTCAAAGTAATTCTTTAGAAACGTCACCTCGTCGGCAAGCTTGATGTACTCTTTGCCGCTGTCATACAGCACGTAGCGCATCAGTTCCGACAGCAGCAGGATGAAGCGTGGCGTCTCGGGCGAGCCGGCTAGGCTCAGGCCGTAGATGCTATTGAGGGTATTGAAGAGGAAGTGCGGTTGCAGCTGCGCCTTGAGCTGTTCGAGCTGTAAGGCGGCGTGCTCTTTCTCGATTTGGCGGCGGCGGGTTTCGCTTTCGAAGGCCACCCGTACGAAAGCCACGCAGCTAAAGGCAATCAGGTCAGTGGTGGGCAAATCCAGGCTGCCCCAGTAGCGCGGTAGGGTGCTGAGACTGTTAAATCCGTGGCTGGCCAGGTAGCGAAATAGCTTGATGACAAGCCCTGTTTCCAAGTTTGGTACTTGCCAGAAGTACAAGAGCGTAAGCAGCAGCAGCAGCCAATACCGACGGCGTTGCAGCAGTTGCGGCATCAGCCAGCGGTAGTATGGGATAGCGTAGAGTGTAATCAGGAAGGCATACACGCATAAGTGGGGGTAGGGAAAGTTGGGATGCCCCACCGGATGGCCCGGCACTTGGTTGACACAGGCGGAATATTTATACAGGCCCACATAAATAACCCATATCAGGGCCTCAAAAACCAAAGGGAAGCGGCTAGGCCGCACGGTGTCTTTTTGCATGTGGCGAAGGTGGCGGCTTTTGGCAGCAAGACGGGTGCGCGGCACAGGCTTTTTCGACCAAATGGGGAATTTTTTCGACTAAAAATCGGCCGGCCGGCCTTGGTCGAAAACGGCTCTGGCGTGGTCGAAAAAAGCGAAAACAAGGGTTTAGGCGGTCGTTGCTTTGTCCCATTCCCAGCCGGTTGGCGGCGTGGGAGTCACTCACTCAGCAACCTCTCCCCCTCGATATGAAAAACGTTTTCGCCTCCCTGCTCCTCACTGGCACCCTGGCTTCGGCCGCTACCCTGGCCGCTGCCCAAACACCCGCTACCGCCGCCGCCACTGCCCTAGGTACCCTTACCGGCACCGTGGCCGATAGCGTATCGCGGCAGGCGCTGGCCTTCGCTACCGTGGTGCTGCGCCCCGCCGCCGATGCTAAGAATCCCTTGAGCGCGGTAACCACCGACAAGGGCGCATTCAGCTTCGCTAATCTGGCGTCCGGCCCTTACACCCTCGAAGTACGCTACCTAGGTTACCGTGCCCCGCAGCCCGTGGCCGTAACGGTGGGCGCCGGCAGCACCCCGGCCGTAGCCCTGGCGCTGGCCCCCGAGCGCCACGCCTTGGCCGAAATAAAAGTGACGGCCGCCAAGCCCTTCATCGAGCAGCAGGCCGACAAGCTGGTGCTGAACGTGGCCGCCAGCCCCATCGCCGCGGGTGGTACCGCCGCCGACCTGCTCAGCCGCGCTCCCGGCGTGCTGGAGCAAGGCAGCGGCTACCAGTTGCGCGGCAAAACCGTGACCGTAATGCTCGACGGCAAGCTCACCAACCTGAGCGGCGACGAGCTGAAAAACATGCTCAGCGCCCTGCCCGCCAACAGCTTGGATAAGGTCGAGCTCATCGCCAACCCCTCGGCCAAGTACGATGCCAGCGCCAGTGCCATCGTGAACCTGGTGACGACCAAAAGCCTAAAACTCGGCACCAACGGCACCGCTACCCTAGGCGTGGGCGCCGGCCGCTACAACGCCGGTTTTAACCTCAACCACCGCACCGAAAAGCTGAACGTGTACGGCGGCCTCGACCGCCTCGACAACCAAACCTACAGCACCACCAGCGCCGTGCGCCCCCTCAGCACCGAGGGCCAGCTGGCCGAAAGCAGCCTCGAAACCCGCCGCCTCCAAACTAACAACGCCAAGCTAGGCTTCGACTACGACCTGAGCAAAACCACCGCCGTGGGCGTGCTGGTGAAAGGTATGCTCACCGACCGCACCCGCGACGCCAACAGCCAAGCGTTGCTCAGCCCCGCGCAGCAGGCCACGCTGGTGCGCATCGAAGGCGCCTCGCAGGTGCTGAGCCCCGCGGTGAATGCGTACTACAAAACGACCCTAGGTAAGGATAAAACGCTGCGCGTGAGCGCCGACTACTTCAGCTACGCCAAAAACAGCTACAACGACTACGCCACCAGCAGCTCCGATGCGACCGGCCCAGCCGACCTGCTACGCGACAATTCGCCGGCCCGCAACTCGGTAAAATCAGCGATGGCCGACTACGCGCAGCCCTTCCAGAAAGGCACGCTCGAAGCCGGCCTGAAAGCCATCAGCACCACCACCGACAATAATATCCGCTGGGAGCAAGCGCCCGCCGGCCAGCCCTGGGCCACCGACTTCGGTAAAACCAACCACTTCGTGTACCAGGAAAACGTGCGCGCCGCCTACGCCACCTTCAGCCGCGATATCAAAAAAGTAGCGCTGCAAGTGGGTTTGCGTGCCGAGCATACCAGCACCACCGGCACCTCGCTGACGATGAACCAAACTACCGAGCGCCAGTACCTCAACTTCTTCCCCAGCGTGTCGGCGCAGTACAACCACTCGGAGAAAACGCAGGTTGGCTTCTCGTATCGCCGCAAGATTGAGCGGGCCCAGTTCGGCATCGTCAATCCCTTTCTGACCTACATCAGCCCCTACCGTTACGCGCAGGGCAACCCGGCCATCCGGCCCTCGCTCTCGCACAATTTTGAGCTGAGCTACTCCTACGGCAGCCTGCTTTCGGCCGCCGTTAGTTACAGCCGCTTCAGCGACGTTATCAACGGCAGCTTCGAGAAAAACGACGCCACGCAGGTCGTGACCAACTCCTTCGCCAACTACCCCAGCGCCGACCAGCTCAGCGCCACCATCACCCTGATGAAGCCGCTACTGAACAATAAGTGGCAGACCAACACCACCCTAAGCTTGATGGCCGCCCGGGTGCAGGCCGGCCCCAGCACCATCGGCATAGGTGCCGCCAGCCCCGGCGCTTACCTCTCCAGCAACCACATTCTCACGCTGCGTGCCGGCCTGAAAGCCGAAGTATCGGCCTCTTACATGTCGCCCATGACCTTCGGCGGCCTGGCCATCCGGTCGAGCTACAGCGGCAACGTGGGTATCTCGCAAACCATCCTCAAGGGCGCCGGCACGCTCACCCTCAACGTCACGGACGTCTTCAACACCCAGCGCGCCCGCTTCGACGTGCTCGCCGCCGGCATCAACTCGCAGAACGTCAATAAAGTGGAAAGCCGCTTTGTGAAACTGAACTTCAGCTACAAGTTTGGCAACCAGAAAGTGAAAGCCAGCCAGCGCCGCGAAACGGGCGTGGAAGCCGAGAAGTCGCGCATGGAATAGTTAGATTGTATAGGTGCAAAATCGTCATGCTGAGCGGAGCGCAGCGAAGTCGAAGCATCTCTACCGCACCGTTGAACGGTTTGGATGAAGCGGTAGAGATGCTTCGACTTCGCTGCGCTCCGCTCAGCATGACAGACGCTAGTATGTTCCTCTTCCTCAGTAGGCGAACCTACCCGATTGGTAGAAAAAATGCGGCGACTCAGCGTAGTTGGCCGCATTTTCGCGTTTAGCCGTAATTGGCTGAGCGGTTACTTTTGCCCCGGTCCACTTATTACCTCTTCCTGATGCGAAAAATTCTGCTTGGTTTTCTGCTGTTTCTGGTGGTGCTGGTGGCGGCGGCCGCGCTGGCGCCCTTTCTTTTCAAAGACAAGCTGCGGGCGCTGGCCGATAAGCAAATAGCCCAGCGCGTGCGCGCCAAAGTGCAGTACAACCCCGCCGACATCGACGTGACGCTGCTCAGCACGTTTCCCGATCTAGGGCTGGATATCAAGAACTTGCGCGTGATTGGCGTCGATTCGTTTAGCCGCGACACGCTGGCGTATTTGCCCCGGCTGCGGGTGGGCCTGGATTTGATGAGCGTCATCAAGGGCCAGCAGATTGACATTAAGAGCGTGAACCTCGACCAGCCTGACATCGCGGTGAAAGTGCTGAAAAGCGGCCGCGCCAACTGGGATATCATGATTTCTGATTCGGCCGCTGCCGCCAAGGGCCAAGACACCAGCGCCGTGAACCTCGCCATCCGGGGCTGGGAAATCACGAACGGCCGCCTGCGCTACGACGACCGCAGCATCCCATTCAGCATGGATGCGCGTGGCATCAACCACACCGGCAAGGGCGACTTTGCGAAGAACATTTTCGACCTGACCTCGAACACCAAAATTGCCAAGCTCACGGCCAACTACGCTGGCGTGGACTACTTGACCGACAAGCAGGTAGATGCCGACATTGCCATGAACATGGACCTGGGCAAGAGCTTGTACACCTTCAAGGAAAACCAGGTGAAGCTGAATGACTTTCCGTTCAGCTTCGCGGGTGCGGTGGGGCTGCCCAATGCCACGGATATTACCTATGACATCACCTTTAAGGCGCTGCAAACCGACTTTAAAAATATCCTGAGCCTGGTGCCGGGCGTGTTTAATGCGCAGTTTAAGGACGTGCAGGCTAGCGGTCAAGTCGCCTTTAACGGCTACTACAAGGGCGTGCAAAACCAGCTGCGGATGCCCGGCTACGGCGTGAACCTGACCGTGACCAACGCCCGCTTCAAATACCCGCAGCTGCCCCGCGAGGCCAAGAATATCAACGTGGCGATGGTGGTGGACAACCCCTCGGGCTTCACTAATAATGTGAAAGTCAACGTGTCAAAATTTCATCTCGACCTTGGCAACGACCCGGTGGATGGCAACGTGACTATCGACGGTTTGGAGCCGATGAAGGTAGATGGCCGCGTGAAAGCCAACGTGAACCTGGCCGAGGCGCTGAAAGTGTACCCGGTGGCCGGCGTAAACATGCGCGGCCAGTTTTTCGTGGATGCCACGGCCAAGGGCACCTACTCAAAAACCCAGATGCCAGTGGTGAACGCCGCCATCAAGATGACCAACGGCTACGTGAAGTCGAACCAGTTTCCGGCGCCGATTGAGGACATCAACCTGAGCGGTACGGTGGTGAACACGACCGGCCAGGTGAACGATACCTACGTGAACTTGCCGCAGTTTCACATGGTGTTGGAGGGCGAGCCGCTCGACGGCCGCCTCACGGCGCACAACATCAATTCGCCCATCTTCGACGCCAACGTGAAGGGCACGGTGGACCTGACCAAAATCACCAAAATCTTCCCGCTCGAAGGCATGACCGTGACCGGCCGCGTATCGGGCGACCTCGCCGCCGCTGGCAACATGGCCGACGTGCAGGCCGGCCGCTACCAAAACGTGAAAGCCAGCGGCGCCGTGAAGGCCAGCAACATTACCTACCGGAGCAAGGATCTGCCGCAGGGCGTAAAAATCAGCAGCGCAGCCGGCACGTTCAACAACAACCAGATTAATATTCAGAGCCTGAACGGCACAGCTGGCAGCTCCGACTTCGCGGCCAATGGCACCGTGAGCAACTACCTAGGGTACCTCTTCACGCCCGGCCAGGCCCTGAAGGGCACAATGAACGTGACCTCGCACAACTTCAACGTGAACGAGTTTATGGTGGACCCGGTGAGCGAGAAGCCCACCGCCGGCGCCGTGAAGGCCGCCCCCGCCAAGGCCGATGGCGTGGTGCCGATACCCAAATTCTTCGACCTGGTACTGAACAGCAAGGTCGATAACGTGACCTACGACAACCTGAAGCTGACCAACGCCACCGGCACCGTAGCGGTGAAGAATGAGGTGGCTACCCTCAATAATCTCACCTTTAATACCCTAGGGGCCACTTTTGGTACCACCGGCAGCTATAACACCCAGGATTTGGCGCATCCCAAGTTTGACCTGGGGCTGAACATTAAGAACCTCGATTTCCAGAACGCTTTCAAAGCCTTTAACACAGTGAAGGCGCTGGTGCCGCTGGCCTCGACGGTGCAGGGCGTATTCGGTACCAACTTCAGCGTGAGCGGTGAGATGGGCCAGGACATGCTGCCCAAGCTGAGCACGCTGAGCGGCAAGGGATTGTTTGATATCGTGAAGGCCAGCGTGTTGCAGTCGCCGGTGCTCTCGCAGATTTCGAGCCTGACGACCTTGCCCGAACTCAAAAACCTGCAAGTGCTTAACAAGATTGTGAACGCTCAAATCGTAAATGGCAACCTCGTGGTGCAGCCCTTCGACCTGACGGTGGGCGACGTAAAAATGACCCTGGGGGGCACCAACAGCCTGGCAGGCATCCTGTCCTACGTGGCCGCCATCAACGCGCCCACCGGTAAGCTCGGCAGCGCCGTTAGCAACAAGCTCACGCAGTTGACGGGCGTGCAGAACATCCAGGGCACCGACCGCGTGACGCTGGGCCTCAACATTGGCGGCAATATGACCAGCCCGGTGGTGAAGCTGACCAGCGGCAGCCTCAAGGACCAGGGTAAAACCATCGTGACCAACGTGGTGAAAACCAAGCTCACCAGCACCCTGCTCGACCTCGCCAACAAGAACCGGGCGAAAACCGACAGCACCCAAAAAGCCACCGCCGTTACGCAGCAAAACGCCCAGGAGCAGCTGAACTTAGAGATTCAGAAGCGCAAATTGGAGGCGCAAGAAAAGGCCAAGCAAGCCATCGGCAAAGGCCTGAACAGCTTGTTTGGCGGGGGGCGCAAGGCTACGCCGACTGCCGCGCCCGCCCCAACGCCCGCTGACACGACCAAGAAAGCGACGCCCTAGCGTTGAGGTCACTGGCAGCGTTTTTGCTCATTTAAAGCCCAGCTCCCGATTCGGGGGCTGGGCTTTTTTTAATCCATTCTTTTCCTTATTTCTATTAGCAATTTTATGCAAAACTATCGTCTTCTAGGGCTGGCCGGCGCGGCTTTACTAGGATTAGCGGGCTGCTCAAAAAACGAATCAGACAGTGCCAGCGGCACCGCTGCCAAGCTGGAAGTGCGCTTAACGGATGCCCCCGGTAATTTTAGCGCGGTGGTGCTCGACGTGCGCCAGGTGGAGGTGCACCTCAAGGAAGCTAGCGACCCCGCTGGCTGGCAAACGTTGGCTTTCACGCCCCAGGCGGTGAACGTGCTCGACTACGTCAATGGCAAGTCGGCGCTGCTGGTAAATACCGATTTTGCCCCCGGCGACCTCAAGGAAATCCGGCTGGTGCTGGGGCCCAACAGCTACGTGGTGGGTACCGATAACCAGCAGTACGACCTCAAAACGCCTAGCGGCCAGACTTCCGGCGTCAAGCTCAAGCTCGACAACGTGACGCTGCAAGCCAACGCCACCTATCAGCTGCTGCTCGATTTTGACGTGGCCAAGTCCATTGTGGAGCGGGGCAACTGGCGGGCTGGTAATGACAAAAAGGAGCGCTACCTGCTGAAGCCCGTGATTCGGCTGGTGGCGCAGAGCCTCAAAGGGGGGCTGCGCGGTACCGTGAACCCGGCCGCCGCCCGGCCGCAGGTGCTCGCCATCCGCTCGTCTATCGTGGGGCCCGATACGGTCAGCACATTTGCCGATGCGTCGGGCGCCTTCCAGCTCAACGCCTTGCCGGCCGGCACGTATCAGGTGCAGTTCTTTCCGAGCGTGGCCGCCCCCACCGGCCAGCCAGCTTATAGGAACGTGGTGCGCTCCAACATCACCGTCACCAACGACCAGGCAACCGACCTAGGTGCCACGCCACTGAATTAACTGGCCGAAGCGCTTAGCAAAGCACCAGACCAAAAAGCGGGTCATTTTCCAGTGGAAAATGACCCGCTTTTTGGTCTGGTGCTTTCTACTTCAACCCCTGCACCAGCGCCAGCAGCTCGTGCTGCGTGGTGCCGGTGGCGTCCTGGTCGTACCAATTATTTACCGTGACTATCACCTCTTTAAAAGGTACTTCGCGCGCTTTCATTTCTTGATGAATGGCTTGCAGCGGAGCGGGGCGCGGGCCCCACACGCCGGCTTCGGTGAGGGTGTCGGCGTGCAGCACCACCGCAATCGGGATGGCCCGGCCACCATTGGTGAGGTAGCGGTCGATGAGGTCGGGGTGCGAGTCGCGCAGGAAGTGGCGCGTTTCCAGGTGGCCGCCGCTAGCTTGGGCCACCGCCTCAATCACGGGCACCGTGTGCGAAGCGTCGCCGCACCAGCCCTCCGTGATGATGGCCCAGAGGTAGCGCCCGCTGAGCTGACCTAGGGCCGCCCGCAGTTCGGGCAGCAGCGTAATGGTGGGCGCCACGCGGTCCATCTGGGCCACGGCGGTTTGGTAGTGGGGCAGCATTTTGGCGAGCTGCTCGTCGGGCTGTGGGGTGGCCATCACCTCGGCAACGTGCTGGCGGTAGGCGGGGTAGGGGAGGCCGGTAGCGAGCTGCTCGGCCGTGAGTATGGGCGTGGGGGAGGCGGGCATGAAACGAAGCAAAAGGATAGGTAAGCTATACCTACCGCGCGGCCAGAAGTTGGCCCGCCCCGGCCGCCGGGCCGGGGCCAATTAAATACACCTGAGCAGTAAGCCTAGCCAACTGCCAGCTTAGCTGGCCCGTACAATGTCTTGTTGCGCCGGGCAGAGCCGCAAGAAATGCTTGTTAGTAGAGTGTTTGTGATAAATTTGCAACAAAATTCATCATTCGTTCATTTAGCTTACTGGCTCCTGCTTCGCATTCGAAGCATTTTTTCTGCTCCCTACTTAAGTACCCCTAGCTTCCTCTATGGCCCATCACGCTACGGCTGGCTTGCCGCCGCCCACTCCCTGGCAGCGCCTCACCCGCCTGCTCGACACCGAGCGCCCCACTATCCGCTATATCGTTTTCTACGCCGTGCTCACGGGCCTCATCAGCCTGTCTTTGCCGCTGGGCACGCAGGCCGTGTTCAACCTGGTTTCGACCGGGGCCGTGTTCAGTTCTACCTACATCCTGGTGGCCGTGGTGGTGGGCGGTGTGCTGCTGGGCGGCATTTTGCTAGTGGGCCAGATTACGCTGGTCGAAGCCATCGAGCAGCGCATTTTTGCCAAAGCCGCCATTGAATACGCCTACCGGCTGCCGCGCATCAAGCCCGAGGCGCTGGAAGGTCAGGACCCTAGGGAGCTGGTCAACCGCTTTTTTGACATCCTGACCATCCAGAAAGGTCTTACTAAGCTGCTGGTCGATGTCATGTTCGCGGTGCTCCAGATTTTGATGGGCGTGATTGTGCTCTCCTTTTATCACCCCATTTTCATCGGGTTCGGGCTGTTTACTATCCTGGCGCTGGGGTTTGTGTACATGCTCAATTACCGGCAGGCGCTGCGCACAAGCATCGAAGAATCAGCTTATAAATACGAGCTAGTGGCCTGGCTGGAGGAAGTAGCCGGCCGCCTCGACGAGGTACGCGGCGACGACAAGGAGGAACACAAAACTCTGGCCCGCGCCGACGAGCTGACCTCCGAGTACCTGCACGCCCGCAACGCCCACTTCCGGATTCTCAAGTCGTATTACAGCTACGGCATTGCGCTGCGCACCATCCTCACGGCGGGCTTGTTGATTGCGGGTACGCTCTTCGTGGTGTCGCGCCAGATGACCCTAGGGCAGTTTGTGGCTGCCGAGGTGCTCATCGTGATGATTAGCGGCTCGATAGAAAAGCTGATGACCAGCATCAATACCATCTTCGACGTGCTGACGGCCGTGGAGAAAGTGGCCGTCGTGACCGACCTGCCCATGGACGAGCACAAGAATTCCATTGCCTTCGAGAATGCTTAATATATCTAATCAGAGTGTTATAGAGGAAGTGTGGCAGCATGTGCCGCGGCAGTCGCGCCCCGAGTTGCTGCGCACCTACGCCAGCCGCAAAATGGGCCGCATCCTGCTGGTTATCGGCTTGGTGTTCCTGGTTATTCTGTTTTTGCCCTGGCGCCAGACCATTGAGGGTTTCGGCACGCTCACGGCTCTTTCGCCCGAAGAGCGTCCGCAAAATATTCAGAATCAGATAGCGGGCCGCATTGAGCACTGGAACGTGCGCGAGGGCCAGCTGGTGCGCAAAGGCGATACGCTGCTCATGCTTTCGGAGGTGAAGGACGAGTACTTCGACCCCAACATGATTCAGCGCTTGCGCGAGCAGCTGGCTGCCAAGCAGGGTAGCGTAGTGGCCTACCAGAATAAAATCGACGCTACTGACCAGCAGATAGTAGCCCTGCGCACCACGCTGGAAGTGCAGCTGCAATCGGCGCAAAACAAGGTGGAGCAGGCCCAGAACTACCTCAACAGCGACCGGGCCGACCTGGTGGCCATTACCCGGTTCTACGAAACGTCGCGCGCCCGGCTGCTGCGCTACGAGGAGGGCTACAAAAACGGCCTATTTTCGCTCACCGACATCGAAACGCGCCGCCTCAAGCTGCAAGAAGACTTAGCCAAGGTGACTTCGCAGCGCAATAAGGTGGCCAGCAGCATCCAAAACCTGGCTAATGCGCGCATCGAGCTGGCCAACCTGCGCGCCAAGTATGGCCAGGATTTGGCGAAAGCCAACTCTGACCGTAGCACGGCCGTGTCGAGCCGCGTGAGCTACGAAGGCGAGGTAGCCGCCACCCGCAATAAAATTGCCAACGTGCAGGTGCGCCGCGGCCTCTACGTGGTGCGCGCCCCCCAGACCGGCTACATCGTGCGAGCTCTGAAAGCCGGTATCGGCGAGACGATAAAAGAGGGCGAATCCATTGCCACCTTGCAGCCCGAGGCGCCGGCGCTGGCGGCCGAGGTCTACGTGCGGGCCATGGATGTGCCGCTCATTCAGCGCGGGCGCACGGTGCGCCTGCAGTTCGAGGGGTTTCCGGCCATCCAGTTTTCGGGCTGGCCCTCGGCGGCGGTGGGCACTTTCGGCGGCGAGGTCACGGTGATAGACGTGGTCAACAGCCCCGGCGGCAAGTACCGCCTGCTGGTGCGCCCCACCCAGCCCCTGCCCGGCGACCAGCCCTGGCCTAAGCAATTGCGCCTGGGCTCGGGCGTGCAGGGCTGGGTTATCCTGGATACGGTGCCCGTGTGGTACGAAATCTGGCGGCAGCTCAACGGCTTCCCGCCCACCCTAAGCAAAGAACCTAACGTAACCCCTACCAAAGCTGAATCCGGCAAAGCCGACAAATAGCCGCTTATGCCCCTGTTTTTTTTCTTGTTAAAAACCGTTAATTGGCTGGCCCGCAGTTGCGCGGACTTCGTAGTTCGCGTGTGCTCGCCAGGTAGCCTAGGTTACAGCGCACGCGCCTTTGGAAACGCGGACTATAGAGCCCGCGCAACGGCAGTTCTATTGCTGCTGGCCATCCCGGCCCTGGCCCAGGACCCCAAGCTGCCGGCCCGCCGCTCGGGCTTGGAGCACGCCCCGCTCCAGACCTTACAGCTCGATGAAATCCGGCCCGCTGACACGGCCAAGGTGTTTTCGCTGCAAGACCTGGCCGACTTGGTTTTTGCCAACCATCCCATTGTGAAGCAGGCAGCCCTGCTCAGCGACGAGGCCCGCAGCCAGGTGGTGCAGGCCCGTGGCGGCTTCGACCCCAAACTAGGGTCTGATTTTCACCGCAAGCAGTTCGGCGGCACCGACTATTATAATAATTGGCACAATGAGCTGAAGGTGCCTCTTTGGCCCGGCGGCATCGACCTGAAAGCCACCTACGACCGCTACGCGGGCACCTACGTGAACCCCGAAAACCGCACGCCGCTCAACGGCTTGGCGGGCGTGGGTATTTCAGTGCCCCTCGGGGCGGGCCTGCTCATCGATGCGCGGCGCAGCACCCTGCGCCAGGCCAAAGCCCTGCAAGCCGCCGCCGAGGCCGACCGCGTGAAGCAGATAAACGAAGTGTGGCTGCAAGCTGCCAAAGACTACTGGAACTGGTACTATTCCTTCCAGCAAAACCAGCTCATCCGCGAAGGCGTGGCCCTGGCCGACCGGCGCTTCCAGGCCACCGCCCGCCGTGCCCAAATCGGTGACCAAGCCCCGATAGACTCGGTAGAGGCCCAGATAACCGTGCAGGACCGCCAAGTGCAAGGCGCGCAGTTGCTCGTGGAGCTGCAAAACGCGCGCCTGGTGCTTTCCAACCACCTCTGGAACAAAGATGGCCAACCCGTGGAGCTACCCACCTACGCCGCCCCCCAAACTCCCGCCCGCGACACCGTAACCCGCGCCGAGTATCAGCGCCTGGCCGAGCAGGCCGCCAGCAACCACCCCACCTTGCTGAAGCTGAGCGCCAAAAACGTGCAGCTCGGCATTGAGGAGCGCTACCGCCGCGAGATGCTGAAGCCCAAAATCAACGTGAGTGGCACACTCATCACGCAGGGTAATTTTTATCAAAGCGAGGTGCCCAGCTACTACGGCCTGGGCCTAGACAACCACAAGGTGGCCGTCGATTTTGCTTTCCCGCTCTTTCTCCGCGCCGAGCGTGGCAAGCTTCAGTACGCCCGCATTCAGCTCAAGGAGAATGCCCTAGAGCAGCAGCAGAGCCAGCGCACTATCGGCACGCAGGTAAACACGGTCTACAACACGCTCAAAGCCTACCAGTACCAGCTGGCATTGCAAGCCCAGACCATCAAAAACCAGCGCATCCTGCTACTCGCCGAGCTAGCCAAGTTTGAGCTGGGTGAAAGCACCATTTTCCTCATCAACGCCCGCGAAAGCAAGCTCATTGAGCTGCGCATCAAGCAGGAAAGCCTCCGCTCGAGTTACGAGAAGGCCAGAGCCGAACTCTACTACTACGCCGGCACCCGCTCAGTATCGCAGATTTAACTGATTTAACGGATTGCGCAGATACGCCCGCCTGCGGCGGGCTGACTAGGCTAGCGCAGAGCAGCCTTCGGCTAGCTTGTAAAAAGAGCTGGCGAAGCCACTCCTGCGCTAGCCTAGTCAGCCCGCCGCAGGCGGGCGTATCTGCGCAATCCGTTAAATCAGTTAAATCTGCGGTTGAACTTGGCCGCTTACCTCGCGGCAGTATGTGATGAAGTCGGAGTTGACCGGCTCCAGGCCCGCTTCGCGCATCTTCACGGCTACCTGGCCGCGGTGGTAGCTGGCGTGGACTACGCAGTGGGTCAGTACGTCGCTCACCTGCGAATCGAAGGCGTCGCCCTGCGAGTTGCTGTACTGGATGTGGCGGGTCAGTTCTGCCTCATCGGTGGTAGCGCACAGCTCAGCAAAGCGCTGCGAAGTTTGCTCGTGCCAGTGGTGCAGGCCGGCGAGGTCGTGCTCCTGCCACACCTTCAGCGGGCTTTGGGTGCCCGTGAGGCGCGCAATCCAGATGGCTTGGGCATTGATAACGTGGCTGAAAATGCGCAGCGCGGGCTGCGGCGCCTCCTTGCCGGCCGCCACCGATGAATCGAGGCGGCGTAGCAGGGTTTCGTTGGCCCACACGTTGAAAACGCCAAGCTTGGCAATCGTGTTAATCATGAGGTAGTTATGAGTTAAAAATTAGGAATTATGAGTTGGCAAAGCAGACTCATGGGTCAAAGCTACGGATGGCTCAGACGGCCATCCCACGCACTCAAACTCATAATCCCTAACTTATAACTCATAACTCTCAATCAGCGTGGGTCTTGCCACACCAGCAGCTCGTTGGTTTTGCGCTTATCGAAGTTGGCGCACTGGCCGTCGCCCTTGCCCGTGATGCCGCCTTCGGGGTGGCAGACCACCTTCCCTTCGGTATCGTACACGGTTGATTGCTGGTCGCAGCACGGGGCCGACTCGTAGTACACCGTTTCGCCACCGTACTGGTAGCGCATGATGCGAATGGTGGGGTTGCGCTTGCGCGTGGCCAGAATGCGCTGGATGCGCTGCCGCAGCCACAGCGGCCGGGCGGTGCTGTCTACGCGCATGTCGCGGGCGGGCAGGGCATCCACCGTGTTGGTGCTAGTAGGAGCGGGCGTGTCAGCGTTGCGCACGAAGCCCTCGGAGGGCGGGGTAGTGGGGGTATTGACCACTACATCTTGCTGGCACGCCCCTAGGAGCAGCGCCAGCGCGGTAAAGGAGAGGAGCGAACGACGCATGGTGGAGAGAGGTAGAAGAGCACGCATAAAGTGCTTCATCTTACGCCAAACAGCCCCAAAAGTTAGCGCTACAGCATCTCCCACAGCCGGGGACCAAACACTAAGCTGCCCACTAGCACGGCCCCCAGGGCCGCCAGCAGCACTGCCCCGGCCGCCACGTCCTTGGCCTTGCCGGCCAGCGGGTGGTAGCCGGGCGAAGCCAGGTCGGTGAGAGTTTCAATGGCGGTGTTGAACAGCTCGGCCGCCCACACGCTAGTGATGGCCAGCGCCACTAGGGCCCATTCGGTGGCACCTAGGTGGCAGTAGTAGCCCAGGCCCAGCGCTAGCACCGTGGCCACCGCATGAAACTGCAAGTGCAGCTCGGAGCGCAGGGCCACGGCCACGCCCCGAAAGGCGTGCCCAAAACTGGCCGCCCGGCGCCGCAGCAGGCCGCGCGGCGCGGGCGGCACGTAGGGCGCCGGGGCATCGGCCTCACGCATGGTACTCCCGAAAAACAGTCTGCCGCAAGCCTTCCCACTCGGGCCGGATGATGCTGAAAATGACAGTGTCGCGCCGAATACCGCCCTGCGTGAGGCGGTGCCGCCGCAGGGTGCCCTCCTCGGTGGCACCCATGCGGCGCATGGCCTGCTGCGACTGCTGGTTGCGCGAATCGGTTTCGAGCTCCACGCGCTCGTAGCCTAGGTGCTCAAACGCGTAGCTGAGCAGCAGGTGCTTGGCCGCCCGGTTGAGGCCCGTGCCCTGAAACTCGCGCCCTATCCAGGTATAGCCGATGCTCAGGCGCTGGTCGGTGGGCACCAGGTTGTAGTAGCTGGTGCTGCCCGCCAGCTGCCCCGTGGCCCGGTCGATGATGGCAAACGCGTAGCGCCGGCCCGCCTCGCGGTCGTGCACGGCCGTGGCTAGGTAGTCGGCTAGGCTCACGGCATCGTCGGCGCGGGTGAGGGTAAACTGCCAGATGTCGGAGTCGAATGCCGCCGACTTCAGGGCTTCAAAATCAGTGGTTTCGAGCGGGCGCAAGCGCACACGCGCATTTTCGAGTACAATGGGCCGGGAAAAGTCGAAGCTCATGACCTAGGAGGGGATAAGGTGACTAGCAGGTGCTGCAAATATGCTGAAAAATAAAAGCCGCCCGGCACCAAGGCCGAGCGGCTTTTAAAACTAGCAAGCAGAAGAAGTCTGAAAGACTACTTAATCTCGCCCACCATATCCTCTGGCTTCAGCCACTTGTCGAAGTCCTCGGGTGTGATGTAGCCGAGCTGCACGGCCGTCTCCTTTAGCGTCGAGCCGTTTTTGTGGGCCGTCTGTGCTATTTCGGCCGCCTTGTAGTAGCCGATGTGCGGGTTGAGGGCCGTTACCAGCATCAGGCTGCTATCGACGTGCTTCTTGATGTTGGGCAAAATGGGCTCGATGCCCACGGCGCACTTGTCGTTGAAGGCCACGCACACGTCGCCAATCAGGCGGGCCGAGTGCAGGAAGTTGTAAATCATGACCGGCTTAAACACGTTCAGCTCGAAGTGCCCTAGGCTGCCGCCTACCGTGATGGCCACGTCGTTGCCCATCACTTGGGCCGACACCATCGTCATGGCTTCGCACTGCGTGGGGTTCACTTTGCCCGGCATGATGCTGGAACCCGGCTCGTTGTCGGGAATCGAGATTTCGCCGATGCCGGCGCGGGGGCCGCTGCTCAGCATCCGCACATCGTTGGCGATTTTCATCAGGCTCACCGCTACGGTTTTGAGGGCGCCGTGGGCTTCCACGATGGCGTCGTGGGCGGCCAGGGCCTCAAACTTGTTTTCGGCCGTGACGAAGGGCAGGCCGGTGAGCTCGGCAATGTATTTGGCCACGTTCTCCGAGTAGCCAGCAGGCGTGTTGATGCCGGTGCCCACGGCGGTGCCACCTAGGGCCAACTCGCTAAGGTGGGCCAGCGTGTTATTGATGGCGCGCAGGCCGTGGTCGAGCTGCGATACGTAGCCCGAAAACTCCTGCCCTAGGGTCAGCGGCGTGGCATCCATGAAGTGGGTGCGGCCGATTTTAACCACGTGTTTGAAGTCTTCCGACTTTTTCTTCAGCGTATCGCGTAGTTTCGTGATGCCCGGAATGGTTAGCTCGACCAGGATTTTATAGGCCGCAATGTGCATGGCCGTCGGAAAGGTATCGTTGGAGCTCTGCGACTTGTTCACGTCGTCGTTGGGCGCCAAAAACTTCTTCTCGTCGCTCAGCAGGCCGCCGTGCAGCACGTGGCCGCGGTAGGCGATGACCTCGTTCACGTTCATATTGCTCTGCGTGCCCGAGCCCGTTTGCCACACCACCAGCGGAAAGGCATCGGCGAGGTGGCCCGCCAGAATCTCGTCGGCCACCCGGCCGATGAGCTCGGCCTTGTCGGCATCGAGCACGCCCGCGTCGCGGTTGGTGAGGGCGGCGGCTTTTTTCAAATAGGCGAAGGCGGCGATGATTTCCTTCGGCATCTTATTGATGTCCTGCGCAATGGGGAAGTTCTCGATGCTGCGCTGGGTTTGGGCGCCCCAGTAGGCATCGGCGGGCACTTGCACTTGGCCCATGGTATCTTTTTCGGTGCGGAACTGGCTCATGTGATAGGGTATGAGGGTAAGAGGGTGCGAGGTGTTAAGCGGCGCGGCCATTGCGGATAAAGCAACGCCATCGGCGCAGGCAAAAGTAAGGCTATTGCCCACCGCCCGGCAGCCATCGGCCGGCTTGCTCCGTAAAGCTTATTGGTAGGTGTATCCATAACCTCCTACCCGCTTACCCCCGCACCCTCATACCCTATCAAATGAACGAGCCCACGCCCACCCCCGACCCCCACACCGAGCCCCCCGTACCCGTCCAAGGCGACGGCGTGCCCGACTACAGCCACCTCGAAATCCACACCGAATCGGAGCTGCCCACGCCCGATAAGGCCGGCGGCAGTGCCACCGAGCCCGAAAGCGGCGGCGGCTACAGCGGCTAGCAAACGCTTGCCAATCGTCCGTCATGCCGACGAAGAAAGCATCTTGGTGAGGTCAGAACAACTCGTTCGGCCTTACCAAGATGCTTTCTTCGTGGGTGAGGAAGCCGTTTTCAGTAGCTTCTCTGAAATCCTCGCTAGCTTGGCGGGCCGGTACGAATACCCGTGCTGCCCCAGCCTTATCCTATGTCTTTTGTTACCCTAGCCCGCGCCGCTGCTGGCCTCTTGCTGGCCGCCGCGCTGCCCGCCTGCCAGTCCAGCGCTACCACCACGGCCGCCGCCGGACCTAGCCTTACCACCTACTTCCCGGCGCCCGAAGCGGGCGTAAAAACGGGCGGTGTCGAGGTTATTCCCATCACGACGCCCAAGGGCAAATTCAACGTCTGGACCAAGCGCTTCGGCAATAATCCGAAAATTAAGGTGCTGCTGCTCAACGGAGGGCCCGGCGCCACGCACGAGTACTTCGAATGCATGGAGAGCTTTCTGCCACAGGAGGGCATCGAGTTTATCTACTACGACCAGCTAGGCTGTGGCAACTCCGACAACCCCCGCGACACGGCCATGTGGAGCCTGCCGCGCTACGTGGAAGAGGTAGAGCAGGTGCGCCAGGCGCTGCACCTTACCAAAGATAATTTTTACCTCCTAGGGCATTCGTGGGGTGGCATTTTGGCCGCTGAGTACGCCTTTAAGTACCAGCAAAACCTCAAGGGCCTCATCATTTCAAACATGATGATGAGCTGCCCCGCCTACGGCCGCTACGCCGACGAGGTGCTGGCCAAGCAGCTAAAGCCCGAGGTACTGGCCGAAATCCGGCAGATTGAGGCCAAAAAGGATTTTGGTAACCCCCGCTACATGGGTTTGCTGGAGCCCAACTTCTACGCCCAGCACCTGTGCCGCATCGTGCCCAATCCCGAGCCCGTGACCCGCGCCATGAGCAAGGTTAACCAATCGCTCTACGTGACTATGCAGGGCCCCAGCGAGTTCGGTATCTCGGGCAAGCTCACCACCTGGGACCGCACCAAGGACCTACCTAGGCTGACGGTGCCCGTGCTCAGTATCGGTGGTAAGTACGACACTATGGACCCCGCCCACATGGAATGGATTGCCACCCAGGTCAAAAACGGCAACTCGCTTACCTGTCCCCAGGGCAGCCACATGGCCATGTATGACGACCAGCAGACCTACATGAAAGGCTTCATCACCTTCCTCAAAGCAGTGAATGACGGCTCCTTCAAGCCCGGCACGAAGCTGTAAGGCGGTGAGAAGGTGACTAGATAAGAAAGTCAGCAAGCTTGAACTCCGATACTTATTTACCTACTCACTTTTTAACCTTCTCACCTAATCACCTTCCATCAAAACGGTACCGCTACATCAACTTGCAGCGCCGCCCGCCGCCCGCCGCTGATGCCCGGTACCCACGCGGGGCCGTCGCGCACCAAGCGCTGGGCCTCGGCATCGTAGTCGGCGCGTAGGCCGCGCAAAACGCTGATGGCTTCCAGTTTGCCATCGGTCCCGATGGTGAGGCGAAGCTGCACGGTGCCCGAGAGCGAGCGCTCGGGCACCTCGGGCACAAACTCGGCGGCCTCACGGCGCAGCTGTTCGCGAAGGCTGGCCATGCCCCCCATGGGCATGGGCGCAATTTTTCGGGCGGCCGGCATCGCAGCATCCCGTACGTGGGCCGGGTCGGTGGTAAAGCTGCGGCTAGCCACCAGCGGCTTAGTAGCGGGCGCAGGCGAAAGGCTGTCGGGCCGGTGGGGCGCTTGGCTGGCAATCAGGTCAGGCACTGGCGCCGCGGCGGGCGCCGGTATAACGACCTCCGGGGCCTCGGCTGCTTGGGCAGCCCGCAAGGGCGCGGCAGCCGAAGCGGGCGCTGCCCGCCGATGCGGGCGCCGGGCGCCGAGGTGCGCCAGCGGAGCCGTCGGCGGCGCCACAGCTGGCGTGGGTAGTGCCTCGGGCACGGCGGCCGGGGTAGGGGAGGCGAGCGGTGCCGTAGCGGCTGGCCCGGCTGCCGCTGGCAACGTCGCGGAAGTGGCGACTTGCGGCGGGGCTTGGCGCTGCCGCCACGCCCACCACCCGCCAGCTACCATGCTCAGCAGCAATGCCGCCGCGGCCGCCAGTTGGAGCGACAGCCAGCGCGGCCGCCGGGGGGCCAGGCGCTGCCCCTGGCGGGCGGGCGCTACTTGCTGCACGCGCTGCCGCAGCCGCTGTTGCAGCTGGGCCACGGCCTGGTCGGTGGTGGCGGCGGGCGTTTGCAGCAGGCCGGCTAGGATGTCGGCGCAGCGCGGGCAACCTAGGGTGTGAGCCTCCACGCGGTGCTGGGCCGCGGGTGCCAGCGTGCCCGCCGCATACTGGCGCAGCAGGGCCGCGGGCAGGTGCGGGCCAGCCGGGGCAGTAGCGTTCAGTAGCGGGTTGGTGGGCAGCATCTTGGTGAATTATGAATTAGAAATTATGAATTAGAAATTGAGGTAGGGATGATTTTTACTCCTTATTGTTCATTCTCAATTCTTTTTGCAGGCTGCGCTTGAGCATGCGGCGACCGTTCTGGAGGTGGCTTTTGACCAGGTTCAGGGCCAAGCCGGTGGTTGCTACAATCTCCTGATACGATTTTTCTTCCAGGTAAAACAGCTCTAGGCAGCGGCGCTGCTCGGCGGGTAGCTGGCCTAGGGCCGCCTCTAGGGCCTGCAAGTCGGCTTCGTGCTGGGCCGTATCGTCGGCGTCGGCAGTGGCATCGGGTAGGTGGCGGGCGGCGGCTAGCTCCACATCGGCCGCGTCGGGCAGCAGCAGCAGGGGGCCGCCGCTGGCGGTGCCGCGCTGGCGCGCGCGCAATTCCATAAGGCAATAGTTGCGGGCGGTGGTGTAGAGCCAAGCCGAAAAATTATCGGGCACGTGGGTGCGCAGCTTGGTTACAAGGTGCTCGAAGAGGTGCATGGTCGCGTCCTGAGCGTCCTCGTCGGGCGGGGCCAGGTAGCGGCGGCACACGGCAAACACCTCGGGCAAGTGCCGCTCGTAGAGTATACCTAGGTCGGCCACGCTGCCGGTTTGGCGGTAGCGGGCCAGCACCTCCTGGTCGGGGAGGGAAGCGGCAGAAACGACGGTGGCGCGGCGGCGGAACAACACGGCGGCAAGGTAGGCGTAGGCGCGAATACTCCCTACCTGCCACCGGCAGGATGCCTAGCCGGGCCCAATTGCACACGCCCGGCGCAAAAAAAAGACAGCCGACCCTGCGGCCGGCTGTCTTTTCCGAAGCAATGCGTTAACCAGAGGGTTTTACGCCAACTAGTTAGCAGCTTTCTGCATGTTCTCCTTGGTCTGGCGGACCGACTTGGCAGCGGCGTCGCCTATGGCGTCCATTTTGTTGCCGGCGGCATCCATTTTGGCGTCCATTTTGGCACCGGCTTCGTTGGCGTTAGCCTTGGCTTTGTCGGCTGCGGCGTCCATTTTGTTGCCGGCTTCGTCTAGCTTGGCGTCGATTTTATTGCCAGCGGCGTCCATTTTGGCTTCCATCTTGTCGCCGGCAGCGTCCATTTTGTCGCCAGCAGCATCCATCTTGGCTTCGGCCGCGTCGGTGCTTGGGGTGGTTACTTCGGTGGTCGTGGTGGTGGTGCCGTCGGCGTTTTTGGTGGTGTCGGTTTCGGTCGAGCAGGCGGTGAAGCTAAGCGCAACGGCAACGGCGAGCAGGGATTTGAAAGTGGTATGCATAACAAAAAGAGAAACTGGTGAAAAGATGAAGTTGTAGTGCTTAATTAGGGTATTGACCAAAAGGTAACCTTTGCCTTACCCTAGGGTGGCAACTAACTTTTTTGCAGCGGCCTGAGTATAGCCGCATAGTTTAACTTTCTTTTCTCATGGACTCCACCGCTTCCACCCCCCAGCCTACTCCCACGCCCATCGTGCCGCTGCACATCAGCGACGAGCAAAGCTCGGCCCTGCTCACTGATACCCTGGGCCTGCTCGAGCACGGCTTGCCCGATGCCAACGATGCCGCCGGCTTGCACGAGCTGGAGCGCTGGGAAGTAGTGCTCGAATCTGTCGAGCGCCCCGGCCTGGCCAAAGTAGCCCAGGAGGTCAAGCTGTTGCGCCAACTGCTGGAGGCCCCCGATACCAAAGCCCACGAGGTGGCCGAGATTTTGGCCAGCCTAGGTGCCGAAACCGCCAAGGTGGGCGAGGAAGCTGCCAACGGCTATTCCGATGCCCTGCACAACCTGAGCCGCCAGCTCATAAAGGCCGGTAACCTGCTCTCGCGCTAGCCCCTAGCGCCGCTACGCAACGAGGACCTAGGACGCATGACAATGGCGCCCTAGGTCCTCGTTGCGTAGCGGCGTTACTTTTTGCCGACCTTTGCGGCGGCTATTCGCGTCGCTATGATTTCTCTTTATGACCCCTTCGAGGGGATGCAATTTGGCCTAGGTCGGTGTTTTCTGACCGGCCAGCCCGTGGGCCCTGCCGACACGGTGCCGGTGTTTGCCGACTGGCTGCAAGCTACTTATCACCTAGCCGAGCGCCCCGTTTACCTGCTTGACCACAGCCAAACCACCTACCAGGCCCTGCGCCTGCCAGTGGCCCCCGCGCTGCGCCCGCGCTTGGCGGCGCTGGAAGCCGAGATAGAGGCCGCGGCGCAGCAAGGACCCGCCGCGCTGCGGGCGCTACCGCCCGCCCGCCTCTGGCAGTGGCTGGGCAAAATGTTCTACGGCATCTTCGCGGCCGAGCTGGTGCAGCAGCAGCAGCCGCTCATCAAGCCCCTGTACCCGTTGGCTGAAAATGCGCAGCTGCTTCAGCGCTTCCGGGCGTTTTTTCAGTTGTTGCAAGGCCTACGGGTGCCCACCGATTACGCCGATTTCGTGCCCGGCTCCGTGTTTGTGCTGGAAGTCGATGACCAGTACGAAGCCCCGGTTTTTGAATACGACGATGACTTGAATACGCTGGTATTCAGCATCAAGCTCGGTCGGTCCGTGCTCGTGGCCACGCTGGTCGATATCGGGTTTATCGGGCAGGCCATGCGCCAGGTGTACGCCGATGCGCAGCGGCCTCTGCACCCGGCGCAGGTAGCCGAGTTCAAGGCCCGCACCTACTACGCCGCCTACCTGCTGGCCGCCGTGCCCGATATCTATCCGCGTCGCCCCGGCCCTCTCGACCCGCTCGATGTCGAGCTGGTGCTCGATGCCCTGGTGGATGATGTGACGGCTACTATTTTCAATCCCTGGGATAACCTCGCCTACGCGCACACCCTCACCGGCCTGTGGCCGCGCTGGAGCCTGACCGAGGAGTTGATTATGCGCAACCCGTTCCAGCCGCTCAGCTTACTCTACGATGCCGCGGAGCAGCCGCAACCGGCCGCCGCGGCCGCCGAGCAGCTGGCCGTGCTGGCCTACAGTGGCTAAGCCAAGCGCCAAAAAATAAGTGAGTTCGGCCGAACGCTACCTCGCATCGGCCGTATGCAAAGCCCCCGCTTCTGTGTAAGCGGGGGCTTTTTGTTTCTCCATCTCTCCCTAGGTTATGTCCTCTCCTTTCTCTCCCGCCTGGGCGGCCCCCGCGGCGGTTATTACGCTGGGCGCCCTGGCCAGCGCCTGCAACAGCGGCCCCGCCACCGGCGACCAAGCCCGCGGCACCATTCCGGCCGACTCCACCGCCACCCACGTAGCTGCTCCCGCGCCTGCCAATTCGCCCCTGAGCATCGTGGCCGAAATCAACGCGCCGCAAGTCACGGGTGTGGCGGTGGCGCCGGGCGGCAAGGTGTTCGCTTTTTCGCCGCGCTGGGACTACAACCCGACGTTCCCAGTGGCCCTGGTGGGCGCCAACAATACCCTCACGCCTTACCCCGATGCCAGCTGGTGCACGTGGAACGACTCGGTAAAAGCCGAGCCGCAAAAACACTGGATTTGCCCCCAGGCCGGCTACGTCGATAGCCAGGGCATGCTATGGATACTAGACCCCGCCGCGCCGGGCCTCAAGTTTACCGTGCCCGGTGGCCCCAAGCTGGTCAAAACTGACCCTAGGACCAACAAAGTAGTGCAAACCATTCTCTTTCCCGAGAGCGTGGCCCCGCGCAAGTCGTACCTCAACGACGTACGCATCGACCTCCAGAACAACTACGCTTACATGACCGAGTCGGGCACCGGCTCGTTGGTCGTGGCCGACCTCAAAACCGGCAAGTCGCGCAGCCTGCTCGCCAAGCAGCCCTCCACGTTGCCTGACCCCGGCTTTATCACGAAGGCCAAGGGCCACGGTCTCTACGACCCCACCGGCAAGCCCGGCGCTTTCAAGGCCGATGGCATTGCCCTCAGCACCGACAACCAGTACCTCTACTACCGGGCTCTGTCGGGCCACTCGCTCTATCGCATCAAAACAGCGGTGCTTCGCAACGCGGCCTTGAGCGAGGCGCAGGTAACGGCCGCCGTTGAGAAGCTGCCCGATGCCCCCGCCTGCGATGGCATGGAACTGGACAGCAAGAATAACCTCTACCTGACCGGCTTCGAAAATGGCGAAATTCTGCGCCGCACCCCCGATGGTAAGACCGAAACCGTGGTGAAGGAAGACCGCCTGCAGTGGCCCGATACCTTTGCCTGGGACCCCGATGGCAAGTCAATATACTTTACCGATTCGCAGCTCGATAAGTCGCCTAACTGGAACAAGGGCGTCGGTCAGCCGCACGTGCCTTATCGCATCTATAAAATGGCGCTGACAAAGTAGCGAATGCTCATCGTCAGCTGATTACTCACTATCAATAAAGCCCGTAGTTGCTTTCAGCTGTCTTTAGCTGGAAACGACTGCGGGCTTTGTATGAAGCCCGCAATAGCGCACATTGAAAAAGGCTACCACCCAAAATTCATCGTTTTAGCTTAGATTGGCAGTAAAATACAATTGTGACAGGTGTTATTCAACTAATAACAGATTGACTATCAGGTCAATTTGTGGAACCGCATGTAGGTTTTTAGTTTGTAGCCAGCCACTTTAATTTTGCACTGCTTCAAGCATCTTTTCAAATTCCCGCCATGGACACTTACTCCTATATTGCCAATGCTGACGCGGCGGCCATAGAAACGCTCTACCAAGCGTACCAACAAAACCCCGAATCCGTCGATTTTGGCTGGCGTAAGTTCTTTGAGGGGTTTGATTTCTCGCAGCAGTTTCCCGAGGGTGCGCCAGTAGTGCCGAGCGCCACCAGCGCAACCAATGGCAGCGCCCCCAAAACGGCCGCTGCCCCGGCGCCCGGCCCCGTGCCGCAGCTCGATGCCTACGGAGTGCTGAACACCAACGCCTCAACCAACAATGCCCCTGGCCTTGCTACCGGCGAAACCGCTAGCGACAAGGAAACGGCCGTTCGCAACCTTATCCACGCTTTCCGTAGCCGGGGCCACTTGCGCGCTAAAACCAACCCCGTGCGCGAGCGCAAAGACCGCCAGGCTCGCCTGAACCTGAGCGACTTTGGCCTGAGCGACAGCGACCTGGATACCAAATTCCGTCAGGGCGAGGACCTAGGCCTAGGTCAGGGCGCCACGCTGCGTGAGATTGTCAACGCGCTCACTAGCATTTACGCCGGTACCGTTGGCTTTGAATACACCTACATCCGCGATCCGCAGGTGCTCGACTGGTTTCAGCAAAAAACCGAGCACGATGCATTGGCCTTCAACCCCGATGTAGACTACAAGAAGCGCATTCTCAAGAAGCTAAACGAGGCGGTAGTTTTTGAGAACTTCCTGCATACTAAGTTTTTGGGTCAGAAGCGCTTCTCGCTGGAAGGCGGCGAAACGGCCATCCCGGCGCTCGATGCCATCATCAACCGGGGCGCCGAGCTGGGCGTGAAGGAAGTGATGATTGGCATGGCCCACCGCGGCCGCCTCAACGTGCTGGCCAACATCATGGGTAAGACCTATGAGCAGATTTTCAGCGAGTTTGAAGGCACCGCTACGCCCGACCTCACCATGGGCGACGGTGATGTGAAGTACCACATGGGCTACTCGTCGGAAGTAGAAGCTGTGAACGGCAATAAGGTCAACCTGAAGTTGGCACCTAACCCTTCGCACCTCGAGGCCGTGAACCCGGTAGTGGAAGGCTTTGTGCGGGCTAAAATCGAGCACCAGTACGACGGCGACTACCACCAGATTCTGCCCATCCTCATCCATGGCGACGCCGCGCTGGCGGGCCAGGGCATCGGCTATGAGCTGACCCAGATGTCGCAGCTCGAAGGCTATAAGACGGGCGGCACGATTCACTTCGTGATTAATAACCAAGTCGGCTTTACGACTGATTTTGAGGACGCTCGCTCGTCTATCTATAGCACCGACCTCGCCAAGATTATCGACGCGCCGGTGATTCACGTGAACGGCGACGACCCCGAGGCGGTGGTATTCGCCGTGCGTTTGGCTACCGAGTACCGCCAGCAATTTCACGCCGATATCTTCATTGATATGGTGTGCTACCGCCGCCACGGCCACAACGAGTCAGACGAGCCTAAGTTCACCCAGCCCACGCTCTACAACGTTATCTCGAAGCACCCCAACCCGCGCGAGGTGTACAACGCCACGCTGGTAAAGCGCGGCGACGTAGACGCCGAGCTGGCCAGCCAGATGGATAAGGAGTTCCGCGACACGCTGCAAGCCCGCCTCGACCAGGTGAAGCAACAGCCGCTACCTTATAAGTACCAGGCGCTCGAAAACGAGTGGCGCACCCTGCGCCGCAGCACTAATGAGGACTTCGACCAGTCGCCGGAAACCGGCATCAGCGAAGAAGTAGTAGAGCGCGTAGCGAAGGCGCTGACGACGATTCCTGAGAACTTCCGGCCCATCAAGCAGATTGATAACCTGTTGAAGGAGCGCCGCAAAATGTTCTACGAGACCCGCACCCTCAACTGGGCCGCTGGCGAATTGCTGGCCTACGGCTCGTTGATGAGCGAAAATCACATGGTGCGCGTGAGCGGCCAGGATGTGCAGCGCGGCACGTTCTCGCACCGCCACGCGGTGCTGCACGATGCCGAAACGTCAGCCCCGTACAATTCGCTCAATCACCTGGAGGGTGAGCACCAGCAGTTGAGCATCTACAACTCGCTGCTAAGCGAATATGCCGTCCTAGGCTTCGAGTTTGGCTACGCCATGGCCAACCCCACGGCGCTGGTGATTTGGGAAGCGCAATTTGGCGATTTCGCCAACGGCGCGCAGACCATGATTGACCAGTTCATCGTGAGCAGCGAGAGCAAGTGGCAGCGTATGAATGGCATCGTGATGCAACTGCCCCACGGTTACGAGGGCCAGGGCCCCGAGCACTCCAACGCCCGCCCCGAGCGCTTTTTGCAGCTCGCGGCTGAAAACAACATCGTGGTGGCCAACATCACGACGCCCGCCAACTTCTTCCACGCCCTACGCCGCCAGCTCACTTGGAGCTTCCGCAAGCCGCTGGTGATGATGTCGCCCAAGTCTATGCTGCGCAATCCGCTCTGCGTGTCGCCGGTGGAGGACTTCACGAGCGGTCGCTTCCAGGAGGTCCTAGGTGACGATTTCGCCGACGCGGGCCAGGTAGAGAAGTTGCTGTTATGCTCGGGTAAAGTCTACTACGACTTACTCGATGAGCAGCAGAAATCCGACCGTAAGGATGTGGCCATCGTGCGCTTGGAGCAGTTGCATCCCTTCCCCAAAAAGCAGCTCGACGTAGAGCTGGCCAAGTACCCCGGTGCGAAAGTGTACTGGGTGCAGGAAGAGCCCGAAAACATGGGCTATTGGAACTACTTGCTGCGCTTTATGCGCCGCGAGCTCGAAGACGTAGTGGCCCGCAAGCCTTCGGCTTCGCCCGCCACTGGCTACAACAAAGTGCACGTAAAAGAGCAAAAGGAAATCGTGGCCCGCGCCTTCGGCGAGCGCCGCGAGGAGGTAGCCTCCGAGCAAATCGAGGAAACCGCCGAAATCGCCAAAAAGCAGGAGTAACCCCAAGCAGCTAACAGCCTAGTCAGCCCGCCGCAGGCGGGCGTATCTGCGCAATCCGTTAAATCCGCTAAATCTGCGGTCTATGATAACTGAAGAGCAAATTCAGGCCGTGGTACGGCGCATCGTCGAAGGCTACGCGCCAGACAAGATTATCTTGTTTGGCTCGTATGCCTACGGCGTTCCAACGGAGCACAGTGACCTGGACTTACTTATTATTAAGGAGAATGCGGAAGCAAAGCGGGCTGAAAGGGCTGTAGCTGTGTGGCGTCATTTATGGAACGACGAATTTCCAGCAATGGATATTCTAATTCGTACACCAGCAGAAATGGAGCGGGCCGCAGGCATTTCCTATTCGGTAGAAACTATCGCGGCTGAGCAAGGCCGGTTACTCTATGCCAACGCCTGACCAACAGCGGGTAGCTATGTCTTTGTTGACGGCCGACCACGACATGGAAGCGGCCGAAGCCCTTGTCAATGCTGCACCTCACCTATACGAAAACATTGGATTTCAATGCCAACAGGCAGTGGAGAAATATGCAAAAGCTGTACTAGTCGCTTCTGGGATACCATTACAGTTTATCCATAATATCGTTACGCTAATTAGGCCGCTTCAACAGGCTGGTGTTGTGTCATTTACTCAACAAGACTTTGCCGATGCGGCCACGCTAACCGAATTTGCTGTAGACCTACGTTACGAAACCGACGACGCGCCCAGCTTTACCTCAGCTGACTTACTAGCGATGGCCTACCGCTTTCGCACCAAGCTGCGCCCGCTGGCACAAGCCTTTTTGATTTAACCTTAAATACGCTTTCCTACCACCCGCCTACCATGCCCACCGAAATCAAAATACCCGCCGTTGGCGAATCCATCACCGAAGTCACTATCGCCAAGTGGCTCAAAGCTGACGGTGAGGCCGTGAAGCGCGACGAAGTCATTGCCGAGCTAGAGTCGGACAAGGCCACCTTTGAGCTGCCCGCCGAAGCCGATGGTACCCTCAAAATTTGGGTGGCCGAAGGCGAAACCATCGGCATCGGTACGGTTATCGCTGAACTGGATGGTGCGGGTGCGCCCGCTAGCAACGGCCAAGCCGCCCCGGCTGCTGCGCCCGCCGCGGGTGGCGACGCCCTCGCCCAAGGTGAGCAAAACCCCCAGGCCAGTGACCAGTCGGGCTACGGCGGCCAGCCCGCCGACCGCACCGATAGCAGCCCGGCCACGCCCGGCGCGCCAACCGCCGCGCCCGCTACGGCGGCCACGGTAGAGATGAAAATCCCCGCCGTGGGCGAGTCCATCACCGAAGTAACGGTGGCTAAGTGGCTGAAGCCGGACGGTGCGCAGGTGAACCGCGACGAAGTTATCGCCGAGCTAGAGTCGGATAAAGCCACTTTTGAGCTGCCCGCCGAGGGTAGCGGTATCCTGCGCCACGCGGTGCAGGAGGGCGAAACCATCAGCATTGGTGCCACTATCGCCCGCATCGAAGGTGGGAGCGGCGCGCCTGCAGCGGCCCCGGCCGCTAGCGCGCCAGCGGCGGCGCCCGCTCCGGCGGCCGCACAGCCCGCCAGCAGCGGTGCCAGCACGTACGCTACTGGAGTGCCCTCGCCGGCGGCTGGCAAAATCTTGGGTGAGAAAGGCATCAACGCGGCTGATGTGAACGGCACGGGCCGCGATGGCCGCATCACGAAAGAAGATGCCCAGAATGCGCAAGCCAAGCCCGCTGTCCCGGTGCCTGCTACCGCGCCGGCGGCAACTCCTAGCGCGGCCAACGCCGCGCCGGCTGGCAACCGCGCCCAGCGCCGCGAGCGCATGAGCAACCTCCGCAAGACGGTGGCGCGCCGCCTGGTATCGGTGAAGAATGAAACGGCGATGCTGACCACCTTCAACGAAGTGAACATGCAGCCCATCATGGACCTGCGCAACAAGTTCAAAGACAAGTTTAAGGAGAAGCACGGGGTAGGCCTGGGCTTCATGTCCTTCTTCACCCGCGCCGTGTGCGTGGCGCTGAAAGAATGGCCCGCCGTGAACGCGCAGATTGATGGTACCGATTTGGTTTACAATGATTTCTGCGATATCAGCATCGCTGTGTCGGCGCCCAAGGGCTTAGTAGTGCCCGTAATTCGCAACGCCGAGGAGCTGTCCTTCGACGGCATTGAGAAAGAGATTGGTCGCCTTGCTGGCCTGGCGCGCGACAACAAGCTCACCATTGAGCAGATGACCGGCGGCACGTTCACCATCACCAATGGCGGCGTATTTGGCTCTATGATGAGCACGCCCATCATCAACGCGCCGCAGTCGGCCATCCTAGGTATGCACAACATCATCCAGCGCCCCATTGCCGAGAACGGCCAAGTGGTCATCCGCCCCATGATGTACCTGGCGCTGAGCTACGACCACCGCATCATCGACGGTCGCGAATCAGTCTCTTTCCTGGTGCGGGTAAAAGAATTGCTGGAAGACCCGACGCGTCTGCTGTTAGGTATTTAATAGAATAAATAGTATTTTAAAAGGCCCATTCTTTTTTATAAGAATGGGCCTTTTTTGTTGTAAGTGTTATTAGCGGCTGATAATCTGTGGTAAATACGTATTGCTTTTCACCAACTACGTATTTATCACTTCGTATATTTTTCCAGTAATCAAGTAGTTTTGACATGTCCGCTATATACTTACTACTATCACATGCAACGCTTTACCAAACCCGAGTGCCAAGCGTGCCCTCACCGAAAGAACCCGTTGATGAGCTGCTGCTCGCCAGAGGAGCTGGAGTTTATTAATAACAACAAATCGAGCCAGCACTACCAGAAGGGGCAGCTCATCTACCAGGAAGGCAGCCAGGCTATGGGCCTATTCTGCATTTATCAAGGAAAGGTAAAGCTGTCGAAAGCAGCGGGCGACAATAAGGAGCAGATAGTGCATCTGCTGCACGCGGGCGAAGTAGCTGGCTACCGCGCCCTCGTGGCGGGCGTTCGCTACACGCATTCGGCAGTGGCATTGGAAGACTGCGTGGTGTGCTTCCTGCCCCGTCCCGATTTTCTGCACTTAGTACAAGCCAACCAGCAGTTTGCGGCCGCCCTGATGCAGCTGCTGGCCCACGCGCTGGGGCGAGCGGAGCAGCGCATGCTTCACTTGGCCTACAAGCCAGTGCGCGAGCGCCTGGCCCTGGCCCTACTGCAAGTGCAGCAAACCTTTCATGAGGAGGGCGACGCGCTGCCCTTCCGGATTGCGCTGGGGCGCGAGGACCTGGCGGCCATTGTAGGCACCGCCAAAGAAACGGTGAGCCGGCTGCTCTCCGAGTTCAAGGATGCCGGTTTGATTGCCACGCGCGGCAGCCAGATTACCATTCTTAGGCCGACGCGCCTGCAAGAACTCGCTACGATGTACGACTAAGGCCCCTAGGTCCGTAAAATTTCTTGAGTTGCGAGCAGGTTAGCGCAAGTAGTTGGCCTGCTCGTTGGCTTTAAGCCAGGATTGATTGGACAAAGCTACTTGTTACTTTATTCCTAATCTGTGTAAAGCGTGAAAATGATATATTTTGACTATAATCATCCTGAAAAATGATGTTTATCATTTTTCAAAACCAGCTGTACGCCGAGCTTTGTCATAGTTAAAAGGCAGAAGCGCATTGCAAATTATCCTCGCTTAACTTTGGTAGTAAGCACTTTAACCAAAATAGATATTTGTATTATGTTAATAATTAATAATTACACTAACTAGTCTTTAGCTTTGTCCACTCCAATTTTGTTTTTTGAATGAATCAGCCGGGAGCTACTAGCCCGGATACTATGAATCTTCCCTTTCTGCGTCATCTGCCCGGTATGGGCCAACGGCCTTTGTTTAAAGTGGTAGCTACTGCGGGAGCCACCACTACCGGGGCAGAAAATTCCCTTCGGTACCTACTGGCCGAGCTACCGGAACTGCTGATGGCGGCAGTAATAGCTACCGGTTCTGGGGAGGTGTTGGCTAGCTACACCACGCAGCCGCAGTTATGGCCCAAGGGCGCGGCCCCGTTTTGGTCGGCCGCGCTGCAACAACTGCAAGCCAGCCAGGCAGCCCAAAACCAAGAGGCTGAGCAAGTAGAGGAGGTTTTGCTGACGCTACCCTCCCAGCTGCACCTGCTGCGCCTGGCCCCAACCGGGCAATACCTGCTCTGCCTGGCAATTGCCCGGGCCGACACCAACCTGGCACTAGCCCGTGAAATCATGCGCCAAGCCATTGCCTTACTAAACGATAGATTTTAGATTCACAAATAGTTATTAGTATCAAAAGTCCAGTTTATTTAATTCCCTTCTCACCTTCTTACACCCTCCGTACCATGAAACTTACTGCTACTCCCTTCGATGCTCAAACCGGCGAACTACTGCCCGTGTATCGTGATGCGTACCTGCGCGGCGACCTCGCCCGCTCCTCGGCCCAAGCTGTGGAAGACTACCTGCGCCGCGATGCTGGCGAGGCCTATTCGGTAGTAACGCGCTGGCACCACCTGCAAGCCGACGAAAACCCTGCCGCCGCCCCCACCTGGGTAGGACGCCAGCTGCAGTCGATGCGCGAGCAGCCCCAGCGCTTCCGTCGCCGGGCCATGAGCTTTGTGATGATGGGTGCCCTGGTGGCCGGGGCTTCTATGGCGGCCAACCTGCCCGCCAGCAAACTGCCGGCTAGCAAGCTGCCCGCAACCAACCTATCGGCGTCGGCCACTAGTCTGTCGATGGCTACGATGGCCGCCGCACCCGAGGCCATGGCCCCCGAGGCAGCGCTGGCCCGCACAGTAGTGCTGCACGGCCGCATTCTGAACGAAAAAGGCCTGCCGCTGGCCGGCGCCACGGTGCTGCAAAAAGGCACTTCCTACGGTACCAGCACCGACGCCAATGGCAACTACAGCCTGCGCGTGGCGGCCAGTAGCCAAGCCACGCTTCAGTACGGCTACGGTGGCTACACCGAGCAGGAAGTGAAAGCCGCCAACGCCGCCACTACCGCCGTTGTGTTGCAGCCCAAAGAGGGCAAGCGCAAGCACTGGCTGTTCTTTTAACTGAGTTACGCGGGATGGGTAGAAGCTGGTGGGGTAGGGGCTGCACGCCGCCCCCGCCTCACCAGCCCACCTAGGCCCGCCCACTCCTTATGCCCGCTGCGTGAAAGCAAGGACCTATCGCAAGCTCGTTGCCAAGAAGCAGCAAGCAGACGCGTTGCTATCAACTATTGCCCATTCAACTTCCGCCGATTCATCGTCCATCAATTCAACTTTCAACGATTCTTTACTTTATCCTACCCTAGCCCCAATGGCATATTCTAAAAACAACCCCGCCGGCCAAACGGTCGAAGCTATCATCAACGACCTGCCCGGCCTGGTGGCCATCGCCGTGGTCGACGTTACCTCGGGCATGGCTTTGGCCTCGCACTCCAATTCGCCCTCGCTCAACCCCGAGACGGCGGCGGCCTACAACACGGAGGTGGTGAAGCAAAAGCAGAAGGCTATGAGCGCGCTCAAGCTCACGGGTGAGAACATTGAGGATATCCTCATTACGCTCACCAACCAGCTGCACCTCATCAAGCTGAATGCGGCGGGCAACAAGTTTATCTACCTCGTGGTGAACTCGCGCGAAACGAACCTGGCCATCGCCCGCGAAATTTTGCGCTCGCACGCTGGCAGCATGAACTAGTCGGCGGCGACCCGACTACTGTGGCCAAAAGCCCACCCGGTTTCGGGTGGGCTTTTGTGTGCCCGGGGTTTCGGCCTGGCGCGCGGCTTTTGCGTACTGCGGCTAGTTCATTTTACTTGATTTTTCCCCCATGGCATCTGCATTTTTTAATCCCAAGGCAGCCCGGTTCTGGCCGGCCCTCGGTCTGGCCGCGCTCACAGGTTCGCGCGCTACGGTTGGCCCGGCTTTTCTGAGCCAGTATTTGGCGGGCCAGGCGCTGGCACCGGGCCTGGCCGGCTCGCCGCTGCGGTTTTTGGCCCGCCCCGGCACCGCCAAAGCGCTCAAATTTCTGATTGCCGGTGAGCTGGTGGGCGATAAGCTGCCCAAGACGCCCAACCGCATTGTGCCGCAACAGCTGGCTACGCGCGCCGCCTCGGGCGCGCTGGTAGGCGCCACGCTCTACAAGGCCAAGGGCGGCAGCGCGGTGGGCGGCGCCCTTATCGGCACCCTAAGTACGGTGGCGGCCACCTACCTTACCTACTACCTGCGCAAGGGCATCAGTGAGAAAACCAACACGCCCACCGCCCTGGTGGGCGCGGGCGAAGATGCCCTGGTGCTGGCCGGTGGCTCGGCCTTGGCCAAGGGCCTGGCTAAAAGATAGCGAACCCTAGGCTGGTGGGTAGCTGCCCGGCAGCACGTTACGGCGACCTAGGATGTTAGAAAAGCGGGCCCGGCCAGCGAGTATTCGCCAGCCGGGCCCGTGTATCTTTGTGGGGCTGGCCGGCTGGCTGGTCGAACCTGTTTTTTGTGATTATGAATCAGTACGACGTCACCGTCATTGGCTCGGGCCCCGGCGGCTATGTGGCCGCCATCCGCTGCGCCCAGCTGGGCCTCAAAACCGCCCTCATCGAGAAGTACCCCACCCTGGGCGGCACCTGCCTCAACGTAGGCTGCATCCCGAGCAAAGCGCTGCTCGACTCTTCGGAGCACTACCACAACGCCCACTCGGTATTCGCTGACCACGGCATCGGGCTCGACAACCTGACGGTGGACATGAACCGCATGATAGACCGCAAGGCCGGCGTGGTGAAGGCCAACGTGGACGGCATCGCCTACCTGATGAAAAAGAACAAAATCGACGTGCTGCAAGGCGTCGGTTCGTTCGTTGACAAAACGCACATCAGCATCGCGCCCACCGAAGGCGGCGAGGCGCAGCAGATTGAAACTAAGAACGTCATCATCGCCACCGGCTCGAAGCCCACGGTGCTGCCGTTCATTCAGCAGGACAAGCAGCGCATCATCACGAGCACCGAGGCCCTAAACATCCGCGAAGTGCCCAAGCACATGATAGTGATTGGCGGCGGCGTGATTGGCCTCGAAATGGCGTCGGTGTACGCCCGCCTAGGTGCCAAAGTATCGGTAGTGGAGTTCATGGACAGCATCATCCCGACTATGGACCGCGGCTTGGGTAAGGAATTGCGCCGCGTGCTGGGCAAAATCGGCATCGAGTTTTTCTTCAATCATAAGGTGACCGGCGCCACCCGCGACGGCGACAATGTGACCGTGACCGCCACCAACGCCAAGGGCGAGGAGGTGAAATTTGAGGGCGACTACTGCCTCGTGGCCGTAGGCCGCGTGCCCTACACCGCCGGCCTCAACCTGGAGGCGGCCGGCGTAGAAATGGAAGAGCGCGGCCGCATCAAGGTCGATGCCCATATGCAAACCAACGTGCCCGGCATCTACGCCATCGGCGATGTGGTGCGCGGCGCCATGCTGGCCCACAAGGCTGAGGAAGAAGGCGTGTTCGTGGCCGAAACCATCGTGGGCCAGAAGCCGCACATCAACTACCTGCTCATCCCCGGCGTGGTGTACACCTGGCCCGAAGTGGCCGGCGTGGGCTACACCGAGGAGCAGCTCAAGGAGCAGGGCAAGGCTTACAAAGTGGGCTCGTTCCCCTTCAAAGCCAGCGGCCGCGCCCGCGCCAGCGGCGACACTGACGGCTTTGTGAAAGTATTGGCCGACAAAACCACCGACGAAATCCTGGGCGTGCACATGATAGGGCCGCGTATCGCCGACCTCATTGCCGAAGCCGTGACGGCCATGGAGTTCCGCGCCTCCGCCGAGGACGTGGCCCGCATGAGCCACTCGCACCCCACCTACGCCGAGGCTATGAAAGAAGCCTGCCTGGCCGCTACCGAGAACAGGGCCATTCACATGTAATACCCCGCCCTGCGGCAGAAACGCAAAAGAGGCTGAAGCTATGGAAGCTTCAGCCTCTTTTGCGTTTCTGGTAAACCACTCCAATAAAGCTCAACTCAGCGCTGTATTGGGCCGCGCTAGGTCCAGCACGTCGCCAGTGTCATAGGCCTCGAAGCGGTCAATGAGCCCATCAACGCCCTGCTCCATTTTTAGCTCCATTTCCTCGCGGTAAATGGGGTAGAGCGTGTAGAAATGCACCGTTTTCTCGGGGCTGATTTCCAAGGTCTGAAACTCTTCGGGCAGGCTGAGGGCCGTGAGTAGCAGCATGCAGCCCAAATGAGTATTGTCGGCGAAAGGCGCGGCGTCTTCGCCGTTGGGGATGGTGTGGCCGAAGCCCAGCCAGGTGCCGTACTCGTGCGGCAGGCGGGCCAGCATTTTCAGCCACCGGATGGGCCAGTACACGTTCTCATCCTCAAAAGCAGTGGCTACTTCGGTTGGGTCAGCGGGAATATTCCAGGTACTGGGTAGCAAGATGCACAGCTCGGCAAAGGGCGGAGCATCGTCGGGGCTGGCCTCGGGCGGCACGGTCATGGGCCGGTCGCTCATGCCCGAAGTGACGAGGGCATAAAACGGGAAGTCGGCGCTGGGCGGCACCACGTGCACGTCGAGGTGCACCTTGTCGGAGATGATTTCGTGGTACACGCCGCTCACTGGCCCTAGGTAACGCTCGATGTGGTCGGCAATGGCCGTGATGGTGGTATCGTCGCCGCTGGCTAGCTCAAACGGGGCGGGCTCGGTGCCTTCGTAGCGGTAGATGGGCGCGCCCGAAGGCGTCAGCTCCGGCTTGTCCTGGCCGGGGCGGGTGGGGGAGATGGGCGAATCAGACATAAGCGGCTATACGGCTTCGGTTTGTGGCAAGGTTGCGGTTGCCAATTGGTTGTAGTGGCAGCTACTTCGGCGCCCCAGCGGTGGCGCGCCAAGCTCAGGCCGGCGTGTATAGACAGCTGCTGGTGATGCTGGTGGCCTAGCAGGATGACCCTAGTGAGCTGCGCGGTGCCCTGCTAGGCCACTATCGTCCGGTTTGGCTATTGCTCACAGAGCACAGTATTCTAGTGGGTGCTTAACGGAATGGCCAAAGCAAAGCCAATACATCTGAAATACAAAGAGGCAGCCGCTTCGAAAGCGGCTGCCTCTTTGTATAGAGTAGTACGAACGCGAAGCGCTCAAAAAATCGCGTTAGCCGGTAGGCGCCATTTTTACGCGCACGGCCGTGGGGCCTTTCTGGCCGGGCTCTACCTCGAAGGTCACTTTGTTACCTTCTTTGAGGGTGAGGCCGCCTAGGGCGTTGGCGTGCACAAAAATGCTCTCCTGCGAAGCCTGGTCCTTGATGAAGCCGTAGCCTTTCGAGTCGTTGAAGAACGATACGGTGCCGGTACGCATGGTGTCTTCCGGCTCGCGGTCTTCCTGCTTGGTCACGCTCACCTGGATGCTCTCCAGGCTGATTTCCCTGCGCTTACGATTAGGGTCGGGCGGCGTCGCCGTGATGTTGCCTTCTTCATCTACGTAAGCCATCATTTCCTCTAGGCTCTGGCCCGAGGTGGCATTGGCTTGGCGCTCTTTACGCTTCTCTTCCTTGTCGTTTTTCTTTTTTAGGCGCTTTTTCTCGTTTTCCTTTTTGCTAAAGGTTTCCTGTGCTCTTGCCATAGGTGCTTTGGTAGCGGTATCGTTGGAGTAGTATCTTATCCTATAAAAGGATAAAACAGCCAATTAGATTCCGCCGAAGATACGAAAAATAACTTAATTAGCTACTCTTTCAGGCAAAGACCCCGGCCACATCGGCCAGCTCGCGCACCTGCCCGGGCAGCAGGTCGCCTAGGTGCCACGGCCCGATGCGCACCCGCACCAGCCGCAGCGTGGGCAAGCCCACGGCCGCCGTCATCTTCCTGACCTGCCGAAACTTGCCTTCCGTGAGCGTGAGCGACAGCCAGCTGGTGGGGCCGTGGCGGTCGTCGCGCACCGGGCGGGCCCGCGGGGCGAGGGTAGGGGGCGTAATCAAGGCGTGGGCTTGGCACGGGTTGGTGCGATACCGCGTGCCGTGGATGCTGATATCAACGCCCTGCCGCAGTTGGGCTAATGCGTCGTCGGTGAGGAGGCCATCGACCTGAGCGTAGTATTCCTTTTCCATGTGGCGGCTGCGCACGGCCTCGCTCAGGCGGCCGTCGGTGGTGAGCAGCAGCAGACCCTCGCTGTCTTCGTCGAGCCGCCCCACGGCCATGATGCCCGGCGGAAAGTCGTGGAGCGCACCTAGGAAGCGCTTGGTGCGCGCCTCGCGCGGAAAGGCACTAACAAACTGGCTGAGGTAGCCCGCGGGTTTGTGCAGCAGAAAGTGGCGGTGCGGGCTGGTCGGCTCAGCTGAGGAGAGGTCGATGGTCAAGGAGTTTTAATAAAATGCGTCTTCAAATAGCTCTAGCCGGAAGCCCTGGCTGAGCTGGGTAAGGGCCAGAATGTCGAAGCGAATGTCGCCGGTCCAGTTTAGCTCTTCCTGCAAGTGCGTGGCGGCCAGCCGGAAGAGCTCCTTTTTACGGTTCGAGACGAAGGTTTCGGGTGGGCCGTAATGGCTGCCCGACCGCGTTTTGACTTCCACGAACACGAGCAGTTCCTGGCCACGTTGCACGACTAGGTCTACTTCGGCCCGGCCGTGGCGGTAGCCGCGGGCCAGCACCGCATAGCCCGCCTGCTGGTAAAAAGTGGCCGCTGCCATTTCGCCGGCCCGGCCTAGCTCATGCGCGGAAGTACTCATGAAATGTAAAAAAGCATTGCGTGCTACTTGCTCGGGGGGCTGCCCGCGGCCTCTAAGCCAAAGCCTGCGGTGCGAAGTACCTTTGTATAACCGCCCACCGCGCTACCGCCGCGCTTTGTCTCTGAAAGCTATGGATATTTATTCGGCCTGCGCCGCCCCAGTAGCGCTTAGCCCAGGCGAAAGTACTCCGCCAACGCCCGGCGCTCGGCGCCTAGAGGTGCGGCGGCTGGGCCTCGTGCCCTACGTGCCCACCTGGGACTTGCAGGAGCAGCTGCTGGCCGACACGCTTGCCATAAAGGCGGCCAACCGCCAGGCCGAAGCCACCGGCCAGCCGCCGCAGCCCACGCCCAACCACGTGCTGTGCTGCCAGCACCCGCCTACTTACACCCTAGGCAAAAGCGGCAAGCCCGAGCACCTGCTGCTCGACGAGGCCGCCCTGGCGGCGCACGGCGCCACCTTCCACCGCATCAACCGCGGGGGCGACATCACGTTTCACGGCCCGGGCCAGCTGGTGTTGTACCCGCTGCTGGACCTCGAAAACTTTCGCCCCGATATTCACTGGTACCTGCGGGCGCTTGAAGAAGCCGTTATCCAGACGCTGGTGCAATACGGGCTGCGGCCCGGCCGCATCGCGGGCCTCACCGGGGTGTGGCTCGACTGGGAAGAGGGTGCCCCACGCCCGCGCAAAATCTGCGCCATGGGCGTGCGGTGCAGCCGGTGGGTGACGCTGCACGGCCTGGCGCTCAACGTGAACACGGACCTCAGCTACTTTGGCCACATCGTGCCCTGCGGCATTACTGATAAGGCCGTGACCTCGCTGCAAGCCGAGCTAGGGTATGCGGTGGCGGTAGCGGAAGTGCAGGAGCAGTTGCTGGAGCAGTTGGGCATTCAGCTGGGGGCTAGCCTCAGCTAGAGTAGGCGGTGCAATGGCACCTAGGTTAGATGAAGTTGAAATTTTAGGGTGTTATATACTGATATGCAAGTATCTACGCCCACCATATCGAGAATAAATAAGCTGGCTGTAGCTTACTTTTAAGCGGGTCGCCATCACTAAGGAGTAGTGATGGCCCGGCCCCTGGCTCGCCAGCATTTGCTGCCTCATGAAACAAGACATTCCTTTTGAGCCCGTTGTGGGCGTCTCCATTGCGATTGTGCCCGATGCCGATGCTTCGGAAACAACACCGGGTGAAACCGGCGTGGCTACCTGGCAGGTTTTTCTGCTAAATAATAATGACTTTCCGCTCGAAAATATCATCATTGCCTCAGAGGGCTACGGTACGCAGCCCGATGGCGAGGCCGTGCGGACTTCTACGCTGCGCTACCATTTTCCGGAGGTAGCGGCACACTCCGCCACGCCCATTGAGCTGATTGACCCCGCTATTTTTTACCTCACCAACCAATACTGGGTGAGCTACTACCGCGACCGACAGATTTTCGACAAAAAGTTTGTGTTCGTTCCGGATTCCATTGTGCCCGGCAACTTCAGCCGCCTCGACCTGCTGGCGGGCCGGGCGGGGGTGCTGCACGGCTAATGAGCGCTCGCTTGCCTCTGGCGTAGCGGCGCCTGCTCCGCTTTTTCTGTTTTTGCTCGTCGTTGGGCTTGTCGCTTTTGCGCTATGAACCACACTTTTACCATCTACCTGGCACTCGCGGCGCTGTGGGCATTGCTGATTGCAATGTTTGCGGTGCCGTCCATCGTGTTTATCGCGCACCTCAAAAACCTGCTCGATACCCCCAATGGCCGCACCGTGCACCAGTCCCTGACGCCCCGACTGGGTGGGGTAGCCATCTTCGCGGGCTTTATGTCGGCGCTCACCATTTTTGCGCCCCTTGGCAATGGCGTGCAGCAGCTGCTGGCGGGCTGCATCATTCTGTTCTTCGTGGGCCTCAAAGATGACATGGTGACCATCTCGGTGATGAAGAAATTCATCGGCCAGCTGCTGGCCACCGGCGTCGTGATGATAATGGCCGACGTGCGCATCACCAGCTTTCAGGGCATCCTAGGTATCGAAACGCTGCCGATGGGATTCAGCTACGGGTTCACGTTCGTCGTCATTGTGGGCATCACTAATGCCATCAACCTTATCGACGGGCTGGATGGCCTAGCGGGCACGATGGTACTGATTATTAGTGGCACGTTTGGTTATTATTTCTACCGCTACGGCGGGGCCATGTTCAGCAACTACGCTTTCGTGGCCGTTTGCCTAATTGGTGGCATGCTGGGTTTTCTGCGCTACAACTTTCACAAGGCCAGCATTTTTATGGGTGATACCGGGTCGCTGGTCTGCGGCTTTATCGTGTCGATTCTGGCTATTCAGTTCATCGAGATGGGCAACGGCACCGGGCAGCCCTTCGGCAACATGGCGCCGGCCGTGACCCTAGGTATCCTGTTTGTGCCGTTGTTCGACACGCTACGGGTATTTACCCTGCGCGCGCTGGCCGGTAAGTCGCCCTTCTCGCCCGACAAGAACCACATCCACCACCGGATTATGGCCCTGGGGTTTTCCCAAATCAGCACCGTGCTCCTGCTAGGGCTGCTCAACGCCGTGGTTATCCTGTTCGTTATCAGCTTCACTGGCCTGGGCAATCTGGCGCTCATCGGCGCGCTCATCGCCTTTGGCGTGTTGCTGAGCGTGTTCCTGGGAGTGTATCAAAGCCGGGTTGCCCGGCGGCAGGTAGCCTCTTCGTAGCGTGCGCACGGTAGCTAAGTGGTGCCGACGGTTGCGGCCGCAGTGGGCCCTCGTGGCAATGGCCTGGTGTTTGGCGTTTGCCAGCCAAGCGGCCGAGTACCGCCCGCTGCCCCCCGCGCCCGCCCCGGGCCTCTCGGCCGACGGCTGGCTGCTGCACGATGCCTTGCATAATCGGCTTATTCTGTACCTGCCGGGCTACCATGCGCCCGCCCACGCCTACTACCAGTGGGTGCGCCTGCGCGCCGGGCAGCCCTGGCCGCTTGCCTTCGCGGCCCAGCCCGGGCTGAGCATCTTTATCGACAATCGGTTGGTTTTTACGGCCACTAAGGCTGGTGCTTATAGGGTAGACCTTGCCCACAGCCTGCCGCGCCAGGCCCCGGCCGCGCATCTGCTGGCCGTGTGGCAGCCCGATGGCTACCCGGCCCTAGGGTCATTTACTACGGAACCTGCATCCGCCGTAGCGGCGGCCAAAGGACCCGCCGCTACGGCGGGCACGCCCGCCGTAGCTCCTAGCCTTGCCCAGCCGCAGCAAGCAGCCTTGCAAAGCCAGCCGCTGCTGCTGGGGTTGTTGCTGGTAGGCTTGCTCTATGGTGTAGTGCGCAATGCCTACCCGGTGGGCTTGGCGCGGGTGCTGCAGGTGACTGATTTGTTTGGGACGTCGGCCGATACGCCCGATTTTTTGGTGCGGCCCGCGTTCACTCTGCTAAATTTAATTCTGACTCTGCTGTTTGCGCTTTCGCTTTCGCTACTGCTGACTGCGTTGCACACCGATTTTAGCAGTTTGCCGCTCGTCAATCAACTGCTCAAAATGCCCGAGTCCGCCACCCTGTCGCGGGTAGGGCTGTATGCCGGGCTTATCGTAGCCTTTATGGTGAGTAAGTTGTTGATAGTCGAGGGATTGAGCTATATTTTTGACTTGCGGCCCCTCGCTACCATTCACTACCGCGAATTTCTGCGCACTACGCTGCTTATTGGGCTGCTGGTGCCGGTAGTGCTGCTGTTACTGCTGAGCCTGAACGCTTACTGGCCCCCCATTGTTAAACTGGCAAATAGTTTCGTACTGGTACTACTTACCGTGACGGTATTGCGGGTAGCGCGTACGCTGCATCAGCGCACGTCACTGCTTAATCTTCATTTGTTCGCGTACCTTTGTGCTACCGAAATACTGCCCCTGGCAGTACTACTCAAAATCATTGTATTTACATACCCTGATTGAGGTAGGCTGTTGAAGCCCCAGCATTTAGTCTATTGCCCTAGCGTTACCCTTATTTATTCTTATGGCCGAGAGCGCAGCACAGTCGGGTCTGAACCGGCACGCCAAGCCCATCCGCAGCATTCTGGTTACCCAGCCTAAGCCCGCCACTGATGTTTCGCCCTATTCGCCGCTAGCTGAAAAGTACGGCATTCGGGTTGATTTCCGCGAATTCATTGACGTACAGGCCGTACCGTACAAGGAATTTCGGAAAGAAAAGATTAACATTCTGGAGTATACCGCGGTCATCTTTACTTCTCGCAACGCGGTTGACCACTTCTTCCGCATTTGCCAGGAAGCCAAGCTGGAGATGCCGGCCGAGATGAAATACTTCTGTATTTCGGACCAAACGGCCAACTACCTGCAGAAGTATATCGTGTTGCGCAAGCGCAAGCTCTTCGTGGGCTTACGCACGGCCGCCGACCTTTTCGAGGTTATCAAAAAGCATAAAGGCGAGAAGTTTTTGTATCCATGCTCGGACATCCGTAAGGATGACTTACCCGAGTTTATGCGGGCCAATAATCTCAAGTTTACGGAAGCCGTTATCTACCGCACGGTCGCCAGCGACCTCTCCGACCTGTCGGATGTGAAGTACGACTGCCTGGCGTTTTTTAGCCCCTCCGGCATCAGCTCGCTTTTCGTTAACTTCCCTGATTTTGTGCAGGATACTACCCGCATCGCGGCGTTTGGGCCTACCACGGCCAAGGCCGTCCGTGATGCTGGGCTTATTCTTGACATCGAAGCCCCCATGCCTAATGCACCCTCTATGACGGGAGCCATCGAAGCGTATATCCGGCAGCATACCTTGGCTCCTAGTGCCAGCGTTGACAAAGCCAAGGATAACAGCTAGCAGGAAGGTAGCTGCGTGCTAGGGGGTAAAGAGCGAGCTATTTGCCTATTCTGCTGCGTGTAGCGGCCATTTAGGAGTTACATTTGAAAGCGAGGTGTTTCCTCGTTTTCTTCCCATGCCTGCCCTATCTTCTCCGTTTTCTCTCTCCACTTGTATGAAGGGAATTGTACTTGCTCCCTTGCTGCTATTGGCAGCAGCAGGCACTGCTATGGCCCAGCAGCAGCCCCAGTTCACGCACTACGGCTTCAATGGCATGTACCTGAACCCGGCGTATGCCGGGATAAAAGGGCAGACTGAAGTTACCGTAATTGGTCGCTACCAATACTATAACCTCAGCAATACGCAGGGCGACGATAACGGCTCGCCGCGCACTGGCATGGCCTCGTTTTCGGTGCCCATTCTGCCCATTAGCGGTGGCGTGGGCCTGGTGGTGTACTACGACCAAACTGGACCCATCAAAACGACCAACGGAGCGCTGTCTTACTCGCAGCATATTAAGCTTGGCAGTGGGGTGCTGGGCCTCGGCATCCAAGGTACCTACACCTACCTAGGCAACGGTACTTACCGTGCCATCGACCCCAACGATATCAACGTACCCGCTCAGGGCGCTTCTGACCATAAGTTCGATGCCGGAGCCGGGGTTTGGTACGAAAGCCCCAAATTTTACGCAGGGCTTAGCGCCAACAATTTATTCCGTTCGCAGTATACGTTCGCCAGCACGGGTGTGAGGGGTACGGCCAGCCAGTATTTGGGCGAGAATCATGCCTACTTTACGGCGGGCTACAATATCGAAGCATCCTCTTCCGTTGTCGTGACGCCGACGATACTTGCTAAAGCTGTATTGCCGGGTGACTATGATACTAAGAGTAAGTACGATAACCAGCGCAATTACTCCCTGGAGGGAGGTGTGCGCGCCACCCTGGATGACCGATTCTGGGCGGGCGTGAACTATCGGTATGACGAATCCATTGCCGGACTGGTAGGTGCCAGCTTTGGGCCCGACAACCGTTTTCGCTTCGGCTACGCGTTTGACTTCATTGCTTTCCACCAGGATGCCTTGGCCCTCAGCTCGCACGAAATCATGCTTTCGCTGCGCATGCCTAAGGTTGGTTTAATTACTCGTCCTGCGATTCGAACCCCTCGCTACAGCTTTTAGTCCTATTTTGGATTACAGATTGGAAAAAGATAAAATCTTTGTAAAGAAATATTTTCCTCACAAAAAAAGCCCTTTTTAGCTGTTTAGGGCGTTTTTTTCGTTTTGCGGAACAAATAACACTTGCTCTATGTCGGGCCGATATTGCGGGACGACTTGAAATAGTGTAGATTTGCCAGACGATACAATACGCCCTGCTAGCACCTGGATATACAATTAGTCTTTTCTTTATTATGAAAAAAATTCTGGCACTACCCCTCCTCGCCCTCTCCGGGTTGCTCATGGGTGGGTGTTTTACAAAAAACTATCAGGGTGACTTGGTAGGCGCGGAAGACCGGCCGATTTTTAATCCACAAGACGTTCCGTTTGGTATGGTTCCCTGCCCGGGCGGTACGTTCCACATGGGACAAACTGACCAGGATATTTCGGCTTCCATGGTGAACATGAATAAGCAGGTGACTATCGCTGGCTTCTACATGGATGAAACCGAAATCACGAACAACGAATACCGGCAGTTTGTGAGCGCCATCATGCAAGACTCGGTGGAGGCCCTAGGTGAAGACTATATAAAAACAGAGCTGTATCCAGATACTACTGTGTGGGTGCGTGATTTTACGTACCACATGGGCGACCCGCTGCTTGAGTATTACTATTCGCACCCAGCGTTTGATGACTACCCCGTGGTAGGTGTCGACTGGTTTGCAGCGAAGTACTTCTGCAACTGGCGCTCGAAATACAAAAACTCGACTAATGAAGAGCGTGGCGAAGCCCCGCTGCCCAACTTCCGCTTGCCTTCGGAAGCCGAATGGGAATACGCCGCTCGTGGCGGCCGCGAAGGCGCTACCTTCCCCTGGGGTGGCCCTTACGTCCGCAATACGAAAGGCTGCATGCTAGCCAACTTCAAGCCCGGCCGCGGTGACTATGCTTCGGATGGCTACGCTTACACTTCGGAAGTAGGTTCCTACTTCCCCAACGACTTCGGCCTGTATGATATGGCCGGTAACGTGTCGGAGTGGTGCGACGATGCCTACATGGAGGCTTCCGTGCCGGTTGTGTGGGATTTGAACCCTACCAATCCTGACGATAATGAGCCGCGCAAAGTAGTGCGTGGTGGCTCGTGGAAAGATATTCAGTACTTCCTCGAGACGGGCACCCGCAATTTCGAATACCAGGATTCTTCGCGCTCTTACATCGGTTTCCGCTGCTCCATGATTCAGATTGGCATGGGCAGCAACCGCAGCCTGAACCGGTAATTCTTTATAGTAGCATCACAACACCATTTCACTTATTTTTTAAAGTTTTCTACAATCACAATGGCAGCTAAAGGTAATTTCTTCTTCGATAAAGTAATGCCGATGGTATACGGCATCGGGGCAGCGGTAGTAATCGTTGGTGCTCTATTCAAAATTCGTCACTTACCCGGTGCCGACCTTATGCTTACGGTTGGTCTGCTAACCGAGGCCGCTATCTTCTTCCTGAGCTCGTTTCAGCCCCACTCCAAAGAAACCGATTGGTCGCTGGTGTACCCCGAGTTAAGCGAAGGTTATGACCCCAGCACTAATGATAACCGTTTCCGCGACGCTAAAGGTCCTCAGCCGAATGGCTTGACTGGCAAGCTGGACGACATGCTCAAAAACGCCAACGTTACGCCCGAGGCGCTTACTAACCTCGGCCAGGGCCTAAACCGCCTCAGCGCTACCACGGCCCAATTGGGTCAGCTAGGCGAAGCCACCAACGTGACCGAAGAGTACACCAAGAAAGTACGCACGGCTGCTCAATCGCTGGAGCGCATCAACGAGGCTTACTCTAATACGGTAGAGGCTGTATCGGCTATGTCGAACGCTACGGGCGATGCCAAGGCTTACCATCTGCAAGTGCAGAACGTGACTAAAAATCTGGGCGCGTTGAATGCTGTGTACGAAATGGAATTGCAGGATGCCAACACGCACCTCAAGTCGATGAACCAGTTCTACGGCACCCTAGGCAAGGCTATGGAGAACATGGTGCAAGCTGGCAAAGACACCGAGCAGATGCAAACGCAGGTGGCCGACCTCACGGGCAACCTCACTTCGCTCAACCGCGTGTACGGCAATATGCTGAACGCCATGCGTGCCGGCGCCAACTAATCCGATAGAACTAACTATCTCAATTACTTATCACTATAGCGAGACTATCTGATGGCATCAGCTAATGAAACGCCGCGGCAGAAGATGATTGGCATGATGTACCTCGTGCTAACTGCTCTTCTGGCGCTCAACGTTAACTCCGCAATTCTACAAAAATTTAAACTCATTGACGACAGCTTGGTTGACGTCAATGCTAAAACTGACAAGGCCGCTGACGGCACTGTAAAAGGTATTCAGGAGGCGGTAGCTAAAAACCGTAACCAGGCTGCCGACCAGCAGGTGCTGAAGCAAAGCGAAGAAATTCGCGAGAAGACAAAGGAGGTAATTGCTTACATCGACCAGGTGCGTGACAAGCTGATTACTGCCACTGAAAACTCGAAAGCTGGTGAGTTCCACAACATGGAAGCTACTGACAAAGTAGCTATCACGATGTTGGGTGGTGCTAAGAATGGCTTGGCTTACCCGTTGAAGGACAAGCTGAACGGCTATGCTGACTACATTAAGCAGTACGTGCCCGACGCGGCTCCTCTGGCACTCGACGCTAAGGTTGACCCCAAGGTGACGGACAAGGAGCAAAAAAGTAAAAACTTTGCTGAATTCAACTTTGAGAACACGCCGGTAGTGGCTGCCTTGGCAGTGCTTAGCCAGAAGGAAACGGAAGTGCTGAAGTATCAGGCCGACGCGTTGCAGAAGCAGGCGGAGAAGGTAGGTGCCAAGACCATCGTATTTGACAAGCTCGGGGCTTTTGCTTCGGCCGAGTCAAACACGGTTGCCGCCGGTACCAAATACAAGGCTGAACTGTTCCTGACGGCTGCGGCCAGCGGCTTGAAGCAGAACATGACCTACAACGGCAGCCCGCTTTCCGTTGACCCCAAGAGCAACCACGGTAAGATTGAATTCACGGCTCGTCCTGGCAATTTCGATGCTTCCGGCAATGCTAAAGCCAACTGGACGGGTTCTATCCGTATCAACCAGAATGGCCGCGATACTACCTTCAAGGTTACCGTTCCCTACACCATTACCAAGCCGGTCATGCAGATTCAGTCGGCTTCGGTGCAGGCGCTGTATTACAAGTGCGGCAATAAGCTGAGCGTGCAGGTACCGGCCCTAGGTGCCCAGTATCAGCCTAGCTTCTCGGCTTCGGGTGCTTCGGTAATCACGGGCCAGAAAGGCGAAGTGACGCTGGTGCCCAACGCCCGCGAGGTGACGCTGAACGTGAGCAGCGGCGGCAACGCCATTGGCTCGCAGCAATTCAAAGTCCGTCCAATTCCGAACCCAACTATAGAATGTTATGTTGGGGGTAGCAAGGCTAACGAGAAGCAAGGCACGCCTGGTACGGCTATCCGTACCATCACGATGAAGGCTGTTCCTGACCCCGGTTTTGCCACTTTCCTGCCCGAAGACGCTCGCTACCGCGTATCGCGCTTTACCGCAGTTCTCGCCCGCGGCAAGCGCCCCGTGGTAGGTCCGAAAACTATCAATGGTCCGCAAGGTGACATGAGCGATATGGTGAATGCCTATCGTGAAGGTGACCGCCTCTTCATTGAAGTACTAGGTGTGCAGCGCAACAACTTCCAGGGCCAAGTGGAAGATGTGAGCATGACCCGCACGTTCAACATCCCGTTGCAATAAGCTTTTAGTTATTCTCTCTATTATGACCCGCTATTTCAAAATACTTCCCTTTACGCTCGCAGCGCTGACGGCGGCGGTAACAGCTCACGCTCAAGAGCAGGCTGCAGCTACTGCCACAACGGGTGCGGTTCGGGCCATTCCAGTATCCGACCAGATGTTTCGCAAGACCATCTGGCGGGCCATTGACCTGCGCGAAAAGCAAAACCTTCCGATGTATTCGGATGGGAAGGAAATAGGCCGGGTTATTATGGATGCCGTGAAGCGAGGCGAACTGCAGGCGTACAAAAACGACTCAGTAACTTCTACCCTCACTGCTAAGGAGATGTCGGCTAACATGTCCTACGCCCTCGATGCACCCATTAGTGCTGATGGGGACGATTGGGGTGCCGGGGCACCGCCTGCCAAAAGCACTAAGAAAGCTGCTGCGGCCGATGATGGCTGGGGCGCGCCAGTAGCTTCGTCAAAGAAGCCTGCTACCAAGCGTGTGGCAGTGCTGGACAGCAAAGGCAAGCCAGTGAAGAAAAACGGTAAGCAAGTATATCGCACGGTACCAGTATCGTCGGTTGCTGTCGCTCCGCCGCCCCCGCCCGCTACCACTGCCGAGTATCGCCCCAAAGACCTCTACCAGATGGAGCTGTCGGAGGAGATGATATTCGACAAGAAGCGGTCGCGGATGTACCACCAAATCAAAACCATCTCGCTGAAATTGCCCTCGACCCTGGCTCAGAATACTTCGGGACTAGAGAAGAACGTGGCAACTTTCAAGTATGCTGACTTGGTAAAGGTGTTCCGCAACAATCCGCAAACGGCCATTTGGTTTAATGCCCAGAACGATGCGCAGCACAAGAACCTAGCTGATGCATTTGAGCTGTGGCTGTTCAACTCCTACATCACGAAAGTGTCGAACCCGGCCGGTGATGACCTTGCCAGTCAGTACGGTGGCGAGCGCCAAGGCCTGCTGGCTTCGCAGCAAATTGCTGCTGACTTAGTAGAGTATGAGTACAACCTATGGTCCTTCTAGACCGCAGATTCAGCAGATTAAACTGATTGCGCGGATACGGAGCCTCGCTCCTGACTTAGGAGTTGGTTAAGAAATGAAAAGAGCCCCGACCTATTGGTCGGGGCTCTTTTTGCGTTTGGTTGTTGTGGCTGAGTCGATTGATTATTCGGTTGGGGCTTCTTGTTGCTCGAAGTAATTGAGCAGCACCTTGGCTTTAGCCTTTCCTATTTCGGCGATGAGTTGAGCTTCGGTCAATTCCTTTATTTTTTTGACCGACTTGAACTTGCTGAGGAGTTTATCAGCCGTAATAGGACCTAGGCCCTTTACGTCGGTCAGTTCGGTTTTTAGCGTCGCGGCGTCGCGAGTATTGCGGTGGAAGGTGATACCGAAGCGGTGCACTTCGTCGCGCATGCGCTGAAACAGGCGTAGGCTCTCGCTCTTCTTGTCGATGTAAAGCGGCAGCGGGTCGTTAGGCACGTAGATTTCCTCTAAGCGCTTGGCGATGCCGATAATGGCCATTTGGCCCCACAAGTTGAGGTCCTTAATGGCTTTCACGGCCATGCTGAGCTGGCCCTTGCCGCCGTCCACGATAACTAGCTGCGGCAGGCTGGCACCCTCGTCCACCAAGCGGCGGTAGCGGCGCGTCACAACCTCGTACATCGTGTCGAAGTCGTTGGGGCCAACCACCGTTTTCACGTGGTAGTGGCGGTAGTCTTTCTTGCTGGGGCGCGCGTTGCGGAAGCACACCATCGCTGACACTGGATTGTCGCCCTGAAAGTTCGAGTTATCAAAGCATTCGATGTGCTTGGGTAGCTCCGTCAGGCGCAGGTCCTTCTTTATCTGCTCCATGATGCGCACCTCGTTCACGTCCTTACTCTTCTCGTTCATACTCTCCTTTTCCTTACGCAGGTAGAGCACGTTCTTGATGCTAAGTTCTAAGAGCTTGCGCTTATCGCCGATTTGGGGCTGGGTCACGGCCACACCGGGCAGAGGCAGGTCGCCCACGGGCACGTTGGTGAGGATTTCCTTCGCCTCGCTCTCATACTCCTGCCGTAGCTGCATGATAAGCGGGGCCAGAATTTCGCCATCGCTTTCATCGAGCTTCTTGGTCAATTCGAGGTTTTGCGTGAGGATGATGCTGCCGTTCATCACCTTAAAATAGTTGACGAACGCGGCCTTCTCATTGGAGGCTATGCTGAACACATCGATGTTGGTGAGCGTGGCGCTCACGATGGTGCTCTTGGCCTGAAAGTCGTCGAGCTTATCCAGCTTTTGCTTGAACTGGTGCGCCAGTTCGTACTGCATCTCCTGGGCGGCGGCCGTCATCTTCTCGCGGAAGTACTGCTTGGGCAGGCGCAAGTCGCCGCCCAGAATCTGCCGGATTTGCTGGATGTACTGGTTGTAGGCGGCCTCGTCCTCCTTGTTTTCGCACGGGCCTTTGCAGTTGCCGATGTGGTACTCTAGGCACACCTTAAACTTGCCGGCTTCCACGTTTTCGGGGCTTAGGTTGTACGTGCAGGTGCGCAGTGGGTACAAGGCCCGAATGAGCTCCAGCAGCACGTTGAGGCCGCTCTGGTTGGCGTAGGGGCCAAAGTAGTGGCCATCGCCGGGCTGCTTGTTGCGCGTGGGGATGAGACGCGGAAAACGCTCTTTAGTCAGCAGCAGGTACGGATACGTTTTGCCATCCTTAAGCAAGATGTTGTACTTGGGCTGGTACTGCTTGATGAGGTTGTTCTCGAGCAAAAACGCGTCCGACTCCGAGTTCACAATAGTAAATTCGATGCGCTTGATGTTTTTGACCAGCTGCTGCGTCTTCTTGTTGTGGTCTTGCTTGGTGAAGTAGCTGCTCACCCGCTTGCGCAGGTCGATAGCCTTGCCCACGTAGATGATGCCCTCGTCGTCGAAGTACCGGTACACGCCCGGCTGGTGAGGCAGGCGGTTTATTTGCTCTTGAATTTCAGATTTGGCTGCCATAGACCGCAGATTTAGCGGATTTAACGGATTGCGCAGATACGCCCCGCTGCGCGGGGCTGGCTCTGGTACGAATGAAACGGATATGCCGCTGGCGCGGCTGCTTTGAGGTACCTAGGGCTATTTTCTGCGAGTGCCCTTGTGGATACTGATAGCGCCTAAGGTGCCTTTTAGACTCCAAGTTAGCAGAACGCAAAACGGCCGGCAAAAGTAGCCGGCCGCTGCCCAATATCATCTCAAACCACCCCCAAAATACGCTCAGTAAAACCAAAAACCACTTAGCCAGCCTGCCGCAGGCAGGCGTATCTGTGCAATCCGTTAAATCAGTTAAATCTGCGATTATATGTCTTCTTTGTTGAGGCCGTTGGTGGTGGGCTGGGCCATTTTCTGTTCGTACGGAATGGTGTCACGCTGGGCGCCGTAGTAGCGCGAGCAATCGAGCTCGGTAGTGAGGTGGCTAGGTGCCGGAAACGGCCCTTTGTTGATATCAATGCTCTTATCGGCGTACACCTTCTTCATAAAGATGCCGTAGAGCGGCAGCGCCAGGCGGGCGCCCTGCCCGTAAGCACCGTTGCGGAAGTGGATGCTACGGTCTTCGCCGCCGACCCACATGCCGCAGACAAGGTCGGGCGTGATGCCCATAAACCAGGCGTCGGAGTAGTTGGACGTCGTGCCCGTCTTAGCCCCGATATTGGTGTTGAACTTGAAGCCCGTGTGCAGGATGGTGCTGGTGCCGCCTTGCTCGGTAGTGCTGGCCTCCAGCATGTTGGTCATCACGTAGGCCGTTTCTTCGGTCAGCACGTTGCGGGTGCGCGGAATGAATTCGCGCAGCAAGTTGTCGTTTTTATCCCGTACTTCCTTTACCATAATGGGCGAAGTCCAGACGCCCTTGTTCACGAAGGTACCGTAGGCGCCGCACAGCTCAAAGATGCTGCAATCGGAAGCGCCGAAGCCCACGGCGGGAACTGCGTCGATGGGCGAGGTGATACCTAGGAGTTTGGCGTAGTCCACCACTTTCTCGGGCGTGAGCTGCATCACCAGCCAGGCCGTGATGGAGTTCATAGAACGCGCCAGTGCCTGCCGCAGCGTGAAGGAGCGGCCCGAGAAGCTGCCCTCGAAGTTCCGGGGTGTGTAGGGCGGCCGGCCAGCCGCGCCGGGGAAAGTGGTGGCCACGTCGGGGCGCGGGAAGCAGGGCGAATACCCCTCGGCAATGGCCGCCGTGTACACGATGGGCTTGAACGTAGAGCCCGGCTGGCGCTTGCCCTGCCGCACGTGGTCAAACTTAAAAAACTTGTAGTTGGGGCCGCCGACCCAGGCTTTTACCTGCCCGTTGAGCGGGTTCACGGCCATGAAGCCCGCCCGCAGGTAGCGCTTGTAGTAGTCGAGCGAGTCCATTGGCGACATTAACATTTCCTTCTCGCCCTGCCACGAAAACACCGGCATACGGTACTTGTGGCGCAGGTAGTAGTTCACCGAATCCTTGTTACCCTCGTAGCGCGTCATCAGCGACTTGTAGCGCTGGGTGCGGCGCATGGAGGTAGCCAGGAAGTTGGGGATAATCCGGCCGTTCTCGTCGCGCCAGGGCTGCTGGCCCTTCCACTGCGCCGAAAACCACTTTTGCTGCAAGGCCAGGTGCTCGGCCACCGCTTTTTCGGCGTATCCCTGCATCCGCGAGTCCAGGGTCGTGTAAATTTTCAGACCATCGGCATACAGGTCGTGGTCCGTTTCCTTGGCCCAGGCTTGTAGATATTTAGCTACCTCGGTGCGGAAGTACGGTGCAAGGCCCTGCGTGGGGCTTTCCACGCTGTAGTGCAGCACGATGGCCTTGGCCGTATCCTGCGCCAATTCGCCGGCCGAGATATAGCCGTACTTGTTCATCTGCTGCAACACCCAATTGCGCCGGCGGCGCGAGCGCGCCGGGTGCGAGGCCGGGCTAAAGCGCGAGGGCGCGTTCACGATGCCCACCAGCGTGGCGGCCTCGGGCGTGGTCAGGTCTTTAGGCTTTTTGTTGAAGAACGTCTTGGCCGCCGTGTTGATACCGAAAGCGTTGGAGCCATAGTCCACGGTGTTGAGGTACATCCGCAGAATTTCGCGCTTGGTGTAGTTGCGCTCGAGCCGGATGGCCAGCAGCCACTCCTTGGTTTTAGTGATGAGCAGGCCGAGCTTGCCTTCCCCGTTGAGGGTGCCGTCGTTGAGATTGCTCGCTTCGCCGGGGCGGGTTTTGAACAGCACCTTGGCCACCTGCTGCGACAGCGTGGAGCCGCCGCCGCTGCGCCCCAGGCCCGCCACGGCGCGCATAATGCTCTTGAAGTCGATGCCCGAATGCTGCTCGAAGCGCACGTCCTCGGTCGCTACCAGAGCGTCCACCAGGTTTTGGGGCAAGTCCTGATAGTCGGCTGGGGTGCGGTTTTCGCGGAAATACTTACCTAGGAGCACGCCATCGGCCGAGTACACTTCGGAGGCGAGCTCGCTCTTGGGATTTTCGAGGGTGCGCAAGTTGGGCATGCGCCCAAACCAGCCCATGAAGTTGTAATTCACGGCCGCCACGTACAGCACCAGCCCCAACAAACCGCCCCCAAACAGCACCCACAGGGTGCGCGTAAAGGCGTGGAAGCGGCCCGGCCGCCCGGCCGCCGGTTGGCGGGGCTTGGGGCGCGGAGCGGGGCGAGCTGGTGAAGAAGTAGGCATAAGACGAGATGAAAGCGAAGCAGGACCAGCGGCGCGGGCAAAAGTGAGCGGCCAGCTACCCTAGGGGCGCCGGGGCGTGGCCTGGCCCTTTATCCCTGATTTTGCTATTGGTAAACCTTCTGAAAAAATTGTTGGTAGCCGGCCACGTCGCCCGCCTCTTGCAGCAGGGTCAGATTGGCTAGGCTGATGACGATGGCCTGGTAGCCCTGGCCGCGCAGCCGCGCCAGCGGCGACTGCGGCCCCCGCAGCTTGGTGGCGTAGCTCTGGGCCACCTTGGCCCCCGGCAAAGTCCGTACCACCACCACTTCCTGGTCGGGCCCCAAGGGCTGCGGTGGCGATACTACGAGGTTATTCGCCCGGAAGAACTTACTGTTATACGCCGTGAGCTGCGCGCCTAGGTCGGCCGTGGGCGCCGTACCCTTGGGATACACTAAGGCTACGGCGTGGGCCGCGCTCAGTTGGGTAGTGTAGGCCACGGCCGGCGCGGCGGGGGTGGGCGTAGCAGGCTCGGGCGCCGCCGGGGAAGTAGCAGGCGCCGCCGGGGCATTGACGGGCGCCGCTGCGGTGGGTGCGGGCGTGGCCGGTGCAGCAGTGCCCGCCGCCGGCGCGTTCGTTGGTGGAGTAGTCTTAGTCGTGTCCTTGGCCGCAGGGGCCAGCGCCCGCTTGCCCGGCGCGGTGCGCGGGCGGCGGGCTGCTGCTCGCTTGATGGGGGAGGCAGTGGCAGCTGCCGCCGCAGGAGCCGCGGGCGACGAACCTAGGGCCGGTGCAGGAGTAGGCAGAACTGGCAGGGCAGCGGGCACCGGCGCATCCAGCGCCGGCGGCGCGTCATCATACTCAATGCGCAGCCGATTATTAACCTCGCCCGGCCGGAAGATGGACACCACGGGCTTATCAGTTGAGGCCAAGGCGCCGGCGAGCTGGCCATCGGCGGCTTTCTTGTAAGAGTCGGCCAGGGCCTTGGCCAGCGGCACCAGCGGGCTGCTGGGATAGTCGGTGTAAAACTGCTCGACGGCCGCGCGGGCCGTGCGCGGCGGCTGAGTCCGAATGGCCAGCAGCGTGCGCAGGTAGGCCGCGCGGTCGTTGAGGTCGCTCTTAGGGTATTGCCGCTCGGTGCGGAGTAACACGGCCTTAGCCTTCGTGAAATTCTGCTCCTTATAGAGTACAAAGGCCGAATCTAGCCGCGCCGCCACGGCGTTGTGCAGCGCCAGCTCGTGCTCGCGGTAGCGCGGGTCGGCAATGAGCTTGGCGTAGGTCGAGCTAGGAAACTCGCGCTGGAGCGCGGCGGCATACTGGGCCGTTTTCTCAGCGTTGGGCAGGCCTTTGTAGTAGAGGTACAGCAGGTAGTATGCCTCGGGCGCGTTGGCGCCGCGCGGGTAGCGGGTGACTTGCTTGGTGTAGGTTTCGTAGCCGCGGGCAGGCTCTTTCAGCAGCTCTTTGTAGATGCCGCCCAGCTCGTACATGGCGGCTTCGGTCTGGAGGTTAGATACTTCCAGCTTCTCGGGCGTGCTCGGTAAGGCGCTGCGGTACTGCGCCACCAAGCTCTGCTGCGCAGCGGCGGGGTCTGGCGCGGCAGTGTTGCCCGCGTCGGTGCCCGCCGTTCCTGGGTCGCCGTTTACGCGGGTTTGGGTGTTGCCCGTGATGCTGGGCGGCACGCCGCCATTCTGCGGAGTGTTGGGTGAGTTGCTGGGCTGGTTCACGGTGCGCCAGTTGTCGCGCAGGCCGCGGTCGCCCCACTTGCGGATAAAGTCGGCCCGCGCCGTGCTCAGCGAGGTGGGGTTGTCGAAATACCAGAGCGCGCCCGCCGCCACCGCATTGTTGGGGTCATAGGCGTTAGGGTTGCTGATGTCGCGCTGGTTGCCGCTGAGGGCGCTCGGGGCACCGGGCACGCCTTGGGCCTGGGCCTGCTGGGCTTTTTGCTGCGCTTTTTGAAGAGCCAGGGCTTTTTCGGCAGCCACGCGCTTGGCTTCCAGCTCGGCGGCGGCGTACTTAGCTAGGCGCTGCTCGAGCTCGGCGGCGGGTAGGCGCACCAGCGCTTGCAGGCTGTCCTGGGTTTCGATGATGGTGTACTGCTTAGCAAATTCCTTGAGGATGCCCGCCCGCTCCTCAATGGCCGCGTAGGTGGGGTTGTCCTTGGGCATGGCCTGGGTGGTGCTGTCGTAGTAAGCGGCGGCCAGGCGGTACTTCTGCAGGTTTTCGTAGTAGATGCGGCCCGCTAGCAGGTAGGTGTAGCCCTGCTGCGACTTGTTGGTGGTCGTGGCCTTGGCCGAGGTGCGCAGCAGACCTAGGGCATCGGCGTAGCGCTGCTGGCGATAGGCCAGGCGGCCCATCTCGTAGTAAATTTTGTCGCGGTACTCCTTGTTCTTGGGGTCTTTGAGCAAGCCGGCGAAGTATTTCTCCTGTCGCGCGTTGTTCTGGCTGTTGAGCTCCGACACCTGGCCCAGCAGCAGCTTGGCAAAGAAATCGAGCTCGTAAGGCGGGTTGCGCTTGAGGATTTCGGTGAGCTGCGCGGCGGCTTCCTGGTCCTGGCCCTGCTCTTGGTAAAGCTGCGCCAGAATGTAGCGCGTGCGCGAGCGCTCGTTCTTGGCCGGTATCAGCGGCACGGCGCGCTCAAGCTGCTCAATGGCTAGTTTGGGTTCCTGGGCGCGCAAGAAGTACTCGGCGCGGGTCAGGAACAGCTCGCGCGCGTCTTTGCGCAGGCCCGTTTCCTTGTCGAGCAAGTCCGACACGGCCTTGGCGTTGTCCATCTGCTTCAAGACCAGGAAGCTGCGCATGAGCCCAATGAGGGCTTCCTGCTTGGCAAACGGGTCTTTGCTGGTGCTGTTCACGTACTTAAACGTCAGCACCGCATCGTCGAACTCCATCTTGTAGAAGCGCGCCCAGGCCACCAGCAGGTAGGCATCGTCGGTCCAGTCGGAGCCCACCCGGTGCTGGATGGGCAGCGAGGCCTTCTTAATAATGTCGTTGAGGTCGGCCCGCGTGGCGCGCACCGTGGTGCTGTCGAGGGTCGGGAAGAGGGGCAGCACGCGGTTGTAGTCGTTCACCCGGCCCTGGTAGAGGGTGGCCTCGGTGGCCCACAGCTTCTCGCGGGCCAGGAAAAAGCCGTTGTCGCGGGCGGCCACGTTGTTGAGGGCATGGCTCACCAGCGACTTGTCGGAGGCGCAGCCCGTTACACTCAGGCCCACCAGCGCCAGCAGCCAGCACCACGAAAGTCGGAAAAGGGAGAGTCGAGTCAAAGCCAAGGAAAAGCCAGGGAAGGATACGTAGGGCGCAACGCCGCGCCGGGGCCGGCTGGTTCGGCCGCCACCGGCCCCAACGCCTGCTAACTCGTAAAATTACGCCCTGCCCCGTCGAAACTCATGGGCGCCGCCCGCGTAGCATCTCTACCCACTCCTCCGCTTACTTTCATGGCTACCAACCCGCTGCCGCCCAAAGGCGCTGAACCTCCTGCTTCCACCGACCGCCTGCGCTCGTTTGCCAAATACTCGGGCATCGCGTTTCAAATGCTGGCTACCATTGGCCTCAGCGCCTGGGCCGGCACATGGCTCGACGGCCACTTCCACACCAAAAACCCGTGGTGGACCATTGGCTTGATGTTGTTTGGGGTGCTGGCCGCGCTCTACCAGGTTATTCGGGGGCTCACCAAGGGCGATTAAAAAGCTGGGTGATTTCTAAA
>NZ_JBHUFD010000001.1:302000-1319317 GCF_042681145.1 Hymenobacter bucti
CACGAACTACAAAGTTCGCGCTACGACCTCTCACTTACTTAAAATACTGCGCGTACTGCGCCGGCATGGCGGCCAGCGGACGTATCAAAATGTCTTTATAAAAGACCTCAGCCGCTTCGCTTTGCAGCTGAATCTTACCGGTGGTGAGCGGCTGGCGCTGGCCATTAGCGACGTAGGCCGAGTTGCCTACGGCCATTACCACGTGGCCGTTTACGAGGTGAATGCTCTGGCCATTGACGTTGATGAGCTCTAGCTCCGTCCAGCCATCGGCGGCCGGCTGGTAGCGCGCCGAGGCTTGGCAAAAGCCGGGGCCACCGTTGCCCAGCCGCGTAACCTCAGCCGTGGGGCTGAATTTTAGTGTGTCTTTGGTGGCGCTGCGCTTGGCCCGAATGTCGGCCGACGAGTTGGCGATGCACCAGAAGTCGCCCATGGCGTTGGCGTTATCCACCTCTGATACCTGGAATTCCTGGCTAAGCATCCAGCTGTGCCAGTAGTCTACCCCCGGCTCGCCCTGGCTGTTGTAGAGAATGCCGCTGTCGCGGGGCTCGTTGAGGCGGGGCAGCCACTTTTTGGTGCCCCATTTCACCTTGAGCTTCAGGTCGTAGTTGGCATACGCCTGCTTAGTGAAGAGGCAGCCATAAATTTCGCCGCTGATGCGCAGCACCGGCTGGCCCTGCTGCTGCACCACCGTGAACACGTTGGCCTCGTTTTTATCGTAGCCGATGGGGGGGAGGGCCTTGCCCTGCGCGTCGGTGGGGGGCAGGCCTTTGTCGCCGGGCACATGGCGATGGCTTTCGTACATGCGCCACTTGCTCAGATTTTTATCGAGCAGCGGCGTCCAGTCGCTGGGGGCGGCGCCGGGCAGGGGGGCGGAAGAAACAGTAGTGATGAGCAGCGCGGTGCTCAGGGCTAGAGGTAGCCAGTTTTTCATATAATGAGAAAAAGGAGTGGGAGCTATAAAGCTACTCTCTTATAAGCTCCTAGGGTAGTTTTTGAGCTGGTAGCTGGTCACGATTCACCAAGTTGCTATAGTTGAAATCCTGCGTTAGCTCGGCAGCGTCGAGAGGTAAGCTGCTGCGGTTCATGCGCTACCTGTTTAGCTCGAGAAACGCACTAACTGCGCGGCGGCGATAGTAAAAATCCGCCGTAGCAGTTGCTTGGCGACAGCTGCTAACCGAGGGCGCTGCCTAAAATCAAAAACCTTTTCTGGTTAATTAATGTATGTACATTAAATGTCGATACATTGGTGTATATTTGTGCATCGAATCAGTCTTCGCCACCTAGCCTCGTTTCTAAATCCTCACGCCCATGAACACGCGCTTTTTCCCCGCCGCCGACCGCGGCCTCAAGGACATCGGCTGGCTCAAAAGCCACCTTACCTTCAGCTTCGGGCCCTACGCCAACCCCGAGCGCAATGGCTTTGGCCTGCTCAAAGTCTTCAACGACGACTACGTAGCGCCCGAGAAAGGCTTTGGCCTGCACGCTCACGCTAACATGGAAATCATCTCGGTGCTGCTGGCCGGCACTATGAACCACAAAGATTCCCTAGGGTATTCGGAGGTTATTCCGGCCGGGGGCGTGCAGATAATGAGCGCCGGCTCGGGCATCCGCCACGAGGAGTACAACGTGGGCGACGACGAGGTGAATTTCCTGCAAATCTGGATTGAGCCCAAGCTCCAGAATGTGACGCCGCGCTACCAGCGCCGCCAGTTTCCGGAGGAGAAGCGCGCCAACCAGCTCACCACCATCGTGAGCAACGAGGAGGGCACCGCCCACTGCTGGATAAACCAGAACGCCAAGCTGTCCCTCGGGTACTACACCGAGGCCCAAAGCATAGACTACAGCTTCGCCCCTGCCAATAAGATGCTGTACGTGTTCGTCATCAGCGGCACCGTGCGGGTGAATGACGAGGTGCTGAGCCAACGCGACGCCCTAGGTATCTGGAACACCCACGGCCCCGTGCACCTCGACTGCGCCGCCGACACGCGGTTTTTGCTCATCGAGGCGCCCATCAATCACTAGTTCTGGTGCTTTACCCCACCCCCGGCGAGGGCCGGGGGTGGAGTCTTACGACCGACAAGCCTTATCTAACAAGCTATATTATCATGGAAAACCACATCCTAGGCCTGCACCACATCACGGCCATCGCCAGCGACGCCCAGCGCAATTTTAACTTCTATACCAAGGTGTTGGGCCTGCGTTTCCTGAAGCGCACCGTCAATTTCGACGCGCCCGATACCTATCACTTCTACTTCGGCGACGAAGTGGGCTCGGCGGGCACCATCCTCACGTTCTTCCCCTGGGGCCAGATGACGCCCGGCCGCCGCGGCCCCGGCCAGGCCACCGAAATCGGCTACGCGGTGCCCGCGGGCAGCCTCGATTTTTGGCAGCAGCGCTTTGAAGCCCAGGGCGTAACCTACAACAAGCCCGCCGAGAAGTTTGGCGAGCGCTACCTCACTTTCCTCGACCCCGACGGCCTCAAGCTGGAGCTGACCGAGGTAGCCGACGACCCCCGCACACCCTGGACCACGGCTGAGGTCGGTGCCGAAGTAGCCACCCGCGGTTTTCACCACATTACGCTCACACTCAGCGACGTGAAAGCCACGGCCGCCGTGCTCACCGATGTATTTGGCTACAAGCTGGTGGGTCAGCACGTCAACCGCTTCCGCTACGCCACCGATGCCCTCGGCACCGCCAACATCGTGGAGCTGGTGGCCGCCCCCGGCGAAGGCCGCGGCCACGTGGCCGCCGGCTCGGTGCACCACGTCGCCTTCCGGGTGAAGGACGACGCCACCCAGATGTATTTCCGCGACTTGCTGCTTAAGAAAGGCTTCCAGGTGACGCCCCAGATTGACCGGCAGTACTTCAACGCCATGTACTTCCGCGAGCCGGGCGGCGTGCTCTTCGAAGTAGCCACCGACAACCCCGGCTTCATGGTCGATGAGCCGCTGGCCGAGCTCGGCACCCACCTCATGCTGCCGCCCCAGTACGAAAGCCAGCGCGCCGCCATCGAGGCGCACTTGCCGGTGCTGGGTTAATGGCGTTGCACGCTAAAACCAAATTTTATCAGAGCTAACGCAAGAAGCGTTTGTCCTTGCGAGCATAGCGAAGCAATCGCACCTGTTTAGCTGCACCGCTCGGGTGCGATTGCTTCGCTACGCTCGCAAGAACAGACGATTTTTACACAAACTATACTTTATGAATCCCGCTGCTTTTCAACCGCTTACTTATGTATACAAGCCCGCGCCCGGCGCGGCGCGCACGCTACTGCTGCTGCACGGCACCGGCGGCGACGAGCGCGACCTACTGCCGCTGGCCGCTCACTTCGGCCCCGGCTTCAACGTGCTGAGCGTGCGCGGCAACGTGCAGGAGGGCGGCATGCCCCGCTTTTTCCGTCGCTTGGGCATGGGCGTGTTCGACGAGGCCGACGTAATATTTCGCACCCACGAGCTAGCCGATTTTCTGCCCAAAGTGGCCGAAAAAAAGGGTTTTGACGCGGCGCAGCTTATTGCCGTGGGGTATTCTAATGGTGCCAACATTGCCGGTGGCTTGCTGATGCTGTATCCGGATTTGCTGGCGGGCGCGGTGCTGTGGCGGCCCATGCAGCCGCTGGTGCAGCAGGTGCCCACGTTCGCGGCGCCGCGGCCGGTGCCGGTGTATTTCGCGGCCGGCCAGCAGGACCCCACCGTGCGCCCCGCCGCTACCGAGGCCTACGCCGCCCTGCTCACGCAGGCCGGCTACGACCTCACCCGCCGTGATGCGCCCGCGGGCCACAACCTCACGCAGGCTGACCTCGACGGGGCCGTGGCCTGGATGGCTAAGAATTTTCCGGCCGCCTAGGGCGGCTTCGGGGCTGGCATGCGGTAGCGCGAACCTTGCGTTGTGCTACTGGCCTGGCCTGTGCCCTAACCTGAAAACCGCTGCTCCAGCGGAGCGTCTCATCGGTAGAAAACCTGTCTTTAAGAATGTAGAAAAGCCCCGGTAGGGCGACCCTTTGCGAATGAAGGGGGCGCCCTACCGGGGCTTTGAGCTACCTGCTAACCAGGCGAATTACTGACGAGATACCCCGCCGGGGCTACGACGCAGCTTGGGTTGGGCAGCCGGTGGGAGTAAGCTGAGGCGCAATATATTGCGCGCCTATGTGCTCTTTCTCATCATCCTTTTTTTGTGCTACTTGGTGGCTGTTGTTGCTCAGTGGCAGCGGCCTAGGTGTCCTCAGGTGCCAGAGTCAGCCCCAGGCTGCTCGGCCGCCAGCGCTCACTACCCCTCGGGTGGTAGTGCTGCGTAATGCGAATAATCTGCTGCCCTTGCAGCGCCTCGACACCCTGCGGCTGACCACCGTGACGGCCCGCGCCCAGCCCGTGCGCAAGGCGCTCGATTTTAGCTGGTACCTGGCCCAGGATGTGCGCGACTACGCGCCCGCCAGCTCGGTAGTAGGACCCAAGCCCGCTGACCTGGCCCAACTGCGCCAGCGCAACCTGCTGCTGTTGGCCCTGCCCGAAGGCGGCACCCCCGACCGGGCCGTGGTGCGCCAGCTGCTGGCGCTGCGCGAAAAGCTGGTCGTGCTGGTATTTGACAGCGCGGCACTAACCACGCTGCCCGAGTTGCGCCAGGCCGCGGCGGTGGTGTTCGTGAAAGAGCGCAGCATGAAAGCCTGCAACGAGGCCGTGCAGGTAATTTTTGGCGGGATGGGCGCGGCCGGGCGGCTATCGCCCGCGCTGGCGGCCGGCCTGGGGCCCGCGCAACCCATGCGCGGCGGGCTGCGCTTGGCCTACGCCATGCCGCAGGCAGCGGGTCTGCGCGCTGACTTGCCCGAGCTGGTCGATTCCTTGATGAAGCAGGCGCTGGAGGCGGGCGCTTTCCCCGGCGGGCAGGTGATTGTGGCGCGGCACGGGGTGGTGGCGCTCAGCCGCAGCTACGGGGTGCAGCAGGTGGCCGCGCCCGGCGCCCAGCCGACGCCGGTGCTCAATAACACGCTCTACGATTTTGCGTCTTTGACCAAGATAATGGCCTCGCTGCCAGCTCTCATGCGGTTGCAGGACCTAGGTCTATTTGGGCCCGATTATACCATGAGCGCGCTGTTTGATTTTCTGCAAGGCACTGATAAGCAGAGCTTGCGTCTGCGCGACGTGCTGGCCCACCAAGCGCGGCTCAAGCCGTTTATCCCGTTTTGGCAGGGCTACGTGCAGCCCGACGGCCGCTTGCAGCCGCAGTTTTTCCGGCCCGATTCGTCGGCGCAGTTTCCGCTGCCGGTGGGGCAGGGGCTGTGGGGCAGCCGGGCGCTGCCAGGGCGCATCTACCGGGGCGTGGCTACGTCGCCGCTCAATGCCCAGCCGGGCTACGTGTACTCCGATTTTTCCTTCATGCTCTACCCGTACTACGTGCAGCGAGCTACGGGCCAGTCGTTTGACCAGTTTTTGCAAAAGGAAATCTACGGCCCCCTAGGTGCCACTACCCTAGGGTTTAACCCGCTGCGGCGCTTTCCGCTGAGCCGCATTGCGCCCACTGAGTACGACTCGGTGTTTCGCAAGAAGCTGGTGCACGGTACCGTGCACGACGAAAACGCGGCCATGCTGGGCGGCGTGAGCGGCCACGCCGGTCTCTTCGGCAACGCCAACGACCTGGCCAAGCTGGTGCAGCTTTTTCTATGGCGAGGGCGCTACGGCGGGCAGCAGCTCATCCGGCCCGAAACGCTGGACGAGTATACCGCCTGCCAATTTTGCCCCGACAACCGCCGCGCCCTGGGTTTCGACAAGCCCGCCCCCCAGAACCCGGCCCTCAACGCGGCGCGCAGCGCCAGTCCGCGCAGCTACGGCCACACGGGCTTCACGGGCACGTATTTCTGGGTCGAGCCTGACCAGGATTTATTCGTGATTCTGCTCACCAACCGCGTCAACCCCACCCGCCGCAATGGCAAGCTCGGCGAGCTGGGCCTGCGCTCGGCCTTGCTGCAGCTGGCCATCGAGAGCGCCCTGCCGGGGCAATAGTTGCGCGCAAATTACTGCCTAGTCCTAGGGGAATTCAACCGGCCGAAAAACGGTCGAAAAGCGCCGCGCGGTTGCTTTGTCAGAAATTTTGTGCACATTTAGCTGCGTAAAGTGCAGATGAAGTAGGATAATGCGAAGGGGATAAGTTTTAGCTAATCAAGTGGTTTTACGCTTTGGGTAGGTGCGAATGCGCCGGTGTGGTGCCGGCCGTTTTTTTAATTATTTCCTCTTTTTCCGGTTTCAATGAAGAAATTTTACTGGCTACCATTTGCCTTGTTGCCCGGCGTGCTCGTGGCGCCCCCCGGCCTGGCCCAAACCCCGGCTAGCCCGGCGGCGCCAGCGCCAGCCGGCACCATCACGGGGGTGGTGCGGCAGGCTACTGACCGCACGGCGCTGCCCGGCGTGAACGTGCTGGTGAAGGGCACCAACAACGGCACCGCCACCGACGCCAACGGGCGCTACGCCCTGGCGGGCGTGCCGGCCGGGGCCACGCTGGTGTTCAGCTTTGTGGGCTACACGGCCCAGGAGCGCCGGGCCGATGGCAGCACGCTCGACGTGGCGCTGGTCGCCGATGCCCGCGACCTCGACGAGGTAGTGGTGCTCGGCTACGGCATCAAGCAGGAGCGGCGCGATATCGTGACGGCCGTGCAGGAAGTGACCAGCAAAGACATTATTGATTCGCGCCAGCCCAACATTGTCAATGCGTTGCAGGGCAAGGTGGCGGGCGTCAACATCACCTCGTCGGGCGGCGGGGCGGGGGAGGGGGCCAGCATCGTGATTCGGGGCGGTACCTCGCTCGATGGCGACAACCAGCCGCTGTTCATCATCGACGGGATGATAATGGACAACTCGTCCTTCCAGGAGAGCACGGCGCCCGGTGGCGGCTCGGCATTCAATGGCCTCCTAGGTCGCTCGGTGGGCGCCTCCAACCGCGCAGGCGACCTCAACCCCGAGGACATCGCCTCCATGACGGTGCTGAAGGGCCCGGCCGCCGCCGCGCTCTACGGCCTGCGAGCGGCCAATGGCGCGGTGGTCATCACTACCAAAAAAGGCCAGGCCGGCCGCACGCAGCTCAATTTCCGCACCCAGGTGTCCGTGGATGAGGTGAACCGGCTGCCCAAAATGCAGGACCAGTACGCGCGGGGCTCTAACGGCATTGCAGATGCTACCACCCGCGTGTCGTTCGGGCCGCGCTTTCAGCCCGACCAGCCTATCTACGACAACCTAGGGAATTACTTTCAGAAGGGCTATTCCTACCAAAACTTCCTGAATATGTCGGGCGGCTCGGAGAAGGTAAGCTTCTTCGCCTCGGCTTCCAACTTGCAGCAAACCGGCATCACGCCCCAGAGCAAGTACGACAAGACTACGGTACGCCTCTCGGGTTCGGCCCAGATTTCGCCCAAGCTCAATGTCACCGGCTCGGCGCAGTACCTCAACTCGGGTGCTACGCGGCCCTTGCAGGGGCCGGGGCTGCTGACGTCGGCGGGCACCAGCTCGGGCGGCTTTATGCTGAGCTTGCTCAACTGGCCGCGCAACGACGACGCCCGCAACTACCTCAACCCCGACGGCAGCCGCCGCCGCCTGCTGCCCGCGGGCAGCGGCCCCGATGCCGACGCCGACAACGCGTACTGGGCGGCCGAAAAGAACCCCCAAACCGACCGCACCAACCGCTTCGTGGGCAACGTGCAGCTGAGCTTTTCGCCGGTGAAATGGTTGACGCTGAGCCACAACATCGGTACCGACTGGTACACCTCGCGCAACACGTCGGTGCGGGCCGTGGGCACCTCGCAGGTGAGCAACCAGAACGGTGGCATCGCCGAAACCGTGGAGCAGAACCGCCTGACCACGGCCACCTCGCTGGCCACGCTCACGCACGACTTTGGCGAGAAGCTGCGCGGCTCGCTCATCCTAGGTAACACGATTGAGGAAAACCGCAACGAAGCGGTGGACTACCTGGGCTTAATTTTCCAGAATCCGAACTTCATCGGGCTCAATAATACGGTGACGCGCAGCGCCTTGCAGCGCGACTCGAAGCGCCACCTCATTGGCAATTTTGCCCGCTTGCAGGCCACTATTTTCGACCAATTGATAGTGGAATTGCAGGGGCGCTACGACCAGTCATCGACCTTGCCTCGGCCCGACGAGGGCAAGATTTTCGGCAAGGGCTTCCTCTACGGCTCGGCCGCGGCGGGCTACGAGTTCACCAAAGTCCTAGGTCTCGACCAGAACCCGATTCTGAACTACGGCAAGCTGCGCGCCTCGGTGGCCGAGGTGGGCCGCGACACGGGGCCCTACCGCGTGCTGTCGCCGCTCACGAGCAACACCTACCTAGGCGGCGGCGTGCGCAACGATTTCTACGGCTCCAACCCCAACCTCAAGCCCGAGCGCACCCGCACCTACGAAGTGGGCATGGCGCTGCAGTTCTTCAAAAATCGGCTGAGCTTGGACGTCAACTACTACCGCTCGCGCACGATTGACCAGCTCATTGCGCCGCGCGTGAGCCAGGCTACGGGCTTCATCTTGCAGTACATCAACGGCGGCGTGGTGACCAACGAGGGCCAAGAAATCAGCCTCAGCGGCACGCCGGTGCGCACCAAATCGGGTTTTAACTGGGACGTGCTGCTCAACTTCTACCACAATACCAACAACGTGGAAAGCCTGCCCGCGCCGCTGACCGTGGTGTACCAGTCCGATGCTTTCATAACGAACGTGCACGAGGGCGGCGCCTTCCCCGGCCACCCCATCTCGGGCATCGCGGCTTCGGATTTTGCCCGCGTCAACGACCCCAACAGCCCCTACAACGGGCAGGTGATTATCAACCCCACCACCGGCTTTCCTACCGTCAACCCCACGTTCGTGTACGCCGGCAACCGGGCGCCGCGCTTCACCACGCAGCTCACCAATACGTTCACCTACAAAGGATTGTCGCTGAGTACGCTGTTTGATTTTCGGGTGGGCGGTGTGGTCGTGAATGGCAATGACTACTACCAGACCACAGTAGGCACTTCCAACCGCACCCTCGACCGCTACAAAACGGTGGTCTTCGACGGTGTAGTGGCTACCCGCGATGCCAGCGGCAATACCACCTATACTCCCAACGCCCGTCCTACCGAGCTGACGCAGAGCTACTACACCACCGTGCTCAACACCGTGGGCACGCCCTTCATCGAAGATGGCTCGTGGGCCCGCCTGCGCTACCTCACCCTGAGCTACGCGCTGCCCGCACGCTGGCTGGGCGGCAGCAGCTCCTTCCTGAAAGGCATTGAGCTAAACGTGACCGGCCGCAACCTAGTGCTGCTGACCAAATACACTGGCGCCGACCCCGAAACGGCCTCGGCCGGCGCGGGCGTGCGCGGCGGCGGCTCGGGTGGCATCGACTACGGCAACGTGCCCGCCACCCGCGGCGTGGACATGGGCCTGCGCGTTAACTTTTAAAGCTTATCCCTAGATGAAAAAATATCTTCTTTTACTCGGGCTGCTCGGTGGCACGGCGGCGCTGACGTCGTGCGAGAAATACCTCGACGTTAATACCAATCCCAACAACCCCGTCGTCTCGACGCCCAACTTCCTGTTGCCGGGCATCATTTCCAATGGCATCCAGACGCAGATGTTCACGGCCCTGCGCACGCCCTACATCACGCAGTACGTGGTGAGCCGCACCGCCAACAGCGGCGGCAACGACCAGTACTACTTTACCAATGCGCAGAGCACCAACACGTTTAACTACTCGTACTTTCAGTCGGGTGGTAATATTCCGCCCATGATAGCGGCGGCGCAGGCCGAAGGCTCGGTCTACTATGTGGGCGCGGGCAAGATTATGCAGGCGCTCATCTTGGCCCACGCCACCGATATGCTCGGCGACGTGCCCTACACTGAGGCCTACCTAGGCGCCAACAACTACACGCCCAAGTACGACGCGCAGCAGCAGATTTACGCCACCATCAACCAGCTCTGCGATGAGGGAATAGTAGAAATGCAGAAGCCCGCGTCGGCCAATTTTCGGCCCTTTTACACCACCTCGCCCAGCGAGAGCGGCGACATTCTGTACAAGGGCGACGTGAACAAGTGGGTCCACATGGCCTACACCCTTAAGGCGCGCCAGGCCCAGCACCTCACTAAAAAGCAGAGCTACGACCCCGCCGCCGTGCTAGCGCTTTGCGAGAAAGGCTTCACTTCCAGTGCTGATGATGCGCAAATAAACTTTCAGACGGCGGTGCTACCGCTCGCCAACACCACCAACATCTTCGGCCCCACGCGAGCGAATTTCGGTACGGCTACCTTCTCGACCAACGTGGTGAAGTACCTGAACGGGACGACCTACCCCGGCGTGGTAGACCCGCGCTGGGGCATCCTAGCGCCCACCACCAGCACCGGCGTCGACCCCGGCATTGGTACCGCGGCCACTACCACGGGCATCAACGTGACGCCCGGCTCTACTCCGGCCGTCACCGACTTCTACGGCAGCTGGTACGCCCGCGACCTAGGATACTTCGAAGTCCTGACCTACCACGAACTGAAATTCATCCAGGCCGAGGCCTACCACCGCGCCGGCAACCTGCCGCAAGCCTACGCCGCCCTGCGCGAAGGCGTGCGGGCCAACATGGCGAAAGTGGGGGTAGGGGGTACTTACTCACCGCCGCCAGTCACGTTTCCGGCTATCACCACGGCCCAGATAAACGCCTACCTGGCTTCGGCCGCTATGCCCCAGACGGCGGCCGCCACCACGCTGCGTCAGATTATGGAGCAGAAGTACCTGGCTATGTTCCTCAACCCCGACGTTTGGTCGGATATGCGCCGCTTCGATTTCCGGTCGGATATCTACGTCAATCTGGTCTACCCCTCGCGGGCCAACCCGGCGCTTGCGGCTGGCACTACAGCCCTCACGCGCTTCCCGCGCCGCCTGCTGCCCGGCGCCACCGAGGTTACTTATAACCCCGGCGCCGTGGCCAAGCTCTTCACCGACGCCGGCGCCACCACCAACGATGAGTACGTAACCAAACCCCTGTGGTTTGACATGCCCTAGGTCCTCTAAATTTGACCATTACCTACCATATGAACGCATTAAACAAGCGCATCCTGCCGCTGCTGCTGGGGGCGGGCTTGCTAACTGGCTGTGAGAAAGAGCTGGACACTTATTACGTGCCGCAGAGCGCGCCGGGCTTCTTCACCATTGGCATCCTGGGCACTACTCTCAACACCACGTTTGCCGCCCGCTACGGGACGGGCCGGAGCATCCCGATAACGGCCGCCTACAACCAGACCGACAACCCGACCACCATCACCGTCTTTCAGGCCACCCGCACCGATTCGATGCAGGTAGGAAGCTACCCGGCCAGCGGCACGTTCAACCAAACGTTCCAGACGACCACCCAGGCTATTCCCTACGTCGTGCCCACCACCTACGCCTTGAACACGACGGTGCGCCTCGATGTCACGCTGACGTTTGCCAGCGGCGCGCAACGGCGGCGCAGCATCACGTACACTGTCGCTAACTAAGTCCAGCGGGCTGGTTTGCCTTTTATTGTTAAATAAATGGGTTAAAAAGCCCCGTTGGCTCCGGTCGGCGGGGCTTTTATGCGGATTATCGGCTAGTTATGCCGACCTTTGCGCCCCGTTTGGCACTCGCCTCGCTATTCCCACCTGTATGACGCGCTCGTTTTTGACACAGTTTGCTGCGCTAGTACTGGCCAGCTTCGCTGTGCTTTACGGGCTGCGCGTGGCCCTGGGGGCGGCGGTGGTGCACCCCCTGGCGCCCTACGTGCTGGGCGGTTTGCTGGCGGTCACGCTGCTCACTTACTGGCTCACGGCGCACTTCGTCACGCGCTCGGCCGATAACTTCCTCGGCGCCTACTTTGGGGGCGTCGTGCTGCGGCTGATGCTGTCGCTGGTCATCGTGCTCGTGTACTTCTACCGGGGTGGCGCGCACGAAGGCCGGGGCACTTGGGCCTTCCTCGGGGTGTTCTTTGTGAGCTACTTTCTAGGAGCTGGCTTTGAAATCTGGGCTATTTTTAGTAACTTGCGCCCGTTTTCAAGCAAGCAAGTACCCGAAGCATAGGAATTTACCAAATTAATCGGGTTTTAATTAGTTTTAAATGAAGAGGTTACTTACGCTACTTTTCTGCCTTTGCACGTTTGCCGGCTTCGCGGCCGAGCCCACCGAAGGGGGCAAAAAAGAGGCGGCGTTCAACCCCGGCGAGATGATTCTGCACCACATCGGCGATTCGCACGAGTGGCACTGGTTCTCGACCGATAACCGGCACTTTACGTCTTACCTGCCCATCATCGCTTACCGCCCTGGCAAAGGCCTGTCGGTATTCTCATCGCAGAAGCTGGCCGCTGAAAACGAAGGTGCCGAAGGTCCCGAGTACGACGGCCTGAAGCTGCACCACGAAAAGTTGGTCTCGACCGATGGCACCAAGGTATACGACCTCTCTATTACTAAAAACGCCGTCGCCCTCCTAGGTAGTGCCGTACTGATGCTGGTCGTATTCACTAGTGTAGCAGCTGGTTACAAGAAAAACCAAGGCCGAGCGCCCAAGGGCATTCAGTCGTTTTTTGAGCCCATCATTGTCTTTATCCGGGATGAGATAGCCAAGAAGTCAATTGGCCCAAAGTATGAGCGGTACATGCCCTATTTGCTCACCGTTTTCTTCTTTATCTGGTTCAATAACCTGTTGGGCCTCACGCCCGGCGCGGCCAACCTTACCGGTAACATTGCAGTAACGGCTACGCTGGCTATCATGACGCTGGTAATTACATTATTTAGCGCAAATAAAAATTACTGGGCACACATTTTTGCTACGCCAGGCGTACCGAAGTTGCTGCTACCCATAATGATTCCGGTTGAGCTGATTGGTGCTTTTTTGGTTAAGCCCGTTTCGCTCACCATCCGTCTGTTTGCTAACATCACGGCTGGCCACATCGTAATTTTGAGCTTCATCAGCTTAATTTTCATCTTCCGCTCGCCCGCAGTAGCGCCAATATCCTTGGCCTTCGGCTTGTTTATCAACGTGCTTGAATTGCTAGTTGCCATCTTGCAAGCCTATATCTTCACCCTGCTCACCGCTATGTATATCGGTGGCGCAGTGGAAGATCACCACCACGATGAGGAGCATGCGCTGGACATGCAAACCGGCCCCGCTGGTAGCGTTATCCCCAATCCTGCTGCTCACTAATCCCCTAGGTTGCTTTCCACCGGGTAGTCAAGAGATTGCCCTCCTTTAGTTTTTTCATTTCCCCACACTTTCCCTCTTTTTTTATGTTGCTCTCTCTGTTACTGCAGATTGCTAATGCCACTGGTTTGGCTGTATTTGGTGCTGCTATTGGTGCTGGTCTGGTAGCCCTTGGCGCTGGTCTTGGCATTGGCCGCATCGGTGGTCAGGCTATGGAAGCCATTGGCCGTCAGCCAGAAGCTTCGGGCAAAATCCAAACGGCTATGTTGATTGTAGCGGCCCTTATTGAAGGTCTGGCCCTGTTCGCAGTAGTAGTCTGCCTGCTGATTTCGTTCAAGCTCTAAGGATAGAGAGGACACCAAGCAGCCCGCTGCGCGTCGCTTCGGCGTAGGGCGCGGCGGGCTGTTTGCGTGAAGGTAGCCGGTTGAAAATGTGCCGAATGTGAAAAATCGAGAAATGGAGTGCTGTTAAAGCAAATCAGTTTTCGAGGTAAGCACTTTCCTCATTTTCTGCATTTACCCCACTAGTTAATCTCTATTTATTATGGAAATTGTAACCCCCGAGTTAGGCCTCATTTTTTGGCAGCTGGTCATTTTCCTGCTGGTGCTGTTTCTGCTGGCCAAGTTCGCTTGGAAGCCGATTCTGATTGCCCTGCGCGACCGGGAGGACAGCATCGACAATGCCCTGCGCATGGCCGAGCAAGCCAAGCTGGAAATGCAGAGCCTGAAGGCCGGCAACGAAAAGCTGATGGCCGACGCCCGCCGCGAGCGCGACGAGATGATGAAGGAAGGCCAGAGCATCGCCAACCAAATCGTCGAGAAAGCGAAAACCGCCGCTACGGAAGAAGCTAACCGCATCACGCAGCAAGCGCGCGAGTCGATTCAGCAGGAGAAAAACCAGGCGCTAGCCGAGGTGCGCAACACCGCCGCCCAGCTCAGCGTGGATATTGCCGAGCGCTTGCTTCGCCGCGAGCTAGCCAACCCCGCCGCCCAGCAGCAGCTGGTAGACGAGTACCTCAAGGATGTAAAATTGAACTAAGCTGTTAGCCGTTGGCTGCTAGCTAGCAGCTTCCTTTATGGGAAGAACGAGCTAGCAGCCAACAGCTAAAAGCTAACAGCTACCTCAAATAATGGCCAACCAACAAGTAGCCGCCCGCTACGCGAAGTCCTTGCTGGACCTGGCGCAGGAGCAGGGTAACCTGGCAACGATTAAGCAGGACATGGACTTGCTGGCCAATACGATGGCCGGTAGCCGTGACCTGCGCTTGTTGTTGCGCAACCCGATTGTGAAGCACGACAAGAAACTAAGCATCCTCAATGCCGTGTTTCAGGGCAAGGTTTCGGAGATGCTGACGCGCTTCTTCCAGATTGTGACTAGCAAAAACCGTGAAGCGGTGCTGGAGCACATCGGGACCGAGTTTTTGCGGCAGTACAACGTGCTCATGGGCGTGCAGGTAGCTGAGGTAACCTCGGCCGTGCCCTTGACTCCCGAAACCCGCGTCGAAATTGAGAAAATGGTGACCCGCCAAACGGGCCTTACCCAGGTTTCGCTCACCGAGAAGGTGGATGCTTCGCTGATTGGCGGCTTCGTGCTGCGCGTTGGCGACCAGCAGATTGATGATTCGGTACGCGGAGGCCTGCGCCGCTTGCGCACCTCGCTTGCCGACAAGACTTATATTCCCAGCTTAAACTAATATTCTCATGGCAGAAGTACGCCCGGACGAAGTATCCGCCATCCTGCGGCAGCAGCTGTCCAATTTTAAATCGGCCGCTGAGCTCGAAGAAGTCGGCACGGTGCTGCAGGTTGGCGACGGCGTGGCCCGTATCTACGGCCTGTCGCACGCCCAGTCGGGCGAGCTAATCGAGTTTGAGAACGGTCTGCAAGGCCTCGTGCTCAACCTGGAAGAAGATAACGTGGGTGCCGTGCTACTCGGCGACTACGCCGAAATTCGGGAAGGCGACACCGTGCGCCGCACCAAAAAGATTGCCGCTATCCAGGTAGGTGAAGGCATTGTGGGCCGCGTGGTGAACACCCTAGGGCAGCCCATCGATGGCCGCGGTCCCATCGTGGGCCAGACCTACGAGATGCCCCTCGAGCGCAAGGCCCCCGGCGTAATTTTCCGCCAGCCCGTAACCGAGCCCCTGCAAACCGGTATCAAGGCTATCGACGCCATGATTCCGATTGGCCGCGGCCAGCGCGAGTTGATTATCGGTGACCGCCAGACCGGCAAGTCGACCGTAGCGCTCGATGCTATCCTGAATCAGCGCGAATTTTTTGACCGCGGCGAGCCCGTATTCTGCATCTACGTGGCCATCGGCCAGAAGGCTTCGACGGTAGCGCAGGTGGTGCAGGCCCTCACCAAGGGCGGTGCCATGGACTACACGGTGGTGGTAGCGGCTTCGGCTTCGGACCCCGCCCCGATGCAGTTCTATGCGCCCTTCACGGGTGCCGCCATAGGCGAATACTTCCGCGATACGGGTCGCCCGGCGCTGGTAGTGTACGATGACTTGTCGAAGCAGGCCGTGGCGTACCGCGAGGTGTCGCTGCTGCTCCGTCGCCCTCCCGGACGCGAAGCCTACCCCGGCGACGTATTCTATCTGCACAGCCGCCTTTTGGAGCGTGCCGCTAAAATCAACGCTTCGGACGAGATTGCCAAGAACATGAATGACCTGCCCGAAAGCCTGAAGCCGCTGGTGAAAGGTGGCGGTTCGCTGACGGCCCTGCCGCTCATCGAAACCCAGGCGGGCGACGTGTCGGCCTACATCCCGACCAACGTAATCTCGATTACGGACGGCCAGATTTTCCTTGAGACCAACCTCTTCAACGCCGGTGTGCGCCCCGCTATCAACGTGGGTATCTCGGTAAGCCGCGTGGGTGGCAACGCCCAGATTAAGTCGATGAAGAAGGTATCGGGCACGCTGAAGCTTGACCAGGCGCAGTTCCGTGAGCTAGAGGCGTTTGCCAAGTTCGGCTCGGACCTCGATGCTTCCACCAAGCTCACCATTGAGCGCGGCCGCCGCAACCTGGAGATTCTGAAGCAGCCCCAGTTTTCGCCCGTGAAGGTGGAGGACCAGGTGGCCATCATCTACGCCGCTACCAACGGCCTGCTCGACACTGTACCCGTCAACCGCGTGCGCGAGTTCGAGAAGGAGTTTACCCAGACGCTGAACGCCCGCCACCCCGACGTGCTGAAGTCGCTGAAAGCTGGTAAGCTTGATGATGCCGTGACCGGTGCCCTGCGCCAAACTGCCAAGGATGTAGCTGCCAGCTACGCCGCTAAGTAAGAAGCTATTAGCTGCTGGCTGTTAGCTGTTAGCTTTCCTACTGGAAAGCGTGCAGCTGGCAGCCAGCAATTTTTGCATGGTATTAAAAAGAGCTACTAGCTAACACAAATGGCCTCCCTTAAAGAAGTTCGCTCGCGCATCCAATCGGTTTCGAGCACGCAGCAGATTACCAAAGCCATGAAAATGGTGGCGGCGGCCAAGCTGCGCCGGGCCCAGGACAACATCATCCGGATGCGCCCCTACGCCCAGCGCCTGACCAGCATCCTGGCCAACCTGACGCGCACGACCACCGACGACATGGTGAGCGAATATGGTGAGGTGCGCGAAGTGCGCCGGGTGCTGATTATCGCCATTACCTCCGACCGCGGCCTGGCCGGCGCCTTTAACGCCAACGTCTTCAAAGGCGTGAACGCATTGATTGCGGCCCGCTACGCGAGCCTGCCAGTAGGCAATATCTCGGTGATGGCCATCGGCAAGAAGGCGCACGACTACTACGGCCGTCGCAACATGCTGGTGGGCAACTACACGCACGTCTTCACCCAGCTCTCGTTTGACACGGTGCGCGTAGCCGCGGAGGAAGCTATGCGGGGCTTCACCGAAGGCACCTATGATGAGGTGGTGATGGTGTACAACGAGTTTAAGAACGTAGCTACGCAAGTAGTGCAAGCCCAGCAGCTGCTGCCGCTGGTGCCCACGGAAGTGCCCGCGGGCACGCCCAGCGCCAACGAGCCGGCCAATAGCGTTGACTACATCTTCGAGCCGAGCAAGGAGGAGATTATCAAAACCCTCATCCCGCAGAGCCTCAAGATTCAGTTGTACAAAGCGGTGTTGGAAAGCAACGCTTCGGAGCACGGCGCCCGCATGACGGCGATGGATAAGGCCACCGACAACGCCGGTGAGCTACTGAAATCGCTGAAGCTGACTTATAACCGTACGCGTCAGGCCGCCATCACCACCGAGATTCTCGAAATCGTGGGTGGTGCTGAAGCTTTGGCGGCTAGCCGGTAGGCTACCCAAATTTGCTGAAAAGGCGCTGTGGCTTAGGAGCCGCAGCGCCTTTTTTGTTTGTAGCTACCTGTGGCCAGCCACTCCGGCGTATTAACCCTCTCTTTAGCGGGCGTAGCGAACTCGTACGGGTAGTCTGGACACTAAAGTTGGCGTAACTCTAGCAGAAGAGGACAGCCCTGGACACACCGAGGGGGAAGCGTCCCTGGGACCGGGGAGGCGGAGCGAGCATCTTTGCAGGATACTGGCCCGCGTGTACTAGGGCTACCTGCTGTGCCAGTAACCAAGCATTGTGCCGGTAGCCAATACCCCGTAGCTGGCTGGTAAAAGTATTGCAGCGTGCTGAAGTTACGTAGGCTTATTGGCGACCAACAAAAGCGGCTGGTCGAGGCTAGCAGGAAGGAAAAGCACAGTCGCAGCCGATAGATTATTTAAGGTGATTTTTGCCGCTGGGGAAGATATAATCACAAAAACGCCGGCATAAGTCCTGTGCTCTTGGTAGTAAATCCTGTAGCCCTTACTTTTGTCCAACACGCTCTTCTTACTATGAAATCAAATATCTTTCAACACTTCGTTGCTAGTGCTACTAGCAACCTAGCCGCACGGCGGCGGGAAGTAGAAAATGCCCTGCTAGTGCAGGCATTGTGTGGTCGCCAGCCCAGCCCGGCCGTAAGAGCCCAGCTGCAACGCTACGAAACCGGCGAGCTATCTCGCGAGTCGGCGTTTGCCGGCCTGTACGTGGGACATAAGTAAAACCCGACTTTTCGGAAGCTAAGCGATAATATTAAGCACGTTCAAGCTCTTGCTTTACTTATAAAAAAACTCCTCGACTGGTGCGCAAGATTGCCTGAGGAAGTGGCTGTGCTAGAAGCGGCCTGCGCGGTACTTTTGCGGGGTAATGCGCTACTTTATTCATTTTGCCTACGACGGCACGGCCTACTGCGGCTGGCAAGTGCAGCCCGGCGTGCCCACCGTGCAGGCGGCTCTCAACCTAGCCCTGACCAATGTGTTGCGCCAGCCCGTCTCGACCCTAGGCAGCGGGCGTACCGATGCCGGCGTGCACGCCAGCCACCAGGTAGCCCATTTCGAAGCCGATTTTCCGCCCGAAATGACGCTGGAACTGCTGCGTTACCGCCTCAACCGGGCCTTGCCCAAAGATGTGCAGGTCTTTCGCATCCACGAGGTAAGCCAGCAGGCCAACGCCCGCTTCTCAGCCGAGGCCCGTACCTACGAATATTTTGTGAGCTTGACGCCCGACCCTTTCCGGCGCGACCAAGTGCTGTACCTCGACCGGGGCAACCCCGACGTGGCGGCCATGAATGAGGCAGCCGGCTATATCGTCGGGCAGTTCGATTTCACAGCTTTCTCGAAGGTGAAGGGGGCCGAAACGCACTACATCTGCCGCCTCCACGAAGCGGGTTGGCATGAGGTACCGGGCGGGCTGGTTTTCCGCATTCGGGCCAACCGCTTTGTACGCGGTATGGTGCGCCTGGTAGTGGGCACGCTGCTCGATGTGGGCCGGGGCAAGCTTACGCCTCTGGAATTCCAGCAGATACTGCACCGGCAGCAACGCATTGCCGCCAGCGGCGCGGCGCCAGCTAAAGGCCTGTATTTAAGTAAGGTAGAGTACGAACCTGGGATTTTGCCAGCGGATAGCCTAGAAGAAGAGGCTGTCAATTAGTATAAAATAGCCTGTTAGGTTCAAGAGCCTTTCTGCGTGAGTATAAAATAGCCCAAAGTTAATGTGCGTAGGCGGGCATCGCTATTGCCTAGCAGGTGGCCGGGGCTTGGCATACTTGCGAGCTAGCTGCCGCAGGTAGCGCTCCGAGGCGGGCGAGAAGCGCGGGGCGGACTTGTCTTTTTTAGCAGCTTTCTGGTAGAGCAAAGCGAAGGCTAGCGGGTCATCGGCGTGGTCGAGCAGCTGCTGGCGGTAGCCCGCCCGCGCGATGGGTGGACGCCATGTAAAAACCTGGCAGGTGGCCGTTGGTGCCGTTGGTGAGCCGACGGTAAAATTTGAGCGGCGTGGCTGCCCCGCCCGCCGCCTGCACCCGAATGGTGGAGTCAATTTTCTGGATGACGGCGGGCGCGGGCCTCAGCAGCCACGAGCGAATTTCGGCCGAGTCGGCGGGGTTGGCTAGCCTAGGTACCTTGTCGGTGAAGTCGGCGGTGCCCTCGTTCAGGGCGCTGTAAAATGCCCACAGCAGGTTGTCATCGGCGGGGTTGGTGGGTTCGTAGTGGGTGCTGGTGGTGCGCAGCTGGTGGTGCATTTCATGGGCTTCCAAAATGCCGGGCTTCGTGGCGTTGCCATCGCGCACGCTGCGCATGCTGAAGACCAGGCCGGTCTGCTGCGAGGTAGCATCATTGCCCAGCATGACGTAGTAAATCTTGAGGTTGGCCACCTTGGTGTGGTTGCGGGCGGGCAGCGCCTCGTAGGCGTAGGTGTACATGCGCCCTAGGTAGTCGGGGTTCTGTTGCATGGCCGCTACGTAGCGCCGGTCCTCCGCTTCGTGCTCTTTGTAGTCGTTCGCCAGCACGTAGTACCACACGTTGGCCTTTATTTTGGCCTGCCGTAATGAGTCGTAGCGCGGCATGTAGGCTACTTCGATGGCCCGGCGGTAGCGCGCCAGCTGCTCGTCGTTGTACACGGCGTCTACGTATATTTTATTGCCGGGCAGCGCCAGAAACGATTGCCAGGCTTGGTCGGTCAGCGGCTCGTTGCGGCGCAGGGCGTCGGTGAGCTGCCAGTAGCGCGTGGCCGATTCAATATCGATGGTCTGGGCGTGGCTAAGGCTGGTAATCAGCAAGAAGGTCAGCAGCAGCAGGCGGGTAAAATAAGAAGTCATATGACCAGCTAAAGGAGGCGCGCCGAAGATATAGCCACCCTGCTTAGCTAATGCGCGCTCCGCCGTAGACTTTCCCTGCCCGACCTTTGTTAGGACTACTGACTTATGGACCCAACTACTGCTACCAAAACCGGCCAGGTATTCGACTGGCAGGTGCTGCGCCGCCTGCTCACCTACGTGCAGCCCTACCGCGGCGTATTCATCGGCCTGATTGTGCTGACCGTGGCGGCGGCAGTGCTCGGCACGGTGCGTCCGGCGCTCATTCAGCGCATGGTCGATGTGGATATCAACAACAACGACTGGGCCGGCCTCAACCGCTCGACCCTGTGGCTGCTGGCCCTGCTGGTGGTGAATACGCTGGTGAGCTACCTCCAGACCTACTACGGCGGCTGGCTGGGCCAGTACATCGTGCGCGATATCCGCACCGACCTCTACCGGCACCTGCTCAACCTCAAGCTCAGCTTCTTCGACCGCACGCCCCTGGGGGTGCTCGTGACGCGTAATATCTCCGACGTGGAAACCCTGGCCGACGTGTTCAGCGAGGGCCTGGCCGCGATGGTGGGCGACCTGCTCCAAATCGTGTTCCTCATGATTTTCATGTTCTGGACCAACTGGCAGCTGGCGCTAGTCAGCCTCTCGGTTATTCCGCCGCTACTCTTCAGCACCTACGTATTTAAGGAGAAGGTCAAGGGCAGCTTTCAGGAGGTGCGCAACGCGGTGGCCAAACTCAACAGCTTCGTGCAGGAGCACCTGACGGGCATGAACGTGGTGCAGATTTTCAACAACGAAGACCGCGAGTTTCGCAAGTTCGAGTCCATCAACCAGGAGCACACCAAGGCCAATATCAAGTCGGTGCTCTACTACAGCATCTACTTTCCGGTGGCCGAGGTGCTAGGGGCCATCGGCGTGGGCCTGCTGGTGTGGTACGCCGCCCAGGGGCAGATTGAGGGCACCATCTCGAAGGGCGCGCTCATCGCTTTCATCATGTACAACTCGCTGTTCTTTCGGCCCATCCGGCAGATTGCCGACCGCTTCAATACCTTGCAATTGGGCCTAGTGAGCACCGAGCGCCTGCTCAAATTGCTCGATAATAAGGACCTAGTGGCTACCTCCGGCACCGCCCCGGTGCCGCAGTTGCAAGGCGAAGTGCAATTCGACCATGTGTGGTTTGCCTATAACGGCCAGGACGGCGAAACCACCGCGCCCGAGTGGGTGCTCAAGGACATCAGCTTCCACGTGAAGCCCGGCCAAACCATCGCCTTTGTGGGTGCCACCGGCGCCGGCAAAACCAGCATTATCAATCTGCTATCGCGCTTTTACGACATTCAAAAGGGCACCATCAAGGTCGATGGTCAGGACCTGCGCGAGTACGACCTCAGCCAGCTGCGCCGTCAGATTGGGGTCGTGCTGCAAGACGTATTCCTGTTCGCCGGCTCTATCCGCGATAATATTACCCTAGGCAACCGCGCCATTAGCGACGAGAAAATCTGGGAAGCGGCCGCGCTCGTGGGCGCCCAACGTTTCATCGAGCGCCTGCCCGGCGGCCTTGATTACCCTGTGATGGAGCGCGGTGCCACGCTCTCGGTAGGCCAGCGCCAGCTCATCAGCTTCGTGCGGGCCCTGGTGTACGAGCCCCGCGTCATCGTGCTCGATGAGGCCACCTCGTCGGTCGATTCGGAGACGGAGGAGATGATACAGGGCGCCATCGACAAACTCATGGAAGGCCGCACGGCGCTCGTTATCGCCCACCGCCTCAGCACCATCCAAAAGGCCGACCGCATTATTGTGCTCGACCGCGGTGAAATCAAGGAAACCGGCACCCACGACGAACTGCTGCGCCAGAATGGCTACTACGCCCAGCTTTACCGCATGCAATACGCCAGCACTGAGCAACTAGCATTTAATAATGAGCAGCAGCCAATTGACGGCAAAGCCGCTAACCAAGCCTAGGCCTGCTCAATATTTATTGCCCATTATCAACTAAATCTGTGCGTTACCTCTTTCCCATCGTCCTCATCGTCACGGCGATTGCCATTAGCTTCTACGCTTACCTAGGCGGCCTGCGCACACCCACCGTAGCCCTCGAAACCACGCCCACCACGCTGCTGGCGGGCCAGGGTTATAATGGCAAGGTGGATGAAAAACGCTTTGGCGAGCTGTTTCGGGAAGCCAAAACCGCCCAGGAAAACGGTAGCCTGGGCACCGGCCTAGCGCTGGCTAATTTCTACAGCAACAACCCCGAGGCGGCCCACGACACCATCCAGGCCTTCATCGGCCTGGCCGTGGCCGACACGGCCAGGCCGCTGCCCGCTGGCTGGCGTTACCGCGTGGTGCCGGCCGGCCAGCGCATCATGCGCGCCCAGATTAAGGGCGTGAGCTTCCTGCTGGCGCCCGACAAGCTGTACCCAGCCGCCACCGAGGCCATCAAGGCCCAGAAGCTCACGCAGCGCGGCAATTTCTACCTGGAGCGCTTCGGCACCGACGAAATTTCGGAAATGTGGATAGGGGTGAAGTAGGCTGAGCGGCCTGGGCCAGAGCCGCTCAGATAGTGAGGGCGATACTGAAAGCAAGCATCGTCAGGAAGCTGCGCCGTACAGCTTCTAAAATAAAGCTACTGCTTTATAGATTAGCTAGTTAGCCAACCTTTGGCGGGTGGGGTAAGTACAAAACGAGGGTGTGGCGTAGTGTTTTGGGTCCGTTTCGAGGTCCCCAAAACACCACGCTGCGCGCCAGTACTGCCCTCACCCTAACGCCATATTCGCATGCTAGCTATGACATATCGCGGTCCGAAACGCATTCGGGCCGTCCAAAAACCAATGCCCGAAATCAAGCATCCCGAGGATGCGATTGTGCGGGTAACCCGGTCGTGCATCTGCGGCTCCGACCTGCACCTCTATAACGGCAACGTGCCCGACACGCGCGTGGGCGCCACCTTCGGGCACGAGTTTACGGGCATCGTCGAGGAGATTGGTTCGGAGGTAACCAACGTGAAGGTGGGCGACCACGTGCTGGTGCCCTTCAATATCGCCTGTGGCCGCTGCGTGTTTTGCAAGCAGGGCTTGTTTGGCAACTGCCACGAAGCAAACCCCCAGGCCACGGCTGCGGGCGGCTTCATTGGCTACGGCCACCTCACGGGCGGCTACAACGGCGGGCAGGCCGAGTACGCCCGCGTGCCCTACGCCAACGTGGGCCCCACGGTAATTCCGCCCGGCATGGACCCCGAGGACGCCGTGCTGCTCACCGACGTGACGCCCACGGGCTACCAGGCCGCCGAGATGGGCGGCATCCAACCCGGCGACACGGTGGTGGTGTTTGGGGCCGGCCCGGTGGGCATCATGGCGGCGCGCTGCTCCTGGCTGTTCGGGGCCGGCCGCGTCATCATTATTGATAAAGAAGACTACCGCCTGGAGTTTGCCCGCAACTACGCCAAGTGCGAGGCCTACAACTTTCAGGAAATGGCCGACCCGGTGGTTTTTATTAAAAAGATTACCGACTGGCTTGGGGCAGATGTGTGCATCGACGCGGTGGGTGCCGAAGCCGCCGGCAACGTCATGCAGACCATCACGGGCCGCAAGCTGCTGCTGCAAGCAGGCTCGTCTACGGCGCTGCATTGGGCCATCAACGCGGTGCGCAAAGGTGGTATCGTATCGGTCGTGGGCGTGTACGGCCCCACCGATAACCTCGTGCCGATGGGCAGCGTGCTCAACAAGGGCATCACCATCCGGGCCAACCAAACGGCCGTAAAGCGCCACCTGCCGCGCCTGATAGAGCACGTGCAAAACGGCGTGCTCAATCCCAAAGGCCTCATCACGCACCGCATTCCGCTGGAGGAAGTGGCCGACGGCTACCGGATGTTCTCCGCCAAGCTCGACAACTGCATCAAGACCGTGCTCATTCCCCCGGCTGCCGGGATGTAGCCTATTGTTATTATGGAACCTACCACTAATCCTTCGCAGCTTCCGGGCTGGGGCATCGACAACGACCCCGACAACGACCCGACCTACCCCATGCGGCAGCGCCACGCCGACGACCCTAGGGGCTATACCTGGGAGCGCCCCACGCAACAGGTCGCCGACGTAGAAATCCTGATGTCCATCGAGCGGCCCAACCTGCCGGCGGTATTCGGTACCTCTGTGCCCCCCAGCGGCCTCAGCGGCATGATTCGGCGCATCGCCTTCAAATACGGCGAAAGCGACTACCGGCACTGGTTGCCCCTGCTACTGGCCGACCGCGTGAACGTAGTAGAGGGCGTGCTCGACGACCTGGCGCACGGCCAGGTGCCCAATATCTTCGCCGAAAAGGGCTACAAAATCGAGTGGAAATACGACCGCACCGGTCTGATAATCAAGCTAGCCACGGCCGCCGCCCTTGTGGGCGGCGCGGTGGTGCTGCTTTCCAGCAAGAGCAAGAAAAAAGGCAAAATTCGCTCGGCTAGCTAGCATAAGATAGCTTCAAGCTGTTAAGTGGGTACAGCTTCTAGGCTGCCAGAAGAGGGTGTATGCTTAAGCCACGGCTCAAGCATACACCCTCTTTTCTTAGCGTCCAAAATAGTAAGTCCCACTAAAAGTTAGGTAACTTATCCCAAAGCCTGCTCCAAAGGATGAGCCGTTGCTAGTGCCACTATCGAGTACGTTATTGTCTGATTCTATCTTGCTAGTGTAGTGCGAGTAGCCGACATTACCCACAGAAGCACCAATGGAAAACTTAGGTACCGGAAAGAACACGATGCTGGGGGTAAGGGCCGCCGAAAAACCATTACTAGTACCGCGGCTACCACCGCTAGCGTAGGTAGATGTGCTAGTGCCATGGGTATAACCCGCATTCAGCGTACCTACGAGCCCAAAATGGTCAGTGAACAGGCGGTAATACTGAACAAAGGCTCCTAGATTAAGCTGACTATTTCGCTGGTCGCCACCAGCTATATCAGGGCTATCGTATGAGTAAGCGGTTTTTGAGTTGTTCTGGGCAACACTTAGGCCAATCGCCAGATTATCAGCTACAAAATAGCCGGCCATTGGATTTATCGAAAAGCTTTTGTAGACAGCATGTTGGGTGGTGTTCAGATAGCTTGTTCCCGTATAGTAGTTGTAGGAGTTATCGTTACTCTGTTGGGAATACCCCACGCTGCCACCTAGCTGCACGGTGCCCGCCTTAATAATCGTTTGGGCGTAGCTAGTCGCCCCTATTAAGCTAAGTGCTGCGGTGATAAGAAGCTTTTGCATGCAAGAGTAAGATGAAGGAAAAGTGTCTTAGCTCTACGCTGGCAAATACTAAAATATTGTAATGCTACATGAGAGAAACGGAGCAGCGCTTCGCTCAACACTAACCAAAAGAAAAGGCCGCTTGTCTCGCAGAGACAAGCGGCCTTTTCCTAGAAGTCGGGGTGGCAGGATTCGAACCTACGGCCTCGTCGTCCCGAACGACGCGCGCTACCGGGCTGCGCTACACCCCGAAAACTTAACGATATCGAGGGGGTCGATACCGCGTCGGGAAATTCCAATTCGTTAAAAAGTAGACCTAAAAAAAGCCCCCGACCCGAAGGTCGGGGGCTTTTTCGTGGGGCAACTAGTCCCTCGGTCGGAGTGGCAGGATTCGAACCTACGACCTCCAGCACCCCATGCTGGCGCGATACCAGGCTACGCTACACCCCGAGGGAATTGGAGGCACAAAGGTAGCAGAAAAATTGGGAATAGCGCAAGCCAGGCAAGTTTTTTTTCAATTAATGCTATTCTAGGTGCCGCGGCTGGCAAGGTTTTCGCCTGCTAACCCGGTCAATGCCAGCTCGAAAAAAAGCGGTTCGTCGTACCTTTAACCCACTGAAAAAACCTTTATCGCTGAGTGTCATGAAAGTATTATTTACCTGCGCCGGGGCGCTGCTATTTGTCTCGCTCGCGGGCCACGCCCAAACCAAGCCGGCGCCTAAACCCGCGCCAGCTACCGCTAAGCCCGCGGCAGCGGCGGCCAAGCCGGCACCGGCTGCCGCCACCGCCGCTGATGCCGCCGACCCCGCTGCCCCTACTACGCCGGTGCCCATCGCGCTGGCACCCGTGACGCCCGCGGCCGACCCTAACGCGCTTAAAATCAAGGCTGATATCAACCCCATCACCCACAAGCTCACCGTGCGCTGCGACGCCGTGGGGCCGACCCGCGTTGAAATCAACGACAAGGAAGGTCGCCCGGTCCTCACCAAAACGATGATGGCCGGCACTACGCCCGTCGTCCTCAACACGGCTAAGCTGCCCGCCGGCCCCTACGTAGTGCGCTGTACCGCCGGCGAGAAAACCGGGATGCGCCGCGTAATGCTCGGTGACTAGCAGACCCAGTAAAAGCAAGCGGGCGAGCAAAGAGAATTATTTTCTCTTTACTCGCCCGCTTTTTTATGATACTGCTTATTCGCTTACCACCTCGGTCTGCAATTGCCGCTCGTAGAGGGCGCGGTAAAGGCCGTCGGCCTCGGCCATGAGGGCGGCGTGGGTGCCGTGCTGCACGATTTGGCCATCGTCTAGCACCAGAATTTGGTCGGCCAGCTTCACCGAACTCACGCGGTGCGAGATGATGAGGCTGGTGCGGTTCTTCATCACGCGCTGGAGGCTGTCTAGAATAGCGTTCTCGGTCTTGGTATCGACGGCGGAGAGCGAGTCGTCCAAAATCAGAATTTTGGGCTCTTTTACCAGGGCGCGGGCGATGCTGACGCGCTGCTTCTGGCCGCCCGAGAGCGTGATGCCGCGCTCGCCCACCTTGGTGTCGAAGCCCTCGGGGAAGCGGATGATATTCTCGTATACGTCGGCGTCGCGGGCGGCCTGGGCCATGCGCGCCTCGTCGGGCTCGTTGAGGCCGAAGTTGATGTTGTTGCGGATGTTGTCGGAGAACAGAAACACGTCCTGCGGCACGTAGCCAATCTGCTCGCGCAAGGACGTGAGGGCATAGTCGCGCACGTCCACCCCATCGACCTTGATATCGCCGCTCGTCACGTCGTAGAGGCGGCAGAGCAGCGCGGCCACTGTGCTCTTGCCCGAGCCCGTGTTGCCGATGATGGCCAGCGTGTGGCCGGGCTGAATGCGGAAGCTCACGTCGCGCAGGGCTTTGATGCCCGTGTCGGGGTAGGTGAAGGTGACGTGGTCGAACACGATGTCGCCTTTGATTTCCTGGCTCACGTCGCGGCGCGACACGATGTCGGTTTTCTCGTCCAGAAACTCGTTGATGCGGGCCTGCGAGGCCTCGGCCCGCTGCACCAGCGACGAAGTCCATCCGAGGGCCGTCACGGGCCAGGTCAGTAGGTTGACGTAGATGATGAACTCGGCGATGGTGCCCGTGGTGATGGTGCCGTTGATGACTTCCTGGCCGCCAATCCAGACGGTGACGACCGTGCTGATGCCCACCAAAAACATGATGAGCGGAAAAAATAACGAATTGACAAAGTTGAGGCTGAGCGACTTGTCTTTATACTCGTTGGTAGCCGCCGTAAACTGCTCCAGCGAGTCTTGCTGCCGCACAAACGACTTGAGCACCCGAATACCTGAAAAAGCCTCCTGAGTAAACGTGGTCATGCTGGCCAGCGCCCGCTGAATGTCATCCGACTTCTTCTCAATCAAGTTGTTGATGTAGAAGATAGTAACCGATAAAATGGGCAGCGGCAAAATGGTGAGCAGCGTCAGCCGCACGTTGACCATCAGCATCAGCGGCACCACCAGAATAAAGAGCACCACCAGCTGCAAAAAATACATGATGCCCGGCCCCAGGTACATGCGCACGCGCCCCACGTCTTCGGAGATGCGCGACATGAGGTCGCCGGTGCTGTGGCGGCGGTAGAAGCTGAGCGGCAGCGACTGGTAATGCTGAAATATCTGATTTTTCTGGTCGTTCTCAATCAGGCGCGACATCACGATGAGCGTCTGGCGCATAAAGAACAGAAAGATGCCCCGCAATAGCGCCAGGCCAATGATTAACATGCCGTAGAACAGCACGTTGCGCCCGAACAGCTGGTACACGCCCGCCTGCGACTGGGTGCCCGCAAAGAGGTGGTAGAGGTCAATGCCCTCATTCACCAAATCGAAGGAGTAGCGTACTAGCTGCGCCGGAAAAATAGTCAGCAACGTGCTGAGTATCACGAAGAGTACGCCGCCCAGAAAGTGCCACTTGTAGCGGAAGATGTGGACGTTGACGGCGGCAAGCGAGCGGGTTGGCATAGAAGCGGGGTAGGAGCGGGAAGCGGGGCCGGAACCGGAAAAAAACGGGTACTTTTGCAGTCCCAAACGGCCGGTAGGCGGGCTGGGGAAGCCAGCCGAACCACTACTTAACAAAGTTACGGCGCACTCTTCCCAGCCGCTGCCGCGCGGCAGCCGCAAAACCCGCCGAATTAATTGTGCCCCTTTGACTGTTAGCGGTCAGTTCCTTTTTACCGCTTGGCCGCCCTGCGGCTTCATTCTAACTGATACGTACCCGAAATGCTAAATCGCCGCCTTCTCAGAATCAAGGTCATGCAAGCTCTCTACGCCTACCAGCAGGCCGTAGCCGCCGACTTGCAGCTGGCCCACGACCGCATTGCGGCGGCATTTGAGCCCGACCTCATGGCCGACGTGGCCCCCGACCGCCGCCTGCTTGAAGGCCAGCGCAAGCTGGGCGAAGTGCAGCTGCGCGAGTGGCACCGCACCGGCGAAATGCCCGAAACCGGCTCGGACGACAAAGAAGTGGCCGCCGCCCTCAGCGACGCCATCGACTACTACCAGCGCATGGTGCAGAAGGAAGGCACCTTCTACGGCGGGCAGCTGCTGCACGGCGCCGAGAGCATTCACGACCAGTACTTGCACCTGCTGAATATGCCGCAGGCGCTGCTCGAAATCATCACCGAGGACAATGAGCGCGAAGCCCGCCGCTTCACGGGCCCTCGGTTCGAGGCGGAGGGCACGGCGCGTCTTTTCGGCAACGCGGCCTTTGCCAAGCTCAAGGAGAACGAGCAGCTGCTGCAAACCACCATCAAGCGCAAGCTGCAGTGGACCGACTCGGACGAAATCGAGGCCCTGCGCGAGGCGTGGCAGAAGGAGATGAAGCCCAGCGAAGCCGTGCAGGCCTACCTAGGCGGCAAAAACACCGGCCTGGCCGAAACCGACTACGAAACCGATATGGAGCTGCTGCGCCACCTCTATAAGGACTTCGTATTCAAGGGCGAAGCCCTGCCGCGCTACCTCGAAGCCAACGACCTGAACTGGGAGGAAAACCGCCCCATCGTGCGCAACCTGGTGCTCAAAACTCTGAAAATGCTGCCCCAGTCGGCCGACGAAAAGCAGGAGCTGATGAACCTGAGCGCCAACTGGCAGGACGACCGCGATTTTGCCGAAACGCTCTACAAGCAGACGCTGGAAGACGATGCCAAGTCCGAAAAGCTCATCGCCGACTCGGTGCAGAACTGGGACGTGGACCGCGTGGCCCTGCTCGACAAGATTATTTTGAAGATGGCGCTCTGCGAGATGCAGCTCTTCCGGGGCATCCCGGTAAAGGTGACTATCAACGAATATATCGAAATCAGCAAGCTTTACAGCACCCCGAAGAGCAAGCAGTTCGTAAACGGTATTTTGGATAAGCTGGCGCAGGACCTGGCTGCGAGCGGCGAGATTCGCAAATCGGGCCGCGGGCTGCTGGATAACCAGTAAGTCGTTGCTGGATATGTAGTAAGATAGAACGTCTGTCATGTTGAGCTTGTAGCAGTTTTCGGTACCTAGTTTCCCAACCTCTTTTCCTTTTTCCCACCATCCTTCCCACCTGATTAAACACGTTGCGATGACGAGCCCTAGGCCCCTAATCACTACTCGTTAATCACTAATCACTAAAAAGAATCATGGCTAGTAAAACCATCACCGGCCTGCTTTGCTTCACGGGCGGCGCCCTTGCCGGGGCGGCCGTTGGCCTGCTTTACGCGCCCGAAACCGGCCGCGAAACCCGTTCTTTTCTCAGCTACCAGCTCGAAAAATACCGCTCCGTTTTGGCTGACCTCACCGAGAGCCTGGTGACGAGTCGCGACAACACGCCGTCTTCGGCCAAGAGCGAAGGCCAGCGCGTGATTCAGGATGCCAAAACCAAGGCCGAGCAATTGCTGGGCGATGTAGACCAGCTCATTAGCCAAATAAATTCGCGCCGCACCGGGCACTAAGTGTCCGGCCAGGCCGAGATTTGACGATTCAGTGGCGTAGTTTGTACTGGCGTATCGGGCGGGCTGAGCCCTAGCTTGGCCCACCCAATACGCCGATTACCCCGCTCCCTCACCACCACGTTTATGCATCTCGTAACGCTCATCCCCGGCGACGGCATTGGTCCCGAAATCACCCAATCCGTAGTCGATATCTTCGCCGCCGCCCAGGTTCCCGTGCAGTGGGACACTCACAACGCCGGCGAAACGGCCCTGGCCGAAAGCGGCAGCCTACTGCCCCAGGGACTGTACGACTCGCTTGAGCGCACCAAAGTAGGCCTGAAGGGGCCCGTTACGACGCCCATCGGCAAAGGCTTCAAAAGCGTGAACATCACGCTGCGTCAGAAGTACGACTTGTACCAGAATGTACGCCCGGCCCAAACTACGCCCGGCATCAAAACGCGCTTCGAAGGCATTGACCTGGTGCTGTTTCGTGAGAACACCGAAGGGCTGTACGCCGGCCTCGAGATGTACGACGAGCGCCTAGGTATCGCCGATTCCATCAGCCGCATCACGGTGGAGGGCTGCCGCAAAATCTGCCGCGCCGCCTTCGCCTACGCTTCCAAGCACGGCCGCAAGCACGTGACGATGGCCCACAAAGGCAACATCCTCAAGAACGCGGGCAAGCTGATGCTCGACGCCGCCAAGGCCGCCGCTGCCGAGTTTCCGGAGGTCACGTTTTACGACGACCGCATCATCGACAACATGTGCATGCAGCTAGTGGGCAAGCCCGAGCAGTTCGACGTGATTGTGACCACTAACCTGTTTGGCGACATTCTCTCGGACCTTTGCGCCGGCCTCGTGGGCGGCCTGGGCGTGGTGAGCGGCGCCAACATCGGCGACGACATGGCCATTTTCGAAGCCGTGCACGGCTCGGCGCCCGACATCGCGGGCCAGGGCAAAGCCAACCCCACCGCCCTGCTGCGCTCGGCCCTGATGATGCTGGAGCACCTGGGCGAGAAGGAGCACGCCGCCCGCATTGAAAAGGCGCTTAACGAGACCTTCCTGCAGAAGGAGCAATGCACCGGCGACCTAGGCGGCAAAGCCTCAACCAAAGAATTTACCCAGTTTATAATCGACAAGCTGTAGGGGTCAATGAGCAATCAATAATGAGCAATGAGCAGGCTGACTATTCGGTCTGCTCATTGCTCATTATTAATTGCTCATTGACCCAAGCGTATTTTTGTTATATGAAAAAAGTTAGTGTACTGCTAGCGCTCAGTCTACTGGCTGCCAGCTGCAACCGCGACAAGCCCACCGAGGCCGGCACCCAGGGTATGAACGCCGCCGCCGCCGCGGCCGATGACAACGCAAAGACCAACCCGACCATCGACAACCCCAACGTGGCCAGCGACACCGAGGCGCCCAACCCCGACGCGCCCGTGATGACGTTTGCCGAGTCGCAGTTCGACTTCGGTGATATCAAGCCCGACAGCAAGGTGTCGCACACCTTCAGCTTCACTAACACCGGCAAGACGCCGCTGCTCATCGCCGATGCCACCGCCTCGTGCGGCTGCACCACCCCCAACTGGACCAAGGAGCCCGTGGCGCCCGGCGCCAAGGGCACGCTCGACGTGCAGTTTGACAGCCGCGGTAAGCAGGGCCTCATCAGCAAGCAGGTGAGCGTGCGGGCCAATACCCAGCCCGGTACCACCGTTATTTACATCAAAGGCAACGTACTCACGAAGTAGTATAGGCCACGAAATGAGGAGGTGAAAAGCAGCTACGTATGGGCTGTTAGTTCACATCCTTCTCTTTAATTTCTCCCAGCTCATGACCTTTCTTACCCTTCTCCTCCAAACTACGACTAGCGGCGGCATCATGCAGCTGGTATTTCCGGTGGCCATCGGCCTGGTGCTGTACTTCTTCATGATTCGGCCGCAGCAGCGCAAAACGGCCGATGCCAAGTCCTTCCGCGAGTCGCTGGTGAAGGGCACGCGCGTGGTCACGATTGGCGGCCTGCACGGCCTGCTGGTAGAGGTAGGCCCCGAAACCGTGCTGCTCGAAGTAGAGCGCGGCCAGCGCATGCGCTTCGACCGCTCGGCCATTGCCCGCGTGGCCGGCAGCACCACCGCCACCGGCGAAACCGTAACTGCTACCACCATCTAGGATGGCTGACCTGGCGCCCCGCCTCCTTGCGCGCTTGCTGCGCCCGTTGGCGGGGCACCAGGCCAGTTTTTACCAGGCGGTGCTGGCCTGCTTCGTCATTGCCAGCACGCTGTGGATGCTGCGGGCGCTCAATACCAGCCACGTGGCGGCCCTCGACTACCCGGTGGCCTGGCGCTACAATGCCCAGCGCTACCACCCGGCCCGGCCCTTACCGGCCACGGTGCGAGTAGAAGTGCGTGGCAACGGCTGGCGCCTGCTCAGCCGGGCGCTGCACTTCCACCTGCCGCCCGCCGAGGTGCGCCTGCGCCTGGCGGGTACGCCGCCGCCGCGCTCGCCTTTGCGCCCGCCCTTGCGCCGCACCCTAGGTACCCTCAAGTTAGTGTCGCTGCCCGCCGACTCAGCCACGTTTTACCTGGTGCCGGGCGCTGCCGCTGATTCCACCGGGAAGCGCTGAGTTGTAGCTCATTCGGCCTCCGCGACCGCAATTTTTAATTCATAATTTCTAATTCATAATTAAGAATGTTGCGCATTGGCATCACCGGCGGCATTGGCTCGGGCAAGAGCACGGTGGCGCGGCTCTTCGCTGCCCTAGGGGTGCCCGTGTACGACTCCGACAGCCGGGCCAAGGGCATCATGGCTACCGACTTGGTGCTGCGCGAGCAGCTGCTGGCCGCCTTCGGCGCCGAAACTTACTCGTCCGACGGCCTGCTCAACCGCCCGTACCTAGCGCAGCGCGTCTTTGGTGATGCGGCGCAGGTGGCCCGGCTCAACTCACTGGTGCACCCTAGGGTAGGGGCCGACTTTGAGATGTGGGTGACGGCGCAGGCCGCCGCGGGCCAGCCGTATATCCTCAAGGAAGCGGCCCTGCTCTACGAGTCGGGCGCCTACCGGCAGCTCGACCGCATCATCATGGTATTCGCGCCGCCCGCGGTGCGCCACGCCCGCGTGCTGCACCGCGATGCCCACCGCTCGGCCGCCGATATCGAGGCCATTATGCGCCAGCAGATGAGTGACGAAGAGAAGCTGGAACGGGCCGACTACGTCGTCTACAACGATGACTCGCAGCTGGTGCTGCCCCAGGTACTGGCCCTGGACGCGGCATTTCGAGTCAATGAGTGAATGAGTGAGTGTTTCTGTCAGAATTCATTCACTCATTCACCAACTTACTCCTTCACTCATTGACCACCTCACCGAATGATGGGGTAGCGCTCGAAGGGACGGTCTACGAACAGCTTGCGGTAGGTGGCGTGGGTCTTGATGATTTTGGCCCCGATGCTGCGCGTGATGACGAGCATGCGGGGGTTGAAATCGCCAATCCAGTTCATCTCGATGTTGGCGTAGCCACCCGCGATGAACTGGTGCTGGGTAGCCAGCGTCAGGGCGTTTTCTACGCCTTTGCCCTGGTGCTCAGGCACTACGCCGTAGATGATGCCCAGGAGCTTCTTGTCGGGGCGGCGCATGTAGCGCCACTGCTCCCACACAAAGCGCAGCTTACCCAGCACATCGAGAGTGGGGCCGATATGCCTGAAAATCTGGTTTAGTTCGGGCAGGTTCAGGAAGAAAGCCACCGGCTCATCCTGGTAGTAGGCAAAGCCCAGGATGCGCTCGTCAAGCACGGGCTTCATCTCGCGCACTAGGTGGCGGGCCGCATCCAGGCTCATGGGCTTCACGCCAGTGTGCTTACCCCAGGCTAGGTTGTAGACGTGGTGGAAGTCGCGGGCTAGCTTTTCGGGTTCGGCCTTGCGGGCGTGGGTGAAGAGGTAGCCCGCCGCCGTGAGCTCGTCAAGCTTCTTATAAAAGCTGGGGTGCAACACCTGGGGCACCGGGCGGTGGCAGGTATACTGCTTGAAGTAGAGCTGAAGGCCATACGCTTCCAGCAGCCGCTGGTAATAAGCCGGGTGCCAGAACATGCCGTAGTTGGGCTCGTGCTCGAAGCCATCGATGAGCACGCCCCAAAACCGGTCGCGGTCGCCGAAGTTGATGGGGCCGTCCACGGCCAGCATCCCGCGGGCTTGCAGCCACTGGCAGGCTGTGTCGAGCAACTCGTTGGCCGCCGCCTGGTCGTCGATGCACTCGAAGAACCCTAGGCCGCCGGTGGGCAGCGTGGGGTCGGTGGCGGTGGCGGTGAGGGGGTTGACGAAGGCCGCGATGCGGCCGACAACCAGGCCCGCGGCATCGGTGAGCAGCCAGCGGCAGGCCGAGCCGCCCGCCGCAAATAGCTTGTTTTTGGCCGGGTCAAACACGGCTTCCAGCTCGTTGTCGAGCGGGTTGATAAACACGGGCACGCCTTGGTGCAGGCGGCGCGGCAGGTCGCAAAACTGCTGCTGCTGGGCGGCGGAGAGGACTTCGAGAAGGGGCATTTGCACAAATATAGCTTGGCCCCCGCTGGCCTAGGTGGCCCCTGGGGCACCCTAGGGTGCCTTGGGGCGGTAAGCTCGGCCGCAGGCGGCGGCCAGCAACGCGCCCAGTCGCCGCGCGCTTACTCTGCTTCTTCGGGGGGAAGCTGACGCTGAAAATGCCGTTGCAGAATGTCATCGACTTTGGCCCGCGTCAGGGGTTTGCTAACCCAGTCGGCCACGGGTAGCTTGGCCATGCGGGCCTGGTCGCGGGCGTGCACCGAGGTGGTGAGCACGATGACGACGGGCGGCGGACTAGGCGGCTGCATGTAGGCTTCCAGAAACTCAATGCCGTCCATCACGGGCATGTGCACATCGAGCAGCACCAGGGCGGGGCAGGGGGCGTCGTCGGGGGCGTTTTCGGCTAGCAGCGCCAGCGCATCGGCGCCGTTTTCGGCTACCAGGCACTGGTCGGTTACGCCCAGGCTCAGGAGCAGCTGCTCGTGCAGGAAATTTGTGGTTGGGTCGTCATCGACCAACAAAATGCTGGATAGCTTTTGCATGGCTACACGAGGTAAAGGAGGAGGGAATTCTTTAGGAAGGAAAGGTGACGGTGAAAGTAGAGCCGACACCGGCTTCGCTCTGCACCGCGATGGTGCCGCCGGCGTTTTCTATCATCCGCTTCACCATGTAGAGGCCCACACCCGAGCCGGCTACGTGGTCGTGCAGGCGCCGAAACATGGTGAAAAGCTTATGTTGTTGGTCTAGGGTGAGGCCGAGGCCGTTGTCCTGCACTTCGAGCACGGTGGCCGTGGCCGTGTGGTGGCAGCGGAGCTGCACCACGGCCGGCCGCTCGGGGTGGCGGTACTTGAGGGCATTGCTAAGCAAATTGTAGATAAGGCTGCGCAGGTTTTGCGGGGCAAACGACACGGTGGCGCAGTTGTCTAGGTCTACCAAGAGCTCGGCGCGGGCTTCTTCCAGCTGCGTAGCCAGGTCGAGGCGCACGGCCTCTACGGCGGCGGCCAGGTCCACCTCTTCGGCGGGCTGCGTGTGGGCGTGCTGAAGCTTGGCCAGGTCTGTGAGCTGCGCGATGGTGAGCTGAAAGCGTTCGATGGCGCCCTGCATCATGCCCAGCACGCGGGGCACCAGGCCAGCTTGCTGGGCCGCGGTGGGCAGCTGCTTGCGCAGCAGCAGCAGCAAGCCCTCAATGTTGGCAATGGGGGCCTTGAGGTCGTGCGAGGCGGTGTAGATAAAATTGTCGAGGTCGGTGTTAGTACGCGTCAGCTGCTCATTGGCCGCCAGCAGGTTTTTGGCCAGGGCCTGGGCCTGCTGCGCGCTGGCCACCACGGCCTGCCGGGCCAACACCTGCTCGGTCACGTCGTAGGCAAACACCGAGATGCCCCGCGGCTGCCCCTCTTCCAGGTAGGGCTGGTAGGTAAAGTTGAAGTACGCGGTTTGGGGCCCGGTGCCGCCGGGTTCGGCAAGGCTGAGCGGCAGCTCCGTGCCCTGGTAAGGCTCGCCGGTGCTGTACACGTGGTCGAGGAGGGTCGCTAGGCCCTCGCCGGCTAGTTCGGGCAGGGCTTCGTTGAAGGAGTGATGAAGCAGATTGCGGCCCGGAAAGAGCCGTTGGAAAGCTAGGTTGTGGTACTCGAACCGGTGCTCGGGCCCCCACATCAGGGCCACTAGCGCCGACGTTTGCTCGAATACCTGGTAGAAGGTTTCGTGCTCCTGCGCCCGGCGCTGCATAGCGGCCAGCACCTCGGCCTGCAGCTTTTCGGCGCGCCGGTGGGCCAGAATGTGCTCGGTGATGTTGAGAATGAACATGACCACCCCGTCGATGTGGCCGTGCTCGTTGTAGCGCGCCTGCTGCACATAGTGCAGGTAAAACTCTTCGGGCGGCCGGCCTTCGCGGCGGGCCAGGGTCACGCGCACCCCAATTTCTTCCTGGGTTTCGCCGGTTTGGTACACCTGCTGCAAGGTTTGCCAGATGATGCTGCTGGCCAGTTCGGGCAGTACTTCCAGCAGGGGGCGGCCCAGCAGCTCGCGGCCGGGCAGCAGCCGCTGAAAGTCGGCATTGACGAGCTCATACACCATGTCGGGCCCATCGAGCACGCAGATGGCGGCCGGCACTTGCTGAAAAAAGCTGGCCAGCCGGCGGCGCTGGCGCTCGGCCTCGTCGCGCGCCAGCTGCGCGGCCTGCACGCCCGCCGCCACGCGGGTTTCCAGCTCCTGGTTGAGCTGCCAGAGCTGCTGCTGCGCCTGCACCAGCTCTTCGTTGTTGGCGTGCACCTCCTCGTTAATGGAGTGCAACTCTTCATTCAGGGTGCTCAGCTCCGCATTGAGCGCCTGCACCTGCTGGCGGTCATAGGCCTGCTCGCTCACGTCCAGGGCCACTACGGCAATGCCCGTAACCTGGCCTCCGGGCTCGCGCAGCGGGTGGTAGCCAAAGGCCCAGTGCGCGGGGCTGCCCGCGGCGCCGCGGGCCGTAGCGGCCACCGGCTCCTGCGCCGAGTAAGACTGGCCAGTGACCATAATGTCGGCCAGCCGCTGCCGGAGCAAGTCGGTGGCCATGGCGGGCAGCACCTCAAACAGCGGTTGCTCGAGCAGCTGCTCGGCGGCGTGCTGCCAGAGGGCGCACATGGCGGGGTTGGCTAGCTCTACCACGTGCTGCGGCCCGCGCAGCACCGCAATGGCCACCGGCGCCTGCTCGAAGAGGCGCTGCCACTCGGCTCGCTGCCGCTCGCGCTGCTGCCGGGCCAGCACCTGCCGGGTCACGTCGTGGGCCGCGATGGAAATCAGGTGGGCCTGCTCGCCTTCGGAGTGCGACTGGTACTGAAAGCTGAAGTAGTACGTTTGGGCCTGCTGCGTGCTGGTGGGCAGCACGAGCGGCACGTCGGGGCCGGTAAAAGGCCCCCCGGCGCTATTTAAGTGCCGGAGCAGGGTTTCGAGGTGCAGCGGCACCTCGGGCAATGCCTCGGTAACCAGCTGGCCCACTAGCAGCCGGTCCGGAAAGAGCTGTCTGAAGGCCTGGTTGGCGTATTCGATGAGATAGGCGGGGCCGCGCACCAGGCACATGGCAGTGCTGGCCTGCGCCAGCACGCGCTGGGCCACCTCGGCCACCGGTAGGCCAGCCAGCGGCGGGGGCGCCGCCCCCGGCTCAGCCGCCGCTTCGGTTAGGCTGACGACCAGTAGCTCGGCATCGCGCTGCGCCACCACGTGCAGCCGCCGGGCGGGGCCCGTGGGCGGCACGTGGTCGTAGGTGTGGTAGCCCGCTTGGGCCGACAAAAAAGTATCGCGATAAAAAGTAAATACTGCCGTGGCCTGGGGAGCCAGCGCCAGGAAGGAGCCGGCCGGGTGCTCGGGCAGCCCGAGCAGGCGCTGGGCGGCCGGGTTGAGGCGCACGTAGACCAGGTCAACGACTTTGGCGGGCCGGCCCGCCGCAAACACCGGCCGCAAGTACACGATGCCGGTCTGCGACGTGTCGAGCAGCGCTTGCAGAAGCGCCTGGGGGGCAAGCCGCTCGGTCAATGGCTGGGTGGATGCGGGCATAGCGTAGGCTCAAAAACATATACCAATACTGGTATATGTGGGTAAGGTTGAGCTGCCCGCTGCGGTCTGGTCAACAACTCATTCTCCTTCTCCCGCGCAGGCAATATACAGACGCTGGCCCTAACACTAAGTTGCACTGCATTGCCCTGGTCGGGTAGCTAATTAAGCGCCACCTCCAGGGGCGAGGCCAGGCGCTGGGCAAAGGCCGCTAGGTAGGCATCCCAGGCCACTGCCGAGGCAAACTGCCCGCTCTTTTGCCAGCCAAAGCCGGCGTAAAAAACGACCGTGCCCTGGGCGGGCCGGGTCACCATATAGAGCTGGCTCTGGTCCTTTTGAGCGCTGCGGTGGTCCTGGTAGTCAGTGAGGTACCTAGGGGCTACCACCACGCCGGTACCCAGATACGAGTCGTCGATTTTTTCCCAGTAGCGGCACCAGCCGGCCCGGCGGTCGGCGTTGACCTCGCCCTTGGCCTCGTGCAAAGTCAGGCCGATGGTGCAGTTGGGCAGCGGCTTATCAGCGCTCAGCTGCTCCTCGTAGCGCGTCAGGTTCGAGCCTAGGTCAAGGCTGATGACTTTCTTCTCCGTCACCCGGCGGCCGTTGGCGTCCCAGGGCGCGTAGGTCAGCTCAAACACCGTGCGGATGGGGCCGGTAGCCAGCACTTTATACGAGGTGAAGTTTTTGGAAATGTATAGCTTGTCGCCGTCGAGCACGCCAGTGCCGCCCACGCCGCGGCTGGTGCCCACGTGGTAGGGGTCGTAGCCCTCGCCGGTGTCGGTGTGGTAGGCAAAGGGCTTCTCGTGCACGTGCCGCCCGTACCACTTGTCGATGATGGGGTAGGGCACGCGCTTCAGCCAGCAGTCCATGCCGCTGCTGAGCGTGCCGTTGGGGTCTTTCTTATCGAAAAGCTGCTCGGCGTTGGGGCCGTAGGTGCGGAAGGCCACCCGCTCATTTTCCCAGGCAAAGTCGTCCGTCCGCTCGGGCACGAAGCGCGCAAACGTGGTGGGCGCCCCGGCCGGCGCCGGGGCGGGCGCCGCGCCCGCCGCCAGCCCAAACCGCCGGCTGCCCCCGGCCGGCAGCGCCGTTTGAAACAGCAGCTCGTCGGGCTGGCCGTCGGCGTTGCTGTCCAGCAGCTGGCTCGGTAGCACAGCGTTGGTTTGCAGGTCTTTCACCACTACGTAGCGCAGGCCGGCCACCGGCCCTAGGGCCTTGAGCTGGCTCACGGGCACGCTCACGGTTTCGGCCGGGCGGGCCACGTTCAGGCGGTTGCGCACCGTTACGGTGGGCGCCGCCGGGGCGGGTTTGTGGGCAGTGAGGCCGCCCGCCAGGGGTAGCGCTGCTGCCAGAAGCAGGGTCTTTTTCATAAGCGGAAGAAATGCCGCGCCGCGGCTATCTAGGTAGCTGGGCCAGCTCTTTTTGGGTGATGCGCAGCACAGTGCCGTGGCGGGCGCCAGCCGGAAACTGCACGCGGTCCGACTCGTCGGTCCAGTGCGTGAGGTCGGTCGAGGACACCATGCCATACTTGTGCTCGGTGTATTTATCAAAGTAAACCAGCCACTTATCGCCCAGCTGAATGGCCGTGGGCCCCTCGGCCCAGTACTTGCCCGTGATGGGCGCCGAGGGCGGGCCGTAGGGCCCCGCGGCCTGGTCGGCAAAGGCCACGCGCAGGTTTTTCTGCACCGGCTCCTTGGTCTCGTCCTTCAAAAACATGGCGTAGCGTTTCCCCACGGGCTGAATGGTCGCGTCGATAACGTTAAAGCCCTGGTCATAAAGCACCTGAGCGGACGAGTAGGTCTTGAAATCCTTGGTCGTGACGTAGTAAATACGGTGGTTATTACCGCCTTCCACCGTCGTTTCGCCCGCCGGAAAGCGACCCGGAATCGTGGTGGCCCAGTAGATGAGGTACTGGTTGTGGGGAGCGTCGTAAGTGATTTCGGGCGCCCAGCAGTTCTTGGCGGTGGGCTCGGCAGCCATCACTGGTATTTCCTGCTGCGGGCTCCAATGCACCAGATCTTTAGAAGACGCGTAGCCAATGCTGCGGTCGTGCCAACTCGTGGTCCAGACCATGTGAAACTGCCCGTCTTTGCCCCTGATGATGCAGGGGTCACGCATGAGCTTGTCCGGGCTCACGGTGGGCGCCAGCAGTGATTTATCCTGGTTGAGGGCCGTCCACTGCAAGCCGTTGGGGCTGGTGGCCAGGTGCAGCCCGTCTTCGCCGTTGCCCTTGAAATAGGCAAACAGTAGCACCTCGTCCTTCTTCAGCGGCTTTTGGGCGTGGCTAGCGAAGGTGGTGAGGGCGAGGGCGCTGGCGCAGAGTAGATGAGGGAGTAGCATGTGTTGTTTGCGTAAGCTTATTTCTAAACCGGAAGACGATAAAACACGGTAGACAAGCTCAGCATGACGACCGTGTTTTAGATTCAATCAGTGTAAGGATAGGGCCGATGCATCTGATTGATAATGTCTTTGCGTAATAACCGGCGTTCTCACATGGCGTGGTCCAGCTTCACGTCCTGGCCCGACCAGATTTGACGGGCGGTCCAGTCCTGCGGTGGGCTGCTCCAAAAGGTGTGGCTCGGGGCGAGCCCTAGGGGCAGGAAAGCCGTGGTGCAGAGGTAGAGGCTGCCCGTCGAGATGTACCCCTCGCCGATGCCCGGCTGATGCCCGCACAGCCCAATTTGGAGCCAGCCCTGGGCATCGAACGTGCCCTTGGGCTCCATGGTGCGCCGGATAACAGCCGTGAGCGCGCTGCGCACCTGGCCCGGACCTAAGCCCTCGGGCAGCAGCCCCTGCAAGCTGCACTGCGCCAAGTGTTGAAACGCCCCACACCGGTAGGCCAGCGAGCGCCCAAACGCCGCAAACGAGCCATCGGGCCCGATGAGGCGCTCCTGCACCGCGGCGTAGCGGCGGGCGCGGGCGCGCAGGGTTTCGAGCAACTCGGGGCGCTCCTTGCCGGCGGCCACCAGCGTGCCCACCACATCGAGCAGCATGGGCTGAATGACGTAGCTATTGTAGTAGTCCCAATGAAAATCGGGCCCGTCGCCGTAGGTGCCGTCGCCCTTGTACCAGGTTTGGTGCTCCCGGATGGCGTAGTCCATCCGCATGAGGTCGCCGCTGCCCGTAAACTTGAGCAGCGCCGCCTCAATGATGGCGCTGAACAGCAGCCAGTTGCTATACACCGGCTTGATGACGCGGGTACTTTGCAGCGCTTGCACCAGCTGCGCCTGAGTGGCGGCCGGCAGCTTGCCCCACAGCTGGGTGGGTGCCCGCAGCAGCGCGTGGGCCAGAAACGCGGCATCCACCACCGGCTGCCCGCCCAGGTTGAAATTCAGAAAATCGGGCGACTGTGGATTGACGCTGTGGGCAATGGCTTGGCGGGCCTGCCCGGCGGCACGCTGCTGGCGGGCGGCCTCGTCGGCGGGCACGTCCTTTAGTTCGAGCCAGGGCGCTAGTCCGGCCAGGGTGCGGCCCAGGGCTTCGAGGTGCGTCACGGCGCGGCGGCCCTCCTGCTGGCCGGGCGCGGCTTCGACGGGCATGGTGGCTTTGAGTTGACCTAGGGCCGCGGCGGCCAGCACCGGGTCGGCGATGCGTAGCAGCGTGCTCAGCCAGGAGGCGCGGTCGGTGGTGGGGCGCGGGGCGGCGGGGGCGGCCCCCAGGTCGTGCCCGGCGGCGGGCAGGGTGGCCAGCGCGGCCAGGCCCGAGAGGCCGGCCGCGGCCTGGCCCACGAAAGAGCGTCTTTTCATAAGCAACTACTTAAGCTTCAATACCTCGGAGCCCGCCAGCAAAAAGGCGCCGGTGCCGTACACCTCCCAGCTATCGGCCGAGAAGTCGCGCCTAGGGTCGGCCCCGATGGGCTGCACCCAGCCCACGCGGCCCTCTGGCGACACTACGTTGGTGAGGGCAGCCCAGGCTTTTTGGACCGGACCTAGGTAGGTGGCCCGGTCCAGAATGCCCTGATTAATGCCCCAGGCCAGGGCGTAGCAATCAAAGCCCGAGCCCGAGGTTTCGCCGCCGGGGTAGGCGGCCGGGTCGAGCAGGCTCGAACGCCACAGGCCGTCGGCCAGCTGCAACTGCACGAGCCGGGCGCTCATCTCCTTGAACAAGCTGAGGTAGAACGGGCGGCTGGGGTGGCCGGCGGGCAGCTCCTGCAACAGCTGCACCAGCCCGCCCATCACCCAGCCGTTGCCCCGGCTCCAGAAAATGCGCTGGCCGTTGCTTTCCTTTTTGCCCTGGCCGCTGGCATCGAGCAGGTACGAGGCATCGCGCGCGAATAGGTGCTCCTGGTGGTTGAAAAGCCGCCGGTACGTCTGCTGGTACAGCGTGTCAGTGAAAGCCAGGTACTGGGGCTGGTTTTCGATGGCGGCCACCTTGGCCAGTACCGGCGGGCCCATAAACAGGGCGTCGCACCACCACCAGGTGATGCCGTGGTTTTGCACTTCCGGGCCCGGCGTGGTGCGCACTTTCTCCACCACGGCCAGGGTCGGTTCTAGCATGCGCCGGTCCTTTTTGAGGCGGTAGAGGTTGAGGTAGGTTTGGCAAATGGCGATGTCGTCGGCGTGGTCGTAGCGCGGGCCCGGCTGCCAGCGCGTGCGCTCGCCCAGGGCCAGCAAGGAATCCAAAATCAGCTTCGATTTGGTGGCTTGGTAGGCTGCGAACACGCCCGAGTAAAAGGCGCCGTTGGTCCAGTCGGTGGGCGCGTGCTTGGGGTGCGCCAACTGCCACTTGGTGGCTTTCAGCAGCTGCGCTTTGATGTATTTGGGCTTGAACAGCGCCGCGTTGGGCGGGGTGGTTTGGGCGTGGGCCGGGCGGCCGAGGCCGGCCGCCAGCAGCAAGCCGCCGAGCAGCCATGTAGTCCGGAAGGAGCGAAGCATAGCAAACGAGTGGGTGGGAGAGAGGGGATGGGCGGGCCAGCAGTAAAATGCTCCTGCAATAGTAGCGCCCGCGCGGCCAGCCGCCCCGGCCATTCTCGGAGATTAGCGGGGGCGTTTTCAGAAAGGGCTAGGCCCAGGGGTCTAAAATAGCCCATAGTATGCTGACTTATTATGTAGGCTCGCCGGGCGCGTGACCCCACCCCCAGCCCCTCCCCTTCGGGAGAGGGGAGCCTTTCGTCCGGTTACGTGAGCAGTCGTCAGGCTCCCCTCTCCCGAAGGGGAGGGGCTGGGGGTGGGGTCACGCGCCCGGCGAGCTCCCAGGTCGCCCTCACTCCATGTCAGCGGCCGCGGCCGTGCGCCCGATGCGGTGCTGCTTGGCGTAGTCCGACGGCGTGAGGCTATACAGTTTCTGAAAGGCCTTGCGGAAGTACTTGGCGTCCTCAATACCAACTTCAAAGGCCACTTCTGAGATGCGCATCGTGGTTTGGGCCAGCAGCTGGGCGGCGCGCTTGAGGCGCACGTCGCGGATAAACTCGACCGCCGTTTGGCCGGTCAGGCTCTTGATGCGACGGTAGAATACCGACTGGCTCATGGCCAGGGCGCGGGCCAGCACCTGTACGCTGAATTCGCCATCGCCCAGGTGCTGCTCCACGGTGTGCATGGCCTGCTCCAGGAACTCGCGGTCGGCGTCGGCCACCACGATTTCGGTGGGTTGCAGCAGGATGTGGCGCTGGTAAAACTCGTGCAGCTTGCGGCGGTTGCGTAGCAGCGCGTCGGCCTTGGCGTGCAGCAGGGCGGGTTTGAAGGGCTTGCTCACGTAGGCGTCGGCGCCCGTGCCCAGGCCCTCCAGCTCGTGGGTTTCGGCGGTGCGGGCCGTGAGCAGCAGCACTGGAATGTGGCTGGTTTTGGGGTGCTGCTTGAGGCGCTGGCACAGCTCCAGGCCATCGGAGCGCGGCATCATCACGTCCGATATGATGAGGTCAGGCAGCTGGGCCAGAGCCGTCGTCCAGCCCACTAGGCCGTCCTCGGCGGTCAGCACCGTGTAATCGGTCTCGAAGAGCTGGGTGAGGTACTGGCGCACCTCGTCGTTGTCCTCCACTAGCAGCAGGCGCGGCGGGCCGGCCGGGGCGGGCGGGGCCGGTTGGGTCAGTAGCAATTCTTCGTCAAGCAGTTCGCTCTCGCTGCCGGCTGGGGCCGCGGCTAGGTTTAGTTCTTCGGGCTGAATGTCCTCGGGCCGCAGGTGCTGCTGGCCGAAGGGTAGGCGCAGTTCAAAAGTGGTGCCGGCGCCCCGCTGGCTGGCCACCGTGAGCTGCCCGCCGTGGCGCTCGGCAAATTGCCGGGCCAGCGACAGCCCGATGCCCGTGCCGCCCATGCGCAGTGTGTCGGTGTGCGAGGCTTGGTAATACGGGTCAAAAATGCGTTCCAGTTCGGGCGCGCTGATGCCCACGCCGGTATCCGAAACGGTGACTTTCAGGTAATTGCTCACCAGCTGCCCAGCTGCATACACCGCCGGGCTGCTCGCGCTGCCCACGGCGGTGGCCGCCAGCGCCACGCGGCCCTGGTCGCGGGTGTACTTAAAGGCGTTGGCCAGCAGGTTGGTCACGATGATTTCCAGCTTGCCGCGGTCGAAGTACAATCGCACTGCCTCGGCGGGCGCATCGAGCTGATACACGATACCCCGCTCCTGCGCCTTGTGCTGAAAGCTACCGTACTGCTCACCTAGGAAAGCTATGGCGTCGGCGTAGGTGGCGCGTAGGGGCACGTGGCCGGTTTCGACTTTGCGGAAATCGAGCAGCTGGTTCACCAGCTCCAGCAGCTTGCGGGCCTGCCGGTGCATGAGCTCGACCTTGCCCGCCAGGTTGGGCACGGGGCCGGGGCTGCGCATAATTTCCTCTATCGGCCCCAGAATGAGGGTGAGCGGCGTGCGCAGCTCGTGGCTGACGTTGGTGAAAAAACCGAGCTTGAGGTTGGTCAGCTCCTTCTCCTTTTCCGCCTTAAACTGCTCTAGCACCAGCTTATTCTGCAGCCCCTGCTGGCTCATCTCGAAGCGCCGGTACAGCGCAATGGCGCCCCCTAGGGCTAGTATGTAGAGCAGGTAGGCCCAGCCAGTCTTGTACCAGGGCGCCAGCACGTCAAACTGCACGGTGGCGGGCCGGGTGCTCCAGGTGCCCTCGCCATTGCTGGCTTTCACGCGCAGGGTGTAGTGGCCGGCCGGCAGGTTGGCGAAGCTGGCGGTGCGCTGGCCGGGCGGCGGGTACACCCAGCCGGGGTTGTAGCCCTTCAGCTGATAAGCGTAGCGGTTTTTCTGCGGATTGGCATAATTAAGGCCCACAAATTCAACCGAAAAGTCGTTCTCCGAAGGCTTGATGGTCACGATTTGGGCCTGCGACAGTGGCCGGGCCAGCACTACGCGCCCCCCAAACGGCTGCCCCACTACCACCGGCTGGTTGGCAATGCGCAGGCCCGTGAGCTGCACCACCGGCGCATACGGGTTGGGCTGAATGGCCGACGGCTGGAAGTAGCTGATGCCGTTGATGCCGCCGAAGTACAGCGTACCATCGGCCCCGCGGGCGGCGGCGCCTATCTTAAACGCATTGCTAGGCAGGCCGTCGGCCACGTCGTAGCGCAGGTACTGCTGGGTGCGCGGCGCGTAGCGGTAGAGGCCGGTGCCGCCCACCCAGAGGTTGCCCGCATCGTCGGGCAGCAAGCTTTCCACGTCGCTCTCGGGCAGATAGCGCGCCAGGCTGCGCACCGTTTCGCGGCCTTGGGCATCGGTGGTCAGCTGGTGCAGTCCGCCCCCGATGGTGCCAATCCAGAGCGTGCCCTGGCGGTCGAGCAGCAGCGGCCACACGTAGTTGACGCGCAGGCCCCTAGGTGCCTCGGGCGCGTAGCTGAACTGCCGTAGCAACCGCACCGAGTCGGGTGTTACGCGCAGCTTGAGCAGGCCCGCATCGGTGGTGCTGGCCCACAGCACGTCGCGGCGCGGGTCGAGGAGCAGGAAGGTAAAGCGGCTGCTGGGCAGCCCCCTAGGTCCTTCGCCGTAGCTGCCCAGCAGCTGGCCCTCCGGGCTAAAGCGCAGCAGGCCTTCACTGAACGTAGCAACCCAAAGCGTGCCGTAGCGGTCCTCTACTATGCGCTCGATGCTGGCGCTGCTCAGGCGCCGGCCGCCGGGCAGCTCGTCGAAGGTCGTGAGCTCTTCGTGGCCCTGACGGCGCACCAGTCGCACCAGGCCGTGGCCGCGGGTGCCAAACCAGAGCGTGCCGCCGCGCGCTGGGCAAATGGCCGAGACATCGACGCCGCGCGTCACGCCAGCCGCGGTCTGGTTGAGGTAGCTGCGGTAGGTGTGGTGCGCCAGGTCGTAAGCCGCTACCCCGTTGCGCGAGCCCAGCCACAGCGTGTTGGTGGCTTCTTCCTTATACACGGCGTTGATGTAGTTGTTGGGCAGCGTGGCCTGGCCCGCCAGCTGCCGCCGCAGCCGGCCAAAGGGCTTCTGCCGGAGGTCTACCTTATTGAGGCCGCCGGCCGAGGCGCACAGCCACATCACCTGGGTGCGGTCTTCGAAGAGCTGGTGAATGCGCTCTGAGTTGAGGCTAAATGGCTCGCCATCAGTAGGCAGTAGTAGGGTAGGAGCCCCGGCACGCAGGGGCGGGGCCGCGCCTGTGGCGGGGCCCGCCTCCCACACGTAGAGCCCGTAGATGGTACCCACCCACAGCCGCCCGTAAGAGTCGAGCAGCAGCGATTGCAGCTGCGGATAAGCCAGCGGCTGCGGGTGCGCGGCCAACTGGCGCACGGCGCGCCGGTTGGCCGCGCTCACCCACAGCACCTGGTGGTCGGTGCCTATCCAGAGGTCGCCGCGACGGTCGAGGCACAGGGTTCGCACCAGTTCGGTGATGGCCGTGGCCTCGGCCACCAGCGGGCTGGTATCGGTTCGGATTAGGCGCAAGCCCTGGTTATAGGTGCCCACCCACACGTTGCCCTCGGCGTCGGCGGCCAGGCTGCTCACATGGTAGGGCTCGGCCGGCTGGCCACTGGGCCGGGTTTGGCTGACGGTGGCCAGCCCGCTGCGCGGGTCCAACGTCAGCATCAGCACACCATCTTGCTGGGTGCCTATCCAGAGGCGGCCCTGCGGGTCGGCCGTCAGCGCCGTAATGCTGACCGTGGCCAGCCGCTGTAGCAGCGGCCGGCTGGCCGGCACCACGGCGCGGGCGGCCAGCGGCACCAGCTGGTCGGTGGCGGCGTCGTAGTAGCTAAGGCCCGCCCGCTCGGTGCCCACCCACAGGCGGCCCCCGGGGGCGGCGTAGAGCACCTTAATGCGATTACCGGCGATGCCCTTGCTCGTGATGGGCAGCGAGGCGGGCAGCATATAATGCTTGAGCGCGTAGCCGTCGTAGCGGTCGAGGCCGCGGTTGGTGCCGACCCAGATGAAGCCCGCCTGGTCCTGCGCCACGGCCATGGCGTCGCTGTGGCTCAGGCCCTGGTCCACGGTGAGGTGCTCGAAGCGAAACTCGCTGGGGGCGGTATCCTGCGCCCTGGCGGGCCGGGCCAGCAGCAGCCCCAGCAGTAGCCAGCAGCCGCGTAGCCGTTGAAAGACAGATAACATAGCGGAGAAGAGCGGGTGGGAAGAGAACGAGAAGCGAGCGGCCCCGCGGCAGCTAGTAGCCTGAATAAGTGCTTACTAGGTCCGCCTTTACGGACCCGCCAGCCGCGGGTCTGCAAGGTACTAAAACCACCCCCTTTGGCGCACCCTGTTGCCACCTGCTCCGCGAGCCGGGCGTCAGTTCCCCCCGCTTTTTCGGCGAAAACCACCCCCTGTGCGGACGAGCCGCCCCAATACTTTTGTGGCGAGCTGCTATTCCTGCATTGCCCACCGGCGGCAGACTAAAAAACGGCCCCCGGGCAGTAGCGCGAGCTAGAAAGTTCGCGCTACTGCCCAGCGCTTGACTCCTCACCATTCCCACCCATGCCAAAACGCCTACTCCTCGCTGCATTATTGACGCTGGCCGGCGCCGCTCAGGCGCAGCAGCGCACCGCCTTCGCGCCCGGCCAGCCGTGGCCCGATAACAAGGACACTCACCTCAATGCCCACGGCGCCGGGGTGCTCTATGACAAGGGCCGCTACTACCTGTTTGGCGAGCACAAAGTAGCCGGCCCCAAGGGCAACAGCGCCCAGGTAGGCGTGCACTGCTACTCCTCCAAAGACCTCTATAACTGGCAGGATGAGGGCATTGCCTTCGCCGTAGCGCCCGAGGGCTCGGGCTCGGAGGTGGAGAAAGGCTGCGTGCTGGAGCGCCCTAAGGTGGTGTTCAACAAGCAGACTGGCCAGTACGTGATGTGGTTTCACCTCGAACTGAAGGGCAAGGGCTACGCGGCCGCCCGCACCGCCGTGGCCGTGGCTAGCAAGCCCACCGGCCCCTACCGCTACGTGCGCTCGTACCGGCCCGGCGCCGGGCAGTGGCCCCTAGGATTCAAGGACGAGTGGAAGCAGCCCGCGCCCGGCGAAAAAGACCTGAAGTGGTGGACGCCCGAGTGGCGCGCCGCCGTAGCCCAGGGCTCGTTCATCCGGCGCGACTTTGTGCCCGGCCAGATGGCCCGCGACATGACCATCTTCGTCGATGACGACGGCAAGGCCTACAATATTCATTCGTCGGAGGAAAACCTGACCCTGCATGTGGCCGAGCTAACGGCCGACTACCAGGGCTTTACGGGCCGCTGGAACACCATTGCGCCGGCCGGGCACAACGAGGCACCGGCCATCTGCAAGCGCGGCGGCAAGTATTACCTGATTACCTCGGGCTGCACCGGCTGGGCGCCCAATGCGGCCCGCTCATTCGTGGCTTCGTCCATCTGGGGGCCGTGGCAGCAATTGGATAACCCCGCGACCGGGCCCGACGCCGACTCGACCTACCACTCGCAGAGCACCTACCTGCTGCCGGTGGCCGGCAAGAAAGACGCGTTCATCTTTATGGCCGACCGCTGGACGCCCAAAAACCCCATCGAGGGCGGCTATATCTGGCTGCCGCTCACCTTCGAGGGCGACCAGCCCCGCCTGCGCTGGGCCGACCGCTGGACCCTCAGTGCCTTCGACCAGCCCCGGTCGAAGGTTGTGGCTACCCCCTAGGGTGGAATTCCTCCTAAGAAAGAACTTATTGTTAATCAGATTAATACCTCATCGGGTATCGCTGATAGGCGTGATTTTGGGAAGAAAATGTGTGAATTAGTCCCGCTTCTTTCCTGAAAATACCCCTCTTCTCTACCGAGCACTGCCGATACTTTTGGGCAGTCGAACTACTGCTTCAGTTTGCCTTTTAGGCGCTCTTAGCAAATTGGCTTCTTGGGCGGGGGAACCCCGACCTAGGCGGGCTAGCCCCGCCCTTGCACTGCGATTTCTATTACCCACCCTGGCCGCTCCCGCGGCCATTTATTTCACTCTATGCAGGCAAAGTCTATACTCCTGTGCGGAGCCTTGCTGCCCCTAACAGTGGCAGCGGCCCCGCTTTCCCACGCCGCCAGCCCCGACTGGGCGGGGCGCGCCCTCACCCAGCCCACGGCCGACGTGACCATCACGGGCACGGTGCTCGACGAAAAAGGCGATGGGATGCCCGGCGCCACCATCGTACTCAAAGGCACGAGCCTCGGCACGAGCACCGACGCCGACGGCAAGTTTTCGCTGCGTATCCCCGACGGCACGGCCACGCCCACGCTCGTTATTTCATCGGTGGGCTACGTAAAGCAGGAGCTGTCCGTGGGCAGCCGTACCACGTTCTCCATCAAGCTGGCCCCTAATACCCAGGACCTCAACGAGGTGGTAGTAGTGGGCTACGGCACCCAGAAGCGCTCCGACGTGACGGGCTCCGTGGTGTCGGTACCGCAGGACCGCCTCGAAAAAATTCCGGTGCCCAACGTGGCGCAGGCCCTGGCCGGCGCGGTGGCGGGCGTGCAGGTTACGAGTGGCTCGGGCGTACCGGGTTCGCAGTCGAGCATCCAGATTCGGGGGGTGCGCTCCATCACGGCCAATACCGACCCCTACCTGATTGTGGACGGCGTACCGTTTCCGGGCAACCTAAATGACATCAACCCCAACGATATTGCCTCGATTGAGATTCTGAAGGATGCCTCGTCCACGGCTATCTACGGCACGCGGGGCTCCAATGGCGTTATCCTGATTTCGACCAAGCGCGGCAAAACCGGCAAGCCCCAGATTCGCTACGCCGGCTACGCGGGACCCGAGTACATGGTGAATAAGCTGCACCCGCGCAACGGCGCCGAGTACGTGCAGAAGTACGCCGACTTTGTGAAGCAGCGCGGCATCACGCCGACCCCCGTGCCCTACCTAGGTGAGGTGGACAACTACAACGCGGGCCGCGAAACGAATTGGATAGACTTAATTAAACAGCAAGGCTTTATCCAGGACCACAACCTGTCGATGTCGGGCGGTACCGACGACGTGAAGTACTTCGTGTCAGGCGACTACTTCAAGCAGCGCGGAGTAATAAAAGGCTTCGATTACCAGCGTATTAGCTTGCGCTCGAACATCGACGCCAACCTAACGCCCTGGCTCCGCATCGGCACCTCGGCTTTCTACGCCAACAACGATGACGGCGGCGGTCGCGCCACGCTGGGCCTGGCCCAGGTGCTGAGCCCCTACGGCACGCCCTACAACGCCGACGGCACCTACACCATTTACCCTACCCCTCCCGAGCAGCTGGTAGTGAACCCGTTGCTGGGCCTGACTACCACCCGCCAGAGCCGGATAAACCAGCTCACGGGCACGGGCTATGCCGAGGTGTCGCCCACGTTTTTGCCGGGCCTCAAGTACCGGGTGAATGCCACGTACTCGAACCGGGGCTACCGCTTCGCCAACTATGCGGGCCGGGCGGCCGGCGATTTGCGCGGCACGGCCCAGCTCGTGAACGATGAGCGGCAGAACTACACGGTGGAGAACTTGCTGATTTATAACAAGGATTTCGACAAGCACCACTTCGACCTCACGGCCCTCTACAGCGCCCAGCAGAACTCGTACTTCACGACGACCGAGAATGCCAGCGGGTTCATCAACGACCAGATTGGCTTCAACAGCATTGGCTCGGGCTCGATTACGCCCACCATTTCGTCGTATAGCGAGCGCCGGGCGCTGGTTTCGCAGATGGCGCGCCTCAACTACAACTACGACAGCCGCTACCTCTTCACGGTTACGGCCCGGCGCGATGGCTCGTCGGTGTTCGGCGTCAACGCCGATAAGTACGCGCTCTTTCCCTCGGTAGCCCTGGGTTGGAACGTGACCAACGAGGCCTTTCTGAAGGATAATAGCACGGTGAATGCGCTGAAACTGCGTTTCTCGTACGGTACCACAGGCAACGAGGGTATTAATCCTTACCAGACTATAACGGGTTTGACCCTAGGTCAGTATGCCTACGGTGGAGTAGCTGCCACCGCGCTTCGCGCTGGCACAATTGACCGGATAGGGCTAGGCAACTCGAACTTGAAGTGGGAGCAAACTACCAGCGCCAACTTTGCCGTGGACTTTGGCTTCCTGAAAAACCGCCTCACGGGTAGCATCGAGTACTATGATGCGCAAACCAAGGACTTGCTTCTGAATCGCCAGATTCCCATCATTTCGGGCTATAGCTCGGTGCTCGACAACATTGGCAAGGTGCAAAACCGCGGAATTGAGTTCAGCCTGACCACCGCCAATGTCCAAACCGCAACCTTTAGCTGGTCGACGAGCCTGAACGTAACGGCTAACCGCAACAAAATTCTGGACCTCTACGGCAACGGGGCCGATGATATTGGCAACCGCCGCTTTATCGGTAGGCCGCTGAGCGCCATCTACGACTACCGCATGGTAGGCGTGTGGCAGACCGGCGAGTCTGCCGGCACCCTCGATGCCACCGCCAAGCCCGGCGACCTAAAATTTGCGGACCTCAACGGCGACGGCAAAATTGATAGCAACGACCGCGAGTACCTAGGTACTACCCTGCCCAGTTACACCGGGGGCATCACCAACACCTTTACGTACAAGGGCTTGAGCCTGCGCGTATTCATCCAGACGGTGCAGGGCGTGCTCAAGAGCAACCCCACCCTCAACCTAGTGGACCTAGGTGGCCGCTTCAACGCCCCGCGTGAGGTAGGCTACTGGACCACCGAAAACGCAAGCCAGGACCGCCCCGGCCTCAACTACTACAACCCCCGCGGCTACGCCTACCCCAGCAACGCCAGCTTTACGCGCCTCAAGGACGTGACGCTCAGCTACAACCTGCCCGCGCCCGTGCTCGAAAAGCTGAAGCTCGGCACGGTATCGGTCTACGTGAGTGGGCGCAACCTCTACACCTGGACCAAGTGGGTGGGCTACGACCCTGAGCAGAACTACACCGCTGGCAACGGCACCGGCAACGTGGATAACCTGACCTCGCTGGCCAACCCCGGCTCGGGCAGCAACCCCAACTTTCCGCAGCTCGCCACCTACGTGTTTGGCCTGAACCTGAGCTTGCGCTAGTCTTCTTCCCCACCCGATTTATCTTATTTGTTATGAAGCGCTTATCACTAGCTTTCATTGGTTTGCTGGGCACGGCCCAGCTCTTTAGCTCTTGTAAAAAAGACTACCTCGACGAAACCCCCGCCTCGCTCTACACGCCCCAAACAGTGCTCACCGACTCGCTGGGCTTCGAGGCCGCGATGGCGGGCCTGCAGTCGGTGGTGCGCGAGCAGTACACCCGCTCCGACGAGCAGGGCCTGCTGGGTATGATGCAGCTGGGCACCGATGTGGCCATTCCGGGCCAGGTGCAGGGGGCGGAAATTCCGTACTACAACTACACGCAGCTCAACTCGCAGGACCAGGCTGCCGCTGTTATGTGGAGCTGGGCCTACCGCACCATCAACAACTGCAACCAGATAATTGCGGGGGCGGCTGCCGCACCCGCTACGCTGCGGCAGGGCTACAAAAACCGCATCAGCGGCGAGGCGCGCTTCTACCGGGCCTACGCCTACAACTTCCTCGCTACGCTGTGGGGCGACGTGCCGCTGATAGACCAGCCCGTGAGCACGCCGCGCACCGACTTTACGCGCTCACCCCTAGCCACGGTCAATACCTTTATCATCAACGACCTGACGACGGCTATTCCGAGCTTGTTCTTGGCCAATAAGGCAGCTTCGGGCCGCATAACGCAGGCGGCGGCCCAGCAACTGCTCGGCGAGGTGTATCTGCGGACTGGTCAGCCGGCCTTGGCCGAACCTGCCTTGCAGGCCGTGCTCAACAGCGGGCAGTACCGTCTGGTGTCGGCGCGCTACGGCGTGCGGGCCAGCCTGCCCGGCGACTACTTCTCCGATATGTTTATTGTTGGTAATCAGCGCCGTAGTCAGGGTAATACCGAGGTGATTTGGGCCGAAGAGCAGCAATTGCTCGTGCCTGGCGGCACTACCAGCGCCCAGCAGCGCCGCATGTGGGTGCCGGCCTACTACAACGTGAAGGGGATGGCTTTGGCCGACTCGCTCGGTGGCCGCGGCATTGGCCGGATGCGCCTGAGCCAGTGGGTAGACTACCGCCTCTACCCCGCCAACGAAAACGCCGACATGCGCAACTCGCGCTTTAACCTCAAGCGCCGCTTTTACTACAACGACCCCACCCAAACGGCTACGTTTGGCCGGCGCGTGACGGGCATCACAGGCACCGATACCGTGTTCTATATCACGCCCTACACCACCAAGTGGAATCAGTTTGACCCTACCGATACCTTCGGCTTTGGTACCATCAAGGACCTGACCATGATGCGCCTGGGCGAAACCTACCTGCTGCTGGCCGAAGCGCAGTTTAAGCAAGGCAACACGGCCGGCGCGGCCACCAGCATCAACGCGCTGCGCACCCGCGCCCGGGCGGCCCAGGTCACGGCCAGCCAAATCGACCTCAACTTCATCCTCGACGAGCGCGTGCGCGAGCTGGTGGGGGAGGAGCAGCGGCGCCTCACGTTGCTGCGCACCGGCACGCTCATCGAGCGGGCCATCCGCCTAAACGGCGCTTCCATCACGGGGCTGGCGGCAAAAAACCTGCTGCTGCCTATTCCGCAGACATCTATCGACCTGAACACCAACGGGTCGCTGACGCAAAACCCGGGTTACTAGCTGGTGGGCTAGTTACCGGTCGAGCCGGGGTCGCCTTGTGGAGGGGTTGGCCCCGGCTCATTTGCGTTTGGTCCGTTATTTACGTCGCCCATGAAAGTATTGTCGCCCCTAGGGTGGGTGCTCGTCGCCCTGCCCGGCTTGGCCCTGGGCCAAGCCCTGCCTACCCCACCCGCCCCGTTTTTTGACACCCACGTAGCGCCGCCTACTACCCGGCTGCCCGCCTTCGAGGTCCAAAACCCGGATAACAAGCTGAGCCCCTACACCGGCCTCACGCGCCGGCACTGGCAAGATGCCGCCCGCTACCTGCTTAGCGGCGCCTTCAGCTACGTGCGGACCCTAGACGACCCCATGCAGTTTGTGAAGCAGCCGGGTAAAAGCTACCCGCGCACCGCCAGCCAAGTGCCCACCGAAAAGCTGGAGGGCCTGTGCCGCACGCTTTTCATGGCCGCGCCGCTGCTTAAAGAAGACCCTAGCCTTATGCTGAACGGCGTGAAAGTAGGCGACTACTACCGCCACCAGCTGGCCCTGCTCGTGAACCCCAGCAGCCCCAGCTACATCGCGCCCCGCGCCAAGGATGGCGGCCCCAGCCAAAACCTGGTGGAGTTTGGCGGGTTGAGTGTGGCACTGTTTGCGGCGCCCGAAATACTCTGGGACCCGCTGCCCGAGGCCACCAAAAAAGCCCTGGCCGCCACCATGCTCAGCTACGGCGACGGGCCCACGGTGCCCCAAAACTGGCGCTACTTCAACATCTTCATCCTCAGCTTTTACCAAAGCCGGGGCTACCAGGTTAATGAAAAGCTGCTGCAAGAATACCTGCAAAAGCAACTGACCCACTACAAAGGCGAGGGCTGGTACGACGATGCGCCGAGCTTCGACTACTACAGCATGTGGGCCTTCCAGATGTACGGCCGGCTCTGGAGCCACTACTACGGGCGCCAGCACTACCCCGAGGTAGCCAAGCAATTAGCGGAGAATTTCGCGCCGCTCAAAAACACCTACCCCTACCAGTTCGGCCGCGATGGCAGCATGATAATGTGGGGCCGCAGCATCATGTACCGCTTCGCGGCGGTGGTACCGTTTCCGCTCATGGGCTTGCAGCCCGAGGCCGGCACCAACTTCGGCTGGATGCGGCGCATCGCCTCCGGCACCATGCTGCAATTCTTGCAAAACCCGGACTTCTTGCAGGATAATATTCCGACCCTAGGGTTTTACGGGCCCTTCGACCCCGCCGTGCAGCAGTACAGCTGCCGGGGCAGCGTGTTTTGGATGGCCAAAGCCTTTCTAGGGCTGCTGGTGCCGGCCGACTCGCCGTTCTGGACCGCCACCGAAAACGAGGGGCCCTGGACCAGCGAGTTTAAGCCCGGCACGGTAGTCAACAAGTTTGAGGCGGGGCCGAATATGCTGGTGACCGACTACCCCAATATCGGCGCCGCCGAAATCCGCGACGTGCCCCACCAGCCGGCTAGCGACCCCTACCGCGGCGACGAAAACTACAACCGCCTGAGCTACAACAGTGCCTTTCCGTGGCAGGCCGACGGCCCCAACGGCGAGGTAGCCATGAACTACGTCTTCAAAAACAAGCAGGACAAGTGGGAGCCGCTGCGCCTCTACACCTTCAAAAAGTACGAAAACGGCGTGTATTACCGCGACGCCGAGCTGGAAACCAACAAAAACATCAAGCTGCACCTCGCCGAACTGCCGCTGCCCAACGGCATCCTGCGCGTGGACCAAAACGCCAGCACCGAGGCTACCGCCCTGCGCCTAGGTCACTACGCGCTGCCCAACCTCACGGGCACCATCCGGCGTACTACCCGCCAGGTAAAGGGCCACGCGGTGCAGCTTATCGACAACGGCACTTACCAGCTGGCCCTAGTATCGCTCAGCGGCTGGAACCAGGTCGAAGCCGTGGAAGCCAGCGGCTTGCACCCAACTGCCAAAACCAGCACCGTGCTCAACGCCCTGGGTAGCACCGCGCCCGCCGCCCGCCCCAAGCTCTACGCCACGCTGCTGCTCTGGAAAAAATCGGGCACTACCTTCGCCGATGCCGAATTACTGCCCGTTCGGCAGGTGCGGCCCGCCGCCACTGGCACTGGCGCCACCGTGACGATGGCCGATGGTAGCCGCAAGGAATTGACATACACCGAATAAGCAAGTACATGCGCGTAAGCTCTTTCTTGATAACAGCCCTGCTAGTGGGCGGGTCAGCCCTCGCTAGCCAGGCCCAGGCCACCCTCGGCGCCGACACCCTGCACGCCCCGGCGCCCGCCCTACCCGGCCCTAATGCCGACCCGCACATCGCGGCCTATGGCGACACGTATTACCTCTACCCCACCACCGATGGCATCGAGGGTTGGGGCGCTAAGTCGTTCAGCGCCTGGTCGTCGAAGGACCTGAAAACGTGGAAGAACGAGGGCGTCATTCTGGACTTGCCCCGCGACCTCACCTGGGCCAATCGCAACGCCTGGGCCCCAGCCATGGCTACTAAAAACGGCAAGTACTACTTCTACTACACGGCCGCCCAGAGCGTGGGCGTAGCCGTGGCCGACCGCCCCACCGGCCCCTTCAAAGACCCCATTGGCAAGCCGCTGGTGGCCAAGGACGCCTACCGCGGCCAGGCCATCGACCCCATGGTGCTAGTCGATGACGACGGCAGCGCCTACCTCTACTGGGGTCAGGGCCAGTGCCACGTGGTGAAGCTGAACGCCGACATGACGAGCTACGACCCCGCCACGGTGGTCGAGTTCAAGCCCGAGGGCTACAACGAAGGCCCGTTCGTGCTCAAGCGCCGGGGCAAATACTACCTCATGTGGAGCGAGTACGACACCCGCGACCCGCGCTACTCGGTGGCCTACGCCACCTCCAACTCGCCGATGGGCCCCTGGGTGAAGGCCAGCGGCCCGCCCGTGCTGCACGGCCGCGGCGTGGTGAAGGGCGCCGGCCACCACTCGGTGGTGCAGGTGCCGGGCACCGACCAGTGGTTTATCGCCTACCACCGCTTCATCATCCCCGGCGGCGATGGCTTCAACCGCGAAACTTGCGTGTCGCCCATGCGCTTTGATGCGGCGGGCAATATCTTGCCGGTCAATGTTTTTGAACCGGTGAAGGCCACCAAGATTCGTAAGCCCGCGGGGGCCAAACGACGCTAGGCACCAGGCCGACGAATTTACCGCCCTGTAGTAAAGAACAACCCAATCTTTTTTGCATACAATGCACAAACGATTGTGTAAATTGCTGCCCTTGTTCGGTTGCGATTATTACCAGTACCTAGCGTCAGTCTAGCGTCAGTAGGTAGCTGAATGCCTTTTTCTCTACATCCCACCCCACTTTTTACATGCGTTACGCTTCTTTAACTCAGCGGGTAAAGCATTTTGCCACCGCTTCGTGCCTCCTAGGGGCAGCGGGGGCTGCCCAAGCCCAGGCCGTGGCCGACTACCCCATCCGGCCGGTGTCGTTCACGCAAGTCAAGCTGACGGATAACTTCTGGCTGCCGCGCCTCAAAACCAATACCGACGTTACCATTCCGGCGTCGTTTCAGCGCTGCGAGGCTACCAACCGGGTCAAGAACTTCGAGATGGCGGCGGCCCACACGGGCAAGTTTGCCACCACCTTTCCCTTCGACGACACTGACATTTACAAGACCATCGAGGGCGCGTCGTACTCGCTGAGTTTGTACCCCGACGAGCACCTGAAGGAGTACGTCGATGCGCTCATCAAGAAGGTGGCCGCCGCCCAGGAGCCCGACGGCTACCTCTACACGGCCCGCACCATCGACCCCGCCCACCCGCACAGCTGGGCCGGCAAGGAGCGCTGGGAAAAGGAGCGCGAGCTCAGCCACGAGCTCTATAACTCGGGCCACCTCTACGAAGCCGCCGTGGCTCATTATCAAGCTACTGGCCAGAAAAACCTGCTCAACATCGCCCTCAAAAACGCCGACTTGGTGTGCTCGGTATTCGGCCCCGGCCGGCGCGCCGTGGCGCCCGGTCACGAAATCGTGGAGATGGGTTTGGTGAAGCTCTACCGCGTGACGGGCCAGGCGAAATACCTGAACACGGCCAAGTTCTTCCTCGACCAGCGCGGGCAGTACAAGGGCTACGACCTCAAGAGCGAGGACGAGTGGAAAAACGGTAAATACTGGCAGGACGACAAGCCCGTGGTCGCCCAAACCGAGGCTGAAGGCCACGCCGTGCGCGCCGAATACCTGTACTCGGCCATGGCCGACGTGGCCGCCCTCACCGGCGACAAGCCGCTGCTGGCCGCCGTGGATACCATCTGGAAAAACATGGTAACCAAGAAGATGTACGTGCAGGGCGGCACCGGCGCGGTGGGCAGCGGCGAGCGCTTCGGCGCCAACTACGAGCTGCCCAACGCCACGGCCTACAACGAAACCTGCGCCTCGGTGGCCGACGTGTACTGGCAGCAGCGCATGTTCCAGCTGCACGGCGACGCCAAGTACGCCGACATCATGGAGAAAGTGCTCTACAACGGCCTGATTTCGGGGGTAGGGCTCGATGGCAAGTCGTTCTTCTACACCAACGCCATGCAGATAAAGGGCGGCCAAGGGTCGAAGGACACCGAGCCGGCGCGCGCGGGTTGGTTCGACTGCTCGTGCTGCCCCACCAACCTGGCGCGGCTCTTCCCGAGCCTGCCCGGCTACGTGTACGGTCAGCACGACAAAGACTTGTACGTGAACCTGTTCGTGAGCAGTACGGCCAACCTGACGGTGAATAAAAAGCCGGTGCAGCTGGTGCAGCAAAACAACTACCCCTGGGACGGCGCCCTAAAATTTGTGGTGAATCCGGCCGCCAGCGCCGACTTCAACCTGCTGGTGCGCGTGCCCGGCTGGGCGCGGGGCGAGGCCATGCCCTCCAACCTCTACACCTTCGCCACGCCCGCTAAAGAGCCAGTAGTCATTAAGATAAACGGCAAGCCCACCGCCTACACCCTGCGCAACGGCTACGCCGTGCTGCCGCGCAAGTGGCGCAAGGGCGACGTGGTCGAAATGACCCTGCCCATGGACGTGCGCCGCGTGGTGGCCAACCCCAATGTAAAAGACGACCTAGGCAAGGTGGCCTTGCAGCGCGGCCCGCTGATGTACTGCGCCGAGTGGACTGATAACCAGGGCAAAGCCAGCAACTTCGTGGTGCCGCCCACGGCCACCTTCACCGCCGCCTACCGCCCTGAGCTACTCAATGGCGTGACGACCCTCACCGCCACCGTGCCCGCCGTGCAGGTCGATGCTGCCGCCAGCACCATCCAGACCGTGCCGCAGACGCTGACCGCCATCCCGTACTACGCCTGGGCCAACCGTGGCAAGGGCGAAATGACCGTCTGGTTTCCGGCCAAAATAGTGGACGTGGACCTCGTGACGCGCCCGGCCGAAGTGCCCAGCGGCAGCAAATAGTGCCCGCCCGCCCGCCCGCCGTGCTTGCTCATGCCAAGCACGGCGGGCAGTGTTGCTTAACCTAACCTCATTTCCCACCCGTCTTGACGTACCTACTTACTCGTTTTCTGCCTTTGGCCGGCCTGGGCCTGCTTCTTTCGTCCGCCGCCCACGCCCAGCAGTACCAGCCCACGGCTACTGGCCTGCGGGTCAGCACCGATTCGCTCACGGTGGAGGTGCAGTTTTACTCGCCCGAAATAGTACGCGTGCTCAAGCAGCCTAGGGCCAAGGAAACGGCGAAAAAGAGCCTGGTAGTGGTGCAGGCGCCCGCGCCGGGCAAGCTGAAATACAGCGCTAAAAACGGCCAAGTGACCATCAGCAGCCCGACTACCCAGGTGGTGGTGAATGAGAAAACCGGGCAGGTGAGCTTTCGCACGGCCCAGGGCCAGCCGCTGTTGAGCGAGCAGGCCCTAGGGTCGCGTTTTACGGCCAAAAAGGACTTGAACACCGCGACCTACCGCGTGCGGCAGCTTTTTCAGCTGGCGCCGGGCGAGGCAGTGTATGGCCTGGGCCAGCACCAGGATGGCCACCTCAACTACCGCGGCCAAGAGGTGCTGCTGAAGCAGAAAAACCTCGATATCGCACTGCCCGTGCTGCACTCCAGCCGGGGCTACGGCGTGCTGTGGGACAACTACTCCACCACCAAATTCACGGATGCGGCCGCCGGCACGGTGTTCGATTCGGAGATTGGCGACTGCGTCGATTACTACCTGCTCAATGGCCAGGGCACGGCCGATGGCGTGGTGGCCCGCTACCGCCAGCTCACGGGCCAGGCGCCGATGTTTCCGCGCTGGACCCTGGGCTTTTGGCAGAGTAAAGAGCGCTACCGCAGCCAGAATGAGACGGTGGGCGTAGTCGAAAAATACCGCGCCCTGGGCGTGCCGCTCGATGGCATCGTGCAGGACTGGCAGTACTGGGGCGAGGACAACGACCTCTGGAACGACATGGCCTTCAACAACCCCGGCTTCCCTAATCCGCAGGCCATGTTAGACCGGGTGCACGCCCTGCACGCCCACCAAATGATTTCGATTTGGCCCTCCTTTGGCCGGAAAAGCAAGCCCTACCAGGAGCTGGCCAGCAAGGACATGCTCTTCGACTTCATCACTTGGCCGCGCACGCCGCACGTGAAGGTGTACGACGCCTTCGACCCCGCTGCCCGCGATATCTACTGGAAGTACCTGAACCAGGGTATCTTCAAACTCGGCATGGATGCCTGGTGGATGGACGCCACCGAGCCCGACCAACTCCAGCCCTTCGACACTGACGACGACAACGAAACGGCCCTGGGCAGCTTCCGCAAGATGCGCAACGCCTACCCGCTCGTGACCACCGGCGGCGTGTACGAGCATCAGCGCCAGGCCACTAGCGATAAGCGCGTGTTCATCCTCACGCGCTCGGCCTTTGCCGGGCAGCAGCGAAACGGTACCATGACGTGGTCGGGCGACGTAGACTCGCGCTGGGACGTGCTGGCCAAGCAAATCCCGGCCGCCCTCAGCCTGAGTATGGCCGGCCTGCCGTACTGGAACTGCGATATCGGCGGGTTTTTCCCCAACGGGCAGTACCCCAAAGGCGTGAAGGACCCCGCGTTTCAGGAGCTGTTTACGCGCTGGCAGCAGTTCGCGGCCTTCACGCCCATGATGCGCGCCCACGGCGAGGGCACGCCGCGCGAGATTTACCAGTTTGGCGAGCGCGGCTCCTGGGCGTTCGATGCGCAAGCCAAGTACATCGACCTGCGCTACCGCCTGCTGCCCTACCTCTACTCTAATATGTGGAGCGTGACCAGCCGCGCCGGCACGCTGCTGCGCGCCCTGCCCATGGACTTCCCGCAGGATGCCAAGGTGGCCGACCTGAGCACTGAGTACCTGTTCGGCCCCGCCTTTTTGGTGCGCCCCGTCACGGAGGCGCAGTACGTGAACCGGCCCGACAAAAACGTGCCCGTACCGGCTGATTTCTCCCAAACGAAAAACGTGGAGGTCTACCTGCCGACCGGCGCCAGCTGGGTCGATTTCTGGACCGGGAAGCGCCAGGCCGGCGGCCAAACCGTGCGGCGCGAAACGCCCATCGACGTGCTGCCGCTCTACGTGCGCGCCGGCTCGGTGCTGCCCCTAGGGCCGCGCCAGCAGTACACGGGCGAGAAGGATGGCGCCCCGCTCGAAATCCGTGTCTACCCCGGCGCCAACGGCGAATTCACGCTCTACGAGGACGAAAACGACAACTACAACTACGAAAAAGGCGCCTTTGCTACCATCCGCCTGCGCTGGAACGATAAGGCCCGGCAGCTCACCTTCTACAACCGCGCCGGCTCCTTTACCGGCATGCAACAGGCGCGCACCTTCCGTGTCATCCTGGTCGATGAGCAGCACGGCACCGGCGTAGGGGCCGATGATGCTCCCGCCAAGGAAGTGAAATACGCCGGCAAGCAAACGAGTGTTAAGCTGTAAGTGAGAGGATATAAGTGAAAGAATCGTGTCATGCTGAGCGCAGCGCAGCGAAGTCGAAGCATGACACGATTACAAAAAGCAGTGCCGCCTACCCCCAATTCAGTTGATGAAACGTCCCCTTCACCTATTTCTATTGCTGCTGAGCGCCCTAGGTGCCCTGGCCGCACCCGCTACCGCCCGCCCGCTCAAAGCCGACCCAACCAGCGCCTACCTCTTCGCCTACTTCACTGGCAACGATATTAAGGAGGAAGCTATCCGCTTCGCGCTCAGCACCGATGGCTACCACTACCGCGCCTTGAATGGTAATCAGCCGGTCGTCAGCTCGGCTGCCATCAGCGAGACGGGCGGCGTGCGCGACCCGCACATCATGCGTGGGGACGATGGTAAGACGTTCTACATGGTGGCCACCGACATGGTATCGGCCAAGGGCTGGAGTTCAAACCGCGGTATGGTGCTGCTCAAGTCCAAGGACTTGGTAAACTGGATGCACAGCACCATCAATTTTCAGAAACGCTACGCGGGTCAGGAGAACCTGAAACGGGTGTGGGCGCCGCAAACCATCTACGACGCCCAGGCGAAGAAGTACTTGGTGTACTTCTCGTTGCAGCACGGCTCGGAGCCCGACAAAATCTACTACGCCTACGCCAACAAGGATTTTACCGACCTGGAGGGCGAGCCCAAGCAGCTGTTTTTCTCGCCCACCAACGGCTCGTGCATAGACGGCGACATTGTGGCGAAGGATGGCATGTTTTACTTGTTCTTCAAGACCGAAGGCAACGGCAACGGCATCAAAATCGCCGTGTCGGATAAGTTGACCAGCGGCTACGTGCTACGCGACCCCTACGTGCAGCAAACCAAGGACCCGGTGGAGGGCGCCGGTACCTTCAAGCTCAATAATTCGAACGACTACATCCTGATGTACGACCTCTACACCAAGGGCAAGTACCAGTTTACCCGCACCAGCGACCTTCAGCACTTTGCGGTGGTAGACAAGGACATCAGCATGGATTTTCACCCGCGGCACGGCACCGTGCTGCCTATCACGGCCGCCGAGGCCGCGCGCCTCGCCAAGCGTTGGCCCAGCGGCGGTAACCTAGGGCTGGCCCCGCCCAAGAAAGCGGAGGTGCTGGCCCTCATCACGAAAGTAAACGACCACTGGCAGGCCGAGCACCCGGCGCAGGTGCGCTCGTTTTGGGACCACGCCGCCTACCAGACCGGCAACATGGCCGCCTACGCCGTGACCAAAAACAAGAAGTACCGCCAGTATGCCGAGGACTGGGCCGTGTATAACAAGTGGCAGGGCGCCACCTCAACCGACCGAGATAATTGGCAGTATAAGTATGGCGAAACCCCTGACTACGTGTTGTTTGGTGACTGGCAGATTTGTTTCCAGACCTACGCCGACCTCTACAAAATCAAGCGCGAGCCCATCCGCATTGCCCGCGCCCGCGAGGTGATGGAGTACGAAATGAGCACCCAGCGCAACGACTACTGGTGGTGGGCCGACGGCCTCTACATGGTGATGCCCGTGATGACCAAGCTCTATAACATTACCAAAAACCCGCAGTACCTGGATAAGCTGCACCAGTACTTCGGCTACGCCAATAGCATCATGTACGACGCCGAAACCGGCCTCTACTACCGCGATGCCAAGTACGTGTACCCGCAGCACAAGTCGGCCAACGGTCAGAAGGACTTTTGGGCGCGGGGCGATGGCTGGGTATTTGCCGGCCTGGCCAAAGTGCTGGCCGACCTGCCCGCCACTGACCCGCACCGCGCCGAATACCTCACTAAGTACCTAGGGCTGGCCGCCGCCCTCAAAAAAGCCCAGCAGCCCGAGGGCTACTGGACCCGCAGCCTGCTCGACCCGGCGCACGCTCCCGGCCCCGAAACCAGCGGCACCGCCTTCAACACCTACGCCTATTTGTGGGGCATCAACCACGGCGTGCTCGACAAAAAAGAGTACCTGCCTACCGCCCAGCGCGGCTGGCAGTACCTCACGGGTACCGCTTTGCAGCCCGATGGCACCGTGGGCTACGTGCAGCCCATCGGCGAAAAAGCCATCCCTGGGCAGGTAGTCGATAAGAACTCGACGGCCAACTTTGGGGTCGGTGCGTTCTTGCTGGCCGCCAGTGAGATGTACCATTTCACCGCTAAACAATAAGCCGTTGACCACTCTCTTCTCCTCCCTGCGGCCGCTGCTTTGTGCGGCCGTACTAGCCGCACCGCTGCTGGCGGTAGGCCAGGCCAAACCAACCACCAAAGCCATCAGCCCCGACTTGTTCGGCATCTTCTTCGAGGACATCAACTACGCTGCCGATGGCGGGCTGTACGGCGAGCTGGTGCAAAACCGTTCCTTCGAGTACACGCCCAGCGACCACGGCGGCTGGCACCCACTCACGAGCTGGGACTATCTGCACGAGGGCTACGCCATGGGCCGCGTATCGGTAGAAAGCGCCGCCCCGCTGCACGCCAACAACCCGCACTATGTGCAGCTGCGCGTCGAAAACCCCTTGCAAAAAGGCCTAGGTCTGAAAAATGCGGGCTTCGACGGCATTGCGTTGAAAGCAGGCGAGAATTACGATTTCTCGGTGTGGGCGCGGGTGAAGTCAGGCACGGCCATGCCGCTGCTGGTGCAGCTGCGCGATAAGAAAGACAAGGTATTGGCCGAAACCACCCTATCGGCCCAGGCCGCCGGCTGGCAGCAGTATCGCGCCACTTTCGCGCTCACGGCCGCCGACCCCGAGGCCAGCCTGGTGGTGCTGGCTACCGGTAAAGGTGTGGTGGACCTGGACATGATTTCGCTGTTTCCGCAGAAGACCTTTCATAATCGCCCCAACGGCCTGCGCGCCGACCTAGCCCAGGTTATCGGCGACCTCCAGCCCAAGTTTGTGCGCTTTCCGGGCGGCTGCCTGGCCCACGGCGACGGCCTCGACAACCTCTATGACTGGAAAAAAACGGTGGGCCCGGTGGAGCAGCGCGTGGCCCAGCGCAACATCTGGAACTACCACCAAACGGCCGGTCTAGGGTACTTCGAGTACTTCCAGTTTTGCGAAGACATTGGGGCTAAGCCGCTGCCCGTAGTAGCCGCTGGCGTGAGCTGCCAAAACTCGGGCGGCACCTGGAAGATTGGCGGCACCGGCCAGCAGTGCGTGCCGCTGGCCGACATGGCCGCCTACACCCAAGACGTGGTTGACCTGGTGGAATATGCCAACGGCCCCGCCACCTCTACTTGGGGTGCCAAGCGGGCCGCGGCGGGCCATCCCGCGCCCTTCAACCTGGAGTACATCGGCATCGGCAACGAAGATAAAATCACGCCGGAGTTTGAGGAGCGGTTCAAGATAATTTACGCGGCCGTGCGAGCCAAGTACCCTAAGGTCAAGGTAATCGGCACGGTGGGGCCGTCGCCCAAGGGTGAGGACTACGACAAGGGCTGGGCTATCGCTAGCCAGCTTAACGTGCCGCTCGTGGACGAGCACTACTACGAGAAGCCCAAGTGGTTTTTGACCAATAACCGGCGCTACGACACCTACGACCGCACCAAGCCCAAGGTGTACCTAGGCGAGTACGCCTCGTGGGGCAATACCCTGTTCAACGCCATCGCAGAAGCCGCCTATATGACCTCCCTGGAGCGCAACGGCGACGTGGTGCAGCTGGCCAGCTACGCGCCGCTGCTGGCCAAGGAAGGCCACACGCAGTGGAACCCTGACCTCATCTACTTCACCAACAGCACGGTAGTGCCCACCGTGAATTACTACGTGCAGCAGCTTTTCGGCCAAAACCAGGGCACCGACTACGTATCCGGCGTGGTGACGCCGCCCTCCGGCGCCATAGCCGACACCACCGTAGCCGCCTCCTGCGTGCGCGACGCTAAAACTGGCGATGTTATCCTGAAGCTGGTAAACGCCAGCGCCACCGCCCAGCCGTTCCAGGTCGATTTAGCGGGCTTCAAGGGCCTGAATAGGACGGCCACCCGCACCACTTTTATGGGCGACAAAGACGCAAAAAACACCTTCGCCAGTCCCCGCACGGTAATGCCGCAAGTTACTGCTTATAAAGCGACTAGGCAGTTTGCTTATACCGCGCAGCCGTATTCGCTGACGGTGATTCGGCTGCGCGGTAAGCGCTGAGCCTGAACGCTCTTAACTCTCCAATCTCCACAATTTCTCCCCACTCATGCCCACCTTTTCTTTTCGCCGGCTCACGCTGGCAGCGCTCGGCTTGGCCGCGCCGCTGGCCGCCGCCCAAGCCCAAACCGTGCAGCTTACCGTGCAGCCCGGCGACTCCAAACTCATTGTCAGCAAGCACATTCAAGGGCAGTTTGCCGAGCACCTGGGGCGCTGCATCTACGGTGGCTTTTGGGTCGAGCCCGGCCTGAACGTGCCCAAGCAAGGCCGCATCCGGATGGACATTGTGGACGCGCTCAAGAAGATTCACGTGCCTAACCTGCGCTGGCCCGGTGGCTGCTTTGCCGATACCTACCACTGGCACGATGGGGTAGGGCCCGCCGCCCAGCGCCCCAAGATGCTGAATCTGTGGTGGGGTAATACTCTGGAAGACAATAGCTTCGGTACCCACGAGTTTCTGGAGCTGTGCGGCCTGCTGGGCACCGAGCCCTACCTGGCCGCCAACGTGGGCAGCGGCACCGTGCAGGAAATGAGCAACTGGATGGAGTACCTGAACTCGGACGAGGACACGCCCATGGTGCAGGAGCGCAAGAAAAACGGCCACGCCGAGCCCTACAAGGTAGCGTGGTGGGGCATCGGCAACGAGAGCTGGGGTTGCGGCGGCAACATGACGGCCGACTACTACACCAGCGTGTACAAGCGCTACGCCACCTTCGCCCATGACTACCCCGGCACCCGGCTCAAGCGCATCGTGAGCGGCGCCAACGGCGACGACGCCAACTGGACCGAAACGTGCATGAAAAACATCCCCCTCAACCAGATGTGGGGTCTCACCCTGCACCAGTACACGCTGCCCACCGGCAGCTGGACCGGCAGCAAGGGCAAAGCCACCGGCTTTGGCGAGCAGGAGTACTTCAACACCATGCGCAACGGCCTGAAAATGGACGCGATAGTGACCAAGCACGCCGCCATTATGGACAAGTACGACAAGGATAAAAAGGTGGCGCTGCTCGTGGATGAGTGGGGCATCTGGACCGACGTGGAGCCTGGCACTAATCCCGGCTTTTTGTACCAGCAAAACACGCTGCGCGACGCGCTGCTGGCCGGCACCACCCTCAATATCTTCAACAACCACTGCGACCGCGTGAAGGGCGCCAACCTCGCCCAGGCCATTAACGTGCTGCAAGCTTTGGTGCTGACTGATAAGGAGAAGATGCTGCTCACGCCCACCTACCACGTGTTTGACCTCTACCAAGTGCACCAGGACGCGCAGTACCTGCCTATGCAATTTCAGAGCCCCGACTACACCCTAGGCGGCGAGAAAATCCCGGCCCTCAACGCCTCGGCCTCAAAAGACAAGAACGGCGCGGTGCACATTTCGCTGGTCAACCTCGACCCCAAAAACGCCCTGACTCTCGAAACCGCCCTGCCCGGCGTGAGCTTCAAAACCGTGACCGGCCGCATCCTGACCTCGGCCAGCGTGAGCGACTACAACACCTTCGACAAGCCCAACAACCTCAAGCTGGCCGCCTTCACCGGCGCCAAGAAGAAGGGCGACAAGCTGGCTATAACGCTGCCGCCCAAGTCGGTAGTGGTAGTGGAGCTAAAGTAGATAAGTGCCTAACAAAGTATTGCATAGTAAGCGCGACAAAGAGTATGGCCCCGCATTTCTCTGAAAATACCCCCGTCCTTGCGGCCTAGCCGGAAGTAGTATTGCCCTCGACTTGGTAGGCTCGGTTAGCGGAATTGTCACGCTACCCATTTTGTCTTTTCCCGCCCCCCTTATGCCCAATTTCCGTTTGCCGCTCGCGGCGCTGCTGCTGGCTAGCGGCGTGGCCGCCGCCCAGGCCCCTGACCCCGCCGAGTGGCAAAACCCCCAGCTGGTGCAACAGGGCCAGGAGGCGCCTCGTGCCAGCTTCCAGCTCTACGAGCAGCCGGCCGACGTGGCCGCCGACGACTACGCCCGCTCGCCCTGGTACCAGAGCCTGAACGGCACCTGGAAATTTAACTACGTGGCCCGGCCCGCCGACCGGCCGCTGGACTTCTTCCAGCCCAGCTTCAACGATGCTAGCTGGAAGCCCATCACCGTGCCCGGCAACTGGGAAATCCAGGGTTTTGGGATTCCGATTTACACTAACATTACCTACCCGTTTCCGCGCAACCAGCCGTTTATCGACCCTAGCAACAACCCGGTGGGCACCTATCGGCGCAGCTTCACGGTGCCGGCCGGCTGGGCGGGGCGCGAGGTGCTGCTGCACTTTGGCGCCATCTCGGGCTGCGCGTTTGTGTATGTAAATGGGCAGCGCGTGGGCATCAGCAAGGCCGCCAAGTCGCCGGCTGAATTTGACATCACCAAATTCCTCAAGCCCGGCGACAACCAGCTGGCCGTGCAGGTACTGCGCTGGCACGATGGCTCGTACCTCGAAGACCAGGACTTCTGGCGCCTCTCGGGCCTCGACCGCGACGTGTTCCTCACGGCGCTCCCTAGGCACACGATTTGGGATTTCTTCGCCCACGCCGACCTCGACCCGAGCTACAAGAACGGCCAGTTTAGCACCGAAGTAACGGTGCGCAGCTTTGGCAGCGCGCCCGCCGCCCGCCTCACGGCCGAGGTCGTGGACCCCAGCGGCAAGGTGGTGCTGCGCCAGCAGCAGGCCGTGGCCGCGCCCACCGCCGCCGCTACCCAGGAGGTGAAGCTGAGCGGCAGCATCAAAGGCGTGCGTCCCTGGAGCGCTGAAATACCGACCCTCTACCAACTGCGCCTGACCCTAGCCGACGCCCAGGGCAAAGTGCTGGCCGTGACCGGCACCAAAATCGGTTTCCGCAAGGTCGAAATCAAAAACGCTCAGCTCATGGTGAATGGCGTGCCCGTGGAAGTGCACGGCGTGAACCGCCACGAGTTGGAGCCTACCACCGGCCGCGTAGTTACGGAGGCCGGCATGCGCCGCGACCTGGAGCTGATGAAGCAGCACAACATCAACGCCATCCGCAGCTGCCACTACCCCGACGATGAGCGCTGGCTGCGCCTGTGCGACGAGCTGGGCTTTTACCTCGTGGACGAGGCCAACATCGAAACCCACGGCTACGGCGCCGAGCTGCAGGGCACGTTCGACAAAACCAAGCACCCCGCCTACCTGCCCGAGTGGAAGGCCGCCCACCGCGACCGCATCAACCGGCTGGTCGAGCGCGACAAAAACCACGCCTCGGTCATCATCTGGAGCCTGGGCAACGAGTGCGGCAACGGGCCAGTGTTCCACGAGGCGTACACCTGGCTCAAGCAGCGCGACCCCAGCCGCCCCATCTCCTTCGAGCAGGCCGGCGAGGACGTCGATACCGACATCGTGGCGCCCATGTACCCCGGCATGGGGTCGATGAAAAAATACGCCGAAGCCACCGACAAAACCCGGCCCTACATCATGTGCGAGTACTCGCACGCCATGGGCAACAGCAGCGGCAACTTTCAGGAGTACTGGGACTTGATACGCACCCACCCGCACATGCAGGGCGGTTTTATCTGGGATTGGGTTGACCAGGGACTGGCTACCCGCACGCCCGACGGGCGGCCGTTTTTCGCCTACGGCGGCGACCTAGGCGGCTACCATATGCAGAACGACGAGAACTTCTGCGCCAACGGCCTCGTGGCCGCCGACCGCACCCCGCACCCCGGCCTGCTCGAAGTCAAGAAAGTGTACCAGGATATCCGCTTCAGCGCCGCCCAGCCCGCCAGCGGGCGCGTGACGGTCATCAACTGGTTTTCCTTCAAAAACCTTGACCAATACGCCTTCCGCTGGGAGCTGCTGCGCAACGGTGCAGTGGCCAAAACCGGCTCCTTCGCGGTGGGTAAGCTCGGTCCGCGCCAGCAAAAGGAGTTCAAGATGGCCCTGCCCGCCCTGAAGCAAGAGGCCGGCGCCGAGTATGTGCTCAACGTCTTCGCCGTCACCAAAGCCGCCGCGCCGCTCGTGCCGGCCGGCCACGAAGTAGCCCGCGAGCAGTTCGTGCTCACGCCCGCCCCAGCCTATTTCGCGGCCGCGCCAGCCCCGGCCGGTACGCTGGAAATCAAGCGCGATGGCGACCGGCTGACCTGGACCGCCGGCGAAGTGCGCGGCGAGTTCAACACCAAGCAGGGCCGCCTGACGAGCTACCGCCGCGGCGAGCAGCGCATGCTGGGCTCGTTTCCCGAGCCGTATTTCTGGCGCGCACCTACTGATAATGACTTTGGCAATAACATGCCCCAAAGCCTCGGCGTGTGGCGCGGCGCCCACGCCAACCGCCCGGTGCAGCGCGTGACGGTGGGCGAGCAGTCGGTCGCCGGCCTGCTCCTCACCGTGGAGTACCAATTGGCCGACCTAGGTGTGCCCTACACCGTGGCCTACCTGGTGCAGCCCGATGGCGCCGTGCGCGTCACGGCCAGCATCGATTTGAAAGACAAAACCCTGCCCGAAATGCCGCGCTTCGGCATGCGCCTGGAGGTGCCCCGCAGCTTCGACCAACTGCGCTACTACGGCCGCGGCCCTTGGGAAAACTACGCCGACCGCAACTCGGCTGCCCTGCTCGGCACCTACCAAGACTCGGTGCGGCGCAGCTTCCCCGGTACCTACATCCGGCCGCAGGAGTACGGCTACCACACCGACGTGCGCTGGCTCACCCTCACCGATGCCGCCGGCCAAGGCCTGCGCGTGGAGGGTGCCGGCCAGCCCCTCTGCTTCAGCGCGCTGCCCTTCCGCTCCGAAGACCTAGACCCCGGCCTTAGCAAAAAGCAGCAGCACCCCACCGACCTCAAGGCCCACGGTCAAACCTGGCTGCACCTCGACCTGGCCCAGCGCGGCGTGGGCGGCGACAACAGCTGGGGCGCTCTGCCCCACGACCAGTACCGCCTGCTGGCCAAGCAGTATAGCTACAGCTACACCCTGCGCCTGGTGGGCGGCGAGAAGCCGCAGCCCTAGGTAGCTATTGAGCGATTAAAAAACGTTTGTTATTGCGAGCGTAGCGAAGCAATCACACTAGAACGAGCCGCTTAGGTGCGATTGCTTCGCTACGCTCGCAAGGACAAACTTCTCACAACAGTGATTTTATGCCCGCTCGCCAGATTATTCCTCTGATGCTACTCGCCGCCGGCTGCCTCGCGGGGCACCTAGGTTGGGCGCAGCAGGCAGCCATTGCGCCCCTGCCTCCGGCAACCCCAGTAGTAGCTCCGCCTAGGGTAGATATAGGAGCCGAACTGCCACCGAAGCAGTCGGCTGCCCCGGCGCCCACGGCCACCACACCGCAGCAAAGTCGGCCCACTATTCCGGAGCCGGTGTGCATTATAAATGGGCGCTACCTCACCAGCACGAGCGCGCTAAGCGCCATAAACCCGCAGCAAATAGATAAGATTGAAATTTATAAATCAGGCAGTGGCCCAGTGCAATGGCGCAGCCTGACTGCGCCCGGTATTATCAGCATTACGCTGAAAACCAATCCTAAAACAAAACTGAAAGCGAGGTCATTGGCGGCCATCAAACGCGGGCTGGGGCTGCACGGCCCGGTCGGGTTTGAGTTTAATGGCGCTCCTATTCAAGATGAGTCGTTGCGAATACTCACCGACGCGATTGCGGGCTTTGACATAACCCAGGCTACGCCGGGCACCGCAGCTACGACCGTCGTAAATATTCGCTCGGTGCCCTACAAACCTAAAGTACACCCACCCGGCACCACTATGATTCGCGGCCTGGCGACCCAATAATTCACAATCTTGTAATGTTTCTAACTCGCTTTTTGCGGCTGTTGCTGCTCGCTCTACTCACGACCGCCCTAGGCGCCCGCGCCCAAACGCCCGTGGGCCTAGGCTGGGCCAAAAACAACGTGAACGGCGCGATTTTCCGCAAGAATTCGGTCGTGAGCCAGGGCCAAAACCAGTACGTGGCCTACTACGACTCCCTAGGCTACGTGACGCTGGGTAAGCGCCGCCTGCCCGCCGGGCCGTGGCAGGTGCAGCGCACCAAGTACCAGGGCAATGTGAAGGACGCGCACAACGTCATCAGTCTCATGGCAGATGGCGCGGGCTACCTGCACCTGTCTTTCGACCACCACAACAACCCCCTGCACTACTGCCGCAGCACGGCGCCCGGCTCGCTGACAATGAGCGAGCTGCAACCCATGACCGGCGACCGCGAGCAGAAAGTGAGCTACCCCGAGTTTTACCGCTACCCCTCGGGCGACCTGCTCTTCATGTACCGCGACGGCGGCTCGGGCAACGGTAACCTCGTGCTGAACCGCTACGCGGTGAAAACGCAGAAATGGACGCGCCTGCACGACGTGCTCATCGACGGCGAGGGCCAGCGCAATGCCTACTGGCAGGCCTGTATCGACCCTATGGGCACCATTCACGTGTCGTGGGTGTGGCGCGAAAGCCCCAACGTGGCCTCCAACCACGACATGGCCTACGCCCGTTCGCTCGACGGCGGCCAGACCTGGCAGAAGAGCACTGGCGAAACGTATAAGCTGCCCATCACGGCGGGCACGGCCGAGTACGCCGCCCGCATTCCGCAAAACAGCGAGCTGATAAACCAAACCACCATCACGACCGATGCGGCGGGCGCGCCCTACATCGCCAGCTACTGGCGGCCGGCGGGCACGCAGGTGCCGCAGTATCAGCTTATTTACTTGAAAGATAAACAGTGGCGCACCACCCAAATCAGCCAGCGCACCACGCCCTTTAGCCTGAGCGGCGTGGGCACCAAGCGCATCCCGATTTCGCGGCCGCAACTGCTGGCTTCCACCCAGAAAGGCCGCACGGCCGCCTACCTGCTCTTCCGCGATGCCGAGCGCCAGGACCGCGCTTCGGTGCTGCAATGCGCCGACCTAGGGACGAATACCTGGACCGCCGCTGACCTCACCACTGCCAGCGTCGGCAACTGGGAGCCCAGCTACGACACCGAGCGCTGGAAAAAAGAGCAGGTGCTGAGCCTCTTCGTGCAGCGCACCGGCCAGGGCGATGGCGAAACCCTCGAAAACCTGCCCGCCCAACCCGTCTACGTGCTGGACTGGCAGCCCGGCCAGCCCGTGCGGCCGGCTACCCTAGGTGCCGTAGCGGTGCCCGCCGGGGCGCCAAGCCCGGCGGCAGTAAAGTAGCGTAACTTGGTTTACCCGCCGCGGCCGTGCGGCGGGAATTACGCTTTCCTGCCCATGCCCACCCGTCGTTCTTTTCTCACTGGTTCCCTCACCGGGCTTGCCCTACTTGCTATGCGTCAGCCCCTTGCCGCGGCGGCGGCCCGCACCTATACCAACCCCGTGCTGGCCGGCAATTTCCCGGACCCCTTCGTCTTAAAACACGAAAAGCACTACTACGCCTTCGGCACCACCGGGCGCGGGCGCACCGCCGATGGCCGCATTTTTACGCTCTTGCAATCGGAGAATCTGGTTGACTGGCGGCCCTTGGGTGGGGCGCTCACGCCCCCGGCTGGTAGTGAGGAATTTGACTTCTGGGCGCCGGAGGTGGTGGAGCACAAGGGCACGTTTTACATGTACTACTCGCGGGGCGGCGGGGCCATCGGGGCCACCGTGGGGCACCAACTGCACGTGGCCACCAGCCCCCGGCCCGAGGGGCCGTACACCGAAGTAGCCGCCCTGCCGGTGCCCGATAGCCAGTTTACCATCGACGCCCACGCCTTTCAGGACACCGATGGGCAGTGGTACCTGTTCTACGCCCGCGACTTTACCGACACCGCCGACGGCTACTACCCCGGCACCGGCCTGGTGGTCGACCGCCTCACCAGCATGACCCAGCTCGCCAACGCGCCCCGCACCGTGCTGCGCGCCCGCCACCGCTGGACGCTCTTCGAGGCTAACCGCCTGATGCCGCTCTACGGCAACCGCACCTTTGCGCAGTGGCACACCCTGGAAGGTCCGTTCGTGCGCCGCCACGCCGGCAAGTACTACTGCTTTTTCAGCGGCGCCAACTTCCTCACCGACCGCTACGGCGTCGATTACTGCGTGGCCGAGCACGTGCTGGGTCCCTACCTCGACTCGGGCTCCGATGCCGGGGCGCGGGTGCTGCACTCGGTGCCCGGCCACGTGCGCGGCCCCGGCCACCACTGCCACACCATGAGTCCCGACGGCCGCACCGAGTACCTGGTGTACCACGCCTGGAACGCCGCCATGACCGCCCGCGAGCTCTGCATCGACCCCCTGGCCTGGACCCCGGCCGGCCCTAGGTGCCTCGGGCCCACTTACACCCCGCAGCCCCGGCCTAGGTAGGCGAAGGCTGCGCCGCCCGGCCCGGATTAATGAACCAGCTAGTTTACGGTGAGCTTTGCCCGCTGCTGGCCGCACTGCACGATATAAAGCCCTGGGGTTAAAGTGGTTAAGCACAGGCTAGCCTGGCCGCTGGCGGCTACTACCGCGCTCGCTACCAACTGCCCGCGCACAGTTAACACGTGCACGCGGGTGCCGGCCGGGCCTTCCACCACGACTAGCTCCTGGGGTTGGGCGGGGTTAGGATATAGCTGCAGGACTGGCCCGGCGGCCCCGGCCCTGGTGCCAAGGGCAACGACCGGCGTGAGCACGCGCGTGGGTGAGTAGGTCACGCGGCCGTTCGTGTCCACTTGCTGCAGGCGGTAGTACACTGCGCCGGTGGCCGCGCGCACCAGGGCCGTGTCGCGGTACTGGTAGGGGTGGGCCAGTGTGCTGGTGCCGTGCCCCGCCACGAGGCCCAGACGCTTAAAAACTATCCCATCGGGGCTGCCCTCAACGGCGAAGTATGCGTTGTTCTGCTCGGAGGCTGTGCGCCAGCTCAGTAGAGCGGCGGTGCCGGCTTGCACGGCTGTAAACTCGGTGAGGACCACCGGCAGCGGCGCCGCCAGCGTTTCAATCGCGCCGATGTTGCTGGGGGAAGTTTTGGTGGGCGTGGGATTGCCCACAAAATCCTGCGGACCGGGGCTGACGTTGAATTCGGCCCGTAGGTTGAGGCCCGCGCCCTGGATGGGCGAGCCGGGGGTGGGGGCCAGGGTAGGGTCGGCGCTGGCGAGCTTGGGGTCGGCGCTCACGCCGGTGGCCCGGCCATCGGCCAGCTGCTCCTGGCCCGTAGCGGCGCGCCAACTGCCTAGGTCGGCATACGTGGTGCCCGCCCAGTCGAGGCGCAGCTGGGTGGCGTTCCAGTAGCAGTTGGCTTCCAGGCGCAGGCTGGTCGTGCTGGCGGTGCTCAGCACCGGCAGCCCCCCGGCGGTAACCAGCACGTTGTTGCGAAGCAGCAAATCGCTAAACGCGTCGCTCATAATGAGCAGTGCTTTGGGCTGCGAGCCATCGGCTGGGGGAGTCACGACAACGGTGTTATTGTGAATGAGCGCGCGCTGAATACCCCCGCTCGCCCCCGACGACCATACCTGGATGGCGCCCTGGCTGTACTGGCGGGCATCGTCCTCGCTCACGTTGTAGCGTACCGTCAGGTCGTGCATGGGCGGGGCGCCGTAGTACTGCGCCAGCAGGTAGCCCGGGCCCCCGTTGTGGTGCGAGTAGTTGTACTGGAGTATCGAATTGGTGCAGCCCCCATCCAAATCAAAGCCCCCGCCATCGTGGCGCGTGCCCGAGCTATTGTGGTGCGACTCGCAGTGCTGAATCACCAGGTTGTTGCAGCAGTAGCCCCAAATGCCCACCGGGCCCCCGCTCTGGTTGGCATTGAGCCAGCCGTTGTGGTAGGCTTCGCACTTCTCCACCAGCACGCCATCGATGCCCGACATGACGATGCCACTGCCCGTATTGGTATACGTGACATCGGGCAGGCCCGCATTATCAAACGCCTGGCAGTTGCCCACGTACCAGTTGTGGTGCGCCGCCAGGGCCTCCGCGTAGGAAACTATCCCGCCCTCGCCGTTGGCGTGCGCCTGGCAGTTGGTGATGTGCACATCGGCGTAGCCACTGGTACCGCTCCAGCTGCCGACGATGATGCCGTTGTAGTGGTAGCCGCTCACCTCGAGGCTGTCGAGGCGCAGGTACTGAAGGTGCGTATCGGGCGTGTCGATGTAAAAATTTACGCCCTGTTCCGTATTGACGCTCCGGCCATCGCCCCGAAAAACCAAGTGGCGGACCTCAACGCCCGCGCTATTGTAGGCATATAGCCCAAAGGAGGTGCCACTGGCAATAACGGCCGCCTGCCGGCCATACGAGCCCACCACTAGGGGGCGGTCGGGCGTGCCAGCGTTGCGGCCCAGGTCGATGCTGCCCGCAAAGGTCTGCCCGCCCTCAAACAGCACCCGGTCGCCGGGCAGCAGGGTCGCCGCATTTACCCGCCCGATGGTGCGCCAAGCCGTGCTCACCGTGGTGCCGGCCTGCGCATCATCGCCCAGCGGACTCACGTAGTAAGTAAAGGCCGCCGCAGGCAGGCTGTAGCCCAAGATGATAAAACGGAAAAGTATAATTATATAACGCATAGCAAATCACTAATAATAACGAGATGCAAAGTTAAGAATAACCCAATCTATAAAAATAGTACCATAATTGATAATAATTTATAATTATTATAGAAAGTAGCTTTTGTGCTAGTACCGCATTACCTTTTGCTGTGATAATGTATAATTATTCCTTATTCCTGATAAATGCAATTTCGGCACCAGTTGCGCAGCGGCTGAAATAGCCGTTGAGTTCTGCCCGCCCGCCGCCCGCCTACTGTCCGCCGCCGGTACTTGCGCCGACGCACCTAGGCTGCTTTGCGCGCCGGGCAAGGCAGCTGGTTGTTCAGCGACCTTGCTAGTAGCTGGCCAGCAAAAAAGCTTAACACAGCAATTTGCAGTTTAAACAGGGATAAGTCGTACTATTGCACTTTAATTGAGCAGTCCTATCTGGAATGCTCTAACAAGTTTATACAGAATAGTTTGCTTAGCAGAAATACCGGGCCTAACCGCTCGGTAGCAGCCTCTTTTCATTCTCATTCCCACCTACCTATGAGTAAAGCTAAAAAAGCCTTGGCCAGCCACCTGACCACGGCAGTGACCCCCCACCTGGGGGCAGAGGCGAGCGGCAGCGAGCCCTCCAAGGCCGTGACCAAAACCCTGAATAAGCTGGCCAAGCAGCTGCTGAAGAAAAAGAAAGCCAAGCCCGAAAAGAAGCCGGCTCCTGCCGCTGCACCCAGCGCCAAGCGCGTGCGCCAGGCCCTGGCCGGCGAGCTCACCGGCGCCTTGCAGCCCTACCTGAGCCCGGAGGGCAAAGAGGGTGAAGCGCCTTCCAAAGCCATCAGCAAGCTCATTCAGCGCCTCTCTCAGAAGCTGGTGAAGCAGCGCGGCAAGCAAGCCAAGCAGGCGGCCAAAGCCAAGAAAACGGCCACCAAAGCCACTACTGCCAAGGCCTCTACTGCGAAAGCTGCCGCCAAAAGCGCCCCCGCAGCCTCGGCCCCCCGGGCCGCCCGCCCGCAGCCCGCCCGCCCCGCCGCCGTGGTGGCCCCGCGCCGCGCCGCCGCGCCCAAGCGCCGTCCCACCGACGCCAAGCCCACGCCCGACGCCGCCACTTCGGTAGCCGCTACGCAGGAATAAGCGCCTCCGCCCCTTGCGCCCCGCCCGGCACCTAGGGCGCCGCCTTGTCTGAAAACCGACAAGGCGGCGCCCTAGGTGCCGGGCGGGGTGTTTTTTGCTGATTGCCGGGCGGCGATGGGGCCCTGCGCGGTGAGACGGGGCGGCGGCCTGGCGGAAATAGGCTGATGCCCCGAATTTATTTCATAATACCTTCCTCACACTGTCGAAATAGTCGGCCGGTAGCTTTGGCGTTTTAACCAAGCCGCCGCGTCTATGCACCTGAACTTCTCCGCATTTCTTCCCGCTACCCTCTTGCTAGGCCTGGCGGCCGGAGCTGCCCGCGCCCAAACCACGCCCACCATTGCCCGGCCCAGCGCCACGCTCACGGTGGCCGAAGGGGCGGGCACGGTCAGCATCCCGCTTAGTATCACCAACCCCGGCGCGGCGGCTAGCACGGTGCAAGTGACGGTGCAGCCGTTTGGTACGGCCACGGCCGGGCAGGATTATACCTACGCCACGACCCAGACCCTGACCTTCCCGGCCGGTGCCACGGGGGCCCAGACGCTCACCATTCCTATCTTGGACGACGCCACGGCCGAGGAAACCGAGTACTTTGTGGTGCGATTAGTCAGCCCGACCAACGCCACGGTGTCGGCCACGGCCAACGACATTTTAGTCTACATCCGCGACAACGACACGCCCGTGCCGGTACGGGCCAATAATCTGGCCCTGAGCCTAGTGCAGAGCTACCAAACGGCCACACCCTTCAGCGGTACCAACCAGATTAACTCGGCCGAGATTTCGGCCTATGACGCTACTACCAAGCGCCTGTACGTGGCCAACTCGATAGGCGGCAAGCTCGATATTCTGAATTTGGCTAATCCGGCCGCTATCGCGGCGGTGGCCTCAGTCCCTATCGGCACTTACGGCGGCCTCAACTCAGTGGCCGTGCGCAACGGGGTGGTGGCCTGCGCCATCGAAAACAGCAGCCCGCAGCAAAACGGCAGCGTGGTATTTTTTGACCAGAACGGCGTGTTTCTCAAGCAGGTGACCGTGGGTGCCCTGCCCGACATGATTACCTTCTCGCCCGATGGCCGCTACGTGCTCACGGCCAACGAGGGCGAGCCCAACGCCGCCTACACCACCGACCCCGAGGGTAGTGTGTCGGTCATCGACGTGTCGGGCGGCATCGCCAGCCTCGCGCAAACCAACGTGACGACGGCCACCTTCACGGCCTATAACACCCAGGCCGCCGCGCTGCGGGCCCAGGGTATCCGCATCTACGGCGGCTTGGCGGCCTCGCCCAGCACGGTGGCCCAGGACCTGGAGCCCGAGTATATTGCAGTGAGCGCCAACTCGCAAACGGCCTACATCACCTTGCAGGAAAACAACGCCATCGCGGTGCTCGACCTGGCTACCAAGCAGATAACCGGCCTGCGCCCGGTGGGCTACAGCGACCACACCCAGCCTGGCCGCAGCCTCGACGCCTCCGACCAGACCACCGATATTTTGATGGCTAACTGGCCCCTCAAGGGCATGCGCCAGCCCGATGCCATTGCCAGCTTTGAGATGGGCGGTGTTTCCTACCTACTCACGGCTAATGAGGGCGACGCCCGCGAGTACGGCACCTCGGCCAATCCCGGACTCATTGAAGCCGTGCGCCTTGGCAATGCGGCCTATCCGCTCGACGCCACGGCTTTTCCCTACGCCAACCTACTGAAAAACAACAACGTGCTGGGTCGTCTCAACGTGACCAACAAGCTGGGCGACACCGACGGCGACGGTGACTTCGACGAAATTTACGTCTTCGGCGGCCGCTCGTTCAGCATCTACAACGCCGCCACCGGCGCCGAGGTCCACGACAGCGGCAACCTGCTCGAGCGCGTGACGGCCGCCGACCCTACCTACGGCGCCCTCTTCAACGCCAGCAACGCCTTTGAAGCGCCCACCCGCAAAAACCGCTCGGACGACAAGGGCCCCGAGCCCGAGGGCGTGACCACCGGCCGCATCGGCGCCAACCTCTACGCCTTTGTGTCGCTGGAGCGAGTGGGCGGCGTGATGGTGTTCAACATCAATAACCCGGCCGCCCCGGTGCTCGAAACCTACGCCAACAACCGTAGCCTCACGGCCAGTACTGGTGACCTAGGGCCCGAGGGCATCGTCTTCATTCCGGCCGCCGACAGCCCCACCGGGCAGCCGCTACTGCTGCTGGCCAACGAGGTGAGCAGCACCATTGCCGTGTACAGCATCCAGGTCAGCACGCCCACCGCCGCCCGCCCGGGTCAGGGTACCGAGCCGCTGGCCGCCTACCCCAACCCCAGCCAGGGCGCGCCCGTGCGCCTGAGCCGGGCCGTGTCGGGCACCCTGCACGACCTGGCCGGCCGCCCCGTGCGACAGTTGCGCGCCACCGACCGCCTCGATACCAACGGCCTAGCGGCTGGCCTGTACCTGTTGCGCGCCGACGATGGCGCCGCCACCAAGCTGGTGGTAAACTAAGCGCAATTTTTCAACTCCATAAATAAAATTAAAAATTCAAGATAATAAATTAAAAATTAGGCAAGCTATTGAGCTGCAAATTTTTAATTTATTTATCTTGAATTTTTAATTCAACAAGAAACTGTCCGCCAGTCCGGCAATTGCTCTAGGTGCCGGGGTGTAACTGCTATCGGTTCGCGCCCCGATTTTTTTTCTCATGTTCTCTTCCTACTTCCTCGCCGCCGGCCTGCTCCTAGGTAGCTCGGCGGTTGCCCAAATTCGCCCCACGCCTAAGCTGCTGGTCGGCATCATGGTCGACCAAATGCGGCCCGATTACCTCACCCGTTTCAGCCCCGAGTTTGGGCCCGATGGCTTCAACCGGCTGTTGCGCGAGGGCTTCCAGTGCCGCAACACGCACTACAATTACATCCCCACGGTGACCGGGCCGGGCCACTCCAGCGTGTACACCGGCACCACGCCGCGCTACCACGGCATCGTGGGCAACTCGTGGTATGACCGCCGCCTGCGCCACGACGTGTATTGTACCGACGACACCACCGTGCAGCTCGTGGGCACCACCAGCAAAGGCCTGGGCGTGTCGGCCCGTAACCAGCTCAGTACCACCCTCGGCGACGAGCTTAAGATGACCTATGGCGGCCGCAGCAAGGTGCTGGCGCTGTCCTTGAAGGACCGTGCCTCGGCCCTGCCCGCCGGCCACATGGCCGACGGCGCCTACTGGTTCGATACCAACACCGGCGACTTCATTTCGAGCACTTACTACGTGCCCAAGCTGCCGGCCTGGGTCAATGAGTTCAACGCCCAGAAAAAAGCCGACGCCTACCGCCAGCAAACCTGGGCGCCACTGAAGCCCGCCTCGGCCTACCTCAACAGCGTGGCCGACTCGAACCGCTACGAGCGCATTTTTAAGGGCAAAACGGCCGCCACCTTCCCCTACGACTTCGCCAAGCTGGCCCCGCTCAACGCGCCGCCCGCCTACGAGAGCCTGTACACCTCGCCCTTCGGCGACAACCTGCTGACCGACCTGGCCCTGGCCGCGCTCAAAAACACCGACCTAGGGCGCGACGACGTGCCCGATTTGCTGGCCATCAGCTACTCGAGCCCCGACGCGGTGGGCCACACCTTCGGGCCGCTTTCCAAGGAAGAAAACGACCTCTACCTGCGCCTCGACCTCGAAATAGCGCGCCTGCTAAAAGCCCTCGACCAAACCGTGGGCAAGGGCAACTACACCATCTTCCTGACCGCCGACCACGGCGCCAGCGAGGTGACCCGCTATCTCGCCGACCACCAATTGCCCGTGGGCACCTTCGACCGCAAGGGTACCTACCAAGCGGCGGGTGCCTACCTGGTGGCGCAGTTTGGCCCCGGCCAGTGGCTTGAAAAAGAGATTAATAACTCGTATCACCTCAACCGCCCGCTGCTGGCCCAGCGCAAAATTGAGCTGCCCCACGCCCAGCAGGTACTGGCCGAGTTTCTGCGCGACCAGCCCGGCATCACGCAGGTGAGCACTACCACGCAGCTGCTCAACGGCGGCTACACCACCGGCCCCGAGGCCCGGCTGGTGGCCGGCCTCTACTACCCGCGCTTCGGCGACGTGCGCTACGAGCTGCTGCCCGGCTGGACCGGCGACATTGGCGTGGGCGCCAGCCACGGCACCGGCTACGCCTACGATACCCACGTGCCGCTGCTGTGGTGGGGCATGGGCATCCCGGCCGGTGTCAGCTACGCGCCCCACACCATCACTGACATTGCGCCCACCGCCGCCATGCTAGTAAACAGCAAGCTGCCCAGCGCCTGCACCGGCCAGCCCATCGTGGAGGTACTGGGCGCCCCCGCGCCCAGCGCCAAAGCTCGCCGCAAGTAGAGGAGGCCCGCAGCCGCGGTACCAGCGCCAAGCCCCCGCACAGCCCCAACTTTCACCCGAAGGTCGGGGCTGTGTTGGTAAATAAAGCACTGCCTTGAGGTGGGGTGCGGGGCTTACTTAAAAGTAAATAGCTTATTTACCAGTCCGATAGCTGTTCATAATAAAAATAGATTGTGCACAACTGAACATTACGCAATCAATCGCGTTTATTGCCCAACTACTGGGCTGTTGCCTTCCGCTGCAATTGTTATTTCTGGCTTTCGCAAGGGGGGTAGGAAGTCTAAAACCAGCTCTTTACTCCGGCAGCTCCCCCGCCGCCAACCCAAGCTTGCTTTTTATTTCTTAATTTTTTCAGACAACCTCATGAAAATCAACAAGGTGTTTACCGCCCAGGCTAAGGCCATTGGTGGCCGCGACGGCCACGTGACTTCCGACAACAAGGTGCTCGACCTTACCCTGAGCACGCCCAAAGAAATGGGCGGCCCCGGCAAAGCCGGCGCCACCAACCCCGAGCAGCTTTTTGCCGCCGGCTACGCAGCCTGCTTTGAGGGCGCCCTCGGCGTGGCCGCTCGCCAGGCCAAGGTGAAGCTTGAAAACGTATCGGTAGAAGCCCTCATCGGCTTTGGCCAAGCCGAAGACGGCGGCTACGGCATCTCGGCCGACCTGCACGTGAACCTGCCCGGCATGGAGCAAGCCCAGGCCGAAGCCCTGGTGGAAGCCGCCCACGGCATCTGCCCCTACTCGCGCGCCACGAAAGGCAACATCGAGGTAAACCTCACCACGACCACCAACGCCTAGGTAGCGCCGCGGCTCGTAAGCCATTGATAAAGAAGGGTCAGGCCGCACGGCTTGACCCTTCTTTTTTGTTACTTAATCTAGCGTTTTAACTTGTTTGGGTATTGAAGCGAAATGGGCTGGCCTGCAACCAATGGGCGCGCGGGTGGCTCATTTACTCGCTTCTCTACCTTACTTCTATGCAGCGATTCCTGTTCCTACTGGGCGGCGGCCTCTTACTCAGCCCGCTGGCCCACGCCCAATTTGGCCTGCGGGTGGGCGGCACCCTCACGCACCTCACGGCTAAAGACCCCGACCCCTCTGTCAGCCAGACGGGGGCTACCACCGCTAGCAAGCTGGGTTACCAGGCTGGGGCATATTACCAGGTCAAGCTGGGTAAGCGTTTTTCCGTGGTGCCGGAAATCCAGTTCAGCCGCGAGATGGCCGATTTGCATGCCTTCCGCTCCGATGCCGCCGATGGCGGCTACCGCGGCGACTACCGGCTGCGCTTGGCTTACGTTAACCTGCCCCTGCTCGCGCGGGTAAAATTTGGCCCGGCCTACCTCGAAGTCGGCCCGCAAGTGAGCCTGCTAGTTGGGGGTAGCGAAAGGGGGACCGATGAGTTCAGCGGTTGGAGCGGTTTGACCTACCAGAACGTTGACCGGAACATCGCGAGCCGGTACCGGCGCTTCGATATTGGGCCGTGCGTAGGGGTCGGCGTGGACCTGCCCGCGGGTTTTGGCGTGAGTGTGCGGGGTTTTCAAGGGCTGGTTTCCAGCGCCCGCAGTCCTACTATCGACCTGCTCACCTTTTACTACGACTATCAGGGCCGGGTTTTTTGCCAGACGCTGCAAGCATCGCTCACCTACCAGCTGGCCGCTCGCTAGGCGCATGGAGCGGGCCGCTCGCCCGACCTAGGGCGCTTGACTATCGGCAGTGAGCTACCGGGCCTTGAACTGCTGAATGGCCTGCCGGGTAAACGCCGATAGCACCAGCCGCCCGCTGATGGCGGCGCGCTCGGCCAGCAACGCGTCCCAATCGTCGGTGCCCGCCCAGATTACGCGCTTCAGCTCGGTTAGCGCTTCGGGGTTGTAGGCGGCGAGCTTGGCGGCAAAGGCCTGCACGGCGGCATCCAGGGCCTCGATGGTTTCCAGCACGTCGGCATAGAGGCCGCGCGCCTGCGCCCAGGTGGCAGAGCGAAACTCGGCCGCATCCAGCGCCAGCTGCGCATAGGCCGCCGTGCCGATTTTGCGCTCCACTATCGGCCCCACCACAAACGGCCCGATGCCCACGACTAGCTCGCTGAGTTTCACGGACGCTTGCGCGGTGGCTAAGCAATAATCGGTGGCCGCCGCCACGCCCACGCCGCCGCCGATGGCCTTGCCCTGCACCCGGCCAATAATGACTTTTGGGCAGGTACGGCAGGCGTTTATCACCTGCGCGAAGCCCGAGAAAAATTGCTGGCCCTGGGCTTCATCCTCAATGGCGATTAGTTCGTCGAAGCTCGCGCCGGCGCAAAACGTGCGCTCGCCTTCGCTGCGCAGAATGATAACTTTCGTAGTATCGGCCTGACCCACGGCCGTGATGGTAGCGGCTAGCTGGCGTAGCAACTGGCCGGGCAGCGAGTTGTGCGCCGGGTGAAAAAACGAGATGGTAGCAATGCCTAGGGCATCGGTGATGGCGGCCACGTGGCCAGCGGTGAGGGAGTCGTTCATACGGGTTTCGCGCAGTGTTTCGGGGTGTTAAAGCGCAGGGTTTCGGGGTGTTTGCTCGGCACTGCGAAACACTGCGCTTCAACACCGCGAAACACTGCGCGAAAAAATTATTCCTGATTTTTCTTCTTCACCATCGTCAGAATCGTGGCCACGGCCACTGTGTCGCCGGTTTGGTCGGTTACGGTCACGAGCCAGCGCACGATGCCCTTGGCTACGTCGTCGGCGTCGCGTTTTTCCTGGCCAATTTTCTCCTTCACCGTTAGCGTCACGCCGATGGTGGTGCCGGGGTACACGGGCTTGGTGAAGCGGCATTCATCGAGGCCGTAATTCAGCAAAACCGGCCCCTTGCGCGGGTCCACGAACATGCCGGCCGCCTTGCTCAGAATGTAATACCCGTGGGCCACGCGGCCCGTGAACAGCGTGCCCTCCAGCGAGGTAGCATCGACGTGGGCGTAAAAATTATCACCCGACACCTGCGCGAAGTTCGTGATGTCGGCATCCGTCACCGTGTGTTTGTGGGTGGTGTAGGTCTGGCCGATTTCCAGCTCCTCGAAGTAGTGCTGAAATGGGTGCTTGTCCTTCTCAATTTGCTTCGCGCCAGGCTGATACACCTCCGTAATGGCCGCAATCATGCTCGGCGAGCCCTGCAACGCCACCCGCTGCATAAAGTGCTCGACGCCGCGGATGCCGCCCATTTCCTGGCCGCCCCCGGCGCGGCCGGGGCCCCCGTGCACCAGCTGCGGCAGCGGCGAGCCGTGGCCGGTACTTTCCTTGGCCATGTCGTTGTTAATGACCAGAATGCGGCCGTGGTGCGTAGCCGCGCCCAGCACGAAATCCTGCGCCGTGCGCGGGTCGTTGGTGGCCAGCGAGCAGACCAGCGAGCCTTTGCCGAGGTTGGCCAGCGCCACGGCCTCGCCGAGGTCGTGGTAAGGCATCAGCGTCACCACCGGGCCAAATGCTTCCAGCTCGTGCGACTCCAGGTGCTTGAAAGGCTGGTCGTTGCGCAGCACGATGGGCGAAATAAAGGCGCCCTTGGCCGCGTCGGCGCCGCGCTCCTTACCCAGGATTTCCACGTGGTCGAGGTCGCCGTAGACGATGGGCGTGGTCTTGGCGAGCTGGCGCACTTGCTCGCGCAGGCGCTCGGCCTGCTCGCGGCCGGCGAGCGCGCCCATGCGCACGCCCTCGGCCTGCGGGTGGCCGATGGTTGTTTGGGCCAGCGCCTTACCTAGGGCAATCTGCACGTCTTCGAGCAGGCGGTCGGGCACGATGGCGCGGCGGATGGCGGTGCACTTCTGCCCGCACTTGGCCGTCATTTCTTTGCGCACTTCCTTGATAAACAGGTCAAACTCCGGCGTGCCGGGCACGGCATCGGGCCCCAGCACGGCGGCGTTGAGCGAGTCGGCTTCCAGCGTAAACGGCACCGCCTCGCTGATGATGCGCGGGTGCGCCCGCAGCCGGGCGCCGGTGGCGGCTGAGCCCGTGAAGGTCACCACATCCTGGTACGTGACGTGGTCCAGAATGCCCTGGCCCGAGCCCACCACCAGCTGCAACGCGCCCGCGGGCAGGATGCCGCTGGCGATAATTTCGCGCACCACGGCCTCGGTGAGGTAAGCGGCGGGTACGGCGGGCTTCACCACGGCGGGCATGCCGGCCAGCAGGTTCACCGCGATTTTCTCCAGCATGCCCCAAATGGGGAAGTTGTAGGCGTTGATGTGCACCGCCACGCCTTCCCTAGGTACCAGCAGGTGTTGCGCCATGAAGGTGCCGCCCTTGCTCAGGCCCACCGGCTCGCCCTCCACGTAAAACGGCTTGTCGGGAAACTTGCGCCGCAGCGAGGCATTGGCGAATAAATTGCCGATACCACCCTCAATATCAATCCAGGAGTCGGCCCGCGTGGCGCCCGAGCGGTAGCTCAGCTCGTAGAAAATCTCTTTCTTTTCCTGCAAGTGAAAGGCCAGCGCCTTTAGCATCCGCCCGCGCTCGTGGAAGGTCATGCGGCGCAGGGCCGGGTTGCCCACGCGACGGCCGTAGGCCAGGATTTCGGCAAAGTCGAAGCCTTCGGTATTGGCCAGCGCGATAACCTCGCCGGTGCTGGCGTCGAGCAGCTCGTGGGGGTCGGCGGCGCCGGCGGCCCAGCGGCCTAGGATGTAGTTTTCGAGGGTGGGAATCATGGATGGGTTTTCTCGCAGAGGTCCGCAGAGGATTTTCGCAGAGGTTGGCAGAGGCTTGGCGTTTGTTCTCTGCCAACCTCTGCGAGAAACTTTACTGATGAGTAGTATTCAAAAATTGCTGATTACCAGCCGCCAGCCGCCGCAGCAGTGGGCTGGCGCGGTAGCGGTCGTCGTGGTATTCGGCGTAGAGGCCGTCGAGGGTGGCCAGTACTTGCAGCGGACCTAGCTCGTCGGCCCAGGCCAGCAGGCCTTTGGGGTAATTGACGCCGGTGGTCATGGCCAGTTCTAGGTCTGGGGCCGAGGCTACGCGCAGATACAGCGCCTCGGCGGCCTCGTTGATGAGCATGGCCAGCACCCGATTTAAAATAGTGTAGCCCAGGGCTTCGTCTTTGGTGGGCGTGGGCTGACTGGCGCCCGGCGCGTAGTCGTAGAAGCCGCGGCCGGTTTTGCGCCCCAGGTAGCCGGCCTCAAAGAGCCGCTTCTGGGTAAAGGACGGCCGGTAGCGCGGGTCGTAGAAAAAGGCCGTGAAGACCGATTCCGTGACGCGAAAATTGACGTCGTGGCCGATAAAATCCATCAGCGCAAACGGCCCCATGCGGAAGCCCCCTAGGTCGGTCAGCGCCCAGTCGATGGTGGCGATGTCGGCAATGCCTTCTTCCAGGATGCGAATGGCCTCGCCGTAGAACGGCCGCGCCACGCGGTTGACGATGAAGCCGGGCGTATCCTGGGCCAGCACCGGGCGCTTGCCCCAACTGGCTACCAGCGCTTTCACCTCCTCGGCCAGCCCGGCGCGGGTTTGCACCGCGGGTATTACCTCCACCAGCTGCATGAGCGGCGCCGGGTTGAAAAAATGAATGCCCACGAACCGCTCGGGCCGCTGGCAAGCCGCCGCAATGGCCGTGATGGACAGCGACGAGGTATTGCTCGCCAGCCAGCAATCAGCCGACACGATGGCCTCTACCCCCCTGAAAAGCTGCTGCTTTACCCCTAGGTCTTCCACAATGGCCTCGATAACCAGGCCGCAATCGGCGAAGTCGGCCATCGTTTCGGTGGGGAGCAGGCGGGCCACGGCCGCGTCGGCGGCCTCGGTGGTCAGCTTGCCTTTTTCGGCCAGCCGGCGCAGGCTGGTGGCAATGCCGGCGGTGGCTTTTTCGAGGGCCGCCGCGTTTTGGTCAAGCAGGCGCACGGGGTGGCCGGCCGTGGCGACCACCTGCGCAATGCCCGCGCCCATTGCCCCGCTGCCGATGATGCCGATGGTCATGTATTGCATAGTTGAAAAGTGTAGCTTGGACTCTGCGAGTCCGAGCGCGAGCGCAGCTCGCATCTTGCGCCGACGAGCGTTCCCATACGTTTATGCGAGCTGCGCTCGCACTCGGACTCGCAGAGTCCAAGCTACATTATTACTGCCCCGTAAAGGTGGGCTGGCGCTTTTCCATAAAGGCGGCCACGCCCTCGCGATAGTCGGCGGTGTGGCCGGCGCGCAGCTGGTAATCGCCCTCGGCGCGCAGCTGCTGGGCCACGTCGTTGCCGAAGGTGCGGTTGAGCAGGTGCTTGGTGTAGGCCAAGCCTTTGGTGGGCAAGTTGGCGAGCTTGCGGGCCAGCGCGGCTACTTCCTGGTCGAAGGCTTCGTCGGCGAAAAATTTGTGAATCATGCCCATCTGCACGGCTTCGGCGGCGCTCACCTTATCGCCGAGCAGCATGAGGGCGCTGGCGCGCTGCAAGCCCACGAGGCGGGGTAGGAAATACGTGCCGCCGCTGTCGGGCACCAGACCTATCTTGCTGAATGCCTGAATAAACGAGGCCGATTCCTTGGCCACCACAATGTCGCAGGCCAGCGCCAGGTTGGCGCCCGCGCCGGCCGCCACGCCGTTCACGGCGGCCAGTACCGGCTTATCGAGCTCGCGGATGAGCAGCACAATCGGATTGTAGAGCTGCTCCACGATTTCGGCCACGTCGGGGGCATTCGGGCCGGTTATTTCGGCCAGGTCCTGGCCGGCACAAAAGGCGCGGCCGGTGCCCGTGAGCACCACGGCGCGCACGCTGGCGTCGGCCTGGCAGGCGCGCAGGTGCTGCTGGAGACCTAGGGCCACCTCGCGGTTGACGCTATTGAAAACGGCGGGCCGGTTGAAAGTCAGCGTGGCGACGCCGTCGGCGAGGGAGAAAAGCAGGGGCTGGGAATCAGGCATGGAAAGAATTGAGGTGGGTAGCTAGCTAGTGGCATTTGAAATAATCGAACGGCTCGTAGCAATCGTTGCACTGGTACGATGCCTTGCAGGCGGTAGACCCGAACTGACTGACTAGCCGCGTATTATCCGACTGGCACTGCGGACAGCGCACGGCCGTATCCTGCCCGAAAAGATTGAGCACGTGCCCCGTCGCCGTGCCATCGACGGGCGGCGCGATGCCGTAGGCTTGCAGCTTCTGGCGGCCAGCGGGCGTCATCCAATCAGTAGTCCAGGCGGGGCTGAGCTGGTTGTGAATCGTCACGTTGGCAATCCCTTCGGCCAGCAGCCGCAGGCGGATGTCGGTGGCGATGGTGTTCATGGCCGGGCAGCCCGAGTACGTGGGCGTGATGTCGACCGTCACCTGCCCATCCGCCACCCGCACGCCGCGCACGATGCCCAGGTCTAGAATGCTGAGCACCGGCACCTCGGGGTCGAGCACCTCGTCGAGCAGCTCCCAAACGCGGGCTTCGGTGAGGGCTGTGGCTACCATGTAAGGCCGGGGTAGGCGCGCTGTACGTACTGCAGCTCGGTGAGAATGTACCCTAGGTGCTCGCTGTGCCGCCCTTGCTTGCCACCCGCTAAGGCAAACGTGCTGGCTGGCGGGGTCGGCAGCGTGGCTTCTTCCAATACGTGGGCCAGGTGGGCGGCCATTGCGGGCTGCAAAGTGGCGTAGTCGGGAATGATACACGCGGCCTGCAACGCCTTTTCGGCGGTGGTGGGCGTGGTCAGCTCGGCAGCATAACGCCAGAGGCTGGCGATGGCTTTTTCCACGCGCTGCCGGCTTTCGGGCGTGCCGTCGCCGAGGCGAATTATCCACTCCGAGCTCCACTTGAGGTGGTAGGCGGCTTCCTTCACGGCTTTTTCGGCAATGCCCGCCAGGCGCTCGTCGGGGCTGCTTTTGAGTTGTTGCAGGAAGGGATAGTGGAAATTATCGAACAGAAACTGCCGCACGATAGTGTGCGCAAAGTCGCCGTTGGGCTGCTCCACTAGCAGCGGATTGCGATACTCCACGGCCGCGCGCAGGTAGGCCAGGTCGTCCTCAGTGCGGCCTAGGCCCTCCAGTTCGGCGGCGTACTGGTAGAGGCTGCGGGTTTCTCCCAGCAGGTCCAGCGCGATGTTGGCCATCGCCAAATCCTGCTCCAAGATGGGGCCGTGACCGCACCATTCGCTCAGGCGGTGGCCTAGGATGAGGCTGGTATCGGCCAGTTGCAGCACGTACTGAAACAGCTGCTGCCGCACCTCGGCGGGGTAGGTGGCCAGGGCGGCAGATTCGGAAGGGACGGCTTGCATAACGGGCAGCATTACATGTGTTTAATGGAATCCGGCACGTCGTAGAACGTGGGGTGCCGGTACACTTTATCGGCCGCCGGGTCGAAGAAAGCTTCGGCATCGTCGGGGTTTGAGGCGTGGATATGCGTCGACTCAACCACCCAGATGCTCACGCCCTCCAGGCGGCGCGTGTACACGTCGCGCGCGTTTTGGATAGCCATGGTGGCATCGGCGGCGTGCAGGCTACCCATGTGCTTGTGGTCGAGGCCCTGCTTGCTGCGGATAAAGACCTCCCACAGAGGCCATTCGGACTGGTTCATAATGTGTTATAAAGCATTGTCATGCAGAGCGTAGCGAAGCATCTCGCGTGCTGCACTAACCTCTTTTGCCAGCAACGGTGCGAGCGAGATGCTTCGCTACGCTCTGCATGACGGACGTTGGAATTTAAGCCGCTACCGCCGCCGTACGCGCCTTGCGCTTCGCGGCGTGCGCATTAGCCGCTTCACGGACCCAAGCCCCTTCCTCATGCGCTTGCACGCGGGCTTGCAGGCGGTCGGCGTTGCAGAGGCCGTTGCCCTTCACTACTTGCCAGAATTCTTCCCAGTTCACCTCGCCGAAGTCGTAGGCTTTGCGCTCCTCATTCCAGCGCAGCTTTTCATCCGGCACGGTCAGGCCTAGGAACTCGGCCTGAGGCACCATCATGTCCACGAATTTTTGACGCAGCTCGTCGTTGGTGAAGCGCTTGATGCGCCACTTCATACTCTGCTCGGTGTTGGGCGAGGCATCGTCGGCCGGGCCGAACATCATCAGCGTGGGCCACCACCAGCGGTTGAGCGACTCCTGGGCCATTTCTTTCTGAGCGGGCGCGCCCTCGCATAGCGTTTGCATCACCTCGAAGCCCTGGCGCTGGTGGAAGCTTTCTTCCTTGCACACCCGCACCATAGCCCGCGCATACGGCCCGTAGCTGGTGCGGCACAGCGGCACCTGGTTGAGGATGGCGGCGCCATCGACCAGCCACCCCACGCAGCCCATGTCGGCCCAGCTCAGGGTGGGGTAGTTGAAGATGCTGCTGTACTTGGCCTTGCCCGAGTGCAGGTCGGCCAGCATCTGGTCGCGGCTGGTGCCTAGGGTTTCGGCGGCGCTATAGAGGTAAAGGCCGTGGCCGGCCTCGTCCTGTACCTTCGAGAGCAGGATGGACTTGCGCTTAAGCGACGGAGCACGCGTAATCCAGTTGCCCTCGGGCAGCATCCCCACCAGCTCGGAGTGCGCGTGCTGCGAAATCTGCCGAATCAGGGTTTTGCGGTAGGCGTCGGGCATCCAGTCCTTAGGCTCGATACGCACGTCGGCGTCGATGCGGGCCTGGAACTGTTCTTCCTGGGTGAGGGCGGGGGCGGTTAGGGTTTCCATATTGGTTATCTATTGTTGATTAATGCGTTTTCCAAACCGCTTGTCATTGCGAGCGCAGCGAAGCAATCTTTCCTTCACGCATGGCAGACGTGAGCAGACGACAAGGAAAGATTGCTTCGCTACGCTCGCAATGACAGGCGGTTTCACCACTTCAAACAAGTCAAATTACTGGTCAAAATCCACGGTTACCTGCTCCGTCACGGGCCGGGCCTGGCAGGTGAGCACGTAGCCCCGCGCTACCTCGTCGACAGAGAGCGAGTAGTTTACGTCCATCTCCACGCGGCCGTTGGTCACGCGGGCGAGGCAGGTGCTACACATACCGTTTTTGCAGGAGTATGGTGCGTCGATGCCGCTTTCCAGGGCCGCGTCGAGGATGGTATTGCCGTAGTACGACATCTCTAACAACCGCGCGCCACCGTCGAGTTTCAGCGTTACCAGGCTCTTTTTGTCGTCTTCGCCCGCGGGCGGCAGCTTGGTTTTGGCCGCGCCGGCCTGGCCCGCGCTGGCCGAGCCAAATAGCTCAAAGTGAATTTTTTCGGGCGCCACGCCTGCGCTGGTCAGGGCCGTACGCACGCCGTTTACCATGTCCTCGGGGCCGCACAGGAAGCACTCGTCAATCTGGCTGGCGGGCACCACTTTTTCCAAGAATTGCCGGGCCTTCTGCTCATCAATGCGGCCGAAGAGCAAGTCGGCGTCGCCCTGCTCGCGGCTCAGGATGTGGTACACGCTCAGGCGGCTGAGAAACTTGTTTTTGAGCGCTTCCAGGGCTTCTTTGAAGATGATGGAATTGCGGCCGCGGTTGCCGTACACCAGCGTCACGCGGCTGTTAGGCTCTGTCAGTAGTACCGTCTTCACGATACTAAAAATGGGCGTAATGCCGCTACCCGCCGCAAAGGCCACGTAGTGCTTGGCCTGCGCGGGGTGCAGCGCGGTGTAAAAGTGCCCGGCCGGCGGCATCACCTCCAACTCCTCGCCGGCGCGCAGCCCATCCACGGCTAGGCCCGAGAAGCGGCCTTCCGGCACTTTCTTAATGGCTACCTGCCACTCGCCATCGAGCGGACTGCTGCAAATGGAGTACGAGCGGCGTAGTTCCTCGCCGTTGTGCACGCGCCGGAAGGTGAGGTACTGCCCCTGCATGAAGCGGAACGCCTCGCGCAGCTCGGTGGGCACGTCGAGCGTCACGCGCACGCAGTCGGGCGTTTCGCGGGCGATGTGCTTGATTTTGAGTTTGTGAAAGCGGCTCATGCGGTAGGTTTTTTCAGCCCGTCGAGGAGCATGGTAAGGAGGTCGGTTTCCAGTTCGGCGGCCGACAAGCTGCGGCCCGGCCGGTACCACAGCTCGACCCAGCGCACCGCCGAGAGCAGCGTAAATAAGGCCACCGACACGTTCACGGACTGCAATTCGCCCGCCGCGATGCCCTGCTCAATCAGCGCCGCAAAGCCTTTTTCGTAGCGCTTGCGGGCCTGCTTAAATTCGGTCAGGCGCGGCTCGGTCAGCGCCTTCCACTCGTTGTTGGCTACCGATACGGCGGCGCCGTTCGTGGTCATCAGGCGCACGTGGCGCCGCAGTAGCTCGGTTATTTTATCGAGGTGCGTCCCGGCCATTTGCTCTGCCTCGGTCAGCTGCGCGATGTAGGTGTCCGATACTTGAAAGCAGATGGTATCCAGAATCTCGTCCTTCGACTTGATGTGGTTGTACATGCTAGCCGCGTCGAGGCCCACCCGCGCTCCTAGGTCGCGCATCGACGAGCTGCCGAAGCCGCGCTCCTTAAATAGATGAGCCGCTTCGTCGAGGATGAGCTGCCGCTGCTCGGGGCGGCGCTTTTTCACCAGCCGCGCCGCGCCCGAGGCGGGCGGCAGGGCCGTCGGGGCGGGGCTGAGAGTGGTTTTGGGAGGCATGTAATTGCTGATTCTGTTCAATAAATACGTTCGTCATGCTTCGACTCCGCTGCGCTCAGCATGACGGAATAGCTTGCTAAGTCAGCGCCCGCAGGTCGCGCACGCGGCTGAGCTTACCGCCCTCGCTGCGCGGCAGCGTGCCGAAGCCGAGCAGCGTCACCTTCATGCTGAGGCCGATGTTGTCCTTTATTTTCTTGGCAAAGGAGCCTTGCAGCGCCCGCAGGCAGTCGTGCTGCTGGATGGTGTCGGCGGTCACGGTTTCCAGGCCCAGGTCGCGCATGAGGTCCTCGGCGATTTCTACGCGCACTTCTACCTCGTCGAGGCTGCCGCGGCGCGAGGCCACCACCTGGTAGTAGGGGCTCACCTGGGGCAGGCCGCTGAGGATATCCTCGACTTGCGTGTGGAAGAAATTGACCCCGCGAATGATGAGCATGTCGTCGGCCCGGCCCCGAATCGGGCCCATTTTCACGTGCGTGCGGCTCACCGAGTGGTCGTAGGTGAGGTTGGTGATATCGTTGGTCCAGTACCGCAGGATGGGCATGGCCTTTTTGGTCAAGGTTGTGAATACCAACACGCCTAGGTCGCCTTCGGGCACCAGCTCGCCGGTGTGCTGGTCCACTATTTCGGGGTAGAAATGGTCTTCCCACACGTAGCTGCCGGTGCCACGCTCGTTCACGTCTTCCTGCGACACGCCGGGGCCCATGATTTCGCTGAGGCCGTAGATATTGGTGGCTTTCACGTGCAGGCCGGCCTCTACCTGCTGCCGGATGGCGTCGGTCCAAGGCTCGGCGCCCAGCACGGCGTACTTCAAATTAAGCGCTTCGGGGCTGATACCGCGGCGCTTGAGTTCCTCGGCCAGCACCTGCGCGTAAGAGGGCGTGGCGCAGAGAATTTCGGGCCGGAAATCCTGCAAGAGCTGCAGCTGCCGGTCGGTGCTGCCACCCGAAACGGGGATGACCGTCAGGCCCAGCTTTTCGGCGCCGTAGTGCACGCCCAGGCCGCCCGTGAAGAGGCCGTAGCCATAGGCATTCTGGAGCTTCATGCCGGGCCGGCAGCCGGCGGCGGCCAGCGAGCGGGCCACTACTTCGGCAAAAATCGCGAGGTCGTGGGCCGTGTAGCCAACTACTGTGGCCTTGCCCGTGGTGCCGCTGGAGCAGTGCAGGCGCGCGACCTCGTGCTCGGGCACCGCAAACAGGCCGAAGGGATAGTTATCCCGAAAATCCGTCTTCTTGGTAAAGCCCAGCTTGCCCAGGTCCTCCAAGCCCCGAAATGTGGCCGGATGCACCCCTAAGGCCTCAAACTTGCGCCGGTAAAAGGGTACCCGCTCGTACGCGTACGCCACCTGCTCCTTGAGCCGGGCGTTTTGGAGGGCGCGCAGCTGTGGCAGCGGCAGCCGCTCGATGGCGGGGTTGAACAGCATGGGAAGGGCTGTTGGCGGGTGGGAAGGGAGTAGCACTAGAACGGCCGCCGGGGGCGGCGCGTTCTTTTCACGTGCAAATAAACACAAACAAATGTTTGTTTAGCAGCCAGCCCGTAATAAGCGCCGCCCGCGCGCCCGGTTTTCGGCTGAGCCGCCGCGCAGTGGCCGCGTTCCGCAATTGCCTAATTTCCTGACCTAGGGCGAGCGGGTAACCAGAAATCTGGCGAGCTGTGGGCTGCGAAGCTGCTGGCTCCTGGCCCGGTACTTCGTTACAGAGAAGGCTGCGCAGCGGAGCCAGGCGGGTAGGGCAAATACACCGAGAAAGTGGAACCCAGGCCCACCTGGCTGTCGACCTCAATGCGCCCGCCCACGTTTTCGACCATGCGCTTGACCATGTACAGCCCAATGCCGGACCCCTCCACGTGGCTGTGCAGGCGCCGGAACATGGCGAAAAGCTCCTGGTAATGGCTGGCCTCGACGCCCAACCCGTTGTCTTGCACGCGCAGCACGAGGTACTGGCCGGTGGGGTCGGGGTAGCAGGAGAGCCGGACCCGGGGCGGGCGGGCGGGGTGGCGGTACTTTACGGCATTGCTGAGCAGGTTGTAGAGCAGCGAGCGCAGGTTCTTGGGCGAGAACAGCACCCTAGGGTAGGCCGCGAAGTCGACTTCTACCTGCGCCCCGGTGGCTTTCAGCAGGGGCAGCAGGTCCTGGCAGATATCCTCCACCACGGGCGGCAGCAACACCTCGGTAATGGGCTGGTCGTGCTCCTTTTGCAGCTTAGTGATGTCGCTCAAGTGGTCGATGGTGCGCTGAAAGCGGGCCACCGATTCCTGCATCATGGTCAGCAGTGGCCCTAGGTCATACGCCCGCTGGGCGGCGGCCGGCAGCTGGGCCTGCAGCTCGTGCAGCAGGCCCTCGATGTTGGTGATGGGTGATTTTAAATCATGCGAGGCGGTGTAGATGAAGTTGTCGAGGTCGACGTTGGTGCGCGTGAGCTGCTCGTTGGAGCGCTGCAACAGCTGCTGCGAGTGGCGCAGGGCTTCTTCCGCCCGCTTGGCCTCCGTGATGTCGAGCACAAACTTGACGCACTCGGTGTCGCTCAGGCGCTTGCCCGCCGACAGCCCCCACCAGTACGAGCCGTCGGGGCGCTGGTACTGCTTCTCGAAGGGCGTGCTCTCGCCGGTGGTGCGCAGCTCGTGCAGGGCCTGCTGCGTGGCCGCCGCGAAGCCCGGCGCTGTGAGCGCGTCCAGGTGTATCTGGCCCTGGGCCAGCTCGGCGCGCGCGTAGCCGCTCATGCGCTCGAAGGCCGCGTTGCCGTCGTGCAGGTCGCCCGCCAGGTCAAAAAACAGGATGCCCACCGTGTCGATGGAGAGCGCTTTTTGCAGCCGCTCCTGGCTGCGGAGCAGCGCTTCCTCCACCTGCTTGCGGTCGTGGATGTCGACGGAAGAGCCAAACCAGCGGAGAATCTGGCCGCTCGTAGGGTCGCGGAAGGGCTCGGCGCGCACCAAAAACCAGCGGTACGTGCCATCGGCCGCCCGAATGCGGTGCTCGACCTGGAAGATGGTACCGGTGCGTCGCGCCTCCTCAAAAGCCCGTATTGTGGGGGCGCCATCGTCGGGGTGCACGTAGTTGTTGGCCACCGTGGCGGCCGTGCTCGGCTCCAGGGGGCCGCCGGTGTAGAGGCCCCACTGCCGGTTGAAAAACTCGGTGCGGCCGTCCGCGTCCATTATCCACACTATCTGCGGCACGGCGTCGGCCATCACCCGAAACCGCTCTTCCGACTCGCGCAGGGCCGCTTCTACGCGGGCGCGCATCACGGCGGCCCAGGTGCGCTCGGCCGTTTCTTCGAGCAGGGCCAGCTCGTCGGCGGTCCAGGCGTGGGCCGTGGGGTAGTGCATAAACAGCACCGCCCTGAGCTGCCCATCCTTGCGCAGCGGCACGTTGACGGTAGCCCCGAGCTGGAGCGCGGCGTGGGCCGCCTTCTCCGCGGCCGTGAGCGTGGGGTCGTGGGCAATGTCGGGGCGCACCACGGTGCGCCCTTCTTTGAGGGTTTGCAGCAGCTCGGGGCCGTAGTCGTCATAGTGGTAATGGCCCGCGAGGCTGGGCACGCCCGGCTGGGTGTAGTTGCGCGTGACTTCAATGTGCTGGCCGTCGCCCAGGTCTTCGGCGTAGCCCACGCGGCTGGCCCCTAGGTACCGCCCCAGGGCGCAGGCGGCCTGGTACTGAATGTCGGCCGCGTCTACCAGCGGGCGCAGCTGGTCGCTGAGCTGCAGCAGAAACGCGTGCTGCTGCTCGCTCTGGCGCAGGATTTCCTCGGCCTGCCGGCGCTGCGAAATGTCGGTGAACAGCACGGCCACCCGGTGCTGCCCGGGCTCGCCCACCCGAAAGGCGTACACGTCGAACCAGCGGTGCAGCTGCGCGGCCCGCTGCTCGAAGCGCACCGGCTGGCCGGTGCGCGCCACGGCCCCGTAGGTGTTAAACCAATGCTGCTCGAGCTGCGGGGCCAGCTCGCCGATGGTGCGCCCGGTGGCGCCGGCCAGGCCCGTTTGCCGCTCAAAGGCGGGGTTCACCTCCACAAAGCGGTAGTTCACGGGCCGCTGCGCACCGTCGAACAGCATCTCAATCAGGCAGAAACCTTCGTCGATGGTTTCGAAGAGCGTGCGGTACTTGGCCTCGCTGGCGCGCAGGGCGGCGGCGGCCCGCCGGTGCTCCGTTGCGGGGTGGGTGCGGCCGCCCACGGCCTCCACCGCGCCATCGGGGCCGAGCAGGGGCACGAAGGTGTACTCAAATTCGCCGGTTTCGCCGGTGGGGCTGGTGTAGGCCGTTTCGCCCGTCACGGGCTGCCGGGTGGCGGCCACCTGCTGAATCTGAGTCTGCAGCTGCGTGGCGAGCGGCGCGGGGTATCCTAGGTCAAAGAAATTCTTGCCGAGGGCCTGCTCTAGGGGCAGCCCCCACAGGTCCAGCAGCGGCTGGTTCACGTAGCGAAAGCGGCCCTCCAGGTCAAATAAATACACGAACTCCTGCAAGCTGCCCAGCACCGCATCGAAGCGCTCGAGCTGCTGGCTGCGTTCGGCCAGGCGGCCCGGCTCCGCAGGCGGGGCGGGCGCTTCGGGCCCGGCGGGCGCCTCGCTGAAGCTCAGCAGTAGCCCGCCGCCCACGCGCTGGGCCGCCAGGTGCAGGCGGTGCTGGGGGCCGCGCACGGCGGGCGCCGCCGCCGGGTGGCCCGGCGCGGGCGCCCCAAACGCGCCGTGCACCAGCGCCCAGCTGCCATCGGTGCGGCTACCGGCAAACTGCTGCGTGAAGGTGGTGCCGGGCTGCGCCGGCAGGTGCAGCAGGCGCTGCGCGGCGGGGTTGAGGTAGGCCAGCGCCACATCCACGAGGTGGCCGGCTTGGTCGTGCACGGGTGCGCAAAGCACCATGCCCGTCGGCGACAGGTCGAGGACCGTGGTGAGCAGCGCGTCGGCGGGAAACAGGTCAAGGACCTGCAACGAAGAAGCAGGGGGCATGGCAGCGCAAAGGGGCGCGAAAAGATACGCGCGCTACAAAAGGTAACTATCCAGACGCCGCAAACTAAAGAAGGGGAGGCATTTGGATGCGGCTACCCAGCCATAAATAACCAGCCCAGGGCGGTAACGACTGGTAATCAACAGCATTAAAAAAGCCTTGCCTGGGTGGGCGAGGCTTTTTTAAATAGTGCCAGCAGCCGGTATGGGGGCCGACGCTGGACTTTGACCGGGCGGCCAAGCGGCCGGGGGTAGTGTCGAAGCGGTTAAAGCGGGCCGCCGCCCGTGGCGAGGGCCGCCTCCCGGGCCTGGCTGACCTGATACCAGGTAAGCTCGCCGGCCACGTAGCGGGCGTAGAGCTGCTGGGTGCAGGCGCTCATCTTCTTGGCAAGGCCCGGCAGCATGCGCTGCATCTGGGCCAGTACCCAGGCGCGCTGCGCCGGCGTTTGCGCGGCGGGGCCAAACTTAGGGTCGTAGGTCATAGCGTATGAAGTAGTGAGTAGAGGACCACACAAAATTCTGAAGTGGCGGCCTCTCCCCCAAGGGGACGGCTACTGGTTTTGGGCAAGCAAAACACGTAATTATCCCCTAGGTACTTGCCGGCCGGCGCCCCCAACGAACGCCTTGCCACGAGTGCGGCGGGCTGGATGAGCGCCCGGCCGGCCGCCGCATTTTTGCGCAATACTTCAGCGTGGGCCGGCCCAGGGCCAGTATCTTCGCTAGCTCACGCCGCCTGCTGTTCTCTTTTACTCTCGTTCCGAAAACGGTGCTGCGCAACAGGTGCCCACCACCTGCCGCTCGTCTTTGCTACCCTTGCTGCCCCCGCGCTGGCTGGCCCCAACGCCGCCCGGGCGGCCCGCGGCCCCGCCGCCCGGTGTGCTGGTCGGTGCGCCCTTGCTAGGTCCGCGCAGCTGGTTTACTTCGTATAAGGCCATGCCCTTGCCGCTACCCTAGGGCGGCCCCTGCCCAGGGGGGCGCCCTAGGGTAGCGGCAAGGTAATTGCCAGTACCCAGCCCGCCCCGCCGCACCCGCGCTTTTTCTCATGGACCACTTGATTGCAGCCGACCTTTCGGCTAGTTTGCTGCTCGATACCTTGCCCTGGGGCGTGCTAGTGCTCGGGGCCGATGCCACGGTGCAGGCCCTCAACCGGCAGGGCGCAGCGTGGTGGGGCCAGCCGGCGGCGGTGGTGCTGGGCCAGCCGCTGGCCGCGCTCGCGCCCACCGGCCTGCCCCCCGACCTCTACCAGGCGCTGCGGGCGCTGGCCGCCGGCGCCACGCTGCCGCCGGCCGAGTTTTTTTTGCCCGCCACCCAGCAGTGGATAACCCAGACCAGCGCCCGGCAGGCGGGCCAGGTGGTGGTGTACTGGCAGGCCAGCCCCGCCCGCCCGCCCGCCGAAGCCGCTGCCCCGGCGGGCCCGGAAGAAAAATACCGGGCCCTGTTTGCCACCGCCGACGAGGGCTTTGCCATCCTGGAACTGCTGGTGGATGCCGCCGGCCAGCCCGTGGATTTTGTGTACCAGGAAACCAACCCGGCCTTCGTGAAGCACGTGGGGCGGGAGCTGCGCGGCCAGCGGCGCTCCGAAGTGATACCGGAGCGGCTGGACTTTCTGCTGGAAAAATACGCCACCGTGGTGGCCACCGGCGAGCCGCTGCACCTCGAATACGAGCTGCACAGCCTGGGCCACCAATGGTTTCAGCTCACGGTGTCGCGCATTGGCGGGGCCGGCAGCCGGCACCTAGGGGTCATTTTTCGCAACGTGACTAAGCGCAAGCGCCGCGAAGCCAACCTGGCTTTTCTGGCCGACCTCAACGTCGATTTTGCGCCCCTGCTCAGTGCCGAGCAGATTATGAGCCGCGTGGGCGAGCAGCTGGCCGAGTACCTGCACCTGTCGCGCTTTTGCCTGGCCGTGGTAGACCCCGAGGCCGACCGCCTCGAAATTATTTTCGACTGGCGGTGGGAGGCCACGCACCTGCCGCCGCGGCTGGGCGAGCACGCCCTTTCGGCCATCGTAACGGCCGCGGGCCAGCAGCACCTAGGCGCGGGCCGGCCGCTGGTGAGCACCGGCCAGGCGCCCAACCCGCTGCTCACCAACGGCCCCGAAGCCCTGGTTTCGTTTGGGTTCGGCTCGTTGGTCAACATCCCGCACCTCGTGGATGGGCGCTGGCGCTTTATGCTGACCGCCGCCCGCGCCCAGCCCGGCGACTGGTGGCCCGACGAGGTGGAGCTGTTGCAGCAGATGGCCACCCGCCTCTACGCCCGCCTCGAGCGCGCCCGGGCCGAAGCCGCCCTGCAGGCGGCGCACGCCCAGTTGGTGGGCGTGCTCGAAAACACCAGCGACGCCTTCTACGACCTCGATGCCGGGTTTCATTACACCTACGTCAACCAAAGGGCCGCCCAGCTCTGGGGCCGCGAGGCCGGCGCCCTGGTGGGCCGCCACCATTGGACGGAGTTTCCGCAGGCCGTGGGCGGCGAGTCGTACCGCCAGCACTACCTGGTGCGGCAGACGGGCCAGCCGGCGCACTACGAAACGGTGTCGCCGGTGCTCGGCACCTGGGTCGATGTGAGCATCTACCCCAGCCAGGCCGGTGGGCTGTCGGTGTTTTTTAAAGACAGCACCGCCCGCAAGCAGGCCGAAGAGCGGCAGGCGTTTCTGCTCCAGCTCAGCGATGCGCTGCGGCTGCTCACCAGCTCGGTCGATATTCAGGCCACGGCCGCCCGTGTGCTGGGCCAGCACCTAGGCGTGGACCGGGCCTACTACGTGGACATCGACGAAGCCGCCGAGCGGTACGTCGTCATCCACGACTGGCACCGGCTGGGTACCCCCAGCCACGCCCGCCGCTACCCGCTGGGCGACTGGCCCATGCCCTGGCTGGCCGATGGCCAGACCTGGGTGTGCCACGACGTGGACACCGACCCCACCCTGCCCGAGGCGCAGCGCCCCGACTACCGCGCCAACGACATTCGGGCCGCCGTGGTGGTGCCCCTGCTGCGGCAGGGGCGGCTGGTGGCTACCCTGGTGGCCAACCAAAGCGCGCCCCGCGCCTGGACGCCGCAGCAGGTGGCGCTGGTGGAGGAAACGGCCCACCGCACCTGGGCCGCCGTGGAGCGCGCCCGCGCCGAGGAAGCGCTGGCCCGCTCCGAAGAAAAATACCGCACCCTGTTCGACTCTATCGACGAAGGCTTTACCACCGTGGAAGTGCTTGTGGATGAGGTGGATAAGGCCGTGGACTACCGCATTCTGGAGATGAACCAGGCGCACGAAAAAATGAGCGGCCTGCCGCGCACGGCGGTGGGCAAGCGCGCGCGCGAGCTGATGCCCAACATCGAGGAAAGCCGGCTGGCGCGGCTCGGCCACGTGGCGCAGACCGGGGAGTCCATTCGCTACGAGCAGTACGTGCCCGAGCTGGGCCGCTGGTTCGACGTGTACACCGCGCGGGTGGGCGGCCCCGGCAGCCGCACCCTGGCCAACGTGCTCACCAACATCACGGCGCGCAAGCGCTACGAAGCCAACTTGGCTTTTCTGGCCGAAACCAGCGCCGACTTTGCCCCGCTGGCTAGCGCCGAAGATATCCTAGGTCGCATCGCGGGCCGCCTCGCCGACCATTTGCAGCTGGCGCGCTGCCACTTTGCAATGGTGGACGAGGCCGCCGACCGCCTCGAAGTGGTGTACGACTGGCGGCACGATGCCCACCTGCCGGGCCGGCTGGGCGCGGCGCGCATTTCGGACTACCTCACCGCCGCCGGCCGCCAGCACTATGCGGCCGGCCAGCCGGCCGCGCTCACCGCCGCGCCGCCCAGCGCGCTGGTGCAGGCGCCCGCCGAGGTGCTGCGCGCGCTCGGCATTGGCTCGCTCCTAGACGTGCCCTACGTGCAGGATGAGCGCTGGAAATTTCTGCTGACCGTGGGGCGGGCCGAGGCCGGCGACTGGCGCCCCGATGAGCAGGAGCTCATTCGGGAGCTGGCCGCCCGCGTCTACCTGCGCCTGGCGCGCGCCCGCAGCGAAGCCGCCCTTCAAAAGTCGGAAGAGCAGTTTCGCCTCTTCGTCACGGCCAGTTCCGACACGCTCTACCGCATGAGCCCCGACTGGCGGCAGATGCTGATTCTGGAAGGTAAAAACTTCCTGGCCGACACCCCGAAGCCGAGCACTACCTGGGCCGAGCGCTACCTGCCGCCGGCCGAGCAGGCCCGCACCTGGGCCGCCATTCAGGCCGCCATTATCAGCAAAAGCCCCTACGAGCTGGAGCACCGCGTGTACCGCGCCGATGGCACCGAGGGCTGGGTGGCGTCGCGGGCCGTGCCGCTGCTCGATGCGCAGGGCGAGCTGGCCGAGTGGATTGGTACGGCCACCGACATCACGGCCCGCAAGCAGGCGCAGCAGCAGCTGGCCGAGCTCAACGCCCACCTAGAGCAGCTGGTGGCCGAGCGCACCTACGAGCTGCAACAAAACCGCGACCTGCTGCGCTCGGTCTTCGACACCAGCCTGCTCTCGATGTCGGTGCTGCACGCCGTGCGCGACGAGGCCGGGCGGGTGCAGGACTTCCGCATCAACCTGGTAAACCGGGAGCTGGAGCGCGAAACCGGGCGCACCGACCTGGTGGGCAAGCTCTACGCCCAGGAATACCCCGGCGTGCGGCTCACCGGCATCTACGACCTGATGCTGCGCACGCTGGCCACCGGCCGGCCCCAGGGCATGGAGTATTTCTACGACTACGAGGGCTTTAACCAGTGGTTCTCGTGCCAGTTTGTGCGCATGGGCGATGCCCTGGTGGCCACCAACCTCGACATTACGGAGCGCAAAAACGCCGAGCAGGAGCGTATCAAAAACCTGCGCCTGCTAGAGCAGGCCGAGGCCGTAGCGGGCCTAGGCAGCTGGGACTACGAGCTGGCCACGGGCGCTATGCGCTGGTCCGACGGCATGTACCAGCTGCTAGGCCTGCCCCTGGGCCAGCCCGTGACGCCCGCCATCTACCTCGACCACGTGGTGGACGCCGACCGGCCCCGGGCCGAGCAGCTGGTGCGCCAACTCACGACGGGCGCCGCCGATGCCGAGGGCATTCTGCACCTGCGCGTGGGCGGGCAGGTCAAGACCGTGCGCCTCAAGGCCGTGGTGCTGCACGACGAGGCGGGCCAGCCCGCGCGGGTGCTGGGCGTGGACCTGGACATCAGCCAGTTGCAGCGACTGGAGCAGGAAAACCTGCGCCTGCGCCTGAGCCAACAGCAAGCGCTGTTTGAGGCGGTGCAGGCCGCCCAGGAGGCCGAGCGCCGCCGCATCGCCGAAGGCCTGCACAACGGCATCGGCCAGATTTTGTACGCCACCAAGCTGCGCCTCGACCAGCTGCGCCCGCTGCCCGGCGGCGCGTGGCAGCCCGCCCATCGCGAGGCCGACAAGCTGCTGGGCGAGGCCATCCGCCAAACCCGCACGCTCTCGCACGAGCTGGTGCCGCTGGTGCTGGAAGAGTTTGGCCTGGCGGCGGCCCTGCAAGACATCTGCCACAAGATGAGCAGCCCGCAGCGGCGCCTGCACTGCTTGGTGCAGCTCGATGCCGAGGTGGCCCCGCTGGCGCCGGCCTTGCAGCTGGCTCTCTACCGCATGGCCCAGGAGCTGGCCCAAAACATTGTGAAGCACGCCCTAGGTGCCACCGAAGCCAGCCTGGAGCTCGAAACCATGCCGGGCGCGGTGCTGCTGCGGGCCGAAGACAACGGCCCCGGCTTTGCCACGCCGCCCGCCGCTTCCACCGGCCTGGGCCTGCGCAGCATCCGCGACCAGGTAACGCTGCTTGGCGGGGCTATGCAGGTGGGCACGCACCCCAGGGCCGGCGCCTACGTCCGCATTCGTATTCCGCTCCGCCCCTAGGCGTCTCCATTCGGCAGAGGCAGGCGCACCTGCACGTGCGTGCCTTGCGCGGGCGCCGAGTCGATGTGCACGGTGCCCCCAAACTGGGCTACGCGCTCGTGCAGGGTGCGCAGGCCGATGCCCGCCTGGGCGGTGGCGGGTGCAAAGCCCTGGCCGTTGTCCTCGACCCGCAGCACGGCCCAGCCGGGCAGGGTTTCGATTTCGAGGGTGGCCTGGGTGGCCCGGGCGTGTTTCACCACGTTCTGGGTCAGCTCCTGGGCCAGGCGGTAGAGCACTACTTCCAGGGGCCGGGGCAGGGGGTGGGCTTCGTCTAAGAAGCTGAGGCAGTGCAGCTGAAACGACGCGCTGTGCATGCTCCGGCAGATGTCGCGCAAGGCCGTTTCCAGGCCAAACTCCTCGACCAGGCCCGGCATCAGCTCGTGCGAGATAGTGCGGGTCTGGCGCATGGCTTCGCTCAGCAGGCGCTTGGTGGCCTGGTGGGTGGCGGCCAACTCGGGCGCGCTGGCCAGCAGGGGCGCGCTAGTGAGCTGGTCGAGCTGCAGCTTGGTGGCGTAGAGCAGCTGCCCCAGGCCGTTGTGCAGGCTCTCGGCAATGCGGCGGCGCTCTTCTTCCTGGGCCTGCACGGTGGCGGCCAGCAGCTCTTGCTGCTGGCGCAGCCGCAGGTGCAGGTTCTCGGCCTCCAGTCGCGTCACAGGGCTGATGTCGAAGGCTACCCCCAGCAGGCGCTCGGCGTGCCCGCTGGCGTCGGTGGTTTGCAAGGCCTTGACGCGCAACGTTTTTATCTGGCCCTCGACCAGCACGCGCACGTTTTCCTCGTAGGCCAGGTGGCCCTGCCGGGCCTGCCGCAGCAGCTGCTCGGCCAAGGCGCGGTCGGCGGGCACCACTACGTCGAGGTAGGTGCGCGGCCCTACGAGGCGGCCCGGCGGCAGGCCCAGCAGGCGGTACAGGCCCTCGGACCACACCAGCGCGCCGGTGGCCACAGTGTATTCCCAGCTGCCTAGGTTGGCTACTTCCTCGGACTGCTGCAGGCGCTGCACGTGCTGCTGCAGGGCGGCGGCGGCCTGCACCTGCTCGGTTACGTCGTGCACGGTGCCGCGCACCAGCCACACGCGGCCCTGCTCGTCGGCCAGGCTTTCGAGCTGCCGCGCCACCACCCGCACCTCGCCCTGGGCCGTGACGATGCGCTGCTGGTGCTGGGCGGTGCCGGGCCGGGCGCCCAGCGTGCGGTGCAGCTCCTCGTAGGCGGGCAAGTCGCTGGGGTACACAAAGGCCTGGGCGTCGGCGAGGCTGATGTCGGCCTGGGGCGCCAGGCCGTGCAGGTGGTACAGCTCTTCTGACCAGTGCATGTGCCCAGTGGCCACGCGCCACTCAAACCACCCTAGGTGGCCCAGGGCCTGGGCTTCTTTGAGACGGCGGTGCTCGTTGCGCAGGGCCTCTTCGGCTTGCTTTTCGCGGGTGGTGTTCTCGTTGAGGCTGATGTACTGGAGCGGCACGCCGGCCGCATCGCGCCGGAATACCTTGGCCCGGGTGCGGCGCCATTCCCAATGCCCCTCGCGGTGGCGCAGGCGGTAGTCGAGCTTGCGAATTTCGTCGTCGGGGGCGGCGGCCAGCGCGGCCAGGTGCTGGCGCAGCAGGGGCTGGTCGGCGGGGTGCACCAGCTCCTCTATCCAGCGCAGGTCGCCTAGGGCAGCCAGCTCCTGCTCGGTGTAGCCGAGGCGCAAAAACTGGGCGCGGTTGATGTACACTATGCGCTGCTCGGCAAAGTCAAACACGCTGATGGTGCCCGGCACGGCATCGGCCACCTGCTGAATGAAGTGCGCCTGCCGCTGAATTTCGGCTTGGGCCTGCTGCTGCTCGGTCACGTCTTGCACCGTACCCAGGAGCTTGGTGGGCTGGCCGGCGGCATCGCAGGCCACCTGGCCGGTGCTCACCAGGTGCCGCTGCTGCCCATCGGGCCGCCAGATGCGGCGGTGGTACTGGTAAGTCTGCCGGGTGCGCAGGGCCTGCTCGATAACCTGGCGCACGGCCGCCGCATCCTCGGGCTCCGAAATCGAGTCGAGCCAGTCGAGCGTGGGCACGAAGGACTGGGGCGCGTAGCCCATCAGCCGAAATAGGTTGTCGGAAAAGTAGAAGTGCAGGGTCGCCACGTCGCCCTCGTAGCTACCCATCTGGCCGATTATCTCGGCTTTCTGTAAAAGCGTTTTTTCGGGTGGCTGCGCCGGGTCGTCGGGCGGGGCGGCTGCTTCCAGCCGGTGCACGAGGTAGGCGAGCTGGCCCTGCGCATCGAGCACGGGCGTGGTGAGCGCGGTGTAGTAGCGCGGTGCAGCGGGGCCGCCGGGCGGGCCCACCTGGTAGGGGTGCGGGGGCAGGGCCTGCGGCTGCCGGGTGGCCAAGGCCTGGCGCAGGCTGGCCGCCACCAGGGCCGGCTGCGTGGTGGGCAGCGCGGCCGGCCAGGGCTGGCCCAGCAGGGCGGCGCGCGGCAGCTGCAGGGCGCCTAGGTAGGCGTCCGACGCGGTGAGCACCAGCAGCTCGGGCGAGAGAACCAGGTAGAGGTCGGGCAGCGTTTCGAACACCTGCCCGACGGGCTCGGGGAGCATGACGAGAGTTGGCATGGGGCAGCCTGATGAAGAAACGCGATGGGACGAAAAGTATATCTATAAATTTATATAATAACCTGTGTTTTAGCTTTCGTAGTAAAACTACTTGTTTTTCTACGCATTAGGTTATGCTTATGGTAAGATACGTAGTTCGAGCTATGAGTTTGCTTCCCAGATAAGTCCGTGTTAATCCGGAGGCCCGTCGCCCGAACGCGGCGTTTAAAAATTGTTTTGTTCAGCCGGGCAGAAGGCCGCTGAAGCGGTCTGCGCCGGGTAGCGGCCTGGGTGCTGGCTTCCGCGCCGCGCCGGCGCCTCATTTACCCGGTGCGCCGGTTGCGGCTGTTGGTATGCGGGAGGCCTAGTGAGGCTGGCCCACTCCGTTTTGTGGGCGGTGTAGCCCAGGGCGCGGCCGGCCGGCTGCTGGGCTTTGCTGGTGGGTGTGCTACGGCCCCGGTGCTCCTGGGGCGGGCCAGAGCGGGTAGCGAGCTGGCAATTGTTGGCTAGGCGGCGGCGGCTTGCGGGGCGAAATCGGGGGGCTAGCCACATTTTTTTGCCCTCAACAAAACTTCATACTCACGCGGCTACCTAGCTTATTTCATCCTAAACACACCCAGCGGTAAACCAACTGCTGGGTAAAACCCGTAGAGAATGGGTGGGTTACGCACATTATGCCTTGTAGCTATGGATACTTCTTCGGTGACGCTGGTGGTAGATGATGATGCCGTTGCTCGCTTTCTTACTTGCCGCTTATTGCGGCAGGAGCAGGTGCCGGGCAGGGTACTGGAAGCCAGCAATGGCCAGCAAGCGCTGGAGGTACTGCAGGAGTTATGCGCCTCGACGCAGCCGCCCTTGTCTGTGCTCGTGCTGGTTGATATCAACATGCCCGTGATGAACGGCCTGGAATTTTTGCGCCAGCAGCAGGCGCTGCCCGCCCTTCATTGCCAGGTGATGACCACCGTCGTTGTGTCCTCCTCAGCCGCGGAGGCGGATAGGGAGCGCGCCCAAGCACTGGCCAGCGCTTACGTAACCAAGCCGCTTACGCAGTCCGTGTTGCACCAGCTGGTGCAGCAGCACCTGGCCAGCAGCGGCCTAGGTTGCGCCAGCGGGCAGTAGGCCACTGCGGCATCGGCTTGCTGGTGGGCTTCGCTTAGCCTTCCACAACCCCTACGCAACGCCGGCCGGCAGGGTGACTATGAAGGTGGAGCCCACATCGGGCTGGCTTTGCACCGTGATGGTGCCGCCCGCATTTTCGACAATGCGCTTGACCATATAGAGGCCAATGCCGGTGCCCTCCACGTGGTTGTGCAGGCGCTGAAACAGGCCGAAGAGCTGGCCTTGCTGTTCGGCACTCAGGCCCAGGCCATTGTCCTGCACTTCTAGCACAACCTGGTGGCCGGCCCGGCGGCAGCGCACCTGCACCACGGGCGGCCGGTCGGGGTGGCAGTACTTGATACCGTTGCTGAGCAAGTTGTAGAGAATACTGCGCAAGTGATTGGAGGCGAAGAAGAAGTGCGGGCACTGGTCTACCGCCCGGGTGAGCTGGGCCGCGGCGGGCAGCTGCGGGGCCAGGTCGAGGCACACGGCGTCGAACAGCGCGGCCAGGTCCACCGTCTCGGCGGGTGTGGTCTGCGACTGCTGCAGCTGGGTGATGTCGGTGAGCTGGTGGATGGTGGTGGTGAAGCGGTCTACCGACGTCTTCATCAGGGCGAGAATGTGCGCCACTTCCGGCCCCTGCCGCACCGCGGCGGGCAGCTCGCTGCCCAGCAGCGCCAGCAGGCCCTCGATGTTGGCAATGGGCACCCGCAGGTCGTGCGAGGCCGTGTAGATGAACGTGTCGAGGTCGGCGTTGGTGCGCGTGAGCAGCTGATTGTTTTCGGTGAGGGCGGCGTTGGCCTGGGCCAGCTGCGCGCGCTGGTCGTCGGCCAGCTGCTTGGCCCGCAGCAGCTCCTGCTCATACTGCTGGCGGGCGGTGATGTCGAAGAGCATGACCCGCACCACCAGCGGCGAGCCATCTTGATTGCGCACCAGCGTAGCCGTCAGCAGCACGGGCTGGGTGGTGCCATCCTTGCGCCGCAGCTGGTAGCTCAGCTCGCGCACGTAACCTTGCAGCAGCAGCAGGGGCATGCCGTGCATCTCGAAGTGCAGCGCTCCACCTAGGGTCAGGAGTTGCTGGAGGCTGCGTTGCGCCACCAGCTCCGGGCGGGTGTACCCCAGCCAGGTCAGCAGGGTTTGGTTTACTTTCACCAGCGTGCCGTCGGGCAGGCACGAGCAGTAGCCGCACGGCGCTTGCTCGTAGAGGTCCTCGGCGCTTTCCTGCGTCAGGCGCAGGTCGAGGGGTGGAGTGGACTGGTCGTCATCGGCTTTCATGCAGGGAGCGAGCGGGCTGCCTGCAAATATGCACGAATGGCGGCAATGGTAGCCGCCGGGGCACTGACGTGCGGGCAGTGGCCGCTGGTATCCAGCACCACGAGCTGGCTGCCGGCCAGCTCGTGGTGCAGGTAGGTGCCCACGGCCAGCGGCGCGAGCAAGTCTTGGGCGCTCTGCAAAATCAGGGCGGGGGTGCGCACGTGGCGCAGGTCTGCCCGGTTATCGCCCAGAAATGTGACGCCGGCGAAGTGCCGGGCAATGGCCGGGTCGGTGCGGCAAAAGCTGTTGGCCAGCCCGGCGGCCAGCTCCGGCTGGTCGGGGTGGGCCATCACCACGGGCGCAAACGCCGCCGACCACCCTAGGTAGTTGGTATCCATGGCCTCCAGCAGCTCGGCAATGTCGGCCGGCTCGAAGCCGCCCGTGTAGCCGCTCGCGTTGAGGTAGCGCGGTGAGGGCGCCACCAGCACGAGGCGGGCAAACCGCGCCGGCTCCTGCACGGCGGCCAGCACCCCAATCATCGCGCTCACCGAATGGCCCACGAATACTACGTCGTGCAAGTCCAGCGCGCGGAGCACCTCGCGCACGTCCTCGGCATGCGCACTTAGGGTGCTGTAGCGGGCCGGGTCGTAGGCAGCCAGGTCGGAGCCGCCGGCCCCCACCAGGTCGAGCAGCACCACCCGGTACTCGGCCTCGAAGGCGGGGGCCACCAGCCGCCACATGTGCTGGTCGCAGCCAAAGCCGTGCACAAATACTAGGGGTCGGGCCCCCGTGCCGGACACGCTGACGCGGTGCCGTTTCAACACATCCATACGGTTAGCTGGTAAGTAAGCGTAGCGCAAGCTACACGGTATATCGCCCTAGCGTTCCCGCTGCCACCGGCAGTTATATTGTTATAGGCTTCATCGCGCTAGCCAATAGTATATTAAGCTGCAATACGCACCCGGCTATTGTGCTCAGCGCTACGCCGGGCAGCGCTCTAATCGGGATTTACCTGGCGAAGTGCTGCTCCAGCAAAGTTGTGACCTTCTCGCGGGTCAGCGGCTTGTTGAGAAAGCCGGCAATGGGGAGCTGCTGCGCCCGCGCCAAGTCGTGCTCATGCAGCGAAGTAGTGAGCATGACGATGACAATGGCTTGCTGCTGCGCCAGCGGCATCTGCACGTAGACTTCCAGAAACCCCAGGCCGTTGAGCACGGGCATGTTCATGTCGAGAAAAATGAGCCTAGGGCACGCCACATTAGCCAGCGCCGTGCAGGTTTGGTCGAGGGTGCGCAGGGCCTGCTCGCCGTTTTCGGCCACGAGCACCTGCTCGGTCACGCCCATATTGGTTAGCAGCAGCTTATTGAGAAAATTGGTGGTGGGGTCGTCATCGACCAGCAACACACTGGGTAAGGGTAGCATATAGATGGGAAGCGGATACTTAGCTAGGGAACCTAACGGTGAAAGTGGTTCCCGCGTTGGGCTGGCTCTGCACGGTAATGGTGCCGCCAGCGTTCTCAATCAGGCGCTTCGTGATGTAGAGGCCCACGCCCGAGCCCTCCACGTGGGTATGCAGGCGCTGAAACAAGCCAAAAAGCTGGCGCTGCTGCACCGCGCTCATGCCCAGGCCATTATCCTGCACTTCCAGCACCACGGCCTGCGGCGTGTGCTGGGCGCGCACCTGCACATGCGGAGCGCGGTCGGGCGCCCGGTACTTCACGGCGTTGCTGAGCAGGTTGTAGACGATGCTGCGCAGGTTGGCCGGCGAGAAGGACACGACCAGCCCGGCCGGCACCGCCACCGTGAGCTGGGCACCCGCCGCCGCAATGGCGGGCATCAGGTCCAGGCGCACGTCCTGCACCACCGCGGCCAGGTTTACCGGCTCGGCGGGCCCCACGTGGGCCAGCTGCAGCCGCGAAATGTCCGTGAGCTGGGCGATGGTGAATTGAAAGCGGGCCACCGTCTGGTTGAGCAGGTCGAGCAGGTGGGCCACCAGCCCGTTTTGCTGCAGCTCGGGCGGCAGCGTGTCGCGCAGGGCCAGCACGATGCTCTCGATGTTGGTAATCGGCGCTTTCAAATCGTGCGAGGCCGTGTACACGAAGGTGTCCAGGTCCACGTTGGTGCGCGTGAGCTGGCGGTTGCTCTCAAGCAGCTCCTGGTTGATGGCCGCCAGCGCCCCGTTCAGGGCCTGCACCTGCTGGCGGGCCCGCACCTGCTCAGTTACTTCCATCACGAACGCCAGAATGCCGGTGATGCGGCCCTGCTCGTTGCGCCGGGCTTGGTACACGATGGTGAAGTAGCGGTCCTCCAGCTCGGTGCTGCCGTCGGCGCGGGCCACGGGGATGAGTAGCTCGTGCTCCTGCTGCGTTTCGCCCGTTTCATACACGTGGCGGAGCAGGGTTTCGACCGTGGTACCGGCCATTTCGGGGAACACGTCAAAAAAGCGCCGCCCTACTAGCTGCCGGTCGGGTACCATGCGCAGGTAGCTAGGGTTATGAAACTCGTATACCAAATCGGGTCCGGTCTGAATGGCGATGCCCACGGGCGCCTGCTCTAGCACGATGCTCACCAGTTGCTGCTGGGCCTCGCGCGCCTGGCGGGCCAGCACCTGCTCGGTTACATCGTACGCAAAAATGGAGACACCCACGATGTGCTCGTCTTCGCGGTAAGCCTGGTAGCTAAAATCGTAGTACCGCTGGTGAGGGGCGGAGCCATCGGGCGGCGTGGTGACGACGGGCAGCGCCGAGCCGTAGTAGGGGTGGCCCGTGGCGTACACCCGGTCCAGCTCCGGAATCAGGCCGGCGGCCACAATTTCGGGCATGGCCTCGGCGTAGCGTCGGCCCAGCAGGGCCCGGCCCGGAAAGAGCCGCTGAAAAGCGGGGTTGCAGTAGTGGATAACGTGCTCCGGGGCGCGCAACAGCGCCACGATAACGGGTATTTGCTCGAACAGCCGGTAAAACTCTTCCCGCTCCTGCGCCTGGCGCTGGGCGGTGGCCAGCAGGGCGGCTTGCAAGGCCAGGGCCTCGCCGGCGCGCTTGGCTACCTGGGCCCCTAGGTCGGCATTGAGCTGCTCTAGCTGCTGGCGAGCGCGCACCTGGCTCGTCACGTCGATTGCTACGCACAAGACGCCCGTAATGCGCGTTGGCCCGTCGTACACGGGCAGGTAGGTGACATTGAAATAGCCTAGGTAGGCTTGCTGAGTTTGCGCGATGCGGACGGGCAATTCTTGCGAGACGTGCGTCTGGCCCGTGGCGAGGACATCGGCAAAGACCTGCTCAAAGCCCTGGCCCGCCAGGTCGGGCAGGGCCTCAAAGTGCGGGCGCCCCTGCACCTGGGCCACCGGCCGCCCCCAGAGCTGCCCCATAGGCTGGTTGGCCCACTCTATCACAAAGTTGGGTCCGCGCAGCAGGCCCATCGCCACGGGAACGTCCTGGAAGACGCGCTGCAGCTCGGCCCGCTGGCGCTCGGCTTCGGCCAGGGCCCGCTGCTCGCGGGCCTGGCTGTCGCGCAGGGCTTGTTCGACGGCGCTGCGGTCCTGGTCGCTGGTATCGGTGAAGCTGACAACCAAATGCTCGCCGCTGCGCCGGGCGCTGAGCTTGAAGTAGTTGTCTAGCCCATCGGCCTGGTAGTTAGTTTGGTACGTAAGCTGTTCACCCGTCTCAAACACCCGCTGGTAGTACTGAAAAATCCCTTCGGCGAGCGTGTGTGGGAAGTGACCCAGTAGCGTGCCGCCGGGCTGCTCGGGCAAGCCCGCCATGCGCTGGGCGGCCGGGTTGAGGTACTCCAGGGCGAAGTCCACGATGGCGGGCCCATTCGGCTCGTAGAGGGGCCGCACCAGGTGGATGCCCGTCAGCGAGACATCGAGGAGGGTAAGCCAGTCTTGCGCCGTAAATAAATCGGCGAGTGGAACCGCAGCAGTCATACAAGCAGCACAGTAGAAGGCCGGTAGAAGCAAGCGCTACTCGTCCGGCATAGGGTAGGGACGGGGCAATCTACGGCCGGCGGGCCGGCGTGGATACTAATTACCTCCTAATGCGATGGTCGAGCTAGCACTTACGGAAATACTAACGCCGAAGCAGGAGCCTAGTCCGGCTCCTGGGCCGGTGCTGGTGCGCCTGGGGCGAGCCGGGCGGCCCGCTCCTGCTCGCCCGTTTCGCGGATGAAGCCGACCTTGAGGTGCTCGTAGAGCGAGTGCGGGTCTATCAGCGCGGCCACGCCCTGGGCCAGCAGGCCGCTGAGAAGCAACTGAAAAATAGCGGAGTGCCGGTCCGTCATCTCCAGCACCAGAATGGCGGCCGTGAAGGGCGAGCGCACCACGCCGGTGAGGAAGCTTACCATGCTCACCAAAATCAGCAAGTTGCGGTCGGCCACGGCCACGTCGAATACCTGGCAAATACCGTCGCCTAGGATGGCCCCGGCGCTGAGCGAAGTGGCAAACACGCCGCCCGCCCCGCCGCTGCTGTAGCTGAGCGCCATACCCGCGAAGCGCACCGGAAACAGATACCAGGGCGTGGCCCCGTCGTTCTGAAACAGTAGCCGGTTGATGATGGGCTTGCCCGTGCCCACGCCCTCGCGGCCCACCAGGTAGGCCAGCCCACCCAGCAGCAGCCCGCAGCCCAGCACCCAGCCCGCCTGAGCCGCCAAGGTCGTGAACCGCTGCCGGTAGCGCCCCAGCCAGAGCAGCGTTTTGGCAAACACCGCGCCCGCCAGCCCGCAAACCAGCGCCACCACTACCACCAGCAATTGCCCCCAGCCGGCCACCGGAATAATCTTGGGAAACCCTAGGTACAGGTAAGGCCCCAAAAACGTCTGGGCCGTGAGGCCGGCGATGATAACGGCCGTGAACACGGCCATCCGAAACCGGGCCATGTGCATCTGGGTCAGCTCCTCCACCACGAACACGATGCCACCTAGGGGCGTGTTGAAGGCCGCCGCCAGGCCCGCCGCGCCGCCCGTCACTAGCGCAATCTGGCGTGAGAGCTGCGGCCAGCCCGCGGGCTGCAACTTATTAATGGCCCGAAAGATGGCCGCCGACACCTGAATGGTCGGCCCCTCGCGGCCGATGACGCCGCCGCCCAGCAGCAGCACCACGCTGCTCAATACCTTGATGATGGCCACCCGCAGGCTCAGCAAATACGCCGTGCGGCGGTGCTGGCTGGCGTTGGAGAGCTCGATGCCCGCCATCACCTGCGGAATGCCGCTGCCCCGCGCCGCCGGGGCGCCCTGCCGCACTAGCAGCCACGAGACACCGAAGGCCAGCGGCGTGAGCACAAACGCCAGCCAGGGCGCGCGTTCCAGCCAGGCAAAGCTTATTTCCTCGGCCCAGCCAAATACTTTCTCGTAGCCCACGGCCACCACGCCCGTGAGCACCGAGGCAATCCAGAACGGGAAGCTCTGCAAAATCAGCCGCCGCACCCGGTCAGTGTAAAAAGGGCGGATGATGCGCTGGTCGAGCCAAGCCAAGGCGCGGGCGTAGCGGGAGGAGAGTTCGGGCATTCGGTAGGATACGGGCGCCGGGGCCCAACGGCCGGGCTGCCGCCGGGTAGCTACCTAGGGGGCGGGGGCCGCCCGGCTGGGTAGGCGAGGGTAGGCCCGCCCGCCCGGCTCCCCACCCAGCGGCGTTTTGCCCGTAAGGAAAGCCCCGCCGCCGTTGGCCCGGCTGCCACTTCGGGCCAACGGCGCTACGCCTTATTTTTCTATTCCATGGATTTTTCCCTTGCCTGGCAGAAGCTGCACCAGATTGGCCGCGACCTGATGCTGGCCTTGCCCAATATTTTCTTTGGCCTGGTGGTGCTGGTGGTGTTCGTGCTGGGGGCCCGCACGGTGCGCTCGCTGGTGGGGCGCATCACGCGCAGCCGCAGCCAGCGCGAGAGCCTGGCGCGGCTGCTGAGCCGCCTGGCCTACGTGGCCACGCTCATCCTGGGGGTGCTGGTCACGGCCACGATTATCCTGCCCGGCTTCACGCCCGCCAGCCTGGTGAGCGCGCTGGGCGTCAGCGGCATTGCCATTGGCTTTGCGTTCAAGGACATCTTTCAGAATTTTCTGGCCGGCATTCTGCTGCTGCTCACCGAGCCCTTCACCATCGGCGACCAGATTAAGTACAAGGACTTTGAGGGCACGGTCGAAGACATTCAGACCCGCGCCACCACCATCAAAACCTACGACGGCCGCCGAGTGATTATTCCCAACGCGGAGATTTTCACCAATGCCATCACCGTGAACACGGCCTACGACAAGCGCCGTTTGCAGTACGACGTGGGCATTGGCTACGGCGACGACATCGCCCGCGCCCGCCAGCTCATTCTGGAAGCCGTGCGCGAAGTCAAGGGCGTGCTCGCGGACCCGGCCCCGGATGCGCTGGTTATGGACCTAGCTGAGAGCTCGGTCAACATCCGGGCCCGCTGGTGGATAAACCCGCCCCGCCAGGCCGACGTGCTCGACGCCCAAGACCGGGTGCTGGAAGCCATTAAAAACAAGCTCTCGGCCGCCGGCATCGACCTGCCCTATCCGACCCGGCAGATTCTGTTTCATAACCAGACCGAAGCTACCGACGGCCACCGCCGGCAACAGCGCGAAGGCTGGCCCGCCGGCCCGGGCGACGTGCCCCCGGCCCGGGCCCAGGTGCCCCCGCCCACTGAGGCGGCCCCGGAATAACCCGGTTGCCAGGGGCTGGCAACTGCCAGCTGGTGGGCACCTAGGTTACCCTTGGCGGGGCGGCGTTGGCTTGAAAAGCCACCCGCCGGCTGCCGCGCCGATTGTTTCTTTGGCCGCCGGCCCCAACGTGCAAAGCCCAGGTAAACGCAGGGTGGCCGCTGCCGGTGGGTACTCCTCTGGTGGCTTGCCAACAAGCCTTTTGCTAGGGTTCAGCTTACCGAAGCTGGGTCCGGCTACTTGCCGGAACTATACGTAAGATTGTGAAACACAGGCGCTATTTCATCCTCCGCCCGCCTTCGTATGGACCCATCCGCTAACGTCGTTGTCGAGCAGTCGTACTCCCTCGCCTGCCCGTCCCTGGCCCCGGACTTCTCCGCCGGGCACCTGCTGGATGCCCTGCCCTGGGGCGTGCTAGTGCTGGATGAGCAGCGCCGCATCCGATGCGTCAACCAGCAGGCGGCCCAGTGGTGCGGCACGCTGCCCGAAACCCTTTTCGGCCGGCCTCTGCTCGAAGCCGGGCTGCCCCTCGCCCTCCGCGCCGCGCTGCTACAGCTGCTGGAGCCGGGCGCGGCGCAACCCCGCGAAGTGTACTTGCCGCAGCCCGAGCGGTGGATTACGCTCTCGGCCACCCGCCAGCCCAGCGGCTGGGTGCTCTATGCCCACGACGTCACCCCTCAGAAGCAGCGCGAGCAACAGTACCAGACCCTAGCCGACAACACGCCCGACGTGCTCACCCGCTGGACGCCCGACCTGCGCCTAGGCTACGCCAACGCTGCTTTTACTGCCAAAACTGGCCAGCCGGTAAATGCCCTGCTGGGCCGCACGTTTGCCGAGATGGGCGCGTCGGCCGACATCACCGGCCCGTACATGGCGGCGTTGCAGCGCGTGTTTGACACCGGCCAGCCACAAGAGCATTACAACCCCTTTCTCGGCCCCCACGGCCCTAGGTACTTCTACTCGCGCCTGGTGCCGGAGCTGCGCGATGGCCAGGTAGCCACCGTGCTCGCCATTGCCCGCGACATTACCGAGCTGCAGCAGACCCAGACCGAAACCCTGCGCCTGCAGCGTGAGCTAACGCAGCGCACCGCCGACCAGTACCACACCTTGTTCCACACCATGGACCAGGGGTTTTGCGTGCTGGAAATTCTCTTCGACGAAGCCGGGCAGCAGGCCCTAGATTTTCGCTACCTGGCGCTGAACCCAGTATTTGTGCAGCAGTCGGGCCTGCCGGAGGGTGCGCAGGGCAGCACCGCCCGCGAGTTGCTGCCCAACCTAGAGCCATTTTGGTTTGATACCTACGGCCGCGTGGCCCGCACCGGCGAGCCCGTCCGCGTGGAGCACTACGTGCCGCAGGTAAGTCGTTGGTTCGACGTGCAGGCCTTCCGGCTGGGTGCGCCCGGGGCCCACCACGTGGCCGTGCTCTTCAGCGACATCACGGCCCGCAAGCGCCGCGAAGCCGACCTAGGTTTCCTGGCCGACGTCAGCCAGGAGCTCGTGGGCCTGACGAGCATCGCCGAAACAATGGCCTCGCTGAGCCATAAAATCGGCGTGTACTTTGGCGTGCCGCGCGTGCACCTGGCCGCCATCGATGAAGCGGCGCAAACGGCCGTAGTAACCCACGAATGGCACGCAGCCGACCTGCCGGACCTGGTCGACCAGCGCGTACACCGCCTCGGCGACTTTGTGACGGACGCGTTTCAGCGCGCCGCGCGCGCCGAAGAAATCCTCATCATCTGCAACACGCGCACCGACGCACGCACCGACGACGCAGCCTACGCGCGGCAGGGTATCCGGGCGTTTGTCACCGCGCCCTACGTGCGCAACGGGCAGTGGCTGGCGCTGCTGAGCATCTCCGATGCCGCCCCGCGCGACTGGCCGGCGGGCGATGTGGACTTGCTGCGCGAGCTCACTGCGCGCATCTGGACGCGCCTAGAGCGGGCCCGTGCCGAGGAGGCCCTGGCTCGCTCCGAAGAAAAGTACCGCGTGCTGTTCGATTCCATCAACGAGGGCTTCGCCACCCTCGAAGTCCTGTTCGACGCGGCGGGGCAGGCCACCGACTACCGCATCCTGGAGCTAAACCAGGCCTACGAGAAAATGACTGGGATGCCGCCCACCGTGGTGGGCCGCCGGGTGCGGGAGCTGGTGCCCGACGTGGAGGCGGCGATGGTGCGGCGCTACGGCGAGGTGGTGCGCACCGGCGAGCCCATCCGCTACGAGCAGCACGTGGCCGGGCTGGGCCGCTGGTTCGACGTGTACGCCTACCCGCTGGACGGGCCGGCGCCCCACCGCGTGGCCTTGCTGTTCACCAACATTACCGCCCGCAAACAGGCCGAGGAAGCCCTGCGCCTCGCCCAGGAAAGCCACCGCCAAGAGCTGGAGCAGCAGGTGGCCGCCCGCACCCAGGAGCTGCAGCAGAGCCGCCACCTGCTGCAAACCGTGTTCGACGCCTCGCCCACCGCCATTGTGGTCATGCGCATCCTGCGCGACGCAGCGAGCCGGCCCGAGGACTTTGAAATCTTGATTTTCAACGAGTTCAACAAGCAGGTAGTGGGCCGCGACGACATCGTGGGGCAGCGCTTCACGGCCATGTTTCCGCAAACGGTACCCACCGGCATCCTGGCTCGGCTGCTAGCGGTGGCCACCACCGGCGAGCCGGCCGATTTTGAGCAGTGGTACGATGGCGAGGGCATGCAGCACTGGTTTCGCCACATTGTCGTGCGCCAAGACGGCCTACTCGTGCTGACGTCGGAAGTTATCACGCCGCGCAAGCAGGCCGAGCAGGAGCGCACCCGCAACCTGCGCCTGCTGGAGCAGGCCGAAGCCGTGGCCGGCCTGGGTAGCTGGGACTTTGACTTGCTGAGCGGGCAGTTTTTATGGTCGGAAGGCATGTACCAGCTGTTCGGTTTGCCGCTGGGGCAAGCCATTGCCCCCGGCATCTACCTAGGCTACGTGGTGGCGGAGGACCGGCCCCAGGCCGAGCGCCTCGTGCACTGCCTGACCACGGGCAGCGACTGCTTTGAGGAAACCCTGCGCCTGCGCGTGGGCGAGCAAGTCAAAACTGTGCGCGTCAAGTCGGTGGTGCTGCACGACGAGGCCGGCCAGCCCGCGCGGGTGCTGGGCGTGGACCTGGACATCAGTGAGCTGCACCGCCTCGAAGCCGACAACCTGCGCCTGCGCCTCACCCAGCAGCAGGCGCTGTTTGAGGCCGTGCAGGCCGCCCAGGAGGAAGAGCGCCGCCGCATGGCCGAGAGCCTGCACAATGGCATCGGCCAGCTGCTGTACGCCACCAAGCTGCGCCTCGACCAGCTCCACGCCCCGGTGCTGCACACGCTGCCGGCCCTGGCCGCCGCCCGCAACGAGGCCGACAAGCTGCTGGGCGAGGCCATCCGCCAAACCCGCACGCTCTCGCACGAGCTGGTGCCGGTGGTGCTAGAAGAGTTTGGCCTGGCCGCCGCCCTGCGCGACATCGCCGGGAAGATGAGCACGCCGCAGCTGCGCCTGCGCAGCCACGTGCTGCTGGACGAGGCCGCGGCCCCGCTGGCGCCGGCCCTGCAAATGGCCCTCTACCGCATGGCTCAGGAGCTGGCCCAAAACATTGTGAAGCACGCCCTAGGTGCTACCGAGGCCAGCCTGGAGCTCGAAACCATGCCGGGCGCGGTGCTGCTGCGGGCCGAAGACAACGGCCCCGGCTTTGGCTCGGCCAACCGCCCCGGCCTAGGCCTGCGCAGCATCCGCGACCGGGTGGCCCTGCTCCGGGGCCAGGTAGAAACCGGTACCGTCCCGCTTAGCGGGGCTTACGTCCGCATCCGCATTCCCTTACCTGATTTCCCAACTTTATGATACGCTTGTTTCTCGTCGATGACCATACGGTGCTGCGCGATGGCCTGCGGGCGCTTTTTCAGCAGCACGCCGAGCTGCAGGTGGTGGGGGAAGCTGAAAACGGCGCCCAGCTGCTTGCCCAACTGCCCGACACGCCCTGCGACGTGGTGCTGCTCGACCTGCACATGCCGGAGCTCGATGGCCTGGCTACCACCCAGCGCCTGCACACCGAGTTTCCCGAGGTGCGGGTGCTCATCCTCTCGATGGCCGACCATGAGCGCGCCATCGGGCAAGTGCTGGCGGCCGGGGCCGCGGGCTACGTGCTGAAAAACGCCGGCCACGACGAAATCGTGGTGGGCGTGCGGACCGTGGCCGCCGGCAAACGCTTCCTGTGCTCTGAGCTGGGCCTCACTATGCTGGAAAAGGTGCTGACGGGGGTGCCGGATGCCGCCAAGCCCACGAGCGGCCTCACGGCCCGGGAGCAGGAAATTCTGCGCCTGGTGGCCGACGGCCTCACCACCGCCCAGATTGCCGACAAGCTCTTCACCAGCCCGCGCACCGTGGAAACGCACCGCCAGCACATCATGGAAAAAACCGGCACGAAGAATACCGCCGCCCTGGTGAAAGAAGCCATGAGCCAGGGCTGGCTGACGTAAGCCCCCGCGCCGCCGTGGCGCGGCGCGGCTGAACCCGGCCGGGCCCGGCGAAACTACTGACTGCGCTACGTAGTGGGCGGCCTCCGCTGGAAAATACGCAGGTGCGGATACGGGTTTATTCGGTTTATAAACCCGTACTAATCCGGGAGGCAATTGGCGGGAATGCCTGTTTACCAGGAGTCATCGCCGGGCGCGGTTCGCTGCCGGCCTTGCCCTAGGTCCTTTGCCAGGGCCGGGGTGGCGTGTCTTTCTTGGTCTCCTATTCCCTGCTTTAGTATGTATACTGTTTTATCCGTTCCCGCCGCTCTTGCCTCGTTCATCCCGGTGGATTTAGATGAAGTGGAAGCCACGACCTTGCTGCGAGACCTGGCCTCGCGGCCGGGCCTGGCCCCGCCCCACCTCCTGGTGGACTGCACCCACTTGCGCTGCCTGCGCCAGCTGGGCGTTAGCCACGTAGTCTCGCAGCTGCTGGTGCTGCACCAGGGCGGGGCCCGCGTTTTTCTGAGCAACGTGGACCCGCTGCTGCACCGGTGCCTGCGGTTGCTGCAGCTGGACACCCTGTTCCCGCTGGTCTAGGTAACCAGCCATCGGCTTGCCCAGCGTTAGCAGCGCTCGGGGCCCGCGAGCCGCCGTTGGGCCTGTGCACCTAGGTTGGTTGGGTAGCTCCCGCCAGTGCTACCTAACCAGTATAGCCCCGGCCTTCTCATGAAGGCCGGGGCTATACTGGTTTAATGCGGAGTAGCTATTACTATGGTACTAAATAGGTCGGTGCTCAGACCTAGAGTGCGTTAGCGGTTTATCATCTGCTGGGCGGCCGGGGAATAGCGCTCGCCCTGAATCGTGATTTGGGCGGCAGCTTCCTCGATTTGGCGCAGGTCGTCGGCGGTCAGCGCCAGGTCCACGGCCCCGAGGTTTTCGTCGAGGCGGTGCAGCTTGGTCGTGCCGGGGATGGGCGCAATCCAGGGCTTTTGGGCCAGTAGCCAGGCCAGCGCCACCTGGGCAGGCGTGGCCTGCTTGGCCTGAGCAATGCGGCCCAGCAGGTCTACCAGCGCCTGGTTGGCCTTGCGGTTTTCGGGGTTGAAGCGCGGCACTGTGTTGCGATAGTCGGTCTTGTCGAACTCGGTGTTTTCGTCAATCTTGCCCGTGAGAAAGCCCTTGCCCAGCGGGCTAAACGGCACGAAGCCAATGCCCAGCTCTTCGAGCAGGGGCAGAATCTCGGCTTCCGGCTCGCGCCAAAACAGCGAGTACTCGCTCTGCAGCGCCGTGACGGGCTGCACCGCGTGCGCCCGGCGAATGACTTGCACCCCGGCTTCGGAGAGGCCGAAGTGCTTCACTTTGCCTTCGGCGATGAGGTCCTTCACCGCGCCGGCTACGTCCTCAATCGGCACGCCAGGGTCCACGCGGTGCTGGTAAAACAGGTCGATGCGGTCGGTGCGCAGGCGCTTGAGTGAGGCCTCGGCCACGGCCCGGATGTTCTCGGGCCGGCTGTTGAGCCCGCCGCCCGTGCCGGGCACCGAGGTGTTGAAGCCGAACTTGGTGGCAATCACTACTTGGTCGCGCAGGGGCTCCAGGGCCTCGCCCACCAGCAGCTCGTTGGTGAACGGGCCGTACACCTCGGCCGTGTCGAAGAAGGTGACGCCGCGCTCCACGGCGGTCCGAATCAGCTGCACCATGGCCTTAGTGTCGGCGGCCGGGCCGAAGCCGTGGCTCATGCCCATGCAGCCCAGACCCAGGGCCGATACTTCGAGGTTACCTATTTTTCTGGTTTTCATCGGTAAAGAGGATAAAAGGGAGTTGAATTTTAAGCTTCCGTGATGCCTAGAGAGCCGCGGTGGGGTGTGGGCAGAAAGCAAATGTCGGCCGCCCGGCAAGTGCCTGTTTTTGAGGCTTCTCAGCGCGTTGCTTTCCGCTCTACAAAGGTCTGGCCACTCGCCCGCGGTAGCAATCACGATTCAAACCAATAAGTATACATTTCAAATAAGTGCCCCATCAGCCGTTGAGCCCGCCGGATTTCCTGGAAGCCTATCCTAAAAAAGGAGTGCCTGCGAAACGCGGGTGGCGAAAACCATGCGCTGGATTCACCGGTTGTTTGAATTGTACACTAAGCACTGTTGCCTCATGCCTGCTTCCACTGAAAGCCTCGACCAGTTTTATCAGCGGCAGGGCCATGCGGCTCCGCAGCACATCACGGCCGCGATGGGCCACTTCAACGTGTACAACCGGGGGGACTTTTGCAACCGGAAAATGACTTTTAGCCGCCGCGACTTCTTCAAGATATCGCTGCTCACGGGCACGGGTCAGCTAAACTACGCCACCCGGGGGGTACTGCTGGATGGGCCAGCGCTACTGCTTTCCAACCCGATGGTCCCGTACTCCTACGAGCCGCTCTCCCCGGAGCAAGACGGCTACTTCTGCCTCTTCACCGATGGCTTTTTCGGCAGCGAGCGGTCGGCGAGCCTGCAAGATTCGCCGCTGTTCAAAATAGGCAGCGAACCAGTGTATTTCGTCAACGAGGAGCAGTACGAGACCCTAGCGCAGATTTTTCGTAAAATGCTGCAAGAGATGGGGTCTGGCTACATCCATCAGCAGGATTTGATGCGCACGTACGTGAGCTTACTGCTGCACGAGGCCCTGAAGATGCAGCCCCACGCGGCGTATCATCAGCACCCCAACGCGGCCTCGCGCATCGTAAACATGTTTCAGGAACTCTTGGAGCGGCAGTTTCCCATCGACGCGCCCGACCACGGGATAAAGCTGCGTACGCCCAAGGACTTTGCCGACCACCTGGCCGTGCACGTCAACCACCTCAATCGGGTAATAAAAGAGGTAACGGGCAAATCCACCATCGCGCACATTGCCGAACGCATCATCCTGGAAGCGAAAGCGCTGCTGCTGCACACCACGTGGGGCACCGCCGAAATCGCCTACGGGCTCGGCTTCGAGTACCCGTCCTACTTCAACACCTTTTTTAAAAAGCACACCGGTATTACCCCATCGGCGCTGCGCACTTCGCTGAGTCACGAAGTTGCCCCAGCACTAGCGAGCTAAGGCTGGTTGTTTGATTTGTTGACTGGTTGGCTTAATTAGCGTTCTTAGGCAGGCGGTGGCGCCCTAGGAGTTGGTGGCGAAGCGAGCAGCTGTATTTGCACCTTTCAACACCACGAAGCCACGGAACGTAAGCTGTTTATTAGCGAAGGCCATCTTTTCTGAGAAGCTCCTCGCCCGCCGCCCGGCCTAGTGCAGCCCGCCTTCTAATGCCCCCGCGGGAGCTGCTACGATGGCTCCTATCCGCTGCCGGCTCGCCAGCAGCAGGAGCAGCGCCAGCAGCGAAGTCACGGCCATGATGGCCACCATCGGCAGGGCCGTGTGCGCGTTAAACAAGCTCACGCCCACCGAGGCCAGCGCGCCCATGCCCATCTGGATGGCGCCCATCAGCGCCGAGGCACTGCCTGCATTGCGCGTGAAGGGAGCCAGCGACAGCGCTGAAGTATTCGGGCTGGTGAAGCCCAGACAACCTAGGAAAACGAAGAGCAGCGCGATAGTCCCACCCAGGCCCAGCACCCCGGCGCTGGTGAGCCCCAGCAGCACGAGCGTGGTGACTACCTGGCACCCTAGGGCCACAAACACGATTTGCTCGCTTTGGTAGCGACGCAGCAACTGGCTGTTGACCTGGCTGGCCCCAATAAGACCGATGGATAGAAAGGCGAATATCCAGCCGTAGACCTTGCTATCGACGTGATAAATATCCATGAACACCAGCGGCGAGCCCGATACGTAGGCGAACAACCCGCTGAACGACACGGCGCCCGTCAGGGCGTAAGTGGTAAACTGCGGCTCGCGCAGCACCGCCCAGAAGTTGGTTAAAATGGGCCGGGGCTTGAGCGAGAGCGCGGTGTCCGGCACATAATTGGTGGGCAGCCAGCGCGCGGTGGCCAGCAGCAGTACCGCGCCCAGTCCGCCCAGGGCCACAAATACGGCGCGCCAGCCAAACGCCGCTATCACGTAGCCGCCCAGCGTGGGGGCCACCATGGGCGAGACGCCCACCACCAGCATCAGCAGGGCAAAGACCTTGGCGCTGTCCTGCACCGGAAACAGGTCGCGTACCATGGCCACCGCCGCCACGGCCGCCGCGCAGCTGCCAATGGCCTGCACGAACCGGAGCACAATCAGCGCCTCGATGCTGTGCACCGCCAGGCACCCCACCGACGCCCCCACGTAGAGCGCCAGCCCCAGGTAGAGCGGGGGCTTGCGGCCAAACCGGTCGAGCAGGGGCCCGTAGAGTAGCTGCCCCGCCGAAATGCCCACGAAAAAGCTCGACAGCGACAGCGCTACCCGCGCCGCCGTGGTGTGCAGGTCGAGGGCAATGGCCGGGAAGCCCGGCAGGTACATATCAATCGAGAAGGGCCCCAGCGCCGTGAGCGTGCCTAGAATCAGGATGAGGGAGATATAGCGTAGTCTCGTCATATATAGTAAGAGTTGAGTACCGGATAAATTGCGCCGCGGGTGGCCGGTAGCGCGCAAGCGGGCAACCGCTGCCACAAACGGAAAGCCGCCGTTGCGAAAGCGCCGTTCGCCATCCTAGGTAGGAGACAAGCGAAAGCCGGAACTGCACGCGCAGTTCCAGCTTTCGCTTGTCTTCTAGGGGTTGCGCTACTAGTGCTGAACTTCAGCGGCCGTGCGGTCCTGGGCCATTTGCCAGAATAATTCGGCCAGCTGGGCCGGCGAATGCGTGGGGCTGTCTGGGCTGACGCTGCCCCCAATGGTGAGCGTGCCGGCATAAATACCGTCGTCTTTCAGGCGCTCGTGCAGCTGCTGCGCCAAGTTGCGGATGCCCGCTTTACCGATGGAGAGCGACCCGTAGGAAGGGTAGGGAGTCACCCCAAACACGCCGCCGGTTAACAGCACCACGCCTTGGGTGGCCTTTAGGTCTGCGTGCAGGAGCTGTACGCTTTGCAAGGCCCCGGCGACATTGAGCCGGAAATCCTGGGTCAGCGTCTCCGCCGTTTCGGCCAGAATATCCTGGGCTTTCATAGCCGCCGCATTGTAAATCAGGGCCGAAACCGGACCTAGCTTGGCTTGCAGCGCGGTGATGGCCTGCGCCAGCGCTTCGGGCTGGGAGGCGTCAGCGGCCGCCGAATAGACCTCGATGCCTTTGGCGGTGAGCTGCGCTACCTGCTCAGCTACCTTATCGGGCTGGCGGTTGATGAGGCCCACCCGGTAGCCGTGCTGGCCAAAGAGGTCGGCCAGGGCGATGCCCATGCCGGGGCCGGCGCCAACGAGAATGAGTGCGTTGTTCATGATACAGTTGGGAGGAAATGGAATGCCTTCAACGGTAGGTTAGCGGAGTAGGGCCGCTTTCTCAATCCGGTCGAGCAAGCGATGCAGGGTCAGGGCTTGCTCAAAGCCTGGGACTGGGTGCCTGCCGTGCTGCAACCCCACGATGCGCACGCGCAAGAGGGAAGCTTTTCTGGCGTTTTCCGCTAGTGAGCACCAGTTATAGCGTCATACAAAGGTCCGCGGACGCCGGGTGGGCAGTCTAACACAAATCAACCCATTCTCTTCATAAATCAAACCATCAACGAACCAGATACGCCTGCGTACCGGCTAGTGACAGCGCGCACGCAGAGGTAGGGCCAGCGTACTCCTTAAAGAAGGTGTCGAAATGGAACAGACATTTGATATGGGATAAATAGCGAGGCCGCTGAAACCTGCGTTTAAGCCAAAAGCAAAACACCCACTCAGCTTTGCAGCTAAGTGGGTGTTTATCAACGTGGGAGATACTGGGTTCGAACCAGTGACCCTCTGCTTGTAAGGCAGATGCTCTGAACCAGCTGAGCTAATCTCCCTTCCTTCCCGAGTGGCTATTGCCGTTTGGGAGTACAAAGATGGGGGGATTTTTTGGAAGTACAAAACGTAAGTGTAAAATAACGGCTCTAAATAGCTCTTGTAAGGACCTAGGGTAACCTAAGATTTTCAGTTTCAGGCTGAAAAATTTTCAAAAAAAATGCATCTTAACGGATGAGGCAACGCGAATGCGCCGCACCCGTTAGGCATTATTCAGATGTGCTTAAGCACAAGAACTTCCTTTTTCACCGATATTTCTTCTCTTTCATGGAAACGCAACTCCTCCAGAACTATTCCGAAGCCGAAAAAACGGCTTACCTCAGCGCCATTGCGGCCTTAGCTACGGCCGACCGCCAGGCTACGGCGCCCGAAGCTGAGTTTTTGCAGCGCCTGGCGCAGCAGGCTGGCTTGTCCGAAGGGTCGGCGCAGCAAGTGCTAGCCGCGGCCCAACAGTCGAACAACCAAAGCATTCAACAGAGCCTCGACCAGTTGAAAGGTAGTGACCTGCGCTTTTCGCTGGTGACGGACCTTATCAGCTTTGCCCGCGCCGATGGCGCCTACTCCAACGACGAGGAGGCAATGGTGAGCAAAATGTCGAACTACCTAGGCGTAAATGCCGAGCAGAAAGCCACTCTTGAAAACGTAGTTGACCAAGCTGCCAACGTGCCGCACGATGCCCAGGACCCCAATAAGCAAGGCTTCTTGAGCGGTATCGGCGACAAGCTCAGCAACGTGGGTATCCCGAAAGGCGCACTGATGGCCGGCCTGCTCGGGGTAGTGGCCCCCATGGTTATTTCGCGGGTGATGGGCGGCGGCAATAATTCGGCAGGCTACGGCCAAAGCCAGCCGAGCGGCACCATGGGCGGCATGCTCGGGGGCTTGCTGGGCGGCGGCCAGGGCGGCGGCAGCGGCAGTGGTATGGGTGGGCTGCTCGGCGGTCTGCTGGGCGGCGGCTTGCTCAGCAGCGTGCTGGGCGGCGGCGGCAACAACGCTAATAACACGGATACCTCGGCTTACCCGCAGCAGGGCTCCATGGGTAGCGGGGGGCTGGGCTCCATTATGTCGGTGCTGGGCGGCCTAGGTGGCCAGCCCAACTCGCAGCCGCGTAGCGCGGGGGGCGGTGGCATCCTGGGCAGCGGCATGGGCAGCCTGCTCGGCGGCCTGTTTGGCCGCTAGCCACTGTCGCACACAACGCAAAAGCGCGGCTGTCTTCCTTCGGGAAAGGCAGCCGCGCTTTTGCGTTGGCGGCGGGGAACTGCCCGAAGCATTTTTTGAACCAACACGAAGGCAGACGGCCGCGCGACCAGCGTAGTTAATCGCGGGCCGGGCGCGCCAACAGCCGCGAGCCACAGTGACTTACACTACGTTATCCCACGCTGCGCGTGTCAACTCCGAGAGCGCCCTAGCTGCTCTTTACACCAGTAGCGGGAGTGCTTATGCTGGCAAACGCACCGCCGGCCTGCTCCACCACTTCTACAATGCGGTAGTTGAGGTCTTCCTTGGTATCTAGGTACTCGTCGTAGTCAGTGGTTTCTACAAAGTACTGCACGGTCACCTCTTTGCCACTGGGCGTCAGGGCATTGAACTTCATTTGCACATCGGGTAGTATCAGGGGGTGCTGCTGGATGGCCGCTACGGCTCCCTCAATAATGGCGTGCAGCTGCGCGCTGGTCGTCTTCTGGTCAAATACCAGCGTGAAGCCGACTCGGCGCGACGTGCGCAGGCTTAGGTTATCCAAAGGCTTGTCAATCATGCTCTTATTAGGCACGGTGAGGAAGCTTTTCTCGGCGGTGCGCAGGCGCGTACTGCGAAAGCCGATTTTTTCGACCGTGCCGCTCACGTCGCCCGCCGACACGAGGTCGCCAACGCCGAAAGGCTGGTCGATGAAAATAGTGAAGGAAGCCAGCAGGTTTTCGATGCTCTCCTTGGCGGCAAATGCCACCGCTAGCCCCCCAATGCCCAGCGTGCCCACAAAGCCCACCACATTTACCCCAAACACCCGCCCCAGTATCACCATGAGCCCAATGAGCAGGACAAATACTTTGATTAAGTCCTTGGCAAACGGTAGAAACTGATTATCAAGCCGCTGGGCCCCCGGCGTGGCGGTAAGCTCGGCGCGCCGTTGCAGCATTAGTAAGGCAAAATCAACCACCCGCAGCACAACCCACACAATAGTCACAATAACACCGAGGTGAAAGACGTTAAGCAGTGCAACCTTCGGCCAGGGCTCCACGCCTTTTATGGCAGTTGGGGGCAGTGGGTAGCGCAGTACGCTGAAAGACAGATAGAAAGTGCAGAGGAAGAGCAGCGTGCTTAGGGGTTGGATAAATAGTTCGTGCAGTTCTTGCTCCGTGATACCGGCCGTGTAGCGCTTGGTAAGCCGGAATAAGACATTGCTCAGCAAGCGCGTCAGTAGTCGATTTAGGCCAGTCCCGAAGCCTAAAATGACGACGGCAAAAACGTAGTCTAGCAACTCATTACCCAGCACCTCACGGTGCAAAAAAGGAGGTATTTCCATCTAATGCGTAGTTCCTATAAGAAAAAGAGACAATGTTGCCGATACGCACCCGCAACCTCGTCAGTTGGCTTTTGCTAAGCAAAAGCTCGGCAGTACGCCCACGGGCTCGGTAGCAAACCCTTACCACAAACAGCCGCCAGACAAGGCTTTGCCCCCAGGTAAAGAGTTATTAGAATATTTAAAAGAAAAAATTGTTAAAATAATTATTTGGAAACCTCTGGTTATTAGAATTGTTAAGTCCACAGTAGGATAATATAGCGCATTGATTAATAATGTATAAATTAAAGCATTAAGTATTTAAGAACTAATCTTCTTGCCTCCGCGTAGTATAAATAAATTTTCCATCTCATACTCCTCAATGAAACCACTGCACTCGCGTGTCGAAACGCAACAGCTGGACCGCGCTGCCGCTATGCTGAAAGTTCTGTCTCACCCCAAGCGTCTGGCAATTGTCGACCTCCTGGGTAAGCTCAAAGGCAGCAAAGACCAGCAGATGTCCGTAACTGAAATCTATCAGGCACTAGACTTACCCCAGGCTATTGCTTCGCAGCACCTTATCACGCTCAAAGACCGTGGGGTGCTGAAATCGAACAAGATTGGTACCAAAATCTATTATGCGCTAGCGGTACCGCAACTGATGAAAGTGATTGATACCCTGGAGGATTACTCCGCTCGAATCTAATGCACCCTTCTGTAGTGGGCCTTTGCCCGCTACCCGCTGTGAAAACGCTTTCTGCCTAAGCAACGAGTCAGAAACCTGAAAAAAAGGGCCGCTTCTAGAAGCGGCCCTTTTCATTTGGTACTAGTAGTGCGGTGGGCCTGCGGGCCGGCCGGTGGCGCGCCACCTAGGCCGGTACCGACTGGCCTTCCAGGTCAAAGATGGAGGTAAGCAGCGGCAAAAGCTGCTCGGCCTCATCGCGACGGCAGGCTGCTTTCAGCTGGAGTACGTGCTGCTTGAGGACTTTTTGCATGAAGGCACGGGTGGCCTCGTCAAGCAGCTTTACTTCGGCGGGCGTGGCTTTTTTCTGGAAGCGGTCGAGCTCTTGCTGGCGCAGCTGCTCGAGGCTGGCTTTCATGCGCTGGATGAGCGGCGAAACCAGCATTTCGCGGCTCCAGTCGGCAAAGTCTAGTAGGCTGCTATCAATGAGGCTGCGTACCTGCGGCACGGCCGCCAGACGCTGCTCGAGCGCCGCCGAAGCCTTGCTTTCGATGGCGTCTACATTATACACCAGTACGCCGGGCACCTGCTCCACGTCGGCGGCTACCGAGCGTGGCACCGACAAATCGATGAAGAATTTGTAGCTCAGCACGTCGAGGTGGGCCACCAACTCGCGGGTGAAAAACGGCTCAGCGCGGTTAATGGACGAGATAACGACGTCGGCCTCGCGTAGCGCGGTGGTCAGGCTCTCAAAGTCAACAACCTGAAGCTGACCGGGCGCAAACTCGGCGGCGAGCTCTTCGGCGCGGGCGCGGGTGCGGTTGCACAGCGTTACGCTGGCGAAGGCTTTGCTGTCGGCCAAGTGGCGGCAAACGTCCGAGCCAATTTCGCCCAGGCCTACCACCAGTACCCTAGGGGCGGCCACGTCGGCCGTTAGCTCTTCTACCAGTTCCAAGGCGGCGTAGCTCATGCTAGCGGCGCCGTCGCGGAAGCTGGTTTCTTGCTGCACGCGCTTGTTGGTGAAGAAAATAGTGTGCAGCAGGCGGTGCAGAAAGGGGCCAGCTACGTCGGCATCGGCGGCCCACTGGTAGGCCAGCTTCACCTGGTTGATAATCTGCAAATCGCCCACCACCTGGGCATCCAAGCCAATGGCTACCTCGAACAGGTGGCGCGTAGCGGTTTCGGCGTCGTTGTAGCGGTCGAAGTAGGGCGCAAAGCTGCCAATATCAGCGCGGTGCTTGAGCGTACCTAGGGCCTGAATGATGGCCGCCGATTGGTCGTCGTCGTGGGCATAGTAGACTTCAGTGCGGTTGCAAGTGCTGAGCACCAGTAAGTCGCTGAGGTGCAGCTCAGTGTGCAACTGCTGCAAGAAGCGACGACACGCGGGCTCGTCTAGGGCCAGTAGCTCGCGAATGGCGAGCGGCGCTTTCTTGAAGGATAAACTAACCGCTTTAAAAGAATGAGACATAGCACGGGACGGCCCAAGGCCGGCCTGCAAAATTACGGTATAATCAGTAGCTTTAGAAACAGCAATCCGAACCGCGTGGTTCGAGTAGATTAGGGTAAAACCTGGACTAGGGATGTAATTGCAGTAACCTGGAATAGTTCTAGATAGTGGCTTGGGCCGCGGTGCCGTTCTAAAGCGCGTTGTTTCCCGACCTTTGTCGCTGTATGCTGCCTCCTCTTTACGACCAAAAATCTCGAATTAAGCTGCTGGTGCTCGTGCTGGCGCTGCTCATTGGGGCGGCTACTATGCTGTACACCAATACATTGGTGCAGAAGCTATCGGAGCAAGAGCAGCACCAGATTGACCTCTACGCTAAAACGCAGCGCTACATCATCAGCACGGAGGAGAGCTCTAACCTGCCGTTTTTGCAAGAGCAGATTATCAATGCCAATAATACGATTCCGGTTATCCTGACGGATGGCGAGAATATTATCGACACCAGAAACCTGGAGCTAGGAAAAAATATTACCACGCCCGACTCGCTGCGGCAGGTGAAGCGGCTGCTGCTGACGATGCAGCAGCGGCACCCGCCCATCGTGATTGAGCTGCCGGGGGGCACCCGCAACTACATTTTTTACCAGGATTCGGCCTCGCTGAGCCAGCTGCGCACCTACCCTAGGGTGCAGCTGGCGGTTATCGCCTCGTTGGCCATGCTAGCCTATCTCAGCTTTAGCTACTCGCGCCGGGCCGAACAAAACCGGGTGTGGGTGGGCCTGGCCAAGGAAACCGCCCACCAGCTCGGCACGCCGCTGAGCAGCCTGGTGGGCTGGCAAAGCTACCTGCGCGAGTCGGAGCGCTTTCGTGACGAACCCATAATAGAGGAGCTGGGTAAGGATATTAAGCGCCTGGAAATCATTACAGAGCGCTTCAGCAACATCGGCTCGGTGCCGGTGCTGAAGGCCGAGAACCTGTACCTGACGACCCGCAACGCCATTGCCTACCTAGAGGCCCGCGTGTCGCGCAAGGTGAAGTTTACCATCGAAACCGACCTGCCGCTCGACACGCCCGCCTGCCTCAACGTGCCGCTGTTCGACTGGGTGGTCGAAAATATCTGCAAAAACGCCGTGGACGCCATGGACGGCCGCGGCAGCATTACGCTGCGCCTGCGCCCCGTGCGCCACCGCCGCCGCTGGTGGACGCGCCGCCCCCAACGCCCACAGGTGGCCATCGAAATTACCGATACAGGCAAGGGCATCCCCAAAAACAAGCTGGAAAGCGTGTTTCTGCCCGGCTACACCACAAAGAAGCGCGGCTGGGGCCTAGGGCTTGCGCTGGCCCGCCGCATCATCGAGAATTACCACCAGGGCCGCTTGTTCATCAAGTGGAGCGAGGTGGGCAAAGGAACTACCTTCCGGTTGGTGCTCAATCAATGAGTAAAGGAGTGTGTTGTGAATGAGTGAATGAAAAGGGCTAGCGATAAGGTGTTTAATCCTCGCTAGCCCTTTTCATTCACTCATTCACCAACTCCCTCCTTCACTCATTGATAATCAGCTGCTCGGGCAGGTGCAGTAGGTAGTCGCCGTAGCCGCTCTTGCGCAGGGGCTCGGCGATTTTGCGAAGCTGCTCGGCGTTGATAAAGCCTTGGCGGTAAGCGGCTTCCTCGATAGAGCCCACTTTTAGGCCCTGGCGCTGCTCGAGCACGCGCACAAACTCGCCGGCCTGCATCAGGCTTTCGAAAGTGCCCGTGTCGAGCCAGGCAGTGCCCCGGCCCAGGATGCCGACCTTAAGCTTGCCCCGGCGCAGGTACTCGCGGTTCACGTCCGTGATTTCGTACTCGCCGCGGGGGCTGGGTGCCAGGTTTTTCGCGATTTCTACCACCTCGTTGTCGTAGAAATACAGGCCCGGCACGGCGTAGTTGCTCTTGGGCTGGGTAGGCTTCTCCTCGATGCTGAGGGCTAGGTTGTTAGCGTCGAACTCGACCACGCCATAGCGCTCGGGGTCCTGCACGTGGTAGGCGTATACCACGCCGCCATCGGGGTTGTTGTTGGCTTTTAGCAATTCCTCCATGCCGTCGCCGTGGAAGATATTATCGCCCAGTACCAGCGCTACTTTATCGCCGCCGATAAAGTCGGCGCCCAGCACGAAGGCCTGCGCGAGGCCGTTGGGCAGCTCCTGCACTACGTACTGGAAGTTGCAGCCTAGGTTCTGGCCGTCGCCCAGCAGCTTCTTAAACTGCGCTTGGTCGTGGGGCGTAGTGATGATGAGGATATCGCGGATGCCCGCCGTCATAAGCAGCGACAGCGGATAATATATCATCGGCTTGTCGTAAACGGGCATGAGTTGCTTCGACACGGCCAGCGTGAGCGGGTGCAGGCGAGTGCCGGAGCCGCCGGCGAGAATAATACCTTTCATGAGTAGGGTAAGAAAAAAGTGTCGTGCTACTTAGTTGCGCTCCTTGATAAACTCCTGGTTAGCCCCAAACCAGCTCAGCGTCTGCTGCAGGCCTTCGCGGATGCGCACCTGCGGGGCGTACCCTAGGCGGGTTTCGGCCTTGCTGATGTCGGCCAGCGAGTCGCGGATATCACCGGCGCGGTTGGGGCCAAACTTGGGCTCCAGTGCTGAGCCCGCCTCTTCGCGCAGGATGTCGTACATCTGCACCAACGAGGTGCGGTCGCCCACGGCAATGTTGTAGACCTGGTTCACGGCTTCGGGATTGTCGGTGAGGGCCGCCCGGATGTTGGCCTGCACGCAGTTTTCCACAAAGGTGAAGTCGCGGGTCTGGCCGCCGTCGCCGTTCAGCGTGGGCGGGTTTTCCTGCAAAATGGCGTCGATAAACAGCGGAATCACGGCCGCGTAGGCCCCGCCGGGGTCCTGGCGCGGGCCGAAGATGTTGAAGTAGCGCAGGCCGATAATCTCCATGCCGTAGGTGCGGGCAAACACGTCGGCGTAGAGCTCGTTGGCGTACTTGGTCACGGCGTAGGGCGAGAGGGGCTTACCGATGCGGTCTTCTACCTTGGGTAGGCCGGGGTGGTCGCCGTAGGTCGAGCTGCTGGCCGCGTACACGAAGCGCTTGATGCCCGCTTCCTTGGCCGCAAACAGCATCTTGACGAAGCCGCCCACATTCACCTCGTCAGTGGTAACCGGGTCGTGGATGGAGCGCGGCACCGAACCTAGGGCGGCCTGGTGCAGCACTACATCGATGCCCTCGCAAGCGCGGGCGCAAGCCTCGCGGTCGCGGATGTCGCCTTCCAGTATTTCCAGCGCCAGGTTGCCTTCAAACAAGCGCAGGTTTTTGCGGAAGCCGTTGGAGAAGTTGTCCAGCACCCGCACCTTCTTGGCGCCAAACTTCAGCAGGTACTCAACCAGGTTGGAGCCGATGAAGCCCGCACCGCCCGTTACGAGAAAAGACGTGTCGCTGAGCGGCTGGTTGTGGAAAGGAAAATCGTACACTTCGTTAGTTAAGAGTTGTGAGTTAAAAGTTAAGAGTTGAGTCTCAGTGGTCGGAGTTGCTGGTTATCAACTCTTAACTTTCAACTCATAACTCTTAACTCCGCGCTAGCGGTCAGCGTATTGTTTCTGGTTGTAGTCCTGGTAGGCGCCGCTGGTCACGTTGTTCAGCCATTCCTCGTTGGCTAGGTACCAGTCCACGGTCTGGCTCAGTCCCTGCTCGAAGGTGACGCTGGGCTTCCAGCCGAGCTCATTCATGATTTTGCTGGAGTCGATGGCGTAGCGCATGTCGTGGCCGGCGCGGTCGGTTACGAATTTGATGAGCTTGCGCGACGTGCCCGCCTCCTGGCCCGTCTTCTCGTCCACTACATCGCACAGCAGCTGAATGAGTTTCAGGTTCTGCCACTCGTTTACGCCGCCGATGTTATACGTATCGCCCAGCTTGCCCCGGTGGAAAACCGCGTCGATGGCCGTGGCGTGGTCTTTCACAAAGAGCCAATCGCGCACGTTCTCGCCCTTGCCGTACACGGGCACCGGCTGGCCGGTGCGCAGGCGGTGAATGGCCAGCGGAATAAGCTTCTCGGGGAAGTGGTTGGGGCCGTAGTTGTTCGAGCAGTTGCTGAGCTTGATGGGCAGGCCGTAGGTGTGGTACCAAGCCCGCACAAAGTGGTCCGACGCCGCCTTGGAGGCCGAGTAGGGCGAGCGGGGGTCGTAGGAGGTTTCCTCCGTAAACAGCTCGGGGCCAAAGTCCAGCGAGCCGTACACCTCGTCGGTGCTCACGTGGTAGAAGGTGTGCCCGTCGTAGCCGCCCGGCTGCCACAGGTTCTTGGCCGCGTGCAGCAGGTACACGCTACCTAGCACGTTGGTGCGTACAAACGCCAGCGGGTCGGTAATGCTGCGGTCGACATGGCTCTCAGCCGCGAGGTGAATCACGGCGTCGGGCTCTTCCTTGGCAAACAGCTCATTTACGAAAGCCTGGTCGGCAATGTCGCCCTTGATAAAGCGATAGTTGGGCGCATTCTCAATGTCGCGCAGGTTCTCCAGGTTGCCCGCGTAGGTCAGGGCATCGAGGTTGAGAATCTGGTACTCGGGGTACTTGGTAACGAACAGCCGCACCACGTGCGAGCCAATGAAGCCGGCCCCGCCGGTAATGAGAATTTTCATAAAGTAAATAAGGTGAGTAGGTTAGAAGGTAACTAGGTGAGTAGGATAGGCTCGGCTAAGCAGGAGTGTCAGGCTAGGAGAAGAAGGCAGATTGAACTGCCTCATTAGCTTCCCATATCTAGCTCTGTTCACCGTTTAACCTCTTCACTTGCTCACCTATTTTAGTGTCTGCTGCCACTTCCAGGCGCTGGCCAGAGCGTCGGAGAGCGAGGTTTCGGTTTTAAAACCCAGCACCTCGGCCGCCTTGGTGGCATCGGCGTAGATGGCCGGCACGTCGCCGGCGCGGCGCGGGCCGATGGCGTAGTTGAGCTTCTGGCCGCTGGCTTGCTCGAAGGTGGTTACTACTTCGAGCACCGTGTTGCCGTGGCCGGTGCCGATGTTGAAGGTCTCGACAGCCTCGGTGGCCTTGCGGTCGAGCAGACGCTGCACCGCCACGATGTGCGCCTTGGCCAGGTCCACCACGTAGATGTAGTCGCGCACGTTGGTGCCATCGGCCGTGTCATAGTCGTTGCCGAAGATGGTCAGCTTCTCGCGCAGGCCGGCGGCCGTTTGCGTAATGAAGGGTATCAGGTTGTTGGGCACCCCTAGGGGCAGCTCGCCAATCTTGGCCGAGGGGTGCGCCCCGATGGGGTTGAAATAGCGCAGCAAAATAGTGCGCAGCTTGTTACCGGGCGCAGCCGCCACATCGTGCACAATGTCTTCGCACATCTGCTTGGTGCGGCCGTAGGGCGAGGAAGCCGGCTTGGTGGGCGTGGCCTCCGTCACGGGTAGCTGGTCGGGCACGCCGTACACGGTGCACGACGACGAGAAGACCAGGTTTTCGACGCCTACCTCGTTCATTACCTCTATCAGGGTCAGCAGCGAGCCCACGTTGTTCTGGAAGTAGGCCAGCGGCTTCTGCACCGACTCACCCACGGCTTTGAAAGCCGCAAAGTGAATGACCCCCTGCACGTTGCCTTCTTTCTTGAACACCTCGCGCAGCGCGTCGGTATCGCCGCAGTCGACGTGGTGGCAGGGCACGTCGTGCCCCAGAATGTCGCGCAAGCCAGCCAGCACCGATTCTTTCGAGTTGCTGAAGTCGTCGACAATGATGGGCTCGTAGCCCGCCAGCGTTAGCTCCACTACGGTGTGGGAGCCAATGTAGCCGGCCCCGCCGGTAACGAGAATCTTCATAACTAATGAGTGAATAGGTGAATGAGTGGGTGAGTGAATGGATGGGCGGGCAAATTTTCATTCACTCACCCACTCATTCACCTATTCACTCATTAAATTACAAGCTCCAGTAGTGCAGCTCTTGCATGGGCTGGGCGCGGTACAGCCCTTTGATATCGACCAATACCGCATTATCAGCCGTAATCGACTGAAAGTAAGCTTCGTTCTTTTCTAGGTAGGGCTGGTGGCTCACGGCCACAATAACGGCATCGTAGTCGGTGCGCACCTTTTCGGGGGGCGTGAGGCGGAAGCCGTACTCGTGCAGCAGCTCGTCGGAGCTGGCGTGCGGGTCCACGATGTCCACGTTCACGGAGAAGTTCTTGAGCTCCTGAATCACGTCGGCCACCTTCGAGTTGCGGATGTCTTCCACGTTCTCCTTGAAGGTAGCGCCCATTACCAGCACGCGGCTTTTGGCCACATCCTTGCCGCGCTTTATCATCATCTGCACCGTTTTGCGGGCGATGTAGGCACCCATGTTGTCGTTGGTGGTGCGGCCCGATAGAATTACTTTGGCGTCGTAACCCAGCTCTTTAGCCTTGTAGGTCAGGTAGTAGGGGTCTACGCCGATGCAGTGGCCGCCCACCAGGCCGGGGCTGAACTTGAGGAAGTTCCACTTGGTGCCGGCCGCCTCCAGCACCTCGTATGTGTTGATGTTCATGCGGTCAAAAATCATCGACAGCTCGTTCATCAGTGCGATGTTGACGTCGCGCTGGGTGTTCTCAATAATCTTGGCGGCCTCGGCCACCCGGATGCTGCTGGCGCGGTGCACACCGGCATCCACCACCAGCTCGTAGACCTTGGCGATGGTGTCGAGGCTCTCCTCGTCGCAGCCGCTTACCACCTTAATGATGCGGCGCAGCGTGTGCTCTTTATCGCCGGGGTTGATGCGCTCGGGCGAGTAGCCCACCTTAAAGTCGCCGGCGGCAAAGCTCAGGCCCGAGAGCCGCTCCATTACCGGAATGCAGTCTTCTTCGGTGCAGCCGGGGTACACGGTGCTTTCAAACACCACGTAGTCGCCCTTCTTGAGCACCTTGCCCACCGAGCCGGAGGCACCTAGGAGCGGCCGCAGGTCGGGCTGGGCGTGCTCGTCGATGGGCGTGGGCACGGCCACAATATAGAATTGGGCCTCGCGCAGTACTTCCAGCGAATCGGTGAAAGTGATATCCGCACCCTCGAAGGCCGCGCTATCGAGCTCGCCGCTGGGGTCCTGGTGGTTGCGCATCATCTCCACGCGGCTGGCATTGATGTCAAAACCGATAACCGAGAGTTGCTTAGCAAATTCTAGGGCGATGGGCAGGCCCACATAGCCGAGGCCAATCACGGCCAGCTTGGCTTCTTTGCGGAGGAGTTCGTCGTACACTTCGAAGTTAATTATGAGTTATAAAATAGGAATTATGAATTGCTGTTGCTAACAATAAGGGCTTCATTCACAGCGGTTACACTTTTCTTGGTGGCGCTAAGCTCGTAGGCTGCACCGCTTTCGGGGCAGGTGGCGAGGCCCGCCGCGTCAAAAGCCAGGCGGTGGCCGTGGGTGCTGACCCAGCCGTGCTGCCGGGCGGGGTTGCCGTACATCAGCGCAAATGCGGGCACGTCGCCCGTAACCACGCTGCCCGCGCCCACCAGGGCGTAGCGCCCCAGGTGCACGCCGCAGACAAGCGTGGCATTGGCTCCGATGCTGACGCCGCGCTCGAGGTAAGTGGGCTGGTAGTGGCCGGCGCCGCGCCGCGGCACCGCGCTGCGGGGGTTCTTCACGTTGGTAAACACCACCGATGGACCCAGGAACACGTCGTCTTCGCACACCACGCCGCTGTAGAGGCTCACGTTGTTTTGCACCTTCACATTGCGCCCTAGGGTCACGCCGTCGGCCACAAACACGTTTTGGCCCAGCGAGCAGTTTTCGCCCAGCACGGCGCCCGCCGCCAAGTGGCAAAAGTGCCAGATGCGGCTGCCCGCCCCCACGCGGCAGCCGGCATCGAGCACGGCGCTGGGATGCGCATAAAAATCAGCAGCTAGGTCGGCCACGGAGCGAAGACAGGGGGTTGGCAGCCGCAAAGGTAACAGCGCGAAAGGGGTTAGGGGCCCCGTGCCCTCTTCGGAAAGTGAAAGAATGCTCTACGGCTAAGATAACCCTCACCCTAGGGTCGTTTTGCCGGGCTAGTGGGCCGGGGCCTGCACTGGGCGGGTGGTCTATCTTTGCCCGTGCCACCTACTGCCGTCCCCGTGTCCGTTTCGCCATTGCTTTCCGTTGTCGTGCCCGTTTTCGATGAGGAACAGCTTATTGACACGCTCATTAGCCGCTGCCTGGCCGCGCTGGCCGAGATTACCGATGATTTTGAGCTCATCTGCGTCGATGATGGCAGCCGCGACCAAACCCTGGCGGCCCTGCTGGCCTGGCGCCGCCGCGACCCTCGGCTGAAGGTGTTGGCCCTTTCGCGCAACTTTGGCCACCAGGCCGCCTACACCGCCGGGCTGCACGCCGCCCGCGGCCAGTACGTGGCCATGATGGACGGCGACCTGCAAGACCCGCCCGAACTGCTACCGCGCATGTACGAGCTACTGCGCCACGATGCCTACGACATCGCCTATGGCCAGCGCACCGACCGGGCCGAGGACTGGGGCCGGCAGGTGCTCATTAAGGCGTTTCACGGTATCTTCCGCAGCTTCTCGCAGCTGGCGGAGGCCGATAATGTCGGCAATTTTTCGATGCTGAACCGGCGAGCGCTCGACGCGTTTCTGTCCTTGCACGAGAAAAACCGCTACCTGCCGGGGCTGCGCTCCTTCATTGGCTACCGCCAGGTGGGCGTGGCCTACGCCCGCCAGGCCCGCCACGACGGCACGCTGCCCAAGATGTCATACAAGCGCCTGTTTGCGCTAGCCCTGGATGCCCTGTTCTCCTTTTCCGACCTGCCCATCAAAGTGTGCCTCTACAGCGGGATGGTGGGCATGCTGGTGTTCCTAGGTGCTGGTATCTACGTTATTTTCAGTAAGATAGTGGGTATTGCGCCCTTCGGCTGGTCGTCGCTGGGGCTGAGTATCTACTTCGTGGGGTCCATTCAGCTGCTGTTTTTGGGCATTCTGGGCGAGTACGTATTCCGGATTTACCGCGAAAACCAGAACCGGCCGCTCTACTTTGTGCAACAGTACTATAACGAAGAGTAAGCCATGCGGGCGTACTACTTAACGCAGCTGGCCCGCTACCCTAGGGCCGCCCAGCCAAGCTGCTGGCTGTGGCTGGTCGTCTTGCTACTAGCTTGGCGGCCGGCCCACGCGCAAGACACGCTGACGTACGCCAACTGGCGCCTAGCGCAGGCCGACGAGTTCAACGTGGCCAGCGATAGCGCGGCGCTGGCGGCCCGCTGGCGCTTCTCCTACCCCTGGGGCCGCAGCCCCGGCGGCCTCGAAACCGAGTACTACACCGGCCAGGAAGTGAACGTGCGCGAGGGCAGCCTGCGGCTAACGGCCCACAAGCTGGCCGAGCCCCGGCTGTACCCGGCCGGCAGCGAGGTGCGCAAGCTACGCTACACCTCGGGCATGCTCTACGGCCGCCACACAGCGCCCGACTCGCTGCGCCCCGCGCCCTGCGGCACAGGCGAGGGCATCACCTACGGCTTGTTCGAAATCCGGTGCCGCCAGCCCTACGATGTGGGGTCGTTTCCGGCCTTTTGGCTGTTTGGCAACCCCGACGAGGTCGATATTTTTGAAGGCGGCGGCAGCCTCATCAGCAACAACGTGCTGCTGTATGCCCACGATTACTGGCGGCCCGGCCCGCTGGAGGAGCCCAACTGCCAGTGCTTTTTCTTTTGGCCCAAGGCCACGCGCTTCACCCACGGCTACCACCGCTACGCACTGTCGTGGCTGCCGGGCGAGCTGATATTTTACTTCGACGGCGTGCCCATTCGGCGCGAAACCCGCTTTAAACCTATGGGCTGCGCCATGGCCGTTATTGCCAACCTGGCCATGTGGGCCTGGGCCGGGCCCGCCACCGATGCCTTGGACATCGACTATATCCGCATTTACCACCCGCGCCAGCTACCGGCCCAGCCCTTCGGGGCCGAGGCGGCGCAGCCGCTGAAGGGCGGCATCTTTCGCTTTCCGAAGGCCACGGCCCCGGCCGCCAGCAACCCAGCCGGTGAGCAGCGCTGGCAGCTGAGCCGCGCGAGAACTGGGCAGGTCAGCCTATTCCTGCGCGACAACTACAACCCCACCTGCATGTCCAACGGCCCGCTGCCGCTGGCGCCCGAGTGGCACGGCCCCTGGACGATAGGCCGGCAGGCCACCCCGATTGTGGTCACTAACACCGACACAACCGCCGCCCACTGGACGGTGCTGGACGCCCAGGGCTACCCGTGCCGCGCGGGCGACTGGCCCCCCGGCCGCTGGCCCGTGACGGCGGCCAGCCTAGGTGGCCTGGCGCCCGGCGCTTACCAAGTGCGCGTGCAGCTGGGCCGCGCCGTGCGCTACCAAGCGCTCTACTTGCTCGACCAACCGACTGATTCTGGGCCCACTGCGGCTTGGCTGGCGCCCGCGGTAGCGGCGCCTTAGCAGGAGAAGCGCCGAAGCAAGAAACGCGCTGCGTATTGCTGGTAGCTTAGTTTTACGATATAATGGCAAATTTTTATCCAATGTTAAAAGCACTCGCTCGCCAGCAACGACTGGTAGTGGGGGCTTTTTTTGTGGTGCTGCTGGGGATAGGGCTGCTCATCGTGCGCGACTACGGGGTGTCTATCGACGAGCCGCAGAGCCGGAATACGGGCATGATTTCGCTCAAGTACATCGGCGAGCGCTACTTCCCGGGCTACATCGAGTCGCACGAGGTTTTTAAGCCTATTGGGCCGCCGCTGCACCAGTTCAGCGACCGCGATTATGGGGTGGCGTTTGAGTTGCCGCTGGCCTGGCTCGAGCTGCTGCTACACATCAAGGGTGAGCGCAATATTTTCTTCTTTAGGCACTTGTGCACATTTTTGGTGTGCTTTGGCGGGGTGATAGCCGTGTACCAGCTGGCCCGGCGCCGCTTTGCCGACTGGCGCATAGGCTTGCTCGGGGCGCTGCTGCTCGTGCTGAGCCCTAGGTTGTTTGCCGAGTCCTTCTACAACGACAAGGACGCCGTCTTCATGGCCCTCTTCGCCATCGCCACTAATACCACAGTGGCGTTTGTGCAGCGCCCGAGCTGGAAGCGGCTGGGGTGGCACGCGCTGGCCTGCGCCTGCACTATCGATGTGCGCATTATGGGGGTTATCCTGCCGCTGGCCACGCTCGTGCTCACGGGGCTGGAGGCGGCGCGCGGCACCTACCGCGGGCAGCGCCTGCAGCTGGGCCTCAAGCTCCCCGCCTACCTAGGGCTGCTGGTGGGTTTAGTCATTCTGCAATGGCCATTTCTGTGGGAAGCCCCCTTGCAGAATTTTCTGCTGGCCTTCCATAATATGTCTAAGTTTCGGTGGTACAGCAAGTTGCTGTACGCCGGCCAGATGATGCGCGCCTCCGAGATACCCTGGCACTACGCCCCGGTCTGGATAGGCATTACCACGCCGGTGCTGTACCTGGTGGGGTTTTTGGTGGGCGCCTTCCTAACTCTGCGCCAGCTGGTGCTGCGTGGCTGGCGGCTCTACGCCACGGCGGCCGAGTGGCAAGACTTGCTATTTCTGGGCCTTACGCTGGCCCCCATTATTGCCGTGATTGCCCTGCATTCTATCATCTACGATGGCTGGCGGCAGCTCTATTTTGTGTACCCGTCGCTGCTGCTGGTGTCGCTGCGGGGGCTGGTGGCGCTGCTGCGCTGGCGCCCCGCGGCGCCCAACTGGCAGCGCCTGTGGCAGCGCTTTAGCTACGCTACCCTAGGTATCACGCTGCTCGTGATGGCGGGCCAAGTCGTGGCCATGCACCCCTTGCAAAACACGTATTTCAACATCTTGCCCGGCCGCCACCTAGAGGGGCGCTTCGAGATAGACTACTGGGTGCTCAGCTACCGCGAGGGCCTGCAATGGATAGCCGACCACGACAACCGCCTGCACATTAAGGTAGGCGGCCAGATGCGCAATGAGCTAGAAGCCAACCGACTTATTCTGAAGCCTTACGACCGCGACCGCCTCGAAGTGCTGGAAGATTGGGGCAAGGCCGACTACTACGTCACGACCTACCGCTGGCACGCTTACGACTATACCGAGTACCCGTTTGAGATGACCACCATTCGGCGCGGCGGGCAGCGCATCATGTCCATTTTTCGGGTGAAATGGTAGGCCGTGGGCTGGCCTGCCCTAGGTCCTCACCTTATTTTCGCACTAGATTACTTCTTTTGATTTTAATGAAAAATTTACTTTGCGGCCTGCTGGCCCTCGGCCTGGTATCATGCGGGAGCCACGAGTCGAGCAAACCAGATAACGAGTTGGCAAGCAACGATTTTGAGTCGCTCGACGGCTGGATGAATGGCGTGACCAGCCCCTCACTTACTAAAGAAAAAGCTCACTCGGGGGTGTATGCAGTCAAGGTGGACCCCTCCATCGACTACAGCTTTGGCTACAGCAACCAGCTAGGCCGCGTGAGCGGCGTGCGCGTGACCAAAGTGAAAGTGCACGCCTGGGTAAACCTGCCTAACGAGAACACGCCCGTAACCCTGGTAGTGGAGCTCAAAAACCCCGGCGAGCCCAAGCCGGTGCTCTGGGATGGCCTCGACCTACTGAAAGAAGCCAAGGCTAAGGGCGTGAACAAATGGATAGAAGTAGAAAAAACGGTGGACTTGCCCGAGTCGGCGGCCTTCACCAGCCAGTTGGGCGTGTACATGTGGCGCGGCAGCAGCACGCAGCCTGCCTACCTCGATGATATACAGATTTTGCGGGCTGACTGAGCTTGGTACTTCTTTAGCACCTAGGTGCTGGTAGTGTCGCCCAGGCCGCCTAGACTGGTGGTATTCTTTTTGTTTGCGTTCTCAATAAGCGTAGTATGGCTTCCCTCGCAGTTCCTTCGCCAGCCGTAGCGCCGGCCGCGCCGCTGGCACCCGCGGCCCGCCGGCGCACCCCGTGGTCGACCGGCGCCATGACCCTGATAATGACCATCATGCTGGGTATGGCGGCGGCCACGGCCAACTGGCCCGAGTTGAAGGTGACCCGCTGGGACATGTTTGGGTACTACCTCTACCTGCCGGCCACCACCGTCTACCACGACCTGCGGGGCCTCAGCTTCGTGCCCGAGCTACTCGACCGCACCGACCTCACCAACCGCGGCAACCCGGCCCACCCGCTCGGCAACTGGGAGGTGTCGCGCGCGCGCACCAACCCCGACAGCTACGTTATTAAGTACACCATGGGCCAGGCGCTGCTGTGGTGGCCTTTTTTCCAGGCGGCGCACTGGTATACCCAGCACTTTAGCAAGTACCCACCCGATGGCTACTCGGCGCCCTACCAGCTCGCCATGTACCTGGCGGGCCTCTGCTACGCGCTGTTGGGGCTGGGCCTGATGCGCCGGCTGCTGCTGCGCTACTTCAGCGACCGGCTGAGCGCGGTTATCCTGCTGATAGTGTACCTGGGTACCAATTACTTGGTGTACAGCGTGTTCAGGAGCTTATACGCGCACAGCCCCTTGTTTATGCTGCATACGGCCACGCTGCTGATGCTCTCGCACTGGCTGGCGCGCCCGCGCTGGATTTTGGCCGCTGGCCTGGGCCTCACCATCGGTTTGGCCGTGCTCATGCGGCCTTCGGAGATGATAATCTTGCTGGCGCCGCTGCTGCTAGGCGTGGCTACGATGGCCGACCTGCGCGGCCGCCTGGCGCTGGCCGGCCAGCACCTAGGGCAGGTCGCCATTGCGGGGGCCGTGGCCATCGCCGTCAATGTGCCGCAGCTACTGTACTGGCACAGCATGTCGGGGCACTGGGTCTACGACTCGTACCCAAACGAGAAGTTTGATTTTCTGCACCCGCACATCCTGCTCGGGCTGTTTAGCTTCAACAACGGCTGGCTCACTTACACGCCCGTGATGGGACTGGCCGTCATTGGAATAGGGCTGCTGTGGCGGCAGCGGCGCGAGTGGTTTTGGCTGCTCATTACCTACCTGCCGCTGCACCTGTTTATCTCCTATAGCTGGTGGTGCTGGTGGTACATGGATGGTGTGGGCTCGCGCACTATGGTGCAGGCGTATCCCATGCTCACGCTGCCCCTCGGGGTGTGCCTGCACGCGCTGTGGCAGCGCGGGCAGCTGGTGCGCGTGGCCACCACGCTGGCCGTTACATTCTGCATCGCGCTGGTGATGTTTCAGGCCTGGCAGCTGCGCCAAGGCATTTACATTACCGAGTACATGACCTCGCGCTACTACGGAACCATCTTCGGCAAAACCCACCTCGACCGCAACGACCTGATGAAGTATGACGCCAACGAGGCTACGCCGAACCCGGATGATTTTCAGTTGAATATGGTGTACTTCAATGACTTTAGTAAGGACACTAGCTCGGTCATTACCAACGAATACGCGCAGCAGCCGCCCGTGTGCCGCGTCGATAAGCAGCACCCTTTCAGCCCCGGCTACGCGGGCACGCTGTGCGAATTTCACCTAGTGCCCGGCGACTTTGTGGAAGGGCGCGTGCAGGCCTTCTTCCCGCAAAAAGAGTACGGCATCTACTCCATGCCGAGGTTGATAATCGAGTACCGGCACCCCAACGAAGACCCCTACAAGTGGCGTAGCATCCGCATTACCAACCAGGTAGGTGAAATAAGCAACTTGTGGGGCGGCACGGCCGGCGTGTGGGACGAAGTGAAACTGGCCAGCAAAGTGCCCAAAGATGCTCGCCCCGACGACGTGTTCAAGGTCTACGTCATCAATGGCAGCTCCGACCTGCCGCTCTATATCGACAACCTGAGTGTGACGACCATGCACAAGCCGTAGTAAAGTGTAGCCTGGACTCTGCGAGTCCGAGCTACAATACAGCTCGTTTACCGCCCCAAAAAGCCGTATTTCAGAATGCAAAAGATGGCGCGGAAGCCATCGCGCCAGCCTATTTTTTTGCCCTCGGCGTAGGTGCGGCCGTAGTAGCTGATGCCTACTTCGTAGATGCGCACACCCGGCACGCGGGCCACTTTGGCCGTGACCTCGGGCTCGAAGCCGAAGCGCTTTTCTTCGAGCGCCAGGCCCTGCAAGATATCGCGCCTAAAGAGCTTGTAGCAGGTTTCCATGTCGGTCAGGTTCAGGTCAGTGGCCATGTTCGACAGGAAGGTAAGAATCTGGTTGCCAATGCTGTGCCAGAAAAACAGGATGCGGTGCGGATTGCCGCCCAAAAACCGCGAGCCGAACACGACATCAGCAAAGCCCTTGAGAATGGGCTTGAGCAGCAGGTTATACTCCTCGGGGTCGTACTCCAGGTCAGCATCCTGAATGATGACGTAGTCGCCCGTAGCCTCGCGGATGCCCGTGTGCAGCGCGGCGCCCTTGCCCTGGTTGACGGGGTGCCGCAGCAGGCGCAGCCCCAGGGCGGGGTAGCGGGCGGCGTAGGCCGTTATCACGGCCGCCGAGTCGTCGGTCGAACAATCATCGACGAGGATAAGCTCCTTGGCAATGTCCCGCACCAGCGTAAGCTCGCGTAGCAAATCCAGAATCTGGTGGATGGTGCGCGCCTCGTTATAAACGGGAATGACGATGGAGAGCTTGTCGAGTTTTACCAAAGCAAAAGCAAATTAGGCTACTGGCAAAGGTAGCCGCCGGATGGTGCGCAGTGAATAGTGTTTAGTGAATAGTTATTAAGCACTAAATACTATTCACCACCCACTAATCACCCAAAGGATAGCCATTGAGCACCAGCTGGCCTTGCGCATCGCGCCAGTACACGTCGGTACCTAGGGGCCGTACCAGCAGGTCGTCGGCCAGTAGGTCGTGGCCGTCGTAGACGATTTCGAGGCGGTCGGCGGCCGGCGGCCGGCGAAACACCACGGCCACTCGCACCCAGTCGCCAAGCACTTCGGTCGAGACGCGGGTATCGGCCACTTGGTGGTCTAGCTGCTGGCCATGCTGATAGAGCTTCACCTGCATATTGCCCAGGCCGTAGCCGGTGGTGGCGTTCACCCACACCGAGGCCTCGTAGCGGCCGGTGTCGGCGGGCGTGGGCAAGGGGCCGTCGTAGAGGGTCGAAAACGTTTCGCGCGGCTCGGAGAACGCGCCCGGCCCCAGGCGGCCTCGGCGGTCGGGGCTGCGGTCGAAGGCCAAGTGCAGCGCGCCGCGGCCGGTGCTGGTGTACAGGCCGTTGGTGGGCGTGAGGCGGGGCAGCAGGGCGGTGGCCTTGGCGCGCTCGGCGGCTAGCGAGGTAGCGGCCAGCGCCGCCACGGGCAGTGCGTAGAGGCTCACCTCGGGCGTGGCCTTGATGAGCTGCCCTAGGCTCACCAGCCGCTGCTCGGCGGGCGTGAGCGGGCCGGCCGCCACTACCAGCAAGATGGGCTTGGCCGAAGGCAGCTTGGGCAATAAGCTTTTGGGCACCAGCAGGCTGCTGAGCAGCTGCACCAGCCCTAGGGTCTCGTGCACCGACGAGCGCGACATGAGCATATTGAGCAGCGGCAGGTGCAGGTTGAGCGAGGCTTTGTAGGCCTGGTAGCGCGTGGCATCGCCGCCTTCAATGGCGATTTTATCGGTGCCAATGCAGAAATAGGGCAGCGGAATAATGGCCTGGAAGCTCTCGGGCGAGTACTTGGTCCAGCCGAGGAGGTGCCGGAAATTGCCTTCTTCGCCGATAAAAGCCTGGGCCGCGGGACTGGCTTCTTCGGCCGTCGCCACGGGCTGCACGTGCCACCAGGCCTCCAGGCCCCACAGCAGCAGCAGCGGCGCCAACCACCCCCAGGCAAAGGCGGCAGCCCGGCGCTGCCGCAGGTAGCGCCACAGCCGGTACACGTAATACGCCGCGTACGTGGCAAACACGTAGTAAAAAGGCCACGCAAAGCGCCCTAGCGCCCGAAACTGCTTCAGTGGCCCCAGCAGCCATACGTAGTCGCGCAGGGCGGGCAGGTAAAACGGGTAGGCCATGGCAAACAGCAGTAGCAGCGTGGCCGCCCACAGGCCGGTGCGCAGCGGGGCCGGCAGCACCGGCCGCACCACGCGGCGCCACTGTCCGCGCCCTAGGTAGCGCGCCGCCAGCACCACGCTAAACAGCAGCACCAGCCCCCCCACCAGGCCCACGTAGGCCGCGCCCTCCCACGAAGGGTCGGTGCTGGGGAAGAAGTAGCGCCACGCCTCGCGTAGGGGGCTATCATAAGGCGAGAACACCCCCGTAAAGCTGCTGCGCGCCACAAAAAGCCCCCACGGATTGGGCGGCCGGTCGGTGATGGGGTCCGTGAGCTTGAGCCCCGCCCAAAACACGAGCATGGGCACCAGCGCTGTGGTCACCACCCGCAGTAGCAGCGGCGCGCTGCGCCGCCAGCCCTGCTGCCAGCCCAGCACCGGCACGAACGCCAGCAGCCACAAGCTGCCGATACCCAGGTGATACGCCGCCAGCAGGCCCACCGCCAAGTTGAACAGCCCCAGCGCCACCGGCCAGCCCCAGCGCCGCGGCGCCGCCTGCATGCGCACCAGGCAGTACCACTGCACCGGCACAATGCAGGCGTAGCTCAAGGACATGTGCGCCTGAAAGCGCAGCACCTGCGGCGCCAAAAATGTGATGAGCAGCGCCGCCAGCCCTGCGTACCAGCCCGGCAGCGGTAGGCGGCGCAGCAGCAAATACAGCATCACGGCCGTAGCCCCCAAGGCCAGCAGCATGCCGAGGTTGATGAAGCCCACGCTGTAGGCCGCCGCCCACGGCAGGCCTAGGTCGCGCAGCCAGGCCAGGGGCAGGGCCAGCAGCGGCTGCATGTCGGGGTAGTTGACGTGCTCGCCGCGCGGGTAGTTCATGCCCGTGAAGAGCAGGCCGTGGTCGTAGCGGGCGTAGTAGGCCACCACGTAATAGTTTTTTAGCCCATCGCCGGTGGCGCTTAGGTAGGCGCTGGGGTAGCGCAGCATGCCCGGAAACAGCCTAGCCAGGATGCCGGCGGCCAGCAGTCCCACGAGCAATGCGCCCAGCACCGGCCGCCGGAAAAATGTGCGCAGCATAGTTTACGTAGTGGAAACAGGCCGGGGTGGCTCGTCAGCCCGCAAAACTACTGGTTTCTCAAAGACTGCCCGTGCGCCCGCCATCCACGGGCAAGCTGGTGCCGGTGATGTAGCCCGCCGCCGGCGACGCCAGAAACGCTACGGCCGCCGCCAGTTCGCGCGCCTGCCCAAAGCGGTGCGCCGGAATCTGCTGGAGTATGGCGGCCTCTACCTGCTCTCTGGGCTGGCCAGTAGCGGCCATCTTCTGCTCAATCAGCGACTCGTGGCGCTGCGTGACGGTGGCGCCCGGCAGCACATTGTTCACCGTGATGCCCTGGGCGGCCACCTCGTTAGCCAGGGTTTTGGCCCAGCTCGCCACCGCGCCCCGAATGGTGTTGCTCACGCCCAAGCCCGCCAGCGGCACCTTCACCGAGGTGCTGATAACGTTGATGATGCGCCCGTAGCCCGCGGCGGCCATACCCGGCACCAGTGCCTGTGCCAGCAGCTGATTACAGATAACGTGCTGGGCAAACGCCTTTTCAAAATCAGCGGGCGTGGCGGCCAGCAGCGGCCCCGCGGGCGGCCCGCCCGTGTTGTTGACCAGTATCTGAAAGCCCGCCGGGTGGGCGCCTAGGTAGCCCGCCACGGCCGCCGCCACCTGCGCCGGTTGGGCAAAGTCGGCCACCAAATAGTCGTGCGCCTGGCCGGCGGGTGTGGGTAGCGCGGCGGCTACCTCGCGCAGGGCCGCTTCGTTGCGGGCGATGAGCGTGACGGAGGCGCCCGCCTCAGCGAGGGCCTCCGCCACGGCGCGGCCGATGCCTTGGGTGCTGCCGCCCACCAGGGCGTGGTATGAGGAAAGAGTCACGGTGAAAGAGTAGGTGAGTAAATAAGTGAGGTGGGGCTGGCAACTGGGGAAGCAACCTTTCCTTTGCGACTACGAACCTAGGAACATCTTGGGTGGGCGGTTGTCATTGCTCCGGCCGGGCCGCCCCGCCTTACTCATTTACTCACCTCCTTTTTTACCGCATGATTTCTCGTCCTTTCAACTTCCAGAAATGGGTAGCCGAGCACCGGCACCTGCTCAAGCCGCCGGTGGGCAACCAGCAAGTTTTCAAAGACAACAAAGACTTTATCGTGATGGTGGTGGGCGGCCCCAACGCCCGCAAAGACTACCATGTGGACGAAGGCGAGGAGCTATTCTGGCAGCTCGAAGGCGAGATGACCGTCAAGATTATGGAGGACGGCCAGCCGGTGGACATCGTTATCGGCCCCGGCGATATGTTTCTGCTGCCGCCCGGCGTGCCGCACTCGCCGCGCCGCCCGGCCGGTACCGTGGGCCTGGTGCTGGAGCGCTACCGCACGGCCGGCGAGCTCGACGGCTTCCAGTGGTACTGCGAAAACTGCGGCCACAAGCTCTACGAAGAGTACGCCGAGATTACCGATATCGTAGCCCAACTCCCGCCCATCATGAACGCCTTTTGGGCCAACGACGACCTGCGCACCTGCAAGGTTTGCGGCACTTATATGGAGGCGCCGGCCAAGCCAGTGGGGTAGGGTTCTGCTTAAGTTTTTAGTGCCGAGCTTATGACGTTAATTGAACGTGCGTTTAATTAACGTCATAAGCTCGGCAATACTGCATAATATATAAAGACTTTATGGCCCCGCTCTTAAAATAAGTGCGGGTTTTGTTGTGCCAAAGCTACCCACCCTAGATAGTATCCTTCCGTGAATGAGCGCTTAAAATCCGCTCTTAAGCAGGGGTTAACAAAGGCCGCAGCACAGTTTGGCCCTGTGGGGTGAGGTATTGGAACAGCACTCCCCCGGCAAGCCGCAGGTAATAAGCCAGTTTTGTCTCCCCCGGTGCGTCAAACAGAATCTCGGCCTCAGCCAGCCAGAAATCACTCAGCAAAAAGCACTGGGCTACGAAGTGTTCGTGCTGGCCAGGATACTGCTCGGGCTGAAAATCCCCGCTGGCCACCAACTGCTCGCGAATGACGTTGACTTGCGCTAGCCGCCGCTGGTAGAGCGCCTGGTAGTTCAGCTTCACGGCGGGAAGGGTGCGCATAATCCGGACAAAGTCCAGCATCAGAAAGCGGTAGGCGGACAGGGTCTCGAAAGTATGCTGCAAGATTTGGAGCAGGAAGAGCACGTCCGGCGGAATACCCTGCGGCAGGTGAAAGCCCCTGTCTATTTCCGCCACCAGGTTGAGGTATAGCTGCTGGATAATGTCTTCGGTGCGCGGGAAGTGGTAGCACAGGTTGCCGTGACTAATACCCATTTCTTTGGCAATATGCCGCACCGTTACTCCGCTGGTGCCGTGGGTATTGAATAAGTGCAGGGCCGTAGCCAGAATTTTATCGCGGGTGTTCATAGGCCAAAGGTATTCACTTTAGAACATTTGTTCTAACTAACGAGTTTGGTTAGAACATTTGTTCTAAAGTCAGCGCAGCCAGGAGCCAACCGTCCGCGCCGCGGCCCTTCCCCTATCGCTTTGCCGGCGTACTTGGCTCCTTTCCTCTCCTCGTATGAACGCACCCCTGCTTTCTTCTAAAAAGTGTCCTTCCTGCCAGCAGTGGTCCCAATGGCAGCAGCACGCCGACGACCGCTGCGAACACTGCGGCGAGTTGCTCGACCCCCGCGCCAGTCAAGACGCGTACGATGACGTGCAACGTACCCAACGTATCAAACCCGTCTGGCAGCTTGATATAAAACCGGAGGACGGGGCCAGCACGCGCTTAGGCAAACGGCTGGTCTACGGGGGACAGGTGTTGTTTGCCGCCATTATGTCTGCCTTGGTGGCGTTGGTCGCGGCGGCGGCGGCGTAGCGTGCGCGGCTGGCCAGAGTTGCGGCAACCCCTCTTCCTGGGAGCCGCTGGGCTGTACGGGGTGTACCAGGTGGGCCGACACGTCTGCCCGGGGGCGTTGCCAGCGCTGGTCACGGGGCAGCTGGCCGACCTGACGGCCATGCCCGTGTTGCTCAGCCTCGCCCTGGGGGCGCAACGACGCCTGGGTCGGTATAGCGGAAGTTGGGTCTTTCCCGACCAGTGGCTATTAGCCGCGTGGGCGTACGTCGCACTGGTCTTTGAAGTCTTGCTCCCCCACCTTGCTGCCCACGCCGTGGGTGATTGGCGGGACGTGGTCGCTTATGCGCTGGGTACTTGGGCGTTTCGCCGGTGGCTGAACCGCCCGATTTTCGGATGAGTGCCAGAAGCAAGGCAGATTACGCAGGCAGGATTATACACTATAACTTATTTATATTCAGTAAGTTAAGGCCGCTACAGGGTGCCTCTTACGAGTTGTAAACGCCTCTCCTTGAATGTGAAAAAGCGGGCTAAGGGAGTCTTGTCACGTTTCTTAAACCAACATTCAAGAAACATGACAAACAAGCTACTGATAGTCTGCGCTAAATGTAAGGCGTGAAGCCAATTGGATTGCCCTGGCCAGAACAATCCAATTGGCTTCACGCCTTACATTTAGCGCAACCAATCTACCCTTTCTCATGCGCTTCTCCCGACCCCAACGCCCGGCGACCGACGCCCCGCCCAAATCCAACTCGCGCGAGTGGGCTAATTCGCTGCTGTTTGCGGTGGTGGTGGCCTCCTTCATCCGGTGGTCGGCGGTGGAGGCCTACGTGATTCCGTCGGAGAGCATGGAGCACTCGCTGCTGGTGGGCGACTACCTGTTTGTGAGCAAGCTGCACTACGGGCCCATTACGCCCCAGACGCCGCTGCAAGTGCCCCTGACGCACCAGACGCTGCCGGTGGTGGGCTGGCCCAGCTACTCCGACCTTGTGCAACTGCCGACTTATCGGTTTCCGGGCTTTAGCTCGGTGCAGCGCAACGACGTGGTGGTGTTTCACGTGCCCCACGAGCAGCAGCGGCCCGCCGACCTGCGCACCTACCTCATCAAGCGCTGCATCGCGGTGGCCGGCGACACGCTAGAAATTCGGCAGGGTCAGGTGTTTCTCAGTGGCCGGCCCGGCGCCATCGGTGGCCAGCCGCAAACCACGTATTTCATGCGCGTGGCCCATCCCAACGACGAGGTGCGCCAAGCCCTGCACGACCAGCACGTAGTCGACTACACCCAGCCCGACGGCGTGCCCGCCGCCGGAACCAACCCCGAGACGGGCGAAACCGGCTACCTCATCAGCTGTCCCGCCAGCGTGGCTGCCTATTTCCGGCGGCAGCCCTACGTGCAGGCGCTGACAGTAGCGGGCGGCATCATGCCCGCCAATACGCTGTTTCCGGATGCCGCGGACTTCCACGTGTCAGCGGCGCAAAGCGCCGCGCCCCGCGGCTGGCAGCTTGACAACTACGGGCCGCTGCCGGTACCTAGGAAAGGCCAAACCATCCGGCTGACGCCCGCCAACGCGGCCATCTACTACAAAGTCATTGCCCAGTACGAGCATAACCTAGGCGTGACGTGGCAAAACGGCCAGATTTACCAGCACGGCCGGCCGCTGGCGCAGTACACCATCAAGCAGGATTATTACTTCATGATGGGCGACAACCGCCACAACTCCGAGGATTCGCGCTTTTGGGGCTTCGTGCCGGCCGACCACGTGGTGGGCAAGGCGCTCTTTGTGTGGCTCTCCCTCGACCCCTACGCCGACCTGCTGCACAAAGTGCGTTGGGAACGGCTGTTTCAGCCGGTGGGCTGAGTACGGTAGGGGTAAGAGTGAGTAAAAACACGTTCGTCAGGCTCAGCCTGATGAACGTGTTTTTATTACTACCTAGGCTTTGCTACGCGGCTTTGGTACCGCGCCCACCCGCCCAAACTCCTCGCGCAGCCGCTCGGGCGTGAGCTCGGTAAAGTCGCGGATGACGAGCAGAGGCGCCTGAAAATCGCGGCCCGGCAGGGTCGAGGCTACGGCCACGCAGTGCATGCCAGCGCGGTAGGCGGCTTGCTCGCCTAGGGTGGCATCCTCAAAAACTACGCACTGCGCGGGGTCTACGCCCAGCTTTTCGGCCGTCACGGAGTAGGTGTCACCGTGGGGCTTACCTTTGTCCACATCGTCTTTGCTGATAATCACGTCGAAGAAGCGGCGCAGGTTGAGGCCATCGAGGATGTAGGCTATCGACTCTTGGCCCGAGCCGCTACCTAGGCCGATTTTGAGGCCCGAGGCGCGGGCCGCTTCCAGAAACTCAACCAGGCCGGGCAGGGCGCGGCGGTCGTCCCAGTACAGGGTGCGATACAAGAATTCGCGTTGCTCGGCGTAGGCCGTCAGCTTCTCGTCGGGCTGAGGTTTCTTGGCAAATGCTTCTTTCAGAATCTCGGAGGCGGGCGCCCCGTTGAGGCGGCGCAGGAGCTCAATGGCATCGGCGTCCACGTCCTGGTCGCGGAAAAGGAGTTGGAAAGCGCGGGCCTGGATGAGGGTGTTATCCACGATAACCCCGTCCATGTCGAATATCAAGGCTTGTAAATCGGACATCAAAAAAGGGTAACAAAAAGCTCACAATGCAGCCAGTAGGGCCGCACGGTATCTTTGCGAGCCGTTGTTTACCGGCATTTGCATGAAAAAGATATTGTTGCTCTTACTATTGGCGCTGCCGGCGGCGGCGCAGAAAAAGGGCCCGGCCCTGGCCCGCCCCAAGCTGGTGGTGGGCATCGTGGTCGACCAGATGCGCTACGACTACCTCTACCGCTACTGGGATAAGTTCGGCAGCGGCGGCTTCCGGCGGCTGCTGGGCGAGGGCTTTAGCTACGAAAGCTGTCACTACAACTACGTGCCCACCTACACCGGCCCCGGCCACGCCAGCATCTACACGGGCACCACGCCCGCCAACCACGGCATCGTGGGCAACAACTGGTTTGAGCGCGAGGCCGGCAAAGCCACCTACGTCACCGACGACAAAACTGTGCAGGCCGTGGGCGGCTCGGCAGCGGCCGGCCAAATGTCGCCCGCCCACCTGCTCACCACCACCATCACCGACGAGCTGCGCCTAGCCACCAACTTCCAGAGTAAGGTTATCGGGCTGAGCATGAAGGACCGGGGCAGCATCCTGCCCGCCGGCCACGCCGCCAACGCTGCCTACTGGTACGACGGCACCAACGGCGCCTTCATGAGCAGCACGTTCTACGCCAAGGAGTTGCCGGCCTGGGTGCAAAAATTCAACGCCGCAGGCCACGCCGCCGAGTACCTCAGCAAGCCCTGGACCACGCTGCTGCCCCTAGGCGACTACACCGAGAGCACCCCCGACGATGTGGCCTGGGAATCAGCTTTCAAGGGCGAAACCAAGCCCGTGTTTCCGCACGACCTGCCCGTGCTGAGCGGCGCCACGCCCACGGCTGTAGCCGCTACCATGCGCGCCGCCGGCGAAAAGCCCGCCAAGGCCAGCTCCCAAAACCTCGACCTCATCCGCTCCACGCCCTTCGGCAACTCGCTCACCGCCGACTTCGCCCTCGAAGCCCTGCGCGCCGAGCAAATGGGCCTAGGCGCCCAAACCGACTTCCTTGCCGTTAGCTTCAGCAGCACCGACTACGTGGGCCACCAATTCGGCACCACCGCCATCGAAACCGAAGACACCTACCTGCGCCTCGACCGCGACCTGGCCCGCCTGCTCGATGGCCTCGACCGGCAAGTGGGCAAGGGCAACGCCCTGGTGTTCCTCACCGCCGACCACGCCGCCGACCAGGCCCCCGGCTTTCTGGAAGCCCACCGGCTACCCGGCGGCGGCGTGGGCCCGGCCATTGTGCGCGACACCGTGCAGCGGGTGCTTGCCCGCCAGCACGGCCCCGGCCAGTGGGTGCTGAGCTACGAAAACCAGCAGGTTTACCTCAACCGCCCGCTTATTGCCCAGAAAAAGCTGGTTTTGAGCCAGGTGCAGGACGAAGTGGCGGACATTCTGCGGGCGCAGCCGCACATCACGGAGGCCATTACGGCCCACGACCTGCTGCACGGCAGCTGGAACGAGGGCCTGGGGCACTACCAGCAAAACGGCTTCTACGCCGCCCGCTCGGGCGATGTGCTGGCCGTGCTTTCGCCCGGCTGGCTCGAAGCCTACGGCTACCCCGTAGTGAAAGGCACCACCCATGGCGCCTCCTGGGCCTACGATACCCACGTGCCGCTGCTGTTTTGGGGCTGGCACGTGCGCCACGGCGAGTCGGCGGCGGCGGTCAAAATCACGGACATTGCGCCCACCGTGGCGCGCTACCTCCACATTCAGGAGCCCAGCGGCTGCACGGGCGTGCCGCTGACGGAGGTAATGAAATAGAATAAGCACTTTTAGTAGGAAAGAAAAAGCTCGCTGCTGCTGAAGTAGATAGCGGCGGCGGCGGCTTTTTTCGACCTAGGGCTACATCCGTCGCATCTTTGTCACGTAATTACCAGCCCATTTCTCCTTCCCCCTCACTTTCTCACCCCATTTAACGTGGCCCATTTTAACCCCTGGCACGACGTAGCGCGTGGCGACGGCCTCCCCGAAGTCGTAACCGGTATCATCGAAATTCCGAAAGGCAGCAAAGGCAAGTACGAGCTTGACAAAGACAGTGGCCTGCTGAAGCTCGACCGCGTGCTGTTTTCGGCCGTGCACTACCCCGCCGCCTATGGCTTCATCCCGCGCACGTATTGCGACGACAAAGACCCGCTCGACATCCTGGTGCTATGCTCGGTCGATATTCCGCACATGTGCGTAGTGGAGGCCAAAGTAATCGGCGTGATGCAGATGCTCGACCAAGACGAGGAAGACGACAAAATCATCGCCGTAGCCGCTCACGACGTGAGCGTGAACCACTACAACGAGCTGGGCGACCTGCCGCCCTACATGATTCTCGAAATGCAGCGCTTCTTCGAAGACTACAAAGCCTTGGAAAAGAAGCACGTAGAAGTAAAGCAGTTCCTGGGCCGTGAAGATGCCTACCGCATCATCCACGAGAGCGTGAAGCTGTACGAGGAAACTTTCGGCGCCGAGCACAAGCTCGCCTAGGTCCGCGTAGTACACCGCCTGAACGTCAGGCAGCCCAGCCTCGGCCGGGTTGCCTGGCGTTCTTTTGTTGAGCCCATTCGCCCTGCCCATGCTGCCCCGCCGCGCTTTGCCCCTGCGCCTGCTCGATGCGCTGCTCTACAGCAGCGCCTGGCTGGCGGCGGCGGCGGCGGCCCAAACGGCGGCCGTGCTGCGCGGGCTGCCGGGCGGCTTCGGGGCCGCCGGGTGGCAGGCAGTGGCGTTGGTGTTTGCCGTCACGCTGCTCACCTACAACCTCGACGCGGCCCTGCCCTTCAAGCACCGGCAGCCGGTGGGCACCTCGGGGCGCAAGGCCTGGCAGCACCGCCACCGCTGGGGCCTAGCCGCGCTGGCCGGGGCAGCGGCCCTAGGGGGCGCCTGGCTGCTGCTGGCGGGCGGGTGGCTGCACTACCTGCCGCTGCTGCTGCCGCTGGCCGCGCTGGCCCTCGGCTACTCGCTGCCGCTGCTGCCCTGGCGCGGGCGCTGGCGGGCCGTGCGCGAGGTGCCGCTGCTCAAGGTTTTTCTCATCGGGGGCGTGTGGGCGGCCGTTACGGTAGGCTTGCCGGCGCTGGCGCTGCACCGGCCGCTGGCGCCGCTGGCGCCGCTGGCGGCGTTGCTGGCCCAGCGGTTTTTTCTGGTCTCGGCGCTGGCCATTGTCTTTGATATTCGGGATTTTAGCCGCGACCGGCTCACCAACCTGCGCACCATGCCGGTGGTGCTGGGCCTAGGTGGCGCCAAAGCCGTGGCGCTGGCGCTGCTGGCCATCTCGGTGGCCATTGGGCTGGGGCGCGGGGCGCCGCCGCTGGTCGTGCTGCTGCCCTCGGCCCTCGCCGCCTGGATTATCGCGGTGGCCCGCGACACGCGCAGCGACTATTTCTTCGCCCTCGTGGCCGATGGCGCGCTGTTGATGCAGGCCGCGGTGGCGCTGGCCTGGTAATGTAAATTGGGCTACGCCAGTGTGGCGGCTTTGCTTAACTAGCGGTTATTCGTAGCCGCGGTTATCCTTGAACGCTTTGTTGTATTCCAGGTGCTTCTGGTAGGCTTTCCGGCGGGCATCCTGCGTCTTTAGCTGCTGCACCTTGCGGCGCTCCTTGCCCTCCCGCGACAGTTTTTCATACACCAAACTAACGGGCGAGCCGATGGTCGGATGTGGTAGCGACGGCGGGGTCGAGTCTACCGCAAATAGCGGCTTGGGGGCGGGTGGGCGGCGGGCGCTGTGCACCACGGGCGCCGCCGGCCGCTTGAGGTTGCGCAGGGCGCGGTCGATGCTGGTGCGGTCGGTGCGGTCGGCCGTCACGCGCACCTCGCCGAGCCGCACCGAGTCGCGCACCAGCCGCACCTGCACCACCAGCTGGGCCAGGGCAGTGCCGCGCAGCGGCAGCCGCTGCGGCTTATAGCCTAGGGCTTGGAAAAGCAACGTATCGGTAGCGGTAGCGGGCACCAGGAAGTCGCCCTGGGCATCGGCCACCACGCCGCGCTGGGTGTGCAGGCGCCGCACGGCGGCCCCCGGCAGCGGCCGCCCGGTGCGGGCATCGCTTACCGTGCCGCTCACTCGTATTTGCGGAGTGGGCTGGCCGGCCTGCGCCCGGGCGGGCGGCTGGCTACCAAGCAGCGCCCCGAGCAGTAGCAGCCAGTGCAGCAGGCTTGTCGGCCGGCCTCCACGCTGGCCGGCCCGCTGGTAGTCAGGCAGTAGCCAACCCTTAAAAATCCTCATGCCATGCGTTTACAACTAGAAAAAGAAGGCCAGAGCAGCTACTCCGCAGTAAGGTGCGGCTCCTAAGGTAAGCGGCAGCACGGAGCAGCCTCGGCCGATGCCCGCTACCACAAGAGGCGGGCGCTAGGCTAAATGGTTGCGTTGGCAGGACCTGTCGGCAACTGCCAGGGTGGCCCGCTAGGGTGCTAAAAGGCTTCCTCTGCCCGCGTGGCCGATGCCGTGCTGCTGGTGCAGGCCGCGGCGGTGCTCGTGCTGTAAAGCGATCAGCAGTATTACGGTTTGGCCGCGCCCCGCCGCTGAAACAGTACGCTCGTATACCAAGAGGCCGCTATAGGCCGGCCTTTTTGCAGGCCCGGCCTGTAGCGGGGGAGGCTGTTTAGTACCCGTACGGCTTCTGCGTCGCAAGCAAAGCTGTGGTGTTCGCTCACGTGGGCACAAGTGATGCGGCCGTCAGTTTCTACAATAAACTCAACCTGTACCTCTACCTCTTTATCAAGTGGATACTTGCGCGTTAGTGCCTGATAGTTTATTCGCTCTTGAATAGCTTGGTAAAGAGCTGGTTCGCCACCCGGAAAAGTAGGAATTTCCTCGTCCGAGCGAGGGTCAGTAGCGCTGCCTCCAGCTCTGCGCCCATAAAAGCCGTTCGGTAGCCGCTGTAAGCTATCAGTACGCGCTACGAGCGCGTAATCAACCATTCGGGCTTGATATACTTGTTTTTCGTGGGCGAAGTAGAGGTACCACCCGCCGCCGGCGCCACCCAGCGCCAGTAGCAGCCCGGACCCGAAGTAAAGCGCCGCCGCCCGCCGCCTAGGTTGCAGCGCCAGCAGCAGCCCGACGCCCGCCCCCAGTATCAGCACCCGCCCCAGCGTAGCGTAGTGGTGCTGGGGCGAGATGCTCGTACTAGGGCCATGTGGGGTGCCTATCGGCTGCGTCACGGTATCGAGCCAGCCGTAAAAAACCAGGCTCGTAACGCAAGCTATCGCCAGTAGCCCTAGCCGCCGCGCGCGGGGTAGCTGGTCAGCCGCGGCCTTGTCGGCCACCCGGCTTAACCGCCAAAACCAGCGTAGGAAGCCGCCCACTAGCAGTGGTGGTAGCACAAGCACCGCCAGCAGACCTACTACGAATCCATCCATATTGCCTAAGCTTACAAATAGCACGCCTAGGTTGAGAGAACTGATTACTTCAAGTATAGGCTAATGGCAATTGGTTTTTAATCAGGCAAATGATTTCAGTTGCAGCGTGCTACTTCTCTGGCTGAAAGCAGAATCGTTAGGGCAGCGCCACGCCCAGCTTGAAGCCCGCCGGAAAGTACACCCCCTGGTGCGCATAGTCGGAGGGTCCGCTGCGAAACTGGCTTTCCCCGAAGTCTGACCACGAGTAGCTTTTGCGCACGCCTACGCCGGCGTACACGTCGAGCAGCGCCCAGCTGGCCAGCGCCAATTGGTAGCCCGCCTGCGCCGCCACGCCGTAGCGCAGCACGGTTTCGCGGTAGCGAAGGGGGCCGTATACCAGGTAGGGCAAGCCGCCGGGGCCGGGCTCCTCATGCCACTGGTCATTGCGCCCAAAGTGCAGCCGGAAGAACTGCACCTGCGGGCTGTAGCCCAGGTAAAAGCCCGTGGCAAAAGAGTGACTGGCCCCGGGTGCAGACAAGTAAAAGCGGTGCTGCCCTTGTAGGCCCGCGCCCCGCACCACCTCGTTGTAGCGGGGGCGGTTGAGGTCGGCGGGTACGTCGGGCCGGCCGGCCGGCCCCCAATACAGCTGCGGGCCCAGCGTGAGCGTTTGGGCTGGGTGACCGGGCCGGGCGTGCTCGGCTTCGAGCCAATACCCGCTCAGCACCAGGTGCTGGGGCGTGGCCTTGATGGCCCAGCCGCCGGGCGCTTGGGCGCTGGCTGGCCCGCCCAGCAACCCGAGGGCCAGGCAGGCCAGCCCCCGGCTTAATAGGCAGTGCATCCGCATCTTACAGGGTAGGGGAGATGGGGAGTAAGCTCACCGGCTGCAAGCTGGAGGCGCCCACGCGGTACTGGTAGAGGCCGCCCGGTCCGATGGCCAGCAGGTAGTCGCCGTTCGGAATAACGTCGGTAATGGTGGTGCTAAAGTGCTGAAGCTGCGTCAGCACCGGGGCCTTGCTGGTATCAAACAGCTTGAGGCCATCGTCGCACACGTACAGCCGGTTATTTTCGGCACCTAGGCCGCCGGGGTTAGTCATGGGGTAAGAGCGAACCAGGGTGGGCCGGCTGAGAGTAGCTAGGTCAATGACTTCAAGCACGTTGGCGATGCCGCCGCCGCAGGTGCGGCCCGTGCGCAGGGTCACGTAGGCGTAGCGGCCATCCACCACTACCGGGTCGCAGCTCATCATGTGCTGGTAGAAGGCCACCCGCTGCGGAGCCGCGGGCGTAGCCACGTCGTAGATGTACATGCCCGACTGCGTACCTAGGAACAGGTAGTGGTCCTGCGGGAAAATCGTTTCGATGCCGAACCCAAGCGATATTTCCTTGCCTGCCACGGGCGTAGCCGGGTCTTGCAGGTCAAACACGCGCAGGCTCTGCATATCTACGGTGTAGAGTGTCTGCCCCACGATGGCAAACCGGGCCAGCGAGCCCCCTTTGCCAGCACCAGCATCGGCGCTCGCGGCCGAATTAGCCGCGCTGGCGGCCGTAGCGGCATAAAAAGAAGAGCCCCAGTTTCGGTACGTTACCCGGTAGGGTATCGCCTCGTTGGCGGCCAGCTTGCGCCAGCCCACCACTACGGTATTGGCGGGGCGCTTGTCGGGCTGGTAGGCTTCTTCTAGGGGGCTGTATTCGGGCATGGGCAGCTCGCGGAAAGCATTGCGCACGCGGCCGGCGGGCTGGGGCTGGGCCGGGTTGCTGATATCGATAGTTACCAGGTCAGGGCCATTGTCGGCGTACAGTAGGTTGCCGCGCACGGCCAGGTCCACGTTGCCCGGAATTCGCAGAAAGCTCACGGGCCGGGGGTTGGCCGGGTCGCGGTTGTCGATGACGTGGATGCCCTCGTACCGCTCATTCACAAATACATAGTTGCCGCGCAAGTAAATCTTGCCGGTGTTGTGCATGGCCTGGGGCGCCACGGCGGCCACCGAGCTTTCCAGGGTGGCCCGCGTCAGGAGCAGGGGCCGGTAGCTGGCATACACCAGGTACGAAGAGGTAGACGGCTGCGGGTCTGATTCCTGGCGGGCGCAAGCCAGCAAAGTGAGCAGCCCCAGCAGCAGGGCCCAGCTCGACGAGCGAAGTAGCAGTTGGTTCATGTGGCAATCAGGTTAGGAAAATGAGGAGGGTAGGCCCCGGCCAGCGGCGGGGTACTAGGCAGAGCCGGCCTGGCCGCCAAGTGGTTGCACCCAACAAGTTTTTATTTCCTATATTTTAACATTGCCGAGTAAGCCCGTAGCTTGGACGCTGCGAGTCCGAGCTACGCTACCCAATTGAGCCCGTTTCCAACTCGCGCAGCGCGGGTCCGATGTGCTGCACCAGGTCGCCGGCCACCAGCCCGGCCTCGCCCGTGGCCGCGGCGGCCAGGTCGCCGGCGCGTCCGTGGGCCAGCACGGCCAGGCGCGTGGCCAGCAGCGGGGCTAGGCGCTGGTCGGCGCGCAGGGCCAGCAGCAGGCCGGTGAGCACGTCGCCGCTGCCGCCGGTGCCCATGCCGGGGTTGCCAGTGCCATTGAAATACACCTGCCCATCGGGCGCGGCGGTGGCCGTGTAGGCGCCTTTCAGTACCACAATGCACTTGTGCTTTTGGGCAAAGGCGCGCAGCAAGTCAAGGCGGTGGTAGTCGTCTTTCGTCTTCTCGGTGAGGCGCGCAAACTCGCCTAGGTGGGGCGTGAGCACCGTGTTTTCGGGCAGTAGCTCCAGCAGCTCGCGGTGGGCACCTAGGAGGTTGAGCGCGTCGGCGTCGAGCACGAGCGGCACCCGGGCTTCGCGCAGCAGCTTTTCAAGCACGGCGCGGCTGGCCTCTTCCTGCCCCAGGCCAGGGCCGATGCCGATGGCTTGGTACGCGGCCAGCTCGGGCAGCTCACTGATGAAGTCGGCCTGCGGGTCGGGTAGGCACATGGCCTCGGGCCGGGTGGCCTGCATGATGTCGTAGCCGCAGCCAGGCACGGCCACCGTGAGCAGGCCCACGCCGCCGCGCAGGCAGGCCCCGGCGCTGAGCACGGCCGCGCCCACCTTGCCCCGGCTGCCCGCCAGCAGTAGGGCGTGGCCGAAGGTGTTTTTATAAGCAAACTTGTTGCGCCTAGGTAGCTGCAGCGCGGGCTGCGGGGCGGCGTGCGGGGCAGCCCAGCCAGCGGGCGGCGGCGGAGCGTAGCGGGTAAAATGCCAGGGCGTATCGGTGTGGTCGATGTACGGCTGGCTCAGGCGAATATCCTCCAGGTGCCACTCGCCCACGTACTCGGCATTCTGCGGCAGCAAAAAGGCCAGCTTGGGCGGGCCAAAGCTCACGGTGTGGGTGGCGCGCACCACGGGCGCCGCGGGGTCGGGCTGGGGCGCATCGGCCAGCAGGCCGCTGGGCAGGTCGATGGCCACCACGCGGGCGCGGCTGGCGTTGAGGTGGCGCACCACCTCGGCGGGCAGCCCCGTGAGCGGGCGCGCGAGGCCGGTGCCAAACAGCGCATCTATCACCAGCGTATCGGGCCCGATGCTGGGCAGTGCCCCGGCGGCCAGCTCCTGCACCGGAATGACTTTGGGCAGCACGTGGTGGTTGTGCTGATAGTCGTCGGAGTACTTGGCGGCGGGCAACAGGGCCAGGCGCACGGCGTAGCCGGCGTAGTAGAGCAGGCGGGCCAGGGCCAGGCCATCGCCGCCGTTGTTGCCGGGGCCGCACAGCACGAGCACGTCGGTGGCCGCGTGGGGGTGGTAGTGGCCGAGCAGCCACTCGGCCACGGCGGTGGCGGCGCGCTCCATCAGCTCGGTGGAGGTGGTGCGCTGCTCGCGGATGGTGGCCTGGTCGAGCTCGCGGATTTGGGCGGCGGAGAGGAGTTTCATAAGAATAAGAGTGCGCGCGGCGGCCAGTCAAAAGCTACCTTCGGCCATGCAAAGAACCACCCGATTCTTCCTCGTGCCCGGCCTGGGCGGCTCGGGCCCCGCCCACTGGCAAACCTATTTTGAGCGCGTGCACCCCGAGTTTACGCGCATCGAGCAGCGCGAATGGGACGCCCCCGACCGCACCGAGTGGGTGGTCACCATCGAGCAGGCGCTGGCAGGCGAGGACCTGGCCCAGGTGGTGCTCATTGCGCACAGCCTAGGGTGCGCCACGGTGGCGCACTGGGCTGCGCAGTACGGGCGGGCCATCCGGGGGGCACTGTTGGTGGCGCCCGCCGACGTAGAAACCGCGCATTTTGCAGCCTGCCCGGCCACCGGCTTCGGGCCGATGCCGTTGCAGCGCCTGCCTTTTCCGAGTAAAGTCGTGACCAGTACCAATGACCAGTGGGTGACCGAAGCCCGCGCCCGGCAGTTTGCCGCGGCTTGGGGCAGCGAGCTAGTCGTAGTAGGCAACGCCGGCCACCTCAACGCCGATAGTGGCTACGGCGACTGGCCCGCGGGCCTCGAATTGCTGGGCGACTGGGCCTAAAGGTTCAGCTTGAACTCTGCGCCGCGTCCTGCGTTTTACCTAGGTATATCCCCTGCTAAAAACCAACCCAAGATGCAAACCTGGAACGACGTTATTCGCCTGGCCAACCACGGCGCGCCCACCCCGCCCCGCCGCGTAGAAAAAACCAATGCCGAGTGGAAAAAAGAGCTTACCGCCGAGCAATTCCACGTCACGCGTGAGCACGGCACCGAGCGCGCCTTCACCGGCGAGTACTGCGAGGCGCACGAGGCTGGCCTCTACGCCTGCGTGTGCTGCGGCACCCCGCTCTACGACTCGCGCACCAAGTTCGAGAGCGGCACCGGCTGGCCCAGCTTCACGCAGCCCGTGGAGGAAGATGCCATTAAGTATCACAAAGACACGAGCTACGGCATGGTGCGCGTAGAAGTGCTCTGCAACGTGTGCGACGCCCACCAGGGCCACGTTTTCCCCGACGGCCCCGCCCCGAGCGGCCTGCGCCTGTGTATCAACTCGGCCAGTATCAAGCTGGTGACGGAAAAGGCGCCGGCCTAGGGGTAACAGCCCTAGGTTATTAAATAAAACGTCCGTCATGCTGAGCTTGCCGAAGCATCTTGGTCGGTTCGTTGGAATATTATTTCTAGCGCGACCAGTCAAGATGCTTCGGCAAGCTCAGCATGACGGACGTTTTATCTTTGCGCCTATTCTCTACTTCCTAATTTATTCCACCCACCATGTCGCTCCTCTTCACCGATTTCGCTTCCTGGCAGGCGCACTGCGCCGCCACCGGCGAGCCGCTCTTCCGGCCCGTGCTGGCCTATGAAATCGAGCAGAAGGGGGCCAGCGAGGCCGACATCTGGCCCGGCCTACAACGCGCCTACGACGTGATGCGCGACGCCGTGCACACCGGCCTTACCGGCGACATGACCTCGCGCTCGGGCATGATAAACAACGGCGCCAAGAAGATTGCCGCTTCGCCCGTTACGGTTCTATCACCCGAGTTCAAAAACTTGGTCATCAGCTCCCTAGGCGCCAAGGAAGTAAACTCGTGCATGGGCCGCGTGGTGGCCGCGCCCACGGCGGGCGCCTCGGGCATCTTGCCGGGCGTGCTCACCACCATTCAAAATATCCACCACCTGCCCGACCAGAAAATACTGGAGGGCCTGCTGGTGGCGGCTGGTATTGCGCTCATCATCGAGCAGAATGCTTCGCTGGCCGGCGCCGTGGGCGGCTGCCAGGCCGAAACCGGCTCGGCGGCGGCCATGGGCGCCGGGGCTATTGTGTACTGCCTAGGGGGCACTGTCGAGCATGTATTTGCGGCGGTGGCCATCACCATTCAGTGCATGCTCGGGCTAGTCTGCGACCCGGTGGCGGGCTTGGTGGAGGTGCCCTGCGTGGTGCGCAATGCCTCGGCGGCGGCCATCGCGTTCTCGTCGGCCCAGATTGCTATTGCGGGCGTCGACCCGGTTATCCCCGTCGACCAGTGCGTGGCGGCCCTCGGCGAGGTGGGCCAGAGCATGGAAACCCGGTACAAGGAAACGGCCCTAGGGGGCCTGGCCAACACCCGGCGCGGCCGCGAAATCGAGAAGATGGTGCTGGTGCAGGATGTCAACATCCTGCCCGATGAATAACGCCTAGGTCTGTTAAATAACGAGTTATCAGCAAGCGGTTACTCCATAGTTGGCGGTGTCATCAGCAGCGCCCCCAGAAATTTGAGGGCTGGCTCGTAGCGCATCCGGCGCTCGGAGTAGTTGCGCCAGGCCGTTTCCTCATCAGCGCGCAGGGGTAGGTCCGCGTCGCGGAAAGATTGCCAAGCGTCGGCAAATTCCTGGCGGCCCGGCGTGGTGGCGTTCAGCTCCTCCGGGGTGCGCAGCTCAGCTGGCTCGGTTTCCGATTTATTTTCAAAAAAGCGGTGCACGCGGTTGAGCGCCAGCACGCCGGCGGTGAAAGTCAGCTCCACCTGGCGCGAGCGCGGCACGTTGAGGGCCGAGAACAGCATGTTGGCCGCGTCCAGAATCAGCCCGGCCGTGAGCACCCACGAGCGCCCGCTTTTGGGCGAGCGAAAGAAGGCCAGCACCGGCAGCGAGGTGTGGCTCTCGTCGATTTCGACCAGCCATTTTTCCCACTCCAGCCACTGGTCATCGTCGTTCAGAAAATCGTGGTCGTGCCCCAGCCAGCGCACGAGCCCCGCCGCCGAGGCCGGCACCCCCGCCCGCAATTCTACCTGCGCCACCACGATTTCGCGCCGCGAAAAAGCCTGGTAAATGGTGGGCAGGTAGGAGATGAGCAGCGTGAGCAGCAGCAACCCAATGGTGGCCTCCGAATAGCTAAAGACGTTGATGGCCAACCCCGCCTCCGACGTAGTGCCTAGGGTCAGCAGCGAGCTGCCACTCAGCTCATAGCTCTTCGTAAAATCCTCGACGCCCAACGCCCAGTAGATGCCCGAGTACCCAATGCCCACCAGCGCCAGCCACCCAATGGGCAGCGCCACCAGCCCCACCGGCGCGTAGTGCGCCAGAATGCGGTCGCGGTGCGCGTAGGTGGGGGCGCGCCGCGCCGCAAAGTTGAACAGCGCCCGCACGCCCCCAAACACGAAGGCATTGAGCCGCACCGACTCGTTGCGCGGCAGCACAAACGAGCGGATGGCCCCCGATACCGTAGTGATAATCAACCAGCCCCCGGCTACCCCAGCCAGCACCCGCAACCCATATTCAACAGCAGAAGACATGGCCCGTTGTACGGGGGTAATGAGTTTCTAGCTGTTACGGCTGGCTCTCCACAGCTCCCGAAACGACTTGTCGGCTATTTTCAGGCTCTCGCGGCGCTTGCGCCAGCCGGCTTGGTCGAGCAGGTAGCCGAGGCTGAAATCCTTGAGGCGGCCGGGCAGAATGTCGAGCGCCCAGCGGTGGCGCATGCTCCAGCGCCAGAGGCTGATGGCCATTTTCTCGACCGGGGCGTTGTGGCCCTCGCTTACCGACTCCTGCCGATTGAGCAGCAGTAGATTATGCAGGTTGATGCGCACCGGGCACACGCTGGTGCACGCCCCGCACAGGCTGCTGGCGAAGCTTAGGTGCTGGTGCTCCTTGAGGCCGCTCAGGTGCGGGCTGATAACCGAGCCGATGGGGCCCGAATACGTGGTTTCGTAGGTGTGGCCACCGATATTTTTGTACACTGGGCACACGTTGAGGCAAGCGCCGCAGCGGATGCAGCGCAGCGCCTCGCGGCGGTCGGGGCGGGCCAGCAGGTTGGTGCGGCCGTTGTCGAGCAGGATGACGACCATCTCCTCGGGGCCGTCGGGCTCGCCGGGCTGCCTAGGTCCGAAGTACACCGTGTTGTACACCGTAACCTGCTGGCCGGTACCGCTGGTGCTCAGCAAGGGCCAAAACAGGTCGAGGTCGGTGAGCTGCGGAATGAGTTTCTCGATGCCCACCACCGCAATGTGCAGCTTGGGAAAAGTGGCCGAGAGGCGGGCGTTGCCCTCGTTCTCGGTCACGGCTACGCCGCCTTCCTTGGCAATCAAGAAGTTGCCGCCCGTGATGCCGACCTCGGCCGCCGTGTACTTGTCGCGCAGTAAATGCCGAGCGGTGAGCACCAGCTGCTGGGCATCGTCGGTGTGCGCGATGCCGAGGTGCTTAACGAAGATATTGGCGATGTCGGCCTTGCTCAGGTGCATGGCCGGCGTCACGATGTGGTAGGGCCGCTCGCCGTTGAGCTGCACGATATACTCGCCTAGGTCGGTCTCCACCGACTCCACGCCTCGGCTCTGCAAGTACTTGTTAACGTGGATTTCCTCGGTGGTCATGCTCTTGGCTTTCACCACCGTGCGGGCTTGGCGCGCCTCAGTGAGGCGACCGATTTCGTCCAGCGCTTCCTGGGCATCGCTGGCCCAGACTACGCGCCCGCCGCGGGCCGTGAAGGCCGCCTCAAACTGCAAAAGGTACTCATCGAGCTTTTCGAGCACGCCAGCCTTGAGGTAGGCGGCGCGGGCGCGGGCCAGGTCGTGCTGCTGGTAAAGCTGCATGCCGGCCGTCACGGCCGCATCGTACTTGCCGATGTTGAAGCGGATTTTGCGGCGGTGCTCGAGGTCGAAGGCTTTGGCTTCGGCGTCTAGTTGGAAGGCTTGGGCTTTCATAGTTTCTCGCAGAGTAGAACTTCGTTGTCCTCCGGTTTGCAGAGGTAAACCGCAGAAGTTTGCAGGGTGAAATAAACTTCGCGAACCGCTGCGGTTTATCCCTGCCAAACTCTGCGAGAAAGTTACTTAAGGTTTATTGGAATCCACGGCCGGCCGCTCGTCGCGGTTGGCCAGCTCCCAGGCAATGTAGAACACGAGCCGGGCCCGTGCCTCCATTTTGCCAAACTCAATCTTGCTGATTTCGTCGCTGGCTTCGTGGTAGTCGGCGTGCACGCCGTTGAAGAAAAACGCCACCGGAATTTTGTGCACCGCGAAGTTGTAGTGGTCCGAGCGGTAGTAAAACCGGTTCGGGTCGTTGGGGTCGTTGAAGCGGTAGTCGAGGTCGATTTTGGTGTACTGCTGGTTAGCGGCCTCTAGCACCGTGTGCAGCTGCGACGACAGCTTGTCCGAGCCAATAACATATACATAGTCGGCTTTGCCCTCGTGGGCCACGTCGGTGCGCCCAATCATGTCGATGTTGAGGTCGGTGATGGTATTAGCCAGCGGAAAAACCGGGTGGTTGGCGTAGTACTCCGAGCCCAGCAGCCCCTTCTCCTCGCCGGTATTGGCCAGAAACAGGATACTGCGGCGCGGCCCGTGCCCCGCGTGGGCCGCCTTCGTAAACGCCTCGGCAATGGCCAGCATGCCGGTCGTGCCCGAGCCATCGTCGTCAGCTCCGTTATACACCTGCCCGCCAATGATACCTAGGTGGTCGTAGTGGGCCGAGACAACCAGAATCTCGTTCTTCTTGTCGGTGCCCGGCAAAAAGCCCAGCACGTTTTCGGTACCCACCGCCGAGCGTTCTTGCGGGGCGTTGATGGTGAACTTAACCGGCTTAAACTTGCTGGCTACCGGCGCTTTGGCCGCTGCTGTGGCCGCGCCATAGCTGCGCAGCGCCGCCTCCGAGGCACCTAGGAGCTTGCCGCCCACGGCCGGCGACACGAAGAACGACGGCGCCCGGCCCCCGCCCGGCTCGGCCGCCGCAATGATGGGCTGCATCACGCGCGGGGCCAGCCGCTCCTGCGTTTTCTCGAAAGCCAGCGCCGGCTCGGTGCTGATGAAAAAGACGCTGCGGGCGCCTTTCTGCGCCGCCAGCGCCGCCTTGGCCCGAAAGTCAACGCTCCATTTGGTAGCGCTGCCGTCGTCGCTCAGCACCGACTTTCCCTCGGCCGTGCGGGGCTCGCCGAGCAGCATCACCAGGTCCTTGCCCTGCACGTCGCGCCCGGCGTAGTCGGAGTACGGGCCCTGCTCGATGCCGTAACCCACAAACACGGGCTGCACCGCCGTAGCCTGCTGGAAGGGCGAGCGCCCAAACGCGTAAAAATCCTTGAGCCACGCGTAGGTCTTGCCACCCACCGTAAGCGTGCCGCCCTTCTGCCAGGCGCTGCGCTCCAGGTCGAAGGTTTGCAGATAAGGGTTAGCTGCGTTGGCCGCCACGGGCGCCACCAGGCTGTCCAGCTTAAACTGCTGGGTGATGTAGGCGGCGGCCATTTTCTGGCCTTTGGTGCCGGTTTCGCGGCCCTCGTACTCGTCGGAGGCCAGCACCGAAAGGTCGCGGCGCAGCTTGTCCTGCGTGATGTAGCGCTCGGCGTAGCGCGTGGCGTAGTCGGCCACCTGCACGGGCGCCACCGGCACCGAGCCGTGGGGCGCAATGCCGCCATCAATGGGCGTGGCCACGAGCGTCTTGTTGAGCCTCGTTTTGGTCTTGGTTTTGACCTTAACCGCGCCCGGCGTTTGGGCGGCTAGGGTAGCCGGGAGCGCTAGGGTGGCGAGGAGCAGCAGGGGGTATCTCATACTAGAAAGGCAGTGAGCGGGAGCTAAGCGGAAATAATTAAGGATAGGGTGCCAGATAGCGAATAGATGCTGCCTAGGCCTTCGTAACCAGCACGGTAGCATAAGCCGCTACGCCCTCCTGCCGGCCCACAAAGCCCAGCTTCTCCGTGGTGGTGGCCTTAATAGAAATATCGTCCTCGTCCACGCCCATGACCTGGGCTAACACCGTGCGCATGGCTGGAATGTGCGGGTTTACCTTGGGCCGCTCGAGGCAGATGGTCGAGTCAATATTGCCCACCTCGTAGCCCTTCGCGCGCAGAATCCGCATGACCTCGGCCAGCAGCTTTTTGCTGTCGATGCCCTTGTATTGCGCATCGGTGTCGGGGAAGTGGAAGCCGATGTCGCGCAGGTTGGCCGCGCCTAACAGGGCATCGCAGATGACGTGGATGAGCACGTCGGCATCGGAGTGACCTAGGGCGCCGTGGGTGTGCGGCACCTCAATGCCGCCGAGCCAGAAGGGCAGGCCTTCCTTGAGTTGGTGAACGTCGTAGCCGAAGCCAACGCGGATTTTCATAAAAATGAGGCAGAATAGCGAGACTGCAAAGGTATTGGCCCGCGCCCCGGCCCAACGCCGCCAGAATGATTGTAAAAAAATTAGTAGCCAAATGCTACTATATTTAAGCCAATATTATTAGCTTTGCAAAACTAATATTAGTAGCTGCGGCGCGCCGGCCAGCGCGCTTGTTGAAAAATTAAGGGGGTGAGTTAAAGTAAACGGCAGGTGAACGCGTTAGGGGAGCAAGAAGGGAAACGGAGAGGCAACGGAAGAAACTTTGGAAACTTTGAACTCACCCATAGTTTCCGTCGTATCTTTGCCATGCCAACCATGGAAAACAAGGACCGAATATTGACCCGAGCCAGCGCGCTGTTTTTGCGCAACGGTATCAAGAGTGTAAGCATGGACGACATTGCTGCGGACCTTGGCATGTCGAAAAAGACGTTGTACAAAACCTTTGCCAGCAAGGATGACATAGTACTGGCCGTGATGACGACGCACCTCGGCCAGGCGCAGGGCGAGTGCACCCGCGTAGCGAGCACCGCCGCCAACGCCGTGCAAGAGATGCTCAGTCTCTCGGCCTGGGCCGACAAGGAATTTAGTAACGTGCACCCCAGCATTTTCTATGACCTCAAAAAGTACCACTCCGATGCCTGGGCGCTGTTTGCCACGCACAAAAACGCCTTCATTCTCGACCAAATAACTCAAAACCTGCGGCGCGGCATCGCCGAAGGACTATTTCGGGCCGACCTCGACGTGGAGGTGCTGGCCCGCCTCAACCTGGCCCAGATAGAGCTGGCCTTCGACCCCGACCGCTACCCACCCGCGCAGTTTTCGCCCGTGCGCGTCAACCGAGTATTCGATGAGCACTTTTTGCTAGGGGTGGCTACGCTGAAAGGCCACCGGTTATTCAATAAATACCAACACATTACGGAAGAAGAATAGCCTGCTTGGCTGCTACTTATCACCCTTCTTCGGTCCTCACCACTTTCATGAAGAACGTATTAACCAAGGCGCTGCTGGCGGCCCTGGCCCTCGGTACCTGGGCCCCGGTCGAAGCCCAAAACCCGGCAGCCTTGCCTGCGCAGCCCGCCGCTGGCCCCATGGCCATGAGCCTGAGCCAGGCCGTGCGCTACGCCGTGGCTAACAAGCCCAGCCTGCTGGCCACCCGCCTGGCCGAGCAAACCGCCAAGGCCAAAGTAGGCGAAACCAAGGCTCAGGGCCTGCCGCAGGTGAGCTTGGCCGCCAACCTGGCCGACAACTTCAAGCTGCAAAAGTCGCTGCTCGATGCGGGCGCCTTTTCGGGCCCCACGCTCAGCGGTACCACTCTCACGCCGCGCGATATTGCGGCGGCCTCGGCTGGCCAGAGCGTCACGCTCTCGCCGGCCTACGCCCAGGCCGTGTCGCTGCCGCCCCAGGCCATTGCCTTCGGCCTACAGTACGCGGGCAACACGAGCGCCTCGTTTTCGCAGATGCTCTTTGATGGTTCGTATCTCATTGGTCTGCGGGCCGCTAAAGTGTACGAAGAGCTCTCGAAGAAGCAGACTCAGCAGGCCGAAATCGACGTGATTGAGCAGGTGAGTAAGGCCTACTACAGCACGCTGGTGGCCCGCGCCCGCCTCACGCTGCTGGCCCGCAACGTGCATCGCCTCGACACGCTGCTCTATCAAACCAACCAGACGTTTAAGGCCGGCTTTGCCGAAAAGCTCGACGTGGACCGCCTGCGCGTGCAGCGCAACAACTTGGCCGTGGAGCAGCAGAAAGCGCTGCGTCTCACCGAGCTGAGCGTAGCCTTGCTCAAGTTTCAGATGGGCCTGCCGCAGGCCCAGCCCGTGCAGCTCACCGACTCGCTCGGCGCGGCCGTGGTTGATGCCGGGGCGCTACGCCAGCGCCTAGGTAGCGCCAACTTCAATACCGGCGGCGGCGACCAAAGCCTCGGCGGGGTGCCCACCTTACCCCCGCCCACGCCCGGCCAAACCGCCCGCGACAACGCCCCCGTGGCCAACAACACCGGTCAGCCTACCCAGGCCCAGGCGGCCTTTAATTATAATAACCGCATCGAGTTCTCGACCCTCGAAACGCAGCAAGCGCTGGCTGGCCTCGACCTAGCCAACCGCCAGCGCGGCGCCTACCCGCGCCTGAGCCTCACGGCTGCCTACGGCTTCACGGGCTCGGCTAAGTCGGCGAAGGATTTATTCGCCTTCCGCGGCCCTGAGTCGGTCAACGGGCTGGGTCAACTCAATCAAAACTGGTTTGGCTTCGGCAACGTGGGCCTGGCCCTGAACGTGCCGATATTCGATGGCTTCCGCCGCAAGTACCAGGTGCAGCAGGCGCGCTTGCAGCAAAAGACGCTTGAGCACGGTTTCGAAACGCTGCGCCAAAGCATTGACTTGCAAGATGCCCAGAGCCGCGCCACACTGGTGAATGCTCTCGACGTGCTTGACAACCAGAAGGACAACCTAGCGCTGGCCGCCGACGTGGCCCGCGTGTCGAAGATAAAATTTCAGGCCGGCGTGGGCTCCAACGTGGAGCTGATAACGGCCGAAACCGACCTGCGCGAAGCCCAAACCAACTACTACGCTGCCATTTACGACGTGCTGGTGGCTAAGGTAGACCGCGATAAAGCCACCGGCGAACTGTATTCGCAGAGCAAGTAAATCCTTTTTTGTAATCGACTGTCATGCAGCGCGCCGCGAAGCATCTCGCGTGGCGCAGTAAGCCTGAACGTTAGCAACGAAACGCGCGAGATGCTTCGCGGCGCGCTGCATGACCACTCTTTACTTATATGAATCTCACTAACTCCCGTTACTCCCTGCTCGCCGCTGCGCTGTTCCTCGCCTCGTGCGGCGGGGGCGACAAAGACCCCAACGCCGAGCTCACCAAGCTCAAGGCCGAGCAAGCCGCGACCCAGGCCAAAATAGCCGACCTAGAGGCCAAGACCGGGGCCGCCAAAACGGCCGACGCCAACAGCGCCGTGCCCGTGTCGGTAATTAAAGTAGCGCCCCAAAACTTCGCGGGCTACCTCGAGGTGCAGGGCCGCGTTGACTTCGACCAGAACGCCACCGTGGGCGCCCGGGCGGCCGGCACGCTCACCAGCGTGCGCGTGCAGCGCGGCGACCGGGTGCGCAAAGGCCAGGTGCTGGCCACCGTGGATGCCAGCATCCTGGACGCCAACATTGCGGAGCTGCGCACTCGCATGGACCTGGCCAAAACGATTTACGACAAGCAAGCCGGCCTCTGGAAGCAGCAGATTGGCACCGAGGTGCAGTACCTGCAAGCCAAGAATAACTACCAGGCCTTGCAGCGCAACCTAGGTAGCCTCAACCAGCAGAAAGCCCTCTACAACGTGGTGGCGCCCTACGCCGGTGTAGTCGATAACGTGATTCCGAAACTGGGCGAAACCGTGGCGCCCGGCGCGCCGGTGGTGCAGCTCAACAGCGGCCAGGGCGGCAAGGTCCTCGCCGATGTATCCGAAGCCTACGCGGGCAGCATCAAGGCCGGCGACAAGGCCCTGGTGACGCTGCCCGATATGGGCCAGGAAGAAATTCCGAGCACCGTGCGCACCGTGAGCCGCACGATTTCGGCCACCAGCCGCACGTTCACCGTGGAGCTGCGCTTGCCGGGTAATGCTGCCAACAAGCTGCGCCCCAACATGGTAGCCACCGTGCGCATCAAAAACTACGGCAACGCCAGCGCCACCGTGCTGCCGGTCGACCTGATTCAGCACGATGAGGAAAACGCCTACGTGCTGGTAGTCAACCAGGCGGGTGGCAAGGCAGTGGTCGCCAAGCGCGTGATTAAAACCGGCCAGACGTACAACGGCAAGCAAGAAGTGACCAGCGGCCTGAAATCGGGCGACGAAGTGATTTCGGCCGGCTACCAGAACCTCAACGAAGGGCAGACAGTGAAAGTCGGCTAGCTGTACCGTGGACCCTGTGGGTCCGCGAGTGAATGGCCCAGCCTAATAACACGCGCGGACCCGCAGGGTCCACGATACTTCCTCAACCAGCTATTACTATGCAAGACGTGGAAAAAGAATTCGGCCCCACTAGTTGGTCGATTAATAATAAGACGAGTATTTACATCATCACCTTGCTGCTGACGATAATGGGCATTTTTGCCTACGTCAAGCTCGGCAAGGAGAAGTTTCCCGACATCGTGATTCCGCGCATCATCGTGGCCACGGTGTACCCGGGCACGTCGCCGACCGACATCGAAAACCTGGTGACGCGCCAGCTCGAAAAGGAAATCAAGGGCGTGAACGGGGTGAAGAAAATCAACTCGACCTCGAACCAGGACTATTGTATTGTGGACGTGGAGTTTAACTCCGGCGTGGACGTGCAGTATGCCAAGCAGCTCATCAAGGATGCCGTGGACAAGGCCCGCACCGAGCTGCCCAACGACCTGCCCACCGACCCCACGGTGCAGGAAGTCAACATTTCGGAGCAGCCGATTATGTACGTCAACCTGAGCGGCAACCTGCCCGCCTCGCAGCTCAAAAAGCTGGCCGACGACTTCCAGGATAAGATTGAGGCGCTGCCCGAAATCACCCGCGTCGATATCGTGGGTGCCTTGGAGCAGCAAGTGAACGTGGACGTGGACCTGAACAAGCTGCAAGCGTCGCAGCTCAGCTTCACCGACATTGAGAATTCCATTGCTCGCGAAAACATCACGGTGTCGGGCGGCTCCATCGACGTGGGCGACCAAAAGCGCGCCGTGCGCGTGGCCGGCCAGTACGTGAATGCGGTCGACATTGCCGACATCCAGATTAAGAACCTGCGCGGCGCCCCGGTGCGCCTAGGTGACATTGCCACCGTGCAAGACGCCTTTAAAGACCGCGAGAGCTACGCCCGCCTCGACGGCCAGCCCACCGTGACCCTGAACGTAGTGAAGCGCCAGGGCGAGAACCTGCTCGACGCCTCGGACAAGATTCACGAGCTGGTGAAAACCTCGGAGGCGAGCATGCCCAAGGGTCTGAAAATCACGATTACGGGCGACTCGTCGAACGAGACGCGCAACACGCTCAATGACCTAATTAACACCATTATCATCGGCTTCCTGCTGGTGACGTTGATTCTGATGTTCTTCATGGGTACCACCAACGCGCTCTTTGTGGGCTTGTCGGTGCCGCTGTCGATGTTCCTGGCTTTTGTGATGCTGCCCATGTTCGGCTTCTCGCTGAACATGATTGTGCTCTTCGCCTTCTTGCTGGCCCTAGGTATCGTGGTGGACGACGCCATCGTGGTTATCGAAAACACGCACCGCCTGCTGCACGAGCACCCAAATTTAAGCACCGCCAAGGCGGCCAAGTACGCGGCCGGCGAGGTGTTTATTCCAGTATTGGCTGGTACGCTGACGACGGTGGCGCCGTTCGTGCCGCTCATGTTCTGGCCCGGTATTGTGGGCTCGTTCATGTTCTTCCTGCCCGTGACCCTGATTCTGACCCTAGGGGCCTCGCTCATCGTGGCCTTCATCATGAACCCGGTATTCGCCGTGAGCTTCATGAATCGCGAGGAGCACCTCGACCGCGTGGAAACGCCCAAAATGACGCGCGGCTTCCTCATCGGCATGGGCGGGCTGGCGCTGGTGGCAGTGGGCGGCTATCTAGCCGGCTCTACGTTCACCGGCAACCTGTTCCTGACCATCCTGGCGTTGTGCTTGCTCGACAAGTACGTGTTTATCTACATGATAGCTGGCTTCCAGCGCAGCATTTTGCCGCGCTTCCAGGATGGCTACGCTCGTCTCGTAGAGATTGTGGTGGGCGGCTCTATCTGGCGCCAAGTGGGCATCATGGCCAGCCTGGTGCTGATGTTTATCGGCAGCATCATGGCCGTGGGCGCTCGCAAGCCCAAGGTGGACTTCTTCCCCAAAGGCGACCCTAAGTTTATCTACACGTACCTGCGCATGCCCGTCGGCACCCGCGTGGAGGTCACCGACTCGGTAACCAAAATCCTGGAGCAGCGCGTGTACGGCATCATCGGCCGCAAAAATCCCGACGTAGAATCGGTGATTACCAACGTGGCCATTGGCGCCGGCGACCCCACCGAGGCTACGGCTTCGGGCGTATCGCAGTCGCATCTAGGCAAGGTCGGCGTGGCCTTCAAAGAGCTAGCCGAGCGCACGGGCCCCGAGACGCACATCTACATGGACAAGATTCGGGAGGCGGTGAAAGGCATTCCCGGCGCCGAGGTGTCCGTTGACCAGGAGTCGAGCGGCCCGCCCCAGGGTAAGCCCGTTGCCATTGAAGTATCGGGCGACGACTATCCTAAACTGGCCGCGCTGAGCAAGAGAGTAGAGCACTACGTCGATTCGCTGAAAATCGGGGGTATCGAAGACTTGCGCTCCGATTTGCAGGACCGCAACCCCGAAATCGGCGTGCGCATCAACCGCGTGCGGGCCAACCGCGAAGGCATTTCGACCGCCCAAATCGGCTCGGAAGTCCGCACCGCCATCTACGGTTTTGAGGCCAGCAAATTCAAGACCGCCGACGACGAGTACCCCATCCAGGTGCGCTACGCCAAGCCCTACCGCGACAACGTAGACGCCATCGTGAACTCGCCGCTCACCTTCCGCGACGCCACCGGCGCCGTGCGCCAGGTGCCCATCTCGGCCGTGGCTGATGTCAACTACGGCACCACCTACGGCGGCATTAAGCGCAAAGACACGCACCGCCTCATCACGATTAGCTCCAACGTGCTCAACGGTTTCACCGGCCCCGACGTGGTGGCCAACGTGACCCGCGCCCTCAAAAGCTTCCCCGTGCCGGCCGGCTACACCGTGAAAATGGGCGGCGCCCAAGAAGACCAGAAAGAAACCAGCGACTTCCTCGGCGTGGCTGCCGTGGGTGCCATCGCCCTCATCTTCCTGGTGCTCGTGACGCAGTTCAACTCGGTGGCCAAGCCGCTCATCATCCTCACCGAGGTTATTTTCTCCATCATCGGCGTAATGCTCGGCCTGGCCATCACGGGCATGAACATCTCCATCGTAATGACTGGGGTAGGCATTATTGCCCTGGCCGGTATCGTGGTGAAAAACGGGATTCTGCTGGTCGAATTCACCGACATGTTGCGCTCGCAGGGTATGGGCTTGCACGATGCCCTGGTGCTGGCCGGCCGCACCCGCCTCAACCCGGTTATCCTCACGGCCACAGCCGCTATCCTAGGTCTGATTCCGCTGGCCATTGGCCTCAACATCGACTTCTACGAGCTCTTCAACTCCGGTAACCCGCACTTCTTTCTGGGTGGCGAGTCGGTGGTATTCTGGGGCCCACTGGCTTGGACCATCATTTTCGGGTTGTCGTTTGCAACCCTTGTTACCCTGCTGGTAGTCCCGGTTATGTATCTGCTCAACGAGAAGATACAGGCGGCCTTCACCGGGCGCGATGTAAACAGCCCGCCGCCTTCGGTTCCAGCCGACCGCGAGGAGGTAGAAGCTGCTACGCCGCCCGTGCTGGCCTAGTTCTTGTGGTAGGTTGATTGCTGGGTGTTGAGTAAAGCCTTTCTCCGGATAAGCGCCGCTCGATGCCCAGCAATCAACTGACGCAAAAAGACTTTCTCACCCTGCCTTTCTGCATTCTCACGCTCTTTTCTTATGTTCGCTGCTGCTACCTCTACCGCCCCGGCTGCCCCCAAAACTATCGAGCAGCAAGTGCTTCGTATTATTAGCAAGCGCAAAGCCATAAAGGCAGTGCGCCTGCGCCGCACCGCCAGTCTCAGCCGCGACCTTCGCTTCGATACCGTTGACCTAGTCGATATTATTCTGGAGCTAGAGCGTAATTTCCACATCACCGTGCCCGACGAGGTACCGTTCTACACGGTCGGCGACTTTGTGCGCTACGTCACGGCGCACGCAGCCTAGGCGATGTAGTAATTTGCGTAATAGGTAATGAGTAATAAAAAAGCTCGTCTGAATCATCAGACGAGCTTTTTTATTACTCATTACCTATTACGCAAATTACCCATGACTTACCGGTTGTTGCCGCCGGTGTCGTTGCGCTGGCCGGCGTTGCCGTCGCGCGAGCTGTCGCTCACGTTGGCGATATCGTCCACACCGGCGCGTTTGGCTGATTCCGTCGTGGGCTCGGGCAGCGGACCGTCGGGGCCCACATCGCTGATGGGCTTGGTAGTAGAGGAGGTGGGCGAGCCTAGGCCCGCGTCGGTAGCCGATGGGCCGGTGCTCGTGGGCGCAGCGGTGTAGGCACTGGCGCTTGTGCTGGTCCCCGCACTCTTGGCCGACTGGTTGGTGGTGCTGGTCGTGCGGTTTTCCCAGGGCTCGTAGCCTAGCTGCTTGGTAGTGGCCGGGCTAGTCTTGCGTAGCTCGTCGTCCGAGACTACCGTGGCGGCTTTGGCAGTTTCCCAGGTGTGAAACTTGTCGAGCTCGTGCTTGATAGAAGTCGAAAACCAGGCCACCAGCGCCATGTCATCGAGTAGGCCCAGCACCGGAATAAAATCCGGAATTAGGTCAATCGGCGAGATGAAGTAGATAAGTACTGCCACCGCGCCTACTACCGTGGTAGCCGGCAGCTCGGTGTACTCGCCCGAAAGGCTGAGCTTGATGAGCCGAAACAGGCTTTGCAGCGTTTCCCAGGCCTCTTGGGCCAGCGTGCCGAGCTCCTTTTTCTCGCTGGCCTTTTCGTAGGCGTCGGTCAGAAGCTTCTTGAGCCGGGTGGGCTGCTGGATATAACTCTCAGCCGAAGCCAGGAATTTCTTGAAAAACTTGGAGCCGGCCACATCGTTGCCGGAAGGGGGGGAGTTGAAAGTAGCCATACGAAAAGGGTGAGCAGTAGCGAGCGGCGCTACCACTGCCAAGGCCTATTACTGCATTCGGGCGGGCAATGTTTTTATTCAACCAAAAACGGCCCTTAGCTAGGGTAGCTAAGGGCCGTTTGGCAGGCGAAGGCAACAGCGGAGCTTAATCGAGCACTTGCGTGGTGGCAGCTTCGAGCAACGCTTCGGCCTGCGGTATTTCGGTGCCTTCTACGCGGCCGGCGGCGTAGAAATTGTGGCTGTAATAGGCTTGGTTGAGCGAGCTCACCATTACGCCGCCGTTGGTGGCCGAGTGGGCAAACTTGCCGTCCTTCAAATAAATGCCAACGTGGTAGATGTTGCCCTTGCCGTGGCTGAAGAATACGAGGTCACCGGCTTTCATCTCAGTTTTGGCCACGCGCTTGGCCGAGCCAAACATGGCCCGCGAGCTGTGCGTGAGCGTGATGCCGTAGACCTTCTTGTAGACCTGCGTCACGAAGCCCGAGCAGTCGGTGCCGCGGCGCGAGCTGGCGCCGTAGCTATAGGGCGTGCCAATCCAGTCAATCACGGTTTGGAGCAGGCTCTTGTTCTCGGTTTGGGCCAGCTTCAGACCTAGGGTCTGGCCGTAGTAGCCGTAGGCCAGCGAGTCGCGGGTGGCCGTAATCAGCGCCGACTCGGGCGCTACCGGCGTGGCATCCTTTTCTTCGCCGGGCAGCAGGCCCGAAAACAGCGATGCTTCGGCTACGGCGGGCACGGCGTGGGTAGCAGTACCGGCCGAGGCCGAAGCATCGGGTGCTTTGTCAAAGCAGAAGGAAAGGGCCAGGGAGGCAGCGGCGAGGCAACACAGCAAGGTATTCTTCATAGTCCGTCGGTTGGGGTGGGCACCGGCCAGTGCTATCAAGCTAGCTGACCGGAAAAAGAGGAGGTGATTGTTGCGCTAGGCAAAGCGGTAACTACCGCCAGAATTAGAGTGAGTAAAATGAAATCGAATAGCTCTTTTTTGGGTTGAGCTTAGAAATAGGCTCAGCCAAATCTAAGTCATAAAAACCGATACGGCCGAGTAAAATATTGGCAAAGGACAAAATTTATTAAAAAAGTACCGTGTGAGGGCGAAAATAATTTTTTCAGTCCCGTAACTATTCTTAAATAGCACTCGTAGTTTCGCCCGAATTTTGTACTTTATGGAGCCTCGCACATTCGTTAACTCTCCGCTGGCCCGGGTGGCCCGGCTGGTGCTGGGCCGCGCCCCGCGCGTGGCCATGGTGCTGGGCCGCACGGTGCATCTAAGCGGCGCCACCCGCGCCGAGTTTCTGGCCGACCCCGAGTGGGTGGCGCACGAAGAGGTGCACCTGCGCCAGGTGCGCGACCTAGGGCTGCCGCGCTTTTTGTGGCAGTACTTGCTGGAGTCGGCCCGCGTGGGCTACTACCAAAACCGGTTTGAGGTAGAAGCCCGCGAAGGCGCCCGGCTCTTCATGGAAAGCCGGGCCCGGCGAGCCACCTAGGACTAATAACAGAAGGGCCTAGGCCGCTGCGTGCGACCTAGGCCCTAAAAATTTACGGCGGCTATTGCTGCTATAGCTGCGCCAGGCGCCCGCCATCGACCACCAGGGTCGTGCCGTTGATGAAGCTGGCCTCGTCCGAAGCCAAGAAGCAAATGGCGGCGGCCAGCTCGTCGGGGGTACCGATTTGGCCGGTTATCTTCTCGGTGCCATTCTGCACGTTGGGGTTGCTGCGCAGCATGGGCGTTTCGACGGCGCCGGGCGCTAGTGCGTTGATGCGCGCCTGGGTGTGGGGAATTTCGAGGCTAAGGCCGCGCACAAAGGCTTCGGTAGCGCCTTTGCTGGCGGCGTAGGGTACCACGTTGGGCGTGGTCTGGAAGGCGTGTACCGAGCTGATAGCCACCACGGCCCCGCCCTTCATGTGCGGAATGCAGAGCTGACAAAGCCGGAAAAGCGCCCGCATGTTCACGTTTTGCACGCGGTCCCAGTCGGCGGGGTCCATTTCGAGCAGTGGGGTGAAGGTCATCATGGCCGCATCGTTTATCAGCACGTCGATGCGCTGGAAGCGGGCCAGGGTTTGCTCCACGGCGTGCACGAGCTCGGCGTCCTTGCCCACGTCGGTTTTAATGAATAGCGCCTCGCTGCCGCCGGCCTTTATCTCGGCCTCCACCTCGTGGCCGGCTTTGACCTCGCGGCCCAGGCAAATGACGGTGGCACCTTCGCGACCTAGGCGCACGGCCGTGGCCCGCCCAATGCCGGAGGTGGCGCCCGTGACCAGGCAAACTTTATTTGAGAAACGAAACATAGACAGCGTTAAACACAGCACTTAAATTCAATTTACCTAACGCCCTTGGCCAATGGTTGTTTGGTTAAGGTGGGCGGTTTAGGCAAAAAAGCATTTGGTGACCAGTTTGCGGCACCTAGGGCAGCCATTGGCGTGGCCCGCCCGTAAGGAAGAGCTATGTTTCTCTCTTCGTTACTCTTGGCGGCCATCGAGCCCTTTTCCTGGAAGCGGCTGCTGATATCGGAAGACGCGCCGCTGAGCTTTCTGCTCGAAATAGTGCTGCGCAGCGTAGTCATGTTTTTGCTCACGGTGGGGGCGCTGCGTATTTCGGGTAAGCGCGGGGTGCGGCAGCTCTCGCTCTTCGAGTTTGCCCTGATACTGGTGCTGGGCTCGGCGGCCGGTGACGCGACGCTCTACCACGATACGCCGCTGCTGCACGCCGTGGCAGTGTTCGTGGTAATTATCGCCATGTACGTGCTGTTCAATTATTTGATTGATAAAAACCCGCGCGTCGAGCGCCTGCTGGAAGGCGTGCCCGAGCTCATCATTGCGGAGGGCGAAATCGACCTGCCGGCCTTTACCAAGGCCAGCCTCACGGGGCAGGAGCTGTGCGGGCAGCTGCGGCAGCTGCAAGTAGAGCACCTGGGCCAGGTGCGGCGCCTCTACATCGAGGCCACGGGTGAAATCAGCGTGTTCTTTTTCGAGCCGGAACACGAGCGCCCCGGCCTACCCATTTGGCCCGAACTCTACCAGCACCCGCTGCACGAGCTGCCCACGGCGGGCGCCCACGCCTGCCACGCCTGCGCCACCGTGCGCGAGCTGCCCGCCGGGCCGGTGCCGGGCCAGTGCCCGCGCTGCGGCCGGGCCGATGGCTGGCTGCCCGCGTGCGCCACGCCCCGCGTGGCCTAGGCAACGGTTAGCTCGACCGCAACCCGCTGGCCGTAACTTACGAATACTAGTGCCGGCTGCCCCAGCGAGGGCAGCCGGCACTTTATAGTTCTTTCCCCTATCATTTTTTCGCTCATGGAACCTACTTCCCACCAGCCCCTAGGCAGCATTGTTGGCCCCAATAACGGTCTTTCGCATTCTGCGAACACAGCGCCCGGCGAGGCCAGCTTCTCGACCACGGCCGCCCATGCTACCGGCAGCAACCCGTACCCGACCGACGCCTCGGCGCCGCAGCCCGCCACCAGCGGCGTGAAAGCCAAGCTGGATAACGCGCTTGAAAGCGGTAAGAAATGGCTCAGCGACTCCGGCGTAGCCGAGCAAGCCCAGCAGCTGCCCCAAAAAGCCAAAGAAATCGGCAACAAAGCCTTGACGGGTATCAACGGCCTGACCACCACCCAGAAAGCGGTGAGCGTGGGCCTGCTCGCCGCCGGTGTAGCCTTCTTGCTGACGCGGGGCAAAAGCAAAAAAACGAAAGGCGAGTACCGCGACCGGCCCCGCAAGTCGCCCTTCGACCACCAGCCCCACACCAAAGACGGCGACCACGCCTACGACCGCAAGGGCCAGCGCCCCTGGGGCAATAGCCGCTACGGCGCCGGCCCCGGCCCGGCTGGCAAAGCCCGCGTAAGCTCGGGCAGCGGCTATACTTCGTCGCCCACTTCGTCGCACAGCAATGACCTAGGGCGCCAGGCCCCGGGCAGCCGCAGCCACGCGCCCGCCCCGGGCCCGCGCCGCGACCAAGGCCCCGCCTCGGGTAGCCGCTACGACGCCAACACCTCGGGCGGCCAAAACCCGAATAACTTGAATGGGTAATTGGCGCAATGGGTAATTCGGGTAATGGGTAATTGGCGTGATACCTGTTAGCATTACTTCAATTACCCATTGCCTATTACCCATCACAAAAAAGGCCGGCTGCGTGAGCAGCCGGCCTTTTTTGGTGTAAACTTGCCGGCCTATGCTCTTTTACACCGTTATAAAACCCGTGGTGCGCCTCGGGCTGCGCGTGTTTTTTCGGCGCCTCGAAGTGCGCCACCGCGAGCGCCTGCGCCTGCCGGGCCCGCTCATGCTGTGCAGCAACCACCCCAACACGCTAATGGACCCGCTCGTGACGGCCGTGCAGCGGCACCAGCCCATCGCGTTTCTGGCCAAGAGCACCTTCTTCAAAAACCCGCTGCTCGGCGCCATCATGCGCTCGGGCAACAGCATCCCCATCTACCGCCGGCAAGATGCGGAGGGCGAAGGCGCCACCACCGCCAAGCAGCTGGCGGCCAGCAACGAAGCCAGCTTTGGCCGCTGCTACGACTACCTGGAGCGCGGCGGCACCGTCATGATTTTTCCGGAAGGCACCAGCATAAGCGAGCGCCGCCTGCGCCCCCTCAAGACCGGGGCCGCCCGCATTGCCCTAGGGGCCGAGGCCCGGCATGATTTTAAGCTGGGCCTCCAGCTGGTGTGCATCGGCACCAACTACTTTGACCCCACCCGCTTTCGCTCCGACGTGCTGCTCAATGTGGCCCCGCCCATCGTGGTGGCCGACTACGCCGCCCGCTACCACGAGGACCCCACCGCCGCTGCCGATGAGCTGACCGAGGAAATCAGGCGGCGCCTGGAGCGGCGCCTCGTCATCAGCCGCGCCGCCGAACACGACCAGCTGGCCCAGCAGGTCGAGCGCACTTTCGGCGACCACCTCGACCCCAACGACGACCCCGACACGCTCTACGACAACTTCGAGCTCAGCCGCACGCTGCTCGATGCGGTGGCCTGGTTTGAGCAGCACGACTCGGGCCGGCTGGCCGCGCTGCGCGCGGCCCTAGGGCAGTATCTGGCCAGCCTGCACACCCACGGGCTCGACGACGATGCCCTTGACCAAAGCCACCGCCCGGGCTCGCGCCTCGCCGATTTTCTTAACCTAGTGTTGGGTTTGCCGGTGTGGCTCTACGGGCTTCTGACCAACTACATTCCCTATAAAATTCCGGCCCAGGTAGCCCGCCGCGCTACCAAGGAAACGGAGTTTGTCGCCGCCATTCTGCTCAGCGTAGGCATGGTCACTTTCCCGGTGGCCTACGCCGTGGAGGCGGCGGTGGTGCAGTACTGGACGCACGACTGGCGCCTGACGAGCTTGTTTGTGCTGAGCCTGCCCCTGGCGGGCTTCTACGCCCTAGGGTACTGGCAAACGCTGAGCGCCCGCCTCCGCCGCCTGCGGGTGCGCTGGCTGCCGGCCGCCACGCGGGCCGGCCTGCGGGCGCAGCGCGCCGAGGTTCTGCGCCTGTTAGACGAGGCACGGGCTGAGTACTTAAGTCAATGAGCAAGTAAGAATGAGCAACGAGCAGCCTATTTTTACGGCCTGTTCATTGCTCATTCTTACTTGCTCATTGATTACTCATCCAGGTACTGGTGCACAAATTTGATGGCCATGCTGCCCTCGCCCACGGCCGACGCTACGCGGGCCATGGCGCCAGCGCGGCCGTCGCCAGCGGCGAAGAGGCCGGGCACGCAGGTTTCGAGCAGGTAGGGTTCGCGCTCTTTGCGCCAGGAGGTGGCGTAGCGCGGGTCGGCCACTAGGTCGCGGCCGGTGAGGAGGTAGCCTTTGGCATCGCACAAGGCGAGGTGGCATATCCACTCGGTGCTGGGCTTGGCCCCGATGAAGATGAACAAGGCGCGGGCGGGGTGCTTTTCGGGCTCCTGGCCATCGCGCTGGATGACAACGGCCTCCAGCGAATTTGCTCCGCAGGCCTCGCGCACCTGGGTGTAGGGCAGCAGCTCGATGTTAGGCGTCTGGCTAATCTGCTCGATGAGGTAGGCCGACATGCTGGCCGCCAGGCTTTCGCCCCGAATCACAATGAACACCCGGGATGCATACGTGGAGAGGTACATGGCCGCCTGACCCGCCGAGTTGCCGCCCCCGATGATGTACACCGGCTGGTTGCTACAGCTGCGGGCCTCGGTGCGGGCCGCGCCGTAGTAAATGCCCGCCCCGCTGAGGCGGTCGAGGCCCGGCGCTTGCAGCGTGCGGTAGCTGACGCCGGTAGTGAGCACCACGGCGCGGGCTTTTATCTCGGTTTTATCGCTTAGGGTCAATACTTTGTAGCCGTCCTTTACGCAGAGGTCCACGACATCCTGCGGGGCCATAAACTCGGCGCCCAGGCGGGTGGCCTGGCTCCAGGCGCGGTGGGCCAGCTCGGCGCCGCTCAGCCCCGTCGGAAACCCTAGGTAGTTCTCGATGCGCGACGACGAGCCCGCCTGCCCACCGGGCGTTTGCCGCTCGATGATGAGTGTTTTCAGGCCCTCCGAGGCGCCGTACACGGCCGCGGCCAGCCCAGCCGGCCCGGCGCCCACCACCACCACGTCGTACAGCTCCTGCTTGGCCTCCACTAGCAGCCCGAGGTGTCGGGCCAGCTCCAGCTTATCGGGCCGCGACAGGGCCGGGCCATCGGGGCGCAGCACTACCGGCAGGTCGTCGGGGTTAAAGCCGCTGGCTGCCAGCAGGGTAGCGGCTTCGGCATCCTTCTCAAAGTCGAGCCACTGGTAACCCACCATGTAGCCGCTCAAAAAGTCCTTGAGGTCGTGCGAGAGCGGCGACCACTGAAACCCAATGAGCCGGATGCCCGCAAACGCCGGCCGGTAGGTGGCCTGCCAGCTGGCCAGCAAGTCGTGTAGGGTGGGGTAGAGGAGCTGCTCGGGCGGGTCCCAAGGCTTGAGCAGGTAGTAGTCGAGCTGCGCCGAATTGATGGCTTTAATGGCCGCCGTGGTGTCGGCGTAGGCAGTCAGCAACACGCGCTTGGTGTTCGGAAACAGCCCGCGGGCGTGCGTGAGGACCTCCACGCCCTCCACATCGGGCATGCGCTGGTCGGCCAGCACCAGGGCCAGGGGCTCGCCGCGGGCGCGCAGCTCGTCGAGCGTGGTCAGGGCCTCGGGCCCCGAGCCCACGCTCAGAATGCGATAGTCTTTGTGAAATTCCTTGCGCAAGTCGCGGGTGATGGCACCCAACACCTGCGGGTCATCGTCAACGGTCAGAATTATGGGCTTTTTCATTTTGATAGGTATCGCGCGAGTACAAGCCCGAAAGGAAGCATGCAAAATAATGCTGGATGCATCCTATTCTTGCATCGGTTTAAAATGGCAACATTGCCTTATCCGTTCACCGGCAGCCAAGCCACAAACTCGGTGCGGCCGGGTTGCGAAGTGGCCTCTAGGCGCCCGCCGTGCTCCTGCACAATGCGCCGGGCAATGTCAAGGCCCTGACCGGTGCCTTCGCCGGCGGGCTTGGTGGTGTAAAAGGGCTCAAACATGTGCGCCAGCACGTCGGGCGTGATGCCCGCGCCATTATCCTGGACGCTGACGCACAGGAAGTCGCCTTGCTTGGTCACGCGCACCGTCAGCTCGCCGCCCTTCTCGGGCAGCGCATCCAGCGCGTTGTCAATCAAGTTGGTCCACACCTGGTTGAGGCTGCCGGCCTGGCCCATTATTAGGGGTAGTTCGGGGGCGTATTCGCGCAGAAGGCGCACGTTTTTCTGGCGCAGCTCGTGGGCAAAGATGTTGAGCGTGCTGTCGAGCCCGGCCGTGACGACGAGCTTTTCGCGCCCCCCGGCGCGGTCCATGTGCGAGTACGTCTTCACGTCGCTCACCAGCGTGCTGATGCGCTGGCTGGCCTCCCGAATATCGCGGGCCAGGCGCAGCGACGCCAGGTGGCCGGCCAGCCAGGTCAGGCACGGAATGCGTGCCTCGGCGGGCAGCCGGGCCGCTACCGGCGCCAGCGTGTCCAGGGTAAGGCCCGCATCGAGCAGGCTCGAAGCCAGGTCGTAGCCGTCGGGGCAGCCCTGGTCTTCGAGCCACTCGGCCAGCACTTCTTCGCGGTCGGAGGCTTGCAGCGCGGAGAGGGGCGCCGGGGCTTCGGCCGGCAGCACGGCCAGGGCCACGAGGGCGGCCATGGCGTCGGGGGGCGGGCAGGCGGCCAGCATGTGCTGCAAAAGCTCGGGCTTAACCAGCAGCGATTCGGAGAGCGCCGCCGCGGCGCGGCTGATGGCGGCGGCCGGGTTGTTGAGCTCGTGCGAAAGGCCGGCCGAGAGCTTACCTAGGGCTCGCAGCTTGTCGTCGCGCTCCTGGGCGCGCACCTCGTCGCGGGCGCGGTCGTTCATGATGCCTACCAGGCGCTGCACTAGCTCGGGGCTGATGTGCTCGAGGGCCGAAAACTGGCTGCGCGGCAGCTGATACAAGGTGGTTTCGCCCGCGGCAATGCCTTGGCCCCGAAATACTTGCAGGCGTGAGTAGGGCAGTACGCCCGTTATCCGGCCCGCCTCCACCCGAAAAACTGGTGTGTGGCTGGCGCTCGTAACGGCGTAGTACTGCATGGCGCCCGTGAGCACGGCCAGCAGGCGGTCGGCCGGCGAGTCGGGCTCTACCACGACCTCGCCGGGGGCGTAGTGCCGCACTTCGCCGGCTTCGAGCAGCCACGCCAGCACCTCGGGCGGCAGGCCTTCGAAGGCAATAATACCACCTAGGATGGTGGGGTCGGGAGTAAGGAGCTGAGACATGCCGTAGTAACCAGCCAGCCGCTGATAGAGTTAAGCGCCGGAACCAAGCGCCGGGCCAAAGAAAATACCCAAGTCCGCACCACTGGCCGCCAGCACGTGTTATTTGTACCGTGACCGACGTTTCTGCTGCCACCCACCCCGCATCTACTGTTCCGCTGCTCACCCGCGAGCAAGTGCTGCGCGCGCTGCGCCTCATTGAGCGCGAAGGCCGCCAACTGCCGCCGAGTACCGTGTACGAGCTGCTGTACCGCGGCCGCCGCTACCCGCCGCGCGGCGTGGCCGAGCTGGCCTACCGCCTCGCCCACCAGGACCCCAGCCGCCGCTGGCCCCACCCCGCGGGCCAGCCCACCAACGCCGCCCTCGAAGCGCTCGATTTCACTATCGTGGCCAAGCGCCCCGTGCTGGCCGCCGGCTCGGCCCAGGACCAGGGCCAGGCCGCCGAGCAGCAAGCCGAAGACCTATACACCGGCCCGCCGGCCGGCAAGGAAGAGGACAGCCCCGCCGTAGCCGAGCCCGAACCCACCTATGCCAGTCAGCCACCGCCGCCGGCCTACGACGAAAAGATGGCCCTAGGGGAGCTGTTTATTTCGAAAGAAGAGCTGGCGGCGGCCTTGGCGGGCCTGCGCCGCCGCCGGGCCCTGCTGCTGCAAGGCCCACCCGGCACCGGCAAAACGTACCTGGCGCGCCGCCTGGCCTGGCTGCTCCTGGGTGCCCAGGACGATAGGCGCATCGAGCTGGTGCAGTTTCACCCCAGCTACGGCTACGAAGACTTCGTGCTCGGCTTCCGGCCCGGCCCCGATGGCAAGTTCGGCCTAGTACCGGGCGTGCTGCCGCTGCTGTGCCAGCGCGCCGCTCTCGACCCCGAGCGGCCGTACTTTTTGCTAATTGATGAGCTGAACCGCGGCAACGTGGCCCGCATTTTTGGCGAACTGCTGCTGCTGCTCGAGCCCAGCCAGCGCGGCCCCGCCCACGCCCTGCGCCTGCCCTACGCCCCGCCCGAAGAGCCACTTTTCTTCGTGCCCGAAAACCTGTACGTCATCGGCACGCTCAACCAGGCCGACCGCTCGCTGGCGCCGCTCGACTATGCTCTGCGCCGCCGCTTCGCCTTCGTGACCATGCAGCCCCAGTTCGGCGGCGCCCTGCAAGAGCTGCTGCACGCCGCCCGCGTGCCCGGCCCGCTGGCCGCCCACGTAGCCGAGCGCATGGCCGAGCTCAACCAAGCCATCGCCGACGACCCCGACCTAGGGCCCGATTTTGCCGTGGGCCACAGCTACTTCTGCGCCCCCCCAAGCACTCCCGCCGAAGCAGCATCCTGGCTGCGCCTGATTTTTGAGCAAGAAATCGGCCCGCTGCTAACCGACTACTGGCGCGAGCAGCCCGCCACCGCCGCCGCCCACCTACGCCGCCTCCTACAAGGGCTGTAGTGAGCTATATATAAAGCGATTGTCATTGCGAGCGAAGCAATCACATCTGTTAAGCGCTACCGTTCAGGTGCGATTGCTTCGCTGCGCTCGCAATGACAATCGTTACAGTATTCTATTTGAACCTACCGTGATTCCGCTCGCCACGCTTTACTACCTGCTGTGCTACGCTTGGCAGCGCCTGCCCGCCCCGGCCGTGCTGCAAGCCACTGAGGCCACGCCCTTCCACCGCCCGCTGGAGCTGCTGACCCAAATGCTGCTGCACGCCACCCGCGAGCTGCTGCGCACTGGCCTGCCCCGCAGTTTCCAAACCCAAGAAGCTGAGCTGCGCGAGCTGCGGGGCCGCATCGAGCTGGCGCCCAGCCTAGGCCGTGGGCTGCTGCCCCAGGGCCGGGCCGTGTGCACCTACGATGAGCTGAGCCCCAACCAGCCGCTCTATCAATTGGTGGCGGGCACCGTGGCGGCGCTGGCCAGCCACCGGGCGGTGCCCGTGGCCCTGCGCCGCGACCTAGGCCACCTGCGCCGCCGCCTGCCGGCCGAGGTGGTGCCCATGCCGCCCACGGCCGCCATTTTCCCGGCGCTGCGGCGCCAGCGCCCGGCTGGCCCGGAGGCATTTTTGCTGCACCTCTGCGAGCTCATCTACCAAACGGCCCTGCCCGAGCCGGCCGAGGAGGGTCGGGGCCGCTTCGTTGATTTTCGGCGCGACGAGCGCCTGATGGCACGCTTGTTTGAGCAGGCCGTGCGCAATTTTTACCGCCGCGAGCAGCGCCAGTACCGCGTTTTTACCGAAACTATTGCCTGGCAGGCCACTGCGCCCCAGCCCCAGGACCTGGCTCTGCTGCCCACCATGCTCACCGATACTACCCTCGAGAGCCCGGCCCGCAAGATTATGCTCGACACTAAATACTACGCCGCGGCCCTGCGCCCGCGCTACGACCAGCAGCGCCTTATTTCACCGCACCTCTACCAGCTCTACGCCTACCTCCAAAACGTGCGCCCCGCCGCCGGCCAGCGCCTCGAAGGCATCCTGCTCTATCCGGCCGCTACCGCCGCCGTCGACGTGCGCTACACCCTGGGCGGCCACCCGGTGCGCATCGTCACCCTTGACTTGCACCAGCCCTGGCCCGGCATTGCCGCCGATTTGCTGGCGCTGGTGAGCTAGCCGGGCCATGGAGCGCTAAAGACCTTATTTGGGTGCCTAGGCAATAAAAAAGCGGCCCGCACAGTATTGTGCGGGCCGCTCTCTAACAAACTACATCCGGGCTAGGCCCGGGCGTAATTACATTTTCTTGGTGGTGTCGGTAGCCATGGCACCATCAGCAGGAGCGGGGGTAGCGCTCATAGCCGAAGTCGTGTCGGTAGTAGTCGTGGTGGTCGACTCCGTGGTAGCGGGCGTGGTGGTGCTGGTTTCGGTGGTAGCGGTCTTCGATTCGCACGAAGTCAGGCCTACAGCCATGAAAAGAGCAGCAGCCGATACTTTCAGAAGGTTGTTCATCTTGAGGTAAATTTGAAATGGGGAGTAATTAAAATCTGCCCTTAATACCCCGGCTGCCGCCAGGTAACCCAGGGAGAGAAAAGAAAATTTAAATTAAATCATCTTGGGTTACTAATGCCCGTTAGCCGGCATTAACCCCCGAAGCGAATTGAACATGGATAGCACAACGGCGCTGGCCGCCGACGCCCAACTAATCAGCGCCATCCAGGGTGGCGATGAACGGGCCCTCAGCCAGCTCTACCGCCTGCACTGGCCGATGGTATCGCACTTCGTGCTGCAAAATAGCGGCACCGAAGACGATGCCCGCGACGTATACCAGGAGGGCGTAATGGTGTTTTATGAAAAAGTACGCGAAGGCTCCCTGGAGCTGAGCTGCCAGATTAAAACCTACCTCTACGCCGTCTGCCGCCGCCTGTGGCTCAAGCGCCTCACCACCAAGAGCCGGCTGCACGGGGTGCGCCTGCTCGACGATGATGACTACGGCCCCTACCTCAACACGGGGGCCGAAGATGACCTCCACGAAGCCGAGGAGCGCGACCGGCGCTTCGCGACGATGAGCGAGGCGCTCACCCACCTGGGGGAGCCCTGCCGCTCGCTGCTCGAAGGCTTTTACCTGCTCGATAAGTCGATGCAGGACCTCACGGCGGAGCACGGCTATACCAACGCCGACACCGCTAAAACCCAGAAATACAAGTGCCTCACGCGCTTAAAGAAGTTGTTTTTTGCCAGTTATAAAGAAGCCTAGGGTTAGGCTATTGGCCTGTAGCTACTAGCTGTTAGCTTTCTCAGTGGAGGAAGAACAGCAAAAAAGCGAACAGCCAGTAGCCAACAGCTAGTAGCTCAAAAAAGAAGATGCAAACCGAAGCCGACTACTACGCCCTCTTTGAAGCTTACCAGCGCGGTGAGCTGGCCGCCGGGGCGCGGGCCGACCTAGAAGCCCGCCTAGGGGCCGACCACCGGCTGGGCCAGCGCTACGCCGAGTTTGAGGAGCTAACCAGCACGCTACGCACCTACGGTGAGCGCCGCCGCACCCGCCAGCTGCTGGGTGGCCTGCACGAGGCCATGCTGGCCGCCGACGCCGCGCCGGCCGTGGAGGAGCAGCAGGCCGGCGGTCTGTCGTATTCGGTTAACCCGCGCCTGAGCATTTCGCGCACCGAGCGCCGGCTGCGCGAGTTCTGGAGCGGGCACCGCGCCACGATGGGCGTGGCCGCCTCGGTGGCCGTGCTGGCGGTGTTCAGCACGCTGCTAGGCCTTGACCTGTGGCGCTCGGCCAATGCCCCGGCTGCCCGGGGTGTGCGCGAGCTGCGGCTGGAAGTAGCCCAGATAGTGCGTAACCAAATCGCACTTAATAACAAAGTCAACAACCAGCTAACGGGCGAGACGGCGATGCCGCCGGTGCGCGAAAACAAGTTTGCCGGCACGGGCTTCGCCCTCACGGCCGATGGCTACCTGGTCACCAGCGCCCACGTTATTAAAGGCGCCGACTCACTGCTGGTCGAAAGCCGCGACCACCAGCGCTACCACGCCGAAACGGTGTATGCCGATCGCAAGCACGACTTGGCCATTCTGCGCATCAAGGACCGGAATTTCAAGCCCTTCGCTAAGCTCCCCTATACGTTCAAAGCTGGGCAGGCTGACCTAGGCGAGCGCGTGTTTACGCTGGGCTACCCCCGCAAAGACGCGGTGTACGGCGAAGGCGCTCTCAGCGCCCGCTCGGGCTACGACGGCGACACGGCCTTCTACCAGGTAAGCATTCCGCTAAATCCCGGCAACTCGGGCGGCCCGCTGCTCGATGGGCAGGGCAACCTGATTGGGGTAGTGAGCAGCCGCCAAGACGATGTGCTGGGCGCTGCCTTCGCCACCAAGTCCTCGTACCTGGTGCGCCTCGTCGATTCGCTCAAGAACAAGCAGCCGGCCCAGCCCTACCACCTGCCGCACGCCAACCAGCTGGCCGGCGCGGGCCGCCCGCAGCAGCTTCGGCGCCTGCAAGATTTTGTGTTCGTAGTAAAGGTCTACGAGTAATATTTCATCCTGCTTTCTGCAAAAATTAGAAAAAGCCCCGCTAGCTAGCGGGGCTTTTTTATGCTTCTGGCCATCCGTAAATTGCTGCGTGCGCCGTTGCCCTAGGGGCAACATGTGTAGTAGTATTGCTTGATGGTCAAAGAGTAAGGTCAGCAATAGCCTGCCCGAAATAAAGGGCGAGTCGGGTAGCGGCTGCGCAGCACCTTGGGGCCTACGGGGCCCGAGGCCGCCGGGCACCAGCCGCGCCCCCACGGGACAAAGGCTGAGCGGCGGGCACAAAGGAATAATTAGCTCAACGAAAACGCCCGGCAGACTTTCGCGTACAAACGCTCCACCGGCCGCCAGCTACTGGTCTGGCCACGTCCCTTCACCAATTCAAGCTCCTCCAATGGCTGACCAACTCCAACAAGTCGAAAAAATTCTTCCCGAAGACATCGCCCGCACTTTCGAAGCCGCTATCAACGTATTTCAAGGCAAAACCGACCACATGGACGATTTGCTGAAAAACGGCGGCACGCTGCTGCGCAAAGTTTCCAAGAAATTCACGTCTACGCAGTTGATTCTGACCGTAGCTGCATTGGCAGTAGTGTCGATTGTGGTTATCAACCGCGCTAGCCAGGACGAATAACGCCGGCTCGCAAGCACTAGCTGCACCCCAAACAGGCGCCTCACTCCGCAAGGAATGGGGCGCCTTTGTTTGCCAGCAACATCAAAAGTTACTCCCTAGGCACCACCGCGGGTGCGATAGCCGAGGCCAGCACTGCCTCGCTGGACAGCTGCCGTACCACCCCGGTTACGCCCCACGCCTGGAGGCGGCGCCGCACGGTTTCGGCCGCCAGCCACGTATCGAGTTGGCCAATGAGGACGCGGCTGGTGGGCTGGCCCACCGTCGCTTCCTGCGTTATTTCGACGGCCAGGTCTGGGTCAAGGGCCAGCACGCGGGCTCGCATAGCAGCAGCATTGGGCGCCTCCTGAAAAATACCTACCTGCACCACAAAGTGCTTGGCTAGGCCAGCAGCCTGCGCAGGTGCCGCAGCGGAGTCGGCCGGGGCCAGCGCGGCCGCCAGCGTAGTGCTGTCGGGCAGGCTCTTGAGCTCGTAAGTAGTAAAGGCCGCCGCGGGGTTGGGGTCGGCGGCTTGCAGCGCCAGCAGGTTGCGCGGCGTGGCGGAGGGACCTAGGGGAGTGGTAGCGGGTACCACCTGGGCCACCACGGTAGCGGCGCCGGTCACTACAATGCCCAGGGGCCGCGCTGCTACTTCGGCCAGGTCGATGATACGCTGGTGGCGAAACGGCCCGCGGTCGGAAACCCGCACGACGACCGACTTACCATTTTTAATATTCGTGACGCGCAAGCGGGTGCCGAAGGGTAGGCTCTTGTGGGCGCAGGTAAACTTGAAGCGGTTGAACCGCTCGCCGCTGCTGGTGCGCAAACCCTGGTGCCAGCGGCCATACCACGAAGCCCGGCCGCGCAGCACGGTGGTGTAGGAAAGGGTGGTAGTAGCCTTAACGTGGGTGGCGGCCGTGCGGGCCCGGTGCGTATCGGCAACCGCGGGCAAGGCTAACCCACAGACTAACAACAGATAAAAGCAACTAAATAGAAAGCCGGAAGTAAGAAAAGAAATTCGCTTGAGCGTCATGCGCTTTATAGGGATGGTAACTGACCGAATTTAAGTCCCCCCTCTCTCAAAAACCTACTATTGCGCATTGCTAAAGAAATTATCAATCGTTAATAATTGTCCTTTTCTTATAAAACTTGCATTTAATATATCCAGTATGCGGTTGGGTAATGGCTGATTGTGTTTAGTGAAGGCACTTTTAGCCCCGTTATTGTATTTTTCCGATGAGCTGGCTGGAATTAGATTTTGCGGCGTGTGTAAAATTTTGGCATTTGACCAGCGGCCCTACCCGTAGCCCGGTTGTATAAGTGCTATTTTGTTCGTATAAGCGCGCAACGTTCGGGCTGGCTAGCCGTACCTTCGCCGCATGGATTTTGGCCGATTGCCCGACCTGCGCCACGTCGATTTTCGGCTGCCCCCCGATCACCCCGAGACAGTTCGCGTGCTGGCGCGGGCCCAGTCCACGGCCCCCGCCACCCCGGGCTTGTACGTAGGCTGCCCCATCTGGACCAACAAGGAATGGCTGGGCTCGTACTTTCCGCTGGGGGCTAAGGAGCCTGATTATCTGCATTATTACGCGAAACAATTCAACTCTTTGGAGTTGAACACGACGCACTATCGCATCCCGGATGCGCCCACCGTGCGGCGCTGGCGTGAGGCGGTGGGGCCGGGCTTCAAGTTTTGCCCCAAGCTGCCGCGTAGCATCAGCCACGAGCGCGAGCTCTATAATACCGACTCGCTGACGCTCACCTTTACCCGCGCCATTCAGGAGCTGGAAGACCGCCTAGGGCCCTGCTTTTTGCAGTTGCCGCCGCACATTGGCCCCGAGAGCCTGCCGCGCCTAGAGCGCTTCCTGCTCGACTTTCCGCCCGAGGTGCCGCTGGCCGTGGAACTGCGCCACCCGCGCTGGTTTGCCGACCGCGGCCTGGCCGACACCGTGTACGCCACGCTCGAAGCCTTGAATAAGACCCTGGTCATCACCGACGTGGCGGGCCGGCGCGACGTGCTACCCCAGCGCCTGACTACGCCCACCGCGTTCATCCGCTTCAACGGCCACGGCCTGGTAAACAGCGACTTTCAGCGCGCCGACGAGTGGGCCGCGCGCCTGGCCAGCTGGTACCAGCAGGGCCTGCACGCGGCCTATGTGTTCATTCACCAAAAAGACGTGCGGCACGCGCCCATCTGGGCGCAGCATTTTTTGGGGCGCCTGCACGCCCTCACGGGCTTTCCCATTCAGCCCCCCCGGCCCATTCCGCAGGTGGTGCAGGGAAGCTTGTTTTAGTGGTTAGTGAGTAGTTGTTAGTGATTAGTGCCGAATAACTACCCACTAAACACTAACAACTACTCACTATCTAAACTTGCCTTCGGGGTCGGGGAGCTTGTCCTTGAGGTCGCTGATGAGGGTAAAATCCAGGCTAGACATGTTGAGGTTCTGGCCTTTGTGAATGGCCTCCCACGCGCCAGCGTAGTCTTCCTGGTAGTAGCGCACGCGGGCCTGGGTTTGCCAGGCATTTGCGTTGTTGGCATCGGCTAGCACGGCGCGCTGTGCGTAGCTGGCGGCCTCGGTCAGGTCTTTTTTCTTCTTGGTCTGGATGTAGCGCTCGGTTACGATGGTAGCCGCATCGATGAGCAGCCCGGCGTTGGTGGGGGCCACGGCCAGGCCCTGTAACAACAGGGCTTGCACGTCGGCAGGTGGGGCTTGGCGCTGGCTCAGCATTACGGCAAAGCCCCGGTAGGGGTCCGGGTTTTTCGCATCAAGCGCCCAGGCCAGGTTAAAGCGTATCGCGGCCGTGTCGGGTTGGTTTTCAAGTAGATACTGAAAACCCTTGGTGCTAAAAAACTGGCTGGCCTCGGCCCGCGACGGAAAGCTGCGGTCGATGTCGGCCAGCACGGCCGGGCCCACCAGCGCCTGCGCCTGGGCCGGGCTAGCGCCACCGTACAGGGGTGCCAGCCGCGCGGGGCCGGAGGCCACCGCCGCGGGCGCGTTCTTTTTGTTGCGCTGGGCGTGGGCGGTTAGGCAAGTGGCCGCGCTTAGCAAGGTGAGGAGCGCGGCGCTCAGCAGGGTGCGCGTTGAAAGTGAAAAGAAAACCACGGGAAATGCAGATGAATGGGACAGTTGGCAAAAGTAGGGCGTCGCCCCCGTTTGCCTGCCACCCGGCCCGGCCGGGGCAAACCACCGACCTAGGGCCGGCGTAGGTAGGGCAGCCGCGGCCGGAAATTTCTCTGGCTACTGCGGCTCTCTCTTATGCGTTATTTCCGCCTGCTGGCTTTGCCGCCCCTAGGTCTGCTGCTGGCCCTCGGGGTGGTGCTGCTGGCCAATGAATGGGCCGTGGCCCGCGCCAGCCACCGGGCTTCCGACATTGCCTACGTGGCCGCCTCGGCGCCTGACTTCGATACTAACCGCCACCGGCTCGACGTGTACGAGCCCACCCACGAAACTACGGGGCCGCGCCCGGTGGTGCTCTTTATCCACGGCGGCAGTTGGAACAGCGGCAGTAAAGACGACTTTATTTATAAAGCCATTGGCCGCCGGCTGGCCAAGCATGGCTTCGTGGGCGTGGTTATTAGCTACCGCCTAGCGCCGCAGGTGCAAGTGCCGCAGCAGGCCGACGACTGCGCCCGTGCTCTGGCCTGGACGGTGGCCAACATCAAGGACTACGGCGGCGACCCGGCGCGCATCGTGCTCATGGGCCACTCGGCAGGCGGCGGGCTGGCCGCGCTGCTGGCCACCGGCTCCGACACGCTATTAGCCCGGCACGGCCTGCCCCGCACGGCGGCCCACGCCGTGCTGCTCGACGACCCGGCCGGCCTCGACATGCTCGACTACCTCACCAAAATGCAGTATCCCGGCGATGCGCAGTACCTAGGGGCTTTCAGCCAAGACCCGGCGGTGTGGCGGCAGGCTTCGGCGCTCTACCACGTGCGGGCCGGGTCGCCGCCCTACAGTATTTATGTTGGTGGCGAAACCTATCCGAGCATCAAGGAGAGCAGCGAGAAATTTCGGCAGCGGCTGACGCAGTTGGGGCAGGCGCCTAGGTACACTGTCTTGCCCGGCAAGAAGCACGTGGGCATGGTAACGCAGCTGCTTTGGGCTGGTAATCAGCTATATGACGAGCTGCGGCGGCTGGCGGGATAAAGAATATTTTGGGCGGTCACTTGATACTCACCGCTAAACAAAAAACCGACTGTCCTTGCGAGCGCAACGCAGCGCTCGCAAGGACAGTCGGTTTATGCCAGTTCGAATAGCTTCCTAGCCCTGCCTAACGACCACGCTGCCGTTGGTGGTGACGGCCTTTATAGATGGCCCGCCTTTGCCCAGCACGGCTTTCACTTCGTGTTTATGGCTCTTAGGGTCACTCTGGGGTAGAGTAGTCTTCAGGCTACCGTTGGTGGTGCTGGTCGAGAGCTGGGCCGAATAGTCGGCCGGTAACTCCCATTTAATGCTGCCATTCACGGTCTCCACATCAAGACCGCTGCCCTGCCACTGGCTGCCACTGAGCCGGATGGACAGGCTGCCGTTGATGGCCTTGCCCGTTACTTGGCCACCTAGGTCGGCGAGCGACACGCTGCCGTTTTGGGCGCTGAAGGTGATGGCCGACTGCACGCCCACGAGGTGAATGCTGCCGTTTTGGGTGGTGAGGGCCAGTGCCGTGCGGCGGGGCACAAACACTTCGTAGCTGACGGCGGCGCGCCCTTCCCCATCCGATATTGTGGCGGAAAGCTTATTGCCCGCGGTGCCAATGCGAATGGCCGCGGCGTGCGCCTTGGCTTCGGCCTCAGTATCGGCCCACGCGGTGACCCGGGCCCGCACGCGCACATCGGGGCCATCCCACGCCTTTACGTTGATGCTGCCGTTGGTGCTGGCATCAATGGTGAGGGGCTGCCCGGCCGGGGCGGGCAGGGTGAGGTCGCGGGTTTCGCAGAAGAGCTTCTGGCGATTATCGTTGCGTTCCTGGCAGGTTGAGGTGAAGGTGGGTGCGGTTTGGGCGGTGGCGGCTAGCCCGCTCAGCAGCAGCGCGCTCAGTACGAACAATTTCATAAACAGGGAAATAAGGTAGTGAATGGTTGGTTCTTCGGAGGTGTTGATGAGGAGAATACCCGCCCCCGCTTCATTCGTTACAGACTACCGGCGCTTTTTTGAATTTGCTTACCTAGGGCTTCTCTCGCTCAAGCTTCCTGCTCTTAGCGATAGCCAAATGGAAAGCCGATATTGAAGTAAGGCAGCACTTTCTTCGACACGCCCGAATACATTAGGCTGATGTCGATAGGCCCCAGCAACGAGTTGATACCCAGCGTGAGGGCGCCGCCGTATGCTAGCCGCGCCGGTTGGGGCCGGGCGCGGTTGGTGATGAAATCGTAGTAGAGCGCGTTGGCCTTGCCGGTGAGGAAAACGCTGTGGCCGATGGCGTACTGGTAGCCCAGCAGCGCGGCCACGGCGCTGCCCGTGTAGATGCCGGTTTCGGGTAAGCCCGCGAAGGTGAGCTGGTTGCGCAGCACGCTGCTAAGGCCGCCCACCACAAAATCGTTGGCAATGGCCTGGTGGTAATTCCAGTTGATGCCGGCCTGCACCTGGGTCAGCAGCGTGGCCCGCCGGCTCAGGGGCAGGTACTGCTCTAGGTTGAGGCGCGCGTGGCCGTAGGGCCGCGACGAGAAGCCCGGCGACTGCTCAGTGCCGATAACGGTGGTATCGCTCAGCACCTGAAAGCTGGGCCGCTGGGCATACACCACCCCAAGTTCGGCGTCGATGCGGCGGCCGTGGGTGGGGTAGGCCACGGCGTTCAGGGTGTTTTCTTCGTAGAATAAGTAGCTGTTCAGCAAGTGGATACTGCCGTTGAGCTGGAGCCGCGCCGTGATTTCGGGCCGGAAGCGGCCGTACTCGTAGCGTGTGCCCAGCCCCACCCCTTGGTTACGGCCCAGCAGCCGAAACAGCTGCGCATTGGCCAGCACGTAGCGCTGGGTGTAGAGGCCGGCCTTCACGAAGCTGGGGCTGTAGGTTGTGACGCCCACCTGCTCGGCCTGGGCCAGCAGGCGCGCCACCACATTCTGGCGCGCCGTGAGATACTGCACGTGCTTGAGGCGCAGGCGCGGGCTCTCGCCCACGTTGAGCGCCACCTGGCTGGTGGAGGCCGGCAGCAGCTTGTCTTGCCACGTGATGCTGCCCACCAACCCAATGCCCGTGAGCGAGTTATACCCTAGGCCCAGGCCCACGCGGGTGGCGGGCGCGCGCTCCACATCGAGCACCAGGCGGGCCGCCGCCACCGAGTCGGGCGCGGGCAGCAGGGTATAGGTGATTTTGCGAAACGCCCGCGTACCAAACGCGTTGCGGATGGCCGCCGACAGTTGCGGGGCGGTGTAGTAGCGGCCCGGCTGCAAGTGCAGCTGCCGCCGCAGCAGCGCCTCATCGGCCGGGGCCAGCCCGCGCACGCCGTAGCCGGTGAGGTACACCGAATCGGCGCGCGGGGTGGGAGGTAGGGCCGGCGCGGAACCGTAAATTTTATCCAGCGAGTCGCGCAGGGCCAGCAGGCGCGGCAACTCGGCGCGGCCCCGCTGCAAGCCAATCGCAATAATAGGGTCGGCGGCCGAGAAGCTGCCGCTGGAATAATCGCCCAGCGGATAGTCTACAAACACGTTGCAGAGCGCCTTTTGGTCCTTAAAATCCGCGTTGTCCTTGAAGGAGGAAATTTGCAGCAGCACGTCCACGGGGCTGCGTAGCTTCTCCTCGGTGTAGGCTCCGGCCGACACGTTGCTGCCGATGACCACCTGCGCGCCCATCGCCCGCACCTCCGACACCGGGAAGTTGCGCACCACCCCGCCATCGACCAGCCGGTGGCCTTGGTACTGCACCGGCGTAAACACCGACGGAATGGCCATGCTAGCCCGAATGGCCGCCACAATCTCGCCGGTGCGCAGTACCTCCGGCTCGCCCGAAATAACGTCGGTGGCCACGCACCGGAAGCCGCGCTGAAACCGCGAAAAGTCCTTGATGCGGTAATACGGAAATAGTAGCTCGCTGAGCTTTAGCCACAGTTCTTCCGACTCAATCACGCCGTTCGGAAACTGAAACCGGCCGTTGACGACCGGCAGCTCCAGCAGGTAGTGGCCGAAGTCGTCCTTGCCCGGCAGCGTGATGGTGGTGAGCTGCGCGGCGTTGGTGAGCAGCGCGTCCCAGTCGAGGCTGCGGCCCACGGCCTCAATCTCGCGGCCCGAGTAGCCGGCCGCGTACAGCGAGCCCACCACCGCGCCCATGCTCGTGCCCGTGACATAATCGACCCGCACGCCGGCCGAGTCAAGCGCCTTGAGCAGGCCGATGTGGGCCAGCCCGCGGGCGCCGCCGCCGCTCAGCGTGAGGCCCACCCGCGGCCGCGGGTCCGGCGCCTGCGCCCGCCCTACCCAGGGGCCGGCCAGCAATGCCAGCAAGAGTAATAGTTTGGGCATAGCTAGCGCGTAAGAAGTAAGTAGGACTATTTGCGGTCAAGTATACGCTGAAAACAATATAGTATCAGCCGTTGAGTGAACAGGGTCAGGTGCTAAGCCAGCAATGCCGCCGGGTAGCAGCTCTCTACTTATTGCTTCTGTGCCTTTGCTACCACCCGGGCCATTAGTCCCCCTAGGTGCACAAAAAACGCCGCCCTAGGTCAGGGGCGGCGAAACCTACCCGAGCATCAAGGAGGGCAGCGAAAAATTTCGGCGGCGGCTGGCGCAATAAGCAACTCCTATTGCGCTCAGCGCTGTGCGCTGGCCGCCGTTTAGCGCGCAGCGCGTAACGGTAGACCAACCAGTGGCTGCGAGTCTCCAGACTCGTGAATTGGGTAATGAGAGGCGTGCAACCCATTTTGCGAGTCCGGCGACTTGCCCCACTCATCGGCCTGCCGTTACGCGCAGCGCATAACGGCGGTCAGCGCGTAACAGTGGCGTAGTAGCGCTCTTATTGCAGTTTCAGGCTGATAGGGGCCGTAAAACTGACCTTAACGGGGTCACCGTCCTGCGTGCCGGGTGCAAAGCGCTTGAGCTTGTACACGGCCTGGATAGCCTCCGCATCGATAGAAGGGAAGAACGGCTTTTTGACCTCGACATCGGCTACGGTACCATCCTTCAGCACGTTGAAAGAAACCAGCACGCGGCCCTCAACGCGTTGGCGCCTAGCATCCTTAGGGTAGCGAAAGTTGCGCGCAATGGCGGCCACGATGGCTTGTGGGCTGCCGTCGCCTTCCGGGTAGCGCGGCATCACTTCAAACTCGAAGAAGGGAACCGGTTTGCCATCGGCCGCGAAGCATTCGCCACTGCTGCGCTTGTCGGCCGCGTAGCGCTCGCGGCGCTTGAGCTGGCCGCTAGGGTAATATCGGCGCAGCTCGCCCGCGCGCTGGCTGTTGGCGTACTCGGCGTGCGCGAGCAGGTGGCCGCTTTTGTCGAAGTATTCGCTTATGCCGTGGTACGTGCGCTTGCGAATGTGCCCAAATTCTTCGCGGCTCTGCAGCTGGTCGTTGCTCAGAAAGTAGTCGCGGATGGTGCCAGCGGTGCTGTCGCGCCACTCGGTTTCGCGGCGGTACCTGGCCCCGGTTGCCGAGGGCAGCACATGCCAGGTAGAGTCGAGAAATTCCTTTTTCAGCGGTGGTACCACTTGCTGCGCGGCAGCTTCGCCCACCCCTAGGCCCGCGCAAAGCAGGCTGCCTACCAAATATTTCATGGCCTAAAAGTAAAGGGCACTTCGAGCTAGTTTCTAGCCCGAAGCGCCCTTTCCTACAACTATCCTATTCAGTATTGTTACTGTGCCGCTGGATACTTCACGCCCATGTTCTCGAACATGAAGGCCCACTTATCCGTCTGCTCGCTGATGACCTGGGCGGTGCTGCGGCCGGCGCCGTGGCCGGCCTTTGTCTCGATGCGGATGAGTACCGGCGCCGTGCCCTGCTGGCTTTCCTGCAAGCGCGAGGCGAATTTAAAGGAGTGCGCCGGCACTACGCGGTCGTCGTGGTCGGCGGTGGTGATGAGCGTGGCGGGGTAGGCGGCCGGCTTGAGGGCGTGGTAGGGCGAGTATTTGTAGAGGTAGTTGAACATCTCGGGCGAGTCCTGGGCCGTGCCGTAGTCGTAGGCCCAGCCCGCGCCGGCCGTAAACTGGTTGTAGCGCAGCATGTCCATCACGCCCACTGCCGGGAAGGCGACTTTGCAGAGGTCGGGGCGCTGGGCCATGGTGGCGCCCACCAGCAGGCCGCCGTTCGAGCCGCCCGAGATGGCGAGGTGGTCGGTGTCGGTGTACTTATTGGTTTTGAGGTACTCAGCGGCGGCAATGAAGTCGTCGAATACGTTTTGCTTTTGCAGCTTGGTGCCGGCGAGGTGCCACTTTTCGCCGTACTCGCCGCCGCCGCGCAGGTTGGGCACGGCGTAGATGCCGCCGTTTTCGAGCAAGATGATGTTGCTGGTGCTGAAGCCCGGCGTTATGCTGGCATTGAAGCCGCCGTAGGCGTAGAGCAGGGTAGGGTTTTTGCCGTTCAGCACCATGCCTTTCTTGTAGGTAATGAGCATGGGCACGCGGGTGCCGTCCTTGGAATTGTAGAACACCTGCTTCGACTCGTACTTGCTGGGGTCGAACTGCACGCCCGCCTTCTTATAGACCGTGGAGGTGCCGGTGGCCAGATTGTACTTAAAAATGGTGGGCGGGTAGACGTACGACGTAAACGTGTAGTACGTCTCCTTATCGAGCTTTTTGCCGCCAAAGCCGCCCGCCGAGCCCACGCCCGGCAGCGCGATGGTGCGCAGCTTCTTGCCAACCATGTCGTATTCCTCCACCAGCGAAGTGGCATCTTTGAGGTAGGTGGCAAAAATGTGGCTGCCCACAGTGCTGACGTCCAGCACGTTCTTAGTTTCCGGAATGAGGTCTTTCCAGTTGGCCTGCGTGGGCGCGGCGGCGTCCACGGTCACGAGCCGGTGGTTGGGCGCCTGGTAGTTGGTTTGAAGGTAGAGCTTGCTGCCCACGTTATCAACCACCTGGCTGATGCTTTTCTCGTCGGGTACTATATTAACGATGGGGCTGCCGGGCTTCCCTAGGTCCTGCAAATACAGCTTGTTGCCAGTAGTGGTGTTGGCCGCCGAGATAATGAGGTAGCGCTCATCCTCCGTCACGTTGGCGCCGATGTAGCGGTTGGGGTCTTTTTCGCCGCCAAAAATGAGCTTATCGGTGCTCTGGGGCGTGCCTAGCTGGTGGTAGTAGAGCTTGTGAATTTGGGTTTTGCCAGCCAACTGGCTGCCCGCGGCGGGCTTGTCGTAGCTGCTGTAGTAAAAGCCCTGGTTGCCCTTCCAGGCCAGGCCCGAAAATTTCACGTTCTTGAGCGTGTCGCCCACAATGGACTTGTCGTTGGCCTTAATTACAATCACCTTGCGCCAGTCGGAGCCGCCCTCCGAAATCTGGTAGGCCGCCAGGCTGCCATCCTGGGTAAAGTTGATGCCCGCCAGCGAGGTCGTGCCGTCTTTCGAGAAAGTATTGGGGTCGAGAAACACCTCCGGCGCGCCGGTGCCGAGCTGCCGATACATAACGTACTGGCTTTGCAGGCCGGTATTCTTGGAGAAATACGTGTACTTGCCCTCCTTGGTAGGGGCCGAGTACTTCTCGTAGTTCCAGAGCTTGGTGAGGCGCTGGCGAATGGCCTCGCGGTACGGAATCTTCCCTAGGTAGTCCTGGGTCACCTTATTTTCTTCCTGCACCCAGGCCTTGGTGTCGGTGGCCTGGTCGTTTTCGAGCCAGCGGTAGGGGTCGGCCACCTTCGTGCCGAAGTAAGTCGTGGTAGTATCGACCTTCCGGGTCTGAGGGTAGGGCAACGTTTTGCTGGTGACCACGGCCTGGGCGCCGGCCTGGCCAGCCACCAGCAGCGCCGCGAGCAGTAACGGGTAGTTTTGCATAAGCAAGTAGTGATTACGGGATTAGTGAGGCCCGCAAAGTACAACTTGCTCAGGAAAAAAGGCTGCCCTGCTGCGCGGGCTGCTCAAACGCCAGCAGCCACTGTTTGCGCACCAGCCCGCCCGCGTAGCCCGTGAGTGCGCCGCTGGCCCCCACAATGCGGTGGCAGGGCCACACGATGGGGAGCGGGTTCTGGCCATTGGCCGCGCCCACCGCCCGCACCGATTTAGGGTTGTTTAGCTGCTTGGCAATGTCGAGGTACGAGGCCGTGCGCCCGTGCGCCACGCTGCCGAGGGCGGCCCACACCTGCCGCTGAAAATCGGTGCCCGTGAGCGGCGCGCACGCGAGATTAAACTCACGTAGCTCGCCCTCAAAGTAAGCCTTGAGTTGCCGGTAAGGCTCTTGCAGACAGGCGGCCAGGTCGGCGGGCATGGTAGGGGGAGGCGTCTCGCGGTCGAGAAAGTGCACCGCGTGCAAGCCCGCGTCGGAGGCGCTGAGCGCCAGCATACCGAGGGGCGAATAGAGGTAGGCTAAGGCTTGCATGTGGTAGAATAGTAACGGAATAGGTGAGTAAAGTAGCGGCTAAGCTAGGTAATTCTACTAGGTAGAACGTCCTGCCAAGCCCCTAATTTACTCACCTACTCCTTATGCTATCCTTCCTTAGCTCAGCGCCAGCGCGGGCTTGCGGTCGAGCACAGCTGATACCATCGCCTGGGCTTCGAGCAGGCCTTCGGCGCTGGGCTGGTGCAGCACGCGCTGGGGCGGGCCGTCGGGGCGCAGGGCGGCGTCCCACATGCCTGAGTGGTGCCAGTTGTCGAGGAAATCCCAATCGGGCCGGTCCACGATGGGGTAGAGGCACACGCCCAGCAGCGGCACGCCCTGTTGCAAAGCCGCCGCGCACTCGCGGCCTATCATCTTGAGCCACAGCGGGCGGTCGGCGCCGGGGTGGCTGGTTTCGGTGAGAGCCACGGGGCGGCCGTAGCGGTGGTGCCCTTCTTTGAGCAATTCGCGCAGGTTGCGCCAGCGCGAGTCGGGGTGCGGGTCGTTCCAGCCCAGGCGGTGGCCCGAGCCTACTTCCCACTGGTTGTCGTAGTAGTAGTTGAAGCCGAGGATGTCCATGAACTCGGGGCGGCCACCTAGCTCGGGGCTCACGCGGCCCGCCAGCATGTCGGTGGCCTGGTACTGCCACTCGTGGTGCTGCTTGGCTTCGCGCTTTTGCTGCGGCGAGGCGTTGTGCGGGGCCACCACGTTCACCAGCGGCTCGGTGGTAAGGATGCGGATGCTGGGGTCGGCCTCGCGCAGGGCCACCACGCCCTCAATGTAGGCGCGCATCAGCGCGTACTTCACTTCCCACCCTAGGCGCACGCCGTAGGGCGAGGTGGCGCGTACCTCGCCGCCGGCCCAGCTCAGAAAGCTCACCTCGTTGATGGGCGTCACGATGAGTACGCCCTCGGGCCGCACCGAGCGGTAGAAGTCCACAAAGGCCCGGCACAATGCCGCAAAGCGCCGCGCAAACATGGGATGCAGCGGCGTCAGGTCGTCCGGAAAGCCGAAGTGGCACATGTCCCACACCTGCTGGATGCCGTGGCGCTGCCCAGCGTCGAGCATCGTTTTCACGGTGCTCCAATCGTAGTGGTATGGCGTTTTCTCGATGTGCGCCCAGCGGATGCCTTCGCGCACGGTCTTCACGTTGAACTGCCCTAGGTCGGTGTAATCCTCATCCAGAAGCTGCAAGTGGCCGGTGAGGGGCAGGAAATCGACGCGGTTGCCAAAGGCATTCAGCTGGTCGGTGCACTCGTAACCGCCCCACCAAAACGATTGGAAAGGGCTGTCGGTCAAGGGAAATGTCATGGGTGTTCGTTTTTCGTTTTTGGTGTTCGTTTTCCGTTGGCCGCTTTCAGAGTAAGCCAATTTTTGTCGGACGAAAATCGAACGGCAAACAACGAAGAACGAAGAAGCTAGGCGCGGTTAGCCAGCGACTTAGCTTCAATAAAAATGCGTTTAAACTCAGGGTACGCCCCCCGGATGCTCGTCTGCACGGCCTCCACGGCCTGCTCCACCTGGATAGCTGTCAAGTGGTCGTCAAAATCTACGTCGAGGGCCAGCATTACATCGTCGGGGGCGAGGTACATGGTGAGCGGCGGGCGCACCTGCGACACGCCGGGCGTCTGGCGAGCCAGCTCTTGCACCTGCTGTACGGTAGCGTCGTTCACGCCTTCGCCCGTCAGCAAGTCTTTGGTGCGCGATACCAGTAGCACGGCCACGCCCATCAATAGCAGGCCAATGATGATGGAAGCTCCACCGTCGAAAAGCGGATTATTCAGTAAATGCCCAAAATATACACCTAATAGTGCAATCAATAGACCCGCCACGGCGGCTAAGTTCTCCAGCACCGAGGCGAAAACTGCTGGGTCGCGGCTGGTGCGTAGCGTTTGCCAGAAGCTGCTGCCGGCCGCCTGCTTTTCGAGCAGCGCCCGGATGGCCAGCCACGACGCCGCTCCTTCAAAAACCACCGAGATGCCGAGCACGAGGTAGTTCCACTTGGGGTCGGTGAGTGGCTCGGGGTGCTCTAGGTGCTTAATGCCTTCGTAAAACGACATGCCACCGCCGATGGCGAAGATGAGCACTGCCACTATCAACGCCCAGAAATACAGCTCTTTGCCGTGCCCAAAAGGGTGCTTGGCATCGGCGGGGCGCTGGCTGCGGCTCATGCCGTAGAGCAGCAGGCCGCCGTTGCCGGTGTCGACTAGCGAGTGAATGCCCTCGGAGAGCATGGCCGACGAGCCAGTGATGTAGGCCGCCACAAATTTGCTGACGGCGATGGCTACGTTGGCCGCAATGCCACCGTAGAGCGAGAGTTTGGAAGAAGAGGCTGCTGACATGCTAAGTCAGATTGTACGTACCCAGCCCGCTGAGGTTAGGCCAGGTGCCGCTTAGCGACCCTTTCGAAAAGCCAGCCGGGCCGCCGCGACCTAGGGATAACAGGGCAGTGGGGCGCCCGCCAGGCTGCGGGAGTCGCTTAATCAATGGTGATCTAGGTAGTTAAGTGGGTCGGGCGGTTGGTGCAGTAGTTTAGGTGCCGAGCCAGCGGCTAGTGTAGCGCTTAACAGTAATACTAATTAGGAGATAGATGATTGTATGAATTTAACAGGTATTTTGCGCGCGGATTTCGTGACTTAGGAGATTGTGCCATGCGCTATCTGTTGCTGTTGGGGTGGCTGCTGCTTGCGGGTGGCGGATGGGTGCCGACCGCCGCGGCCCAGGCACTACCCGACACCCTGCACCTAAGCTACGCCGAGTACGACCCGGCGGCCCGGTTTTTTAGCTACTGTTTTGATGAGTGCCGCCAGCCCGCTACGGCCGGGCGGGCGGCCAGCCTGTGGGCGGCGGGCCGCTTTCGGCGCCTATCCCGGCAAGACCTGCTGCAAGCCGGCTACCAGCCCGGCCGGCTGTGGCTGCGCGTGGCGGCCCTCAATACCATTCCGCAGCGCACTCATTTTCTGTGGAATATCTATTCGTTCGTGGATAGCGCCACGCTCTACGTGCAGCCGGACGGGCGCGGGCCGCTGCACCGCGTGGCCGCTGCCAGCAGCTGGGCGGTGGCCGCCGTGCGGCCGTTTCCGGCGCGGCCGCTGTGCTTGCCGTTCTGGCTGGGCGCCGGGCAGCGGGCCGTGTACTACCTGCGCGTCGAAAGCCGGTGCGCCAATTGGCTGCTGTTTACTGACGTCACCACCACGGAGGGTTTTCTGCGCTATGAGCAAAATTACCTGGGTTTCACGTACTGGAACTGGCTGCTCGGGCTGTACCTAGGGAGCGTCTTGGTCAATCTCATCCTCTACCTCTTTCTGCGCGACCGTATTTTGCTCTGGTACGGAGGCTACGTGCTGAGCATCACGTGGTTTTTGTTGATGGAAGAAAACCTGGACGCCGTGCTGCTGCCGCAGGCAGTGTACACCGTGGGCTGGCAGCTGGGGCAGTTTAGCCTGCTACTGCTGGCTCAGGCGTGTGGGCTGCGCATTATGGCGCTGTTTGTGCGCCTGCGCCAGAGCTGGCCTCGGCTGCACCTGCTTAGCCGGTGGCTCAGTAACGGGGCCATTGTGTGTGCGGTGGCGTGCTGGGCGGTGGCCCGGTGGGCCGCGCCTTTGGCGCCGGCCGGGCAGGCGGGGCTGCTGCTGGGGCGCACTGGGTTGCTGTGGGGGCTGCTGCTGGCGGGGGGCGGCATTCTGGCGGCCGTGGGGTGGTGGGGACGCCCGGCCCAGCGCCGCTTGGCGGCGCTATACGGGGCCACTTACTTGCTGTTTGGGTGGGGCACGGCCGAGCTGCTGCTAAACTACTCGGGGGCGGTCTATATCGAGTTTATTAAGCCCAACTCCTTGGCTTGGTGCCTGGTAGCTGAGCTGATACTGCTGAGTGCGCTGCTGACGGGGCGCTTTCACCGGGCGCTGCGCCAGGCCGCCGACCAGCGCCTGCGCCGCCTGCGCGAGCACGAAGCCGCCAGCCGCCGCCTCATTGCGGCGCAGGACGAGGAGCGCGAAGCCCTGGCCCGTGAGCTGCACGACGCCCTGGCCCCCGGCCTCACGGCGCTGCACCTGGCCTGGCAGGGCCGGCTGGTGCGCCAGGCCCTGGCCCAGGCCCCGCCGCTGCTGGCCGAAGCCCACGCCCAAACCGAAGCCCTGCTGCGCCAGCTGCGGCGCGATGTGCGCGCTCTCAGCCAGGTGCTGCTGCCCAGCCCCACCACCGGCGAGCAGCCCCCCCTGCCCGCCGCCGTGGCCTTGCTCACCGAAACCCTGAATATGGCCGATGAAGGCTTGCACATCGAATATGTGTGCGATGCCGCCGCCGCCGAGGTGCCGCTGGCCGTGCAGCAGGCGGCCTACCGCATAGTGGCCGAGCTGCTGCACAATGCGCTGCGCCACGCCCACGCCCAGCGGGTGCGCGTGGAGGTGCACCGGCGGCCCACGGCGCTGCACCTGCTGGTAGCCGACGATGGGCGGGGCTTTGACCCGGCCGCCCCGCCGCCCCGGAGCGGTGGGCTGGGCCTGCGGGGCGTGCGGGCCCGCGCCAGCTACCTGCGCGGGCAGGTGCAGGTGGTGAGCCAGCTCGGCCAGGGCACCCGCATCGAGGTTGAGCTGCCCGTGTAGCTGGTTTTTATAAATAATCTGTTGTTCAGGGTACTCTGCTGCTGTTTCTGCCTCGCCTATGTCTAGCTGCCGCCTGTTGCTCGTCGATGACCACCCCGCGCTGACCCGGGGGCTGGCCGCGCTGTTTGGTCAGGAACCCGACCTAGAGATAGTGGGGCTGTGCGCCAGCGGCCACGAGCTGCTGCACTTGCTCGAAAATACCCGTGGGCTAGCCCCCGACCTGCTGCTGCTCGACCTGCACCTGCCGCCCCCGCACGATGGCCTGAGCCTGCTGCCCCACCTGCGCCGTGCCTGGCCCGCGCTGCGGGTGCTGGTGTTTAGCAGCGCCGTGTCGCCGGCCTTACTGGCGCAGGTGAAGGAGGCGGGGGCGCACGGCTTCATCAATAAATCGGCCGAGGCCAGCACCTTGCTCGATGCCATTCGGGCGGTGCACGCCGGCCAGCTCGTGTTTCCGGCCCGGCGGCTGCCGGGGCGGGCCGGCAGCGCCGCCGCACCAGCCTCGCAAACGGCCGACGACCTGCTGCGCCTGCGCCAGCTCTCGGCCCGCGAGCGCGAAATCATCGGGCTCATCCGCGAGGGGCTGTCAACCCGCGAAATTGCCGCCCGCCTGTCGCTGGCCGAGCTTACCGTAGGCACGCACCGGCGCAACATCATGCAGAAGCTGGGGGTGCACGGGCTAGCCGGGCTGGTGCGCTTTGCCCACGAGCAGGGGTTGTGAGGCGGCCCTAGGTTGGTGATGTTGCCAACCTGGGGCGATAGCCAGGTCTAAACGCAAAAAAAGCCTCCCCACGCGGTGGAGAAGCTTTTTTTGCGGAGCCGATTATTGGACTCGAACCAACGACCTGCTCATTACGAATGAGCTGCTCTACCAGCTGAGCTAAATCGGCGTTTTCCCGGCTGCCAAATGCCGCTGGGGCTGCAAAGATAGTACGCCGCGCCAAAGTCGCGCAACCGTACCGCAAATTTTCGCAACCCAGCGGTGCTGTCTGCGTCTGAGCAAGGTGTTCCTGCTATTCACCTGCGTAGTCATTCTATGAAACTCTTGCCCTCCCTCGCCGCCGGTTTTACCGGCGCAGTCGCCCTCACCCTGCTGCACGAAACCATGCGCCACCTGCGGCCCCACGACGCGCCCCGCATGGATGTGCTCGGCGAGAGCGGCCTGCGCAAGCTCCTGGGGCTGGCCGAGGCGCCGCAGCCCGATGCCGCAACGGCCTACGCCGCTACTATGGCCGGCGATGTACTCAGCAATGGCCTGTACTACACGCTGGTAGGCAGTGGCAAGCACAGCCTGCGGCGCGGTCTGCTGCTGGGGGCGGCGGCCGGCGTGGGCGGCGTGCTGCTACCCGGCCCACTGGGCCTGGGCGAGGCCCCCAGCAACCGCACTCCGCAAACTCAGGCCATGACGGTGGCCTGGTACACGCTGGGCGGCCTGGTAGCGGGCGCGGTAGCCAAGGCGCTGCGGCCGAAAAAGAAGCAGTAGTCGCCCCGCCGGGCTCGTCTACTGGCCCTAGGTCTCACTGACTGAGCGTGCTGCCGCCCGGCGCTACTACCAGCATAGCCGGGCGGCCCACCACCAGCGCCTGGTTATCAGCCTCGTGGCCCACCGGGAAGCCGTAGCCGACCGGGAATTCGTAGCGCTGCGCGTAGTAGTTGATAATCTCGTAAGCATCTTGGCCAAAGGGTACGGCATTGTCGCGCATCTGCGAAAAATGACCCACTACCAAGCCGGCTAGCTCGGCCAGCTGGCCGCTGCGGTGCAGGTGCAGCAGCATGCGGTCGATGTGGTAGAGGTACTCGTCTAGGTCTTCCAAAAACAGCACGCGGCCTGCAAAGCTGGCCTGCGAGCCCGTGCCCGTGATGGTGTGCAGCAAGCTAAGATTGCCGCCCACCAGCTCGCCGGTGGCCGTGCCCGGGCGGTTGAGCGCGTGCGCGGGGGCGGTGTAGCTGGTGGCTTCGCCCACCAAGGCGGCGTGCAGGCTGGCCACCGCGGTGGCACCGCCTTCCTGGCCAAAGAGCACCGGCATTACGCCGTGGATACTTTGGTAACCTAGGCGCAGCAAATGGCAGTTAAGGACCGTGATGTCGGAAAAGCCGGCCACCCACTTGGGAACCTCAGCAAACCGGCTAAAATCCAGGGTGTCAACCAGGCGGGCGGTGCCGTAGCCCCCACGGGCGCAAAAAATAGCCCGGATGCTCGGGTCATCGAGCTGGCGCTGAAAATCGCGGCGGCGCAGGTCATCGTCGCCGGCAAACTGGTGGCTGGCGGCGCCGATGCTTTCGCCCAACACTACTTCTAGCCCCCAGCCGGCGAGGGTTTGCTGCGCAAAAGCCACTTCGGACGAAGTTATTTTGCGAGCGGTGCTGACGAGCGCCACGCGCTGGCCGGATTGGAGAAAAGGAGGCGCAATGGGCGGCATAAGTACGGGTTGAATAGCCCCGCAAAGAAAGCCTACCCCCGCTGAAGTCATTTTTTGTCGGTCGCTTTTCGCTGTTGGTTTTTTACGTGCTCCATGACCAACAACAAAAAACGACCGCCAAAAATGACAAGCTAATCAGCCAGCGCGGCCGCGTAAAACGCCTCTAGCGCGTGCGTAATTTTAACAGTTTCGAGCAAAAAACCATCGTGCCCAAAGCTCGAATCGAGCTCGCCGTACCCGGCGCCGGGAATGCCCGCGGCCAGGGTGCGCTGCTCCACGAGCGGAAACAGCACGTCGGAGGTGATGCCCAGCACCAGCGTGCGCGCCCTAATGCCGGCCAGGGCCGCCGCCACGCCGCCGCGCCCGCGCCCTAGGTGGTGCGAATCCATGGCGCGCGTGAGCACCACGTAGCTGTAGGCATCGAAGCGGGCCACGAGCTTATTGCCCTGGTAGCGCTGGTAGCTGCTGGCCCGAAAGTCGCGGAGGCGGTCGTCGTCCGGGTCGGTTTGAGTGTTGGCGTAGGCCTCGTAGCCGCGGTAGCTGAGCAGCGCCACGGCGCGGGCGGCGGCCAGGCCGGCATCGCCGCCGCCGGGGCCGTTCTCGTGGTAGGTAGGGTCAGCCTCGATGGCTAGGCGCTGCGCCTCATTGAAGGCGATGCCCCAGGCCGAGTGCCGGGCGCTACTGGCAATAACTACTAGGTGCCCAAATACTTGGGGCTGGCTCGCGGCCCACTCCAGGGCCTGCTGCCCCCCCAGCGAGCCGCCGATGAGCGTGTGCACGTAGGCCAGGCCTAGGTCCTGCCGCAGGGCTTCGTGCGCGGCCACCAGGTCGCGGATAGTAAGCAACGGAAAATCTTGGAAGCGAGCTGTGCCGGTGGCCGGGTCTACGTCCAGTGGGCAGGTGCTGCCGTAGCACGAGCCCAGGATGTTGGCGCACACGATAAACCAGTCGGCCGGGTCAAAGAAATGCCCTTCCCCGAAGAGTCCGGGCCACCAGTCCAGCACGTCGGCATTGGCCGTGAGGGCGTGGCATACCCACACCACATTGTCGCGGGTGGCATTGAGCTGGCCCCAGGTGCGGTAGGCCACATGGGCGCCCGCCAGGGTTGCGCCGCTTTCCAACGGAAAAAGGTCAGGCAGTTGGAAAAGGTACTCTTTCATAAAACGGTATACGTATTTGTCCTTGCGAGGAGGAACGACAAAGCAACCGCCCCCAGGCGGCCTTGACAGCTCGTCTAAGTGCGATTGCTTCGTCGTTTCTCCTCGCAAGGACAATTTTAGTGTTTAATTATTAGTGCTTAGTATTTCACACTAATAACTAAACATTAAGCACTAAAAACTACACTTCCAGCGGCTGCACGTGCTCGGGCTGCGGGTCTGGGATGCTGGCATCGGCCTCGTCTTTGTGCGCACCTTTGGCGGCGGCCTCCAGGGCCTGGCCTAGGTCGGCCAGAATGTCGTCGATGTGCTCGATGCCGACCGACAAGCGCAGCAGCGTGGGCGTTACGCCCGACGCAATTTGCTCCTGCTCGCTGAGCTGCTGGTGCGTGGTGGCCGAGGGCTGAATGATGAGCGTTTTAGCATCGCCCACGTTAGCCAAGTGGCTGATGAGCTTGAGGTTGTCGATTACGGCCGTGGCCGTGTCCTTGCTGCCGTGCAGCGCAAACGAGAGCACGCCGCCGAAGCCGCGCTTGAGGTACTTGGCGGCATTCTGGTGGTGCGGGCTGCTGGCCAGGCCGGGGTAGTTGACGTGGGCCACCTCGGGGCGCTGCTCCAGCCACTGGGCTACTTTGAGGGCGTTTTCGACGGTGCGCTCCACGCGCAGGCTCAGGGTTTCGAGGCCTTGCAGCAGCAGGAAAGAGTTGAAGGGGCTGATGGCGGGCCCAAAGTCGCGCAGACCTTCCACGCGGGCCCGAATGGCGAAGGCAATGTTACCAAACGGCCCGTTTTTGCCGAATACGTCGTTGAAAACCAGGCCGTGATAGCCTTCGCTGGGCTCGGTAAACTGCGGGTACTTGCCGTTGCCGAAGTCGTAGGTGCCGCCGTCCACAATTACGCCGCCCACGCTGGTGCCGTGGCCGCCAATCCACTTGGTGGCCGACTCCACCACGATGTTGGCGCCGTGCAGCAGGGGCTGAAACAAGTAGCCGCCCGCGCCGAAGGTATTGTCTACTACCAGCGGCAGGTCATGCTTCCGGGCCACGGCCGCAATACGCTCAAAATCAGGCACGCTGAAGCTCGGGTTGCCGATGGTTTCGAGGTAAATGGCGCGCGTGTTATCGTCAATCAGCGCCTCGATGCTGTCGGCGTCATCGCCCTGCGCAAAGCGCGCCTCGATACCTAGGCGCTTAAAAGCCACCTTGAACTGGTTGTAAGTGCCGCCGTAGAGGTAGGAGCTCGACACGATATTATCGCCCTGCTTCAGGATGTTATTCAGCGCAATGAACTGCGCCGCCTGGCCCGAGCCCACGGCCACGGCCGCTACGCCGCCTTCGAGCGCCGCAATGCGCTGCTCAAACACGTCGGTGGTTGGGTTCATCAGGCGTGTGTAAATGTTACCAAACTCCTTGAGGGCAAACAAATTAGCGCCGTGCTCCGCGTTTTTGAATACGTAGCTCGTCGTCTGGTAAATGGGCACCGCGCGCGAGCCGGTGGTGGGGTCGGGCTGCTGCCCGGCGTGTAGTTGAAGGGTTTCGAAATGCAGGTTGGGGGTGGCCATGGGAAGGAAGAAATGAAGACTAAAGATTACTAAAAATACCCGCCTGGTTAGGCGGTTTGGGGTGCGGTAGCCTGCGCCAGCGCATCCAGAATTTCGGCCGGGTCGGCGCGGTGCTTGAAGTTAGCCTCGGCCCACGACCACTTAACAAGGCCATCGGTGCCAATGATAAAGGTGGCCGTGAGCGGCAGCTCGTCATCGGCAGTACCATTGTGAGCAGCCAAGTCAATGCCTACGCTGCGCAAGGTATCGGCCACTTCGGCGCCTACTTTATACGCCAGGCCATACTGCCGAGCCACTACGTTGCCTACATCGCTTAGTACCAGAAAGGTCAGCGACTTTTCGCTGGCGGTGAGGCTGGTAAGGTCGGGCGTTTGGGGCGATACGGCCACAAGGGTGGCGCCGTGCTGCGCCAGTTCGGGCAGCAGTTGCTGGTAGGCCCGCAGCTGCACGTTGCAGTAGGGGCACCAGTTGCCGCGGTAAAATACCAGCACCACCGGGCCTTGCTGCAAGAGCTGAGCGAGCGCAACCGGCTCATTAGTAGCGCTGGGCAGCGTGAAGCCGGGGGCCACTTGGCCCGCCTGCAATGCGCGGCTGGCCAAGCCCGAAGTTGCGACGGTCGTGATGCCGCCATCAATAGTTTGGGCGGCGGCCGGGGGCAGTACGGAAGCTAAGTGCTGCGCCGTAGCAGTGAGTTCCTGCTGAAAAGTGGTGGGTGCTGAAGAAGTGGAGACTGCCATAGAATGAAGTAACCATAGGTGGATGCAAGTGAAGAAACTGGGCGGAGTAGGCGGCCAGAGGCAGTCAACCGAGTAGTTAAGCTGCTCATTAGCTGCGCAAGCTTACAAGGTACTTGGCCCTAACCAGCGGCTACTAGCTGCTAGTGTGCCCAGCCGAACTCGCAAAAAGATAGCTGCTGCTCAGCGGCAACAACACGCGCTGCAACAGCGCATTCGCTCGTCCGAGCGCCCTGCCCGGTGGGTGGCGGCGTGGGTACACGACGTAGCTTTCCAAGCCTGGCTGCGGGTGGCAGCTGGAGCAGGGGAAAGCAGGAAAACGGCGGAAAGGGATTGTTGCATGGTACTCAATTTATAGCTCCCGTGCCGGCAGCAACGCCGGGCAGGGGTAGGAATTGGCACCTTTCCAAAAGTGAAGGTTGCCAGCGGGTCACGGAGCCTAATCTCTCGCCGCTTCTGTATAAAACTGAAACTAACTGCCCCGCCGGCTGCGGGGAGTACCAGGGGTTGGTGCGGGCAAAGATATGCACGAAGCCCACTTGCGCAATAAGGGGCCGCCCGCGCCCCAAACTGGGCTAACCGGGCAATAAAAAGGCCGCCCCAAATCTGGAGCGGCTTTTCTCACCTTTTTTCTGCAAAAAGTACCTAGAGACTAGGTAGGGTTAACACCTGACCGACTTCAATCTTGTCAGGGTTACTGCCGATGATGGCCTCGTTGGCCTCGTATATCTGGTGCCACTTAGCGGCATCGCCGTAGTGGTTTTTAGCAATTTTAGAAAGCGAGTCGCCGCTTACTACAGTGTACGTGTCACCGGTAGTGGCTTCGGGCTTGCTATTACCGAAAAAATCGGTGCCGGCGCCGGTAGCGGCCGGTTGGGCAGGAGCAACGGGCTTTTTGTCGCCCTCATTGGTCAGAAAATCGAGTAAGCCCATGGCTGCAAATGATTGGCAGTGAAAGAAAAGGAGATAAGACAACCTCGGCGTAGCCGTCCTTAGCCGAAGCCAGTGAACTACCCGGTGGGTTTGCGGAGACTAATACGCTTTAGTAATTCAAAGGTTATGATTAATAACCAAAAAAATTGCACCGCGTAAGCAGGTCCGTTACTGGTATTAGCAGTAGCTCATTCGTCTTTCACTTCTACCAAACCCTTTTCTTCCATGAATACCCCTTCTTCTCTTCGGTCCTACGCCGCGTCGCTGCTGTGCGCATTTATGCTCCTCTTTGTTGCTGCCTCGTGCAGTGATAAGGGCAAAGTGGAGGGCGCTAACATGCTCTATGGCACAAGCAGCAAGGTGTGGAAAACTGCCAAGGAAACTGCCGCCAGCGGCGATAAAGTAAAGCAAACCGATGCGCAGGAGCAGGAAACGCTGCACCTGTTCTCGAACAACACGTACTCGATGACCGGCGCTGCGGGCGCAGTACAGGGTAAGTACGCGTTTGACCAGACGGCCAAGACGATGACCATGACCCCCGATGCTGGTGGCACGTCGAACACGTTTAACGTGGAGACGCTGACCGACGACAAGCTGACGCTGGTGAGCAGCAGCGGCGCCAAGCTGGTGCTGGAAACCGAGTAAAGTTGCCTCAGCCTAAAATAAAAAGCCCCGTACCTGATTTGGTACGGGGCTTTTTTTGGGCTTTGCGCAGCTAGCGCACGCTAGGTTGCTTCTTTGCATTTGAATTGGCAATAGTGGTACCTAGGGTAGTTATTTTAGTACGTAAAAGATGAGTTGGTTTCGTTGGTTGCTGCTGTGGGGGTTGGGCATGGGGTTAGGGCTGGAGGCGCAGGCGCAGGTAGCCACCCCCGACCAAGCGGTGCCGGCCCGGCCACTGCGGAGCCTGAGTCCGGCCGATACCACGTTTGCCGAGCTGGAGTTTTTGCGGTCGGAAATCGGGGGCGCGCGGGTGGTGTTTTTGGGCGAGCCCACGCACGGCGAAGGCAACGTGCTGGCGGCCAAGGCCCGCCTGGTGGCGTTTTTGCAGCAGCGGCTCGGTTTCACGACCCTAGGCATGGAAAGCGGCTTTTATAGCCTGCACAAGGCGCAGCGCCAGATTACGTTGGGCAAATCAGTCGCCAAAAACCTGGAGAGCAGCGTATTTCCCATTTGGATGCGCACCCGTGAGTTTCAGGCCCTGGTGCCCCTGGTGGGCCAGGAGGGGCTGCGCGTAATGGGCTTCGACCCGCAGCTAAGCGGCGAGTATAGCACCGACTTAGTAGACGACCTAGACGATTTTCTGAGCGACGAAAAAGGTAGCGACGCCATCAACTACGACCTACTCGATGAGATTATCAGCTACCAGGCCGAGCGCTTTGCCTTCCCGCCCAGCCACCAGCCCGCCGAGCTGGAAGCTGAATTGGTGAAGGCCGACAAGCTACTCGCCAAAGCGGCCGCCGCCCCCACCGCGGCGCGGCGCAACGAGGCGCTGTTTTGGCAGCAGAGCCTGCGCAGCCTGCGAGCCCTGGCCCACGACTACGCCGACCACGACCCCGGTGCCAAAAGCCAGGTCGAGTGGGTGGCGGCCGATAGCAACCCGCGCGACGCCCAAATGGCCGAAAACCTGCTGTGGTACCTGCGCCAGCACCCCGCCGAAAAAGTAATTTGCTGGGGCGCGCTGCCGCACTTCGCCAACCGCGTGGAGGTGCTCGGTAACGAGGAGCTGCGCGCCTACCGCCCCATGGGCCGCGCCGTGAAAGAAGCCCTGGGTGCCGGCCAGGTGTACATTCTAGGTACGCTGGCGGGCGGTGGCACCCACGGCCTGCCGGGCGCCGCGGGCATGGCCGTGCCCGAACCCGCCGCCGGCACCCTTGAAGCCAGCCTGTTGGCCCTAGGCTCGCCCTACGCATTTGTGAGCCTGAAGCACGACGCGGCCGGCCGGCAGCTCACCACCTACGCCCTTGATTACCAGCCGCTAGCCGGGCCCTGGAGCGAAGTGGCGGATGGATTTCTTTTTTTACGCAGCGTGGCTCCGCCGCACTTCGCAGCCGCCGACAGCACGGCTGAGCGCGCCGATACAACGGCCACGTTGGCCGCTACTAATCAGCCGCCCGGCTCGCTAAACCCCGCGCCGGGCCGCGCGGGTACTACGCTGCGGCGCGGGGTGGCGGCGCCCGACGTATCGGGCGTGCGCCTGGTGCGGGGCGTAGTGCTCGACCAGCGCAGCCGGGCCGCGGTGCCCTATGCCACCGTGCTGCTGCCGGGGCAGGGCAAAGGCACCACTGCTGATGCCAGCGGCCACTTTGTGCTACCACTACCGGGGCCTACCAAGCTGCAAGTGCGGAGCCTAGGGTATGAGGTAGCCAGCGTGCAGTCGCCGGTCGGCAATGAGGAGCTGACGGTGCTGCTGGCCCCGGCCGCCTATGCCCTCGAGGAGGTGCGCGTGGCCACCGCCCCGCCCGACCCGGTGGCAATTATGCAGAGCGTTATCAAGAACATTCCCATCAATTACGAGCAGCAGGACTACGCCACGCAAGTGTATCGCCACTTACGCATAAGCAATTTTGATACCCTGCGCTACGAAGCGGAAAGCGTGAGCCGGCTGCGGGTGCCGGCGGGCTACCAGCACTTTGGGCGCGGCTTTCTGATGCACGAAGAGGCGACGGACTTCCAAGTGCAGCAGCGCCACGTGCTGACCGCGCAGCAAGACCCGCCCGCGATTGCTGTAACGGGTGGGGGCAGCCAGGCCTTCGTCACGGGCGTTGACCCGGTGCGGATTTCACCGTTGTTCGTAGCGCGCAACCTGCGTAAGTTTAATCTGAAGCTCGACAGCGTGCGCCAGCAGGGCGGCGAAACATTGTACCTCGTGAGCTTTGCTGCGAAAGACGCCAACCACCGCAGCACGGGCTCCTACCTGGCCGGGGTGTACCAGGGGCGGCTGCTAATACAAAAGCGTGACTACGCCGTGGTGCGCTATGAAGCACTGTGGCAGCTAGATACGGCCAACTACAACAGCGTAGCCCGCAAAAGCCTAGGTCGCAACAACCTGGTAGAGAAGCTATATGCGCAAACGTTCAGCTCCGACCGCAGCACGCACGTAGTAGACTACGCCAAAGGCGAAAACGGCCGCTACTATGCCCGCCGCAGCGTAGGTGTAGCCCAAACCACGGGCCGCACGCTGCGCAACAAGCAGCCTTTTTACTACCAAAGCTTAGCTGAGCAGTTTTTCCAGCCCCTGCCCGAGGCTGGCCCAGCGCCCGCGCCGCCCATCAAAGGGGCTCCCAAGCCCGCCGAAGTGCCGTACCGGCCCGAGTTTTGGGAGCAGTACCAGCGGCCGGGCGGCGCGCTGGCACCCGCCGCTACGCGCTAGGTGGGGTGGGGCGACTAAACACCCGCGCTGCCCAGCGCGGCAAAAACACGGTACCTAGGGCCAGGTAGAAGTAATACGTAACGATGCGATAGAGCAGCACCATGAAACTCGTCATGGTGGCGGTGCCAATGAAGCTGCCAAAAAAGGTCGGAAACGCGCCCTCGGCAATGCCGGCGCCGCCGGGCGTCACGGCCAGCAGCAGCACCACTTTATAGGTGATGTTGCGGGCAAAGATGAACAGGAAGCCGCCCGTCGTCATGGGCACGAAGGCCGCGATGAGGCAGCCGATAACGGCGTAGCGGGCCGTCCAGACGAAGAACGTGCTAAGGCTGGCGCGCCACCAGTAGAGCCAGCCGGCCCCGCGCAAATGCGCCGAGGCATTCACCATTTCCTGGCCGTGGCGGTAGGCCGTGCGTCGAAAGCGCCTCAGCATCCGGAAAGAAGCGAGCCGCACCAGCAGCCGCCGCACCGAAACGGGGTTCACAAACAGCGCATAAAGCAGCAGCCCCGCGTAGCTGGACACGGCCAGGTAGCTCACCACAAAGAGTACCCGTAGCGTCTCGGTAAAAGTCGAGTCGAGGTGGCGCGGGTAGAGCGCGGCCCCCGCCAGCCACACCACTAGCGGTACCATCAGCACGTAGTACAGGTTGTCGAGAAAGGCTGTCACGATGGTGTAGGCCAGCGCCTTACCCAGGGGAATACCTTCCTTGGTGAGAATGATGGGCGCCGCCGCCGTGCCGCCCGCCGCCGAGGGCAGCACGCAGGAAGCAAATTCCCACATCACGATGACCTCGAAGGCCTGGCGCCAGCTCAGCTCGCGCTCCGAGATGTGGCGGATGCGGTAGATATAGCCCAGGTCGCGGGCCCAGAGCACGAGCAGCGTAACCAGTAGCCACTCCCACTTAGCATTGGCCAGCGGGGCGAGGTCGCCGGGCTTGTAGCTGCGCCAGAACAGAAAGCCCACCACCGCCAGCCCAATCAGGATGGGCCACACCAGGCGCGAAGGCCGCAGCTGCCGCAACAGATTGGCATCCTGGTCGTCGGGTAGTGGCGGGGTAGGGCTGGCTAAGGGCATAAAAAAGGGGCGGCCGGGCAAAAGTACGCCCCGTAAAATGGGTAATGAGCGTAATAGATAATGGGAGTAATGCTGTTCGCGACCGCTGAACAGCATTACTCCCATTATCTATTACGCTCATTACTATTACCCTAGGGGCGCCCGCCCGGGCTACCCGCCGGCGTGATACCACCCGGCGAGGTAGTGCCCGGCGAAGGCGCGTTCACCGGCGTGGTGTTGATGTTCGGGGCCGGCGTCTTAGGCTTCGTGGCCGAGCTGTCGGCGGGCGTAGCCGTAGGCTGCGCGCCGGGAAGCGTACCCGGCTGGCCAGCCGGCGTAGTGCCCGGCGCCACTTGATTAGGCTGCTGGCCCGATGTGCTGTCGGCCGGAGCCGTAGTGGGTGCAGTCTTGGTCGTGTCGGTAGGCGCCGCCGTGCCGGGGGCACCCGCGGGGCGCTGGCCCGCGCCGGCTGGGCGACCTGCGCCCGCTGGGCGGCCCCCGCCACCCGGCTGGCCGCCACCACCACCGCCGCCGGTTTCGCCACCGCCACCTAGGCCGGCGCCGCTGTCGCCGCCTTCCTTCAGGTCATCGTTGCTCACGCCCTTGCGGTTGCGGGGGCGCTGGTCTACCGTCAGCTTGCCGATGCGGTAGCTGATGTTGACTTTGAAGTTGAGGATTTTCACCACGTTGGTGCTATTCTGGGCCAGCAGGGGCGTGTTTATCTCGCTGCGAATGTCGCGGGTGCTCGTAAAGAAGTTCTCGGCCCCGAAACCGATGCCACCCCGGTTGTCGGCAAAGCTGCGCCGAATGTTGAGGCTGTAGATGCCGAAGCCGCTCTGGTAGCCTTGCAACTGCACCTGCTGCCCGCGGAAGAAGCTAAACCCTTGCAGCGCCCATTGCTTGTTGAAAGCATAAGAGGCCTGCACGCGGCCGTTGACCACGAAGCCGGTGTTGCGGGCCGCGTAAATGCGGTCGGTGAGCTGGTTGTCCAGCACGGCGTAGTACGTGTCCACGCCGCCGTTCAGCGTCAGCTTGCCCGCGTTCACGCTGGCGAAAATGCTGGCGCCGTAGGCATCTTCTTTGCCCACGTTGGCAAAGCTCGTGATGATGGTATCGCCGCTGGGCGTGCGAATGGCCTGAATCGAGCCCGTGGTGTTGCGCACGAAGGCCGACAGGTTCAGGTTTACCTTCTGCTTCACCACTGTGCTGTAGCCTATCTCGTAGTTGTTTGTGTACTCAGGCCGCAGCTGTGGGTTGCCCTGGGTTACCTGCAAAGGGTTAGGCGCCTGGCGGTTGGGGTTCAGGAATTGGAGCGAGGGGCGCTGAATGCGGCGGTTATACGCCAGCTTCAGCACGTTGCCATTGTCGAACTTGCGCGCCAGGTTTATGCTGGGCACCAGCACGCCGTAGTCCGGAATGTTCGGGCTCTTGTCGGTGCCCTGCGCAAACTCGGCGCTGATAGTCGTGTACTCGTAGCGAAAGCCGGGCTTCAGCGTAAAGCCCTTGGGCAAGCCAATGGTGTAGGTGGCGTAACCCGAGGCCACGTTCTGGCGGTAGTTGAAGTTGTTGGCCAGCTGGGTGGGGTCCAGCACAAAGTTCTCGTTGTTGCCGGTGGTCAGGAAGTAGGCGTACTCGCTGTTCACCTTGCGGTAAATGTCCTTCACGCCCAGCTCCAGCAGCTGGTTTTTCAGAGTCGGCGACTGAAAGTCGGCCTGCGCCGTCAGCTCCTGGTTGTAGCTGTCGTTGTCGTTGCGGCGGCGGTTGGCCGTGTTGTTATCGCTTCCTAGGATGTCGTTGAGGAAGTTGTTCGTGCGGTTGTTGCGGCTATACAGCGTCAGGATGCTGAATTCGCGTTGCGGCACTTCGTAGGTGTGGGTGTAGTTGAGGCTGGCATCGACGGTGCCCGACTCGTCGGTCGTCTTCACGTTGCGCACCGAGTTCACGAGCGCATTGCTCGACACCGTCGTCAGGCGGTCCTGGTAGTTCGTGCTATTGCGCACGCCATACGCCACCGAGGCCGTCAGCGAGTTGTGTTTGTCGATGTCGTAGTCCCAGCCCAGCGTGTAGCGCCCAAACGCGTCGTTGCGCCGCGTGCCGGCCGACTGCACGTTGTTCGACACGAAGTTGCCGTTCGTGTCGTAGGTGCTCTGGTTGTTGATGAAGCTGCCCGGCTGGTTGTAGCTGGCCCGCCCAAAGCCGCCTAGCGAAAAGCCCATTTTGCCGGTGCGGTAGTTGCCGTTCAGGCCCAGGTTGCTGGCCCGCAGGCCGGCGCCCAGGTCCACACTCAGCGAGCCGCCGCGCAGGTTGTTGCTCTTCGTGATGATGTTAATAATGCCGCCCGAGCCCTCCGCGTCGTACTTGGCCGAGGGCGAGGTAATCACCTCCACCGTCTGAATCTGGTCGGCCGGAATCTGCTTCAGCGCGTCGGCAATGCTGCTGGCCGCGATGGTCGAAGGCTTGTTGTTAATCAGCACCCGGATGTTGGAGCTACCGCGCAGGCTCACGTTGCCATCTAGGTCCACGCTCAGCAGCGGCACGCGCTTGAGTACGTCGGTGGCGTCGCCGCCGGCCGTGGTTTTGTCCACGTCGGCGTTGTACACCGTGCGGTCCACGCGCTCCTCAATGAGCTGCTTGCGGCCCGTCACCACCACTTCCTTCAGAGCTTGGGCCGAGGCCGCGAGCTTGATGGTACCTAGGGATACCGCGCCGCCATCGGCGGGCACCACAATGCCGGGGCGCTCCTCGTTTTTGTAGCCCAGGAAAGTAACCTGCACCGTGTACGTGCCGCTCGGGATGCCCGGCAGCACAAACTTGCCGTCGTCGCCGCACACGCCGCCGTTCACCACTTTGCCCGCGCCATCGAGCACGGCCACGGTGGCGTAGGAGATGGGCTTGCCATTGGCCGCGTCCGTGACGGTGCCCGTGAGGCGGCCGCCCGCCGCCGGCCGGGCAGCCGGGCGAGCCGCGGCCGCCGGCGCAGCAGCGGGGCGGGCGCCCACCCCGGCCGGCCTAGTGGCTTGGCTGTGAGCTACAAGCGGAGCCGTAAATGGTGCCGTAAATAAAGCCGCCGCAAGCAAGGCAGGAGGTAAAGTAGTCTTCTTCATAAAAATTGATAACGGCCAAAGTGCGTAAACGGCTGGCAATAGTTGCATTAGTTGGCCCCTAATTATTGCAATCTTCGGTCGAAACGCTAATTATGCCGACTAAGCCGGGCGAATAAGCGGTTGGTATTGTCAGGCCTTCGGCCCCCGCGACCGGGACCGGGTAGAGATTCGTGGGGAGAGTAGCCCCCGCCGTGCTGGTTTTTTGCGCCACTAGGTCAGTCTAGTAATATCCACCCTAGAACCGCTCAGCCTGCGCTTGTCGTACCTTTGTTTCAACCGGCCAATCTTTTAGCCGGTTTAGCGGTTACTCACTGCTACTCCTTTTCGCACATGCCTGCCCAATGATGATTGAACCCGGTCCGCTCCTGGCGGCGATAGCCTCGCCCGATGACCTCAAAAAACTGACCCCCGAGCAGTTAGTGCAGGTTAGCGCCGAGCTACGCGAGTTCATCATCGATACGGTGAGCATTTACGGCGGGCACTTCGGCGCTTCGCTGGGCGTGGTCGAGCTTACTGTGGCGCTGCATTACGTCTTCAACACGCCCTACGACCAGTTGGTGTGGGATGTGGGCCACCAGGCCTACGGCCATAAGATACTGACCGGCCGGCGCGACCGCTTTCCCACTAACCGCCGCTACGGCGGCATGTCGGGCTTCCCAAAGATGTCGGAAAGCCCCTACGATGCCTTTGGCGTGGGCCACAGCAGCACTAGCATCGGCGCCGCCCTAGGTATGTCGGTTGCCTCCGATTACAAAAAAGAGTTTGACCGCCAGCACATTGCCGTCATCGGCGATGGCTCCATGACGGCGGGCATGAGCTTCGAGGCGCTCAACCAGGCCGGCTCGATGAATAATAATATGATTGTCGTGCTGAACGACAATTGCATGAGCATCGACCCCAACGTGGGGGCGCTCAAAGAATACCTCACCGATATCACCACCTCGCGTACCTACAACAAGGTGCGCGACGAGCTGTGGAACGTGCTGGGCAAGCTCTCCAAGTTTGGCCCCAACCCGCAGCAGATTGCCCGCAAAGTAGAGGCCGCCATGAAGGCCACGCTCCTCAAGCAGAGCAATCTGTTTGAAGCGCTGAATTTCCGTTATTTCGGCCCCGTCGATGGCCACGACGTGCAGCACCTCGTAGCGGTGCTCAACGACCTCAAGAGCATCCCAGGCCCCAAGCTGCTGCACTGCGTTACGGTGAAGGGCAAAGGCTACGCGCTGGCCGAGAAAGACCAGACGCTCTGGCACGCGCCGGGCCTGTTTGATAAGATTACGGGCGAGATTTACAAGAAAACGCCCGACAAGCCGCAGCCGCCAAAGTACCAGGACGTGTTTGGCCACACGCTGCTGGAACTGGCCCAGGCCAACGACAAGATTATGGGCGTGACGCCCGCCATGCCCAGCGGCTCGTCGCTGAACATCATGATGGCGGCCATGCCCGAGCGTGCCTTCGACGTGGGTATTGCCGAGCAGCACGCCGTTACGTTCTCGGCTGGCATGGCCACGCAGGGGCTGGTACCGTTCTGCAATATCTACTCCTCCTTCATGCAGCGCGGCTACGACCAAATGGTACATGATGTGGCGCTGCAAAATCTGCACGTAGTATTCTGCCTCGACCGGGCGGGCTTTGCCGGCGCCGATGGGCCCACCCACCACGGCTGCTACGACCTAGCTTATATGCGCAGCATCCCGAACGTCGTGGTGTCGGCACCCATGAACGAGCAGGAACTGCGCAACCTCATGTACACCGCGCAGCTGCCCGAGAATGCCGGGCCGTTCAGTATCCGCTACCCCCGGGGCGAGGGTGTAATGCCCGAGTGGCGCACCCCGTTGCAGCGCATTGCCATCGGCACTGGCCGCGTGGTGCGCGAGGGCGAAGCTGGGGGCGTCGCCATCCTTAGTATCGGCCACATCGGTAATTACGCGGTGAAAGCTACGGCGGCGCTGGCCGCCGAAGGCCTCGATGCCGGGCACTACGACATGCGCTTCTGCAAGCCGTTGGATGAAGAAATGCTCTTGGCGATAGCCCGCCGCTACCGCGCCATCGTGACCGTGGAGGACGGCTGCCTGCAGGGTGGCTTCGGCTCAGCTGTGCTTGAGTTCCTGGCCGACCAAGGTCAGCATGTTGCTGTGCGTCGCCTAGGTATCCCTGACCGGGTAGTGGAGCACGGTACGCAAGACCAGCTTTACAAAGAGTGTGGCTTCGACGCAGAAGGTATTGCCGCCGCTGTGCGCGAGTTAGGTAAGAAAGTCTTTGCTACGGCACGCGAGACGGTGGTGCTGTAAGAGGCATAAGCAAACTCAGAATTAGGTCAAGGCCTCAGCAACTAGTGTTGCTGAGGCCTTTTTGTGATGCAACGATTGGTAGTGGCGAAGGCTGCATAGATAAAACGAGGCTGAAATCCTTGCTTGTAGCCACCGGGGTCTTCAAACCAGAAAAGTGGTAGTTAAAAGGCCCATTGCGCAATGAAAAGAAGCTTACCAATTAAGCACAAGTATTTAAAAAAGGTATTCGATAACAATAAGATAAAATGGCCTGGCTAATACCTGACTAATTGCTTACGCTGATTAAAAGTGGAACGCAAAGCAAATAATATTCAAAAAGTAGGTTTATACCTATATGAGTGAACACTCACTCGCTCATAATGTACGCTTTACTATAGCTTTAATGCAAATAAATTTTAACTTTTTATTGCATTAAACCAAGCAACTTTTTAATTATTTTTATAAATGGTTTGCATTTTTATCATTTTACGTTAAATATTTCAATATTTGTTTTGATATGAACATATCCAACTTTAATATTGAATGTAAGGCCACGCATAATGTTTTTTGTTGGTTTAGGACAATCCGTAAAGCTATGTCACCCGCTTTTGCTAATCAACACGTCAGAGTCACATCCAACACTGCAGTTAAGCGCGTGTTCGATATCGTATTTGCTTCATTAGTGGCATTACTGCTGCTGAGCTGGCTTATCCCGCTCATAGCTGCAATAATTAAGCTCGACAGCAAAGGTCCCGTATTCTTTAAGCAGCTACGCACCGGTAAAGACGGCGTACCATTCTACTGCTTCAAGTTTCGCAGCATGCACATGAATGCAGATGCTGACCATAAGCAAGCAAGCCGTAATGATAGTCGCATCACCAAAATTGGTGCGTTCATGCGCAAGACCAGTATTGATGAGTTGCCGCAGTTCATCAACGTGCTGAAGGGCGAAATGTCAGTAGTAGGGCCACGGCCCCACATGCTTCAGCACACAGAGGTGTACTCGAGCGCAATCAACAACTTCATGGTGCGCCACACCGTTGCTCCAGGCATTACGGGGCTCGCCCAGATAACCGGGCACCGTGGCGAAACCAAAGAAACCGCTGCAATGATTAAGCGAGTGAACGCAGATATCCACTACCTGCAAAACTGGTCTTTTTCCTTAGACATGAAAATCGTGTGGCTAACGGTGTACCAAGCAGTAAAGGGTAGCGATAACGCTTTCTAGACTATGCCTGTGCGAGCGGTGCTCTGAGTTACCTCAGGCAGTGCTCGAACATCCAGCTATTCTGATACTATTCTAGTTGATACACTTCTTGAATAGGAGGTGCTGTAAATTGCTTTTGGCTACCTAGGCATTACCAAAACGCGAAGCTTCGGATGAAGCTGGCAATTGGCACAATGTTGGGTAGCCAAGCTTATGATAGCCTTTGTCACCTACGAGCTCGGCCTCCGATGCCTATTAAGGGCAGTCAGTAATCAGCCGTAGTATCCTGGTAACCGCGAAGCTCTCTAAGGTGGCTGCTACAAGCCGTCACTTTATTCTCGTCTTGGCAGTTTGTGCAAGGCCCGCGCTGTATTCGTGGATGAATGATACAACATCTAAAGTGCACGTAGCACTCCTATGGCTCATTCCTTCCAGCGTAGTTTAAACAGCAGTAGTGAGGTACGTAGCTATATTGCGTGAAAAACTCAGTAGTAGCAAGTGATTAACTCGCGATGTGCCACAAACTGCTAGACTAATATTCGTCCTTGTTGTATTTAGTAAGGATAGAATATAACTAAATCACCTGTTCAAAGCAAAAGCTCTTACTCAATATAGGAGCTATCTGTTTCTGTTAAACCAAAAGATAAGTAAACGAATGAGATTTCCTTTTACGTATGTGATGATTGCATTGTTAGCTTCATCTTGCGCAAGTAATCGTAAGCTAACCTACTTTAGTAATCTGAATGCAGGCTCGGATAATAGAACAGAGATTAAAAATAATATTGAGCCTAAAATACAAGCTGATGATTTGCTTGGTATAACGGTTTCGAGCTTAAGCTCAGAATCGAATACGCTATTTAACAACGGTACAATCACAGCTCCGGCAGGTACAATCACGGGTGGTGGTGCTAGTCCTATGGCAGCCAAGAGCGGCGAAGGGTATTTAGTTGATAAAAGTGGAGAAGTTAATTTGCCAGTTCTAGGTAAAATAAAGTTAGCAGGTTTGACGAAAGAGGAAGCGGGGGAGAAGCTAACGAATGAAATCAAAAAATCAGTAAAGAATCCTACCGTTAACGTTAGATTCTTGAACTTTAAAATCACTGTGATAGGGGAAGTTAACAGACCTGCCACTTTTACCGTCCCTACAGAAAAAGTAACTGTTCTAGAAGCATTAGGGTTAGCAGGCGATATGACTGCTTTTGGAAAGAGAGAGAACGTATTGATAATACGGGAAAAAGATGGTGTGCGTAATGCTATTCGAGTAGATTTTACTAACAAAGATTTACTTAATTCTCAGTATTTCTACTTGCAGCAAAATGATGTTGTATATGTAGAGCCAGTTAAAGCGAAAGTTTTGCAGGGCAGCGCTAGTAGTTTCTACTTGCCAATAATCTCTGTAGCAGTTTCTTTGTTAAGTATCCTTGTATTTGCCCTAAGATAGAAAATTACAGCTTCTTCTTTTTTCTTAGCATGCCAGTACTCACATCATTACTATTATGAATAATCAAGAATTATTTCCGCTAAAGAACGAGCAGCCAAAGGCCAAGGATTTAAGAGTAATTCTTTCGCATTATGTTCGTTACTGGTATTTGTTTATACTAAGTGTAGCAATAGCACTAGGTATAGCTTACATCTACCTAAGGTATTATGTTGTTCCTGCATACCAAGTAACTAGTACGCTACTAATTAAAAGCGAAAGTAACAAGCCTACTCTATCTGGAGGTGGGCAGCTAGGAGTGGCTAATTTGGGTGGAGGTGCAATTGATTTGAATAATGAAATAGAGGTGCTCAAATCAAAGAGCCTGATGCAGCGCGTTGTTGCTGAACTATCATACTTTACGACGTACTATATTAAGGGAAAGGTAAGGGATGTTGAAGTATATGGTAAGTCCTCACCCATTACTATTGTAGTAGGTAAGCTAACGCCTGCTGCTTACGGCAAAACACTGATTATTCGCTTAAAGCCGGATAATAAGTTTGATTTAAAAGAAGGTGAAAATCAGCCTTCCAGCCAGCAGTTAGGACAGTTAATCCATCAGCCTTATGGTACGTTTACGGTAGTTGCCACTCCATATGCTGCTACTGATAATAAGCTTTTTTCCAAGGATATAATTGTAAGATTTCAAAACCAACAGGATATAGTCAACTATCTGCATAGTAGTGTAAAAATTGCTCCGGTTAGTAAAGATGCCACTATTCTAGAGGTAAGCTTGATAGACGCTATTCCTGAGCGGAGTAAAGATATTTTAAATAAATTAATCGAGATTTATAATAAAGAAGGACTGGAGTATAAGAACCGTAACGCTACCAACACTATTAGTTTTCTGGATGACCGCTTGCGGTTTATCACCACTGAGCTATCAGGGGTGGAGAAAGATGTAGAACGGTATAAAAGGCAGAATCAAGTAACTGACGTAAGCTCGCAAGCTTCTAATTATATAGAGCAGGCCAGCTCATATAATAAGCAACTGTCTGAATGGGCAATTCAAATCGATGTGTTGGAATCGATAGAGAAGTATTTGAATAAGAGCGCGGGTCAGTATACTATGGTGCCAAGTAGCCTAGGTATTCAAGACCCAACCTTAGTGAGTTTGATTGAAAAATTTAACGGGTTGCAACTGGAGCGTGAGCGTATGCTCCGCACTACAGAAGCTAGCAATCCGTTAGTAGAAAACATTAATGAGCAGCTAGTTAATCTAAGAAGTAACATTCTAGAAAACCTGCAAAATATCAAGAGAGGGCTGATTATAACTAGCCGTAATCTTAAAGCAAGTTCAGGGCAATTTCAGTCTCAGATTAAAAAGGTGCCCTCGATTGAGCGTGAACTGTTAGAAATCAACCGGCAGCAGGCTATAAAGCAAATACTGTATTCATTTTTGTTGCAGAAGCGCGAGGAAGCAGCTCTCGAGCTTGCTTCTACTGTCTCGAACTCTAGAGTTGTTGACCCAGCGGTTAGTAGTGATTATCCTGTTAGCCCGGTTAAGCAGTTAATCTACCTAATGGCGCTATTAGCCGGATTAGCTATACCATTTGCTGGTGTATATATTAAAGGGCTACTAAACGATAAAGTTCAGAGTGCTGAGGACGTAGAATATACGACGAATACACCTATTCTGGGCGAAATAGCAATTAGCAATACCCGCGATAAAGTAGTGGTTACAAAAGATAATCGCTCCCCAGTCGCAGAAATGTTCAGGCTTATCCGAGCTAACCTGAGCTTTATGATGCGCGGTAAAAGCAATAAAGTGATTCTCGTTACTTCTAGTATGAGTGGGGAGGGGAAGACCTTTTTTAGTATAAATTTTTCTGCCAGTCTGCTATTAACAGGCAAAAAAGTGGTCTTGCTCGAATTGGATTTGCGTAATTCTGATTTATCTGAAGTATTAGATATATCTCCAAGCTTGGGTATTACTGACTATCTGAATTCTGACGATGTTTACATCACCGATATTATCAGTGAGTCAGAGAAGGTTCCTGGGTTGCATGTTATTAGTTCCGGGCCTGTCCCAGTTAATCCTTCTGAACTGATGATGTCAGCTAAGCTCTCGCATTTGCTGACTGAATTAAAATCCAGTTTTGACTACATCATTTTAGACACTGCTCCTATTGGAAAGGTTGCTGATGTATTCAGTCTTTCTGCTCTGATTGATTCTAGTATTTACTTAGTTCGCTGTAATTATACGTACAAGCGAATGATAAATATTGTGGATGATATTTATGTGAACAACAAGCTTAACAATCTGATGATTGTGTTGAATGATGTCGAAATGGGAAATAGCCATAGTTATGGTTATGGCTATGAGCAGAAAGATAAAAAGAAGTTAAAGATAGCCTAGCAGTTGGCCTTAATGCTGTTTTCAGCTGCTTATTAATAAAGTAGAATTAGGACAATCTATAAGTTCATTTCTAAGAAAATGAATAATTCTTAATTATGAAAGTATTGATTCATCGCGCCTATAAAAGCTTTAATTTAAATGAAACTATCGCTTGGATTAAGTTGATAAGCATTACTGGTGCTTCACAAGTATTTATTCAAGGACTTAGTTTTGTCGGTGGTATTTTAATTATTCGGTCTCTACCCACCAATCAATATGCCCTATATACCCTAGCGAATACAATGCTAGGAACCATGTCTGTTCTGGCTGACGGTGGAATTACTACGGGCGTATTGGCGCAAGGTGGAAAAGTATGGCAAGACAGAGAGAAGTTAGGCGTGGTGCTCGCAACTGGGTTAAACCTCAGGATGAAGCTCGCCCTTCTCAGCCTTCTCTTCAGCATGCCCATACTGCTTTATCTGCTGCACCATCACGGGGCCAGCTGGATAATGACCTTGGTTATTGCAGCCGCGCTCGTTCCCGCCTTTTTTACCTCACTGTCCGGGTCAATGCTGGAAGTTACTCCCAGGTTAGTTCAGCAGATTATACCGTTGCAAAAAATTCAGGTTGGGGCTAATCTGGGTCGACTTACTTTGCTAGTTGCCAGCGTATTCGCTTTTCCACTAGCTTTTATAGCTATTTTGGCAGCGGGATTACCGCAGATATGGGCTAACATAAAGCTCAGAGCATTGTCGGCACAATTTGCTGATAATACACAGAAGCCTGATGCAGAAATTGGTCGTCAGATATTCGCCATGGTTAAGCGGCTCTTGCCAGAGTCAATCTATTATTGCGTCTCAGGTCAGATTACGATTTGGCTAATTTCTATCTTAGGTTCTACCACGTCGATTGCCCAAGTGGGAGCCCTGGGAAGATTCTCTATGGTATTTGGGGTAATTAGTACGCTGTTATCAGCCTTGTTTTACCCCCGTTTTGCCCGGCTGCCGAGTGATTCACGCTTGCTACTTAAGCGTTACGTACAGATTCAAGCCGTAGTAATCATTGTATCAGGCGCCGTAATCTGTGCAGTATGGCTTTTGTCGGATAAGCTACTGTTGTTACTGGGTGCTAAATACGCCGGGCTTTCGACAGAAGTAGTGCTCTTGATAATAGGAGGCGGAATCAATTTTATTTCTGGTTCTTCCTTCTATATGTGTACTAGCCGCGGGTGGGTAATTAACCCTATCATAACTATTGTAATAAGTATAGCGTCGATAAGCCTCGGGGTTATGCTACTAGACATATCAACCCTGCGTGGTATTCTGATTTTTAATATTCTGGTCGGTCTTCCTACTCTTCTGATGCACATAGTTTATGGTGTAAGAAGAATCCTAACCGTTGAACAAAGCGGGGATTAGTTTTGGTAATTTCAGAGTAATCTGAATCTGGTAGTTATAGTCTATTTTTAAACATTGCAGCACGATAATAAAAACGCCATCTATGATTTCAAAAAAACACAAGCTCCTTGTCATAGGGTCTACTCCCGGGTCGTACGGGGGCATGGAAGCTTATATGCTTGCTCTAGCTGAAGCAGCATCGAAGTGGCCGGAGTTTGAGGTTAAAATATGTTTTAAGTTAGTAAAAGGTACTAAAGGCACGCCCAACCTTAAGCACTTGGCCGAAAACGTATGCTCTGATGTACGGTTTGTGCAGAGTGGTTCTCTTGATTTGTTCAAGATGATTGCTTGGGCTGATATTCTGCACGTGCAGAATACCCCCCCTGATGTTACGTTCGTGGCGCGGCTGCTGGGTAAGAAGATATTCTTGACGGTTCACAATTGGCGTCGTACTACCCTAAGTATTCATCACTTGTTGTGGGGCGTTTCGGTGAAGCTTGCTAATTACCGGTGGTTCAATTCTCACTTTGTCTGGAATACTTGGGAGCCCACCAAGAAATCGAGTAATAGCAACTCCATTCCCACGGTCTCCAAGCTGCCTAGCGGGTGGTGCCCGCCAAAAGACCGTAAAGGCTTCCTTTTTGTGGGCCGCTGGATACCGAGGAAGGGAATTCAGGAATTAATTCGGGCGTATGCCCTGAGTAAGTTCGACCCGGTTGAATGGCCTTTAACTATCCTGGGTGAAGGGCCAATAAAAGAAGAGGTACTTGCCCTCATCGCCGAACTCGGAATTGACGTGCGGATGCCAGGATTCGTGGATGAAGAAACTAAAAACAACTACCTAGCTTCTTGTCGCTGGCTGCTGGCACCGGCTCTAACCAAAGAAGACTTAGGTTTGACGCCCATTGAAGCTCGTAGTGTTGGGGTGCCCTCCATTGTCACCCGCGACGGTGGGCTACCGGAGGCTGGGGGCCCGGCCGCCTTGGTAGCGGAGCCAGGGGATGTAGCTGACCTGGCACGTTGCATGCAAATCGCAGCTTCGATGAGTGAAGAAGAGTATCAAAAGAGGGGAGAATTGGCTCAGGCTTCCTTGGCGCAATTTCTGAAGCCGCTGGAATATTACCGGCAAGCTTACACTACTTATTAAGCGTGAGCAAGATGTTTAGTGGCTCCTAGGCGTAAGAATCAGAATAATTTACAACGACTGCACCTGGCAGCACGTGAGCACAGTTCTCGGTTTGACGCTGCCCGGGGCCGCTCTTTAAGTCACCGCTTTTTGATAAGCCAGTAAGAGGATGCTGCCCCTAGTCGCTTGCTAAAATTCTCCCTATGAAGGTCGTTATTTCACATCCTACCAGCAATACATTTAACCGTGCGGCGGCTACCAGCCTGCAAAAGGCGGACATGCTGGCGCAGTTTCATACGGCAGTAGCCGCCTTTCCGGGTAGCCTGCTGGACCAGTTCGGGGCTATCAGCTTCTTATCGGAAATTCGCCGCCGCCGCTTCGATTCAGCTCTGCAACATAACACCAGCTCGTGGCCTTGGCTGGAAATGGGCCGGGTGCTGGCTCCTAAGACGGGGTTTCCTGGGTTGGCCCGGCACGAAACGGGGGTATTTAGCCTGGATGCCGTCTACCAAAATATTGATAAGAGGGTGGCTGCCTCGTTGCCACAGCTGAAAAAGAAGGGTACTACTGCGGTTTACGCTTACGAAGACGGGGCTGTGTTTTCTTTTCGAGAGGCGAAGCGCCTCGGTATGCAGTGCCTCTACGACTTGCCCATCGGCTACTGGCGGGCGGCACACCGGCTGTTGCAGGTAGAGCAGGAGCGGTGGCCCGAGTGGGCCTCTACGCTGACGGGAATGGTGGACTCGGAGGAAAAGCTGCAGCGCAAAGATGAAGAGTTGCGCTTGGCCGACCAGATTTTTGTCGCTAGCCAATTCACCGCCAAAACGCTCCAGGAGTTTCCTGGTCAGCTCGCGCCTATCGAGATTATTCCCTACGGCTTCCCGCCGGTGGGAGCGGCCCGGGAGTATGCCCCGCGGCAGGCTAAGCAGCTGAAGCTGCTGTTTGTGGGCGGCTTGTCCCAACGCAAAGGCGTAGCCGACCTGTTTGCCGCCGTTGATGCCATCGGAGACCGGGTTTCGCTGACGGTGGTGGGCCGCAAGGCTAGCGAAGACTGCGTGCCCCTAAACGCGGGGCTCGCCAAGCACCGCTGGATTCCAAGCTTGCCGCACGATGAGATACTGAAACTCATGCGCCAGCACGATGTACTGGTGTTTCCCTCCCTTTTCGAAGGGTTTGGGCTGGTGATTACGGAGGCAATGTCGCAGGGCACTCCCGTGATTACGACGGACCGCACGGCGGGCCCTAACCTAATTGAGCACGGCAAGAATGGCTGGCTTATTGAGGCGGGTTCAACGCTGGCATTGCAAGCGGCCATCGAAGACTTGCTGGCGCACCCCGAAACCGTGGCTGAGAACGGCCGCGCGGCTATGGAGTCTGCCCGCTCCCGGCCCTGGGAGGTATATGGCCAGGAGCTAACGGCCGCTATACGAAAGAAAAGTGCTTAATTACTAAGATATTATATTTCCATTGTCTTGCTAGTAATTTTACTATCCGGCTATTAAACTGTCAAATTATGGAAGCATTACTGCCGCAGCAAAGGGGCTTAACGCAGGACGCTGCTTCGGACAAATTACTTAAGCAAGCAGTTTGGGCCTATTTCCTACTGCTCATTTTTGAGGGTGCCCTGCGCAAATGGCTTCTGCCGGCTTTGGCCACGCCATTGCTTATTGTGCGGGACCCACTGGCAATCTGGTTGCTGGTGGCCACGTGGAAGCGCGGAATGCTGCCGGCAAATGGCTACATTACTTCCATCATAACCATTACTGTGCTGGGGTTTTTCACGGCCGTGCTGTTTGGCCACGGCAACCTGTTCGTAGCCGTGTTTGGGGCGCGCATCCTGCTGATTCACTTCCCTTTGATGTTTGTAATCGGCCGTGTTTTTACGCGCGAAGACGTAGTAAAAATTGGCATCGCGCTTCTCTGGATTGCCGTTCCGATGGCCGTCTTAGTGGCCTTACAGTTCTATAGTCCACAGTCTGCCTGGGTAAACCGGGGCGTGGGCGGCGACATGGAGGGCGGCGGTTTCAATGGTGGTGCCCTAGGGTATTTCCGCCCGCCGGGTACCTTCTCCTTTACCACTGGCCTCACCCAGTTTTACAGCTTTGTAGCCCCCTTCATTTTCTACTTCTGGCTCTATCCCAAGGGAGTGTCCCGCTTGCTGCTCATTGCCGCCACGGCCAGTTTGTTTGCGGTAGTGCCCATGTCCATCAGTCGCGGGCTGCTGTTCCAGGTTGGTATATCCGCAATCTTCATGTTTATCGCAACGGTGCGGCAACCGCGCTACCTAGGCCACATGCTCCTGGCTACCTGCGGGGCGGTGCTGGTGGTGGTGGCACTAAGCCAGACTGCGTTCTTCCAAACCGCCATTGAGGTTTTTACCCTTCGCTTCGACAATGCCAGTACTTCGGAGGGAGGCTTGCAAGGAACGCTGATAGACCGGTATCTGGGCAACCTTCTGGAGCCCATCAAGCAAGGCATCAATCAGCCGTTTTTTGGCTACGGCCTAGGTATGGGCACCAACGTGGGCAGCACGATACTAACGGGCAGCTCGGGGTTCCTGATTTCGGAAGGTGAATGGGGCAGGCTGATTGGGGAAATGGGCTTGGTGCTGGGTGTCATCGCCATCATCGTCCGAGTAAGCTTCTGCGTGAAAGTGGGCCTGGCTTGTTATGCCAAGCTGACCAAAAATGATTTTCTGCCCTGGCTGCTGCTGAGCTTCGGCCTGCTAATCATCATCCAGGGGCAGTGGGCCCAGCCCACTGCGCTCGGCTTTTCCACTCTTATCGGCGGGTTGCTCATTGCTTCGCTCCGGAACCAGTCAGCCACCGTGCCTGCGTAGCGGTGCCGCTATCATTTACTACTTCTGTCTTGTGAACATCGTTCTTTTCGCTCATCCCACCTTTCTGGGGCACCAAAGCATGCCGCGCTTTGCGCACATGCTGGCCGACGGAATGCGGGCGCGCGGTCATGAGGTAGCTATGTGGGCGCCCCAGGCCAAGCTCGTTAACCTGCCGGCGCCCCAGGCCCTGAAAAAATGGCTGGGCTACCTCGACCAGTACGTGGTGTTTCCGCTGGAAGTGCGCAAGCGCCTGCGGCAGTGTCCGCCCGCTACCATCTTCGTTTTCACCGACCAAGCCCTAGGTCCCTGGGTTCCGCTGCTTAGCAACCAAGCGCGGGTCGTGCATTGCCACGATTTTCTAGCCCAACGCTCCGTGCTGGGCGAAATCCCCGAAAACCCGGGCAGCTGGACGGGCTACCAGTACCAGGCGTACATCCGCCGGGGCTACGCCGAAGGCCAGCATTTTATTTCCGTTTCTGAGCGCACAAAAACAGACTTACATCGCTTCCTGCCCGTGGCGCCCGTGAGCTCCGAAGTGGTGTACAATGGCCTTAACCAGGCCTTCGCCCCGCAAGACGTTGGCCTGATGCGCCAGACCCTAGGTCAGCACACGGGCCTAAACCTGGCCGCGGGCTACTTACTCCACGTGGGCGGCAATCATTTTTACAAGAACCGCGGTGGCATCGTGGAGCTCTACAACGCCTGGCGCGACCAGAGCGACCGGGCGCTGCCACTCCTGATGATTGGCGACGCGCCCAACCCCGCGCTGGCGGCTATTCACAGCAGCTCGCCCTACCAGCAGGATATCCATTTCCTGAAAGGCATCCCGGACGACCTAGTGCGTGTGGCGTACGCAGGCGCTACTGTCTTCTTGTTTCCTTCGCTGGCCGAGGGCTTCGGCTGGCCCATTGCCGAGGCCATGGCTTCTGGCTGCCCGGTTATTACTACCAACGAAGCGCCGATGACGGAAGTGGCGGGTGCGGCCGGCTTTCTGATTCCGCGCCGCCCGCCCGAGGCAGCGCAAGCCCGAGCCTGGGCCCGCGAGGGCGCGGCCACGGTAGAGCAGGTAGTCAGCTTATCGACCCAGGAGCGGCAGGCGGTGGTGAGCGCGGGGCTACTCAATGCCAAGCGCTTCAACACGAACGAAGCGCTGAATCAAATCGAAAAAATTTACGCAAGTATTCTTGCGGCGAACGGCCCAGCATGAGAATTCTCCACATTGTGCCCCAGATGAATCCGAGCACCGGGGGCGTCTGCCAAGCGGTCCGCACCATCATTGCCGGGCTGGCCGAGCTAGAAGTGCAGAACGAAGTGGTGAGCCTGGACGCCGCCGATGCGCCCTTCCTGGCCGATGACAACTTCCCGGTGCATGCCCTAGGGGTTGGCAAGGGACCGTGGGCCTATAACGCCGAACTTCTGCCGTGGTTGGTGGCGAACATGCCCCGCTTTGAGGCGGTGGTGGTGCACGGGCTCTGGCTCTACTACAGCTACGCTGCCCGGCAGGCACTGCGCCGGGTGCGGGCGGCGGGCACTGCGCCCCGCCTCTACATCATGCCCCACGGCATGCTTGACCCGTATTTTCAGCGCGCGCCGGGCCGCAGGCTCAAAGCCATTCGGAATACTTTGTACTGGATGCTGCTGGAGCAGCAGCTCATTGCCGAGGCCGATGCCATCCTCTTCACTTGTGAAGAAGAGCGCCTGCTCGCCCAGCAGCCCTTCCAACCTTACCGCCCCAAGCGGACGATAGTGGTGGGCCTCGGCGTGGAAGAGCCGCCCGCTTATCAGCCGGCCATGCAGCAGGCGCTCCTGGCGCTGTGCCCCGAGCTGCGCGGGCAGCCCTACATGCTGTTTCTGAGTCGAATCCACGAAAAGAAGGGCGTTGACCTGCTGCTAGAGGCGTATGCGAGCGTAGCGGCCGCTGGGCCGCTGGCGGAACCTAGGCAAGCAGCAGCGCTTACCCGCAGCGTGGGTGCCGATACTTCAGTAGCCGCTCCTCAATTGCCTAAGCTGGTTGTGGCCGGCCCCGGCCTGGATACCGCCTATGGCCAGCGCATGCAGGAGCTAGTAGCGAACTCTGCGGTGTTGCAAAAGGCGGTGTTGTTTCCCGGCATGCTCACCGGCGACGCTAAGTGGGGCGCGTTTTACGGCTGCGAGTGTTCGGTATTGCCAAGCCACCAGGAGAACTTTGGCATTGCGGTAGTGGAAGCTCTCGCCTGCGGCAAACCCGTTCTCATCTCCAACCAAGTCAATATCTGGCGCGAAATTGAAGGTGCCGGCGGCGGCATAGTAGCGCCGGATACCTTACCCGGCGTGCAGAAGCTGCTAGGCCACTGGCAGCAAGCTGCGGCGGCCGAAAAGGCCCGGCTGCAAAAGCGGGCGCGCGTAACATTCGAACAGGAATTTGCCGTTGGGCCGGCCGCCCAACGCTTTTTGCAAGCTGTGCAGCCCTGAAAAGGGGCCGCTGATTCAGCTTCGGAGCCGCCCGCGCCCGGTAGTTGCTTTTAACCGTTAGCCGTACCTTGTGCCTTATGCCACAATACCAAGATTTAAGTATATTTACTGTTCCCGCTTCGTTTAGGGGAAAATCAAAGCTAACCGTGCAGCTCTGGTGGATAGTGCAGGAAACGCTGTTTGCCTGGTCACCCCAGATATTCTACGAATGGCGCGTAATACTGCTCCGGCTGTTCGGCGCCGAGATTGGGAAACACGTCAAAATCCGCTCCTCAGTCACGATAACCTACCCGTGGCTGGTAAGCATTGGCGATTACTCCTGGGTCGGCGACGACTGCGTGTTGTACAGCCTGGGTAAAATCAGCATTGGCAAGCACGTGGCGCTCGCCCACCAGGTCTATGTCAACACCGGCGGGCATGAATACCAGAAAAAGACGTTCGACATATTCAGCAAGCCAGTCTTGATTGAAGATGAGTGCTGGATTACGAATGATGTCTACATCGCCCCCGGCGTAACTATCGGGAAAGGCACGATTGTCAGCGCTCGCAGCAGCGTGTTTAAGGATTTGCCAGCCGGCAAAGTTTGCGTGGGCACACCCGCCAAACCCATCAAAGACAGGGAAATGTATTCGTAGGAAAAGCAGGATACTTGTTTCCTGGCTTCGACTTCTCAAATAAGAATATATTATATGAAAAAGGTTTTAATAACGGGCGGCTCCGGCTTTATTGGTACTAACCTAGTAGCCGGGCTTTTGAAAGAAAAATACGAAGTGCTGAACGTGGACAAGGTAGCTCCCCGCGATAAGAATCAGCAGTCCTACTGGTCCCAAGCGGATATCCTGGATTATACCAAACTGGAAAGTATAATTAAAGGCTTCTCACCCGACGTTATCGTGCATTTAGCCGCGGTTACCGACCTGGATGGTAAAACCGCGGAATACTACAAGGCCAATACGGAAGGCACCAATAACATTATAAAGATTGCCGCCGCGCTGCCGACGCTCCGCCGGGTACTATTTACTTCGTCTATGTACGTGTGCCAGCCGGGCTATATCCCGCGCGATTACGATGACTACAAGGCTCATACGCCCTACGGGCAAAGCAAAGTTGATGGCGAACTGCTGGTAAAGAATAGCCCCAAGCAACATTATGATTGGGTAATTATTCGCCCTACTTCCATCTGGGGGCCTTGGTTTGGTATTCCTTACATAGACTTCTTCAAGGTAGTTTATCAAGGGCAATACTACGATTTTGGCAGCACGTGCACCAAAACGTACGGCTACGTAGAGAATGCGGTGTACCAGCTAAAGAAGCTGCTCGATGCCCCTGGTGTGCACGGCAAGACCTTTTACATAGGTGACCAGCCCCCTATTCCGATAGCAGAGTGGGCGAATGAGATATCAACCGCTATGGGCAAAGGGACCATAAAGAAAATACCTTACTTCGCCATTAAAATCGCGGCCCTAGGAGGCGATGTATTGACGAAATTGGGTATCAAGTTCCCGATGACCAGTTTCCGGCTTGCCAACATGCAAACCAATAATATTCTGCCGCTGGAGCCCGTGTACGCTATTGCCGGGCCTGGCCCAGTAAATAGGTTGGAAGGGGTAAGCAAGACCATTAACTGGCTCCGCGAGCATAAAGGCTACAACGTTTGAGCCAGCGAAAATGAATGACGCTACGCGAATACTAACGCACTAAGCTTCACGCGCATGAAGAAAAGGATTCTGCTGATAGGCTATAATTATTTTCCAGAACCCACCGGTATTGGCAAGTATAGCGGGGAAATGATACAATGGCTGGCTGCTGCCGGGTACACTTGCGAGGTGATAACAGCCTATCCCTACTATCCTTTTTGGAAGGTGCAGGAGCCGTACTATGCGAAGCGCTATGGTTATCATACGGAAAGTCAGAGCTTTGCCTCCGGTGGCAGCATAACGGTGCATCGCTGCCCCATGTACATTCCGGAAAAGCCCACCGGCTTAAAAAGGATGCTGCTGGATTTGTCTTTCTCGGTAAGCGCCTTTTTTAAAGTAGCACAACTAGCCTTTGGTCAGCGTTTTGATAACGTGCTGGCCGTAGCGCCATCCTTCCAGTTTGGTTTGCTAGGAGTGTTTTACAAGAAGATAAAGGGGGCTAAGCTTATCTATCATGTGCATGATATGCAGATTGAGGTTGCGCAAGACCTGAAAATGATAAAATCAAAAGCCGTAATTGATTTATTATTTAAAGTAGAGAAATATATATTTAGCGAATCGGATATCGTGAGCTCCATCTCGGAGCAAATGGTGAGCAGACTAAAAGCGAAAGCCAACAAGGATGTGCTGCTATTTCCAAACTGGGTAGATAATACAAAATTCTTCCCGCTCGGAAATAAAGCATCACTAAAGGAGAGTTTTGGTTTTTCTCCCACGGATAAGATTATTCTGTATTCTGGTGGCATAGGCGAAAAGCAAGGCTTAGAAGCTATCGTTTACGCCGCGCGGGAATTTGTGCAGCAGCCTGAGGTGAAGTTTCTCATCTGCGGCTCGGGGCCATACAAGGAGAATCTGATGGCCCTGGTGTCGGAAATGGGCTTGCCTAATATCACCTTCTTTCCGTTGCAGCCCGTTGAGAAATTTAACGCGTTTCTGAATATGGCCGATTTGCATCTGGTGATACAAAAGGCCAATGCCAGCGACCTCATGATGCCTTCCAAGCTGACCACCATCCTGGCCGTGGGCGGGTTGGCTTTGATAACGGCCAACGAAGGCTCGGGCTTGCACATGCTCGTTAAGAATCACCAAGTGGGAGTGTTGGCGGAGGCCGAGAACCAGCAGGCGCTAAACGATGCAATTCGGTATGCCCTCGACAATCCTACGGAGGAGCTTCGGTATAATGCGCAGCGCTACGCAGAGAACTATTTGTTTATCGATAAGATAATGACGGAGTTTGTTAAGAACCTGGACTAGAATAGTGATAAGCACTTGTAAACAAGCAGAAAGCTAGCGGCGTGTCTTTTGCTTTGTCAGCGTAAAATTTGATTCTCTCACTGGTGACGCAGTTGCTTCTAGCGTACTAGGTACTGCGTAATTACGCAAGTGGGTATTACGGAATTTGCTCCCAGTCCTTGCCTTCTTAGAAAGCGGACTGGGAGCAAATTCTTGTTTATTTAAGAAGGGCCGGCTGGCAACGCCAGTTGGTTAGTTCTTCAGCAGCTTAACGGTTTTCAAACCAGCGGCCATCTGAACGCGCACCACATAGATGCCAGCGGGGTAGTTTGCCAGGTTGAAGTTCAAGCGTTGCGTTTGCGGAGAGCTGGGAACCAGCCGTTGGAGGTGGCCCCCTAGGGTGTTGTAAATGTTGGCTTCTACTATGGGGCTGCCCGAGGTCAGCAATTCAAAGAAGTCGTTGCCAGGGTTTGGTACTACGCTCGCCACCAGCGCTGCCCCAAGCTTGTTGGTAGTAGCCACCGTCATTACCGGGGAAAAGCTTTCCGACCCATCAGTGTCAACGAGCCGCAAGCGGTAGTAAGCAAGGCTGGTGAGCGGGTTGGCGTCTGCGTAGTAATACGAGCGCTTCGAGGCCGACGAGCCTGCACTAGCTACTTTGCCGATGGGAGCGTAGTCGGTGCCATCGGCACTGCGCTCTACGATAAAGTAATCACTGTTTTGCTCACTGGCGGTTTCCCAGTTGCAGCTCACCTGCGTGCCATTGCGGGTGGCCGAGAAAGATAGCAGATTGACGGGTAGCGGACCGGCCCCCACTAGGATAGTCTTTCCCAGCTGCCCGCTGCCTGTCAGCTCCTGAATGCTGTTGCTGCCATCTACGCGCCAGCGATGCAAGCCGGCGTGCACTGCTTCATCTACCGTGTACACATGCAGCGTGTTAGCCGAAGGGCGTACCATGTACATGTCCACGTTGTTGCCTGCAAAGCCAGCCGGCGCGTAGTTATCCGTGAGGCCCACTTTGTCATCGGCCGGTACCCCAAACTCATTCACCAGCAGCCCGTCTTGGGTGAAATGGTAAAAGGTATTGCTGGTGGTGTTGTTCTGGCCGTTGTATAAGGCTACTATATCCTTCTGGTCGGCATAGGCATTGGCACCGTCCCAGCCGCCGTAGGCTTCAATTTCCGGATAAGAGCCCTTCCGGTCCGGGGAGCTGATGACTTTACCGCGATGGAACTTGGCGGTCCAGGTAGTATCACCGGGGGCGATGGTGCCTAGGTGGAAGCCTTGGCTCCCGGTTCTGGTCGATTGATAGGTGACGTAGTTACCGTTCTGCGTTTGCGGCAGGCGGGTGCGGGCGCCAATCGGCTTACTGGGGAAGGGGTCATCACCGCGCTTCAAGCCGCTAGCTACTTTCCAGAGTACTTGTATGGGGCCGTACTGCGGGTTGAAGTTGCTGTCATACCCCGTAAGTGCGCGGCGCTCGCCAGTGATGATGGCCTTACCCCCAAAATCGAACGGGGTAGGCGCACCGGCGTAGTTGATGCGCGCGCAGCGGAGGTTGCCGTCGGCCATTTGCTCGTAGGAGAAGCCGCCGTTGCCGTAGTCTTCTACCAGCGTGCCAGTGAACCGTAGCTTGCCAGTGGCGGGTAGCTCCACGAGCTGCGTCATGTTTGGCCCCGAAGTGATGCTGTTATCTTGCATCTGGGCATAGGTGTGGCCATTGGGATGGGTGGTCACGTTGACCACCGAACCGTAGCGCGTGATGTCTAAACCAGCGCTCCAGTTCCGGACCAGCTGCCAGCTAGGCGCGGCCACTATGCTTTGGTCGCCGGGCTGCAAAGGCGCGGTGCTAACCTTGAATTCCAGATTGCCGGAGAATATGCGCGTGGCGTTGTTCTGGTCGCCGGCGATGGCCAGCCGGTCCGGAAGGTACATAATCTGACCTAGGTAGCGGCGGTCGGCTCCGAAATGCATGGCCCGGAGGTTGGCGGTGTCCAAAATCCAGAAAGTACCATCCGGCTGCCATTTGACAAAGGTGAAGGGGTCGCCGTACTGGTCACGGTCGGTGGCACCGCCGGCCAGTGGGTCCTGTATCTGAAACCAGAACTTGTCATTGACCACTTCGGGCCCTAGGCTGGGGTAGCCCCCGGCTTGCCCATAAGTCCATTGCAGGGTTCCGGCTGCATCGTAGGCTTTCACTTGCTGGCTGGTGTTGCCATCGGCCACCAGCAGTAGGTTTTGCGTGGGGTGCGCATCCAGTGCTAAGGCATTTACTATGCCGGGCAACGTGTTTTGAGCCGTAAAGCTGTTGCCGCTGTTTACCGTATAGCGTTTTACCTGCCCGGCTGAAACCACCCACAAGTCACCGGTGGAAGCAAACGCAATCTGACCCGGAGAATTGACGGAAAGGCTGCCGAGCAGGGCGCCGGTGCCAACGGCGTAGAACTGCACGCTGTTCTGGGCTTTGCGCGCCACGGCAACGTAGCTGCTGTTCACTGCCAAGCCGGTAATGCGATTGGCCAGCCAGGCCGGGCGCTGAGGTTCCGTGGTGGTCGCTGACTGCCGCAGGCCTACTACCCCGTAGCGCGTGCGAGCCGGGCCATGCGGGCCGTAGGTAGTAGTGGCACCAGCAGACCACGGTGCTTCCGTTTTATCAGACTGCTTGAAGCGCATGACGAAGCTGGTCTGCTTGTTGTCCCAGCCGCTGTTGTTGGTAACGGCGTACAGATAAGTATTATCCGCCCGCACCAGGCTAAAGGCATCGTAAAAATCGTGCTCCTTAACGCTATGAGGAGCTTGCACTGTGCCCGCGGGGCTGTAAACCAGCCCCGGCAGCCCTTCATTATAGCCCACACCTGCGTAAGATTCACCGCTGGGAGCCATGCAGAAATCCTGCATCACCACCAGGCTGCGCCACACATTATTTGTCCAGCTGGCAGAAGTATTGCCCACTACCCCCTCCCACACGTAGCTCACCTTGTGAGCAATTACTTTGATTTGGTACGTATTGACTGGTACGGGTTTGCCGTCATTGTCGAGGCCGTCCCACATGATTTGGTACGTGCCCGGAGTGTAGTCCACCTTCTGCCACAGGTTGCGGATGAGACTACCATTGGGTCGGTATACGCCAGCGCTGGTTGTGCTATTGCTCGTGAGCTTAAGTTGAATGGTAGTCTGCGTTTGAGCCTGAGCGAGAGGGGAAGTAAAGAACGGTATTCCTCCCGCAAGTGCTAAAAATTTCCATTTAGATAAAATCGCTCGCATAAACAATGAAGTAAGAAAGATTCAACCGGCAAACACTATTGATAATTTTCTCAAATATAACTTATTTGATTCACCCATTATTGTGAAAGCCAGAAAATAATAGTTGAGCAAGCAGAAAGATGGCGCAAAGTACCACAAAATCGTCTTTTAAGACCTTTTAAGAGTAAAAAAATGATTAAATCACTGTTTGCTTAAAAGGCAATAATTAATAGCTACTAATATTCGTAATTGTGGAATTGAATTATACTTATTAATAGCCTTACTTTTTAAAAGATATAGTTATGCGAAAAACTTTGATTAATTATATAGATTGAAAGCAGTTAATCGGTTGTGAAAGGGGGTAATTATTATATAACAAGGGATGGCTGCTCTGTGCCCGCGGCTGCGCGTAAGCAGAGAGCCCGCTACTAAAAAAATAGCCCCGATGCGCCCGGCCCAGTACCGGCCGTTGGGGCAGGCAACCGGGCTAGCTCATGGGTTCATTGTGGGCCTGCCGCCAGGCCCTAGGGTTGGCTCGTGATAGCTTCTGACATCGGGTGCAGGCGCACGGGTCCTGAGCTCGCGGCGTATAAGCCGGTCCACAGGGGCGTTCAGGCGCTGTGGCTGCGGGGCGTGCGTAGGCTATAGAATGGGCGTAGGCCGGTACGGAGCAGGTATTTGCCCCAAAAAATGCTGCTAGCCCCTACCTTGCCGGTTGACCAACATAACACGCCATGAAAATTGTTTTCTTCTGTGGCTCCTTAGAGCCAGGCCGCGACGGCGTGGGCGACTACGTACGGCGTCTGGCGGCGGAACTATCGCAGCAAGGGCACGAGCCGGCGGCCATCGCGCTGAGCGACCACCACCTCCAGCAGGAGATTTCAACCGGGCCTGAGGCGGGCGCAGTAGCCCTGCCGCTGCTGCGGCTGCCGGCCAGCTGGCCCATGCGGCGGCGCCTGCAGCGAGCCCAGGAGTGGACGGATGCTTTCGGGCCGGAGTGGCTGAGCCTGCAATTTGTTCCGTTTGCCTTCCACCCCCGGGGGCTGGCTTATAACCTAGGCAAACACTTGGCGCGGCTGGGCCGCGGAAGGTCCTGGCACCTGATGGTGCACGAGCTGTGGGTGGGCATGGATGCGGAAGCCCCCCTCAAGCACCGCTGGTGGGGCAAGTTGCAGCGGTACCTGATTAACGCCATGATTACGGACCTGCGGCCCAAGCTTATTCACACCCAAACCTCCCTCTACCAGGCCCAGCTGGCAAAGCTGGGGTTTAGCAGCCACTTGCTGCCGCTGTTTGCCAATATTCCCAACACCAGCCTGGCCCGGCCAGTAAGCGTGGCGGGTGAAGAAAGCCGGACCGTTTCGCTAGTCATTTTCGGGAGCATTCACGCGGGGGCTCCCGTAGCGCAGTTTGCCCACGATGCGGCGCAGTACGCCCGCGAAAATGCGGTGCCCGTGAAGCTGACCATGATTGGGCGGTGCGGCAAGGAGCAGGAAACCTGGGCAGCCAGTTGGCGAGCCGTTGGGCTGCCAGTGGAAATCCTAGGTGAACAGACGCCCGACTTCATCTCGCAGGTGCTCTGGCAATCTTCGCTGGGAGTGGCAACCACGCCGGTCGACGTGATTGGCAAAAGCGGCACGGCCGCCGCCATGCTGGAACACGGCCTGCCCGTGCTGTGCGTGGCGCACCCCTGGTTTCCCATTGGGATTGCGCCCCCAACGCCCCCGAACAGGGTCAGTGTATACAAGGAAGGGAACTTCGCCGCCTATCTGGTGGGCAAAACCCGGGAGCTCAATCCCAACCCATCGGCCGAAATTGCCCGCAAGCTGCTTGATAGCTTGCAGGCCGTCCCGGTGTCGGCGTGAAGGCCGCCGGCCTAGGTTCGGGTTTGGGACCGCGGCGCTGGGCTAGCAGTTGCTGGCAGGTGGTTAGTGCCAGCTTCGGCTTGTGTCTGCGCGCAAAGATGGCGCTATCGAGTAAGGATGGCTAAGCCGGCCGCAGGCGCGGTAATTGATGGCATGGTTCAGCTACAGATAGCTGAACAGCAGAGCTGTGTCCTGAGCGAATGGCTCGTTGAGCCAGTCTATGTGCCATTGCCGGCGGTGGCAGCTTGGGAGTCGTCAGGAGGGCGATGGGCGAATGGGTTCACTATTGACCGCCTATATTAGTCGAGCTTTACAACTAGGTATTTGCTCTATTAATAGGTAAGAATGCGCGCAACGTATATTTTACAGCAGGGAGGTTTTGTACTTCGCTTTCGATATATACCCGAATTTTTTGGATTATTTCGCCGCTGGTGGCTTTCGCTGCTCGGAATGGAGGTTGGCAGCGGCACGCAAGTGCCAAAGCTTACTGTTACGTGGCCGCACCAGGTTGCAATTGGCAAAAATTGCATCCTGGAAAAAGGAATATTCTTTAAATACGACGGTACCTGGCAGCAGGGGCCGTCCATCCGCATTCAGGACGACTCTTTTATTGGTACGGGCTGCGAGTTTAACATTCGCATGAGCATCGACATTGGCAAGGGGGCGCTCATTGCCTCCGGCTGCCGGTTTGTTGACCACGACCACGGTATTGCGGCCGGCCGGCCCATGCGCTTTCAAGACGGACCAGAGCAGGCAATTGTAATTGGGGAAGACGTCTGGATTGGAGCTAACGTCGTCGTGCTGAAGGGCGTGAGCATTGGCAATGGGGCCATCGTAGCTGCTGGCGCCATCGTGACAAAGTCTATCCTGCCCAACGAAATCTGGGCCGGGGTGCCAGCCAAGAAGATAGGCCAGCGGCAGTAGGGCCGCCACCAGGTTGGTAAGCACCTAGGGAATTTAGCCTTAGCCAGCGTGTGTAGGTCAGCCGATGCTTATTGAACAAACGCAGCGCAGCCGCCGCCATGCCGGAGCGCGGCTTGCCTGTGCGCGAAGCTGGTGGGGTAGGTGTCGCCAGCTATAGCGAGTGCCCGGGCGCCCTACTACGGCTGTTGCAACAGCCGTAGTAGGGCGCCCGGGCACTCGCTTACTTTTTTGAAAGTTGGCAGGTGTGGCCTGAGGCGGTCACTTTGCCTAGGTTACCGCTGCAGGGTGCTTTTAGCTAAAGCCTCGTCCAGGACGAAGGAGTTAGCGAGAGCCGGCCGGCCGAAGTAGGCCTCCTGCTCGCGGCGCAGCTGGTCGATGAGGCGGCCTTCGGGCAGTACCACATCGTCGTAGGTAAGGGCCTGGTCTTTGGGTATATCGCGGCGCAGCACGCAGCCCTCGGCCACGCCGATGGGTAGCAGGTTTTGCTGCCGGGCCAAGGGGTAGTTTTCGGCCAGGCCATAGGTCATGTAATGACCGATGCCATCGAGCGTTGCGCCGGCCTTGAGGTCGATTTTAGCGGCCGTAATTACCTCCACTTTCGGGGCGCCCTGCGGGGCTAGGGCGGCATCGTGGAAGAGCACGGCCCGCGCCACCGAGTTGGGCGTTTCGAAGTGGCAGAGGTGATACGGAGTGTAGAAGCAGTAGAGCGGCCCCGGCCCCAGCTTGTAGAGCTTGAGGTAGTGCTGTTGCACGGGGTCGTCGTGGGTACCTAGGATAAACACCCCGGGGCCCGGCTCGGCGCCCACCACGTAGTCGACGATGCCGGGGCCGCCGCTCAGCAGCAGGTCCTGCGGGTACCACTCGGCCGCTTTGCTAATGGGCGTGCCGGGCGCCACCGTGGGCCCCAGCATGCCGCGCTGGGCCACTTCCATACCTAGGGCATTGGCAATAACGGCCTGCTCGAAGCTGATTTTGCTGCCGTCGGCAAAGCTGGTGACCATGCTCGGGTTCTGGCCCCACTGGCGGGCAAAGCCCTCCTGGGTAGTAGGGTTGCGGTAGGGGTCGTGCAGGCCTTTAATGTTGCCGCACAGCACGGGCTTGACACCTAGGCCGATAACGAAGCGCGCCAGGTTGAGCGTCACGCCCGGCTGGTCGCCGTCCGATACGGTGTACACCACGCCGGCGCGGTCGGCGTACACTTTCAGAATAGAGCCAGCCGTACCGTCGAGCTCGGCATTGAGCAGCACAATGTGCTTGCCGTGCTTGATGGCTTCGAGCACCACGTGCGCGCCGTGCTCCACGGCGCCCGTGACTTCGATGATGACATCGATGCCCCCCGCCCGGCTCAGCAGCAGGGCGTCTTCGGTGATGGCGGGCTGGCCCAGCTCAATGCAGCGCTCCAGCGCGGCCACCGACGAAACCTCCTGGGCCCCTAGCTCACCGGCCTCGGTGTAGGCGCGGCGGGCTTGCGCCAGCGTGCGGTTGGCAATGGCGACCAGCTCCATGCCCGGCACGTAGCGGCAGATTTGGTGGGCCACGCCCCGGCCCATAAAGCCGGCGCCCACCATGCCCACCCGAATGGGGTTGCCAGCGGCCTGCCGGGCCTTTAGTGCGTTGTCAACTAATATCATAATGCAGAAAAAAGCGGAAGGTTAGCGGGTGGTAGCTGCCGCGAGTAGCGGCTGAAAATCAGGGTGGGCCTCGTCCTTGGGCGAGATGAGTTGGGGCACGGCCGGCCACTCAATGCCGATGGCCGGGTCGTTCCAGCGCAAGCCGCGCTCGGCGCCGGGCGTGTACTTAGCCGATACCTGGTAGGCGGCGTCAGTGTTGGGCGCCAGCGTCAGAAAGCCGTGGGCAAAGCGGCCCGGTACGAATAGCTGCCGGAAGTTGTCGGCCGTTAGCTCCACGCCTATCCACTGGCCGTAGGTTGGCGATTCCTCGCGCAGGTCCACTATTACATCGTAGAGGGCGCCGCGGGTGCAGCGCACCAGCTTGCTTTCTTCGTGGGGCGCCAGCTGGTAGTGCATGCCGCGCAACGTGCCCTGGGTAGGGTTCGACGACAGGTTGGCTTGCAGCGGGGGCAGGTAAATGCCGTGGGCCGCAAATTCGTCTTCGCACCACGAGCGGGCAAAGAACCCGCGCTCATCGGTGCGGCGCTCTACGTCAATGATGAAGGCGCCCGCCAGTTTGGTTTCAGTAAAAATCATAGCAAGGAATAGGCAGAAAAAGCGGCGTTACTATTCGACCTAGGCCAGCGTGGCCTCGGTGGCTACCGAGTTGGCCCAGGTCAGCTGTTCGGTAAGCTCGCCTTGCTCGCGTAGGGCGGCCAGCACGCGCAGGCGCATCAGCTGCGAGCTGCGGAACTGCGCGTCGCGGAAGCCCATGGCCAGCAGCTTCTCGTGCAGCTCCGTGATGGTAGCGGCCAGGGTTTGCTGGGGCTGGTGGTCGGGGGCGAGCTGCTTATACAAACTAAAATCGACGCGGTACGAGCGCAGGTCGGGGGCCGCGGCGGGGTTCACGCTGGCGCGGGTGCCGGGCAGGGCCGTGGCCACGGCCTCGGCCAGCTCTTTCACGCGGTAGTTCCAGGTGTCGGAGCCCGTGTTAACGGCCAGGAAGCTGCCGCCATTCGTGGCTTCGCGCGCTACGGCCCACTCAATGGCCCGCGCCATATCGCGCACGTGGATGAGCGGGCGCCAAGGCGTGCCGTCGCTCAGAATACTGATTTCGCCCGTGGCTACGGCGCTGGCCACAAAGTCGTTGAGTACCAGGTCGAGTCGCAGGCGGTCGCTCCAGCCGCAGGCAGTGGCAAAACGCAGGCAGGTTACCACGAAGTCGTCGTCGGCCAGGGGCGCTAGGTCCTGCTCACTGGCTACTTTCGAGCGGGCATACGCCGTGAGCGGATTCACGCCCGAGGTTTCGGTTTTGGCGTCTTCGCCGCCCATGCCGTAGATGCTGCACGAGCTCGCAAAGACGAAAGCCCGCACCCCAGCCGCTTTGGCCTGCCGGGCTAGCTCGATGCCGGCCTGGTGGTTGACTTCCATCGTCACGTCCTCGTAGGCCTTGCCCATGGGGTCGTTGGAGATGGCGGCTAGGTGCACCACGGCATCCACCCCGGCCAGCAGCTCGCTGGGTACCTGGCGCACGTCGCCAAATACCTGGCGGTCAAGCCGCGACTCGGGCAGGCGTTCGGCGCCCGTTAGGCAGTGCGCAAAAAAGCCTAGGTCGTACCCGATAAGCTCAGCGGCAGGGAACGCTTGGCGAAGCTGCTGAACTACACCAGGCCCTACGTAGCCCATGTTACCCGTGAGTAGAATACGCGATAAAGTCATAAAAAAGGTAAAATCAATGCAATAGAAAGGGCGCAAAAAAAGACTTTTTAGAGCACTCCCGCCAGCAAATGTTCTGGCAATGCCCGGGTGGGGGCGTCAATAGGAGTATTAGCTTGCTTAGAAGCGGCTGGCGTCCAGACGGGCTCCGGTGCCCACACTTTCCAAGGGGCTTTATTTGCCTGCCAGAGCTCCTCAAGCATGTTGCGGTCGCGCAGGGTATCCATCGGCTGCCAAAAACCGCTGTGGCGGTAGGCTGCTAGCTGGCCTTCGGCGGCTAGGTGCTCAAGCGGGCCTTTTTCCCACACCGTGCTATCGCTATCGATATAATCGAACACGCTAGGCTCCAGCACAAAAAAGCCACCGTTAATCCACGGCGTTTCGCCGCCCTCGGGCTTCTCCGTAAAGTTGTTAACGTGGCTGTCGGCCTCACTTAGGCTGAAGGCCCCAAAGCGGCCTGGCTGGCGCACCGCCGTCAGCGTGGCCAAGGCGCCCTGCTGGTGGTGGTAATTGATGCTGGCCTGAATGTCGATATTGCTAACACCGTCGCCGTAGGTGAGGCAGAACGTGCTGTCGCCCACGTACTCACGTACCCGGCGCAGGCGGCCGCCCGTCATGGTTTCGAGGCCCGTGTCGATGAGCGTTACCGTCCAGGGTTCGGCATTGTTGCGGTGAATCTGCATCTCGTGGCGGTCCGTCCGGAAGGTCACGTCCGAGGTGAGCAGAAAGTAATCGGCGAAATACTGCTTAATCATGTGGCCCTTGTAGCCGCAGCAAATCACAAAATCCGTAATACCATGGTGTGCATACGTTTTCATGATGTGCCACAAAATTGGCTTGCCACCAATTTCAACCATGGGTTTGGGCCGAATGCCGCTTTCCTCGCTAATGCGAGTGCCGTAGCCGCCCGCCAAAATAACTGCTTTCATAGAAGGGGGATGGGAAATGGGGGTAAAGAATAATGCCCCAAGCGGGACAATGCGGAGGTAGGTTTATTTAGAATGGCTGAGCGTAATTGCTCATTAAAAATGGGTTCTTCTTACTAAAGCAATTATATAGCAAAGCCGCCGTAGCCGTAGTAGGGCAGCTGCTATGCAAAAAGCCGGCCTAATGCGACTGCCTGCTAACTGATAAATTATTTGCCCGTAGCTAAATACAGGTGGAGGTATCTTGAATTCGAAAGGCCGCGAAGGCGCCTAGGAAGTCAGGCAATTCCTCAAATGTGGTATTGATGCCCAGGTAGGAATGCTAAGCGCATACTGCGGCGTGAAAGCCGATACTAACAGGGCTTGAAAAAGGAATGTCTAAATTCCACTGCCAAGTGTTAGCAGAATAATGCAGCTCAACAGTAGCTGCTCGCCAGATGCCTACTGTAAAGGGGCCTAATTACCGAGCGAGTAGGGGTTGTTGTCATAGCATATAGGGGAAGAATTGTGATGTAAAGGAAATCCTTATTTAGCTCATAAACAATATTTCTCAAACGCTTAAGTAGGTGAATTTTTGATGAATATTGAAAAAATTATGCTGTTTGCTAGTGTGCTGTCAGTTTACCAAGTATTCATTATATTAAATAAATTTTGCCTTGCGCTAAATAATTTTCATTTCTTACCAGTGGTACATAACGGCCGCTCATTGAACTAGTAATTACCTGCTAGCAGTAATCATTAAAAGTACAAATTTCAAGGTATAGTACATCTTGAAGCGGACGTATACGTGGCTACAGAGCTATTAAATAATCAATGTACTAAGCAATCCAAGGCGCAGCTTAGCTAACTATTGCAACAGGCGTCTTTAGTAGCTTCGACCAGCCCTGTCGGCTGTCCACTAAGGAGGCAAGAGCGCTGGTTGCACGTTGCTAGTATATATGATATACTACGTGACAAGGCCGAGCTAATGCGTAGTATAAAGCACAATAGCGATAGTAGTCGGAACTAATAGCATGGGCCTGGTTTTGTCGGCTGCTTACCAAGTCTGGAGTAATTCCCGCTCCTGATTTCTGATTACAGCCTCTATTAGGAATACATAGGATGCTTGCCTATTGCCTCCGCTCCCGGTAAAAGGTAGCAGCAGCTAATTATACCTCTTAAAAAGGCTCGCATTAGCCAAGCCAAGCAGCACACGCAGCCAGCACCTAGCTCTGGGCCGCAAAAGGAGAAAACGCGGGGGCCCAATGGCTGCTTGGTGCGCACTAGACCGGCGCGACTTGTCGCTGGGTTGTCCACGTGGTGTGTAGTAGCCCGCAGCAAGATGGGCTTAGCCAAGCGCGCTCGGCTAAGCTCGGCAACTGCCTTGTTTGCCCCATGTTTTTCAGCCTACGTGCCCCTCGCGGCTACCGCGCATTCGCTAAGCAGCTGCTAATACTTCTGGTATAGCTCAAAAGCGATAAGTCGAGAAGTCGCTTATTCAAGAGGCCACATATATCCGCTGAATGTTGATTGCTTACCCGTTGCGCGCCAAGCACGGCCACGCAAGCTGCTTGATACCCCGGGCGCTTGCTGAATACCGCGGGTAGCAGCGATTGCTATACCAGTTCGGCCCGACTACCGGAAAATATGACTAGCTAAATTACCGGGCAATATTCAATGGGGTAGTGTAAAGGCTGCCGGTGTGATTGTGAAAGCTGCGTAATGTCGCTATAGGATTTTTGCAAGCTAATCGCATAGGAATGAGATAATCAGTATTGCTAGTGTGGCGTTCTGCTGCTGCATAATGGGGCTGGTTTTATGATAAAACAGCAAGCATTGACAAGTCGTTAGCAAAAAAAAGCTCTATTGGCTATTAATAGCTAGTAAATATTATGCTAATTCGTTTTGCTTAGAGTTTGATAAAGTTAGCTTCAATAGTACTTATAGAAGAAAAATAATTAATAGGTGCTAATTATCTCCATGGGTAATTGATTAGGGTAGGTGTAAGTATAGAATTGATACATGGGCTTTTATCTTTGTCGCACGTTAATTCATGCAAATGCATTATTAACGTAATGACAAAATTAATTGCTCATATATTTGCTAGTATGATAAAACTTTTGTTGTTTTGCATTATTAAATCATAAAAGTTCCCCCTTCTCTTATGGCAGTAGACCTCGCCCAACTACAACAAGTACTAGATAACGCTCAAAAAGCAGATGCTTTCAAATCGGATATTAAGCGCGCTTTGCGCAAAGTATCTTCCCTCGTAATTAACCTGCAAGGCGCCCTAGAAGAAGCTGAGGCATTGATGAGCGATGATTATGCGCCGGCAATTAAAGAGCGCAAGGCGCGCGCTCCGCGCGAAGCCGCAGAAGTAGATGCTGAAGCTCCTTACGGCAGAAAGAAAGATGGTACGCCGAAAAGCAAGCCGGGCCGGACGAAAGAATAGTAGATAGCCTAAAAGCAAAAGCCCGCTTAGCATTCGCTGAGCGGGCTTTTGCTTTTAGGCCACTATGGTCGGAGGTAGTGGTAGCGCCCGGCCAGGCCCTTCAAGAGTTAGTTGGGCTAACGCTGAACTCAGCGCTGCCAAACGACCTAGGGGCGTTGAGATACCCTTTGTTTACACCTTGTCTAAGAAATCTCACTGTGGCATATAGTTGTCCGTTTATCTATCTACATCATTAGTTATGAATTGTAGCTGAATTAAAAGCAAATTGTTGGGTGAGATTTCTACAGCACCCGTTGAGCTAGCTCAGTCATATTTACTCTATCTGGATGGGCTCAGGGGAATTGCTATTATCATAGTTCTGCTAAGGCGCATTCTGAAAGAGACAGCTATTTTGATGTTTTAGGCGAGGTCGGGGTAGAGATATTCTTTGTGCTCAGTAGCTTTTTGATTACCATCCTGCTACTGAAGGAAGAAGTGAAGAACGGTTACGTTTCTTTGAAGCTACTTTATATTAGGAGAGCTCTGAGAATCATGCCGGTAGCATACCTGTTTCTGTTGGTACTACTGGTTTCAAATGTGTATTTTAAGCTTGGGATTATTCCGGTTGGCTTCTTGTCGTCAGCCCTATACATCAAAAACGTGCCGACACCCAACAGCTCAGACTAGTACAGCGGCCATTTTGGTCGTTATCCATTGAGGGGCAGTTTTATTTATTCTTTCCCTTCCTGCTGGTTTTAAATGTAAACCGATACACTATTTTAATAAGTGTCTTGATTTTAGCGTTGCTGGTAATCGGCTTGCTGGCTGTGCACAGAGTGGGTATATTCTATTCTGATTATCTAATACATGCGCTTGGTTTGTCATCAATACTACATTATTTGGGAGTGGCATCGTTAGGGTCCTTGTGCGCAATACTAGTGTTTAAGGATGTTGTATCGGTTGAGAGACTGCGGAATAACTATTTCTTAAGCTTTGCTTTATTCGTGGTGGCTTTTGCTGTGGGATATCAAAAATTAGTATTGTTCGTGCCTCATATTGCCCAGGTAGTACTCTCCGTATTAATAGCTTGGATTATCCTGCTTAATTTAAAGAAGGAAGCAAATCTGTTTTATGCTATATTGGGTTGGCCAGTACTGAAGCGCACTGGTATTCTTTCTTGCCGCTTGTACATCTGGCAGTAGCTGTTGACCGCGAACCAGCCGTGGAGAGATGTCTTTCCGTATGCTGACTCGCTGATTCTAAACATGCTAGCGTTGTGCGTAGTGGCGTATGCTGCTTATTACCTGTACGAGCAGTGCTTTCTACTGCTCAAGAATAAGTTTAAATAGGCACCCCCTAAAAGCAATCTGGTGAACGCCGCCTAAGTGCCGTAGCCGTATACATGTGTTCAACCACCTAGGCTGCCTGTGGCGGCTGCTACGCTATGGAATTTACTCGTTTGGGGGCTACTGGCCTGCACGTTTCTAAAATATGCCTGGGCACGATGACCTACGGTACGCCCACCGAGCGCTGGCCCTGGGCCCTGAATGAGGAGCAAAGCCGCCCCTTTATTCAGAAAGCGCTGGAGCTGGGCATCAATTTCTTCGACACGGCCGACGTGTACTCGAACGGGGCGAGTGAGGAAGTGGTGGGCCGGGCGCTGCGCGACTTTGCCAAGCGCGACGAGGTGGTGCTGGCCACCAAGGTGTTTAACCCCATGGGGCCGGGCCCGAACCAGCAAGGATTGTCGCGCAAGCACATTATGAGTGCCATCGACGCGAGTTTGCAGCGCCTAGGTACCGACTACGTGGATTTGTACCAGATACACCGCTGGGACTACGACACGCCCATTGAGGAGACGCTGGAGGCGCTGCACGATGTGGTGAAAGCCGGTAAGGCGCGCTACATCGGCGCTTCCTCGGTGTTTGCCTGGCAGTTTGCGCAGGCGCTGTACCTAGCCGATAAACACAACTGGACGCGTTTTGTGAGCATGCAACCGCACTACAACCTGGTGTACCGGGAGGAGGAGCGCGAGATGCTGCCGCTGTGCCAAGACCAGGGCATCGGCGTCATTCCGTGGTCGCCGCTGGCGCGCGGGCTGCTCACCGGCGGGCGCTCGAAGGAGCGCAACGAGACGGAGCGCGCCAAAACCGACGCCTTCGGCAAAAGCCTCTACGGCCGCGACGACGACTTTGCGGTGGCCGACCGCGTGACGCAAATCGCTCAGGAGCGCGGGCTGCCCAATGCGCAAATCGCGCTGGCCTGGATGCTGACTAAGCCCGCTATTACGGCGCCCATTGTGGGAGCCAGCAAGCCCGGCCACCTAGAAGATGCCGTGGCAGCCCTAGGGGTGAAGCTGAGCGCTGAGGAAATCAGGCGCTTAGAAGAGCCCTACCAGCCGCACCCGGTGCTGGGCTTCTCGTAAGCCTGAGCCCTACGTGGCCAATTAGCCTAGTAAGCTGCTGGATTATGCTAACCGAGCAGCTTACTAAATCGGCTGGCTACTTGCTCGTTAGCGGTGGGCTGCTCGGCTAGGGTGGCCCAGCAGACTACCCAGGCCACTTGGCCGTATAAGTTGCTTGCCCCTACCTCACCCCAAACTTCCCGCTGTTTATGCGCCCTGCACCAACTTACCTGAAAATGCCGCTGCTGGCGTTGGCGCTCGGCCTGGCGGCTTGCTCAACGAACGAGCGACTGGCGCAGGTTGACCAGAAAACGGGCATCAATTTCGCCAACTATAAGACGTACGGTTTTATGGATGCCGTGGCGCGCAACGACTCCGCGTTTCAGAATTCGGGTACCGGCATCTTTGACCTGAAGCTGGCCGTGACGCGGGAGATGGAGCGTCGGGGCTATCGCCAGGCCGCGCAGCCCGACCTGTGGGTAAACATTGGGATGGTAAGCCAGCAGCGCACTCAAACGCGGCCGGGCGACTTTCGCACCGATGCCGCGGCGCGCTACATTGGCCAGCGCAACTACCACTGGGATGCCCGCGACGTGCCGGTGGGCCAGTATCAGGAAGGCACCGCTACCATCGAGCTGGTCGACGCGGCCCGCAAAGAGCTGGTATGGCAGGGCACTACGACCAGCATCCTGTCGAAGTCGGCCGCCCGCTCGGCCAAGCAGATTGACAAAGCGGTAGCCACGATGTTTGAGAAATTTCCGGTGGTGCCGCGCTAACTAAAGTGTACCGTGGACCTCACGGGTCCGCGCGTGAGTTGCTAGGTTAGTCCCAGCCACGCGCGGACCCGCAGGGTCCACGGTACACTTTAGTTACCGGGCCTGGGTGCGGTCGATGAGCTGTTGCACGTCGGTGGTTGCTACCTTCTGGCCAGTTTCGGCGGCGCGGTAGATGGCTAGTAGCAGCTGCACATCGCGCAGGCCCATTTCGCCGGGCACGCGGGTGGGCTTGTTTTGTAGCACGCAAGCGGCAAAGTCGTCCATTTGGGCGGCCTGCTGGTTGATGTTGGGCAGGTTGAGCTTGTTGTCGTTTTTGCTGGTGCTGCCCGCCAGGCCACCGTAGGCGAAGGCCGGCTGCAACTCAAACCAACCGTTGGCGGCCTCAGCGCGTAGGCGGCCGGCCAGGTTTTCGGCGTAGCTGGTGTGGCAGTCGGCCGTGGTGCCGTCGGCAAACTGTAGCTGCCACTTGATGCCCGCCTCCACATCTTTGAAAAGCTGCGGGTTGGTGTTCGGGTCAAACTTGGCCGTGACCGCTACGGGCACTTGGCCTTTGGTATAAATGCAGCCCTGCAGGCTGTAAATACCCATATCCATGAGCGGGCCGCCGCCGCCCAGCGCCTTGTCCACGCGCCACGGCGTGTCGTTGCCAAATTTAAAGCCGTTGTCGGATATCAGGTGCTTGAGCGGCCCGTAGGCCTGCGTCTGCCCTAGGTGCATCATGGCTTGGTTGTGCGGCTCGAAGTGCAGCCGGTAGCCGATGCTGAGTTTTTTGCCGGCCTTTTGGCTGGCGGCTATCATGCGGCGGGCATCGGCCACGGTGGTGGCCATCGGCTTTTCGCAGATGACGTGCTTGCCGGCCTGGGCTGCCCGCACGGCGTACTCGGCGTGCAAGGCGTTGGGCGTCACCACGTACACAATATCGATGTCCGGGTCGTTTACGATGCGCTCGAAGTTAGTGTAGCTGTAGATGTTCTTGTCGGCCAGCTGGTACTGCTGCTTCCACTGGGCTGCCTTCTCGGGCGAGCCCGTGACGATGCCCGCCAGCCGGCACAGCTTGGTTTGCTGCAAAGCCGGCGCCAGCTGGCCGGTGCTGTACTTGCCCAAGCCCAGCAGCGCCACGCCCAGCTTGCGCTCGGGCGGCAGGGCAAAGGCACTCGGCGCCAGCAGCGTAGCGCCTACCCCTAGGGAGAGGGTCCGAACAAAATCGCGGCGCGAGGCGGCGGAAGCGTGCAAGTCTAGCATAGCGGGGGGGGGTAGGTATGAACCGCTTACCCCTAACCGCGCCCAGGGGTTATGTTCAGCTTAGTTTGGGACCTAGCGCGGTTCCGGGAGCAGCGTACCGAAAAGCCGTAGCGCGAACTTTGTAGTTCGCGTTTTTGCAACGATTCGAACGGCGTAGAAACGCGAACTACAAAGTTCGCGCTACGGCTACGGCCCTCCTATACACTGACTTCGAAACTGCTCTAGGGAAAAGCAAACGGCTGCCCGGCTACTAATAAGCCGGGCAGCCGTGGGGCTAGGGTCTGAGCAAAAAACCGTACGTTATGCGGCTTAGTACCGCATTACTCGTCCTCGGGAAACTTGCCCATGTTGCCGCTTTCAAAATCGGCGATGGCGGCCATCAGCTCCTCGTTGGTATTCATCACGAAGGGTCCGTAGGTGGCCAGCGGCTCCTCGATGGGCGCGCCGGCCAGCACTAGCACAAGGCTGTCGTCGGTGGCCGTGAGTTGCACGTCGGCCGAGTTCCAACCCAGCACCACCAGCTGCTGCGTCTTGGCGGGGCGGTCGCCATTCACTAAAATCGCACCGCTCGCTACATAAAGGCCCACGTTATAGGCGGCGGGTAGAGTGAGGGTAAAGTCGTCGCCGGCGGCTAGGTGCAGGTCCAGCAGCGTCATCGGCGAAAAGGTGCTGGCCGGGCCGGTAGCCCCGACGTAGCTGCCCGCAATGACGCGAATAACGCCTTTGCCGCCCGGCACCGGCACATTGGGGATGCTGGCGGCGCGCAGCTCCTGGTATTTGGGCGGTACTAGCTTGTCGGCCTTGGGCATGTTTACCCAAAGCTGCAGCAGCTCCAGCTTGCCCCCGCGTTGGGCAAAGTCGCGGTCGTACATCTCGGCGTGGCGCAGGCCGGCGCCGGCGGTCATCCATTGCACATCGCCGGGGCCGATGGTGCCGTCGTGGCCGGCCGTGTCGCGGTGGGCCAGGTAGCCATCGTAGACCACCGTCACGGTTTCGAAGCCGCGGTGCGGGTGCGGCGGCGAGCCCAGGGGCGTGTCGGTGGGCGCAATCTGCATCGGCCCAATGTGGTCGATGAGCAGGTACGGACTCAGCTGCCGGATGCGCGGCCCCGGCATGGGGCTGGTCACGTCGAAGCCGTCGCCGACGAGCTTCTTGTTGCCATCAATAACCTGAAAAACGCGGCGAAATTCGGGAGTAGCCATCTGGTAGAGATAGTGGAGTAAAGGCAGAGAACGAGTATACGCAGTACTGGCGCGGCCAGCCTAGCGGCCGAGCAGCTCCTGGTACACGGCCAGGTAACCGTGGGCGGCCTGCTGCCAGCTAAATTGCCCGGCCTGGGCCTGGGCCGCTGCCGCTCGTGCGGGCGAGTGCCGGGCCAGGCCCGCCGCCAGCACCTGCTGCATGTGGGCCGGGGCAAAATCATCGAAATAATACGCCGCCGCCCTGCCCACCTCGGGCAGCGACGTGAGGCGACTCAAGAAGGCGGGCTTGCCCAGTTGCATGGCCTCCACTACCGGCAGGCCAAAGCCCTCGGCCAGCGAGGGCTGCAAGTAAGCCAGGCACTGGCCGATATACCAGGCCTTGTCGGCCTCGCTGATGCGGATGAGCACCCGCACCCGGTCGGCCACGCCCGCCTGCTCGGCCGCCGCCCGAATGGCCGCCACGTAATCGCCCTCCGTGAAGCTGCCCGCAATAATAAGCTCGTACTCATTGCCTTGCAGCAGGGGCGGTAGCACGTGAAAGTTCTTCTTGGGGTTGACGGTACCTAGGGCGAACAGAAAAGGCCGCCGGGGCACGTAGGCCGGCGCGTGGCCGGCGGGCAGCGCCGGTAGCGCCTCTACCCCCCGCGGCACGTAGCGCAGCGGCTGGCGGCCGGTGTAGCCCAGCAGGTCGGCGTGGCGCAGGATATCCTGGCGCACAAAATCGGAGATAGTGACCAGGTAATCAGCCCGTTTGATGTTACGGCGTACCATGGCCAGCTGCCGGGTGTAGGTGCGCTCATCGGGGCGCTGGTGCAGAAAATTGAGGTCGTGCACCGTCAGCACCACCTTGGTAAAGGGACTGGTGGGCACGTACCAGCTCAGTTGCGAGGTGGCGTGCCAGAGCCGAAAGCCGTAGCTTGGTGGGTTGAAATACTTGTGAAAGCTGCGCTGCGTGAGGTAGCGCACGCCCGTGCGGCCTAGACCACCCACCTCGGCGGGCGGCACGTAGCAGTAGAGCTGGTAGCGCTGGTTTTGGCGAATGAGCTCGTGGGCCAGCGGCACCACAAAGTGGCTGAAGCCACTATCGCGGTCCTTCAGGGCTTCACAATCAAGAATAATGCGGGGTAGCGACATGAAGAAGCGCAAGGCGGCCAGCGAGCGGCTGGCGCAAATGAAAAAACCGGCGCGGCCGGGCCCGGGCCAAGCTACGCCGGCGCTACGGTGGCACGAAGAAAAGAGATTAGCCTGAACTTGCGCCCCGAACCAGTAGCCCACGTTTTAGCTCAGCCCTCCCATGCCCGCCGCCCCCTGCTCTCTGATTTACCTGGCCTACGGCTCGGCAGCCTTGCACGCGGAGGCCGTCTACAGCCTGCTTTCCTACTACCGGGTGGCCCGGCCCGCGGCGCAGGTGCTCATCTACACCGATGCACCGGCCGCCTTCCGGCAGGTGCTGGGCGAGCGGCCCGCCGTGCACTACCCCGCCGTGACCCCCGCCGAATGGTACAGCTGGCGCGGCAGCAGCAACAAAGTGTACCTGCTAAAAATCGGGGTCTTGACCCACGCCGCGCAGCACTACCCCGGCAACTTGCTTTTTGTGGATACCGATACCATCTGGCAGGCCGACCCGGCGCCCCTGTTCGCCCAAATCGAGCGCGGCCAGTTCGTAATGCACGTCAGCGAGGGCCGGCTGGCGACTGGCAACGAGCTAAGCCGCAAGATATTCCGTCGCCTGCGGGGCCAGATTTTTAAAGTAGGCCAGCGCGAGTTTGCGATTGACAGCGCCACGGTGCTTTACAATTCCGGGGTGCTGGGCCTATCGTCGGGGCTGGCGGCGCAGCTGCCGGGTGTGGTGGCGCTGGCCGACGAGCTGTACGCCGCCTACGACAAGCACATGATGGAGCAACTGGCCTTCAGCATGTGGTTTGGGCAGGCCGGGGCCATCGCCGAGGCCGCTCCCTACGTGCTGCACTACTGGAACCTAAAAGCCGCCCGCCCGCTACTCACGCACGTTTTCGAGCAGTACGCCCCGCACTCGCTCCAAGCGTTTTATGAAAAGGCGGAGGCGCTGGATTTGGCCGGTTTGCACAAGTCTGAAATGCGCTACCGGGCGCTGCCTGGTTGGCGCCGCACGCTGCTCAAGCTGGTGGGGCGCCGGTGGCGCATGCCCGCCCTAGGGCAATAAATAGTTCGCTCCAGAAGCGAGTACCGTAGTAAAGCGCAGCTCGCCCTGCCCCTGCCGCAAAAACGTGAGGATGGAAAAGTGCGCCTGAAAGTGGTTCTGGATGTTGGTACCAAACACCAGATAAAGCAATTGCATACGCGCTGGGCAGGGTAGGGGAGGCCCAAAAATACGGCCATTCAGGCCGGCCCCGAACCCCGCGCCAGCCGCTGTTTAATACCCGTGCTGGGCCCGGCGCTGAACCCGCGCCTCCCAACGCTTGCGGCGGGGCGCAATGCTGCCGCGCAAGTACTTCTCCATTACCAGTACGGCGCAGGGCGCGGCGGCGGTGGCGCCAAAGCCGCCATTCTCGATGTAAACCGCCACCGCTATCCGAGGATTATCGGCGGGGGCGAAGCCCACGAACGCGGCGTGGTCATCGCCTTCATCGTTTTCTACGGTGCCGGTTTTGCCCGCTACCGTGATGCCCACATCGGCCAGGCTGGCGGCTTCGGCGGTGCCGCCGCGCTGCATTACGGCCACCATGCCAGGCACCAGCGCCGCAAAGTTTACGCTGTCAACAAGGGTATAATGCTTTTCGGTGAAGCGCGGCAGCGGCCCGCCGGCCCCCACGCTGCGCACCAGATGGGGCGTGTAGTACCAGCCCCGGTTGGCCACGATGGCCACCATATTAGCCATTTGCAGGCCCGTGAGGTTAATCTCGCCCTGCCCGATGCTGAGCGAGTAAACGGAGCGATACGTCCAGTTGGGCGTGCCGCGCGCTTTGTCGTAGTAAGCCGGGGTGGGTAGAAAGCCAGGCGCTTCGCGCGGAATGTCTACGCCCAGCACCGAATCTAAACCAAACGACCGGGCGTAGCGGCGCCAGAGCGCTAGGTTGGCATGGCGGGCGTGTGGGGCGGCCGCAGAGTCCAGGGCAAGGCTATCGGGCACGTGGTCGATAAGATTCCGCATCACCTGGTAGAAATAGGGATTACAGCTATACTTCAGGCCCGCCGCTAGACTATTGGCCGGTGGGTGGCGGTGCACACAGCTGATGAGCGACTGGTCGCAACGAAACGAGGTAGCCGGACTGATGGCGCCCAACTGCAACGCCACCGCGGCATTCACCAGTTTAAATACCGAGCCGGGCGGATTGGCCAGCATCGCCGGCCGGTTTAGCAGCGGCATGTCTTCGTGATACAATAGCTTGGCCCGGGCGGCCGCTTGGTCGGGCGCGGTAATGATGCCCGTCTTGTATACGGGCGCTGACACGAAGCTCAGGATTTCGCCGGTGCGCGGGTCTATAGCAACCAGGTAGCCCTTGCGGCGACCTAGGAGTTTTTCGGCGTAGGCCTGTAGTGGCAGGTCGAGGGTTAGGTGCAGGTCTTGGCCTTGCTGAAAGGCAGTGTCGGGCGCCCACTTGCCGTGTTCCTGGCCCTGCGCATCCACCAACGGGTGCTGAGCGCCCCGGTGCCCGCTGAGCAGGCCGTTGTAGTAGCCTTCGATGCCGCCGTTGCGCAACTGGTAAAAGCGGCCGCGCCGGTAGCGTTTGGCCTGGCTGAAGAAAGCCTGCGCCTCCGCCCCCATGTAGCCCAGCACGGACGCGCCTACGCTAGTAGTGTAGGCGCGCTGGCGGCCCTGGGTCAGGGTTAGCGCGGGCCATTCTTTGCTATGGCGGCGCACCCGCTCGGCTTCGGCCTTGGTGAGGCTGAGCTGGACCGGGTAGCCAGCGGCCGCTTCTTCGTAGGGTAGGGCCGCGGTAATGCGCTGCTGCAGGGTCCTAGGTCCCCAGCCCAGGAGCTGGCCTAGCGCCAAGGTGTCGAGGGGTGGGCGGCGGGGTAGCTTCAGCAGGTACTGGGGGCGCGTGGCCACCAGCACCGAATCGCGGCGGTCGAGGATGCGGCCCCGCTGCGGTAAGTCGGGCAACACCACGCGCCGCCGGGTGTAAAGCACGCTCGTATCTACCGTCTGGGTCTGTACGCCAATTTGCTGTTCAGGGGAGGAGCAAGCAGCCAGCAGTAAAAATCCAGCTAGTAAACTCATTTTGTAAGTAATTGAAATCGTGCGCATGAAGGAAACCTTACGCAATTGCCGAGTTCCTGGATGTGCTTTTTAACAAGTCGAGCTAATCGGTACCGAGCCAAAGCCGGCGCTGGCCTGAGTAGCCCGCTCCAGTTCGCTATCCCCTTCACCAGAGCGTAAGCGGTGCTGCATACTACGCGCCGCTTCTCCCTACCCTTAAATAGCACGCGGCAGCCCCGTTGCCGGAACCGCCGCGTGAGGGACCTAGGTAGCGGTTATTTCAGGGTGGCGCGCACGGCTTTTACCTCGGCTAGCTGCACGGCGCTGGCTTTGTTGCCGAAGTTATTGCGGACGTAGGTGAGCACGTCGGCGATTTGCTGGTCGGTGAGGTAGGCCTGGGCGGGCATGTGCTGCTTGTAGTCCTCGCCGTCGATTTCGATGGGCTCGGCCAGGCCAGCCAGCACAATGTGCGCCAGTTTGGCCTTGTCGCCGAGCACGTAGGTGGTTTTAATGAGCGGCGGGTTGATAGGCGGTAAGCCGCCGCCATCGGCCTGGTGGCAGGTGATGCACACGTTTTTGTACACCACGGCGCCCCGCGTGAGCGAGGCTGCCAGGGCGGGGTCGGCGGCGGTTTTGGCTGATGCCTTCGCCTTCGCTTTGGGAGCGGGGCGATGCTGGGCTTGCATCGTGAGGCCTGCACCGGCTAGGAGGACACCTAGGAGGAATTTCTTACTAATCATTTCTTGGCGTTGTACACGATGCGGTAGATGGTGCCCTTCGAGTCGTCGCTGACGTAGAGCGAGCCGTCGGGGCCCTGGGCGAGGCCGCAAGGGCGGTGGTCGGCGCGGCCCGAGGCAGTCTTTTCGGCCGAGCCCGAGAAATTATCGGCAAAAACCTCCCACTGGCCGCTGGGCTTGCCATTGGTGAAGGGCTGAAAGGCCACCATGTAGCCGGCCTGCGGCTCGGGGGCGCGGTTCCAGGAGCCGTGGAAGGCGATGAAGGCGCCGTTGCGGTATTTGGCCGGGAACATGGTGCCGGTGTAGAACAGCAGGCCGTTGGGCGCCATGTGGGCGGGGTAGGCGGCGGCGGGCTTGATATAGTCGCCCTTGGCGGGCGTTTTGCCATCGCCGCCGTACTCGGGGCCTGCCATCACTTCCTTGCGCTGGGGGTCGTAGTAGGTGTAGGGCCAGCCGGCGTTGGCGCCTTTGGTGAGGGCAAACATGCACTCGGCGGGCAGCAGGGCCGACTGCGCATCGGTGTAGAGGGCGGGCCAGTTGTCGTGCAGCTGGTCGCGGCCGTGCTGCATCACAAAGAGCTGATTGTCTTGCGGGTTCCAGTCGAGGCCCACTACGTTGCGTAGGCCGGTGGCGTAGCGCGTGCCCTGGGCGTAGCGCTGGTTGAGCTGGCTGGATTTAAACTGCCAGATGCCGCCCGCCGAGTCCAGGATGGGGCAGTTGGCCATACCCTTCGAGCCGCGGGTGCGGTCCTGCTCCTGGCAGGCGTTGGCGTAGGCGCCCACGTTCACGTACAGGTTGTTATCGTTGTCGAGCACGATGGACTTGGACTCGTGCTGGCTGCCTACTTTGAGGCCGCGCACCAGTAGCTCGCCCTTGGCGGGGTCTACTATTTCGCCGCGCTCATCGAGCTTGTAGCGGTACACGTCGTGGTCGGAGGAGGCGTAGAGGTAGCCGCTCTTCACGTACATGCCCGTGCCGCCGTAGTCGCCGAAGCCGCCCGTGACAGTGGCCTTGCCGTTGGGCTGGCTGTGCAGCGTCAGGATGCCTTTGCCATCCTTTACCTTATTGAGCTTGACGTAGATAACGCCCTGCGGCGTGATGGCGATGTGGCGGGCTTTGCCGCCGGTTTCGGCCACTTTGAGGGCGCCGAAGCCAGCGGGCAGCTTTAGGCCAGCGTTGTCGGGGTCGGGCGCCACGCGCACGTTGGTTTGGCCGGCGTAGAGCAGGGCGCTGCCCGCGAGGGCGGCCGTGCCGAGCAAGAGGCGGGAATAGGTAGAACGCATAGGAACAAGAAAAGAAAAAACCGGATGGGGAAGTGAATGGGCGTACTGCTGCCAACTAGTAATAAGGACGTAAGGTTGCGGCTATTAGCTGCGCCGCGCCTAGGTGGCTACTTTTGCGCTCATGCCCACTGCCCAGCCCACCATCGTTTTCCTGCATGGCTTTGCCGAAAGCCGCGAAGTCTGGACCGAATTTACCCGGTCTTTCCCCGACACTTACCGCCTGCTGGCGCCCAACCTGCTGGGCCACGGCACCAGCCTGGCCCCGGTGCCCGACTTCTCGATGGAGGCCCAGGCGCGCTACGTTATCGACCACCTAGGGCGCCGCAATGCCACCGAGCCGGTGCTGCTGGTGGGCCACAGCATGGGCGGCTACGTGGCCCTGGCGCTGGCCCAGCGCTACCCCGAGCGCGTGGCCGGCCTGGCCCTCATCAACTCCAGCGCCTACGCCGACACCGACGAAAAGCGCCAGGCCCGCGAAAAAAACAGCAGCTTCGTGGAGCGCCACGGCGTGAATAAATTCATGGAAAGCTTCGTGCGCCCGCTCTTCGCGCCCGCCAACCGCGACCGTCTGCCCGAGGCCCGCGCCCTACTCGAAGATATCGGCAAAGCCACGCCCGTAAGTACGCTGGTGGGTGGCCTGCGCGGCATGGCCGCCCGCCCCGACCGCACGGCCGTGCTGCGCGCCGCCCGCTTCCCGGTGCTGCTGGTGGCCGGCAAGCACGACGTGGCCGTGCCCCTGGCCGACTCGGTGGCCCAGGCCGCGCTGGCCCCGGTGGGCACCGCCCTGTTTCTGGAAGGCAGCGGCCACCTTTCCTACCTAGAGCAGCCCGAAGCCACCCGCCGGGCGGTGCTGGCCCTGGCAGGCGCCGTGTTTGGGGAGCAGCCGTAAGCCTGAACTAGCCCGAAGAAAAAGTAGCGGCACGTAGCTTCTTATTACTGATGCGGAAAGCTGGCGGTAGCGTCGCGCTAGTTAATTCTGGCGCCGGTGCCCTGGGTGGCTACTGGCGCACATTAGTGCGTAATTGCCGCCCATGAAGCAATTGGCTACCCTATTTACTGCGTTGCTGGCAGCCGGGCCGCTGGTGGCCTGCGCTCAGGCCAACGACGATAACCACCCCAAGTTTTCGAGCCCCTACGACTCGGCGCACTTTAGCTGGCGCAAGCCCGTGCCGCGCAACCACCTGCGCCCGCTGCGCCCCGACCGCCCCGGCACCACCGAAAGCCCCTTTACCGTCGATGCCGGCCATTTTCAGCTCGAAACCGACCTAGGGCGCCTCATCAACGAGCCCGGTACGGAGGAAGACCCGCAGCAGCGCACCTGGCACGTGGCCTACGCGCTGGTGAAGCTCGGGCTGAGCCGCAAAACTGACCTGCAGGTAGAATTACCCCTGTACGCGGCGCAAAAACAGCGCCCCGCCGACGCCACCGACTGGGACGAGAGCCAGCGGGGCTTTGGCGACGTGGCCGTGCGCCTCAAGCACAACTTCCTGGGCGATGACCAGGAAAGTCCGCTGGCCGCCAGCATCATTGGCTTTGTGCGCCTGCCCACCGGCGCCAGCGGCATCAGCAACGCCCGCCCCGAGTACGGCGTGGTACTGCCCGTCAACCTAGAGGTCGGCGATACTTATAACCTGGAAGCCCAGCTCGAAACCGACCTCGACTACGACCCCGAAGAGGCGCGGCGCTACGTGCGCGTGATGCCGTCGGTGGCCCTCGACCGGCAGTTTGGCGAGAAGCTGGGCCTACTCGTGGAGGGTGCTTTTCCCTGGAATAGCGAGCAGCACCGCTGGCACGCGCAGCTCAACGTGGCGCCGACATTCAACGTGACCGACAACTTCCAGCTCGATGCCGGCACCCATTTTGCCCTCAATGGCCGCACCCAGCGCGAGTACTTCGTGGGCCTGACGGTGCGCTACTAGGGCCGCCGGGAGCGAGGCGGGCGAAAGGTGTAAATTAAACCTTTGGCCACGCCCCTCATCCTACCCGGCATGAACTCGCAGCAGCAGCTTCAGCACTTGTACTGGCGCGCCGGCTTTGGCCCGCGCCCCGCCGATATCGCCGCCGGCCTGAGCCCCGCCAAAGCCCTGCGCCAGCTCGTGCGCGAGGCCGAGCCGTGCGTGCCCATCGAGGGCCCGGCCCTGCACTACGCCGACCCCCTAGGTGCCGTGATGGCCGTGCCGCCCGCCGCGCCCGCCCCAGCCGCGGCTCCGCTGGCTGATGCCCCGGCCCTGCTGAGCCCGCGCACGGCGGCGCTGCCCGCGGGCCGGCTCGCCGCCCCTGTGCTGCGCCGCCGCGACCTCACGCCCGAGCAGCGCAAGCAGCAAAATGCTGGCATCCGCGAGGCGTTTGTGGCCATGAGCACTGCCTGGATGGCGCGCATGGCCACCGGCCCCGGCCAGCTGCGCGAAAAAATGGCGCTGTTCTGGCACGGCCATTTTGCCTGCCGCACGCGCCGCCCCGACGATAGCCTGGCGCTGCTCAATACCATTCGGGCGCACGCTCTGGGTCGGTTTTCGGACCTGCTGCTGGCCGTGAGCCGCGAGCCGGCCATGCTGCAATTCCTCAATAACCAGCAGAATAGGAAGGAACACCCCAACGAAAACTTCGCCCGCGAAGTGATGGAGCTGTTCACCCTGGGCCGGGGCCACTACACCGAAGCCGATGTGAAGGAAGCCGCTCGCGCCTTCACCGGCTGGAGCTACGATGGGCAAAGCAACTTCGTGTTTCGGGAGCGCCAGCACGATGCCGGGCCCAAGACCTTCCTGGGCCACAGCGGCAACCTAGGCGGCGAAGACGTGCTCACTATCATCTTGCAGCAGCCGGCGGTGGCCACGTTTTTGGTCACCAAGCTCTACCGCTTTTTCGTGAATGACGTGCCCCAGCCAGCGCACATCGAGCCGCTGGCCGCGGCGTTTCGCCGCAGCAATTACGATATCACCGACTTGGCCGAGCGCCTGTTTTCGGCCGATTGGTTTTACGATGCGGCCAACGTGGGCGTGCGCATCAAGTCGCCCGTCGAGCTGATAGCTGGCCTGCGCCGCACCCTAGGCGTGCAGATTGATAACGCGCAGCCGCTGCTGGGCTACCAGAAGGCGCTGGGCCAAACGCTCTTCATGCCGCCCAACGTGGCCGGCTGGCCCGGCGGCCGCAGCTGGATAGACTCGTCGTCGCTGCTGCTACGCTTGCAGCTGCCGGCCATCCTGTTCAAAAACGCCGAGTTTGCGGTGCGCCTCAAGGACGACGAAAACGACATTACGCCCCAAACCACCGGCCAGGAGCGCACCGTGCGCAACACCGTGGGCGCCCATTTGCCGCTGGCCGCGCTCCAGCAGCTCCTAGGTAGCGCCAGCGCCGCCGAGCAGCCGCAGCAGTTGGCCCGCTGCCTGCTGCAAGCCCCCATTCGGCCCGAAAACCTGGCGCTGGTGCAGCAGGCCGCCGCCAAAGCTGCCACCCCGGAGGAGCAATTGCGCACCATGCTCATCAGCTTGTTGAGCTTACCCGAGTATCAGCTTTCTTGAGCCTTAACTGGTCAAAACGGCTGTCCTTGCGAGCGCAGCGAAGCAATCGCATCAGGACGAGCCGTTTGGGTGCGATTGCTTCGCTGCGCTCGCAAGGACAATTTTAATTAGACAATCTACCATATTATGCAACGCCGCCGCTTTCTGCAATCATCCGCTTTGGCTAGCACGCTGCTGCTGGTGCCCAAATTTTTGCACGCCCTCGACCGGCCCGAAACCCGGCTGGCCGCCCTGCTGCGCGACGCCCCCACGGGTAAGGCGCGCCGCCTCATCGTGGTGCAGCTTAGCGGCGGCAACGATGGGCTGAATACCATTATCCCGTATCGCAACGACTTGTATTACAAGGCCCGACCTAGCCTGGCTTTGAAAGAAACCGACGGTATTTTGCCGCTGAGCGACGACCTAGGGCTGCACCCCAAAATGACGGGCCTCAAAGGTCTCTACGACCAGGGCCAGCTGGCCGTACTCAACGCCGTGGGCTATCCCAACCCCGACCGCTCGCACTTCCGCTCAATGGATATCTGGCAAACCGGCTCGGGTTCGGAGCAATTGCTCACCACCGGCTGGCTCGGCCGCTATCTCGATAGCAACTGTGCGGGCTGCGAATTGCCGTACCAAGCGCTGGAGGTAGACGACACGCTCAGCCTAGCGCTCAAAGGCCAACTGCGCAAAGGCTTGGCCGTGAAGACGCCCAGTAAGTTTCACCAGCTCACCCAAAGCCGCTACCTCAGCCGCTTGAGCCAGGAAGCGGCGCCCGCCGCGGCCACCTCCGAGCTTGACTATCTGTATAAAACGCTGGCCGAAACCGCGTCGTCGGCCGACTACCTCTACGACAAGTCGAAGATTCATACCAGCACCGCCACCTACCCTAATACCGACCTAGGGCGCAACCTCAAGACCACGGCCGAGCTGATTACCTCTGGCGTCGAGTCGCGGGTGTACTACTTGGCCCTCAGCGGCTTCGATACCCACGTGCGGCAGCACGAGCAGCAGGGCCGCTTGCTGGGCGAGCTTTCCGATGGCCTGGCCGCGCTGGCCGCCGACCTGCAAAAGAATGGCGAGTGGGATAATACGCTGGTGATGGTATTCAGCGAGTTTGGGCGGCGCGTGACCCAAAACGCCAGCAACGGCACCGACCACGGCACCGCCAACAACGTGTTTTTGCTTAGCGGCGCCCTGCGCAAGCCCGGCCTGCTTAACGCCCCCGCCAGCCTGGCCGACCTCGACCAGGGCGACCTGCGCTACCAGGTCGATTTTCGCAGCCTCTACGCCAGTATTTTGGCCGACTGGCTCGGGGCCGATGACCAGCTGGTGCTCGGGCCTGGCATCGAACGCCTTGCGGGCTTGGTGTGAGGAGGTAGGCGGCCGCTGATAGGGTTGAGGTAATGAATTGGAAAGCAGCGCTGTAGGGCAAGCTGGGCTATATCCTTGCCCAGTTCAGGCCGTACCTAGGGCCGTTTTACCCTCTTCATCCCTTCCTGTTATGAAACCCATTTCCCCCGCCGTGCACGGCATTATCGACTACATGACCTGCGCGTTTTTTGCGGCGGCGCCCAGCCTGTTTGGCCTCACCGGGGCCTACGCCACGGTGTGCTACTTGCTGGCCGCCGGCTACCTGGTTATTTCCCTGCTGACCAATATGCCCCTGGGCTTGTTTAAAGCCATTCCGTTTTGGCTGCACGGCAAGCTAGAGCTGGTGAGTGGCCCGGTGTTTATTGCCTCGCCCTGGCTGTTCGGCTTCGCCGAAAATGCCACGGCCCGCAACCTGTTTGTGGGAGCCGGCATCGTGTTTCTGGTGGTGTACATGCTCACGCAGTGGTACCCGCAAGAGCGCCCCGCCACGGTAGCGCATTCGTAGCGTTTAGTATTTAGTTATTAGTGGGTAGTTATCCAGAAGACGGCTGTCATGCTGAACGAAGCCTCTCTATCAATTCATCCAAACCGTTCAACGGTGCGGTAGAGATGCTTCGCTTCGCTCAGCATGACAGCCGTCTTTTGGATAACTACCCACTAATAACTAAACACTAAACTTACAGCGGCACGTTGAAGCCGAGCGCGTAGGTGAGCTGGGCCGAGCCGAAGTGGTGGGTCACCAGCGTTTGGCGGTCGTAGCCGATGCGCGAATTGGTGTAGTTGGCAAAGGCGCCCTGCATATCGGATTGCAGGAAAAAATACCGGAATATCTCGAAGCGCAGGCCCGCGCTGGCGCCGGCCACCCAGCCTTCGTAGCGAAACGGCCCTTCGGAGTGGCTAGTAAAAATGGACGCGATGGTGTAGGTAATCATGGGGCCGCCGCCCACCTTGCCGATGGCGCTCAGGGCCAGGTGCCGGCCCACGAGCAGGCGCTGGCGCTTCACGAGGTTCACCATCAGGTAGTTGTTGCCGTTGGTGTGCTGCAAGTGCACAAAATCGGGCGTCACGAGCGTGTCGCGGTCGAAGCGAAAGCCCCGAATCTGGCCCGCCGCCCGCATCACCTGGTTGTCATCAACCACGTACTTGAGGTGGTTCCAGGCCAGCTCGATGCCTAGGTCGTGCTTGTCGCCAAACATGTAGCCCATCGTGGCATCGTACTGCGGCACGGTCAGGTTGCTGGGCTTCCAGAAGTCGCTCATGCTCGCGTGGTCGTGCGCGATGGCGTCGTGAAACGTGAAGTCGAAATCGTCCGTGGTGGTGTTGCGAAAGCGGATATCCGACTTGGTGTACCAGTCGCGGTTGTAGCCCCAGCTGAGGTAAACCGAGCCGCGGTGGTGGCCAATGGGTAGCGCGGTAGTGCCCACGGGAGCGGGGGTAGCGGGTGGGGTAGCACTCGGCTGGGCCGCCAGCGGCCCGGCCAGGCCCAGCAAGGTGCCGATAGCTAGTATATAGCGCTTCATCAAATACTTATGTAAAACTTTTAACTGAAAAAAATCAGACAAAAGTACTACCTAAGCTTAGCAGTAAGTGCTGCGCTAGCTCAACAGTTGCACCGCGGCCCTACAGCCGGGCGCCCACCACCACCGTTTTCTTGTACTCGCGCCGCTCGCCGCCGCTGGGCCTAAATAGCTCGATGTAAAGCAGGTAGTAGCCCACGGCCGCCTTGTGGCCGGCCTCGTCGGTGCCATCCCACTGCACAAAGCCGGTGGTGGGCAGGCTCTCGTTGCGCAGCAGGCGGCGCGTGAGGCGCCCTAGGGCGTCGTAGACCGTCACGGAGCCTAGGTAGCCGGGCTGGTCGAGCTGGTAGTTGAGAGTCGTAAAGTCTTGTTGGCCATCGTCGTCGGGCGTGAAAAGCTCGGGCGTTAGCGTCAGCTCCTGGCTGCCCCCGGCGGCGTCCTGGCCCTGGGAGTTGGGCCGGCCGGGGGTAGCGTAGCCCGCTGCGCCGGCCGCCGAATGGAAGTTGCTCGCTAGGCTCGGGCCCGCCGCCCGAATGCGCTCGAGGCTCACGCCGGCCGGCGTACTTAGTAGCGAAAGCTGCTGGTTTTTGTCGTAGGCGTAGTGGTCAAGCTCCTGGCTGCCCGTATCGTAGAGGTACACGGTACCCGCACTGTTGTCGAGGGCCGGGAAGCCCGCCACGGCCAGCAGCGCCGCCGCATCGGTGCTAGTGGGGTACTGGGTTTGCAAGACATTGACATCGCTGGTGAGGGCCACCAGCTGGCCCGGCGCCAGCACGTAAGGCGCCGCCGGGCTGATAACGCACGTGCCAAGCCCGCTGGCTTTTTGCGTAGCGAGCTGGTAGCCTTGCAGGTTGAGGTAGCGCGCCGAGCGGTTGAGCAGCTCCACAAAATACACCCCGCCCGAGCGGTGGTTGAACAGGATTTCGTTGAAGACCAGGTCGCCCGGCTGGGCCGCCTCGGGCAGGGCCAGGCCGGTTGAGGTGAGCGCCCCGCTGGCATTGCCGACGCAGTCGGTGACGCGGGCCACGGCCACAGTGGCCGGCTGGCTGGGCCGCAAGGCCACGCTCAGCAACAAATCCACGGCCCGAAAGTCGGGCCCTACGGGCGTGGCCTGGCGCACACCTAGGGTGGTGCCGCTGCTGCTTTGCAGGGTGTACAGGGCCGGGCTGGCCGCCGAGGCGCTGTCCAGCTTTTCCCCGAAATACAGGCGCACGGTACTGGCGGTCAGCGCCGTGGCGCGGAGTAGGGTAGGGGCCGTGCGGTCGGGGGCTGGGGCGGCCACGCTGTTGCGGCGGGCGGGAGTGCCGCCGCTGGCATCTTGGCTGGCCAGCCAGTTTTCGGCGGCGCCGCAGTAGGCGCTGGGGTCGCGCATTTCGAGGGTCCAGCCGCCGTTTTTCTTGCGCTGGTCGCGGTACCAGTCGTCGGTGTAGGCTACTTCGAAGAGGGTGGTGCCGGTGCGCCCGCGCAGCACCAGCTGGTCGCCGGCGTTGGTGAGGGAAGGGAAGTTGCTAACGCCGTACACTTTGCCATAGGGCGCGAACTGCGCGGCGCGGGTGGCGCCGCACACCACCGCGTACTGGCCGGGCAGCAGCTGGGCGGTATCGGGCAGCACTGCGGCAGGGCCGCCGGGCTTCAGCAGCCGCACGCCGCGCAGGCTCAGTAGCTTGCCGGCGGTGTTGTTGTAAATCTCCACAAACTCCGACGCCGGCAGGCCCACCACCGGCGTTTCGTCGGCCATAATCTCGGTGATGAGCAGCTCGCCCACCTGCGGCGCTACTGGCACGCCGCCAAAGGCGGCCGTGAGTGGGCCAGGGGCTACGTTGCCGTAGAGGTCAGCTACTTGCCTTGCCTCTAGGGTATTAGTGCTCGCAAAATCCTGCCCAAACGTGAGCCGCACTACGGCCGGGTTCAAAACCGATACCTGGGCGGTGGCGGGCACCGCGCCCGTGGCTAGCCGGTAGCGGGCCGGCTGCGCGGCCGTGCTGGGCTCCACGGCTTCGTTGAAGACTACTTCAACCGTACGCGCATCGAGCGGCGCGGCCCGCGTTAGCAGTGGCGCCGTGGCGTCCGTCACGTTGAAATCATCAAAGTAGAAGCTCTTGCTGTTGGCCGCCGAGTATAGCAGCGACACGCCTACCACGGTGCTGCGCTGGTGGGTGTTATCGACGGGCTGACTGGCCTCGGCCACGAAGTTGCGGCCGCCGCCTAGGTCACGCTCTAGCTTCCACTGGCCTTGCAGCGAGCGGGTTACGCGCACGCGTACCACGTTGTTGGTGGTGCCTAGGGTACCGTTTTGGCCGTCGATGAGGAGCGACGCTGCTTTAGCCGAGTCCTTGCGAAAGAGGCTTACCTCATCATCGGTGCCGCCCAGGCGCACGAAATAGCCTTTGGTGACCGGGTTCTTGAGGTCGGCCTGCGAGGCTAGCAGCCACACGTCGGCGAGGTTGCCGGATGAGGTAGCCAGCTTCAGGTTAGCCCAAAATTCCCAGGTGGTGCCGGTGCTGGCCTGGCAGGGCGTCACGAGCTGCAGCTGGGTGCCGGTGGTGGCCGGGCCGTTGCTTTGCAGCTGCTGGCTGGCTACGGCAAAGCCGGCGGCATCGCCGGTCCAGGTGGGGTTTTGGGTGAAATTACCGTCGGCAAACGTCTCGGCCAGCTGCGCGGCGGCGGCCAGTGGCAGTAGTAATAACAGGAGTAGTAGGTGCTTCATAAACGCAGCTACCTAGGGTAGCCTCCGCCAAATAAGCATGCAAAAGCTGAACTATAGCGCCGGGTGGCTAAAAGCTGGCTACTGCCAACAAAAGAAGCACTGCCTCAGCGGACTAGGCTGGGGCAGTGCTTCTCTTATTTGTTGATTGAGCGGGCCGCTTTAGACCATGTAAAACTCCCACTGAATACGTTCGGGGTCTTTGAAAGCGACGTACTTCTTGGGCTGAACAGTGTCGGTTTTGACGCCGGTGTTTTCGACGCCCGCCGCCTCCAGGGCGTCGGCCACGCGGTGCAGCTCGGCTTCGTCTTCGCATGCGATGGCGATGTGGTCGAGGCCCACGTTGAAGGGCGTGAAGGTGCCGCCGCCGGGGTAGGTAGGCTCGGCTTTCTTAAAGCCAATGAACGTAGAGCCGACCAGAAAACCCAGGATTTCGGGGGTTTCGAGGGCAATCGGCAAACCCAGCAAATCGTGGTAAAACGCCTTGGCGCGGGCAAAATCGGTGGTGCGCAGGGCTACGTGGGCGAGGCCCTTGGTCTTGGGGTTGATGGCCATAAGTGATGGAGTGGTTTGGTGAAGAGAGGGGTTAGAAAAGCGGGTGCTGCGCCGTTGTTCCTAAACCTCAACGGGTAATCGGCAACTTTGGCTGGCCGGCCCGCCGAATATTTTGCGTTACCTAGGTCCGTAAATCCCTGCTGCAGCTTGCCGCGGCCGTGGGCTCGCTAGCTAACCACTTTTATCCCGACATTTGCCCCGCACCGGCCGGCGCGCCGCCGACCGATTAACGTGCTGACTAACTGTTACCCTCATGAAAATTGCCGTTGTGGGTGCCACCGGGCTGGTGGGCACCGAAATGCTGAAGGTGCTCGCCGAGCGCCAGTTTCCGGTTACTGAGTTGCTGCCAGTGGCTTCGGCCAAATCGGTGGGCCAACTGGTTCATTTCCAGGGCAAAGACTACCCCGTGGTGAGCATGGCCGACGCCATTGCGGCGCGGCCGGCCATTGCCATTTTCTCGGCCGGCGGCGGAGTGTCGCTCGAGTTCGCGCCTCAGTTTGCCGAGGTCGGCACGGTGGTGGTCGATAACTCGTCGGCCTGGCGTATGGATGCTACCAAGAAGCTGGTGGTGCCCGAGGTGAACGCCCACGAGCTGACCAAAGACGATAAAATCATCGCCAATCCCAACTGCTCGACTATTCAGCTGGTGGTGGCCCTCAACGACTTGCACAAGAAATACCAGGCCAAGCGCCTCGTTATCAGCACCTACCAGAGCGTGACCGGCACTGGTAAAAAAGCCGTGGACCAGCTCATGGAGGAGCGCGCCGGCCACACCGCCAGCAACCCCGCCTACGCCCACCCCATCGACCTGAACGTGCTGCCCCACATCGACGTGTTTCAGCCCAACGGCTACACCAAGGAGGAGCTCAAAATGGTGAACGAGACCAAGAAAATCATGAGCGACGACAGCATTCGCGTCACCGCCACCTGTGTGCGTGTGCCCGTTATGGGCGGCCACTCCGAGTCGGTGAACGTGGAGTTTGCCCAGGACTTTGACCTGGCCGACGTGCGCGACGTGCTGCGCCACACCGCCGGCGTGGAGCTCGTAGACGAGCCCGGCCAAAATATCTACCCCATGCCCAAAGACAGCCACGGCCGCGACGCCGTGCTGGTGGGCCGCCTGCGCCGCGACGAAACCCAGCCGAACACCCTCAACATGTGGATAGTAGCCGATAACCTGCGCAAAGGCGCGGCGACCAACGCCGTGCAGATTGCCGAGTATTTGGTAGCCAACGGGCTGGTATAAAGCTTGTTTTGAAAGTAGTGCGAAGCTCCGCTTCGCGTTGCGTTTGGCGGACTCGTTAGACGTAACGCGAAGCGGAGCTTCGTGCTATTTGCTTGTATGCCGGCTCCACAACATCTAAGGCCAAGAGCGCTACTAGCGGGAGCCGGACAGCTACCTAGCCTCGTACCCGCCGGGTGTCTAACGATGCTATAGCACTCGGCGACAGCGGCTGCGACGCGTCATTAGCCTCGGCAGCCGCGACGTGCGGGAGGGTGACGAGCTGCGCTACGGCGTGCGGCTGGTGGGTCTTGAGGTAAATCCACTTTCGGAAGCCCTACTGCTGTGGGCTGACGTGCCTGGCGGACAGTTTTTGCAGGGGCAATGACCCCGAGGTAGGCGCTAGCTGAAGTCGCTGTACCACGCCGCCCACTGCTTTATCCAGCCCAGGCGCTCGCGCAGGTAGCGCGGGCCAAAGAAGGTATTCGACCAGTCGTCGAAGTGGCGATAGGCAAACTCGAAGTAGAAAAGCCAAAACCCCACCCTTAGGTATGGAATAGCGGCCAGCTCGGCTTCGGAGAGTGGGCGCACCTCGCGGTAGCCAGCCACGAAGACGGCAAAGGCCCGCGTGGCTTCTTCGGCCGACACTTTGTGGTGCAGGCGGTGCAGGAAAAAATGCACGAAAATGGTCATCACATCATTGACCAGATAGCCGGGGCCAGCAAAGTCAAAGTCGAAAAACGTGAGCCGGTCGTCGGCGTCGAAGTGGAAGTTTTTGGGTAGGAAATCGTAGTGGCAGTAGCCGTAGCCGAAATCCGCCGTATTAGTGCTTTCCAGCTTGCCAAGGGCTTGGTTCACTAGCGCTTGTAGCTCGGCATACCCCTCGGGGTAGTCGCGGAAAGCGGGTTCCAGCGTGCGTAGTGGCTGGCGCAGGGTGCTTTCTAGGTCGTAGCCAGGGCGCGGGTGCCGCAGCGTGAGGCCCGCGGTGAGGTCGTGCAGCCGGGCCATTTCGCGGCCCACGGTGCGCAGCTGGGCATCGCTGAGGTCCATAACCACCCGGCCCGGCGCGAAGGTGAACAGCACGCCAAAACGCTCGCCCTCGGCCGCCGCTAGGGGTAGCAAAAAGGCGCCGTTGCGGGCGGGTAGCGGCGCCGCCACCGGAGTGCCCTGCGCCCGCAAATACGTGAGCAGCTCTACCTCGCCGGCTATCTCGGCCGAGGAGCGGTGCGCGGCCCGGTATACTTTCAGAATGTACTTTTCTCGCTCGTTTTCGAGCAGGTAAGTATCGCTCACGCCCCGCAATAGGTAACGCCCCCGCAGGTCTGGCAAGCCGTACTCGGCACTAACGTGGGTGGCCAGCGCGCTGGCCGAAAGCGTGGAATACTGGGTCGGGAAAGTAGACATGATACAACATAGGCAGTGAAGAATACCGCGCGGGGCTTAGCCTGCTAGCCAGCCACACGTCAGCCAAAGGTCGTAAAGATGAGGTGGCGCTGCGCCTTTCGCCGGGAAGGTTGGCGCCGCTGCGTGTTACCTCCACACTACCGTTCTTCTTCCTGCCTCATGCCCATTATTTACTGGCTGCGCAACGACCTGCGCCTGCACGACAACCCCGTGCTGGCCGCCTTGCCCGCCGCCACCGCCGCCCTACTGCCGGTGTACTGCTTCGACCCCGACTACTTCGGCCCCGATACCTACCTAGGCCTGCCCAAAGTGGGGCCGCACCGGCTGCCGTTCCTGCTAGATTCGCTGGCCGATTTGCAGGCCCACTACGCTGCCCTAGGCTCGGGCGTGCACTTCGTGGTGGGCCGGCCGGCCGAGGTGCTGCCCGCCCTGGCGCGGCAATTCGGCGCCCAGGCCGTGTGGGCCAGCGCCGAGCACACCACCGAGGAAGAAACGGCCGCCGCTGCCGTGGCCGCCGCCCTAGGTGCCGCCGTGCCGCTGCGGCTGTTCGAGACCCGCTCGCTGCTTGCCCCCGCCGACCTGCCCATCGCGCTGCGCGACTTGCCGTTTTCGTTCAGCAAATTCCGCTTTGGCGTGGCTGATAAGATGCAGGTGTGCCCGCCGCGGCCGGTGCCGCAGCAGCTGCCGCCGCTGCCCGCTGGCTTGGAGCTGGCCGGCTTGCCCAGCCCCGCGCAGCTGGCGGCCGACCTAGGGCTGCCGGCCCCGGCCGCGCCCGCCCCCGACCGCCGCACCGCCCTGCCCACCCAGGGTGGCGGCGAAACCGCGGCCCTGGCCCGGCTGCACGACTACGCCGTGGCGCGCCACCTCATCGGCCGCTACGACGACACCCGCAACCAGATGCTGGGTGAGGCTTTCAGCACCAAGTTTTCGGCCTGGCTGGCCAATGGCAGCCTCTCGCCCCGCCAGGTGTGGGCGGCCATCGATGCTCACGACCAGGCCCACGGCCCCCGCAGCAAGGGCGCCATGCAGCTGCGGCTGGAGCTGCTGTGGCGCGATTATTTCATTTTGCTGGCCCAAAAAGCGGGGCCCGATTTCTTCCGCTGGCGCGGCCTGCGGGGCCAGCAGCCCAAGCCCACGCAGCCCGACCGCACGGTGTTTGATGCCTGGGCCGCCGGCCGCACTGGCAATGCCTTTGTCGATGCCAACATGCGCGAGCTGGCCGCCACTGGCTTTATGAGCAACCGGGGCCGCCAAAACGTGGCCAGCTACCTCATCCACGACCTGCACCAGGACTGGCGTTGGGGCGCGGCCTGGTTTGAGCACCAGCTGCGCGACCACGACCCGGCCATAAACTGGGGCAACTGGAAATATATCGCCGGCACCGGCACCGACGTGCGCGACACTGCTTTCGACGTGGCCCAGCAGGCCCGCCGCTACGACCCGCAGGGCAAGTATGTGCGGACCTGGCTGGGTAAGTAAGCAAGTACCGTGGACCCTGCGGGTCCGCGCGTGGGTAGCCTACCAGACAACTACACCACGCGCGGACCCGCAGGGTCCACGGTACTTGCTTTACATCGCTCGCATCCAGGGGGCGTTCAGGCGCACGTAGACCGAGGCCGAGAGCGGCAGCCGGCCGTAGCCCAGCTGCTGCCCAAAGCCGCGCCCGCGCTGGTCGTTTTGCAGCGTGGCCGGAATGACGTATCCCGTAATCTGGCCGCCCACGCTCAGCTCGGGGCCGCGCGGGCCACCTAGGTTGGTGAGGCGGTAGCTGCTGCCTAGGGTGAGCGCGTGCACGTTGAAGACCATGTCCAGCGGCGCGTCGGCGGGGCCGGGCACGTAGTATTCCAGCTCCTCCGAGTCCTTCTGCACCCACTCGTAGCGGCCGTAGAAGGTGGGCCGGCCCAGCGTGAGGTTGGTTTCGGCCAGCACCGCGTGCTCGGCGTGCGCGCCGTGGCCCTGGTTGAGGCCCCAGACCAGCGAAGAGGCGATGAACTGATGGTCGCCCCAGGTGCGGCTGTGCAGCACCGAGGCCGTGGTGCGGCGCACGTTTTCGTCGGGGTGTAGGTCTTCGGGGCTTTTGATGAAGGCGTGGCTTGCTTGCAGAGCCAGCTCCGCCGTGGGGTTCCAGTTGAGGCGGGCGGCCCAGGAGTCGGCCCTAGGGCGGTCAAAATCGTAACGGTACTGGTCGGGCTCGCGGCCCGTAAAGTTGCTGCCTTCCAGCTTAAACTGCTTGTAGCGCAGCCCCAGGCTGGCCACGCCGTAGGTGATGTGCGTGGCATCGGTCCAGTGGTGCGAGAGCGGCGCATCGGGGTTGGGCATGGCCGAAATGCGGTGCATGAAGGCCGTGGGCCCAATGGTCGGCTCGCCGGGGTAGCCTAGGTAAGCAGTCAGGTCCACATCCTTCGAAAAGGCGTAGGTGTAGGCCACGCTCAGCCCCGAAAACAGGTCGTGCGGGTGCTGCTTGTCGATGAGCGGCTGGCCCTTATACGACTCGCCGGTCTGGAACAAGAGCGGATAGCCGCCCCGCGTCTCGGTCAGCGGGTCGAGGCTCATCATTAGGCTCAGGTTGAGCAGGCCGCGCTGGCCTACCTGGCGCTGGGCCATCACCATGGCCCAGTTGGGGCCGTCCACGGCGCGGCGGTGGCCGCGGGCGTCGCGGTGGTTGAAATTCTGGCTGGTATAACGGCCGAAGGCGCTGCCGTGGTACATCAGCATCCAGGGGCCCTGGTGCTGCATCCACATATACATGGGCGTTTGGTCGGGTTGCCAGGCGGTGCCCGAGCCGTTGCGGTTCATGGGCAGGTTGCGCGAGTAGGCGTGGCTCATGTTCATCTCGCCCATGTCCATGCCGGCCATGTGGTGGCCGGCGTGGCTACTGTCGGCGGGCATGTGCATGCCTTTCATGTCGTGGCCTTTGCTGGCGGCGCGGCGGGTGGTGTCGGCGGGCATGGCCATGCCGGGCATGGCGTGGTTTTGGTGCTGAGCCAGGGCCGGGGTAGCCGCCAGGCCAGCGGCCAGCAGGAGGTAAGCAGGTAGTTTCATAAGCAAGCGTTAATCAAGTGCTCATCTAACGAGACTACGCCGCCAATGGTCGCCTGGCGGGCCCACAAGGTTGAGGCGGCCAGCGTATAGAATTTGGGCCAGCTCAAGCTTATCCCCAAATCCTGCACGCTGGCCGCCGCTACTTTATACCGGCCGGGCTAGCTCGTTTGCGTACAAGCAGGTAGCCGCGCTACTGTGGCTTCTAACTCCCCGCTTTTATGAAGAACGCCCCCAACGACTACCGCTCCCTGCTCGACGCCATAGGGCGCTGCATTGCCGCCTGCGAGTACTGCGCCGATGCCTGCCTCGCCGAAGAGCACGTGCAGATGATGGTGCCCTGCATTCGCACCGACCGCGACTGCGCCGACATCTGTCGCCTCACGTCGGCTTTCATCGCCCGCAACTCGCCCCACGCCAAGCATATCATTAAGGAGTGCATCGAAATCTGCCAGAAGTGTGCCGACGAGTGCGGCCAGCATCAGCACGACCACTGCCAGCAGTGCGCCCAGGCCTGCCGCGAGTGCCTCGAAGCCTGTAAGGCCTATGCCGCCTAGGTAGAGAAAAACCAGTAGAAAAGGCCCGTACTGCTAGCAGCACGGGCCTTTTCTACTGGCTAACTAATACCACTAACCTAGCGAATCCAGCGAGAGCCGGTCGGGCTGGAGCATGCGGCGAAACTCGCTCACCGAGCGGCCGGTTACTTGGCGGAACTGGTTGCTTAGGTGCTGGCCCGAGCTGTAGCGCAGGTTATCGGCAATCTGCACCAGGGTCATTTCGCCATAGCTCAGCATTTCCTTCACGCGCTCTATCTTCATGCGAATGAGGTACTTCTCAATCGTGAGGTTGGCCGTGCGCGAGAACACCTTGCTCAGGTGCGAGTAGGTCGTGGCAAAGCGGTCGGCCAGGAAAGCCGACGTGGTGAGCGGGGCCGGCGCGGTGCGCAGGTGCTCCAGATACTCTTGCAGCACGGTCTTAATCTGCTCGGTAAGCTGCTCGGCGCGGTCGAGCAGCACGTCGAAACCCGCTTCTTGCAGCAGCGGGGCCACCACTCTGGGGTCGACGGGCGTGCTGGGCGAGAGCTTGGCCTGGCCCAGCGTCACGGCCGTGGGCTCGTAGCCGGCTTTCACCAGCAAGTTCTGAACCGCCTCGACGCAGCGCGGGCAAACCATATTTTTGATGTGCAGCAGATTGGTTTTCACGGGATAGAATTACGTTGAAGAAGTAGAAGAACGACGAGTCGTGACTTTAGGTGCGCCGGGGCGGGCGGGGCGCCGCAACGGCGGCGCCGATGGACCGCGCCAACTAGGCCCAAACCAGTGGTCGGCGGCCCAGGTTACAAACGGCACTACGCCCAAAAAAGTCACGGCAAGTAGCCAGAACCATACGAAAAACGTGGAAAAAAGGCGACCGAAGAAATGGTCGCTGACGCCGAAAAGATACAGCACCAACGCCAAACTTAGGGCTAAACTGCTGCCCGCCAGCACGCCCACGCGCCGCCAGCGGTAGGCGGCCACGCGCTGGCGCAGGCCAAGAGACGGAGAAGCAGAACGAGCCATCGGGGCAAATTTACCGCTTCCGGCGCAACTGCGGCTAGCCCGCCCGGCCCGGCCCAAAACCCGACGAGCCTTTTTTCGGTACTGACAGGCTACGGCCCGCCCGTGCGCCCTAGGTCGGGCGCCTAGGCCAGGGCTTGGCTGCGGGCTTCGTCACGCGGCTTCTACTTTCCTCAACCTCACTCTTTTCAATTATGACTCGCACCTTACGTCTGCTCGTGGTGGCTGCCGCTCTTCCCCTCGCCCTCAGCGCCTGCAACAGTGGCGGCAACGTCGGCGACACCAACGTCGAAAAAGGCTCGGCCAAAGCCATTGAGCCCAACAATCAGCCCTCGCGCACCAGCGCCGACAATGGCGATGCCATGAGCCAGGGTTCTGCCAACGGCGACTCGCTCACGGCCGGCCTCTCGCGCGACACCACCAACCGCCCCACCGGCAAGCAGCTCTTCAACGCCGCCGACCGCGCCAAGGACCGCAACCACGACGGCATCGCCGACTAGCCATGCTCGTTGGTAGGCGTTGCTACTCACCAAAAAGGCCTGCCCCATGTACATAGGGCAGGCCTTTTGGCAAAGGTGGGCGCTTGTTTGCTAGCTCAGAAAGAGTGAAGTAGTAGCTTAATAAAAGGCAAAGCCGTTGGGGCCGACCTTCACCGCCAGCGAATCGATGACCTTGCCGCCGCCGGCGGGGTAATGCAGGAAGTAGCCATTGGTAGTGTAGCCCGTCGAAACCGCCCCGTAGATGGAGTTATCGCTAGGGTCGATGGCAAAGCCGTTGAAGTTGCGGCGCATAAAGATGGCCGTAGGCAGCGCCGTGGCGGTGGTGGCCATGCGGTACTCGGCGCCATTATAGGCGTAGTAGAGCTGCGACTTGTCGGGGCTGATGCGTAGTTGTTTAGGGCTGCCGCTGGTGAAAGGCAGCGTGAGTTGGGCGGCCGTGCTGCCCGGTGCAAAGCGCACCAGCGAAGCCGGCGTGCTGCTGATAACGTTGTAGGGCGCCGCCGAATTATATACGGTAAAGCCCGAGCACAGCGCCCAAATATTATTGGCCTGGTCGGCTACCACGTTGCGTGGGCCGTCGCCTACGGTCACGGTCGAGGTCACGCGGTTGGTGCCCGCGTCGATTACCGACACCGTATTGTCGTAGCTGTTAGGTACGTAGAGCATGTTGTTGAGCACCGTGAGCTGCTCGGGGCAGCGGCCCACCGTGATGCTGTCGATAACAGTGTTGGTGGTGAGGTCGAGCACCATGACCTTGCCGGGCGCGTAGTTGGTGTAGGGCCCGCGCCACGACGTGACGTAGCCCCGCGTAGCCGAGGTAGACGCGAAATAGCGCGGCTGCCGGATGTTGGCAATGGTTTTAACTGCCTTAAAATCAGGCAGGCTCACCACTACTACCTTGTTAGAAGCATTTACGCAGATGTAGCCGCGCGAGCCTACCACGCCCATGTCCTGCACCACGTCGCCGAGCATCGAGCCCCCGTTGGCGGCGGCGTAAGCATCGGCCGACAATGCCTTGGTGGTTTTGTCGAAGGCGCTCACCGCGCCATCGCCGGCCTGAAACCGGCCTTCGCTGAGAATGTAGACGCTGCTGGTGGTTGGCACCGGGTTATTATTGTTGTCAGGGTCGCAGCTAGCCAGCAGCGTAGCTCCGAACAGGAGCGCGAGCAGAGGTTTCTTCATAAGAAGCAGAAAAGGCCGAACGTCGGCTAAAAAGGGTTAATAAATTGAAAATTAGTTATAAGCAAAGCGTAGGCTGATGCTGTAGGCCCTAGGTGGTGCCGGCCGGGCCGGGTAGCTGTCGTAGGTGCGGTTGAGCAGGTTGGTACTCTGGAGCAGCAGCGTGAGGCTGGTGCGGCCGGGTAGCGGCAGGGTACGGCCCAGCGTGCCGCTCAGCAGCCCCACCGACGGCAAAAAGCTGCTGGCCGAGGCATCGGTATACACGTAGCTCATGAAGGTGTAGGTGGCGCTGCCCAGCCAGCCCCGCCACGCGTGGTCGGTGGTGAAGTTGGCACGGTGTAGCGGTACGTAGGCGAGTTGCACGCCCACGGGGTCGGTATCGACGGCCACGCCCTGGGTTTTTTGGGTTTGGGTGTAGCTGTAGGCCAGGCGCGCGGTCGCTCGGTAGCGCCCTAGGTGTCCGCGCAGGGCCGTGCTGGCCTCGAGGCCTTGGCTGCGCACCTGGCGCAGATTGCGCGGCGAGTAGCTGCCGCCCGCGCCCAGGGGCAGCCACTGCACCCAGTTGTTTACCAGCTGGTAAAAGGCCGTAAGCTCGCTTTCGAGTACCAATCGGGCGCCCGGCGCCACGCGGTGGTGCAGCCCGGCTTCGTAGCCGTGGCCCGATTCGGCCAACAGGTCGGGGTTGCCGCCCGGCCGCCAATAGCGCTCATTCAGAGTGGGGGCGCGGTAGGTGCGGGCGATGCTAGCCTTAAGGGTGAGGCCCGGCCGGTCGGCCGCGGCCAGCGAGTCGGGCGCCGGGGGCCGGTGCAGGTCCCACTCAGCGCCTAGGGTGGGGGTGAGGGGCGCCAGGCCGGCGGGCAGGGCCGCCTGTCGCACATTGGCCGAGAGGCGCAGGCCAGGGCGCGGGTCGTAGCGCAGCAGGCCGAAGGCTGCGGCGCGGTTTTCGGTGATGGGTTCGGCGCCGTAGCCATCGACCACGGCGCCAAAATGCTGGGCCTCGACCCCTAGGCGCAGGCTGGCGCGCGCACCCAGCGGCGCGGTGTACTCGGCCTGACTCTGGGTGGTGCGCACCCGCGAGTTGCTGACCGCGCCTTGGTCAGAGTAATTAATAATGTCCTCAAACCAGGCGCCGCGCACCTGCCACTGCCCGCCGCGCGGCGTGACTTGCCGGTAGCCCAGCACCAGGCGGCGGCTCTGGTCGATTTCGCGGGCGTTGGAGCCGGCCACGCCCGTGCCCTGCTGGATTTCGCGGTCGGCATCGGTCAGCCACACCGCGGCCGTGAGCTCGCCGGCCGTGCCCACCCGCCACGCGATGTCGGGGCTGATGCTCCACTGGTGGCGCAGGGCGGCGTTGCGCATGGTGTAGCGCACCAGGCCACCGGGCTCGCGCACTAGGTAAGGGTAATCGTTCTGGGCCTGGCGGTAGCTGGCGGCCACGCGCACGGCCACGGTAGCGGTGGCGGTGCGGGCCTCCAGGCTGCCGCCGCGCAGGCCAAAGCTGCCTAGGTCGGTTTGCACGCTGCCGCGCAGGCCGGGCCGCCAGTCGGGCTCGGTGCGCAGCACTAGGGCGCCGCCCACGGCGCCGCTGCCGTAGAGCGCGGCGGCCGGCCCCAGCTGCACCGAAAGCTGCGTATTGCCGCTGATGGGCAGCAGCGTCAAGTCATTCTGCCCGAGGGTGGGCAGCCCGATGTTGAGGCCGTTCCAGAGCACGGCGGTGTGCTGGGCCGAGGTGCCCCGTAGCGAGAGCGTGGCCAGCTGCCCCGGCCCGTAGTTCTTGATATACAGCCCCAAGCGCGCCCCCAGCACGTCGGCCGCCGTGCCGCCCCGGTACTGCGCCAGCGCCGCCGAATCAACTTCGAGCCGCTGGCTGCCCACTGCAAAGCGCTCGGGCCGCACGGCGCGCACCTGCGCCTCGGGCAGCCGGTGGCGCCGGCCGCCGAGCGTGTCGGGGCGGGGTCCTAGGGCCTGAGCGTGGCCGCCTAGGGTAGCCAACAGCCCTAGGGTTAACGAAAGGGCATAGCCCGCCGGCCCGCGGCTAGCGCCGGAAAAAATGCGTGATAACGAAGAAAAAACTGACACGAACTAAATTTTCAAGCGAAAATTCAGCTCAAAACCCCGTTGTGAGTCGGCCGAATAAACGGCCAGCCACGCTGAAGCTGAGGCCGGAAACGGCGGTTTTGCCCAGCCTAGGGCCGGGCGCGGACGCGCGCTTCCATTCTCCGCCCGTCCTCCGCGAGCGCTGAACCTGGTAAGTGCCCTGGCAGGTCTCCTGGCTTGCGCTGCCGGGTGGGCGGCCTTCCCGCTGCATTGGCTATCAAGCTGATAGCCGCCGCTGGCAGTGGCGTGGGGTGCCCACCCCGATGTAGCGCGTACAGTTGCGGGGACAGCTCCGGCATTGAACCGGATTCCCTTTTCAACCTCACTCCCTGGAAAGAAAGCTCGGTCACCGTGGCAGTGCAAAGATAGACCGCAGATTTAACGGATTCAACGGATTGCGCGGATACGCCCGCCTGCGGCGGGCGGGCTTACACTCGCTGCGCTGGCTGCTTACGGACTTTGCTGGCGCGAGATGGGTGGCTGGCGGGGTAGGCTGGGGCGTGGGGCTACTCTTGCTGATAATTATTATGTGTTAGCTACTGCTGGTAGCTGTCAGTAGTAGCTACCACATGAGTGCTTTAGTGATAACTATTAGCTGGTGGTAATTAAGTCTCAACCATCAGCCGAGCAGCCCCTAGGCCCGTACACTAGCTCAACTGTATACTCAGCCTAGTCAGCCCGCCGCAGGCGGGCGTATCCGCGCAATCCGTTGAATTCGTTAAATCTGCGATTTTTTGAGAGGCCCGATGTGCTTGCCATTGCCCATGAGCTATTGGGTAAGCACGTGTTTACCCGTATCGACGGCGAGCTGACGGGCGGGCGCATCGTCGAAACCGAGGCGTATCGGCACGAGGGCGACCCGAGTATTACGCTGCACTTGCAGCGCAAGGCCAAGCAGGCGCAGGGGCTCTACCAGCCGGGCGGCACCGCCTACCTCTACACCGTGTACCGGGTACACACGCTCTTCAACATCACCACCTACGATGCCGCGCACCCCGATACGGTACTTATCCGGGCCATCGAGCCGCTCGAAGGCCTCGACGTGATGCTGCGCCGCCGGGGGCTGGCCGTCGTGGCCCGCAACCTCACTGCTGGCCCCGGCGTGCTGAGCCAGGCCCTAGGTCTCACGCCCGCCCTCACCGGCGAATTGGTAGCCGGCCCGCACATCTGGTTTGAGGACCACGAGGAGAAAATTCTACCTGACAACGTCATCGCCAGCTCCCGCGTGGGCCTCGAATATGCGGGCGCCGAGGCCGTGGCCTTGCCCTGGCGCTTCCGCTTGAAGGACAGCAAGTGGACCAGCCCAGCGAAGTAATCAATTAACATTTAACAATTAGCATTTAACAGCTCGTCTGTGCTTCGTTGCTAAGCTGTTAAATGCTAATTGTTAAATGTTAATTGACCAGATGGTGGCGCTCGTCTTTCACGGCGTTGTGGATGTCCCACGGTACCTCGTGCTCGAAGGCGTGGCGGCGCACGGGGCAATCAGGCATGTGGCACAGCGAGCAGGCGGCGTAGGAGCACGGGTCGGCGTGCACAAACATCTCGATTTCGACCGCCGCGAAGCGCGCCCGAATCAGCTCCTCCACCTCGTGAATTTGGGTGTGTACTTTCTCCAAGGAGAAGTAGTACGGTATCTGCATGTGGCAGTCGATGTGCAGGTTAGCACCGTAGCGCTGCACGCGCAGGTTGTGCACGTCAATCCAGGAGGGGCGGCGCAGGCGCTGGAGTTCGGCGATAACTTCGGCCACAGTGGCGGCGTCGCTCTCGTCCATGAGGCCGCCCACGGCGCTGCGCAGCATGCGGTAGCCGTTATACAAAATGAAGGCGCCTAGGGCCAGCGCCGCGCCCGCATCGAAGCGCAGTACGCCCGTGAAGTGCACCAGTACCAGCGCCGCCGACGACACAATGCTCGTGAGCGCGTCGATGTAGAGGTGCTGCCCATCGCCGACCAGCGCCACCGACTGCATCCGGCGCCCGGCCCGCACCAGCCACATGCCTAGGCCAAAGTTGACCACCGCCGTGCTCGCCAGCAGCGCCACGCCCCAGTCGGGCTGCGCTACCGGGTGCGGATGCAGGAAGCTGAGCGTGGCGCTGTAGAGAATAAACGCGCCCGCAATAAAAATCAGCGCGCCTTCGAAGCCCACCGACAAGTACTCGATTTTGCCGTGGCCGTAGGGGTGGTTTTCGTCCTTGGGCAGGTCGGCCAGGTAGAGGCTGTATAGGGCGAAGCCGCTGGTAAACACGTTGATAATGCTTTCGAGCGCATCAGTGAGCACTACCTGCGAGTGGGTGAGCTGGTAGGCGTAGAACTTGGTGAGCACCAGCACCACGCTCACCACCAGCGAGAGCAGACCTAGGCGGCGCTTGAGGCCAGGCGAAGCAGACATAAAAAATGGATTGGGCCCCCAAAGGTCGACACGAAACGGGGCTGGCGGGTGCGGCCGTAAAAGACTCCCAACCGCGGCCGCGTTGCGCTGGTGCCGATGCGGCGCCCTGAGGAGAAAACTTTTTACGCGCTTTCGCGGTATTTAGGGTAGTTTAAAATAATTTTTAGGTTAGTCTAAAAATTCAGCTACTTTTGTTTTAATCTGCTAGTTACTTACGTGTTGTTACCCACTACTACCCCCGTCGATATCTCTACCGAAGCCACCGCTCTCCCCGAGCCGGGCTGGCGCCACGCCCGCCGCGGCACTTCGCTTAGCGAGGTTCACGCCAGCATCGAAATGCCCGCCGCGGGCGCATCGTTCTGGCGCAAGTTTCGGGCCTACTGGGGGCCGGGGCTACTGGTGGCCGTGGGCTATATGGACCCCGGCAACTGGGCCACCGACCTGGCCGGCGGCGCTCGCTTCGGCTACACGCTTTTGAGCGTGGTGCTCATCTCGAACCTGTTTGCGATGCTCTTGCAGCACCTAGCGGCCAAGCTCGGCATCGTGACTGGCCGCGACCTGGCCCAGGCCTGCCGCGACAACTACTCCAAGCCCGTGGCTGTCGGCCTCTGGGTGCTCTGTGAGGTCGCCATTGCGGCCTGCGATTTGGCCGAGGTTATCGGCTCGGCCATCGCGCTCAACCTGCTCTTCGGCTTGCCGCTGCCCTGGGGCGTGGCCATCACCACGCTCGACGTGCTGCTGGTGCTGCTCATGCAAAACAAAGGCTTTAAGCTGATTGAGAGCCTGGTAGCCGGCCTTATCTTCTTGATATTCGCCTGCTTCCTCTACGAAATCATCGCCTCGAAGCCCGACTGGCTAGGCCTGGCCCACGGCCTGGTGCCGCAGCTACAAGTGGTGACGAACCCGGCCATGCTCTACGTCGCTATCGGCATCCTAGGCGCCACCGTGATGCCTCACAATCTCTACCTGCACAGCAGCATCGTGCAGGTGCGCCAGATAGAGCCCACCGAAGCCGGCAAGCGCTCAGCCATCAAGTTTGCCACCATCGACTCCACGGTAGCCCTGTTCCTGGCGTTTTTTGTGAACGCGGCCATCTTGGTCACGGCCGCCGCCGCCTTCCACGGCAAGGGCCACGAAGACGTGGCCGACATTGCCGATGCTCACAAACTGCTGACGCCGGTGCTGGGCGCGGGCGCTGCCAGCGTGGTATTCGCCATCGCGCTGCTGGCCTCAGGCCAAAGCTCGACGCTAACCGGCACTCTAGCCGGCCAGATTGTGATGGAAGGTTTCCTCAATCTGCGCCTCAAGCCCTGGCTGCGCCGCCTCATCACGCGGCTGGTGGCGGTGGTGCCGGCGCTAGTGGTCGCCATTCTGTACGGCGAAAAAGGCACCGGCCAACTGCTGGTTTTCAGCCAGGTAGTGCTGTCGCTGCAACTGTCGTTTGCGGTAGTGCCGCTGGTGCTCTTTACCAGTGACAAAGTCAAAATGGGCGTGTTCGTGAACCGGCCTTGGGTGCGCGTGGTGGCCTGGGCCGTGGCGGGCCTCATCATTGCGCTCAACGTGTTTTTGCTCTGGCAAACGGTGGTGGGGTAATGGCGGCTCGGTGGGCGTGGACCTTACGCGGACCCCACCCCCTAGCCCCCTCCCCTCCGGGAGAGGGGGGACTAGCTTCTAGTTCGAGCTTTTAGAAACTATAGCTAACGGCTAGTCCGCCCTCTCCCGGAGGGGAGGGGGCTAGGGGGTGGGGTTGATGGGCGGCGAGCCTGACAAGTATTTAAACAACTGGTTTCCTCCTTTTTCAAGCGGCTGCAAAGCTGGCTCTGGGCCGCGCCTTGCCCCTAGGTACGGGCTTTTACTACCGGGTATTCTATGAAGCAACTTCTCCTCTGCCTGTTACTTACGCCCCTTCTAGCCCCCGCCCAGGCCCTGCGCGGCCGCGTGCAGGATGCCGCCGGCCGCCCCGTGCCCTACGCCAGCGTGGCGTTGCCCGCGCTGCACCAGGGCACTACCGCCGACGCGGCGGGCGACTTCGCCTTGCCGGACCTGCCCGCCGGGCCGCAGCAGCTGGAAATCAGCGCTGTGGGCTACTTGTTGGCCCGCCCGGCCGTGACGCTGCCGCTCGCCCAGCCTTTGCTGATAAAGCTGGCGGCCAGCGAAAAAGCCCTGGGCGAAGTCGTAGTGACCGGGGTAGGGCGGGCCACCGAAATCCGCCGCTCGCCGGTGCCCATCGCGGCGCTGAGCCAGCGCGAAATCCGCATCAATGCCAGCACCAACGTCATCGACGCGGCCGTGCGGGGCGTGCCGGGGCTGAGCGCCGTGACCACAGGGCCCAACGTGAGTAAGCCCTTCATTCGGGGTCTGGGGTACAACCGCGTGCTGACGCTCTTCAACGGCTTGCGCCAGGAGGGGCAGCAGTGGGGCGACGAGCACGGCATTGAGGTAGATGGCTACGGCATCGATAGGGTGGAGGTGGTGAAGGGCCCGGCCAGCCTGCTCTACGGCTCCGACGCCGTGGCCGGGGTAGTCAACCTGATTCCGGCGCTGCCCGGCGGCCCGTCCGGCGAGCTGCATGGCGAAGCGCTGGCCGAGTACCAGTCGGTGAACGGCCTGCTGGGCGCGTCCCTAGGTCTGAATTACCAGAAAAACGGCCTGCAAACGAGCTTCCGCGCCAGCCAGCGCCTGGCCCGCGACTACCGCAACGCCGTGGATGGGCGCGTCTACAATACCGGCTTTCGGGAGCTGACGCTGACCGGCATGGTGGGCGTGCAGAAGAGTTGGGGCGGCGCGCACCTCTGGCTCACCACCTACGACAACCACCAGGAAATCCCCGACGGCAGTCGCGACTCACTGAGCCGCGCCTTTACACGCCAAGTATTTGAGTCCGGCCGCGACGATATCCGCGACCGCCCGGTAGTAAGCGACGATGAGCTGCGCAGCTACCGCATCGGCGATTTGCGCCAACACATCCGGCACTACCGCGCCTTTGCCAGCGGCGAGGTGAAGCTGGGCGCCGGTGAGCTGCGCCTGCTGCTGGGCGTGCAGCAAAACCACCGCCAGGAATTCAACCACCCCACCGCGCCCGCCCAGCCGGGCCTCGACCTGCGCCTGACCACCACCAGCTACGAAGCGCGCTACCTGCTGCCCACCTGGCGCGGCCTGGAGCTAACCGTGGGCGCCAATGGCATGAGTCAGGTAAACACCCACTTACAAGCCACCGACTTCCCCATTCCGGCCTACCGCTTGTTCGACATCGGCGGCTTTGGCCTGGCCAAAAAGACCCTGGGTAAGCTGGAGCTAACCGGCGGCCTGCGCTACGATACCCGCGTGGTGCGCTGGGACGATTTCTACGTGGCGCCCAACCTAGGCACCGGTTTCGACGGGGCGGCCGGGGCCAGTACGCCCGGCGCGGCGCTGCAATTCCCGAGTTTTCAGACTACCTATCGGGGGTTGTCGGCCAGCCTGGGCGGCAGCTACCCCTTGGGTAGCCACCTGGTGCTGCGGGCCAACGTGGCGCGCGGCTACCGGGCGCCCAACATCCCCGAAATCGGCTCCAACGGCCTCGACCCCGGCGCCCACATCGTGTATCTGGGCAACCGCGAGTTTCGGCCCGAATTCTCGCTGCAGGAGGACCTAGGGCTGCTGTGGCAGTCGAAAAACTGGGAGGCTAGCGCCGAAGTTTTCCACAACTATGTGAATAACTTCATCTACCAAGCCCGCCTCTTCGACGCCCAGGGCCAGCCCATAGAAGTGGTGCCCGGCAACGCTACCTACCAGTACCAGCAGGCTGCCGCTCGCCTCTACGGCGGCGAAATCAGCTTTAACCTGCACCCCGCCGCCCTGCCCTGGCTGAGCTGGCGCACCGGCGCCGCCCTCGTGGTGGGCCTCAACGACAACCCCGCCCTGCGCGAGCGCGTGGGCGCCGCCGCCCGCTACCTGCCCCTGATGCCGCCTGCCCAGGCCCGGACCGAGTTGCGCCTCACCGCGCCCGCCCGGCCTGGCGCCCGCCTCACCGCCAGCTACCTGCGCCTGACCCTGGACGGCACCGCCCGCCAAAACCGCGTCTACGCCGTGGATGGCGCCGAAACCGCCACCGCCGGCTACGCTCTGCTGGGCGTGGGCCTGGGCACCACCTGGCGCACCAAGGCCGGCCGCGACGCCCTTCAGCTGTTCCTGACGGCCGATAACCTGCTCGACACGGCCTACCAAGCGCACCTGAGCCGGCTCAAGTATTTTGAGTATTACGCAGCCTCGCCCAGCGGCCGGCTGGGCATTTTCAACCCCGGCCGCAACCTGGGCGTGAAAGTGGTAGTACCGTTTTAAGGCGTAGCGCGAAGCTCTACTTCGCGTGGCGCTAGGATAGTGCCCGACCAGCTTATCTGGTGCTACGCGAAGCAGAGCTTCACGCTACGGCTCGTTCGAAAGATGGCCGCGGGAGTTTTAGTAGATTAAGAAAATATGAAAATATAGCTTATCATTGACGTGGTAGAATATTTTCCTCTTTCCCCCTTTTTCCTATGCTCAAACTCTACTCTTCCAGTCGATGGTATTCGCAGGGTGGTTTCCTGCTGCTTTGCTTGCTTTTGTTGCACACGGCGGCCTGGGCGCAGGGTAGCGCGGGCCAGCGCTTCACGCTCACGGGCCGCATTACGGATGCCACGGGCCAGGGTGTGCCCGGCGCCACGGTGCTGCTGAAAGGTACCGGCCTAGGCGCCGCCTCCGGCAATGATGGCGCGTACTCTATTACGGGCACCCGGCCAGCGGGTGCTTACACACTCACGGTGTCGTTGGTAGGGTACAAAACCGAGTCGCGGCCCCTGACTCTAGGTACCGCCGAAACGGTGACCACCGACGTAACGCTGGCCGAGAGCCGTCAGAACCTCGACGAGATAGTGGTGGTGGGCTCGACCGTGACCACCAACCGCCGCGAGCTGGGCAACGCCATCAGCACCATCAGCGGCAATGATTTGACCCAGAGCGGCTCGGGCGGCGTGCTCAACTCCTTGCAGGGCAAGGTTCCGGGCGCTCAAATCACCCAAAACTCGGGCGACCCGGCGGGCTCCATCTCGGTGCGGCTGCGCGGCGTGCACTCGCTCTCGGGCTCCTCCGACCCGCTCTACGTCATCGACGGCGTAATTGTGAGCAACGCCAGCACCAACGTGTCGCAACTGGCCCTCACCAACGATATCGGCTCAGCCAACCCCGGCCAGAACCGTTTGGCCGACCTTAACCCCAATGATATTGCCAGCATCAACGTCATCAACGGCGCGGCGGCGGCGGCGCAGTACGGCTCGCGGGCTTCCAATGGCGTGGTGCTCATTACGACTAAGCGCGGGCAGGCGGGCGCACCTAGGGTGTCGTTTTCGGGTAGCTTTCAGATTAATGAGCTGCGCCACATGGTGCCGGTGAATACTTACGGCAAGCAGTTTGGCTACGCGGGACTGCGGCTCTACCCCATCGGCGCGCCGGCGGCTAACCCCGGCGTAACCACGACTGGCATCACCCGCGCTAATGTCACGACTCAGCTCGCTACCAACCAGGTAGATGTGACGCGCTACAACTACTTCGACCAGATTTTCCGCACTGGCTCGGGTACCGATGATGCCGTGTCGGTGGCCGGCGGCTCGGAGCGCACGCAGTATTATTTCTCCCTGGGGTACCTCAAAAACCAGGGCATCATCAAGGGTACCGATTTCACGCGCTACAACTTGCGGGCGCGCATCGACCAGCGCCTTACCGACTGGGCCAAGGTGTCGGCGGGTATCAGCTACATCAATAGCTTTTCGAATGAGAAGGCCAACGGCAACGTCTTCTACAGCCCGATTAACTCGGTCAATATCACTAACAACATCTATGACATTACGCAGCGCGACGCGGCTGGCAACCTGCTGGCCGTGGAGCCCACCCGCGTAAACCCGCTCTCGACCATCGAGGACATGAAATTCACGCAGGGCGTGAATCGCACCGTGAGCGACGTGCAGGTGAACCTGACGCCCGCCAAGGGCTTGAGCGTGGACTACGTGCTGGGCGTGGACGCCTACTCGCAGGTGGGCCAGAGCTACATTCGGCCCTACCCGTACCAGGCCACGGCGGGCCTGCCGGCTGCTCGCTACCCCCTCGGCTACGCCGCCAACGGTAACAACGTGGTGGTGCAGCTCAACTCGGATATCAACGTGGGCTACGAGCGCCAGCTCAGTGAAGCTTTCAAGCTGAATCTGCTGGCCGGTTATAGCTACCAGTTTAGCCAGCAAGACTATAGCACGACGCAGGGCCAGAACCTGGCGCCGTTTATCACCACGGTTAATGGGGCGTCGAACACCACCGTGACGTCGGCCTACCTGCTCGACCGCTTCGACTTGAGCGGCTACTATGGGCAGGCCACGGTGGGCTTTCGCAACCTGGCTTTCGTGACGGGCTCGTTGCGGCGCGACCGCTCATCGAAGTTTTCGGAGTCAGAAACCAACCAGGTGTACCCCAAAATCAGCGGCTCGCTGGTGGTCTCGGACCTCGGGTTTTGGCAGGGCGCGGGCTTTGCCAAAGTCGTGAACAGCTTGAAGCTACGCGCCAGCTACGGCGAGGCCGGCAACCTGACGGGCATCAATTCCTACGACCGATTTTACCAGTTTACGCCGGTGGGTTTCTTGGGTAAAAACACCATCGTACCCGGCACTACACTGGCCAACCCCGCCGTGCGCCCCGAGCGCATGGGCGAAATCGAGGGCGGCGCCGACCTAGGGTTTTTGAACGACCGCGTGGGGCTGGGCATCACGGTGTATCGCCAGAAAATCACTGACCTCGTGGTGCGCCGCAACCTGGCCGCTAGCACCGGTGGCTCGGCCATCGTCAACAACGTGGGCTCGATGGAAAACCGCGGCTTGGAAGTGGTGCTGAGCGCCACGCCGGTCAAGACTACCGATTTTACCTGGGATATTACCCTCATTTACAACCGCAACCGCAACAAGGTGCTCGACCTGCCGGGCTCGAACGGCGCCACCCAAGCCATCTCGGTCGACAACGCGGCCGGTGCGCCGGTGTACCTGCTCAACGGCCAGCCGGCCGGCGTGTTCTACGGCTCGACCTACGCCCGCAACCCCGATGGCTCGCTGCTGCTCACGCCCCAGGGCTTCCCGCAGGATGAGCGCACCAGCGGCCAGGCCGTGGGCTCGACCACCTTCACGCCGGCCCGCGAGGCCAACGGCCAGCCCAGCTACGCCGCCGGCACCGCCGTGGCCAACGCCGTCATCGGCAACCCCAACCCCAACTGGACGGGCTCGCTCAACACCAACTTCGCCTACAAAAAACTGTCCTTGCACCTGTTGCTCGACGCCGTGCGCGGCGTGAGCGTGTTCAACGCCGACAAGCGCACCCGGCAGGGCGTCGGGCTCGGCGACCTGGCCGAGCAGGAACTGCGCGGCGACCTGCCCCGCGGCTACATCTTCGCCATCTATAACACCCAGCAGTTCCGGGTCGATGACGGCTCCTACGTGAAGCTGCGGGAGGTGGCCCTGAGCTACGCGCTACCCACGTTCAGCAAGTTTATCAGCGGTTTGAATATCGCCGTGGTGGGCCGCAATCTCTATTCGTGGGACCACTACAACGGCTTCGACCCCGAAACCAGCGCCGGCGGCTCCTCCGATTTACTGCGCGCCATCGACTTCGGCAACGTGCCCATTCCGCGCACCTATCAGCTCAAGCTTTCGGCCACGTTCTAAGCGTATTTAGCAGATAATCAATATGAAAAAGCTATTTTTTCTGACCGCCCTGCTCTCGCTCACGCTCGGCGCCTGCAATAAGGAATACACCAATCCCAGCTCGGCCAATCAGACGCAGGTGGTTACCTCATCCGATGGCCTCATCACGCTCTGCAACGGCTTGCAATACCGCTACACCACGGGCGGCTTGCTGAGCGTGCTCTACAACGCCACCGCCCTAGGCGGCCTTAGCACCCGCGAGCTAAACGTGCTCAACGTGGGCAACATCGAGGAGTACAACGTGAGCCTGGGCGCGGGCAACGTGAACAATAGCAACGGCGTGGTGCGCAATGTCTGGACCCAGTGCCAGCTCGTGCGTGCCAACGCCGACCTGGTGCTCGCCAACGCTGGCAACGCGCCGGAGGCGGGCACCCGCAGCGGCATCGTGGCCTACGCCAGTATTTTCCGGGCCCTGGCCCTAGGTACGCTGGCCGAGTTTTTTGAGCAAGCGCCCCTCGTAACCGGCGACAACGCGCCCTTCGTGCCTCGCGCCCAGCTGCTCACCGATGCCGTGACCCAGCTCGAAGCCGCCGCCACGCAGCTCGCCGCCACACCCGTTTCGGCCGATTTCACAAGTAAAATTGTGCCTGGCCTTGACCTCACCAATACCATTCAGGCGCTCATCGCGCGCTACAGCCTGGAGGCCGGCAACTACGACAAAGCCATCAGGGCGGCCGGCCAGGTAGACCTGACGAAAAAGTCGGTGTTCAACTTTGATGACAATACCCGCAACCCGATTTTCGAGGTGGCCTTTGGAAACCGCAACGTTTTTGAGCCTACCGATGCCAACCTAGGGCTGACCGGCGCCCTTGCGCCGACCGCGGGCGACCAGCGCCTGCCCTTCTTGGTGCGCGCTAACCCCACGCCGACCCAGAACCGCGGTCTGGCTTTCTACACCGCCAACAATGCGCCCATCCCAGTGTACCTGCCAGGCGAAATGCTCCTTATCCAGGCCGAGGCCAATGCGCGGCTCAATAATTTGCCCTTTGCACTGCTCTCGCTCAACCGGGTGCTGACCAAAACGCCCGCGCAGGATATCTACGGCCTAGGTGCCGCCCTGCCCGCCTACGCCGGCGCGGTAACCACCGATGCGGTGCTGCTCGAAATCCTGCGCAACCGCAACATCGAGCTGGCCTTCCAAGGCTTCCGCCTGCCCGACAGCCGCCGCTTTGGCCGCCCCGGCCCCGGTACCACGGGCGCCGAGCGCAACCGCACCTTCTACCCCTACCCCCGCACCGAGCGCGAGAATAACTCCTCCACGCCGGCCGACCCGGCCATTTAACTGCTCCCGCAGCGTAGTTCGCTCAGTCAGCGTCGGTTGGGGCTCGGGCCCCGGCCGACGCTTTTGCGTGCCCGCCCGAACCACTAGGCGCTCGCGTAGGTTTGTATTCCCGTGTCTCTCGCTTCGCCCCGCCTCCTGCTTCTCACGCCGCCGCTCACGCAGCTCAATACGCCGTACCCAGCCACGGCCTACATCAAAGGCTTTCTGAAGAGTAGGGGCTACGAGGTGCGGCAGGCCGACCTCAGCATTGGCTTAGTGCTCAAGCTTTTTTCAAAAGAAGGCCTAGGGCGGATGTTCGATGAAATCGAAGCCGGCGGCTACGACCTGAGCGACAACGCTAAGCGGATGCTGCGCCTGCGCCGCCGCTACGAGGCCACCATCGGCCCGGCCATCCGGTTTCTGCAAAACCGCGACCTTACGCTAGCGCCGCGCATCTGCCACGGCCGTTTCTTGCCAGAGGCCAGCCGGTTTGATAACGTGGCCGACCTCGAAACGGCCTTTGGCACGATGGGCCTCACCGACCAGGCCCGGCACCTGGCCACGCTCTACCTCGAAGACCTAGCCGACCTAGTGAAGGAAACTGTGGGCCCGCAGTTCGGCCTCTCGCGCTACGCCGAAAGCCTGGCCATGTCAGCCACCAGCTTCGACCCGCTGCACGCCGCCCTGGCGGCCGCGCCCAACCTGGTCGATACCATGTTGCTGGAGCTGCTCGACGAGCTGCTGGCCACCGAAAAGCCCGATATCGTGGGCTTTACCGTGCCCTTTCCCGGCAACCTCTACGCCGCCCTGCGCCTGGCCCAGCGCCTCAAGCAAACAAGCCCCACCACCGTGACCGTGATGGGCGGCGGCTACCCCAATACCGAGTTGCGCGGGCTGAAGGAGCCGCGCTTTTTCGACTACATCGACTACCTCACGCTCGATGATGGCGAAGGGCCGTGGCTGCGGCTGTTCGAGTACCTGAAGAATAAAGACGGTCATCATGCAGAGCACAGCGAAGCATCTCGCTCGCTTCATTTATCGGCAGCCAACGATGCGAGCGAGATGCTTCGCTACGCTCTGCATGACGAACGAATAGCGGATGACGCCCAAGCCGACGGTCGCCACCTGCTCCAGCGCACGTTCCTGCGCAACGAGGCCGGTGAGGTTGAGTACATTAACTACCCGCATCCCGACATTCCGCACCCCGAGGTAGGCACGCCCGATTACTCCGACCTGCACCTAGGCGACTATCTATCAGTCATTGAGGTGCTGAACCCTATGCACCGCCTCTGGAGCGATGGCCGCTGGAACAAGCTCACCGTGGCCCACGGCTGCTACTGGAAGCGCTGCTCGTTTTGCGACGTCACGCTCGACTACATCGGCCGCTACGAAGCCGCGCCGGCCACGCTGCTGGTCGATAGAATAGAGCAGATAGTGGCCCAGACCGGCCAGACGGGCTTTCACTTCGTGGATGAGGCCGCGCCGCCGCTGGCCCTGCGCGACCTGGCCATCGAGCTACTGAAGCGCCGCGTCAGCATCAGCTGGTGGGGGAATATTCGGTTTGAAAAGACCTTCACGCCCGACCTCTGCCGGCTACTGGCCGCCTCGGGCTGCATCGCCATCTCGGGTGGGCTGGAAGTGGCTTCTGACCGGCTTTTGGCCCTCATGGAGAAGGGCGTGACCATCGCGCAAGTGGCGCGCGTCACGCAGGGCTTCACCCAGGCGGGCGTGCTGGTGCACGCCTACCTCATGTATGGTTTTCCGACCCAAACCGCCCAGGAAACCGTTGACTCGCTGGAAGTGGTGCGGCAGCTTTTCGAAACCGGTATCGTGCAGAGCGGCTACTGGCACCGCTTCTCGATGACGGCCCATTCGCCGGTGGGAAAAAACCCCGCCAAGTACCAGGTGGCCGCCATCGGCCCCGAGCCCGGCCCCTTCGCCTGGAACGACCTCTGGCACGACGACCCCCTAGGTGCCGACCATGAGACCTTTGGCCCCGGCCTCGCCAAAAGTCTCTACAACTACATGCACGGCGTGGCCCTGCGCGAGCCGCTCAGCTTCTGGTTCGATTTCAAAACGCCGCGCCCCACCGTGCCGCGCCAGCTCATTCAGCAAGCCCTAGGTGAGCCCGAAAAGCCCGACGCCGCTCAACCCAACCGTCGCCTCTTCTGGCTCGGCAACGTGCCCGAGTTCAGCCTCAAAACCACCGGCGGCAACGGCCCCAAGGATAAGAAAACGACCCGCGCCATCCTCACCTGCTACGAGCAGGCCGAGGATTTTGAAGTGAAAACCACCGAGCTCATCGGCCCCTGGCTGCACCAGCTGCTCACGCGCCTCAGCCTCGACTACGACACCAAAGTACTGCTCAAAGAAGCCGGCGCCAGCTTTCCCGCCGGGGCGGGCACCTGGGAGGCTTTCCTGCAAAGCCCCGCTTGGCAGCTGCTGCGCGAAAAGGGTTTGCTGCTGGTATAGAGGTGCTTGAGTAGCTAGTCATGCCGCCCTTGCTGGCGCGAGGCTTGAACAGTCTAGCAAAACCTAACTGATGTGCTAGTGAGCCGCCTGTAACTCGCGTAGCCAGCCCACTACTGCTTCGTTGAGCCCGGCACCCTGCCCCCGTAGCACGCGGGCTTGCGGGTTGGCTAGGGCTGCCCGCAAGCTCGCAGCGGTGCGCACTGTGGCGGCATCAGTGGTTTCGTAGAGGCCCAGCACGCGCTCGGTGCGGGCCAGATTGCGCCACAGCGGGCGGGTGGCCTCAGTAGGGGCCGGCGCGCCCTGCGCTATTACAAAAGCCGGCCGCGGGCTACCTAGGGTCGGTTCGGCCAATACAACAGCCAATAGCGTCGCCCGGCCACCGGCTGCCCAAGCGCCCACCCGCGCCGTGTCCACGCCCGGTACGCGGTGCAGGTAGGTGAGGGCGGCCGAGAGGTGCGCGGGCACCAGCGTATCGGCCGCGGGCAGCAGTAGCACGGTGTAGCCCTCGCGGGCCAGCGCATCGGCCCAGGCCGGAGCCATGGGGGCCGTGGCGAGGGTCGGAAACAGGGCGATGGCGATGCCCGGCAGCGTTTCGTCGGCGGGACTAAACAGGACTGACTCGCCTTTTGGGCCGGCTAGCTCATCGCGCCGCACCCGGTACACGGCGGGCTCGGCGGGGCCGCGCCGCAACAGCAGCGCCGGGTAGCGCGCCGAGTCGAGGGCCAGCGTGCCGCGCCAAAAATCTCCCTGCCGCGCCAGGGTTAGCGTTTGGCCCGGCCGGCCGGGCCGCGCAAAGCGCAGCGTGTCCTGGCTGAACGTCAGCGTGTCGGCTACGAAGCTGAGGCTGGGAGCTGTGGCTATCACTAGTTCGGCATCGTAGCGGCCGGGCCGGGGGTGGCGCATTTCCAGCGCCGCCCGCAGGGCTGGCTGGCCGGGTACCTCCAGGGTGCCCGTGAAGTGGCCGGTGGGCGGGGTAGCCGCGCTGGCTTGGCCGCCCGCCGCCTCGGGTTGCGCCTGGCACGCGGCCAGGCCCACCAGCAGCCCCAGCAGGGCGCCGGCCCGACAATGCATAAAGTCAGTAAAAAACCGCACGGCCAAATATACGCCTAGGCCCGCCCCGCGAGGCCTTTGCGCAGAATAAGGTCGCGCTGCACATCTGCGCCCAGCGTAAAGGTGTGCTCGCCAATTTCCCGAAAGCCCAGGCGCTGGTAAAAGGCCTTGGCGCGCTCGTTGCGCTCCCACACGCCTAGCACGAGGGCCGTGCAGTTTTCGGCCTGCGCCAAATCCAGCACGCGGCGCATGAGCGCGGCGCCTAGGCCGGTGCCTATCCACGCTTCGGCCACGTACAGCTGCTTGATTTCGAGGCGGCCCGCCGCCGGCTCGCCGGCCGCGAGGCCCAGCGCCGAGTCGCGCCAGAGCTTGGCAAAGCCCACCAGCTCGCCCTGCATTTCGGCCAGCAGAAAGACGTGGCGAGGCTGTTGCAACTCGGCCAGTTGAATGTCGGGGCCGTAGGTTTGGGCCAGAAACGCGGCCATATCCTCGGGCGTGTTGTCGGCAGCAAACGTTTCGCGAAACGTTTGGCTACCTAGAGCGGCCAGGCGAGCGGCCGTGGCCGGGTTGGCCTTGGCGATGGAAATACGGAGGGGAGAAGACATAGGACCGCAAAGGTCGGGCTAGCGCCGCACATGGCGGCGCCGTTAGCCGGCGCGGCCCACCCGCCAGCCCACGTGACTGGTGAGCGCGCCCGCTGCTATACCCAGGAGTACTCCCAGCAAGGGCCGTATTTCCCAAGCCCCTAGGGTGTGCCACTGAAAAAGTAAGACGTAGAGCTTGAGCAACTGCCCTATCATCAGCAAGATGCCTGCGGCAATGAGCAACCCGGCCACTAGGCGGCGCGAAAAAGGGGAGAGAACGGTGCGGGACGACGGGCGACGGGGCATACGTACTAAAGTAAACGTCCGCGCCCGCCCCGATGTTCCGCGGGCGGCCTACTACTTGCGGTTTGCCCCCGCCGCCGTACCTTTGCCCCACCAACCCCCGCGAGAGTAGCTCAGTTGGTAGAGCATCAGCTTCCCAAGCTGAGGGTCGCGAGTTCGAACCTCGTTTCTCGCTCATTAGTAGACAGCCGCCCGGATGTATATCCGAGCGGCTGTCTTTTTTAAGTGAAGCTTCTCCTAATGAAGCCAAGACCCCGACCCAGCAGCATGCGCGCCGGGCCTTTGGGCTGAGGCCTATACTGCCACTGGCTGTAGCAGCGGGGCGTTGGCATCCTGGGTTCGCCGACTCTTGAAATACTGGCGGATGTCTTGTTCCTTCATATCCTGCCACGAGCGCGTGGAATGGATGATTTTTTTATTGGCCTGCGCCAGTGTTTCGGGGGCGGCCGGCAGCCCGACCCACGCCACCCCGAAGGGTAAATCGCCGACGGCCAAGTCGCCTAGCTCGAGACCCGCTGCCTTGATGAGCATGCTAAAGAAGTAATCTTCTTCCAATTGTGCTTTTTGCACCCCGGCCAGTGGTAAAAAGCCTTGGTCGCGCAGGGCCTCGAGCCCGCGCCGACTGAATACGTAAGTGCCGCCGAAGACGAAATCGCCAAATTCGTAGCCGTTGTAGATGGCCTGAAACATAACGGGGCGGATGCGCCAGTGAATCAGGGGCTGCCGCAAAAAATGGCGCGTAAAAACCTTGCCAATGCTGGTAAACATCTCGCGTACCACCCTATTATCCCACACGTTGCCTAGGTCGTCGGGGGAGGTGATGCCCCGAATGAGCCGGCCCGCCAAGCCCACCGTTGGCTCACGCCGAAACAAGTCCAAAATCGGGAGCTCTGGGTCGTGCCCGATGATGAGCGCGTCCGTATCCAGGCGTAGCAACGCCTCAAAGTCAAAGTTGTCGAGGGCGTAGCGGTAGGCGTTGCACAGCGAGACGTACAGCCCGAGCCACTTGCCGTGGCTTTCGCTGGTTGGAAGCACAATAACCTCTGGCCGCTGCGCGGTGACAGCTGCACAAATAGCCGGGTTTTGCGAGTCGTCGGATAAGATAACCTGGTGTGTGCTATGGATATAGTGCTGCACACTGTCGAGCGTATCCAGAATAAACTCTGGGCGGCACTTGGGGCCAACCGGAATTACAACGATAAGGGCAACGGATTGCTTCATACACATGTAGTCAGTCAAGATAAGCCTGCAATATCAACAAGAACCCGCAAGCTTTATCGTTACCTTATTATTAAGTAGATAAGGAAATATGACTATTCTTAGGGCCTTTGGCGATGAGCTCCGATGTGTAACCAATCCCGTTTAGGGCTGCCTGACTCTGATAGCCAGCCAGCTAGCCGAAGATGCTACAAGCTCTCAAAGCCAGCCTGGCGTGCGCACCAGGCAAGTAAAATACTGAACAATAATAGGATGCGTCTATCAGGCCTTGCCTGCCGCTATGGCTGCCTGCGCTGGCTGAGCCGCTACAGGCTGGCCCGGCGCTTCGAAAAAGCAAGGAAAAATACTGTGCTCAGCGATATGCAGTATTTCCGGTTTTCATCCAAGCTCACGGCGCACCATGAGGAGAGCCACCCAGCTGAGCGCTCCTGGCCACTGCGTAATGGTAGACTGTGCGCCCGGCACCTAGGCGTTGTAATCAGGCAGCGCAGCGGGCAACTAGCAGGTCTGCTACTTCCTAGCTCAGAATCATTCTGCCACTCGTTCTTACTTGTAGCTGGCTGGTAGCGCGGCCCCTAGGTGCCGAAAAAATAGCAAAGGAAAATGCCGAGCTACCTACCAAAAACACTCATTTACTGATGAATACTTAATTAACTCAAAATAGTGCTAATATCCAAGCACAACATTTGATATTGTAAGTAATTATCAGACAATGATAAAAACTATTTTTTGAAAAAAAGTGCAATTATTTTTGCATTTTTACAATTAGTGTTCCTAGATTTGTCACGGATTCAGCACCACAAGTATTTGTATTATTTATAAGTTATTTTCATGTGGAGAAGATGTGGGGACATCTGATTAAGGACAATGTCGGGAAATTCCCGATTCTGTTTGAGAAGTAAACAAGTTGCTATTTGAGTCAAACTATACAATTTTTAGTGTCGAGGCTGCCGGGACGCGCAGCCAGTAACTAGGTAAGAGGTGCTGAACAAACCGGCCGCTAGCTTTGCTAGCGGCCTTTTTTTGGCCTTTGCTGAGGTAGATGCCGGGATTAACTATTTTTACTGCCGCTGCTCACATGCGGCCCGCGCTATGGCGTCTCGCCCCTATATCTTAGCCGAAACCACCTGGCAGCACGTGAAAGATGCCGCCTACGAAGTGGTGGTGCTGCCCTGGGGCGCCACCGAAGCCCACAACTACCACCTGCCCTACGCCACCGACAACTTCCAGTGCGACTACGTGGCCGCCGAGGCCGCCCGCCTGGCCTGGGAGGCGGGCGCCAAGGTCGTGGTGCTGCCCACTATTCCGTTCGGCGTGAACACGGGCCAGCTCGATATTACCCTCGACATCAACCTGAACCCGAGCACCCAGCTGGCCATCCTGCGCGACATTGTGCAGGTGCTGGCCCGCCAGGGTATTCCCAAGCTGGTGGTGCTGAACGGCCACGGCGGCAACGATTTTCGCCAGCACCTGCGCGAGTTGCAAGCCGAGTTTCCGACCGTGTTTCTCTGCACCCTCAACTGGTTTAAAGCCGTGGACCGCAGCCAGTTTTTCACGGCGCCCGGCGACCACGCCGACGCCCTCGAAACCAGCGCCATGCTGCACATCGCGCCCGCACTGGTGCGCCCGCTGGCCGAAGCCGGCTCGGGCCAGGCCAAGCAATTCCGCATCAAGGCCCTGCGCCAGGGCTGGGCCTGGGCCCAGCGCGAGTGGAGCCAGGTAACCGCCGACACCGGCATCGGCGACCCCGCCGAGGCCACTGCCGAAAAAGGCGCCGCCGTGCTGGCCGCCGCTAGCGTCGCCATTGGCCAGTTTCTCACGGAGCTGGCCGCCGCCGACCCACACGACATGTACGAGTAACATTCAGCCGTAGCTTGGACTCTGCGAGTCCGAGCGCGAGCGCAGCGAGCATCCGCGTTAGGTTACGTTTGTTTGGTCAGCATATAATAACTATTCTGACGCGGGATGCTCGCTGCGCTCGCGCTCGGACTCGCAGAGTCCAAGCTACGGCTGAATAAGAAAAGGCCCATCCGCATAGCAGATGGACCTTTTCTCTTGAAATACCCTAGGGCTTATTGGCCCAGCTTCTTCTTCAGGTTCTCGTCGAGCGCTTCTAGGAATTCCTCGGTGTAGAGGTAATCGCGGCCGTGCTCCACTTTGTTGCCGTGGATGCAGACGGCCAGGTCCTTGGTCATTTTGCCGCTTTCTACGGTCTCAATGCACACCTGCTCCAGCTTGTGGCAGAAGTCAATGAGCTCCTGGTTACCATCGAGCTTGCCGCGGAACTCCAGGCCGCGCGTCCAGGCGAAGATGCTGGCGATGGGGTTGGTGCTGGTGGGCTTGCCCTTTTGGTGGTCGCGGTAGTGGCGCGTCACGGTGCCGTGGGCGGCCTCGGCCTCCATGGTGCCGCCGTCGGGCGTCACGAGCACGGAGGTCATCAGGCCGAGCGAGCCGAAGCCCTGGGCCACGGTGTCGCTCTGTACGTCGCCGTCGTAGTTTTTGCAGGCCCACACGAAGTTGCCGTTCCACTTCAGCGCCGAGGCCACCATATCGTCAATGAGACGGTGCTCGTAGGTGATGCCGGCCTCCTTGAACTTGGCCAAGTAATCAGCTTCGTAAATCTCCTGGAAGATGTCCTTGAAGCGGCCATCGTACTTCTTCAGGATGGTGTTCTTGGTGCTCAGGTACAACGGCCAGCCCTTGCTCAGGGCTTGGTTGAAGCAGGCGTGGGCAAAGCCCCGGATGCTCTCGTCGGTGTTGTACATGGCCAGGGCCACGCCGTCGCCCTTGAAGTTATAGACCTCAAACGACTGCGTTTCGCCGCCATCTTCGGGCTGGAAGGTGACGGTGAGCTTGCCCTTGCCCTTGGTTACGAAGTCGGTGGCGCGGTACTGGTCGCCGAAGGCGTGGCGGCCGATGCAAATCGGGGCCGTCCAGTTGGGCACCAGGCGGGGCACGTTGTTCATCACGATGGGCTCGCGGAATACGGTGCCATCCAGAATGTTACGAATCGTGCCGTTGGGCGATTTCCACATCTGCTTTAGGCCAAACTCCACCACGCGCTCCTCATCGGGGGTGATGGTGGCGCACTTGATACCCACGCCGTACTGCTTAATGGCGTGGGCTGAGTCGATAGTTACCTGGTCGTTGGTCTCGTCGCGGTACTCGATACCTAGGTCGTAGTACTTAATGTCGAGTTCCAGATACGGCGTAATTAGCTTGTCCTTGATGAACTTCCAGATGATGCGCGTCATCTCGTCGCCATCGAGCTCTACTACGGGGTTGGCTACTTTGATTTTAGTCATTTTCCTCTCGGGGGGGATAGGTGGGTAAAGAAGGTAAGCGCCGGCGCACCCGCACGGGGCCACCGGCGCATTAGCTGCGTCAATATTAAGTAACTTTTGGCGCCTGGCAACGGCGGCCGCCGCCCGCGCACCCTAGGCGAAGTGGGGCGGGCGCCGCTGGGGCAAGGCGCCGGCCGGGGCCGGCTGCCCGCTTAGCCCGGCACGCGCACCGGCTCGCCGTGGCCTTTCAGCGACGATTGGCGGATGATGAGGTCGCCGGCAATGACGCAGGTGCGGGGCACAAAATTCTCCTTCTGCGCCATTTGCTCCAGAAACAAGCTCGCCGCCTGCTGCCCGATGCGGTAGGGGTGCAGGTCCACGGTGGTGAGGCCCGGCTCGATGAGGCTGGCCAAAAACTCGTCGCCAAAACCCACGATGGCCATGTCTTCGGGCACCCGCAGGCCGCGCTGCCGCAGGCCCAGTATCAGGTCAAAGGCATTGGTGTAGTTGATGGCAAAAATGGCGTCGGGCGGCTCGGGCAGGGCCAGCCACGTATCGAGGCACGCCGCCACCGAGGCCGGCCGAAAATCGATGTGCACCTGAAAGGCATCCTCAATGGGCAGGCCGTGCTTGCGCAGCGCGCTGAGGTAGCCCGCCTGCCGCTGCCGGCTGATGAGCAGCGACGCCGGCCCCGCCAGGATGGCAATGCGCCGGCAACCCTGCTCAATGAGGTGCTCGGTCACGTTGTAGGCCCCTAGGCGGTCATCCAGGATGACCTTAGCGCTATTCACTTCATTGCACACCCTATCGAAGTGCACCACCGGAATGCCGCGCCGGGCGGGGTCCTTCACGTGGTCGAAGTTCTCGGTTTCGCGCGAGTGGCAGATGAGCAGGCCATCGACCCGGCTGGCAATCAGGGCCTGCACGTTACTGACCTCGGCCTGGTACGACTCCTTCGATTGGCAAATCATGACCCGGTAGCCAGCCTCGGTCGCTATCTGCTGAATGCCGCTGACGGCGGTGGCAAAAAACGGCCGCTCGATATCGGGAATTACGACGCCGATGGTAGAAGTAGCGCGGCTCTTGAGGCTCTGGGCCAGTAGGTTGGGCTGATAGTCGAGCTGCCGGGCGGCATCTAATATCGCCTGCCGGGTGGTGGCGCTGATGTCGCTGTGCCCGTTCAGGGCCCGCGACACCGTGGAGAGCGCCACGCCCACCTGCTTGGCCACGTCGGCAATGGTGGCCTGGCGCCGGCGCCGCTCGGGCGCCACGGGCTTCTCCTCCGTGAAATGATACTCGCAACTCTTGCAGTAGAAACGCTGGCGCCCACGCACAAAACCGGCCTTCATCACCGTGTCGGGCAGGCTGCATTTAACACATTTTATCATGAACTGGGTGGGGAGGATAGCTGGATAATGCAAAGGGCAACGGCGAGCGTGAGCAAGCCTAAACGAATGTACAGCACGGCGAAATATTTTCAAGCCCAATACCTATCGGAAACGTTTGCGAAAACGATACCGATAGTTTTTATTTAAAATTTGCCTGTAACATAGGTTTTTAGCTACCCTGCAAATCTGAGCCAACTTGTACATTTGAGTCGTGTTACGGCAAGGTTACTCGTAGTGAGCATTCACTCACCAGAGTAGCCCGCCGAAAAAGGAGGCTCAAAAAATAGCATTTTACCAAGTACGCTACTTATGCTGCACACCATGCGCTGGTTCGGGCCCAACGACCCGGTTTCGCTATTTGACATTCGCCAGGCGGGTTGCGCGGGCGTGGTCACGGCGCTGCACCAGCTGCCAGTGGGGGTGGAGTGGCCGGTGGCCGACATCCGGACGCGGCAACAACTAGTAGAGGCCGCTAATGCTACCCATTCGCCCCTGCACTGGGCTGTGGTTGAGAGCCTGCCGGTGCACGAAGACATCAAGAAAGGCCGCCCCAGCCGCGACCAGTACATCGCCAACTACCAGCAGAGCCTGCGCAACCTGGCGGCCTGCGGCATCAGCACGGTGTGCTACAACTTTATGCCGGTGCTCGACTGGTCGCGCACCAACCTGCACTACGAAATGCCCGACGGCAGCCGCGCCCTGCGCTTCGTGTGGCAGGATTTTGCCGTGTTTGACTTGTGCATCCTGAAGCGCCCCGGCGCCGAGGCCGACTACGAGCCCGCCGTGGCCGCCGCCGCCCGCCAGCAGTTTGCCGGCATGAGCGCCGCGGCCGTGGCCGAGCTTACCAACACCACCCTGCTGGGTTTGCCCGGCTCGGAAGAGGCCTTTGAGCTGAGCAGCTTTCAGGCGTATTTGAATGAATACAAGACGATTGATGCCGCTGCCCTCACGGCCAACCTGCACTACTTTATTCAGCAAGTAGCGCCAGTAGCCGAGGAAGTGGGCATCGGGTTGTGCATTCATCCCGACGACCCGCCCTTCCCGCTGCTAGGCCTGCCCCGCGTGGTGAGCACCGAGGCCGACCTAGGCAACCTGCTGGCCGCCTGCAACGTGCGCGCCAACGGTATCACGTTTTGCACCGGCTCCCTAGGGGTGCGGCCCGACAACGACCTGGCCGGGATGATAGCGCGCTTCGGCTCGCGCATCCACTTCGTGCACCTGCGCACCACCAAGCGCAAGGAAAATCCCCGCAATTTCCACGAGGCGGCCCACCTGGCCGGCGACGTGGACATGTACGCCGTGGTGCACGCGCTGGTAACCGAGGAGCGGCGCCGCGAGGCCGCCGGCGAGGAAACCACCGCCCTGCCCATGCGCCCCGACCACGGCCACCAGATGCTTGACGACCTCAGCACTGCCAAACGAACCTACCCCGGCTACTCCGCCATTGGCCGCCTCAAGGGCCTGGCCGAGCTACGCGGCCTCGAATACGGTGTGCGCCGCGCGCTAGCCGAGACAGAAGCTACCGCTAACCAGCAGCTCGTAGCTGCTGACTGATACTTGACTGCTGACGGGCGGCTACCCAGCTGCTCGCCAAAATTACCCCACCCTCTTTCCCACCCATCCCGCCATGTTGCTCCGCAGCGTGTTCCTTCTTCTTCTACTAGCCGTGGCTGCCGTTGCCCCCGCCCGGGCCGACGACGGCTACCGACTGTGGCTGAAGTACGACCGCATCGCCGACGCGGCGGCGCGGCAGCAGTACCTGCGCAACGCGCAGTTTATTACCGGGGCGGGCACCAGCCCGGTGCTGCAAGCCGCCAGTGGCGAATTGCAACGCGGGCTGAGCGGGCTCCTGGGCCAGGCGGTGCCCGCGTTAGCCACGGTGAGCACTCGCACGGGTGGCATCGTGCTGCGCGTGGACAAGCAGGCCAGCGCCGGCGAGCAGCCGCTGAAAGCCGAAGGCTACCGCCTTTTTTCGGAGAAAAACAACCTGGTAATCACGGGCCGCACCGACCAGGCAGTGCTCTACGGCGCCTTTGCGCTGCTGCGGCAGGTGCAGACGCGCCAGCCGCTGGCGGGGCTGAATATCAGCAGCAACCCGCGCATCAATTTTCGCCTGCTCAATCACTGGGATAACCAGAATGGCACCGTGGAGCGGGGCTACGCGGGCTCCAGCATCTGGCAGTGGTACGAGCTGCCCGAGCGCCTCGACCCGCGCTACACCGACTACGCCCGCGCCAATGCTTCGGTAGGGATTAATGGCGTAGTTATCAATAATGTGAACGCCAGTGCCCGCTACCTCACGGCCGAGTACATTGGCAAGGTGGCCTCCGTAGCGGGCGTGCTGCGGCCCTACGGCCAGCGGGTGTACATGTCGGTGTTTTGGGCTGCGCCCAAGGTTATCGGCGGGCTGAAAACAGCCGACCCGCTCGACCCCGCCGTGAAGCAGTGGTGGGCCACTAAGAGCGACGAGATTTATAAAGCCATTCCTGATTTTGGCGGCTTTCTGGTGAAGGCTAACTCGGAGGGTGAGCCCGGCCCGCAGGACTACAACCGCACCCACGCCGACGGCGCCAACATGCTGGCCCAGAGCCTGGGCCGCCACGACGGCGTAGTGATGTGGCGCGCCTTTGTGTACAAAGCCGGCAGCGGCGACCGCTTCGCGCAGGCCTTTGAAGACTTCCAACCCCTTGATGGCAAGTTTGACCCCAAGGTGCTGGTGCAGGTCAAGAACGGCCCGATTGACTTTCAGGCCCGTGAGCCGTTTCACCCGCTATTCGGGGCCATGCCCAAAACACCGCTGGTGCTGGAGGTGCAGCTCACCCAGGAGTACCTGGGGTTTGCTACCCACCTCGTGTACCTAGGGCCGCTCATCAAGGAAGTGCTGGAGGCCGATACCTACGCCGAAGGCCCCGGCTCGACGGTGGCTAAGGTAGTGGACGGCACCGTGGACAACCACGCGCTGAGCGCCATTGCGGGGGTAGCCAACATCGGCAGCGACCGTAATTGGACCGGGCATCCGGTGGGCCAGGCCAACTGGTACGCCTTCGGCCGCTTGGCCTGGGACCACACGTTGAGCCCCGCCGCCATCGCTCAGGAATGGACGAAGATGACGCTGACCACCGAGCCGGCCGCCGTGCGCACGCTCACTGATATGCTGGTGCGCTCGCGCAACATTTACGTGCGCTACACCACGCCGCTGGGCCTGCACCACATCATGGGCGAGAGCATTCACTTCGGCCCGCAGCCCTGGCTAGCAAAGTCGGGCCGGCCCGACTGGACGGCGGTTTATTACCACAAAGCGGATTCTATTGGTTTAGGGTTCGACCGCACGGCCACCGGCTCCAATGCCCTAGCCTTGTACAAGCCCGAGGTGCAGAAGCAATGGGGCAACCCCCAAACCTGCCCGCTCGACTACCTGCTCTGGTTTCACCACGTGGGCTGGAACCAGCGCCTGCCCACCGGCCGCACCCTCTGGAACGAGCTGGCCACCCGCTACTACACCGGCGCCGACTCGGTGCTGTGGCTGCAAAAACAGTGGGCCCAGGTGCGCCCCCAACTCGACCCCGCCCTGCACGCCGACGTGGCCGCCCGCCTCCAAACCCAGCGCAAAGAAGCCCTGTGGTGGCGCGATGCCTGCGTGCTCTATTTCCAAACCTATGCGCGGCAGCCGCTGCCCGCGCCTTTGGCTCCTCCCACCCGCACGCTGGCCGAGGTTAAAGACCTAGTCAACCTGTACCAGCTTAAGTAACTCACTCTTCTCCATCTCACCACCACTTCCATCATGGCCACTTCTACCCTATCTCCCAACGGGCACTCTTCCGCGAACGGGGCGGCGCTAACCACGGCCGAGCCCGCCGCGCAGCCAGGCCTGCAGGTGTATTCGCTGGCCGGGCGGGTGGCGCTCATCACGGGTGGCGGCACGGGTATTGGCCTCGAAATAGCCCGCTGTATGGTGGCGGCCGGGGCCACGGTCATCATCACGGGCCGCCGCGAGTCGGTGCTGCAAGCCTCGGCCGCCGAGCTGGGCGCGGGCGCGCATTTTATGGTGAATGACGTGGCCGACCTAGGTAGCCTCGATGGTTTGGTAGAGCAGCTCGAAGCCACCCACGGCCCGCTCGACATCTTGGTCAACAACGCCGGCATCAACATGAAAAAGCCGGCGCTGGAAGTGACGGATGAAGATTTCAGCCGCATCATTCACACCAACCTCAATGCCGTGTTTGCCCTCACGCGGGCCGCGGCCAAGCGCATGCTGGCCCGCCGCAGCGGTAGCATCCTCATGATTTCATCGATGGCCGCCTACTACGGCATCGACCGCGTGGTGGCCTACGCGGCCTCCAAGTCGGCGGTCGAGGGCATGGTGAAAGTGCTGGCCTCCGAGTTTTCGGCCCAGGGCGTTCGCGTCAACGCCATCGCCCCCGGCTTTATCGAAACTGAGATGAGCCGCACTGCCATGAACTCGGACCCCGAGCGCCGCGACCGCGCCATGCGCCGCACCCCGATGGGCAAGTTTGGCAAGCCCTCCGACATCGGCCACGCGGCCGTGTTCCTGTCCTCCGAAGGCGCCCGCTACGTCACGGGCGTATCGCTGCCCGTCGATGGCGGCAACTCGATAGGGTTCTAACGCCTTAGATTTTGCTGCCTCCTTCTTACCATCAAGGTTATTTTACTTCACTTCTCACCTTTTATTTTTCAAACTTCCCACCCATGCATACACCCATACCTTCGTTTCGCCTGCTCAAAAGCACGAAATGGTCGCGGCTGGTGCCGCTTATCCTACTAAGTGGGGGCCTCGCTCCCCTGCTGCCCCAGGCGGCCTACGCCCAAGTAGCTGGTGCTCATACGGTAAGCGGCAAAGTCACTTCTGCGAATGGCGAAGGCATCCCAGGGGTGACGGTAGTAGTAAAAGGCACTACGACCGGCACGACCACTGATGTGAACGGCAACTACACCCTGAGCGTACCCAACGACAATAGTGTACTCGTCATCACCTCCATCGGCTATACGAAGCAGGAGCTGACGGTGGGCAACCGCACCAGTATCAACCAGAGCCTGGAGGCCGAAAACCAGGCGCTGACCGAAGTGAAGGTAATTGGCTACGGCACGCAGCGAGCAGAAGCAGTAACGGGCTCGGTGGCGTCTATCAGCGGTGAGTCGTTGCGCGAAGTGCCGGTGGCGAATATCGGGCAGGCTTTGCAGGGCCGTCTGCCGGGTGTGCAAATTTCCCAGAACTCCTCTCAGCCCGGAGCAAGCCCGCAAATCCGGATACGCGGAACACGTTCGCTGACGGCCAGCAACGACCCCCTAGTAGTACTGGACGGAATTCCCTTCCCGGGCTCCCTTGGGGATATCAACCCCAACGATATTCAGAGTGTCGATATTCTGAAAGATGCTTCGGCCACGGCCATCTACGGCTCGCGCGGGGCCAACGGCGTGGTGCTGGTAACCACCAAAGGTGGTAAAAAAGGGCAAAAGCCGCAAGTGACGTACAGCGGCTTTGTGGGTGCGAAAACACTGTTTGCCAAATACCCCATGATGAATGGGCCCGAATTTGTGGCGCTTCGCAAGGCGGCGGGTATCTATACCAATTCTCTGGATGAAGCCGATGATGTCAATGTCGACTGGCAGGATTTGCTGTACCGGACCGGTATTCAAAACAACCAAAACGTAGGTCTGAACGGCGGTACGGAAACTGGGCGTTACAACTTCAACGCCGGTTACTACAAGGAACAAGGCGTAATCCCAACCCAGCAGTACACCCGCTTTTCCATCCGCGGTACGCTGGACCAGGCAGTTGGTAAATATGTCCGGTTGGGGTTCACTACCAATAACACCTACAGCTTGTCAGAAGGCGGCAACGTGGGGATATATGGTCCCTTAAGCTCCTCGCCAATCGCTAACCCGTACAACGCCGATGGTTCGCTGAAAAGAACCATTCGAATGCCGTTGGACGAGAACTGGATTACGACCCGTGGCGTGGTGGAGGATAACCGGGATAAGTGGCTAAGCCAAACCAGGAGTATGGCCAGCTACAACGCCATCTTCGGTGAGCTCAGGATGCCAGGCGTAGAAGGCTTGAAATACCGTATCAACCTGGGTGTAAACTACCGTCAGAGCCAGGGTGGCAGTTATACGGGGCAGGGAATTAACGCGGTCAACCCGACTACTGTTTCTACGGCGTCTACCAGCAACTCGCTCACGACAGACTACACCGTTGAAAACATTTTATCCTATGACCGCACTTTTGGCGGGAAGCATAATATTAATGCGCTAGCCTTATATTCTGCCTCCAGCAACGTTTTCAACCGCTCGCAGATTGATGGCCGGGATATTCCTTCCGACGCCTTTCAGTTCTATAACATAGGGCGGGCCGCTGGTCAAATCACGGTAAATCCCGATAACCAGCAGTATTCAAAATTCGGGCTGCTGTCCTACATGGCGCGGGTAATGTACTCCTACGATGACCGGTATCTGCTGTCTGCTACGGTTCGTGCGGACGGCTCCTCCCGCCTTGCCGAAGGCCACAAATGGAATGCGTACCCGGCGGTATCGATTGGCTGGAACGTAGCCAAGGAATCGTTCATGCAGGGGGTTGAGGCCGTCAGCATGTTGAAGCTGCGGGCGGGCTACGGCGTAACGTCCAACCAAGCCGTTAACCCTTATTCCACCCTGGGCCTCTTATCCACCCGGCCCTACAATTTCGGCCCTACCGACTACCAGACGGGCTTGTATGTGAGCCAACTACCTAATCCTGCCCTGGGTTGGGAATATTCCAATACGTGGAACTACGGGGTAGACTTCGCGCTCCTAAAAAACCGTATTTCCGGTACCGTGGAGTACTACGTCACCAACACCAACGACCTTCTCCTTGGGTTGGGACTGCCTCCGACCTCAGGTGTGGGTAGCTACACGGCCAATATTGGCTCCACTCAAAACAAAGGGATAGAGCTTTCCTTGAACGGGGTAGTTTTAGATAATGCCAATGGCTGGACCTGGGACGTGGGCTTCAACCTGTCTGCCAACCGCAACAAGATTACATCGTTGGCGGGCGCGCAGCAGAGCGACGAGGCAAACTGGTGGTTTGTGGGCAAACCCATCAACGTAATCTTTGACTACGAAAGAACGGGACTGTGGCAGCAAGGTGAGCAGTACCAGAACATCCTGGAACCCGGCGGAAACGCAGGCATGATTAAGGTAAAATATACTGGCACGTACAATGCTGATGGTAGCCCCACCCGCGCCATTGGCGCAGCGGACCGTCAGGTTATTGACACCAACCCCAACTTCGTGGGTGGTCTCAACACGCGGGTGGCGTACAAAGGCTTTGACCTGTCCATCGTGGGGGTCTTCCAAAACGGCGGCCTTCTTAACAGCACTATCTACGGCTCCGGGGGCTATCTCAATATGCTGAACGGCCGCCGTGGGAACGTAAAAGTCGATTACTGGACGCCGGATAATACCGATGCCAAATACCCCAAGCCAGGCGGTCTTACGAGCGGCGATAACCCCAAGTATGCCTCTACGCTGGGCTACTTCGATGCTTCCTACCTCAAAGTGCGCACCATCTCGCTGGGCTATAACTTTGATACTAACACGTGGCTGAAGAATGCGGGCATTAGCCGCTTGCGGTTATACGTAACAGCGCAAAACCCCTTTGTCTTCTTCTCGCCTTACAAAAAGGAATCGGGCATGGACCCGGAAACCAACTCGAATGGCAACGAAAACGCGGCCGTACCTCTGTCCAACAACCTTAGCCGCATCTTAACGCTGGGCACCAACGCCCCGGCAACTCGCACCTTCCTCGGCGGATTGGACCTCACCTTTTAAGAATAGCTGAAAATGAAACGTTTCAAGATACAATTCTTAGTTAGCACCGCCGCCCTTTCCCTATCTGCGGCCGGGTGCAAGGACCTGCTGAATGAGCAGCCCAGGAGTATTTACGAACCTGGTTACTTTCAAACGGAAAGAGGTGTTCAAGGGGGCTTGACCTCGATGTACGCGCACTTACGCGACATTTACGGCCAAGCATACTATTACAACTCCACTCTGACGGGCACCGATGAAGTAACTTATGGCCGGGATGCCGACGAAAACTTCCTGGCTATGGACCTCTCCGGTCGGGCGGCGCTCAACGCCAATAACAGCCGGGCAGATGCCTTGTGGAACGCGGCTTTCCCTAATATCAACACGGCTAGTGGCGTTATTAAGAATGCCAGCGCGGTAGGTACTATTTCGGCCGCCCTGGTTGCCGAGGCGCGGTTTTTCCGCGCCTTCGACTACTTCATGCTGGTGCAAACCTTCGGTGGAGTGCCACTGGATTTGGGCTCAGGCGAGTTGGAGTTCAACACATCTCCTATCCGGACCTCCACCCGCAATACGGTACCTGAGGTTTATACCAAAGCTATTTTCCCCGATTTGCTGCAAGCCGTAAACGACTTGCCGGCGAACCCGCGGGTGATAGGGGGCGCCACCAAAACGCTGGCCCGCCTGTATCTGGCCAAAGCCTACCTGACCTACGCCTGGTGGCTGGAAAACCCAAACAACATTCCGACCTATCCGGCGGCGCAACGCACCGACCCAGCCGGCCGCACCGCCCAGTACTACTACCAGCAGGCCTACGATGTGGCAACAGCGGGTATCGACAGCCCGGGTCCGTTCCGCCTGCAGGGCACGTACTACGATGTAAACCTGGCTACGAACGACCGCAACACCGAGATATTGATGTTTGCGGACCATACCGAAACCAGCGAGCTCTACAATGGCGGCAGCCTTACCTTCGGCAGTGGCGGCGCGCCCGACAACTTTGCCGGCTGGATGATGACCTGGAACTATACCAACATCAGAAGCACAGGACTAGACGCACGAGGGATACGTGGCCCTTTCTCCTCTGTTCAACGGGAAGCCGTTCAGCAGTTGGGTCGTCCCTGGAATCGTATGGCCCCTACCATTGGGGTCATCCAGAACACGTTTGCCGACAAAACCAATGATTCGCGCTACGATGGCACCTTTACTACTGTCTATCGTGGTAATTGGCCGAAAGCAGGTGGCGTTCTGCCAACCGATCCACAGAACGCCAACAGTCTGCCAGTTAACCCGGGTGACCCAATCCTGACTTTCCTGAATACAGAGCCTGCTACTGCCATTACCTACCCCACCGGCGCAGGTGCGAGCAACATAGGCGCCGGCGTGCTGCCTGGCCGGGCAGATTACGTAGTTTCTCCGCTTGGAATAAGCCGAATCGTGTATCCGGGCCTTTGGAAGCTTGGCCCTTACCGGACCGACAACGGCACCGGCCTGGGGCAGCCGAATGCCGCTAGTACGCGGCCGTTTAACATTGCCAAGTTCTCGGAGCTGTACTTCGTAGCGGCCGAAGCCGCTGTAAAAGGAGCTGCTACCAAATCGGGACAAAGTGCCAAGGATTTGATTAATGTTATTCGTGCCCGGGCTGGCAAGTGGCGTTTCGACAACAACGGCAACGTGGTCAAATCGCAGGACAACAGCGCGGCGATGGTGGCGGCCACGCCGGCCACTATCGACATCAACTATATCTTGGCTGAGCGCTCGCGCGAATACTACGCCGAAGGCTACCGCTGGTTTGACCTAGTGCGCACGCAAAAGTGGAATGAGTTGGCTTCTACCTACCGCATTGGGGGCACCAACTACGGCGACCATACCCCGGCCACCGTTACGCGCACCATTCAGCCGTATCACTACCTGCGTCCTATTCCGCAGGGTCAGCTTGACCGGATGGACGTAGACGCCAGTGTCAAAGCCACCTACCAGAACCCAGGCTACCAATAGCCTGGTGAAAGGAAACTGACTGCTAAAAACGCTGGCTTCTGACTGAGAAAATAAGCCCCGGTTTCGCCTCGAAACCGGGGCTTATTTATGAAGGGGTACTGTAAAAAATGTCGTAATCCTCCTAAGGCCTTGAAAAACAATCTGCATCTGCTGCCTACACTGGGGCTATCGCTGGCGCTACTAGCCACTATCCCCGCGGCCCAGGCCACCGTGCGCCTGCCGCGCCTCGTGAGCGACGGCATGGTGCTGCAGCGCGACGCGCCGGTGCGCATCTGGGGCTGGGGTGCCGCGGGCGAAAAGGTGACCGTGAGCTTCCAGAGCAAGACCTACGCCGCCACCACCGGCCCCGATGGCCGCTGGCAGGCGCAGCTGCCCGCCATGAAGGCGGGCGGCCCCTACGAGCTGAAAATCGACGCCAGCAACCACCTCGTGGTGAAAGACGTGCTGCTCGGCGACGTGTGGTTTTGCGCGGGGCAGTCGAACATGGAACTTCCTATGCGCCGCGTGCGCGACAAGTACCCGCAGGAAGTGGCAACGGCCAACAACCCCCGCATCCGGCAGTTCGACGTGCCGATGCGCTACGCTTTCAACGGCCCCAAGGCCGACGTGACCGGCGGCAGCTGGGTGGCCCTCACGCCCGAAACGGTGCTGGGCTTCTCGGCCGTGGGCTACTTCTTTGCCAAGGACATCAACGCCAAATACCAGGTGCCGGTGGGCCTGATAAAAGTGGCCGTGGGCGGCTCGCCGGCCGAAGCCTGGCTGAGCGCCGACGCTCTCAAGCAGTTTCCCAAGTACGAGCAGCAAGTGGCGCCCTACCGCGACAGCGCCGCGGTCGTCGGCATCAAGCAGCGCGAGAGCACCGCGGTTTCTGACTGGTACAAGCGCCTGCACCAAGCCGACCTGGGCGAAGCGCCCGGCCAGGTGAAGTGGAGCAATCCGAGCTACGACGCCAGCGGCTGGGCCACGATGAACGTGCCCGGCTACTGGGCCGACCAAACGCCCCTAGGTCCGGTAAATGGCGTGCTTTGGTTCCGGAAGGAAGTGGAGGTGCCGGCCGCCATGGCCGGCCAAGCCGGCCGCCTGGAGCTGGGCACGCTGGTCGATGCCGACTCGACCTACATAAATGGCCAACTGGTGGGCACGACCGCCTACCAGTACCCGCCGCGCAAGTACGACTTTGGCCCCGGCGTGCTGAAGGCCGGCAAAAACGTGGTGACCGTGCGCCTCATCAGCAACGGTGGGCGTGGGGGCTTCACGAAGGAGAAAACCTACCAGCTCATGGCGGGCGGGCAGGCGCTCGATTTGCGCGGGCCGTGGCAGTACAAGCTGGGGGCCACTACGCCGCCCACGCCGGGCACCACCACGTTTCAGTACCAGCCGGGCGGCCTGTACAATGGCCTCGTGGCCCCGGCGCTGCCCTACGCGCTCAAGGGCGTGCTCTGGTACCAGGGCGAGAGCAATGTGGGCCGGCCCGACGACTACCTGGCCCTCACGACCAGCCTCGTGAAGGACTGGCGCACGCACTTCCAGCAGCCCGATTTGCCGTTTCTCTACGTGCAGCTGGCTAATATCAACGCCGCTAAAAAAGAGCCCGGCGAAAGCAACCAGGCCAAAGTGCGCGATGCGCAGCGCCGCCTGCTGGCCCTGCCCCGCACCGGCATGGCCGTGATTACGGACGTGGGCGAGTGGAACGATATTCACCCCCTCGACAAACAAACGGTGGGCCACCGCCTGGCCCTGACCGCCGAACGCGTAGCCTACGGCGACAAAAAAGTAGTGGCCGAGGGGCCGCTCTACCAGTCGCTGCAGCCGGCAGGCAACAAGCTGGCGGTGAATTTTACGGACGTAGGCGGTGGGCTTATGGCCAAGGGCGGCGGCCCGCTGGGCGGCTTCACGGTGGCCGGGGCCGATAAGAAATTTTACCCAGCTACGGCTCGTATTGAGGGTAGCAAAGTAGTGGTGAGCAGCCCGCAGGTGGCCGCCCCCTTGGCCGTGCGCTACGCCTGGTCCGACAACCCCGAAGACGCCAATCTGTACAACAAAGAGGGCCTGCCGGCTTCTACTTTCACTACTGAGCGCTAACAGCCAGCCGCTAATAGCCCAAGAACTATGAAATACCTCCTCGGCTACGACATCGGTAGCTCTTCCATCAAAGCCTCGCTGCTCGACATCGCCACTGGGCGCTGCGTGGCCGCCGCCACTACGCCCACCACCGAGATGGGCATGGACGTGCCCCAGCCCGGCTGGGCCGAGCAGCGCCCCGAGCGTTGGTGGCAGGAAGTCATCAATGCCACCCAGCAGCTCCAGGCTAAATACGGCTTCGACGCCTCGCTGCTGGCTAGCATCGGCATCACCTACCAAATGCACGGCCTGGTACTGCTCGACAAGAGCGGCCACGTGCTGCGCCCCGCCATTATCTGGTGCGACAGCCGCGCCGTGGAAATTGGCAATCAGGCGTTTGCCGAGCTGGGTGAGGAGTTTTGCCTGGAGAATTTCCTGAACTCGCCCGGCAACTTCACGGCCTCCAAGCTAAAGTGGGTGCGCGAAAACGAGCCCGAGATTTACGCCCAAATCCATAAGATTCAACTGCCCGGCGACTACCTCGCCTACCAGCTCACGGGCCAGATGCAGACTACCGTATCGGGCTTGTCGGAAGGCGTATTCTGGAATTTCAAAACCCAGGCCATCGCCCAGGAACTGCTTGATTACTACGGCATCAGCGCCGACTTGCTGCCCGAGGTGGTCGATACGTTCGCCATTCAGGGCCGCCTCACGGCCGAGGCCGCGCAGACCCTCGGGCTGGCGGCGGGCACGCCCATTAGCTACCGCGCCGGCGACCAGCCCAACAACGCCTTCTCGCTCAACGTGCTGAATGCGGGCGAAGTAGCTGCCACCGGCGGCACCAGCGGCGTGGTCTACGGCATTAACGAAACCACCACGGCCGATGCGCGCTCGCGCGTCAACTCGTTCGTGCATGTGAACAGCACCCGCGAGCAGCCCAAGAACGGCGTGCTGATGTGCCTCAACGGCACCGGCATCCTCAATAGCTGGCTGCGCAAAGTGGTGGGCAACCTGCCCTACGACCAGATGAATACGCTGGCCGCCCAGGCGCCGGTGGGCGCCGAGGGCCTGTTGTTCCTGCCCTTTGGCAACGGCGCCGAGCGCATCCTCGAAAACCGGCCCGCCGCCGCCAGCCTGCACGGCTTGCAGTTCAACATTCACGGCCAGGCGCACCTGATTCGGGCGGCGCAGGAAGGCATCGTGTACGCCCTCAACTACGGCATGGACATCATGCGCGCCTCGGGCGTGCAGGTGCAAACTGTACGCGCCGGCCACGCCAATATGTTCCTCTCGCCGGTGTTCCGCGAGGCCTTTGTGAACTGCGGTAACGTGACATTAGAGCTCTACGACACCGACGCGGCCCAAGGCGCGGCGCGTGGCGCGGGCATCGGCGCAGGTATCTACGCCAGCCCCAAAGAGGCGTTTAACGGCCTCGCTCGCATCAGCACGATGGAGCCGACGCCTGCTTTGCAGGCGCAATACCAAGAAATGTACAGCGACTGGCAGCAACTGCTAGCCCGCGAAACCCGGCCGGCGGAACTGCTGCTGGCCTAATTCTACCCCCTAGCCTCCGCGAAATGCGGACGCATTTTCAAAAAATAGGAGCGTAGCCTTAGTTTTAGGCGCTGCGACCCAACGCCGGCTTTCTCTTTTTTTGAAGCAAAGGTTAGGGGCAACGCGCCCCTCGGGTGACTACCTCTTTACTACCTCTCTTTACCCCCAATCCTCCCAACACATGGCTAACCAGGAATTTTTTAAAGGCATTGACAAGATTAAGTACGAAGGCCGCGACTCCGATAACCACATGGCTTTCAAATGGTACGATGAGAATCGCGTGGTAGCTGGCAAGACCATGAAGGAGCATTTGCGCTTCGCCACGGCTTACTGGCACACGTTTGTAGGCACGGGCGGTGACCCGTTTGGTCCTGGTACCAAGGAGTTTGCCTGGGACGCGAAAGGCGACATCGTGGGCCGCGCCAAGGACAAGGCTGATGCCGCGTTTGAGTTCTTCACCAAGCTCGGCACGCCCTACTATTGCTTCCACGACATTGACTTGGTAGACGAAGGCTCGTCGCTGAGCGAGTACGAGAGCAACCTGGCTACGGTAGTAGACTACCTCAAGCAGCACCAGCAGGAAAGCGGCGTGAAGCTGCTGTGGGGCACGGCCAACGTGTTTTCGCACCCGCGCTATATGAACGGCGCCAGCACCAACCCCGACTTCGCAGTGGTGGCCTACGCCGGCACGCAGGTGAAAAACGCCATCGACGCGACTATTGCGCTGGGCGGTGAGGGCTACACTTTCTGGGGTGGCCGCGAGGGCTACATGACCTTGCTCAACACGGACATGAAGCGTGAGCAGGCGCACCTAGGTCAGTTCCTGACCATCGCCCGCGACTACGCCCGCAAGCAGGGCTTCACCGGCAAGTTCTTCATCGAGCCCAAGCCGGCCGAGCCCACCAAGCACCAGTACGACTTCGACGCGGCCACGGTAATCGGCTTCCTCAAGGAGCATGGCCTGGAGAATGACTTCATGCTGAACCTGGAAGTGAACCACGCCACGCTGGCCGGTCACACCTTCCAGCACGAGCTGCAAGTGGCCGCCGACGCCAACCTGCTGGGTAGCATCGACGCTAACCGCGGCGACAACCAGAACGGCTGGGACACCGACCAGTTCCCCAACAACCTGAACGAGTTGACCGAGTCGATGCTCATCATTCTGGAGCACGGCGCCATCAAGCCGGGCGGCATCAACTTCGACGCCAAGACGCGCCGCAACTCGACGGACCTAGAGGATATTTTCGTGGCCCACATCGCGGGTATGGACACGTTTGCGCGGGCGCTGGTAACGGCGGCGGCTATTCTGGAGAAGTCGGCTTACAAGAAATTCCGCACCGACCGCTACGCTTCGTTTGATGCCGGCCAGGGTGCTGAGTTCGCCAAGGGCGGCCTCACGCTGGAAGACCTGCGCAAAATCGCGCACGAGTCGGGTGAGCCTACCCCCCGCAGCGGCAAGCAGGAGTGGCTGGAAAGCATTATCAACCAGTACATCTAAGCCCTAATTAGCTTAGAAATAGCTAAGTAACAGCTGACCCCAACGTCCGTCACGCTGAGCTTGTCGAAGTATCTCGCGTGGCGTGCTGACCTCAAAGGTTGGCTGCCAGACGAGCTAGATGCTCTGATAAGCTCAAGCGTGACGGACGTTTTCTTTTCCTCTTATTTCTTTCCAGCTAGTTTATGAATCCTACCCGCCTTGCCCTAGGTGCTCTGCTGCTGGGCAGCTTGGCTCTGAGCAGTAGCCAGCGCCCACCCGCCCAAAAGGGCCTCAAGGACTACTACAAAAGCTACTTCCCCATTGGCGTGGCTGTGTCGCCGCGCGCCTTGCAAAACCCCGCTGAGGCGGCGCTCATCTTGCAGCAGTTCAACAGCCTGACGCCGGAGAACGACATGAAGATGGGGCCGATTCACCCCGAGGAAAACCGCTGGAACTGGGGTCCGGCCGATGCCGTCGTGGACTTTGCTCAGGCGCACAAACTGAAGGTGCGCGGCCACAACCTCTGCTGGCACGAGCAAACGCCGAAGTGGCTTTTTAAGAACGCCGACGGCAGCCAGGTAAGCAAAGCATTATTGCTCAAGCGCTTGCATGACCACATCGACATGGTGGTGAAGCGCTACAAAGGCAAAATCTACGCCTGGGACGTGGTGAACGAAGCCATCGCCGACAACCCCAACGAGTTTTTGCGTGACTCGGACTGGTATAAAATCTGCGGCGAGGACTTCATTGCCGAAGCCTTCCGCTACGCCCACGCTGCCGACCCCAAGGCGGTGCTATTCTACAATGACTACAACACCGAGCGCCCCGAAAAAATGGAGCGTATCTACAAGCTGCTCAAGAAGCTAAAGGATGCCAACGTGCCCATCGACGCGGTGGGCTTGCAGGGGCACTGGTCGCTGGTCGAGCCCACCGAGCAAGAGCTGCGCACCACCATCGAGCGCTTCGGCTCCCTAGGTCTTAAGGTGCAGGTGACCGAACTCGACGTGTCCGTGTACCCCTGGGAAAAGGACCGCCGTGCCAAGCGCCCCGACGAGTCGGACGCCTATACGCCCGAAATGCAAGCCAAGCAGGCAGCGCAGTACAAGATGTTTTTCAAGGTGTTCCGCGACGAGAAGAAGTACCTGACGGGCGTTACATTTTGGAATATTTCCGACCATTATTCGTGGCTCGATACTTATCCGGTGGCGGGGCGCAAGAACCACCCGCTGCTGTTTGACGAGAACTTTAAGCCCAAGCAGGCTTACGAGGAGGTCGTGAAGTTTTAGTGGCCAAGAAGTTGAAACCGCTTTAAACCAGCTGTCATTGCGAGCGCAGCGAAGCAATCGCACCCGAACGGAACCCGAATGGCCCGTCCTGATGCGATTGCTTCGCTGCGCTCGCAATGACAGGCGTTTTGTTACCCCGGCCAACTTTCAAAGCAGCTAATACAGTTGAACCCCATGCGCCTTATCCTCTCCCGCCTTTCCCTCGCCCTGCTACTATTGTCGCCCGCCTTGGCCGACGCGCAGCAAGTACCCGCCCCGCTCTCCGAGCACTACATCTCGGCCAAAAAAGCGACCGGCAGCTTTCCGCTGGTGGCCGGCGGCAAGGCCGCCGCGCTCTACGCCAGCGAGAGCGACTGGCCGGGCGTGCTGCGCACCATGCGCGACGTGCAAGCCGACATCAAGCGCGTGACCGGCCGCGAGCCGCAGCTGCTGACCGACGCGCCCGCTGCGAGTAAGGAGCCTGTGGTGCTGGTGGGCACCCTCGGGCACAGCCCGTTGATTGACAAGCTGGTGCAGGCCGGTAAGCTTGATGTGAGCAACCTAGCCGGGCGCTGGGAAACGTTTGTGGTGCAGACGATTGATAACCCGCTGCCGGGCGTGGCGCGGGCGCTGGTAGTGGCGGGCTCCGACAAGCGCGGCACCATCTACGGGTTGTATGACCTGTCGGAGCAAATGGGCGTGTCGCCCTGGTACTGGTGGGCCGACGTGCCCACGCCGACCCAAAAAAGCCTCTACGTAGCCGCCGGCCGCCACACCCTGGGCGCCCCCCAGGTGAAGTACCGCGGCATCTTCCTCAACGATGAGGCGCCCGCGCTCAGCGGCTGGGCCAAGGAGAAATTCGGCGGCATCAACTCCAAGATGTACGAGCACGTCTTTGAGCTAATCCTCCGATTAAAAGGCAATTACCTGTGGCCGGCCATGTGGGGCAATGCCTTCAATGATGACGACAAGCGCAGCCCCGAGCTGGCCGACACTTACGGCATCGTGATGGGCACCTCGCACCACGAGCCCATGCAGCGCGCCCAGCAGGAGTGGAAACGCTACGGCAAAGGCCCTTGGAACTACCAGACCAATGCGCCCATGCTGCAAGAATTCTGGCGGCAGGGTATCAAGAACATGGGTACCCACGAAAGCATCGTGACCATCGGGATGCGCGGCGATGGCGACGAGCCCATGAGCGAGGGCAGCAATATCAAGCTGCTCGAAAAAATAGTGGCCGACCAGCGCGGTATCCTGGCCGAAGAAACCCACCGGCCCGCCGACCAAACCCCGCAGGTGTGGGCCCTCTACAAGGAAGTGCAGGACTACTACGACAAGGGCATGCGTGTGCCCGACGACGTGACCTTGCTGCTCTGCGACGACAACTGGGGCAACCTGCGCAAGCTACCTAAGCTCGGCGACGCGCCCCGCAAGGGCGGCTACGGCATCTACTACCACTTCGACTACGTGGGCGGCCCGCGCAATTACAAGTGGCTGAACACGAACCCGCTGCCGCGCATCTGGGAGCAGATGCACCTGGCCCACGAGTACGGCGCCAACCAGATTTGGGTGGTGAACGTGGGTGACCTCAAGCCGATGGAGCTGCCGATTTCGTTCTTCCTTAACTACGCCTGGAATCCCGACGCGCTGCCCGCCGACGGCGTGGCTGCCTACACCCAGCGCTGGGCCAGCCAGCAATTCGGCCCGAAGTACGCGGCCGATATTGCCGACATCCTGGCCAAATACGCCAAGTACAACAGCCGCCGCAAGCCCGAGCTACTTGACGCCAACACCTACAATCTGGCCTCCGGCGAGTGGGCCAGCGTAGTGGCCGAGTACAATCAACTACTGGCCCGCGCCGAGGCCATCGACCAAAAGCTGCCCGCCGCCGACCGCGACGCCTACTTTGAACTGGTGTTGCACCCGGTGCAGGCCTGCGCCAACCTCAACGAGCTATACTACACCGTAGCCCAAAACCATGAAGCCGCCAAAACGGGCCAGCCTACTACCAATGCCTTGGCTGAAAAAGCAAAAGCATTGTACGCCAAAGACGCGGAGATAAAGCGGCGCTACCACGCCCTGGCCGGCGGCAAATGGAACCACATGATGGACCAGACGCACATCGGCTACACCTACTGGCAGCAGCCGGAAGTGGATAAAATGCCGGAAGTAGTGACGCTGCCCGCTGGCACTACGGCCCCGGCCGCCGCGCCGAAGCCTGCCGCTGCTGAAGCCGCTTACGTTTCGCTCGATGCCGAGCACTACACCCAGGCTATAAACGCCGGCCCCATCACCTGGCAGCGGCTGCCCGACCTAGGGCGCACGGCGGGGGCCGTTACGGCCTTCCCGGTAACGGCCGCGCCCACGGCGGCGCCGGGTGGCAACAGCCCGCACTTGGAGTATCGCATCACGCTGCCCCAGGCTGGTCCCGTGACGGTGAGCGCCTACCTCGCGCCGACCCTTGACTTTACCAATACCACCGGCCTACGCTACGCCGTGTCGCTCGACGATGAGGCACCGCAGATTATCAACCTGCACACCGGGCTCAACCCCGATAATGGCAACAGACCCTGGGAAAGGGCGGTGGCCGAGAATATCATCCTGAAAACCTCGCAGCACACCGTGGCGGCGGCTGGCGCGCACGTGCTCAAATTCTGGCGCGTGGACTCCGGCGTGGTGCTCGAAAAGCTGGTAGTGAGCGCCGGCCCACTGCCCGCCACCTACCTAGGGCTGCCCACCGATGCGGCTGGCAAAGGCAATGCTCAGCCGGTGCACGGCAGTCTAGGCAAGCGCTAGCAGGCAGTTTGCTAGTGGCCGTCATGCTTCGCTGCGTTCAGCATGACAAACGTTTTTTACTGATTTATCACGCTGCTTCCCCACCCATGAAGACCTTTTTCCTGCTCCTCGGCCTGGGCCTGCTCACTGCCCCCAGCGCCCTGCGCCCACCCGCGCTGCCCGCCGTTGTTTCGGCACCTAGGGCCGACTACCCTTTCCAAAACCCCGACCTGCCCCTCGACCAGCGGGTCGATGACCTGGTGGGCCGCCTCACGCTGGCCGAAAAGGTGTCGCAGATGCTGAACGCCTCGCCGGCCATCGACCGGCTGGGCATTCCGGCCTACAACTGGTGGAACGAGGCCCTGCACGGCGTGGCCCGCACCAGTATGAAAACCACGGTTTTCCCGCAGGCCATTGGCATGGCGGCCACGTTTGACCAGGACGCGATGCTGCGCATGGCCACCATCACCTCCGATGAGGCGCGGGCGGTGCACCAGGAATACGTGCGGCGCGGCGAACGCGGTATTTACCAGGGGCTTACCTTCTGGACGCCGAATATCAACATCTTCCGCGACCCTAGGTGGGGGCGGGGGCAGGAAACCTACGGCGAAGACCCGTACCTGACCGGGCAGCTGGGCTCGGCGCTGGTGAAAGGCTTTCAGGGCGACGACCCGAAGTACCTGAAAATCACGGCCTGCGCCAAGCACTTCGCCGTGCACAGCGGGCCGGAGTCGTCGCGCCACGAGTACAACGCCCAAATCAGCGACTACGACCTGTGGGACACGTACTTGCCGGCCTTCCGCGACCTCATCGTGGATGCGAAAGTGGCCGGCGTGATGTGCGCCTACAACGCCTACGCTGGCCAGCCCTGCTGCGGCAGCGACATCTTGATGACCAACATCTTGTACAAGAAGTGGAACTTCAAGGGCTACGTGACCTCGGACTGCGACGGCATCAACGACTTCTGGCAGCACCACAAAACTGACCCCGACGCGGCTACCGCCGCCGCCAATGCCGTGCTGCACGGCACTGATATTGAGTGCGCGACCGGTAAGCTCTTTACCTATAACTCACTGCTGGAATCGGTGCAGAAGAAGCTCATCAGCGAGCAGCAGCTCGATACGTCGGTGAAGCGGCTCTATAAAATCCGCTTCCAGCTGGGCATGTTCGACCCGGTGGAGCGCGTGAAATACGCCCGGATTCCGCTGAGCGTGGTGGAGAGCACGCCGCACCAGGCTCACGCCCTCAAGATGGCCCGCGAGTCGGTGGTGCTACTCAAGAATGAAAAGAACACCTTGCCGCTGCGCAAAGACCTTAAGAAAATCGTGGTCCTAGGTCCCAATGCTGACAACGAAAGCGTGCAGCTCGGCAACTACAACGGCTTCCCGACCGACATCGTGACGCCGCTCGAAGGCATCCGGGCCAAGGTGGGCAAGGGTACCGAAGTGGTGTACCTGCAAGGCGTGGACTACGCCAGCAACACCGTGTACGAGCCGCTTGACCTCAACAAGCAGCTGACCTTCAATGGAAAACCCGGCTTTCAGGCCGAATATTTTAAAGGTATCGACCTAGGGGGCTCGCCCGTGGCCACCCGCCAGGAAGCCGGCCTTGACCGCTACCTCGCCAACGTGAAAATGGAAGTGGCGCCCGGCCTGCCCGCCGAGAATTTCTCGGCGCGTTACCAGGCGGTTTTCACCCCTGAAAAGACCGAGGAGTTGGCTTTACAAATCAACGGCGACGACGGCTACCGGCTGTTTGTGGACGATAAACTAGTGATTGACGCCTGGAAGGGGCGCGGCTTTTCGACCAACCAGCACGTGCTGCGCACCACGGCCGGCCAAAAGCTGAATCTGCGGCTGGAATACCTGCAAACCGACCGCCGCACCATCCTCAAATTCGCCGGCGCGAAAGTGGTGACGATGAACGCGGCCAACATCCTGGCCCAGGTGAAGGACGCCGACGCCATCGTGATGGTCGGCGGTATTTCGCCCAAGCTCGAAGGCGAGGAAATGAACGTGAAAGTGCCTGGTTTCAGCGGCGGCGACCGCACCACCATCGGCCTGCCTCAGGTACAATCTGACTTGCTTAAAGTATTGCACAGCAGTGGTAAACCTGTGATTTTGGCCCTGATGACGGGCAGCGCCCTCGCCACGCCCTGGGAGGCCGAGCACCTGCCGGCCATCGTCAACAGCTGGTACGGCGGCCAGGCCGCCGGCACCGCGCTGGCCGACGTGCTCTTCGGCGACTACAACCCGGCCGGCCGCCTGCCGGTTACGTTCTACAAGTCAGAAACCCAGCTGCCGGTCTTTGACGACTACAGCATGACCGGCCGCACCTACCGCTACTTCACCGGCGAGCCGTTGTTTCCGTTCGGCCACGGCCTGAGCTACACGACCTTCAAATACAGTAACTTGAAGGTGCTGTCGAAAATGGCCACCGGCCAGCCCGTACGCGTGAGCGTGGACGTGCAAAACACCGGTGCGCGGGCCGGCGATGAGGTCGTGCAGCTCTACGTGCGGCACCCCGGCGCTACGGGCCGCGTGGCGCGGCACGCGCTGGAAGGCTTTCGCCGCATCAACCTAGCGCCGGGTGCCCGGCAAACGGTCGCGTTCACGCTCACGCCGCGCCAGCTCTCGCGGCTCGATGCGCAGACCAAGCGCGTAGAGGCGGCGGGTAAAGTACAAGTGTTTGCGGGCGGCGGGCAGCCGCTGGTGGCGGCCGTAGCGGCTGGGAAAGTTCTGAAAGCCGACCTGGCGCTGACTGGGAAGCCGGTGACGATTGACTGATGCAGCTGCCCTGCTGTAAGGTCTGGCCTTGCCTAGGGCAAACGGCCTAGCTAAAATAGGCTGGCCGTTTGCCCTAGGCGCTCGATACCTGTGCGGCCTGGGGGTGCTATGCTATGCTCGTCACGAAGCAGGGTGTGGGGCTTGCCCCCGCCCGGCGTTCGCGTCCATGAACCACTCAGGAGGCCGGGGCAGACGCTGGGCGGGGCAAGCCCCGCATCCTACTTAAATCTTCGGGACCAATGTAACCAGGGCAAGGAACTGAGACAAGCCATCGTGGCGCGGCGGATGATGAGAGAGTTTATAAATTTATATTTATAAATATTCAAGAAATAGTAGGTACATTTAAATAAAAATGCCCGCTACTTCTCTTGCCGCCAAGGCGCCGGGCCTACTCGCCGGGCTGGCCCCGCCGGGGGTGCGCCAGGGCGTGGCCCAGGCCGCGCTGCTGCTGCTGGGGGTGTTTGTGGCGGCGCTGGGGCTCAAAGGGTTTTTGCTGCCCAATGGCTTTATCGACGGGGGCGTCACGGGCATTGCCTTGCTGGTGAGCCAGCTCACGGGCGTGCCGCTTTCGGTGCTTATTCTGGTGATTAACATTCCGTTTATCGGGCTGGGCTACTATCAGCTCGGGCCCCGGTTTGCGGGCAAAACGTTGCTCACTATTCTGGCGCTGGCCGGGGCGCTGCTGGTGGTAGAGCTGCCGCCCCTCACGCACGATAAGCTGCTGATTGCCGTGTTCGGGGGTTTTTGCCTGGGGGCGGGGGTGGGGCTGGCCATGCGCGGCGGGGGCGTGCTCGACGGCACCGAAATCCTGGCCGTGTACCTGAGCCGGCTGTTGCCGGCCTCGGTCGGGGATATTGTGCTGATTATAAATATCGTAATCTTCGGGGTGGCGGCGTGGCTGCTGTCGGTAGAGACGGCGCTGTACTCGGTGCTGACCTACCTGGCGGCGGCCAAAACGGTGGACTTTATTCTGGTTGGCATTGAGGAGTACACCGGCGTCACGATTCTGTCGTTTCACAGCGTCGAAATCCGCGATGCGATAGTCAACAAGCTGCACCGGGGCACCACGGTGTACGAGTGCACGCAGGGCTTCGGCTCGCACGGCCCCCAGCACCTCAAGATGGAGGCCGTGTTCACGATTGTCACCCGCCTCGAAGTAGTGCGGCTGACCGATGAAATCAGAAGGATAGACCCGCAGGCATTTGTGTATACGCAGAGCATCAGCGATATAAAGGGTGGCCTAATCAAGAAGCGCGCCCTGCACTAGCACCTAGGCGCCTCGTTGGCCGGGCGCGTTGCCATCGCTACACAATCCCTTTCCCCACCCACCCCCGATGAACAAGTGGCGCTCCTTCTCCGACCTGTGCCAGCAGCTGCGTCCGCTGCTGGGGTGGGCGCTGGGGAAGCCCGCCCACTCGCTGGCTCCGGCTAGCCCGCCGCCACCCCCGCCGCGCGCCGCGCTGGCACCCCTGCTGGCCGGGCACGGGCGGTCCGCACGGGCCGGGTGGCGCACGGCGGCCGATACCCTGGTGCAGCACGCCGATGCCAGCTTGCCGCTGCTGCAAGAGGGCCTCGGGCAGGCGGCCGATGAGCCCGCCCTGCATCGCCTGGCGCAGGCGTGCGCCCGCATCGGTAGCCCGGCCGCCCGGCAGCTGCTGGTCGAGTTGGCCCAGCGGCCCGACCTGGCGGGCCGGGCGGCGGGCCTGCGCGCCCTCGGCAGCCTGCCCCGCACGGCCGCCGAGGGCCACGTATTTCACCGGCTGGCCGAAGAAGAATTGCGTCTGGCCCAGCACCTGCTGCACGGCATGCAGGCCGCCAAAGCCGACCTGCGCGCCGCCCTAGCCTACGAAGTGCACCAGGGGCGGCAGCGCCTGTTGGGCACGCTGCTGCAAGTGTACGAGCAGCCGCCGCTGTTGCTGGCCCAGCGGCGGCTGGCGCACCTGCCCGCCGAGCACCAGGCCGAAGCCCTTGAGCCGCTGGCGGCGATGCTGCCGCAGCCTTTGTACCGGGCCCTGCAAGCGCTGCTCGATGGTGGCCAGCTGTCCGGCAAAACCCAGGTGCTCGACGACTTGCTAGGTCCCCTGGCTACGGCCGCGCCCGCCGAGGCGCTGGTGGTGCGCCGGGGCGCGGCGGCTTTTTCGGCCTGGACCATTGGCGTGGCGCTGCGCCGGTGGCACCCGCAGCCGGCCACGGTGGCCCACTTGGTGCCGCACCTGCACGCCGCCAGCGCCCTGGTGCGCGAGAGCGCGGTGGCCGTGCTGCGGCAGCTGCCCGTGCTGCGGCCGTCCGCCTACGACCGCCTTTGTACCCAATTTTCTACCCTGGACTTCCCTGCCATGGCTGCACCCGACCCTACCGCCCCGGCTTGCGCTTCGGAACGCGAGCGCGTGCTCATGCTGAAAGGCACCGCCCTGTTTGCCGAAACGCCCGAAAACGTGCTGGCTGCCATTGTGCCCATCATGCAGGAGGTGAAGTATGGCGATGGGCAAGAGATTTTTGCCAAGGGCGCCCTAGGTACGTCGCTCTTCATCGTATGCCACGGCGAAGTCACCATCCTCGACGGCGCCCACCACCTGGCCACCTTCGGCCCCGGCGATTTTTTTGGGGAGCTGGCCATGCTTGACGCCGCGCCGCGCTCGGCTACGGCCGCGGCCCGCGGCGCGGTGGTCGTTTTTCGGCTCGACCAGGAGGACTTTTACGACCTGATGGAAGAGCGCCATGAGGTGCTGCGCAACATCTTGCGCGGGCTCTGCCGCCGCCTGCGGCAGCAAAACGAGCACTCGCAGGCCGTGGCCTAGCCGGGCCTGTGCCAGCTGCCCTAGGGGCAACCGGGCCAACTACGAGCAGCCCCTTGCGTATCAACGGCTTCCCCGAACTAACTCCCTGAAGCTTATGAAAACCCTCCTGCTGCTAGCCGCTGCCCTCACCTGCGCCCCGCTGAGCCACGCGCAAACGACCCCCGCCGCCCCAGCCACCGGTACTACTGCCCCCGTGTCGGGCACCAAGAACGTGGGCGCCGACCGTGCCGATGCGCCGCAGGCGCCGGGCATGAGTACGCCCGGCACTCCGCGCCCGGCCCCGGCCCGCCCGCGCCGCGCTGCCAACCGCCGCGGCCCCGCCACGCCGGCAAGAGCGCCGGCTGCGCCCACGCAGTAAAGTAGTGCTGCTGCGCCGGGCGGCCTGATGGGCAAGGTGTTTGCTACCTTAGCCCGCACACCCTCACGCTACGGGCGCAGTATGCAGTCTACTCCTTACGATTCGTTGGAAAACGCCGCCCCGGAGGCTTTGCCGGCCGAGGTCGCGTTAATTGACGCCGCTGGTGCTGGCGCCCTAGGTCGGCGCCAGCGCCTGGGTGGGGCCGTGGCGGCCACGGCCACCAAGCTGCTGCCGCTGGTGGCGCTGCTCGACGCCATTCAGCCGCAGGTGGCCAATGAGTCGGTGTTTCGCGCGCGGCGCAAGAAAATCCGGGCGCACTTTGATGTGGTGTATGCCGAGCTGCAAGCCGAGCGGCCCCGCCACAAAGCGCTGGCCCACACCTTTCAGGCCCTGACCGAGTTGGTACGCGACGAAACCCGCGACATCAACAAGGACGAGTTGAAGCAGGCGGCTAAGGAGGTGGTGTTGGCCACGCTGAAAAATGCGCCGGCCCTCCTCAACGTGGCCCACCAAGCCCGGCTGCTGGCGTAGCGGCATCAGCCCCAGCTAGCTAATGCCACGGCGCTTCCAAATGAAAGGCTGGCGGAGTGGCTTCAAAACTGCGGCTTACCGGCCGTTTGCACTTGCGGATTGCGGCGCGCTGCTAGGCGCCCACTTGCTGCCGTTGTTTGGGGCTTAGGCGTGCTGCCTTTGCACGCCGCAGGCTGCACGCATGCTGGCCCGTTCCGTATGGAACCCATGCCCGACCAACGCGATATACTAGAAACGATGCGAATAGCCGTGCCCCGCCCGGATAACCGCATCGCCTCCTTTACCAACAAGGCCGCCGCCTACTACTGCGCCGCCACCCACGCGGCGGACCACCCTGAATACTCCTGGTTTGAGGGCCTGAACGTGGCCAAAAACCGGGTGTTTGGCGGCTACGACCTGTACGTGGGCGACCAGCGGCTCGACAACCAAGCGGCCGCCGCCACGGTGTATCCGCACAAGCTGGAGCGCCAGCACGGCCCGGCGTTGCAAGAAGAGCTGTGGCTGTTTGATGAGCGCAACCTGCTCGAAGTAGACCTAAGCGGCGCCCCGCAGCCCGTCGGTATTCAGCTCAAAGGCGAGCGCGTAAACTTTTTGCGCCAGCAAGACGATATCGCTTTTTTCTCGGCTCAGGAAGGAAACTTCGTGCTGGCGGTGGCCCCCAGGCAGCCGGGCGCTGCCCTTACCCGGCAAGGCGAGCGGGTGGCCACGGCGGGTACGGGTTTCTTCATCGCCTGCGGCCAGGATGAGGCCGAAGCCGTGGCGCTAGTGCGCGAAGGCCAGCAGCACGGCCCTGCCCTGAAGCTGGCCCGCCAGCAGCGCCTGCGCCAGTTTTTGCAAACCCACGCCTACCTGGTAGCCAGCAACGACGCGCTGACCCTGGCCCTGCGCTGGCTGGCCATTACCACTGACCAGCTCGTGGCGCGGCAGCAGGGCGACGGCATCTACGCTGGCCTGCCGTGGTTTAACGAGTACTGGGGGCGTGATGAGTTTATCGCCTTGCCCGGCGCGGTGCTCGTGACCGGGCAGTTTGCCACGGCGCGCCGCATGCTGGTATCGTTCGCGCAGTTTCAGCAAACCGACCCCGCCTCGAAGTACTACGGGCGGGTGCCCAACATCGTCAACCCCAGCAAGATTGATTACCACACCACCGATGGCACGCCGCGCTTCGTGCTTGCCCTGCGCGCTTACGTGCAGTACTCGGGCGACCTGGACCTAGGGCGGGAGCTCTACCCGGCGGTGCGGGCCAGCATCGAGGGCGCGCTCCAAAACTGGGTCGATGACCGGGGCTACCTGCTGCACGAAGACAACGAAACCTGGATGGACGCCCGCGACGCTCACCACGTAGCCTACACCCCTAGGGGCACCCGCGCCAACGACATACAAGCGCTGTGGTACCAGCAGCTGCTGGCCGGCGCCTACTTCGCCGCCTACATGCACGACAGCGTCAACCAAGCCAAGTGGACGCAGCTAGCCGAGCAGGTCAAACAGCACTTTGGCCAAGACTACCGCCAGCCCACCCACGACTACCTAGCTGACCGGCTCGACCCGCAGGGCCGCCCCGATTTTACGTTGCGCCCCAACCAACTCTTCGCCCTCGACCTAGTGGCCGACCCCGCCTTTACGCGGCAAGTGCTGCGCAAAACGTGGCAGGCACTGGTGTACCCCTGGGGCGTGGCCACCCTCGACCAGCACGACCCGCAGTTTCACCCCTATCACCTCGCCCCCGACTACCACAAGGATGCGGCCTACCACCGCGGCACCATCTGGCCCTGGCTCAACGGTATTGCCATACAGCGTATGCTGGAGGCGGGCCAGGTCGAAACCGCTTACCAGCTCTTCGCCAACGCCAACCGCCAGGCGTTGACCCTAGGCGTAGTAGGCGGCCTCGGCGAAAACCTCGACGCTTACCCCCGCCCCGGTCAGGCGTGGCCCAAGCTCACCGGCGCCTACCTCCAGGCCTGGTCCAATGCCGAGCAGCTGCGCGTGTGGTACCAGTATTTCCTGGGTATTCGGCCCGATGTGCCCCACCAGCACCTCACGTTGGCACCGCGCCTGCCGGCCGCCATTCAATACCTCGACTACCGCTTTGTCCTAGGTGCCGGCGCGGTGGCCGCGCAGTATCAGGCCGGCCCGCAGCGCACGTTTACCTACACGTTTCAAGGAGTTGAAGCGAATGTGGAGGTTGATATTCTCCCGTTTGCGCCCACTACGATAGCTGTGCAGCCGGGCACTACGCTGAAAGTCACGGCCACCGCGCAGCAGTTCACGCTGGAATTATTTGCGCAGTCGCGGCTGGTGCGCACGGCCAGCGTCGCGCCCTCGGCCACCCGGCTGGCGCAGCAGGCGCAGGATGATGAGGCACTGGCCGATGTGGCCTTTGCCCGGCCGCTACCGCTGAGTAGCCATCCGGTTGTGGCGGCGGCTCATGAATAGGATGTTAGCCTAGGGGCTCGTCGCCCGTGAGACCCCACCCCGGCCCCTCTCCCGAAGGATATCGCGCGTCAAGCTAGGTGGGCCGGGGGGGGGTGGCGCTAAAACAAGTCGTTTTTGGCCGGCACCACGTAGGGCTGGGGCTTGCCCGTGGTCTTGGCGATGCCGAAGAAAAAGAAGAGCGTGCGCCGGGTGGTACCGCCCAGGTGGTTGGCTTCGCTGAGCGGCCCTAGGTTCTTGGTGTTGTTGTCGAGGTTGAGGGCGAGCTTGGTGCCGATGGGCGGAATAGCATCCAGAAACGAGAAATTGCCGGGCGGCAGCGCCGGCGCGGGCACCGGGCCCGACAAACCGTAGAAATCAAACAGGCGCACGAATAAGCCCTTATCGGGGCTGGCGACCAGGAATTTGCCTTCCACGGTGTTCATCTCCAGCCACACCACGTCGGCGAAGTAGCCCTTGAATTCGGGGTAGAGCCAGGGCGCGGCGCCGGTTTGGGTGTTGTTGTAGGGGTTCTCCCACACGTTGGTGGTGGGGCCGGCGAGGCGGTTTTTCCACACGCGGTAGGGGCCTTTGCCCAGCCACTTGGCGCCGAGCACGTAGTTTTCGGGGTAGGTAAACGTGAGGCCCGCGGCGGGATAGTCGCCGGTGGGCAGGTCGTAGGCGTAGTCGAGGCGCAGCCAGCCGTCGGGGCGCAGGGTCCAGCGCACGGTGCTGAGGGCACCTAGGTAGCGCACTTCCACCACTTCGGCGCCCGCCTCGGTGCGGTGCGTCAGGCCTTGGAAAGTGGCCGTGCCGCCCACCAGCACCGGCCCGTTGGCGAAGCTGAGCTTGTCGCCGTTGTTGCCCTTCACCTGCCCGATTTGCCCGGTGCGCTTGCTAAAGCTGACGCTGATGCCGCTGGCTTGCAGCGTTAGTAGACTGTCGTTTTCGGTGATGGCCACGGCCGCCGGTAGGGTAGGGGCGGCGCCGACCGCCACGGGTAGCGGCGCGGCGGCAGGCGCGGCGGCGGGTAGCATATCGCGCAGCAAGTTGACGTTAGCGCCGGTTTTCCAAGTCCACTGGTAAACCAGATTCTTCTGCGGGTCGAAGGCCGAGAGCAGGATGGCGTCGTAGGTCTGCCAGTCTTTGGGCAGCTTGAGGTCGAGCTGGCCGGTGGCGAGCGGCGCCACGCTCGGGCTGGCAATGCGGCTTTTCTTGAGAGTAGAATAGCCGGTGAATACTTCGCCTGGCTGGCGGTATTTCACCAATTCCCACTGGAAAAAGCACTGGTTGAGGTTGGTGAAATGGTAGCGGTTCTCCACCGCCACGCGGCCGTTGAACTTGGCCGGCAGCTCCTGTAGCGCGATGTGCACCGGCGAAAAAATCTCCCGGATGGCGAAGAAGCTGCCTTCCTTTTCGCGGTGCGGGCCCAGCACGCCGTCGGGCGCGTTCACGCCGTTCACGTCGATGATGCCGCGCTGGTCGGTGCGGACGATACCTTCATCGACCAGGGCCCAGAGGAAGCCGCCGCCCGAGCGCTGGGCCTTCCAGTGCAGGTCCCAGAAGTTGGCCAGGGCCGCGCCGCCGCCGCCATCGTCCTGCGAGTGCAAAAACTCGGTGGGCATGTAGATGAGCGAGTCGGCGAGTATCTGCTTGGTGCTGTAGTAGTTCTCGTAGTGGTTGCAGTCGATGCCGCTGGCCGCATTGCCCGGCCGGTGGTGCGGGTGCAGGACGGGCCGGTTCGACAAATCATACTTGCTGAATTCTACATCCAGCTCCTTATTGGTACCGCCCTCGTTGCCGTTATCCCAGAAAATGATACTGGGGTGGTTCACGTCCTTGCGCACCATTTCGCGCACCAGCGGGCGGCCGGCTTTGGTGCTGTAGGCCTTCTGCCAACCGGCCAGCTCGTCGAGCACGTAGAGACCTAGGGAGTCGCAGAGATGCAGAAACTCGGCGTCGGGCGGGTAGTGCGACATGCGCACCGCGTTCATATTCATCTCCTTGATGAGCTTCACGTCCATGAGCTGAATCGAGTCGTTGAGGGTGCGGCCGGTTTCGGGCCACCAGCTGTGGCGGTTAGTGCCCTTCATCTTCACCTGCGTGCCGTTCACGAAAATGCCCCGGCCCCGCCGCACCTCGATGGTGCGAAAACCAAAGGTTTCGGTGGTTTGGTACAGCGGCTGGCTGGCCGCCAGCAGCGTAAAGCGGGCGCGGTAGAGGCGCGGCGTTTCGGCGGTCCAGGTCAGGGGCTTGGCTACCTGGGTGCGCAGCTGCACCACCGTATCGGTGGCCGCGGCGCGACCTAGGGCCGTGCCCACCACCCGGCCGCTGGCGTCGAGGATTTCGGCCTTTACTTCCGCCGCCTGGGTGAGGCCGCGCAGGCCCACGTTGGCGGCAAACGAGCCATCGGCGCGGGCGTTGATGGCGGTGTGGGGAATAAATTGCTTGGGCGTGGCCTCTAGGTACACGGGCCGAAAAATGCCGCCGAAAACCCAGTAGTCGGCTAGCCGCTCGGCGTTGTTCACCGAGGCGTCGGCCGACATCTTGCTCACCGTAACTTCCAGCAAATTGGGCTGGCCAAATTTCAGCAGCGGGCTGATATCGTGCTTAAACCGGTAGAATGCGCCCTGGTGCACGGGGCCGGCCAGCTGGCCATTTACGCGCACCTCGGCGTCGGTCATGGCGCCCTCGAACACGATAGATACTGCCTGGTTTTGCCAGCTGGCCGGCACCGAAAAGGTGTGCTTGTACTTGCCCTGCTCGTCGGCAAAGCGAAAGTTTTTGCCGTAAGTCTTGTAGTCGCGGCCGTAGTTGTAAGCGCCAAAGCCCTGCTGCTCCCAGCACGAAGGCACCTGAATAGTAGTCCAGTAGCCACTCTTGCGCCCGCCGGTGCAGTAAAAATCCCAGGTGGCGGTGCGGGTGTTGTCGCGGCCCGACAGGTACTGCACCTGCTTGCGGGGGGTGCCGCTGGGCGGGGCAGGCTGCGCGATACTAGAGGCCGCTGCCGATAAGAAAACCAGGAGTTGGGCGAGGAGCAAAAACGGGTGGAGCATGGTAAAAAGCAAGTGGCGGGCGAGGGTAAGCGGCAAGCTAGGGCCGGCCCCGCGGTAGGATTGCCCTGTGCTCTCCTGCTTGGGCCGCGCGCGCTAGCCGCCCACTCAGGCGCTGGGCTGGCCGCCTAGCCCAGCCGGGCCTACCCGCCACCTTGCGGGGGCGAATGCTACCAATGTGGTTTGCAAAAAGTATTGCTAAGGCTATTGGATTATCAGGTATGGCGCCGCAACTTTACGAACTGACTAGCTAGCTAATGTGGTCAGTATAGGCAAAATACAATTTAGCTTGCATGCCTGGCCAGTTGTCATCCCCGCTAATCTGGTTACCCAGTCGTGAATTCATACTCCTAAAATATTCTGTAACTGCGTATATGCACATTTTTACTTCTGTTTATATTAAGTTGCCTTTTTCTAAGTTTACGCAATGGTTAGTGGTGGGGGGAATACTGGCCCCGGGTGCGGTGCTGGCGCAGGGGCAGGCGGCCGTTAGCGGTACGGTTGGTAGTGCCGGCCAGCCCGCGCCGGCACTAGTAACGGTGACCCTGCACCGCGCCGCCGACTCGGTGGTGGTCAAAACGGAGTTTACCGATGCCAAAGGGGCGTTTGAGCTGCAAGCCCCGGTGGGCGGGCGCTACCTGGTATCGGCCGCGCAGGTGGGGTTCCGGCGCTACTGGAGCTCCGCTTTCGCGCTGCCTGGCACGGGCGTGGTGCTGCCGGCTATCAGCCTGGAACCTAGCCAGGCCACGGCGCTCAAGGAAGTGACGGTGGCCGGCCGCCGGCCGCTGTATGAGCGCCTGGCCGACCGCACCGTGGTGAACGTGGCCGACAGCCCGCTGGCGGCAGGTGCCAGCACGTTCGACATCCTGGGGCGCTCGCCCAACGTGGCAGTCGGGAGTAATAACGAGCTGGCCTTGCGCGGCCGGCAGGGCGTGCTGGTGGTGCTCGATGGCAAGCGCGTACCCCTCACCGGCAACGACCTAGCCGATTACCTGCGGGCGCTGCCCGCCGAGCAGGTGCAGCGCATCGAGCTGATAACCAACCCGCCTGCTAGCTACGACGCGCAAGGTGGGGCCGGCGTCATCGCCATCACCCTCAAAAAAGACCAGCGCCTAGGTACCAACGGCAGCCTGAACGCTAGCTACGGCCGCGGGCGCTACGGCAAGTTTGTGGGCGGCGGCACGCTCAACTACCGCCGCAAAAACCTGAACCTCTACGGTACCTACGCTTTCAACGACCGCCAGTACTACACGCAGTTCGACTTCGACCGGTACTTTGGGGCCACGGCCACGCTGCCGGCCACTCGCAGCAACCAGAGCAACTACCAATACCTGAAGCAGCTGACGCACAGCGCCAAGGTGGGGTTCGACCTGAACCTTTCGAAGCGCACGCTCCTGGGGGTGTCGGTCACCGGGCTGGCCAGCCGCACCACCAACGAAACGACCGGCGACGCGTTCTTCTACGGCGATAACGGCACGCTCACCAACCGCATTTACTCGCGGGCCGAGCAAGACGTGAAGCGGCCCAACGGGTCGGTGAACCTGAACCTGCGCCACGCCTTTGCCGACTCGGCCACGGCCCGCACCATCAGCGCCGATGCCGACTACGCGCGTTACGGCAACTCCCGCCAGCTCAAGTTGGTAACGCTCCAGGACGTGCAGGCCCAAAGCCCCACCGAGCTCACGGGCGACCAGTCCAGCAAGCTCGGCATCGGCACGGCCAAGGTCGACTACAGCCAGCCGCTACCGCACCGCACCCGCCTGGAGGCCGGCGCCAAGGTGACGCAGGTAGCGTCGGACAATACGGTGGCGTTTGTCAACCGCACGGGCGTCAACCCCACGGATTATGTCTACACCCCGCGGACTGACATCTCGCAGCCCTTCGCCTACCGCGAAAACGTGAATGCAGCCTACGTGAGCCTGCGCGGCAAGCTGGCCCAAACCAGCGTGCAAGCGGGCCTGCGCGGCGAGCAAACCAACATTCGGGCCGACCTAGGGGGCGCCACGGTGCGCGAGCAGCACTACTTCCAGCTGTTTCCGAGCCTGCTGGTGCAGCGCACGCTCAACAAAAACCACGCGCTGGCCCTGAGCGCCGCGCGCCGCATCGACCGCCCCAGCTACTTGCAGGTGAGCCCCTTGCGCGTGTACCTGGATGCCACATCGTATAGCACGGGCAACTATAATTTGCAGCCCCAGACCAGCTACAACTTTGAGGTGTCGCACACCTACAAGGGTAAGTTTACGACGGCCCTGGCCTACGCCCGCACCAACCAGCCGTTCGTGGTGGCGCAGCTGCCCTCGCCCGATGGCGGCCGGGTGGTGGTGAACCAATACGTGAACCTGAGCACCCAGAATTTTTATACCCTGAACCTGATTGCGCCGCTGGAGATAACCAAAAGCTGGACGCTGTACGCCAACGTATTGGCCTACTACAACCAATACCAGGGCACGCTCAACAGCACGATGCTCGACCGGGGCCGCCTGGCGTGCAACCTCACGGCCAACAACAGCTTCGTGCTGCCCCGCGGCTGGGTGGCCGAGCTCAACGGCTTCTACGAGTCGCGCGAGGTGGGCGGCTTTCAGCTATTGCAGCACCGCGGGCAGGTGGGTGCGGCGGTGCAAAAGATTTTCTGGAACAAACAGGCCACGTTTCGCCTGAACGCGACGGACGTTTTTTACACCACGCCGCTGCGCGTAACGTCGATGTACGACAATTTTTCGGAAACCTTCTACCGGCGCCAGGATACGCGGGTGTTCACGGCCGCCTTCAGCTACCGCTTTGGTAATACTAAAGTGGCCGCCGCCCGCAAGCGCGCCGCCGGCGCCGAAGACGAGCTGCGCCGGGCGGCCGATACGCAGTAGGCCCGCCGGCCGGCCCCAATCATTCGGTAGCCCGGCCGGTTACTACGCCCTATGGAGTTGCTAACGGTATCAAATATCAGCCTGGCAGAAGGCGCCACTACGGTGGTGGCGCCCCTCAGCTTTAGCCAGCGCACCGACCACAAGCTGGCCCTGGCCGGCGAGAGCGGAGCCGGCAAAAGCACGTTGCTGCAAATCATCGCGGGCCTGGTGCAGCCCAGCGCGGGCGAAATCCGCATTGAGGGCGAGCGGGTGCGCGGGCCGCACGAGGCGCTGGTGCCGGGCCACCCCGGCGTGGCGTATCTGTCGCAGAAGTCGGACCTGCCGCACTCCTTGCGCGTAGAGCAGGTGCTGCGCTACGCCAGCAAGCGCCCCGCCGCCGAGGCCCAGGCGCTGTATGAGCTCTGCCGCATCGACCACCTGCTGGCCCGCCGCACCGACCAGCTCTCGGGCGGCGAGCAGCAGCGCGTGGCGCTGGCCCGGCTGCTGCTGGGCTCGCCTAGGTTGTTGCTGCTCGATGAACCGTACTCGAATCTCGACCGCGTGCACAAGCGCCAGCTCCAGGCCATTATCGAGGAAGTGGGTACGCGCCTAGGTATCACCTGCCTGCTCGTGTCGCACGATGCTACCGATGTGCTACCCTGGGCCGACGAAATACTGGTGCTGCGCCGGGGCCAGCTGGTGCAGCGCGGCACGCCGCAGCAGCTCTACTACCAGCCCGCCGATGAGTACGTGGCCGCCCTTTTTGGCAACTACAACTTGGTGCGCGGCGCCGACCGCCAGGCCCTAGGTGTGCCCGGCGCCAGCCATGCCCCTGATGCCACGCTGCTAGTGCGCCCCGAGCAACTAGTACTGTCGGCCGAGGGCCCCGGCCTGCCCGGCACGGTGCGGGCCGTGCGGTTTTTGGGCAGCTACTACGAGGTAGAAATTCAATTGCCCGAAAACGTGGTGCGCGCCTGGGTTGGGCACGCTACCTACCTGCCGGGGGCGGTGGTGTACGTGGGGCTGCGGCCCCCGGCGGGCTAGCGGCGGCGCAGCACGTAAACCAGGGCGCCGATAGTGCTGGTGGCGGTTGGTTGTGTACAGAGCCTTAGTCAGCACGGCTCTGCCTAGGTCGGCCCGAATTTCCAGCATCCTTTAGAGCGGTTTCGGGCACAGCGTACCGAAACCGCTCTAGGTAGAGGGCAATTGCTTGCGTCAGCGCTATTGCTGTCGCCACTAGCAGCGCAAGGAGCAAGGGTTTGAGCATGATGAGCAAAGTAGGTGCCTATTAAAAGCAATGGTTCTACTGCTTGCGCGCTCGTTTTCAACTGCGGCTTAGTGCCCCTAGGTGCCGCTGCTGGCCAGCCGCAGCGCGGAAGCGTGCACAAAAAAACACGGGCTTCGCTATCTAACAAGTAGATGCAAAGCCCGTGTTTTTAAGCCTGCTCAAAGCAGGTAGCCAGAAAGCTAGGGAGTGGTAGTGCCAGTGGTAGAACCTGTGGTGCTACCCGTAGTAGTACCGGTGGTGGTAGTGCCAGTAGTGGTGCCCGCCGTAGTACCCGTGGTGGTGCTGCCGGCAGTGGTGCTCATGGTGGTAGAACCTGCCGTGGTACCGCTGGTTGTGCCCGATGTAGTACCATCAGTAGTAGTGCTACCCGAAGTAGTGCCCGAGGTAGTACCCGACGTGCCTTCCGTGGCGGCGCAAGCACTCATGAAGGCAAGCGAGGCGCAAAGAGCAGCACCCATTAGCAGAGAAAACTGATTACGTTTCATAGGCTGAAAGGAAAAAAAGGTAAATGAAGACCTGCTAACGTGCACAGCATCAAATCTGTTGTATTTGCGCTGCTATCTTTTGTTATAAAGCAGGTCTTCCCCGCTGCCTTTAGCCAAGCGGAGAAATTTAGGTGGCCGACCTAAAATATTAGTTCTCGCCTATGTTAGCCAGGTAAAGCGCTCAGCTTATCTAGGTCGTAAAAAAATACTGTTTAATAAAGCTAAATTCATACGAAATGGCCGCGCGCACCTCTGCTCGAGTGGCGGTACCTAGGGGGCTAGTCGCGCTTATTTTTTAGCATCTGCTTCAGGGCGCTTAGCTCATCGCGCAGCTTGGCAGCTTGCAAAAAGTCGAGCTCTTTGGCGGCGCCTTCCATTTGCTTTTCGGTGGTTTTGATGAGCTTTTCGAGCTCGGCGCGGTTCATCATGGCCACTACGGGCTCGGCAGCCATAGCTAGCGCGGCGCCGCCTTCGGCGTAGGCGCTGGCCGGGGCCTGCGCCTCCACGGTGCGGTAGTCGGCGAGGTCGGTTTGGCCCATTATCTGGGCGTGCGACTTGCGCACGGTGCGCGGCGTGATGTTGTGCTCCTCGTTGTACGCCTGCTGGGTGGCGCGGCGGCGGTTGGTCTCGTCAATGGCGCGCTGCATCGAGCCCGTCATGCGGTCGGCGTAAAGAATAACCTTGCCGTTCTCGTTCCGGGCGGCGCGGCCCATGGTCTGAATCAAGGAGCGCTGGTCGCGCAGGAAGCCTTCTTTGTCAGCGTCCAGAATGGCGACCAGGCTTACCTCGGGCAAGTCGAGGCCTTCGCGCAGCAGGTTCACGCCGATGAGCACATCGACCTCACCTAGGCGCAGACGGCGCAGAATTTCTACGCGGTCGAGCGTCTTCACGTCCGAGTGAATGTACTCGACTTTGATACCTAGGCGCTCCATATACTTACTCAGTTCCTCAGCCATGCGCTTGGTGAGGGTCGTCACGAGCACGCGGTCGCCGGCTTTCACGCGCTCGTCCACCTCGTCGAGCAGGTCGTCAATCTGATTGATGCTGGGGCGCAGGTCGATAACGGGGTCGAGCAGGCCGGTGGGGCGGATAATCTGCTCCACCACCACGCCGTTGGCCTGGGTCAACTCGTAGTCGGCGGGCGTGGCCGACACGTACACCGCCTGCTGGTACATGCTTTCAAACTCGTTGAACGTCAGCGGCCGGTTGTCAAACGCCGACGGCAGCCGGAAGCCGTATTCAATCAGTGCCGTCTTGCGCGAGCGGTCGCCGCCCCACATGGCCCGGATTTGCGGAATGGTGGCATGGCTCTCGTCCACGACCAGCAGGTAGTCCTGCGGGAAGTAATCGAGCAGGCAGAACGGGCGCGAGCCGGGCTCGCGCCGGTCGAAGTAGCGCGAGTAGTTTTCGATGCCCGAGCAGTAGCCAAGCTCGCGTATCATCTCCAGGTCAAACTCGGTGCGCTCCTGAATGCGGCGGGCCTCCACGTCGCGGCCTTCCTTCTCGAAGTACTTGTGCTGCAACACCATGTCATCCTGAATCTCGTGGATGGCGGTGTTCAGCGTCTCCTTGCCGGTCACGAATAGGTTGGCCGGGTAGAGCGTCATGTTCTTCTCGTCGCTCAGCTTGCGGCCGCTCACGGGGTCGATTTTCTGAATCGCCTCAATCTCATCGCCAAAGAAGAAAATGCGGTACGCGTAGTCGGCGTAGGCCGGAAACACGTCCACGGTGTCGCCCTTCACCCGGAAGCTACCGCGCGTGAACTCGACCTCGGTGCGCGAGTACAGAATCTGCACAAATTGGTAGAGCAGGTTGTTGCGCGAATACCGGTGGCCGGGCGCCAGGAAAATGACGTTTTTGCTGAACTCTTCGGGGTTGCCGATGCCGTAGATGCACGACACGGAGGCGATAACCACCACGTCGCGCCGGCCGCTGAGCAGCGTGCTGGTACAGTGCAGCCGCAGCTTCTCAATCTCCTCGTTAATAGCTAAGTCCTTCTCAATGAAGACGTCGGAGCTGGCGATGTAGGCCTCGGGCTGGTAGTAGTCGTAGTAGCTGATGTAGTACTCGACGGCATTGTGTGGGAAGAACGCCTTGAACTCGCCGTAGAGCTGGGCGGCCAGCGTCTTATTGTGGCACATCACGAGAGCGGGCTTGCCGGTTTCGGCAATCACGTTAGCCATCGTGAAGGTTTTACCCGTGCCGGTAGCCCCTAGGAGCACCTGGGCCGGCTCGCCGCCGTTTACGCCCTTCACGAGCTCAGCAATGGCGCGGGGCTGGTCGCCGGTGGGACTAAAATCAGAGGTAAGCTGGTACGTCGACATACGGGGGCAGAAACGGCCGGAAGAAGGCCAGCTAAGCTAACCCCAAATGCCGGGCTTGGGTTTCTAGGTTGCCGAAACTAACCGCGCGGGACCTAGGCCGGCCGCAGGCGCAGCTTAGCCGTGGTGAGCTGGCCGCCGTTGGTGCCGGGGTAGGGGGTTACCTCCAGTAGCCGCAGCCAGTAGGTTTTCTGATTGAGCTCAACGCTGACCGAGTCGAGGGTGTAGGTAGGTAAATACTTATTCAAAAGTGAGATGCGCGCCGTTTGGGGTATGCCCGTGGCATCGCTGAGCTGCACGGCCACGGCCGCATAGCCGGCCCAGATGCACTGCATGCCGCTGGGGCAGCGCGCCTCGTGCACCTCGGTGAGGGTGAGGCTAATGGGGCCACCGCTACCCGAAAGAGTGGCGGCTTTTTGCAAACCCAACTCAAACGGCTGGCCGATGGCCGGGGCCGAGTCGGCGGGGCCGGCCGTTTTCTTGCAAGCCAATAGCCCACCGACCAGTAGTACTAAGAAAGTGCGTTTCATGGCGTAGAAAGGGAAAAGAGGCGTCGTCGGGAAAAGGAACTGCTTGGCGCGCTAGCGCGCCCGGCCGCCCACGGGCAGCGTGCCGAGCGGCATTACCAGCCTAGGGTGCGCGGCCCCGGCGGCCCGCTGACGCCGGTGCAGGTGCCGCGCCGCCAGCAAGGAGAGCAGCGCCAGCAGGGCCACGAGTATGCGCAGCGATGGAGGCATAAGTTTGTTTTTTAGAAGAATGAAAAACCGCGCGGCCCAGCCGGGCCGCGCGGTTTACTGCACCGGCACTACGCCGCTATTGAACTCAAAGCCCGCTTCCAGGCCGAAGCTGTAGGGGCGGTTTTGCTGCAAAAAGCTTTTATCGGTATCCGAGTTGAGCGACTGCACGCCGGCCTCAGCCGTGGGGCCAACGCTCACGCCCCAGCCTTTATTGGCCGGCCGGTAGCGTACGCCCGCCCCGCCCCGCAGCAGGGTAGTGAGGCGGCGGTAGGGGGTGCTGCCCGCGAAGGGCGAGTAGGAGCGGGCCGTTTCGGGGTTGCCAGCTATCTCGGTGCGCACGTTGAGCAGCGCGCTCACGATGGCCCCCAGCCGCCCGTAGAAAGAGACGCCCGTTTTGATGGGATTGTCGTAGCGCAGCTCGACGGGCACGCCCGCCGAGCGGTAGCGGTACGAGGAAGCCTGCAACTGACGCGGCACCGTCGAGTAGGCGCTCGCCATGTCCAGGTGCACGCCGTCGAAGCTCATGGAGGTAGCCGACGTGGCTTCCTGTTGCGCCGCTTCCAGGCCCGTGCTGAGCGACCAGTGGCCCCCCAGCCAACGGTTGGCGCGCAGGCTCAGGCGCTGGCCCAGGCCCGCCCGCAGATTGGTGCGGTACTCGGCCGCGGCCGACCGGCCAGCGCCTGCAAAACTGGAAGCAGGAAAGTTGGTCACAAAGGCTGGCAACGGGGAGTTGCTGGCCGCGAAATCAACGTTGGGATTAAACGCCGTAATAGCGTACTCCGCCCCAAACCGCCACCGCCGCAGCTTGGTAGCTGGCACGAGCTTGGCGTCTACGGGCGTGAGGCTGGCCGGCAAGCCCGCCGCCGGCCCAAAGGCCAGTTGAGTTGACTTCCCGGTGAGCAGATTCTCGCTCAGCCGGCTTGCCGTGAGCCCGGCGGCGGTAGACGTGGTGGCCTCGGCGGCCGAAGCCGAAGCTATATCGGCGGAAGAAGTGCCCGCTGCCTGGCCTAGGGTAGTAGCATTACTCGGAAACTCGGTACGCGACGAAGTAGCAGTAGAACCAATAGGCGAGGAAGTAGAATAAGGAAAGGAAGTAACCGCCAACGCGCTTGCCGCGGCCACTCCGCGGCGCGAGGTCATCGTGGCGCGATAAGCGTAGGTAGCCAGCGTGGTCGCCGCCGGGTGGCCTAGGGTACCTGTCGGCGGCGCAACCGCCAGCGAAGCCCGCTCCCGAGCGCTGCCCGCTGCCGCATTTTGGGCTAGGCTACTGCTGGCATCTGCCTGGGCACGTGCCGTGCCCGCCAGCCAAGCGGCAGACCCCGCCGGCAGCGTAGCCGTGGTAGTAAGCGTAACAGCCCGAGTGGCTTGACCCGGGGTGCCCACCAAGCCTACCGTAGCGCGGGGCTGGCGAGCAGCCGTGGCGGCCGCTATGGCCACGTGGGCCGCATTGTCGGCGTTCGTTACCACGGCTAGGTTAGGCGCCGCCGGCTGCTGGCTATGCCACCAGCCGCCGCCTGCCAGGGCAGCCAGCAGCAGGCTGGCGGCCATGCCCCAGCGGTGTACCAGCAGGCGCCGCCGATACTTTTCATTTTCAGCTAGCAGCAGGCTATTGTCAATTTGGTCCCACACCAGGGGGCGCGGGGGCACGGCGGCCGCCTCGCTCTCCAGCAAGTGGTGGCGAAATAACTCTTCTAGGCTGCCCTTGGGAGGCGATTGCGAATCCATACTGCTAAGTAATTAAGATAGAGGCCGCGCTGGCGGAGACAGGCGCGCTAATTTAGTTTGAAGAACGACCCGAGCCCGGGAATACTGCGATTTGCTGGTGCCTTCCGAGATGCTGAGCAGCTCCCCTATTTCCTTGTGCGTGTAGCCCTCTATGGCGTAGAGGTTAAACACCAGCCGGTAGCGCGGGGCCAGCTCCTGCACTACGGCCAGCAGCTCGGCATAGGCATAGCTGCTAAACGTAAATTCTTCGCTGGCGAGGGTATCGGGGTAATCGCCATCGCTCACGGCCACCAGCGGGGCGTTGCGGCGGTGCTGGCGCAGGGCCGCATTTATCATCACGCGCCGTATCCAGAACTCTAGCGGGCACTCGCGCCGAAAGCTGCCTAGGGTGCGAAACACCGTCAGAAAGCCCTCTTGCAGCACGTCCTCGGCCTCGAAAGTGGTTTGGGCGTAGCGCAGGCACACAGCCATCATGCGGGCGGCGTACTTATCGTAGAGCTGCTTTTGGGCCAACTGCCGGCCTTGCAGGCAGCCGTCGATAAGCTCCTCCTCGGTAGGCACCGCGTTGGCCACCGGGCGGCTGGCCGTGAGCCCGGTAGACCGGGCCGGCGGGTCTTGGCCATACGTAGCGGGCCAGGCGGCGGTACTCATGCCTGAAACCGGGCGGGGCCGGCGGGTAGTCCGTGCATCATAGATAACGCAAAGGAGGAAAACTTTCTTAAATCGAGAGCTAGCTGGTCTCACCGTTTCACTACCTCAAGAGGCGTGGGAGCTGCTCGGCGTTGCACGTGGGGCAGGGAAATCAGCTAATTAAAGTTAATAAACAGTTTATTAGATAGATACGAATAAAATTGGTTTTTGAATAAAATAATGTGTGTACATGAAATGTATGTACATCAATTAGTGCCTATCTTTGGGGGCTGTGCAACGCCAGCGGCCGTTGGCCGTTCTAACGGCTCAGTTTCTCCTTTCTACCCAAACCCCAATTCTTCTTATTATGAAGACGCTCGTGTTGTTTTATTCCACCTATGGCCACGTGTGGAAATTGGCCGAAGCCATCGCCGAAGGTGCCCGCGAAGTAGCCGGCAACGAAGTAGTGGTGAAACGCGTGCCCGAAACGCTATCCAAGGAAGTGCTGGACAAAACCGGTGCTACCGGCGCCCAGCAGGCCTTCGCCCACCTGCCCGTCGTGACCCCCGACGAGTTGAAAGATTACGATGCCATCATCTTCGGCACGCCCACCCGCTACGGCAACCTCTGCGGCCAGATGCAGTCGTTTATGGATAGCACGGGCGGCCTGTGGGCCACCGGCGCGCTGGTAGGCAAGGTAGGCGGTGCCTTCGTGAGCACCGCTACCCAGCACGGCGGCCAGGAAGAAACCATCCGCAACTTCCACACCGAGCTACTGCATCACGGCTTCATTATCGTAGGCCTGCCTTACGCCTGGCAGGGCCAGATGGACCACGAAGAGGTAACCGGCGGTACGCCCTACGGCGCCAGCACCGTGGCCGGTGGCCAGGGCGAGCGCCAGCCCAGCGCCAACGAGCTCGAAGGCGCCCGCTTCCAGGGCCGCCACACGGCCGATATTGCCAAAAAAGTATCGGGCAAATAAATGAGTAATTCGAGTAATGGGGTAATGGGTAATGCCAATCGGTATTACCCATTACCCCATTACTCGAATTACTTATTCCAAATGGCCCAAGCGGCTTCGGCCTGCCGTTCTAGCATGTCGAAGCCGTTTTTGGTGTGGGCACCGGCCTCGCGGCCCTTTTGGAGAAATAGCGTCTCGCGGGGGTTATACACGAGGTCGTAGAGGTAGTGCTGCGGGGTTAGGGCTGCGTAGGGCAGCGGCGGGCAGGTGGCCACGTTGGGGTACGTGCCTAGGGGCGTTGTATTAATAATGAGCGGGTGCGCGGCTAGCACATCGGGCGTGAGCTCGGCGTAGGTGAGGTGCGGCCCTAGGGCATCGCGCGACACGAGCCAGTACGGAATACCCAGCTCGCGCAAGGCCACGCCTACCGCTTTGGCCGCGCCGCCCGTGCCCAGTACCAGCGCCCGGGCCGCGGGGCTGCGGTCAGGGTAAAAAGGCCGTAGCGACTCGCGAAACCCCACGTAGTCGGTGTTGTGGCCAATGAGGCTACCGTCGGCCCGCAGCTCGATAACATTGACGGCGCCCACCAGCGCGGCCGACGAGGCCACGTCGGTCAGGTAGGGCCAAATTTGCTCTTTGTACGGGATAGTTACGTTGAGCCCGGCCAAGTCGGAGTGCTTGGCCAGCAAGTCGGGCAGCTCGCGCGCCTCCGCCAGCTCAAACAGCTCGTAGCGACAGTCTTCGAGCCCTAGGCTATAAAACTTCTGGGTGAAGTACGTCTGCGAAAACGAGTGCGAGAGCGACCGGCCAATAAGCCCAAACGTGCGCATAAGTTCGACGGGTTAGGAGTGCGAAAAGCGGCTGCCAGGCTACGCCTTGGCCAGCTTGCTGCGCAGAAACTGCCACAGCGGCGGCAGCACCGAGAAGAGCACGATACCGTAAATCACGAACGTAAAGTTGTTCTTGACCCACGGAATAGACCCAAGGAAGTAGCCCGCCAGCGTGAGCGACACCACCCACAGCACGGCGCCCGCGATGCTGTACGAGGCAAAGTGCCGGTACGTCATGGTGCCCACGCCGGCCACGAAGGGCGCAAACGTGCGCACGATGGGCACGAAGCGCGCCATGATAATCGTCTGCCCGCCGTGCTTGGCGTAGAAGGCCTGCGTTTGCTCGAGATACTTACGCTTGAAAAGCTTGAAGTCTTCCTGAAACACGCGCGGCCCTAGGTAGTCGCCAATGAAGTAGTTAAGATTATCGCCTAGGAACGCTGCCGCCAGCAGCAGCGGAATGAGATACGCGATATTTAGCAGCGGCTGGCCGGTGCTGGGGTTAGGCTGGGCCGCCAGCGCCCCCGCCACAAACAGCAGCGAATCGCCCGGCAAAAAAGGGAAGATAACCACGCCCGTTTCCGTGAAAATAATCAGAAACAGAATCAGATACGTGAGGTTGCCATAATCGTGCACCACGTTGACGAGCGTCTTGTCGAGGTGCAGAATAAGGTCTATGAAATGCTTGATGAGCTCCATACGAAAGGAAGATTGACCTTACAAAGAAAGCAGCCGGCGTAGCTGCAACGGTCGGTTCCTGATTATCAGCGCTAGCTGAATGTCCTCAGCCGGGTGATACTAGCGCAGCAACGACTCCAAAAAAGCGCTAGGTTACGTGGCTAGCCAACCGCTGGCCCAGCAACGGCTTAAATGCTCGGGTTAGGTGGCAAACTCCTCAGTTGGGTGAATGGTAACAGCCGTTAGAAACTAATTTTAGCAGCTTCCAAAAATTTATTTCATTCCTCATCTATAGCATTATGCCAAGTAAACTACGGCTCTATGAAACAGGCCTGATGTTGCTTAAATACTAACGCTCCGCTGCGGCATCAGATTGGGCGCTAGCACTTATGCACCACCAAGGAAGGAACTAAACTGCCATCGGTGCATTCAAGGCCTTCCAAAGGCTTTGGCATTTTGGCTAAGTCCTTGATTTTTTGAGTGAGGCATAAGCCACTGAGCATGTAACCGCGAACGGAAGCTACTGACTATAAATGGTCTGTTTGGCTCTTTTTTTGTAAAAAGATTCAAATGTTATTGCACGCAGCTTAGCGTTTTTTGGACGATTTAAACTGCGCAGTTGCGGTGATAAAAAATTATTAAAATAAAGCGCCACCTTTCATTTTGACCCCGTATAAGGCCACGGTTCGCCCTTACGGGAGAATTTTCCTTGTATAAGCAAACTATTTACCCTACACAGTATGACAACTACTACTCTGCAAAAAAAGCGACAGCCTGGCTATCGCACAAGATTTATGAAGGCCCTCGTGCCGCTATTAGCGTTTGTTGCCAGCCTGACCGCTTGGCAATCGGCACAAGCACAGGGAACCGAGTTCTATGATGATGGTATTGCCTTGGCCCAACAACCGATTGGTGCGGCAAGCTCTACCGTTAACTATCAGGGCAAGTCAATCCCCGGCGATGCTCCCTTTGACGGCTTCGCCAAATTGGGCAATACTACCGCTGGCGTTGCTAACCCATACCTAGGAGCTTACAACGCTACCAGCAGTGCGTTGGCACTTACGGGAGGTGCTATAGTGGCCGACCCCATCATCCCCAGGAGAGGTGGTAGCTACACCATTACCGGCGCGAGCGTCCGGTACCGGGTATACTTGAAGAACAGCAACACTGCACCAGCCTATACAGCAGTTTCTTTGCCTAATACCCAGGCTTTCCCAACTGGCGGTACTATCTACAGCAACAACGCAATAACTACTGGCAATTTGCTGAGCGGGTTGAGTGTTACTGGTCGCTACGTGTTGGAAATAGTATTTCAAACTACGACCATCACCCCTTCTGGTGCCCCCGGCGCCGATGCTGACCCGAGTGCCTCTACCTATCAGGCTGATTTTGATTTCACGGCGCCCGCTGTTCCTACCCTTAGAGGTACTGCCGTTTACATAACGCCATATTCGTCGAACGGTAATGCCAACCCGCGCATTACCTACACCGTGAACTCTACGGCTACTCCGATGTATCAGGGAGCTAACCTAGGCAGCACGAGCACTACCAGTGCTACCTATGACTTGAACACTGGCCTACTGATTCTTAATGGTGGTGCCGCCGTTACGACCGAAGCGGGCTCCCGCACGGTTAACAACGTGAGCATGTATTACCGGGTGCGCCCGCAGGGACAGGGTGGTGGCCAGTTCACGGCTATCAACCTGACTCAGAACGGCAACGTTGGCAACGATGGAACGCGCAATTTTTCGGTTACGAACCGGACCATCAACCTCATCAGCAGCGCAACAACTTCGGGCAGCTACAGCGTAGACATCTACTACCAGGCGGGTGGTACCAACAGCGCCGACCCCACTACGCCCGTTGCATTCTCGCTTACGGATGACAATGGCGGCGCTTTCTACACGGCTAGCTTTAACGTAACCGGCAACCCGATTCCTTCGACCGTGTGGACCGGTGGCCTGAACGATAACTGGTTTGATGATGCAAACTGGACGAACAACGTGCCTACTATCGGAACCAACGTAGTAATTGCCAACCTCGGTACCAATACGCCCAACCCGTATCCCCGCATTCTGTGCAACACGACGTACGTGTATACTAACCAGACCACGGGAGCTTCGTCTACCATCAATAACTCGGGCAGAAATGTAGCCGTGGCCCGCAACCTGACCATGGCTGGCAACAGCCAGGCCGACCGCTCTAGCTTGAGCTTGGTTATTGGTACGCTCAACGTACTGGGTGATTTCGATAACCGCTACGCCAGCTTCATAGCCAGCGCCGGTACCACGATTGCCTTTAACGGTACCAACCAGAGTATTTCGGGCGGTTCTTTTGCCAACGTGTTCATCAGCGGCGGTGGTGTAAAATCGTCGCAAGGCGTTATGAACGTAGTCGGCGATATCATCTTCGACGATGGCTTGCTAGTAACGGACATTACGCAGCCAACGACCTCGGTCGTTAATCTAGGTGACCGTGCGGCAATCAACAACAATACGGGTGGGCGTTTGCTACAAGAACGCGACGGCGCGTACCTACAAGGTTTTGTAACCATCGCACACCGCACCGCTACCCCTGGCACGGAGGACCTATTTGGTAATATCGGCTTAGGACTTAATTTCTACACCAACCCCGGTGAGATTTTGGTAACCCGCAATACAGCCCAAGCCTACAGCCCCGGTAATGGCGCGGCTAGTGGTGTGCGCCGCATATTTGAGGTAACGCAGTCGGTAGCGAACACGAGCGGCGCTATCAAAGCCGACATGCGCTTCTTCTACCTCGATAGCGAAACCAGAAACCTAGGGCCGAGCGGTAACATCAATATTGATGAAAATAACCTGGTTGTTTTTGCTTCCACTAACGAAGGAAACACGTTTAACAACCTAGGCGGCACGCCGGACGCGCAGAATAATATCGTAACGCTCATCGGCACGACCAATTTTGCAGTACCTAATACTAGATTCACGCTCGGCGACAAAACCAACCCGTTGCCAGTGGAGCTTGTTGCTTTTGATGCTAAGCGCCTAGGTGCAAATACGTCGGTTACGTGGCAGACGGCCAGCGAGAAAAACAGTGCTGGCTTTGAGGTCGAAGTAGCTACCAACGGTGTACAATTCAAAAAGCTCGCGTTTGTGGCTAGCCGTTCGGCTAATAGCACCACCGCCGCTACCTATAGCTACATCGACACGGAAGCCGGTAAATCGGGCGTTCGCTACTACCGCTTGCGCCAGGTAGACCTCGACGGGCAGTATTCTTACTCGCCCATCCGGGCCGTGAGCTTTGCCGGCACTACCGATGCGGCTGTGGCTTCGCTCAGCAGCTATCCTAGCCCCTTCACCAGCACCAGCCAGGCTGCGCTGGTATTGCAGGCACCCACTGCTGGTACTGCTCAGCTACAGCTGATGGACCTGGCGGGCCGGGTTATCGCCAACCGCACCGTTACTACGGTAGCTGGCATCTCCGAAATAGCGGTGCCGAATGCTAGCGAGCTGGCCGTTGGTACCTACCTGGTGAAAGTGACTTTCGCTACGGGTGAAGTGAAGACGCTTCGCATCCAGAAGCACTAGTAACTCACAAGCACCTATAATAAAAAAGCCTGGTTCGTAAGAACCAGGCTTTTTTTGTGGGCAGAAGTGATGAGCGATTAGCCGCGGGGCATCGAAGTGCCGGGTTTGCCGGTTTTCACCTCGGGGCGGAACATGGGGTCGACGCCGTCCATGTCGAGGAAGTCAGTAAACGTATCGCCGCGGAGGCCCAGGCGAATCGTTTCAAGGCTCACAATCTCGTTGGGGGCGATGTTGCCAAGGTTCACGTTGGCCCCGAGCAGCTTGATGAACCATACCTGCTGCGCCTTCTGTGGCGCCTCCCAGAGGATGCGCTCCGAAGGAATCTTGGTCAGAATTTCCTCTACCAGACCCGAGCGTACTTCGCCCGTGCTCCGGAACAGGCCCACGTTGCCACCCTCGCGGGCCTCACCGATTACTTTAATGGCCCCCGCGTCGAGCTCGGCCTGCATCTGCGAAATCCACTTGTAAGGCGGGATAATCTTTTCCGCATCTTTCGAGCCTACCTCGCTCAGCACTTTCACCGACTTGCTAAGCTCGCGGATGAACTCGCATTTGCGGTCGTGGGGCAGGTCGATGCTGCCATCCGATACTTCGGCGTACTCAAGGCCAAATTTGTCGAGTAGGCGGCGGTAATCATCGAACTGGTTGCGGATGATGAAAGCTTCAAACAGCGTGCCTCCTAGGTACACGGGGAGGCCACCCGCCCGGTACGCGTCTATTTTCCGTTGCAGATTGGGCACTACGTAGGAGGTCGCCCAGCCTAGCTTCACAATATCGGTGTAAGGTGCCCCCACCTCCAGAAAATCTTCCACTTCCCGCAGGCTCAGGCCTTTATCCATCATCATGGTAAAGCCTTGCTCACGGGGTTTCTGCGTACGCTCGGGTAGCTGGGAGAGGGAATAGTTCATCAAGTAAGCTGGTGATGAGATGAGTAAGATGGTGAAGAATAGGGAGCGGCGCCACATAGGGCACTCAATCACTATCTTTTAAAAAGCAAAAAGCCGTTCGCTTGTTAAGCGAACGGCTACAAAAGTAACTTATCTCGAAAACTCAAGCCGCGTCGGCCTGCCGATTACTTTCTGAATTGGTCGATGAGCCGCCGCAAAGCAGGCTGCTGCTCTAGTTCTGGGAAGTAGTCAAACAAGAGGGTGTGCTGGTCATAATTGAGCGTGAGCGCCGTTTCCAGCTCCTGATACGCCTCTCGCAAACGCCCCGAAGCAAGCAGATACGCGCAGAACATGTAGTGAAAATGCGCCTCGTGCGGGTGCAGTTCCACCGCGTGGCTCAGCAGGTCGATGGCCTCGTCGTAGTGCCCTTGCTCATAAAGAATGGCACTCCAGCTAACCCAGCCAGTAGCGTCTTCCGGGGCTACTTCAGTGGCTTTTTCGTACGCTTCGAGGGCACTTACTACGTTGCCAACCTGGTTTTCAGCAGCCCCTAGGGCCGACCAGTACTCCCCACTTTCTCCGTACAGCTCCACCGCCTTGCGGAAGAAGTGAATGGCTTCGAAAGGGCGCTCCTGCTCTTGCAGCAGCACGCCTTGCCCAAACCAGGCCTCATCCATGGCCGGGTTTATTTCCAGCGCCTTGCGGTAATACTGGCGGGCCTGGTCCCAGTCGCGCAGCTTCTCGTAGCATTCCCCAATGTTGCACAGCGCTTCGTCGGTGGGCTCACCGGTAGGGTAGCTGAGCTCGAATTCGGCGATGGCGCGCTGGTACTGCTGCTGGCACACGTAAGTATCGGCCAGCCAATGGTGCGCGTCGTGAAAGTCGGCGTCAATGACGATGGCGTAGTCAAAAGCCGCAGCGGCTTGTTCGTACTTCTCCAGCCGGTAGTAGTACTGCCCTAGGTTGTACCAGGCCACCGCTGAGTAAGGGTCATCGTCGGTGAAGCGCTGGAAGAATTCTTCGTGCTCGGGGAGCCGGTTGCTGGCTTCCAAGCAGTTGAGGAGCTCCTGCACCGTCGTTTCGTTGTCGGGTTGCAGCCGCAGGCTGTGCTTGTAGTGCCGGGCCGCGCTCTTGTACTTCTGCCAGCTTTGATACGCCAGCCCTAGGTTGAAGTGAATGTCTTCCCGGTCGGAGTTTTGGGCCAGGGCCGCCTGAAAAAACCGCACGGCCTCCTCAAAATCACCCCGCTGCGTGGCAATAATACCGCGCGTTACGGCCACGTCCGCGTTGTCGGGGTCCAGGCTGGCCACGCTGGAAATCTGCCGTTCAGCCTCCGTGTAGTCGCCGCGCATGGCCGAAATCTGCGCGCGGTCGATAAGCAGCTCCGTAGAGAAAGGATACTGGCCCAGGGCGACCTCGCACGCCTGCTGGGCTTTGTCGAAAGCTGCCGAGGTTACATAGTAATCAATAATAATTTCAAACTCTTCCAGGTCAAAAAAAGCAGCTTCATCATGGGCTACCATGCGCTCGTAGCGGCGCACGGTGCTCTGAGCTGCCCGGGGGTCTTCAAATGATTCGTTCATGCGCATAATATCACGAATTAATACAAGCTGAGCGGCAAGCAAAATAGCGCTGGCGGTTGGGTAAAATAGGCAATAACTAGGCCGGACCAAGTGAAAGCCCTATCGTTGCGTTACCCCGTTGTGAAAGCGTAGCTCCGTCGCGATTCGCTAAGATATAACCGCTTGGGGACTAGTCCGGTTCGTTTTGAGTCCTTCCGTGGCCCAGGCAATCGTTTCGCTAAGCGGCCGGAAACCTAAGCCGGTGGCTAGCTGCACTTTGCTGGCATCGTAGTAGATATGCTGCCGCCCGGCCCGCGCTGTATCGCGGGTAATCAGGGGCCGCGCACCCGTCAAAACGGCCCGCCCGTGCTCCAAACGCCAGATTATTTCGGCGGCCCAGTCGGGCACGGCCACCGTGGGCGGGCGGCGGCCAAACGCCCGGGCGACGTCCCGCAGGAAATCGCCGAGGGGGTAGGCGCCCCCATTCAGGATGTAGCGCTCGGTGCTAGGCCCGGCAGGTAGGTCAATCATCAAGCGAACTAGGTGCGCCACCACGTCACGCACGTCCACAAAGTTGAGCAGGCCTTTCGTGTAAAAGCGGTGCTCGTCGTAGGCGTAGCGGAGCAGGCGCGTGCTGCTGCGCTGCCAGTCGCCAGGCCCTAGCACCACCGAAGGATTAACGATGACGGCAGTTAGTCCCTCGGCCGCCCCACGCCACACTTCTAGCTCGCCTAGGTACTTGCTGGTGGCGTAGGCCGGGTGGCTGGCGCCTAGGTCCCAGGTAGCTTTCTCAGATACTATCTGCTGAGCCTCGGCCGGCTGCTCGCCGGTGGGCTCGGTGGGCTGACCTAGGGCTGCCACCGACGACACGTAGCCCAACCGAATGCCGGGCCGGGCCAGGCACGCATCAACGATAGCGGCCGTTCCTTCCACGTTGGTTTGCAGCAGGGCGTCTTCGTCCTGCGGGGCGTAGGAAACCAGTCCGGCGCAGTGAAAGACGTGCGTTACGTCTGAAGAAATGACTGACGCCAGCAGGGTAGCGTCCAGGATGTCGCCCTGTACCCATTCTACTCCCGGCAGGACTAGCCGTGCGGGCGCAGCACCCCGATGCAGCGCCCGCACGGCTAGTCCTCGTGTCTGCAATTCGCGCAACAAAAATGAGCCGATAAGACCAGTTGCTCCGGTAACGAAAATCATCGGCTGAAAAAGAAGAGCTAGGCAGTTGGCCTACAGCGTATCGTTGAGAAGCGGCAACTCCAGTAGCTTTCGGAAATAAGTCGACTTAACCGTTTTCTTGGCCAGCGCGGCGGTGTGACGCAGGTGGTGCGTGTCGGTGCCTACGAAATCAACTAGTTTTTCATCGATTAGTTGCTCGGCCACGTGGCGGGCAGTGGGAGAGTAGTAGCCCGCCAGCGAGTTGAGGTTGAGCTGCAGGAGGACTCCGTATTCCTGCCGTAGTTTTCTGATTTCGGCAAAGCGACCGTAATAGTAGGTATAGCGCTCAGGATGAGCCAATACTGGCTGGTAGCCCGCTGCCTTTAGCTCAAAAATAGTTGCTTGCAGGTTAAACGGCTCATTCATGTACGAGGTCTCGAAAAGCACGTAGCGCTTTTCACCGCCGAAGCTCAGGAGCTCAGAGCCTTCGGCTAGCTTCTGGCCCAACCACTCATCGAGGTAGTACTCAGCGGCGCATTCCAGCGTCATGTCATCTATACCGGCCGCATGGGTAGCGGCCTGCAACTCAGCCAAGGCGGTCCGGATGCCTTCGGGCGTGTTTTTGTAGAAATCCCCCATTATGTGAGGGGTCATAATCAGCTTGCGAAAACCCAGCGCGCGCAGCTCTCGCAGCAGGTTTAAGCTGTCGGCTACCGTTTCGGCGCCATCGTCAAGGCCCGGTAGCAGGTGCGAGTGCATATCAACCTGCAGTCCAGCTAACGGGCTGACAATATCAGCGTTAGAATCGGTAGTAGCGTCATTACCAAACAAGCGTTGCCAAAAACTGGCCATTAGTTATTACTCTTAAATACTTAGCTAAAGAAACTCTTGATTTTTTGACCTAGCGTTGGGGCCTGGGTAGATTCCTCGTAGTAGCCCATGCCGTAGCCGGTGTTGCTATTGCCGTAGCCGTAGCCGTAGCCGTAGCCGTAGCCATAGCCATAGGCATTCTGAGCTTTGGCATCGTTGAGTATCGTACACATTTTCGTGAACTGATTATTGCTCATCAGACGGTTCAGATTCTTCAAAAACACCTTGCGCGAATAATTAGCGCGCACGATGTAAATCGGTACGTCGGCTTTGCGCATGATAAGAATGCCATCCGTAACCAAGCCAACTGGCGGCGTGTCGATGAGAATGACATCGTAGCTCCGGTGCAGCTCGGCCAGCATCTGGTCGAAGCGTGGGTTGAGGATAAGCTCCGACGGGTTGGGTGGCGTGGGGCCCGCCGAAATGAAATCCAGCGATTCAATTCCGGTGTGTTGAATGCACTCGGCCAAGGTATGCCGCTCGATGAGGATAGTACTGATACCTCGCACGTTATCCGCATCAAAAGCCAGGTTGACCTTGGGCTTGCGCATATCTAGGTCTAGGATAATCACTCGCTGACCAGACAGAGCAATAATACCGCCAAGATTTACCGCCACGAACGTCTTGCCCTCCCCCGAAATAGTGGAGGTCACGGAGATAATCCGCTTTTTATTGGCAGGACTGATAAAATCCAGATTGGTTCGGATAGAACGAATAGCTTCAGAAACAGACGCTTTGGGATTCTTATCTACCACCAGCCGCGATACTTCTAGCTTCTCCTTATCGTAGGTGGGAATGACGCCTAGGACTGCTGCCTTGGCCCCGCGCTCCAACTCCCCGATTCCGGTTACGGTATTGTGCATCAGGTAGCGAGTAGCAATCAGGCCCAAGCCTAATAACAGGCCGCTCGCCAACCCAATAGCGTATACCAGTAACCGCACGGGCGTGATGGGCTCGCTGGGCGGCGAGGCCGGCGATAGAATCTGGAACTCCGGGGTGGTGCCCGCCTGCTGGATGTTGAAATCCATCTTGCGGTCTACCAGCCGCTGGTAAGTAGAGGCGTACAAACTGAGCGGCCGCTGCAGGCGGTCCTGCTCGGTTACTTTTTCGGGCATCGCCATCAGCTTGTTATTGAGCTGCGCATCTTTGGCATCGAGCCGGGCCAGCTGCTTCTGAAACAGTTGAAAGTCCTGCTGCAATTGCCGTTGCAGCAACTCGCGGGTATCTCTAATAACGGCTTGGTTACGCTGAACGGCAAACGTCTTGTCAGTCTGTGACTTAAGCGTAAGCCGCAAGCTGCGCTGCTGGCCATCCAGCTCGTTGAGCAGCCCTATCAGGGTCGGGTCTTCCAGTTCGGTTATGCCCGGCAGGTTATCCGCCACCGTCTCATCATCGTTGCGCGTAAGTTGTTCCCGATTCATCAGGCGGCTTATATCGCTCAGCAGACGAAGCTTGTCCTGAAGTTTTTGACGGTCTTCCTGCTGTTTTTCCAGGTTTCCCTTGAGCGCCGCCATGTCGCCCTTCACATCATAAGTTTTATTGCGGCGCACAAACTCTTTTTGCGCTTCTTCGGCTGCCCGCCAGCGCTTGTCATTGTCAGCAATGACCTGGTCTATAAAGTCTAGCGATAAAGCAGTACTCTGCTTTTTACGGTCTAGCTTTTCCTGTAGGTACACCGTATCAATGTTGTTGATAATGTGTGCAGCCTTGTCAGGGTTGTTATCAGTAAACGAAATCTGGATGGTGTTGGCGCTGGGATTAACTACCGTAACATCCAGATTCTTATCCAGATAGCCATTCATTGACCCGTCGTCAAGAATCACGAAGTGATACTGCGGGTCATCACCAATGGGCAGTGCCCGCCCGGGTACGGTTTCCAGTAGCAACTGCATACCCGGAAAGGGTGCCCACTGCCCTACGTCATAGGTGCCAGTCAGCGTTTGGTTGCGGACTTTAACACTTACCTGATACTTGGTAGGTGTCAGGAAATTCAACAAAAACTTATGATTGTATAGTCCTGGGTCAGTTATCTTATACTTTACGAGAAAGGGCGAATTATCGTACAACTCAGCTTCCAGGACTGTACCTTGTACGAAGTAGTTGACATCCAGCGCCAAGCGCTCCTTCAGATGCTTGTAAGTAAGATTGGATTTGATGAGCTCAATCTCACCGGCTAGCTGATTACTCGGGCTATCATCACTCTTAACTGCTCCAAACCCAAGGTTAGCGGCCTCTGAGCGCTCATCTAGTTTGAGCACAGAAGCTGCTTTGTATATCGGTTTAGTATAGCGCAAGAATAGCCAAGATCCTGTGAAGCCTAATGCTAGCAATAGTAGTACCCATACCAAGCTCCGGCGAGCTACTAATACTAACATATTCAGGTCCAGACTGCTTTCAGCATCATCTGGCTCAGCGGCTATTGCCGGGCCGGACGTGGGCGGAAGCTGACTAGCTGTGTCACTAGTGGCTCTGCGAATAAGCTCCTCAAGCTCTGCGTTTTCACTTACTGCCATAATTAAATAATAAGCTTAGAATGAATGCTAGAGATAGGACATTGAAAACTATCGATTTTGACTCGCGATAGTGATAATAGTGAAAACAATACTTACGGCGCTGAGCAAGGTAGATGCCGCGCCAAATACCGGGCCCGCATCTGTCAGTCCTTCCAAGAAGCGGCGCCGCACAGGCTCTATATAAACAATATCATTAGGCTCCATTTGCAGATTAGCCCGCCGCATGCCAGCGATGGTGCTTAGGTCAATCTGCTCAATCTGCGGGTTCTTTAAATCACCTCTGATAATGCGAATAGTAGACGTTTTACCGCCGTAACGATAAACACCGCCGCCGCCGCCGCCACTACCGCCATCTACACCTCCTGCTAACGCGAGAACTTCCAAAAGATTCATGTTATCGTTGGCTAGCGGTATGACTAAACCGCCAGGTGAACCTAGAATGATAACCCGATTATTAGTGACCCGTGTCTGGATGAATGTATCGCGATAATAAGGAGTAAACAGTACTTGTAAGGTGCTATCAGCTTGGCGTAGTGTGAGACCACTTAAACGCGTTTGGCCAATAATTGGCACAGCCACCAAGCCATTGGCTTGCACAAGCAACTCTAGGCCAGAGCTACTGCTGCCTGTGCGTGATACCTGTGCAGCCCGGCTACCTGATGAGGTAGCAGTCCGGGAAGTCAAACTAGATGTCTGGCCGGCCGACGAGCCAAACTGTAGCTCGCCGTTGGGGTCGATGATGCGTTCGCCCTTGTTGGTATACACGCGGATATCCAAAAAGTCGTTGGGCTGAATGCGGTAGTTGCGGTCGGTACGGTTGACGGCTACCCGCAGCTTCGCTGTGTCGATGCGGTTACCTTTTTCATCCGTTAGCCGAAACAGCACGCGCTGATTGTAATATCGATTGGAAGCGCAGGAGGCAAATAAAAGCAGAACCGGTAAGCTCAGCAGCAGCCGACGCACGGTAGCGGAATAGACAAAGAAGGAATCCAAAGGATATAGCCAAGGTAGAAAGTGAGGCTCAGCGGTGTTATTCTGAAGATGAGCACCAGCTAAAAGGTCTCAAAAGTAACCTATCTGTTGTAGGCTTTCCAATTTTGGGCCTCCAAACCGGTGACCTAGGTCATTAGTTCAGCTGCTGGAATAGTAATTTTGACGAATTGGCGCGGTAGGAAACCAGTTTTGGTTCTATGGCGTCCTGCACTTATTCTCACCCCACCCACCCATATTTTTTATGGAAGCTACCGTAGCGACCGAAAATCAAGCCATGATTGCGCAAATGGTGCGCGACTTTGGTCAGCAGCACATCAAACCCCACATGATGCGCTGGGACGAAACGCAGGAATTTCCTCGCGACACTTTCCGCCAGCTTGGCGAGCTGGGCCTGATGGGCGTGCTCGTGCCGCAGGAATACGGCGGCACCGGCTTCGGCTACCAGGAATACGTAACGGCCATTGTGGAGCTATCCAAGATTGATGGGAGCATTGGCCTGAGCATGGCAGCGCATAATTCATTGTGCACCGGCCACATCCTGCAGCACGGCTCGGAAGAGCAGAAGCACAAGTACCTGCCACGCCTGGCCTCGGGCGAGTGGCTGGGGGCTTGGGGCCTCACGGAGCCTAACACGGGCTCCGACGCCGGTAACATGCGTACCACGGCTGTACTCGACGAAAGCGGCGAGTACTACGTGCTGAACGGCGCCAAAAACTTTATTACGCACGGCCGTAGCGGCGACGTGGCCGTGGTGATTGCCAGAACGGGCGAGGTCGGCGATTCGCACGGTATGACGGCCTTCATCGTGGAGCGTGGCACGCCGGGCTTCGCGGGCGGGCGCAAGGAGGACAAGCTGGGCATGCGCGCCTCCGAAACCACCGAGCTCATCTTCACCGATTGCCGCGTGCCCGTCGCAAACGTTATTGGCAAAGTCGGCGAGGGCTTCGTGCAGTCGCTGAAGGTGCTCGATGGCGGGCGCATCAGCATCGCTGCCCTGAGCCTAGGTATCGCGCAGGGTGCCTATGAGGCAGCGCTGCAGTACTCGAAAGAGCGGTACCAGTTCAACCAGCCTATCAGCAATTTTCAGGGCATTGCCTTTAAGCTGGCCGACATGGCCACCGAGATTGAGGCCGCCAGCCTGCTTACCTACCAAGCGGCCGAATTGAAGGACCGGGGCCAAAATGTAAACCGCGAATCGGCAATGGCCAAGCTCTACGCCTCGGAAGTGGCCGTGCGCGTGGCCAACGAGGGCGTCCAGATATTTGGGGGCTACGGCTACACTAAGGACTACCCGGCCGAGAAGTACTACCGCGATGCTAAGCTCTGCACCATCGGCGAAGGCACCAGCGAAATTCAAAAACTGGTTATTGCTCGGGTCTTATTGAAATAAGACCGCGGATTCAACGAATTGTAGCGGCTGAAGCATGCTTTTCGTGGTTCTGGGCCGGTATGTCGGTGAGCACAAGGACAAGAACCACAAAAAAAATCTGCTTCAGTCGCTGCAATTCGTTGAATCTGTGGTTATCTTTGCGGCCCGTTTGCCCTGAAAAGACTCCTCATCCCTCGATATGATTATCGTTCAAATCAAAGACAACGAAACCGTTGACCGTGCGCTGAAGCGCTTCAAGAAGAAATTCGAACGCACTGGTGTGCTGAAAGAACTGCGTCGCCGCACGTTCTTCCAAAAGCCCAGCATCACCAAGCGTAAGCTGAAGCAAAAGGCTGTTTACAAGCTTGCTACGTACGGTACCGAAAACGAATAGCCAATAGGCCTTCGTTTGAGTGGCTTTGAAAAGCCCCTGCTCTTGCTACCTAGCAAGGGCAGGGGCTTTTCGCGTTGTTCGGAAAGTATAGTTTTGTAGTACATTGCTAGTGGCTCACGAGCCCGACTTTGCCCGAGGAAAATAATGGACGAGTTTTTAGATTTTTTACGCTACGAAAAGCGGTTTAGCCCGCACACCGTCATCTCCTATCAAACCGACCTGACGCAGTTTGCCAGCTACCTGCGCGCAGAATACGACCTAGGGGAGCCCGCGCAGGCTACGCACCCGCTCATTCGGGGGTGGGTGGTGAGCCTGATGGGGCAGGACCTCGACCCGCGCACCGTGAACCGGAAGGTGGCTTGCCTGCGCTCGTACTACAAGTTTTTACTGCGCACCCACGCCATCGAGGCCAACCCAATGTTGCGCATCAAGGCTCCGAAGATGGCCAAGAAGCTGCCCGAGTTCGTGCCCGAAGAGTCGCTGAACCGGCTGCTTAACTCCTTTGACTTTGAACCCACTTTTGTGGGTGCGCGCGACCAGTTGGTGCTGGAAATGCTGTACGGGACGGGCATCCGCCTTTCCGAACTCCTAGGTATCACGGCGGCTGACCTGGATGCAGGGGCCCGCACGGTGCGCGTTACGGGGAAGGGCAATAAGCAGCGCTTGGTGCCCCTGAATCCGTCGCTGCTGCTGGTGCTGGATAAGTACAGCGCTGCTCATCAGGCAGAATTTGGCCCTAGCCTCCTGAGCAGCCCGTTGCTGCGCACTGACAAGGGCGAGCCGCTCTACGAGAAGCTGGTCTACCGCACCGTGAAGAAATATCTGAGCCAGGTATCAACCTCGGCGGCGCATCAGCATCCGCACGCGCTGCGGCATGCCTTTGCTACTCACTTACTTGGCAAAGGAGCCGATTTGAACGCCATAAAAGAGTTGCTGGGGCATGCTAGCTTAGCGGCCACGCAGGTGTACACGCACTTGTCCGTCGACCGCCTGAAATCCGTATTTGAGCAAGCTCATCCCAGAGCATAGTTGTTTACGTTTCCCACTCAACCCTTACTGCCCATGAAAGTGCAAATGCAATCGGTCCACTTTGATGCCGATAAATCACTGCTCGACTTTATTCAGCAGCGCCTCAATAAACTCGAACACTTTTACGACCGCGTTACCGACGGGGAAGTGATTTTGCGCCTTAACAATAAGGATGGAATCGCTAACAAAACAGTAGAAATCAAGTTGATGGTCCCCGGTAGCACGTTGTTCAGCCAGGAAGATGCCGCCTCCTTCGAAGCCGCTACCGACGCTGCCGTGGAGGCCCTAAAGCGGCAGATTACGAAGTATAAAGAGAAGCACCTAGCGCAGCACTAGCCGGTAGCTACCTAGGGTAGCTACTTTCCGATAAAGCAGAAAGCCCCGCCAATTAAAAAATTGGCGGGGCTTTTTTATACAGTTACCTAGGTTCTTACAGACCGAAAGCGGCCTTAATGCGGTCGACGTAGTCGAGCTTTTCCCAGGTGAAGGTTTCGAAGGTTTTGTCTTCGCCATCCTTCATTTTTACCGTCACCGTGCCGGGCTGGCGGCCCATGTGGCCGTAAGCAGCCGTTTGGCCGAAGATGGGGTTGCGCAGCCCAAAGCGCTCCACGATGGCGTAGGGGCGCAGGTCGAACAGCTCATTTACCTTCTCAGCAATCTCGCCGTCGGTGAGGGCTTGGCCCGCGGCGGTTTTGGCTTTGGTCGTGTTGTAGGTCGTCACGTAAAGGCCCACTGGCTTGGCTACGCCGATGGCGTAGGCTACCTGCACGAGCACTTGGTCGGCCACGCCAGCGGCTACTAGGTTCTTGGCGATGTGGCGGGCGGCGTAGGCGGCCGACCGGTCTACCTTGCTCGAGTCTTTGCCCGAAAAAGCACCGCCGCCGTGGGCACCCTTGCCACCATAGGTGTCCACGATAATTTTGCGGCCGGTGAGGCCCGAGTCACCGTGCGGGCCACCAATCACGAACTTGCCCGTGGGGTTGATGTGGTGCGTAATGCTGTCGGTGAAGAGCGCCTGAATGTCCGGACTCAGGCTGGCTTTCACCCGCGGGATGAGGATATCAATAATATCCTGCTTGATACGGGCCAGCATCACCTCTTCCGACGCGTCGAAGTCATCGTGCTGCGTGCTCACCACGATGGTGTCGATAGCCTCGGGACGGTGGTCGTCGGAGTAGCGGATGGTTACCTGGCTCTTGGCATCGGGGCGGAGGTAAGTCATCTCCTTGCCTTCCTTGCGAATGTCGGACAGTACCTGTAGCAGGCGGTGCGACACGTCGAGCGCGAGCGGCATGTAATTGTCCGTCTCGTTGGTGGCGTAGCCAAACATCATGCCCTGGTCGCCAGCGCCCTGTTCCTCGGGGGCTTGGCGCACCACGCCCTGGTTGATGTCGGGCGACTGCTCGTGCAGCGCCGATAGAATACCGCAGCTTTCTGCCTCGAACTTATACTCGGCTTTGGTGTAGCCAATGCGGCGGATAACGTCGCGGGCCACGGTTTGCACATCAACGTAGGCCGACGACTTCACTTCACCCGCTATCACTACTAGGCCGGTAGTTACCAGCGTTTCGCAGGCTACTTTGGCGGCCGGGTCCTGGCGTAGAAAGTCGTCGAGAATGGCATCGGAAATCTGGTCGGCAACTTTATCGGGGTGGCCTTCCGAAACCGATTCGGAAGTGAACAGATAGGGCATAGGAGAGGATTAGTCAAACAAAAGACCGCCCGCCTAGCCAGACATAGGCGCGGGCGGGCGGGCGACAAAGCTACTCAATAATTGTAACCAAATTTTAGGGACCTGGAAAAGACCAGTGCGCTGGGGCTTGGCTGGCTGTCTTATTGCGCGGGGGCCAGTGCTTTCTCACACACCAGCACTACCAGCCGGCCCCGCAGGTCGGTGGTGGCAAAAAGGTAGATGTCGCCGCCTTCGCGGATGCCCGTGCGGCGCCGAAAATCGGCTACCGACTCAGGAAAGTTGCGGGTCGTGACGTGGGCGCGCGCCTCGGGCCCTAGGTGGCTTTTTAGGGTGGTGCCATCGGCCTTCTCCACGGCCAGGATGCGAAAAATCCGGCCCGGAAAATCGGCCCGCAACTCAGAGTTGGTGTAGAGATGGCTGTGCTGATGCAGCTTAATAAGCTCGAAGGCCGAGCCAATGCTCTTGAATGCGCCCGCTTTCAGAATAGCGGCGTTGGGCTCGTAGAGGTACTGCTGGGCCTCGGCGTAGCGGGGCACGGCCCGCGCTTCCCGAGCCCGGTTGAGGCGAAATTCCTGCTGGCTGCCATCGCGGCGCAGGTTTATGGCCAAGCGCTCGGGGTCGATGGCGGGCTCTTCACCCAGCTCATACAGCACTTCTTTTACTTCATTATCAATGGCCAGCACCCAAAGTCGGCGCACGTGCTTCAACTCTTGAATGGCCAGCTCGATATCGAGCATGGGCGAGGTTTTGAGCAGGATGCGGGGCGCGTGGCGCAGCAGTAAGGGCATCAAGCGGGGCACGTCGGGCTCGCAGTCGGCTAGGTGGTAGGTCTTGCCGCCGCGCTGGTCGCGCCGGGCCGGGTCCAGAAAAAGCCAGTCGAAAGTCGTCCTGCTCTCCTTCAAAAAAGAAACGGCGTCGGCGGCGTGCACGGCCACATTTGCAATACCAAGCTGGGCAAAATTATACGCTACTACTTGCGCCAGGCGCGGGTCGCGCTCCACATAGTCTACCTGCGTTACCACCGCCGCAAAGTGCGCGGCATCGGCCCCGAAGCCGCCGGTGAGGTCGGCCAGCCGCGCTGCGCCAGTCACTAGGGCTGCTTTGAAGGCCGCCGTGCGCTCCGAAGAGGCCTGCTCGACCGACAGCGCGGGCGGAAAAATCAGGTCCTGGTTATCAGCCCAGGCGGGCAGCTTAATGCGGGCCTTTTGGCGAGCCTGGATTTGGCGCACCAGTTCGGGAACCGGTAGGTGGGGGTGGCGACGAGCCTGCAAGGCCAGGTGGGCGGGGTCGTCGTGCAGGTGGGCAGCCACGTAGCGCCGGGCCGCCTCAGGTAAAGGAAACTCCATTGTGCTCGCCTTAACGCAAAAACCGGGAGACTGGTGCAACACCTAGGGCTACAATTGCCACCGCAGCGCCACTACCGGGGCACCCTGGGCCGTGGCCGCCACCCCTAGGCCGCTGGGCCGCAGGCGGGGCCACAGGGCGCCGCGCCGCCCCGCGGGCAGGTCGCTGTTGTAGTTGTCCACCGCCTGCTTAAAGTACTCGTTGGTGTTACGATTGATAAACAGCGTGGCCACCAAGCTCACCACGGCTACGCCGGCCGCTACTTGTTGCGTCGAACTCAGGTATTGGGCCTCATCCTTCCTAAATACCTGGGAGGCATATAAGATAACGGAGCCTACTAGCAAGCCTTTATCAATCAAGTACAGCGTCTTTTGGCGGCTGTAGCGGTTTAGCTCTGCCACCGCAGTCGGGCTGCTACTGATGTAGGGTCGCAGCTTTTGCCCGAAAAAGCCGGCACTTTGGTAATTGTCCTCGCCGGTTTTGCCGGGGGGTAAAAAGAAAAAGCGCTCCTGCGAGCCGTGCCGGCCGCGCTCTAGGTCATCAGGCGAAAGCCGGATAGTGGTGGGTGCCGCTTGCTGCGCGTGCACTGGCTGCGCGCTAAAACTATTGAACCCAAATGCGAGCACCAGCGGTGTAAGCCAGCGAGTTGAGCGCTTTTCTAAAAGATATCTTACCGTCATAACGTACAAATATAGGGCTGCTATTCTGCCAACAAAGTTCTATCTTTGTGGTTAGAAAGCTATAACCCTAATTTGCCTAGCATCATGGTGGAAACTAAGCCCACAACATACGCTCCGTATAAAGTAAAGGACATGAGCCTGGCCGAGTGGGGCCGCAAGGAAATCCGACTGGCCGAAGCCGAAATGCCGGGCCTGATGTCGCTACGTGCCGAATTCGGCCCTAGCCAGCCCTTCAAGGGGGCGCGCATCGCGGGCTGCCTGCACATGACCATCCAGACCGCCGTGCTCATCGAGACCCTGCAAGCGCTGGGTGCTGATGTTACGTGGTCGTCGTGTAATATCTTCTCGACCCAGGACCACGCCGCGGCCGCCATCGCTGCCGCTGGCACTGCGGTATATGCCTGGAAGGGTATGACGGAAGAAGAATTTAACTGGTGCATCGAGCAGACGCTATTCTTTGGCGAAGACCGCCAGCCGCTGAACATGATTCTGGACGATGGTGGTGACCTCACCAACATGGTGCTCAATCAGTTTCCCGAGATGGCTGCTGGCATCCGTGGCGTGTCGGAAGAGACTACGACCGGTGTGCTGCGCCTGCTGGAGCGCGTGAAAGTGGGCTCGCTGCCCTTCCCCGCCTTCAATATCAACGACTCGGTAACCAAGTCGAAGTTTGACAACAAGTACGGTTGCAAAGAGTCGGCTGTAGACGCTATCCGCCGGGCTACCGACGTGATGATGGCCGGCAAAGTGGCCGTAGTAGCTGGCTACGGCGACGTAGGAAAAGGCACCGCCGCCTCGCTGCGCGGCGCCGGTGCCCGCGTTATCGTCACCGAAATCGACCCCATCTGCGCCCTGCAAGCGGCCATGGATAGCTACGAGGTGAAGAAGATGGGGGATGCCATTCCGCGCGCCGACATCGTCATCACCACTACCGGCAACTGCGACATTATCCGCGAAGAGCATTTCCGTGCCCTCAAGGACAAGGCCATCGTCTGCAACATCGGCCACTTCGACGATGAAATCGACATGGCGTGGCTCAACAAAAACTACGGCCACACGAAGGACACGGTGAAGCCGCAGGTTGACCTTTACAACATTGATGGCAAAGAGGTTATCATCCTGGCCGAAGGCCGGTTGGTAAACCTAGGTTGCGCCACGGGCCACCCTTCGTTCGTGATGTCGGCCTCGTTTACCAACCAAGTACTGGCCCAGCTGGAGCTTTGGAAGGATGCCGACAAGTACGAAAACCAGGTGTACACCCTGCCTAAGCACCTCGATGAGAAGGTGGCCCGCCTGCACCTCGCCAAGATTGGCGTGGAGCTCGACGAGCTGACGCCCAAGCAGGCCGATTACATCAAGGTACCAGTAGAAGGCCCGTTTAAGTCGGACCTATACCGCTACTAAGCTTCACGCCGTTGCGCGTAGGCTAAACACAAAAGCCCAGCCACCTAGGTGGCTGGGCTTTTGTGTTTTAGGCCGTAAGTACCTGCCAGCGCAATGCGCCAAGCCTTGAGCTATGCCCACCACATCAAGCAAGTGGTATTCTAAAGTAATTAAATTCAATTTCTGAGTAGGTAGGCAGGGAAGTGATAGTAGCCGTGAAAATGGCCTCAGGTTAGATTATTCAGATAAAATATAAGATATTGCTTGGCATCCGATAGAAAAGTAATCCTAGGTAAATTCAATAAAATAGACTTGGCCGTAGATGTTGCGTTTGCTACGCTATTCAGTGTCCTGCGTCATGCCGAAGTTTAGTTTTATGCGTCGCCGCTCGTGGGGGTGGCTGGCCACGGGCGGCCTGGGCGGCCTACTGCTCTGGGCCAACTGGCAAGAGCCCAACTTACACGATTACCCAATGCCCGTTGGGGTAGGGGCCTTGCAAGTATCGGGGGTACAGCCCGGTGCCCAGGCCACGGCGCTGCAAACACAGTTGGCCAAGCTGCCGGGCATCACGGCCTGCACAATAAGCGCCGACGCCCACGCGGTGGCCTTCACCTACCACCCCGACGTAGTAACGCCGACCCAGGTGCGGCAAATAGTGGCTCATTCTTTTCGGGTGCGGGAATACGTGGCGCCGCCCACGCCCGTGGTGGGCCCGCAGTGCCCGGTGCCGCAGGGCTACATCACCGCGCTAGAACGGCTGCGCTTTGCCCTTAATCTGCGGCGATTTTTCATAACTATTTGATTACTAATAATATTTCAGGCGGCCTGCTTGTGCCTCCTGCTCACCTTTTTTCATACTCATGCTTACTCTTACTCGCAAATTTTCGCTGACCCTGCTACTGGCAACAACGCTGCTGGGCACCCTAGGGGCCTGTAAAAAAATGCGGAAGCGCCGGTGGCGGCCACTTCGCTCTACGAGCGGCTGGGCGGGCTGCCCGGTGTATCGGCCGTGGTAGACCAGTTTATTACCAACGTAGTAGCCGAAACGATGACCTCCAACTCGAAGCTCAAGCGCACTTTCAACCCGCTGGTGCAATCGGGCGATTCTTACCGGGTGGCCTCGTTGCGAAACCACCTTATCGACCAGATAGGGGAGGCGGCCGGTGGCCCACTGGCCTACAAAGGCCTGTCGATGCCCGCCGCCCACCGGGGTATGAACATCACGGAAGTAGAGTTCAATGCCCTAGTAGCCGAGCTAGGTAAGGCAATGGTCAGCAAGGGTGTACCTACTGCTCAGCAGACCGAGGTAGTAAATATTCTGGCTCCGCTGAAGTCAACCATCGTGGGTCAGTAAATCGGCTAGCCCTTTACCCCAAAAAGCCCCGCTTTTGCCAACCTAGGCAGAAGCGGGGCTTTTTGGGGCAAAGGGCTACAAGCTAATCGAGGAACTGCGTATTGGTCAGTTGCTCGCTCAGCTCCCAAAGCCGGCGGTTATTAGCGGGCGTGTTGAAGCTGCTTTTCACGGGCTCGGGTTTTTTCTTGCTAAAGTAGCCACCGCTGATAGTGCCTACTTTGGCATCGGTAGCCAAGAAAATACTGGTTTCAGCCCCTTGCTCGGGCGAAATCATGAAGGGCCGCGCCAGATTGAGCACCGCCGACAGCCAGCCGCCCGACTGCTTGCCGTAGCCCGTGGCCACGGCCCCCGGGTGCAGCGAGTTGGTTGTGATGTTGGTAATGCCGTGGGCCCGGAGCCGCTGCGCCAGCTCCTGCGTAAACATGATGTTCCAGAGCTTGGTGGTGCCGTACTCCCAGATGGGGCTGTAGCTGCGCTCTGATTGCAGGTCGTCGAGCGTCGGCTTGGAAAAGCGATAGGCCATCGAAGCCACGTTCACGATGCGGGCGGCCGGGCTTTTTTGCAGCAGGTCGAGCAGCAAGCTGGTGAGCAAAAACGGCCCTAGGTGGTTGGTGGCCAGGGTCATCTCGTAGCCATCGGCTGATACCTCGCGCTCGGCGCCGAACATGAGGCCGGCGTTGTTCACGAGTACATCGAGGCGCGGATATTTGGCGTGCAGCTCGGCGGCCACGTCGCGCACCTGCTGCATCACCGAGAGGTCAGCCAGCACTGTATCGACCCGGTCGTTGCCGGTGGCATTTTTGATATCGCGTTGGGTACGCGCGGCCTTGTCGCGGTTGCGGGCTAGGATAATGACGTGCGCCCCTTGGCGGGCCAGTTCGCGGGCGGTAACCTCGCCAATACCGGAGGTACCACCGGTGACGAGGATAATTTTGTCTTGTAGGTCAGGCATTAGAATAGATGTTGATGAGCGCGTGGCGGGTGATACGTAAAATGACGCCTTTGCTGCTGAGATGTTTTGCAGCGTAAAAAGCTGCTCTAGGCGGGCTCATCAGCAAAACCCCGGATATTTGCCCCCTATGGCCATCGTTCGCCTCTCCGTCGTCGTCATCACCTTTAATGAGGAAGCCAATATCGCCCGCTGCCTAGGCGCGCTGGGTGACGTGGCCGACGAAGTGCTGGTGGTAGACTCGTTCTCCACCGACCGCACCGTTGCTATTTGCCGGCAGCACGGCGCGCGGGTAGTGCAAAACACCTTTGCGGGCTACGTCGAGCAAAAAAACTTCGCTACCAGCCAGGCTAGGTTCAACCACGTATTGCAGCTCGATGCCGACGAAGTGCTCACCGATGAACTGCGCCAGAGCATCTGCGAAGCGAAAAATAACTGGCAGCACGCCGCGTATTCGCTGGCGCGCCTCACCAACTATTGCGGCCAGTGGGTGCGCCACGGCGGCTGGTACCCCGACCGCAAGCTGCGCCTCTACGACCGGCGCCTAGGGCGCTGGGAGGGCCTGCTGCTGCACGAGCACTACGAGGTGCAGCCTAGCCACAGCACGGGGCAGCTGCGGGGCAATGCGCTACACTATTCCTACCATTCCATCGCGCAGCACGTGGCGCAGCTCAACAAGTTTACCAGCATCACGGCGCAGGAGCAGGCTCTGAAGGGTAAAACGCAGGTTACGCTCTTCCACCTGGTGCTGAAGCCGCTCTGGAAATTTTGGCACGGCTACGTATTTCGGCTGGGCTTTCTGGATGGGTTCGCGGGGTTGAGCATCGCCGTTATTTCGGCGGCCGGCGTGTTCTTAAAATTTGCCAAGCTGAAAACTGGTACTCAAAACGCACCCCCCGCATGAGCCCTACCTTTCTCGTCTCGCGTACCGATGCCATCGGCGACGTGGTGCTGACTCTGCCCGTGTGCGGCGTGCTCAAGCAGCTGTTTCCGGGCTGCCGGGTGGTGCTCATCGGGCGCAGCTACACGGCCGCCGTGGCCGCGGCCTGCCCCTGGGTCGATGAGTTTCTGGAATTGGACACGCGGGTGGAAATAGGGAAGTTGGCTGCCGCGCCTTTGCTAGCCCAGCTTCGCAACTATGCGGCCGCCGCCATCATCCACGTTTTCCCCAATAAGCTGCTGGCGCGCCTAGGTAAAGAAGCGAGGATTCCGGTCCGCATCGGCACCCGCAACCGGCTTTTTCACTGGCTCACCTGCAACCGGCTGGTGGCCCTGAGCCGCCGCCACTCGCCGCTGCACGAGGCCCAGCTCAATTTGCAGCTGCTGGCGCCCCTAGGGTACGCCGCCACGCCGCCGCTGGCCGAAGTGGCTGACTTCGCGCGCCTCGTGCCGGCCATGCCGCTCGCCGACCGCTGGCGGGCGCTGCTCGCGGCCCGGCAGCCCGGCCAGCTCAATATTATTCTGCACCCGCGTAGCCGGGGCAGCGCCCGCGAGTGGGGCCTATCAAATTATGGCGAATTGGCGCGGCAGCTGCATGCGGCCGGGCACCGGGTTTTCGTTAGTGGCACAGCGGATGAGGGCGCGGAGTTAGCCGCGGTTAATTGGCTAAGAGACTATAAAACCTACCTCGCGGCCGACCTCACCGGCGAGTTTGCATTGCCCGATTTTATTGCCTTTATCGCCGCTGCCGATGGACTGGTGGCCGGTAGCACCGGCCCGCTGCACCTGGCCGCCGCACTGGGGCGCCATGCTCTAGGGCTGTACCCGCCCATCCGGCCCATGCACCCTGGGCGCTGGGGGCCGCTGGGCCCGCACGCCGAATACCTCGTGTTTGACCGGCCCGATTGCCAGGATTGCCGGGCGCAGCCGGCGCAGTGCACTTGCATTAAGGCCATAGCGGCGGCGGCGGTGGCCGCCCGCGTGGTCGCCTGGCAGCCGCTGCCCAGCGCGCAGCAAGCTCAGCAGCCATAACCCTGAGCGGGGGTAGGCAGTTAGCATTTCGGTAAGCAAGCACGGGCGCTAGTGCAACCCGCACGGCGCTAAAATCCGTACCTACGGCAGTTTGTGCTTAGCGCACGCAGTACCTGCCTTGTTGCTAGTGTTACCAGAACTGTTGATTGGCCACAAGCCAGTTAAGTTTTGGTAGAGAGTTGCGAAGCGAGGTAAAGCACATAAACCACCCTGGCCTACTACGTAGGCCACTATTCGCCATCACTATTTTTGCCTGGTGCCGGGCTGTTTTTCAAGCAGTCGGCTTCTATCATTCTGCCCAACACACCTACCATGAGCGACTCTCCCGAACGGGTAAAGCTGAGCAAAGAAGAAAAGGACCGGCGCTTCCAGGCCGAGTTGATGCCGGTGCTCGACCCGCTCTACAACTTCGCCTACCGCCTCACCCTCGACGAGGATGATGCCAACGACCTCGTGCAGGAGACCTATCTCAAGGCCTACCGATTTTTCGAATACTTCGAACCGGGCACTAACGCTAAAGCGTGGCTCTTCCGCATTCTGAAAAACTCGTTTATCAACGATTTTCGCAAGAAAAGCAAGCAGCCCGCCAAAGTTGATTACAGCGAGGTTGAAGGATATTACAACCCCGATGAAGTAGAGGGCGACGCCGAAACCGGTACTTCATCCGACATGCGCCAGCAGTCGACCCGCGACCTTATTGGGGATGAAGTTGCGAGCGCGCTGAATTCGCTGCCCGTTGATTTTCGGACAGTTATCATTTTGTGCGACCTCGAAGGTTTTACCTACGAGGAGATGGCGAAGGTATTGGATATTCCTATTGGAACGGTGCGCTCGCGCTTGCACCGGGCACGTAATTTCCTCAAGGATAAGCTCGAAAAATACGCCTCCTCGATGGGCTACGGGAACGAAGCCGTAGATGCTGCCGTTGATGCCGCCGACAAGGACGAAGACGACGAATAAGTCTACGGCCGTATTTTTCACCCTCTTACCCCCCTCCTTATCCCTCATGGAAGCTACCGCTACTACAACCAATCTGTTGGCCCCCCTTGCCGCTACCCTCGACAACGGCGCCGACTGCGACCGCGTGAACATTGTATTAGACCAGCTTTTGGAGGGCCGGGTGCTCGCCGAAGAGGATGGGGATTACCTCATCAACCACGCCGACGATTGCTCGCCGTGCTTCGAGGATATTAAGAAACAGCAAGTGTTTATTGGCTTTCTCAAGCAGAAAGTGAACAATAAAACTGCTCCTTCGGCCTTGCCGCACGCCATCATGGCGCGCTTGCACGCCGAAATGGCCTAGCTTTGCAGCCCTATGCAGGGCAAAATCATTGTATTCTCGGCGCCTTCGGGTGCTGGCAAAACGACCATCGTGCACCGACTCATGAAGTCGCTGCCAGACCTTAGCTTTTCTATCTCGGCCTGTACCCGCGACCGGCGGGGCCGGGCCGAGGTAAATGGCAAGGACTACCACTTCATCTCGGTGGCTGACTTTCAAGATAAAATCCGCCACGACGAGTTTGTGGAGTGGGAGGAAGTCTACGAAGGCGCGTTCTACGGTACGCTCAAGTCGGAAGTCGAGCGCATCTGGTCCCTAGGTAAGCACGCCATCCTTGACGTTGATGTCAAAGGCGGGCTGAGTATCAAGGAATTTTATAAAGACCGGGCGCTGGCTATTTTTGTGCGCCCGCCGTCCATCGAAGCCCTGGCGCAACGCCTGACGGCGCGGGCTACGGACTCCACTTCCAGTATTTCTTCGCGTGTGTACAAGGCTACGTTTGAGCTGGCCTTTGAAGATAAATTCGACGAGGTCGTGGTCAACGACGACCTAGAAGAAGCTGTGGCGCACGCCGAGCATCTGGTGCGCAGCTTCATCTCGGCCGCGCCCGAAGCAGTATGAGTCAGCCCGGTGCTGCCAAGCGAATAGGGCTGTTGTTTGGCTCGTTCAACCCGGTGCACCTAGGGCATCTGATTCTGGCTGAGTATTTCGCGACGCGCACCGACTTAGCCGAAGTGTGGCTGGTAGTGTCGCCGCAAAGTCCTTTTAAAGTAGGGGAGGAGTTGCTGCCCGATACTGAGCGCCTGGCGTTACTACGGCTCGCCGTGGCCGATAACCCGCACCTGCGCGCTGAGGATATCGAGCTTAGTCTACCGCGCCCCAGCTACACTATTGCTACCCTTGACGCCCTGCGCGAGCGCTACCCCAGCTACAGCTTCGTGCTGCTGATGGGCGCCGATAACCTCGCAGGTTTGCCGCGCTGGCGGGCCGCCGACCGGCTAGTGCAGGAGTTTGATTTGTACGTGTATCCGCGGCCCGGCACCACTTTGCCTGACCTAGGAGGCTTCCCCCGCGCGCAAGTCGTCAAAGCACCTCTGCTGGATGTTTCGGCCACTTTTATTAGGGCTAGCGTTCAAGCCGGCCAAAGCATTCGCTACTTGGTGCCGCCCGCGGTAGAGCAAGAAATTATAGCCAAAAGGTATTATCACTAAAAAAAGGGTCGGTTCCGTGCGGAGCCGACCCTTTTTTTAGTGGTAATACCTCAGACGGTCATAATCTCCAATTCCTTTTTGGCCAGTAGTTTTTCAACTTCCACGATGTGGGCGTCGGTATATCTCTGCACTTTGGCTTCGGCGTCCTTAACGGCGTCTTCGGCCGCGCCATCTTTTTGCAGCTTGCGCAGGGCCTCGTTTACGTCTTTACGGATGGCCCGTACGCGCACCTTACCGGCTTCCGACTCGTTTTTGGCTTGCTTTACGAGGTCGCGGCGGCGCTCCTCCGTCATGGGCGGGATATTGAGCCGCACGCCATCTGCATCTGACATCGGGTTGAGCCCTAGGTCACTGTTTCTGATAGCCTTCACGATTTCAGCCACCATGTTTTTCTCCCACGGCTTGATGTGCAACGAGCGCGCATCGGGGGCCGATACGTTGGCTACCTGCGAGAGCGGAGTAGGTGTGCCGTAATAGTCAACTTTCAGGCTGTCGAGCATGGCCGGTGAGGCCCTGCCGGCTCGGATGCGGGCCATTTCCACGCTTATGTGCGCCACGGCCTTGCCCATCGATTCTTCGGCGTCGGTCAGGTAAAATTGAATTTCTTCGTCCATTTGCTGGAAAGTTGAGTTTTAAAGTTGGCTGGTGGGTGCCCGGTAACTGAGAAGCGGCCCGCAAGATGCGCATCCTGCGGGCCACTGCAAGCGCCTGCTTTCTACCTAGCGGTCGCTTTTCCCACTACTGTTTACCAGCGTGCCCAGCGGCTCACCACCGAGGAGGCGCTCTAGGTTGCCTTCGGTGTTCATGTCGAACACAATTATGGGCAGGTTATTTTCCTTGCAAAGCGTGAAAGCCGTCATGTCCATGACATTCAGGTTTTTCTCAATCACTTCGTTAAACGAAATCTCGTTAAACTTGGTGGCGTTGGGGTCCTTCTCGGGGTCGGCGGTATAGATGCCGTCTACGCGGGTGCCTTTCAGTACCACATCAGCTTCAATCTCGATGGCGCGCAGCGAAGCAGCCGAATCGGTGGTGAAATAAGGCGAGCCAATGCCCGCGCCAAAAATAACCACCCGGCCTTTCTCGAGGTGCCGCACAGCCCGTCGGCGGATGTATGGCTCGCACACCTGCTGGATGGTGAGGCCCGACAGCAGGCGGGTGCTCACATCAATCTTTTCGAGGGCGCTTTGCAGGGCCATCGAGTTGATAACCGTGGCCAGCATGCCCATGTAGTCGCCCTGCACCCGGTCGAGCCCGAAGGCTGCGGCCTGCACCCCGCGGAAAATATTACCCCCTCCAATTACGATGGCTACCTCTACCCCTTTGCTGGCGACGGTTTTTATCTCGGTGGCGTATTGCATGAGGCGCTCTGCGTCGATGCCGTACTGCTGCTGGCCCATCAGGGCCTCGCCGCTGAGCTTGAGGAGAATTCGTTTGTAAGTCAAAGCGAAAGAAATGGTTAGGGCTTTAGTAAATAAGTCTGATTCTTCGAAAGAGGCGCGGGGCTCTAAAGCTCGCTAAGTAGCTTCGGACCGCGTTTTAGGTTGGTAGGGCCAGCTAGGTGAACTGCACCAGCACCTGGCCTTTCTGCACGTTGGCGCGCAGCTCCACTTTTACACTACTAACCACGCCATCGGCAGGCGCTTTCAGGATGTTCTCCATTTTCATGGCTTCCAGCACCAGCAGCGGGTCGCCTTTCTGCACGGCTTGGCCGGGCTGCACCCGGATATCGACGATGAGGCCAGGCATGGGCGCCTTTAGCTCATTGACCTTGGCGGCGGCAGCGTTGCTGAGGCCCATCTGGTCGAGCAAGCGGTCAAACCGGTCCTTGGCCTGCAGCTCGATGCGCTGGCCATTGAGCCGCAGCACAAATGTTTTGGCTTCGTAGTCAGCGGCCAGCAGCTCGGCCGTGTACGACTTGCCCTTGTGCAGCACGTGGTAACGGCCGCCCCCCAGAGCCACTATATCCCAGGCAAAAGGTTGGCCATTAAGGATAATGGAGTCAGTAGCGCGAAAGTCTACCTCCCAGCTATGAGCCGGGCCAATGCTGAGTTGGAGCATATAGAAACCGGCCAAGTGAGCCGAAGCGGGGTTAAAGGTAAGTTAAATCGCCGTTTCATGCAGAACTTGCTACTGCGTTTCCGCTCTCGTTATTTATATGAAACATACGTTTGGTGTTAATTTTCTGTGGCTTTGGCTAGCAAGTTTCACGGTAGCTGGCCAAGCTACGGGCAGCAAAAGCAAAGTATCCGATAAGAAGAATGCAACTACTACCGAGGCTGCTCCTAGCTCGGCCAGCATTACGGTGCCCTCGTGGCTACCGCCCGAAACCCCCGCGCATCTAGCGGCCCCGTTACTCAGCGACGTAGTGAACACGAAGCTCGATGTGCGCTTCGACTGGGCCAAGCAACACCTTCTAGGTACGGCCGTGCTCACGCTACGGCCCCACTTCTACCCGCAAAGCAATGTGGTGCTGGATGCCAAAGGTTTTGATATTAAAACCGTGCAGCTGGTAGGGGAGAAGGGTGATAAAAGCCTGACCTATAAATACGATAAGACGCAACTCACCATCGCGCTCGACCGCGCCTACACTCGCGAGCAGACGTATCAGGTGCGCATTGTCTACGTGGCCAAGCCCAATGAACTGCCTCAAGGCGGCGGCAGCGCGGCCATCACCTCCGACAAGGGCCTGTACTTTATCAATCCCCTAGGGCAGGACCCGAAGAAGCCGCGCCAAATATGGACGCAGGGCGAGACGCAGGCCAACTCCTGCTGGTTTCCGACCATCGACCATCCTAACCAGCGGATGACACAGGAAATCTCGATGACGGTTGATAACCAGTACAAGACGTTATCAAATGGCCTGCTGGTGGCCTCTCGTAAAAATACCGACGGTACCCGCACCGATACCTGGCGTCAGACGCTGCCCGCCGCGCCCTACCTCACCATGCTAGCCGTGGGCGACTTTGCGGTGGTGTCCGACACGTGGCACGGCAAGGCCATCGACTACTACGTCGAGCCGCAGTATAAGAACACTGCCAAGGCCGTGTTTGGCCGCACGCCCGAGATGCTAGAATTTTATTCCAAGCGCCTAGGTATCGATTTTCCGTGGGAGAAATACGCCCAGATTGCGGTGCGCGACTACGTGAGCGGCGCCATGGAAAACACCACGGCCACGGTGCACGGGAGCACCATCCAGGCCACCACCCGCGAGTTGCTCGATGCGCAGTACGAAGGCGCCGAATCGACCATTGCGCACGAGCTGTTTCACCACTGGTTTGGTGACCTAGTAACCTGCGAGTCGTGGAGCAACCTACCGCTTAACGAAAGCTTCGCCAATTACTCACAGTACCTCTGGGCCGAGCACAAGTACGGCGCCGACCAAGCCGCCCTTGTGCAGCAGCACGACCTAGCCGCCTACTTAGAAGAGGCCAACGACAAGCGCGAGCCGCTAATTCGCTACCATTATGCCAGCCAGGAGGATATGTTTGACCGCCACTCGTATGAGAAGGGCGGCCGGGTGCTGCACATGCTCCGCAAATACGTGGGTGACGACGCCTTTTTTACGTCGCTGAACCATTACCTAAGTAAGAACAAATTCACGGCCGTCGAAATCAGCAAGCTGCGCACCGCTTTTGAGGAAACGACTGGCGAAGACCTCACCTGGTTTTTTGACCAGTGGTTTATGCAGCGCGGCCACCCAGAGCTAAAAGTCACCCACTCTTACACTAATGGCCAGGTCTTGCTACGGGTGCAGCAGCTGCAGGATACTGTATTCCAGCCAATCTACCGCCTGCCCGTCACGGTCACCATCTGGCAGAAGGAGAAAGCCATCGACCACCGCATCACCGTCACCAAAACCGACCAGACGTTCTCCTTTCTAGCCGCCGACCGGCCCAGCTTGGTGAAGTTCGATGGCGAGTCCCAGTTGCTAGGTCAGCTGGATGAAGACCGGACCTCAGACGAGCTCGTATTCCAATTCTACCACGCCCGCAATTACCTGCAGCGTTACGAGCCTTTGGAACTGCTGCATAACAAAGCCGCCGACGTGGGCGTGAGCGGTATGTACCGCAACGCCTTGCAGGATAATTTCTACGCTATCCGCCGCACAGCCCTCGACCACCTGCGCGCTTACCGGGGCTCATCGCCTACGGCGGTGCGCAGCGAAATTCAGCACTTTGCCACCGCCGACCCCAATAGCGCGGTGCGCGCCCAGGCCATTACCACCCTGTCCTCATTCGCCAGCGAGAACTATGCAACCGTCTACCAAGCGGGCCTCCGCGACAGCTCCTACCTAGTGGAAGCCGCTGCCGTGGCGGCCATTGCCAAGTCACCCACGCCTACATCTTACCAGCAAATTGCGGAGCTCGAAAACACGGGCAGTTCAGCACTCTTGGTAGCCATTGCTGACTTCTACGCCAAGGGCGGCACTATAGAGCAATACGGTTGGTTTCTGCGCCGGATGCCTGACGTCAGCGACATCGACCTCTACACCTATCTGCAGTCTTTCGGCACGTTCATGGTGCGGATGCCCGCCATCGAGCGCGAGAAGGGCGTAAAGGCTTTGGAGACGTTGGCCCGCACGCATCCGCAGTACTTTGTGCGCCTAGGTGCTTACCGGGGGCTGCTCACGTTGGTGCCTAGCACGCCCGCTCTCAAAGAAACGTTGCGTGATATCAAGGAAAAAGAAAAAGACGAGCGTTTAAAAAACTACTACAGTCTGCTGTAGCAATCAATTTGTTACGTCAAACAAGCAAAGCATTGGGCTAAGGAAGGCGACTGAATTGAGAAACTTTTTCTTACCCTAGGCTTGCATCTTCCCGAAAAACCTGTACTTTTGCGTCTCAATTCGGGTAAACGACCAGAATAAAGCAAATGGGGGTATCGCATAGCGGCAATTGCGGGTGACTGTAACTCACCTCCTTCGGGTTCATAGGTTCGAGTCCTGTTACCCCCACATTTGAAAAAGTTTTCGACCAACTGCGGGAGTAGCTCAGCTGGTAGAGCGGCAGCCTTCCAAGCTGCAGGTCGCGGGTTCGAACCTCGTCTCCCGCTCTCGGTCAATACTTTAGAATACGTTTTAAGCCGTTTTAGCTCAGTGGTAGAGCACTTCCTTGGTAAGGAAGAGGTCATGGGTTCAAATCCCATAAATGGCTCAGCAGTTACGGAACTACCTATCTTTGCGCTAGGTTAGGACCGGGTCAGCCATCAAAAGCGATACGCAGCACTCAAGCCTGAATTGGCCCAAGCTGGGTTTCGCTTTTCTTGTGTAGGCCCTTTTTTAGTTGCTTTTTAGTTTTTAATTCCCTCTTTTTTCTCAACTCTTTACAATGGCTAAAGAAAATTTCGACCGGTCGAAGCCGCACGTAAACATCGGCACCATCGGTCACGTTGACCACGGCAAGACGACCCTGACCGCTGCCATCACGATGGTACTGGCAAACCAGGGTCTGGCTGAAAAGCGCGACTTCTCCTCGATTGACAACGCCCCCGAGGAAAAAGAGCGTGGTATCACCATCAACACCGCTCACGTAGAGTACTCGACGGTTAACCGTCACTACGCACACGTTGACTGCCCCGGCCACGCTGACTATGTGAAGAACATGGTAACGGGTGCCGCCCAAATGGACGGTGCTATCCTCGTGGTAGCTGCTACCGACGGCCCGATGCCCCAGACCCGCGAGCACATCCTGCTCGCCCGTCAGGTAGGTGTTCCCCAGCTGGTGGTGTTCATGAACAAAGTGGACATGGTGGATGACCCCGAGCTGCTTGAGCTTGTGGAAATGGAAATCCGCGAACTGCTTTCGTTCTATAACTTCGATGGTGACAACATTCCGGTTATCCAGGGCTCGGCTCTGGGCGGCCTGAACGGCGATGCCAACTGGGTTCCCAAAATCAACGAGCTGATGGCTGCAGTTGATTCGTTCATTCCGATTCCTGCTCGTCTGACCGACCTGCCCTTCCTGATGCCTGTAGAGGACGTGTTCTCGATTACTGGCCGTGGCACTGTTGCTACCGGTCGTATCGAGCGCGGTATCATCAACTCGGGTGAGCAAGTTGACATCCTTGGCATGGGTGCTGAAGGCTTGAAGTCGACGGTAACGGGTGTGGAAATGTTCCGCAAAATCCTGGACCGTGGCGAAGCTGGTGACAACGTAGGTCTGCTGCTCCGTGGTATTGAAAAAGAAGCCATCCGTCGCGGCATGGTTATTTGCAAGCCCGGTTCGGTGAAGCCCCACCAGAAGTTCAAGGCTGAGGTATACGTACTCTCGAAAGAGGAAGGCGGCCGCCACACTCCTTTCTTCAACAACTACCGTCCGCAGTTTTACCTGCGTACCACCGACGTTACCGGCATCATCACCCTCCCCGAGGGCGTTGAAATGGTAATGCCCGGCGACAACATCACCATCACGGTTGAGCTCATCAACAAGGTGGCAATGGAGAAAGGCCTTCGCTTCGCTATCCGTGAGGGTGGCCGTACGGTAGGTGCCGGTCAGGTAACCGAAATCCTCGACTAGTTTTAGCTCTCTTGCTAGATTTGAAAACGCCTCCGAGTAATCGGGGGCGTTTTTTTTGGGATAAACTTTATTAGTTATTCAGTAAGTATTGTCTAACTAGCAAAGTTTTACTACCTTTGCACTCCCGTAAGCAAATAGTGTGAGCGGGTTTGTTACCCACGAGTGTAGTTCAAGGGTAGAATAGAGGTCTCCAAAACCTTTGATGGGAGTTCGAATCTCTCCACTCGTGCCACCTAGGGCCGCCGTTCGGCGGCTCTTTTTTACGCCGGTACCGGCTTGATTGCGACATGGCTAAGCTGAACAACTATTTCCGCGATACCATCGAGGAAATGCGTTACAACGTAACGTGGCCCTCGACCACCGAGCTGCAAAAGAGCGCCGGCCTGGTACTCCTTGGTTCCCTGGTATTCGCGGCCGTAGTTGGCGTGATGGATGTGAGCTTCAACAAAGCTCTTGACGCATTCTACCAGTCTTTCGCTCGCTAGGTTTTACGAAGAATGGCAGAGCTAAAATGGTACGTGGTGCGCTCGGTGAGCGGCCAAGAAAAGAAGGCTAAGACCTACATGGAGACCGAAATCGGTCGCCACAACTTGCAGGCCTTGCTTCCGCAGGTGCTGATTCCGGTGGAGAAGGTTTTCGAGATGCGTAACGGCAAAAAGCGCGTGCGCGAGCGGAATCTGTATCCCGGTTACATCATCATCCACTCGGATTTGACGCACGGCGAGGTGCAGAACATCATCACCTCGACGCCTGGGGTAATTGGTTTCTTGGGCGACAAAGAAACCAAAACGACCAACGCCAAGCCGGTTCCGCTGTCTTTGACCGAAGTAAACCGCTTGCTAGGGGTAGTAGACGAGGCCGAAGAGAAATCAGCCGAAATCGAAACTCCTTTCACGGTGGGCGAACTGGTGAAGGTTATCGATGGCCCGTTCAACGGCTTCAGCGGCAACGTTAACGAAGTATTTGAAGAGCGTAAGAAACTCAACGTTATCGTGAAAATTTTTGGCCGCGCCCAGCCCGTAGAGCTGAGCTACACGCAGGTCGAGAAAGAGTAACAAAAATATACGTCGTCTGATATCCACTCCGGTCAGGCGGGGCTTCCACACAGGAGTATTATCTGAACTGAGGTTGACGCGAGTTACGTCACGCCAATCCCAGCTTTATTAACCAAATGGCCAAAGAAATTAGAGGTTACCTGAAACTTCAGGTAAAGGGAGGCTCCGCGAACCCCGCGCCGCCGATTGGACCTGCGCTTGGTAGTAAAGGCTTGAATATCATGGAGTTTTGCAAGCAGTTCAACGCTCGCACCCAGGATAAAGCTGGCCAAATCTGCCCCGTCCTGATTACGATGTACACGGATAAGTCTTTTGACTTTGTCATCAAGACTCCTCCGGTACCGGTTCTCCTGATGGATGCCGCTAAGTTGCAGGCTGGCTCGAAAGAGCCTAACCGTAACAAAGTGGGTTCGGTAACGTGGGACCAGGTTCGTACCATCGCCGAAACCAAAATGCCCGACTTGAACGCTTTCAAAGTGGAGTCGGCCATGAAGCAAGTAGCCGGTACGGCTCGCAGCATGGGTATCACCGTAAAGGGCGACTCGCCTTTTGCTGAATAACTAACCGGAGGACATACACAATGGCAGCAATCAGCAAAAAGCGCAAGGAAGCCCTTGCCAAATTCGACCTAACGCAGGTACGCAGCCTGCTCGAAGCCGCGCAAGTAGTGAAGGACATTACCTTCACGAAGTTCGACGCTTCGGTTGACATCGACGTACGCCTCGGCGTAGACCCCCGCAAAGCCGACCAAATGGTGCGTGGTGTAGCCACCCTGCCCCACGGCACTGGCAAAGTCGTTCGCGTTCTGGCCCTCGTGCCCGCCGATAAAGAAGCCGAAGCTACCGCAGCTGGCGCTGACTTCGTTGGTTTGGACGACTACATCGCTAAAATCGAGAAAGGCTGGACCGATATCGACGTGATTATCACCATGCCGTCGGTAATGGCGAAAGTTGGCCGCTTGGGTCGTGTACTGGGCCCCCGTGGCCTGATGCCGAACCCGAAGTCGGGCACCGTAACCACCGACGTAGCCAAGGCTGTGCAAGAAGTGAAAGCTGGTAAAATCGACTTCAAAGTTGACAAAACCGGTATCATTCACTGCTCGGTAGGTAAAGTTTCGTTCGACCCGACTAAGTTGGCTGAGAATGCGCTGGAAGTAATCCAGACGCTCGGTCGCCTTAAGCCGTCTTCGTCGAAAGGTACCTACATCCGTAGCATCACCTTGAGCAGCACCATGTCGCCCGGCGTACCGGTAGACAGCACGGTTTCTTCCGCTAGCTAATTAACATCAACCAACCATGAATCGGGAAGAAAAACAAGCCCTCGTGGATGAGTTGAGCGAGAAGTTCCAGTCGCACAACGCATTCTATATTGCCGATGCCTCGGGCATGTCGGTAGCGAAAATCAACGACTTCCGTCGTCTATGCTACACCCGTGGCATGGAGTTCAAAGTCTACAAAAACTCGTTCATCCGCAAAGCTCTCGACACCCTCGGTGGCGACACTTCGGAGATGGACGAAGCGCTGAAAGGCCAGTCGGGTGTTTTGTTCTCGAAAGAGAGCGGCAACGCACCCGCCAAGCTGCTCAAGGACTTCTACAAAGCGCAGGCCTACGGCCGTGGCGTGACGCCGAAGCCCGCGCTGAAAGGTGCTTTCGTTGACTCCAGCATCTACATCGGTGCTGACCAGCTCGAAGGCCTCACCACCGTTAAAGGCAAGCAGGAACTGATTGGTGAACTCATCGGCCTGTTGCAATCGCCCGCCAAAAACGTTATCTCTGCTCTGTCGAGCGGCGGCAACAAACTGGCTGGCATCCTCAAAACGCTTTCCGAAAAAGAAGAAGCTGCTGGCTAACCGCTGCTCATCCTTTTCAACTTTCAATTTTCAACACAACCTTTTTTTAATAATCTACAGAAATGGCAGATTTGAAAGCCTTCGCTGAGCAGCTTGTTAGCCTCACCGTTAAAGAAGTAAACGAACTCGCAGGCATCCTGAAGGATGAGTACGGCATTGAGCCCGCTGCTGCTGCTCCCGTAATGATGGCTGGTGGAGGCGGTGCTGCTGCTGCTGAAGCTCCCGAGGAGAAGACTACGTTTGACGTAATCCTGAAAGCTGCTGGCGGTGCTAAACTGCAGGTAGTGAAGCTGGTGAAAGACCTGACCGGTCTGGGCCTGAAAGAGGCTAAAGAACTGGTTGATGGTGCTCCCAAGCCCCTGAAAGAAGGCATCACCAAGGACGAAGCCGAAGCACTGAAGAAGCAGCTTGAAGAAGCTGGCGCTGAAGTAGAAGTTAAGTAGGTTCGCCTACGGGCTTGCTCCCGACTCGGATTAGGCCTGGCACTTAGCCAGGTCTTTTCCTGTTTGTAGGAGAATAAGTTACCTTTTGCAACTCAAAGCTTTTGCTTTTGGTTGTCTTACGTTAGCAGTTTTCTTCTTCTATCATTCCGCATGGAGCGAAGCAAAATACGAGGACCTTATCACGTTACTAGTCGCAAGAGTTTCGGACTCATCTGACAATCAACGTGGTAAGGTCCTTTGCTGCGCTCAACACGCCTGAGTTTGTCTGAAGGCTTTTACCGTAGGTGCAGGTGTAAAAGCAACCTTCCAGACTTAGGTTGATAAAAGAGTTAACTCGCGTAACTATACTAGCTTACGTGTACATTTTTAAAACCTTTCCAATTGGCTACACCGCAAGCAACTGAGGCCGCCGAAGTCAAACACCTGACTGGGGCCAGTGAGCGAATTAATTTCGCCAAGATTAGAAAAGTTATCGAGTACCCGGACTTTCTGGACGTGCAAGTGCAGTCGTTCCAAGAGTTCTTTCAGCTCGAAACGGCCGCTTCTAGCCGGACCAATGAAGGCTTGTTCAAGGTATTTGCCGAGAACTTTCCGATTTCGGACTCGCGCGAAAACTTCGTGCTGAACTTTATCGATTATCACGTTGACCCACCGAAATACACGGTGGATGAGTGCATTGACCGCGGCCTGACTTACGCAGTGCCACTGAAGGCCAAATTGCAGCTCATTTGCAACGACAAGGACAACGAAGACTTCCAGACGATTGAGCAGGAAGTGTTCTTGGGCAACATTCCGTACATGACGGAAAAGGGCTCGTTTGTTATCAACGGTGCCGAGCGCGTTATCGTATCGCAGCTGCATCGTTCGCCGGGCGTGTTCTTTGCCCAGAGCAAGCACACCAACGGCACGAAGCTGTATTCGGCCCGGATTATCCCGTTCAAAGGCTCGTGGATTGAGTTTGCCACGGACGTGAACAACGTGATGTACGCCTACATCGACCGGAAGAAGAAGTTTCCGGTTACGACGCTGCTGCGCGCCATCGGTTACGGCACGGATAAGGACATTCTGGACCTGTTCGGCTTGAGCGAAGAGCTTAAGGCTGATAAGAAAACTCTCAAAAAGGCTGTGGGCCGCAAGCTCGCCGCCCGGGTGCTCCGCACCTGGACGGAAGACTTCGTGGACGAGGATACCGGCGAGGTAGTTTCTATCGACCGGAACGAAGTGTTGCTGGAGCGTGACTCGATTATCGAGGAAGCTGACATCGACACTATCGTGGAGGCTGGTGCCAAGTCGGTTATCCTGCACAAGGAGAATGTGAACATTGCGGATTTCGCAATCATTTACAACACCTTGCAGAAGGACAACTCGAACTCAGAGAAAGAAGCGGTTGAGCAGATTTACCGTCAGCTCCGTAACACGGAGGCTCCTGACGAAGAGACTGCGCGTGATATCATCCAGAAGCTGTTCTTCTCGGACAAGCGCTACGACCTTGGGGAAGTAGGCCGCTACCGGATTAACAAGAAGCTGCAGATTGACATGGCGCAACAGTCGCGGGTGTTGACCAATCAGGACATCGTGCTGATTGTGAAGTACCTGATTGGCTTGATTAACTCAAAGGCCATTGTCGATGACATTGACCACTTGAGCAATCGTCGTGTACGCACGGTAGGGGAGCAGCTCTACGCCCAGTTCGGCGTGGGCCTGGCCCGCATGGCGCGTACCATTAAGGAGCGCATGAACGTGCGTGACAACGAGGACTTCAAGCCGGTTGACCTGATTAATGCCCGCACGCTTTCGAGCGTGATTAATTCGTTCTTCGGCACCAACCAGCTGTCGCAGTTCATGGACCAGACCAACCCGTTAGCCGAGGTGACGCACAAGCGTCGTGTATCGGCGCTCGGGCCAGGAGGTCTGTCGCGTGAGCGCGCTGGCTTTGAGGTACGTGACGTGCACTACACGCACTACGGTCGTCTTTGCACTATTGAAACGCCGGAAGGCCCGAACATCGGTCTGATTTCGTCGCTTTGCGTGCACGCTCGCGTGAACTCGATGGGCTTCATCGAAACGCCTTATCGCACGGTGAAATCCGGCTCGGTGGACATGAGCTCGAATGTGAAGTTCCTGACCGCAGAGGAAGAGGATACGCACCACATCGCGCAGGCTAACTCGCTGCTCAATAACGACGGCCAGATGACGCAGACGCTGGTGAAAGGCCGTTTTGAAGGTGACTTCCCGGTCGTTGGACCGGAAGAGTACACTTACATGGACGTGGCCCCGAACCAGATTGTATCGGTAGCTGCTTCGTTGATTCCGTTCCTGGAGCACGATGACGCCAACCGTGCGCTCATGGGCTCGAACATGCAGCGCCAGGCAGTGCCGCTGCTCCGCCCCGAAGCCCCGATTGTGGGCACGGGTCTGGAAGGCCGCACGGCTATCGACTCGCGCTCGCTCATCATTGCCGAAGGCGATGGCTACGTGGACTCGGTCGATGCGAACCGCATCATCATTAAGTACGACCTGAACGAGGACGAACTGTCGGTAAGCTTTGACGCGGACCGCAAGACGTACAGCCTCATCAAGTTCCGCCGCACCAACCAGGACACTTGCCTCAACCTCACGCCGCTCGTTAAAAACGGCGAGCGTGTGACCAAAGGTCAGGTGCTTTGCGAAGGCTACGGCACGAACAAAGGTGAGCTGGCCCTAGGTCGCAACATGCAGGTAGCCTTTATGCCTTGGCAGGGTTACAACTTCGAGGATGCCATCGTCATCTCGGAGCGCGTGGTACGCGACGACATTTTCACTTCGATTCACATCGAGGAGTTTGAGCTGGAAGTGCGCGAGACCAAGCGCGGCGAAGAAGAGCTGACCTCGGAGATTCCGAACGTAAGCGAAGAAGCCGTGCGTAACCTCGACGACAACGGCATCATCCGCCTAGGTGCGGAGGTGAAGGAAGGCGACATCCTCATCGGCAAGATTACGCCGAAGGGCGAAACCGACCCGACTCCGGAAGAGAAGCTGCTCCGCGCCATCTTCGGTGACAAAGCCGGCGATGTGAAGGATGCTTCGCTTAAGGCGCCGCCCTCCCTCAACGGGGTGGTTATTGGCACCAAGCTATTCTCGCGTCCTAAGAAGGACAAGAACCTGCGTGCCAAGTCGAAGAAGGAAGTTGAAGACCTGAAAGAAGGCTACGCCCGCGATTTGCGCGGCGTGAAGGCTATCATGATTGATAAGCTGGTAGGCTTGCTGGAAGGCAAAACTTCGCAGGGTATCAAGCACCGTTTCGGTGACGACGTACTGACGAAAGGTGTGAAATTCAACCGGAAGAACATCAGCGAAGCGCTGTTCCCCGACAAGAACGCCTACCGTGACGAGAGCAACTACGCAGTGCCGGAAGAGGTGAATCTCTTCAAGGACCTGCAGCTCGACCACTGGACTGCCGACAACCGCGTGAACGAGCTGTTGCAACAGCTCATCAAGAACTACGCGAAGCGTCGCAACACCATCACTGCACGCTTCAAGCGCGACCGCTTCACGCTGGAAGTAGGTGATGAATTGCCCGCTGGCATCGTGCAGCTTGCCAAGGTTTACATCGCCAAGAAGCGTAAGCTGAAGGTGGGTGATAAAATGGCCGGTCGCCACGGTAACAAAGGCGTGGTAGCCCGCATCGTGCGCGATGAGGACATGCCTTTCCTGCCCGACGGCACGCCAATGGACATCGTCCTGAACCCCCTAGGTGTACCAAGCCGGATGAACATCGGTCAGATTTACGAGACCGTACTTGGTTGGGCTGGTCTGAAATTGGGTCGCACCTACGCTACCCCGATTTTCGACGGTGCTACCGAAGACGAAGTTGCTAAGGAACTGACTGCAGCTGACCTCCCCGATTGGGGCCGGGCTTACCTGTACGATGGCTTGAGCGGCGACCGCTTCGACCAGCCGGTGACCGTGGGTGTGATTTACATGCTCAAACTAGGTCACTTGGTTGACGACAAGATGCACGCTCGTTCCATCGGGCCGTACTCGCTCATCACACAGCAGCCGCTGGGTGGTAAGGCGCAGTTCGGTGGTCAGCGTTTCGGCGAGATGGAAGTGTGGGCGCTGGAAGCCTTCGGGGCTGCTAACGTGCTGCAAGAAATCTTGACCATCAAGTCGGATGACGTGGTAGGTCGTGCCAAGGCATATGAAGCCATTGTAAAAGGCGACAACTTGCCCAAGCCGAATATCCCCGAGTCGTTCAACGTACTTATCCACGAGCTCCGTGGTCTGGCGTTGGAGATTTCGCTGGACTAAGTAATGTGCCGGAGTTGGTTGCCCTAGGTAGCCAACTCCGGTATAAATGCTGCCTAGGGTACCTAGTAGTTATAAAGAATAGGTGAGGCGCCGCCGATACGAAACAGCTATCCCGAGACAGGTCAGGGTAGTAAAAGGAATCGGGCGCTTATAGATAGTGAGAACTTAAGGCCTGACGAAAAACTACTGCGCGGCGTACCTGTCCGACCTGTAGAGCACTTTTCGTAGCGTCGAACTGTTAGAAGATACTCTAACAGCTAAAAGCCAAACAGCTAACAGCTAATAAATCAACCTAATGGCTTTCGCAAAAAACAAGAAGTTAGTACAGGACTTCTCGAAGGTTACTATCTCGTTGGCTTCGCCGGAAGGAATTCTGGAGCGTAGCACGGGCGAGGTAGTAAAGCCGGAAACGATTAACTACCGCACCTACAAGCCCGAGATGGGTGGCTTGTTCTGCGAGCGGATTTTCGGCCCGGTGAAGGACTGGGAGTGCCATTGCGGCAAATACAAGCGCATCCGCTACAAGGGCATCATTTGCGACCGTTGCGGCGTGGAGGTGACCGAGAAGAAGGTGCGCCGTGAGCGCATGGGCCACATCGAACTGGTGGTGCCCGTAGCCCACATCTGGTACTTCAAGAGCCTGCCGAACAAAATCGGCTACTTGCTGGGCTTGCCCACCAAGAAGCTCGACCAGATTATCTACTACGAGCGCTACGTAGTGGTGCAGCCTGGCGTGCAAGCCGAAGAAGGTGTGCAGCAGCTCGACTTCCTCACGGAGGATGAGTACCTGGACATCATTGACAAGCTGCCCCGCGAAAACCAAATGCTACCCAACGATGACCCGCAAAAGTTCATCGCCAAAATGGGTGCCGACGCGCTGCAAATGCTGCTCGAGCGCATCAACCTTGACGAACTGAGCTACTCGCTCCGCGACTCGGCTGCGCACGAGACCTCGCAGCAGCGTAAGGCGGAAGCCTTGAAGCGTCTGCGCGTAGTAGAAGCTTTCCGCGATGCCGCTACCCGCGTGGAAAACCGCCCCGAGTGGATGGTAATCCGCATGGTGCCGGTGATTCCGCCCGAACTGCGTCCGCTGGTGCCGTTGGATGGTGGCCGTTTCGCTACCTCCGACTTGAACGACTTGTACCGCCGCGTTATCATCCGCAACAACCGCCTCAAGCGCCTGATTGAAATCAAAGCGCCCGAGGTGATTCTGCGGAACGAAAAGCGTATGCTGCAAGAGGCCGTCGATTCGCTCTTCGACAACTCGCGTAAGGTGAACGCCGTGCGCGCCGAAGGTAACCGCGCCCTGAAGTCGCTGTCCGATATGCTGAAAGGCAAGCAGGGCCGCTTCCGTCAGAACCTGCTCGGTAAGCGGGTCGACTACTCGGGTCGTTCGGTAATCGTCGTGGGTCCTGAGCTGAAGCTGCATGAGTGCGGCCTGCCCAAGAACATGGCGGCCGAGCTGTTCAAGCCGTTCATCATCCGCAAGCTCATCGAGCGCGGTATCGTGAAAACTGTGAAGTCGGCTAAGAAAATCGTGGACCGCAAGGACGCCGTGGTATGGGACATCCTGGAGAATGTGCTGAAAGGCCACCCAGTATTGCTTAACCGGGCTCCTACGCTGCACCGCTTGGGTATCCAGGCGTTCCAGCCGCGCCTCATCGAGGGCAAGGCTATCCAACTGCACCCGCTCGTTTGTACGGCCTTCAACGCTGACTTTGACGGTGACCAGATGGCTGTGCACGTGCCCCTCGGGCCGGCCGCTATCCTGGAGGCCTCGATGCTAATGCTGGCGTCGCACAACATCCTGAACCCCGCCAACGGCGCGCCCATCGCGGTACCGTCGCAGGACATGGTTCTGGGCTTGTACTACGTGACCAAGGGCAAGCGCTCGACGGACGAAGAGAAAATCCAAGGCGAAGGCCGGACGTTCTACTCGGACGAAGAGGTCGTGATTGCGCTCAACGAGAAGCAACTGTCGAAGCACGCTTACATCAAGGTGAAAACTATGGTGCGCGATGCCAACGACGATTTGGTGCCAAAAATTATTGAAACCGTAGCCGGCCGCGTGCTCTTCAACCAGCTCGTGCCCAAGGAAGTAGGTTTCGTGGATGAACTGCTGACGAAGAAGAAGCTTCAGCAAATCATCTCGATGGTATTCAAGCGTACGGGCATGGCCCGCACGGCGGCTTTCCTCGATGACATCAAGACCCTAGGGTTCCAGTCGGCCTACAAAGGCGGCTTGAGCATGGGTCTGGGCGATATCCAGATTCCGAAAGAGAAAGATGTACTCATCAAGCAGGCGCAAGCTGAAGTAGCTGCCGTAACGCAGAACTACCAGATGGGTCTGATTACGAACAACGAACGCTATAACGCGGTAATCGACGTTTGGACACGCATCAACTCGCAGATTACGGAGACGCTGATGGGTCGCCTCGAAAAGGAGAACCAGGGCTTCAACTCCATCTACATGATGATGCACTCGGGCGCCCGTGGCTCGCGCGAGCAGATTCGTCAGCTCGGCGGTATGCGTGGCCTGATGGCCAAGCCCCAAAAGTCGCTCCAAGGCTCGGTAGGCGAGATTATCGAAAACCCGATTCTGTCGAACTTCAAAGAAGGCCTTGACGTAATCGAGTACTTTATCTCGACTCACGGTGCGCGTAAAGGTCTGGCTGACACGGCTATGAAGACGGCTGACGCCGGCTACCTGACCCGTCGTCTGGTAGACGTTTCGCAGGACGTTATCGTGAACGAGCCGGATTGCGGCACGCTGCGCGGTACCGAAACCTTCGCGCTGAAGGACAACGAGGATATCGTGGAGCCGCTCTCCGAGCGTATCCTAGGTCGTACTAACGTGCACGATATCATCGACCCGCTGACCGAGGAGGTTATCCTGCTGGCTGGCTCGCAGATTACCGAAGAAATCACTCGTCGCATCGATGCTACTAGTATCGAGTCGGTAGAGATTCGCTCGGTACTGACTTGCGAAAGCAAGCGCGGTATCTGCGCCAAGTGCTACGGCCGTAACCTGGCCACTGGCCGCATGGTGCAGAAAGGTGAAGCCGTTGGTGTTATCGCTGCCCAGTCGATTGGCGAGCCCGGCACGCAGCTGACGCTCCGCACGTTCCACGTAGGTGGTACGGCATCGAACATCTCGGTAGAGCCAAACATCCGCGCCAAGTTCGCCGGTGTAGTTGAGTTCGAAGACATCCGTACCGTAGCTGGCGTAAACTCCGAAGGGGGCGAAACCAACGTGGTGATGGGTCGCTCGGGCGAAATTCGCATCGTGGAGAAAGGCACGGGTAAAGTGTTCATCTCGAATCACGTTCCCTACGGCTCGTTCCTGCTGGTGAAGGAAGGTACCGAGGTCGAGAAAGGCCAGGAACTCGTAAACTGGGACCCGTACAACGCCGTTATTTTGGCCGAGTTCGACGGTACCATCAAGTACGATGCCCTCACCGAAGGCATTACCTACCGCGAAGAGACCGACGAACAGACGGGCTTCCGCGAGAAAGTAATCATGGAGTCGAAAGACAAGGCGCAAAACCCGTCGGTCATCCTGATTCCGGCCAAAGGCGCTGATGCCGATGCCGACAAGTCGTACTCGATGCCGGTAGGCGCTCACTTGAATGTCGAGAACGGCACGAAAGTGAAAGCCGGCCACATTCTGGCGAAGATTCCGCGTGCCGTGGGCAAGACCCGCGACATTACGGGTGGTCTGCCCCGCGTAGTAGAGCTGTTCGAGGCCCGCAACCCGTCGAACCCGGCCGTAGTGTCGGAAATAGACGGTGTGGTAACCTACGGCTCGGTGAAGCGTGGTAACCGCGAAATCTTTGTGGAGTCGAAAGACGGCGTGAAGCGGAAGTACATGGTGCCACTGTCGAAGTTTATCCTGGTGCAGGACAACGACTTCGTACGCGCCGGTGCCCCGCTCTCCGATGGTGCTATCACCCCGAGCGATATCCTGAACATTCAGGGTCCGAGCTCGGTGCAGCAGTACCTAGTGAATGAGATTCAGGAAGTGTACCGCTTGCAGGGTGTGAAAATCAACGACAAGCACATTGAAGTTATCGTCCGCCAGATGATGCAGAAAGTGCTCGTAATGGACGCCGGCGATACCAGCTTCCTGGAGAATCAGATGGTTGATAAAGGTTCGCTCATGGAAGAGAACGATGTTATCATCGACATGAAAGTAGTAACTGACCCCGGCGACTCTTCGGAGTTGCGCGCTGGCCAGATTATCTCTTCCCGCAAGCTGCGCGATGAAAACTCGTCGCTCCGCCGCCGCGACCTCAAGCTGGCCGAAGTGCGCGACGCGCACCCCGCCGTGTCTAAGCCCACGCTGCAAGGCATCACGCAGGCTTCGCTGGGTACTGCTTCGTTCATCTCAGCCGCATCCTTCCAGGAGACGACCAAGGTGCTAAGCGAAGCCGCTATCCGTGGCAAAGCCGACGAACTGCTGGGCCTGAAGGAGAACGTGATTGTCGGCCACCTCATCCCTGCCGGTACTGGCCTCCGCGAGTACCAGGGCATCGAGGTTTCCTCAAAAGAGGATTTGGCCGCTCGCCAGAGCGCCCAGGCCGCCGAGCCCGCCGCCCCCGCCAAGCGCGCCTCGCGTGCCAAGCGCGAGACGACGACCGTGCAGGACTAACGATTGATGTAGGTTTGTAAGAGAAACCCCGGCTAGCGTCAGCTAGTCGGGGTTTTTTGTTTCTTTGTCAGTATGAAGAAATTTGGCTATTTCATCCTCATTGCTAGTGGGGTCTGGTTAATACTCTATCAGGCTATTGTATGGGTTTTGTACACCGTTAATAAAAGTGCCCATCAGGAAAGTGCGGACCCTAGCGAACTAGAATATCTGAATTATCTTGTCTCTCTTCTAACCATCGTAGTATCACTGTTCACTGTTTTTGCGAGTGCAAAGCAATTGAAGCTTTTAGGCAGAACTGCAAAAGCAAAATAGTTAGACCAATGCAACCATCCCAACCCCAAAACCCCGACCCGAACGCGCTCAACATTGAGCTAAGCGAAGAGATAGCCGAAGGTGAATACGCCAACCTGGCCCTGATTGCGCATAGTACCAGTGAGTTTGTGGTGGACTTCATCCGCATGATGCCTGGCGTGCCCAAGGCGAAGGTGAAAGCTCGCATTGTGCTCACGCCCGAGCACGCCAAGCGGCTGCTGTCAGCACTGGAAGAGAACATCCAGCGCTTTGAGCAGAGCTACGGCCCCATCAAGTTGCACCAAGAAACGCCGAGCTATCCGATGAACTTCGGCGGAGCGGTAGGGGAGGCCTAGGGTGCTGTTTACTAAAAGACTCAATGCTGGAAGATTAACTTTTTCAGCAAGTTTGCTATTGCCAAAGTAATTTCTTACCTTTGCAGGCCTGAAAATTCTGGGGGCAAACGGCTCCCGTTCAACCAATCGCTAAATGCCAACCATCAACCAACTCGTACGGAAAGGTCGGGAAGCTTTGACTACCAAGTCGAAGTCGCCTGCTCTTGATTCGTGCCCGCAGCGTCGGGGCGTATGCACTCGCGTGTATACCACCACGCCTAAGAAGCCGAACTCGGCTATGCGCAAAGTGGCCCGTGTGCGCCTTACCAACGGTAAGGAAGTAAACGCATACATTCCCGGTGAAGGCCACAACCTCCAAGAGCACAGCATTGTGCTCATTCGCGGAGGCCGGGTAAAAGACCTGCCAGGTGTTCGTTACCACATCATCCGTGGTGCCCTCGATACCGCCGGCGTAAGCGGTCGTTTGCAGCGTCGTTCAAAATACGGCGCCAAGCGTCCGAAGCCCGGCCAGCCTGCAGCAGCGGCAGGCAAAGGTGGCAAAGGCGCACCCGCTAAGAAGAAGTAATTTATTAGTTGTCAGTTGCTGGCTAGCTATCCGCCGAGTTATTAAGCTCAGCGCCCGGCTAGTCAGCAGCTAACAACTGACAACTATATAAACCATGCGCAAGTCAAAACCTAAAAAGCGTATCCTCCTGCCGGACCCCAAGTTCAAGGAGACGCTCGTAACCCGCTTCGTCAACTACATGATGTATGACGGGAAGAAAAACCTGGCCTACACCATTTTCTACGATGCCGTAGAGCAAGTGGAGACCCGCACCAAGGAAAGCGGCCTCGAAATGTGGCGCAAAGCGTTGAATAACGTGATGCCGACTGTAGAGGTTAAGAGCCGCCGCGTAGGTGGTGCTACCTTCCAGGTGCCGATTGAAGTGCGCGCCGACCGCCGCATTGCTGTTGGTTCGAAGTGGCTGATTCAGTATGCTCGTCGCCGTGGTGAGAAAACCATGAAAGACAAGCTGGCTGGCGAAATCATCGCTGCTGCTAAAGGTGAAGGTGCCGCCGTTAAGAAAAAGGACGACACCCACCGCATGGCCGAGGCCAACAAGGCCTTCTCGCACTTCCGTTTCTAATACATCGGGCGTTTAGCGGGTTGATGGGTTTAGATTGAATGTTTAGCCAGTTTTGGTTGTCTTCTCTCCTGAACTCATCAATCCGCTAACGCGCTAATTAACCCACCGTAATGGCAGTCAACAAAGAGCTACAATACCTGCGCAATATTGGCATCATGGCCCACATTGACGCGGGCAAGACGACCACTTCGGAGCGCATTCTGTATTACACCGGCAAAACCCACAAAATTGGGGAGGTGCACGACGGAGCTGCTACGATGGACTGGATGGAGCAGGAGCAGGAGCGCGGTATTACCATTACTTCGGCTGCTACGACTACTTTCTGGAACTACCCCACTGACGCGCAGGGCAACTCGATTCCCGACACGCACCAGTATAAAATTAACCTCATCGATACCCCCGGTCACGTTGACTTCACGGTGGAAGTAGAGCGCTCGCTGCGCGTGTTGGACGGTGCCGTGGCCCTGTTCTGCGCCGTATCGGGTGTAGAGCCGCAGTCGGAGACCGTATGGCGTCAGGCTGACAAGTATAGCGTTCCCCGCATTTGCTTCGTCAACAAGATGGACCGTGCCGGCGCTGACTTCTTCAAGGCAGTGGCCGAAATCAAGGATAAGCTCGGCGCTAACCCCGTGCCGCTGCAAATCCCGATTGGTGCTGAAGACACGTTCAAAGGCGTAGTTGACTTGCTCACTGGCAAAGCCATTGTGTGGGACGACTCGACCGAAGGCAAATCGTACAACGAAGTGCCGGTTCCCGAAGACCTCGTGGACACGGTAGCTGAGTGGCGCGAGAAGCTCATCGAGAGCGTAGCCGACTACGATGACACCTTGATGGAGAAATTCTTCGAGGACCCAGAAAGTATTACCCGCGAAGAAATGATGGTCGTTATCCGCAAAGCGGTAATCGACATGAAGTTCTCGCCCGTATTGTGTGGCTCGGCCTTCAAAAACAAGGGTGTACAGACGATGCTGGATGCCGTAATGGCCTACCTACCATCGCCCCTCGACATGCCCGCCATCATCGGTACCAACCCCGATAACGGCGAGGAAATTGAGCGTCACCCCGACAATACGGAGCCTTTCACTGCTCTTGCGTTCAAAATCGCTACCGACCCCTACGTAGGCCGCTTGTGCTTCTTCCGCTGTTACAGCGGTGTGCTGAACGGTGGTTCGTACGTGCTGAACAACCGCACCGGCAAGAAGGAGCGTATTTCGCGCCTCATGCAGATGCACTCTAACAAGCAGAACCAAATCGACAGCATCCAAGCTGGTGATATTGCGGCTGGCGTTGGTTTCAAGGACATCAAAACGGGTGACACGCTCACCGATGAGAAGAACCCGCTGGTTCTTGAGTCGATGTCGTTCCCTGAGCCGGTAATCGGCTACGCTATCGAGCCGAAGACGCAGGCTGACGTTGACAAAATGGGTATGGCTATCGCCAAGCTCATCGAGGAAGACCCCACGCTACGCGTTAACACGGACGAGGAAACTGGCCAGACCATCCTGCGTGGTATGGGCGAGTTGCACCTTGAAATCATCATCGACCGGATGCGTCGGGAATTCAAAGTAGAAATCAACCAGGGTGCACCTCAGGTTGCCTACAAAGAAATCCTCACAAAGAAGGTTGACCACCGCGAGACGTACAAGAAGCAAACCGGTGGCCGCGGTAAATTCGGCGACATCGTGTTTGAACTTGGTCCGAAAGAGACTGAGCCCGAAAAGCCCGGTATGGAGTTCGACAACGCCATTGTAGGTGGTGTTATTCCCCGTGAATTCATCCAGCCCATCCAGAAGGGTTTTGAAGAAGCAATGAAGCGTGGTCCCCTCGCTGGCTTCCCCATCGAAACCATGAAGGTGCGCCTCTACCACGGCTCGTTCCACGACGTTGACTCAGACGCCCTGTCGTTCGAACTCGCTGCTCGTGACGGTTTCCGCGAAGCCGCCCGCAAGGCTGGTCCGAAACTGCTTGAGCCCATTATGGCTGTTGAAGTAGTTTGCCCTGACGAATACACGGGTCCCGTAACTGGTGACTTGAACCGTCGTCGCGGTTTGATGAAAGGTATGGACACAAAAGCCGGTGCTCAGATTATCAAAGCCGATGTGCCGCTGTCGGAACTGTTCGGCTACGTAACTGACCTACGCACGCTGTCGTCGGGCCGTGCTTCGGCTTCGCTCACTTTCTCGCACTACGAGACGGTGCCCACCAACATGGCTGAGGCCATCGTGGCCAAAACCAAAGGCACCCGCGCCTAGTATTATTTCAGCTTGTCACACCCTTGAGGCAATCGGCCTCTAAACACAATGAACCAGAAAATCAGAATCAAGCTGAAAAGCTACGACCACAACTTGGTCGATAAATCGGCCGAGAAAATCGTGAAAGCGGTTAAAGCGACCGGTGCTATTGTAAGTGGTCCCATTCCGTTGCCTACGGAGAAGGAGAAGTACACCGTACTGCGCTCGCCCCACGTGAATAAGAAGAGCCGGGAGCAATTCCAGCTTTGCACGTACAAGCGCTTGGTTGACATCTTCTCGACCAGCAGCAAGACGGTAGACGCGCTGATGAAGCTGGAACTGCCCAGCGGCGTTGACGTTGAAATTAAAGTGTGAGCCTAGTGCTTGAAGTAACAGAAAGCCCCGTTGGTTATTGGCCGGCGGGGCTTTTCGTTTAATACAGCTTAATGATATCATTTAGGAGAGGAGTGAGAGCTAAATGCCTCATTGCTACAATTATTTCTCCGCTACTCTGGTATTTCCCAGATATTCTCCCTACCTTTGCACTCCCTTAGCGAAAAGGCCACTCGGGCCTTTTCTTTTTGTGTCATTTAATATCCACTAGAATGCCTGGCATCATCGGTAAAAAAATCGGTATGACAAGCCTCTTCACTCCGGACGGGAAAAACATTCCCTGCACGCTCATCGAAGCGGGTCCGTGCGTAGTGACGCAGGTTAAAACTGTCGAAAACGACGGCTATAACGCTGTTCAGCTCGCTTATGGCGAGAAGAAGGCTAAACGTACTACTAAGGCCCTGGCTGGCCACTTCGCCAAAGCCAGCACCACCCCCAAGAAACGCCTCGTTGAGTTCCGCACCGACGACATCGCCACGTTCACGCTGGGCAGCACGGTTGAAACCACGCTGTTCGAAGAAGGTGAGTTTGTCGACGTAGTTGGTACCTCGAAAGGTAAAGGTTTCCAGGGTGTTGTAAAACGCTACAACTTCCAAGGCGTGGGTGGTCAAACCCACGGTCAGCACAACCGTCTGCGTCACCCCGGTTCTATCGGTGCGTGCTCTTGGCCTTCGCGCGTATTCAAAGGAATGCGCATGGGTGGCCGCATGGGTACCGACCGCGTCAAGATTCAGAACCTGAAGGTGATGCGTATTGTCGCTGACAAGAACCTGATTCTGGTAAGCGGCTCAGTGCCCGGTGCCAAGAATGGCTACGTGTTCCTAGAGAAATAACCTGCTAAGCTTACTAGAGATGGAACTGTCCGTATTCAATAGCAAAGGCGAAGACACCGGCCGCAAGGTTACGCTGTCCAACGCCGTGTTCGGCCACGAGCCGAACGAGCACGTCATGTACCTCGACGTGAAGCAGTACCTGGCCAACCAGCGCCAGGGTACGCACAAATCGAAGGAGCGCGCCGAAATCTCCCGTACAACCAAGAAACTGAAGAAGCAGAAAGGCACCGGTGGTGCTCGTGCTGGTTCGATGAAGTCGGGTGTGTTCGTTGGTGGTGGCCGCATGTTCGGTCCGCGCCCGCGTGACTACAGCTTCAAGCTGAACAAGAAAACCAAGCGTGTTGCGCGTCTGTCGGCCCTTTCGGTGCTGGCTCGCGAAGGCAAAGTTGCTCTGGTTGAAAACTTGGCGTTCAGCGCGCCCCGCACGAAGGACTTCGTGGCCGTTTTGGATGGCCTGAAGCTCAACAACGGTCGCAAGACCTTGTACGTGGCTGGCGAGGCTGCCGACAAAAACCTGCTCTTGAGCGCCCGCAACGTGCAAAAGGTGAAGATTTCGACCGCCGTGGGCCTCAACACCCACGACCTGCTGAACACCGACACCCTGCTCTTGAGCGAGGATGGCCTGCGTTCGCTGGAGCAACTGTATACCGAGACCGCTAATAACTCCGCCGAATAATGAGCACGCTAAAACGCCCCATTATCACCGAGAAGGCTACTAGCCTCACCGAAACCGGCCGCTACGTATTCGAAGTGGAACGCACGGCCAACAAGGTGCAGATTAAAAAAGACATCGAGCAGCTTTATGGCGTCACCGTGACCGGCATCAACACGATGCGCACGATTGGCAAAATCAAGTCGAAGGCTACCAAAGGTGGCCAGGTTTCGGGTCGTCGCGCTCATGGCAAAAAAGCCGTCGTGACCCTGAAGGACGGTGATATCATCGATTTCTACGGCAATATCTAATTGCCTTCGCCGCAAAAGCCCAACTAGCTAGTAATGGCACTTAAAAAACTCAGACCAACCACGCCAGGCCAACGCTTCCGCGTGGCCCCGGCCTTCGACGAGCTAACCACGTCGACGCCGGAGAAGTCGTTGCTGACCTCGCTCAAAAAGAGCGGCGGTCGTAACTCTTCGGGTAAAATGTCGAACCGCTACATCGGCGGTGGACACAAGACCCAGTATCGTATCGTGGACTTCAAGCGTGACAAAGCCGGTGTTCCGGCCACGGTGAAGACCATCGAGTACGACCCTAACCGTACCGCTCGTATTGCCTTGCTGCACTACGCCGACGGCGAGAAGCGCTACATCATCGCCCCCGCGGGCCTGAATGTAGATACCGTTATCGTATCGGGCCCCGGTGTAGCTCCCGAAGTTGGCAATGCCTTGCCGCTCCGCGAAATGCCCCTCGGTACTATCGTTCACAACATCGAGTTGCAGCCCGGTCAGGGTGCCGCTATCGCTCGCTCGGCTGGCACATATGCCCAGCTCGTGGCTCGTGAGGAGCGCTACGCTACCCTCAAGCTGCCTTCCGGCGAGATGCGCATGGTACTCGTTACCTGCACCGCCACGGTTGGTACGGTATCGAACGGTGACCACATGAACGTTGTGATGGGCAAAGCCGGTCGCAACCGTTGGGCTGGCCGTCGTCCCCGCGTTCGTGGTGTAGCCATGAACCCTGTTGACCACCCAATGGGTGGTGGTGAAGGTAAATCGTCGGGTGGTCACCCACGTAGCCGTAACGGTATCTTCGCTAAGGGTCAGAAGACCCGCAACAAGAACAAGTATTCTGAGAACCTGATTGTCAGCCGCAAAGGCAAGAAGTAATATATGGCACGTTCACTCAAAAAAGGGCCGTACATTGACTTCCGGCTCGAGAAGAAGGTAGAAGCGCTGGAAAGCGCTGGCAAAAAATCGGTGGTAAAGACTTGGTCGCGCCGCTCAATGATTTCGCCTGACTTCGTGGGTCACACCTTCGCAGTCCACAACGGGAACAAGTTCATCCCGGTCTATGTAACTGAAAACATGGTCGGCCACAAGCTCGGCGAGTTTGCGCCCACGCGCAACTTCCGTGGTCACGTCGCCAAAAAAGATAAAGGCAAGCGTTAAGATGGAAGCAGTAGCCAAACTCCGTAACGTGCCTACCTCGCCGCGCAAGATGCGCCTGGTAGCCAATCTGGTTCGCGGTAAGCGCGTAACCCAGGCCCTCGGTCTGCTTCGTTTCGAAGCCAACTCGGGTGCCGAGAAGGTTGAGAAGTTGCTTTTGTCGGCCTTGGCCAACTGGCAGCAGAAGAACCCCGAGGAGCGCATCGAAGACGCCAACCTTTGCATCACCGAGATTTCGGTGGACGAAGGACGTCAGCTGAAGCGTCTGCGCCCCGCCCCCCAGGGCCGTGGTCACCGCATCCGCAAGCGCTCGAACCACATCACGCTGACGGTTGGTCCGCAGCGTGAGTCGCAGATGTCGAAGAAAGAGCTGAATGCTCTAACTCGCCTCGCAGCTGCTACCCCCACTGAAACCCCCGCCAACGCTTAATCAATCATGGGACAGAAAGTAAATCCCGTCGGTTTCCGACTCGGCGTTATTAAAGGCTGGGACTCAAACTGGTACGGCGGCAAGGATTTTGCCGACAAACTCGTTGAGGACGAGAAAATCCGCAAGTACATCAACGCCCGTATCCAAAAGGGTGGTATCTCGCGCATCGTTATCGAGCGCACCCTGAAGCGGATTACCATCACCATCAACACGGCTCGTCCGGGTGTGGTAATCGGTAAAGGCGGCCAGGAGGTAGATAAGATTAAGGACGAACTCAAGGAAATTACCAAGAAGGACGTTCAAATCAACATCTTCGAGATTAAGCGCCCCGAGCTGGACGCTCGCCTAGTAGGCGAGAGCATCGCTCAGCAGCTGGCTGCTCGTATCTCGTTCCGTCGCGCTATGAAGATGTCTATCCAGGCTGCTATGCGGGCTGGTGCTGAAGGCATCAAAATTCAGTGCGGTGGCCGCCTAGGTGGTGCCGAGATTGCTCGCTCGGAGCAGTACAAAGAAGGTCGTACCCCGCTGCACACGCTGCGCGCCGACATCGACTATGCCCTGTCGGAAGCCCAAACGGTGTATGGCAAAATCGGCATCAAGGTGTGGGTAATGCGCGGTGAGGTATTCGGCAAGCCAGACCTCTCGCCCAACCAAGTGCCTGCTGGTCAGCAGGGTGGTGATGACCGTGGTGGCCGTGGTGGCGACCGTGGCCCGCGCCGCGATGGTGACCGCAACGACCGTGGTCCGCGTCGCGATGGCGACCGTGGCCCGCGTCGTGACGGCGCCGCTGGTGGCGGTCAAGGCGGCCCTCGTGGTGGCCAAGGCGGCCAGGGTGGCGGTGCTCCCCGTGGTGGTCAAGGTGGTGGCCCCGCTGGCGGTGGCAACCGCGGCGGCCAAGGTGGCGGTCCCCGTCGCTAGGTTACAATAAACTAGTCTGAGCCGTATCCTGAATCATTTCGTTCAGGGTACAGTTCACTGCTAATATTTTTCAAGTTTTCTTTTTTTACTCAAATGTTACAACCGAAAAGGACCAAGTATCGCAAGATGCAAAAGGGTCGCGTAACAGGCCTAGCCTACCGCGGCAGCTCCATAGACTTCGGTTCGTTCGCGCTTAAGTCACTGGAAATCTCTTGGATTACGGCTCGCCAGATTGAGGCTGCCCGTATTGCCATGACCCGTGCCATGAAACGCGAAGGGCAAGTATGGATTCGCATTTTCCCAGATAAGCCAATTACCAAGAAGCCTGCTGAAGTGCGGATGGGTAAGGGTAAAGGTTCGCCCGAGTATTGGGTAGCCTGCGTGAAGCCTGGCCAAATCATGTTTGAATCGGATGGCGTGAGCCTCGAAACCGCAAAAGAGTCGCTGCGTCTGGCTGCTCAAAAGCTGCCGGTTCGTACCTCTTTTGTAGTTCGTCGCGACTACGTAGATAACGTTGCTTAATCCGATGAAAAACGAAGAAATTCGCGCCCTGTCGGTCGACGACCTGCGCACCCAGCTGAAAACTGAGCAAACCAACGGTCAGCAGATGCGCTTCGCGCACGCTATCAGCCCGCTCGAAAACCCCGGCCGCTTGAAGGCCAACCGCAAAACCGTTGCTCGCCTGCAAACGGAAGTTTCGCGTCGGAACAATGAGCAGGCCTCTAACAAAGCCTAGTAATGGAACCGACTCAAGAAAACCTGTTGCCGGCTCACGACAATGCTTCGGACCGCAACATGCGGAAAGAAATCGTGGGCAAGGTGACCAGCAGCAAGATGGATAAGTCCATCACGGTTGCGGTAGTTGCAAAACACCAGCACCCGATTTACGGCAAGTTCGTGAGCAAGACCACCAAGTTCCACGCCCACGACGAGAAAAACGAGTGTGGCGAAGGTGACCTGGTGCGCATCATGAGCACCCGCCCCCTGAGCAAGACCAAGCGCTGGCGCTTGGTTGAAATTGTTGAACGTGCTAAATAATCCTGAACGATGATACAGCAAGAATCCCGCCTCACGGTAGCCGACAATAGCGGCGCCAAGGAAGTGCTCTGCATCCGCGTATTGGGTGGCACGGGCAAGAAGTACGCTACGGTTGGCGATAAAATCGTGGTAGCTATCAAGTCGGCTATTCCTTCGGGCAATGCCAAGAAAGGTACTGTTAGCAAGGCTGTTATCGTGCGCGTGAAGAAGGAAATCCGTCGTAAAGATGGTTCTTACATCCGCTTCGATGACAACGCTGCCGTACTGCTCAACAACAACGACGAGCCCCGCGGCACGCGCATCTTCGGGCCAGTAGCCCGTGAGCTGCGCGAGAAGCAGTTCATGAAAATCGTATCGCTGGCCCCCGAAGTAATCTAACCAATGGCAACCAAAGCAAAAGCCCCGGCCGTGCACCTGCACGTGAAGTCCGGCGACCTCGTGAAGGTTATTGCCGGCGACGAGCGCGGCAAAACCGGCACCATTAAATCAGTTAACCGCTCTACGCAGCGCGTTATCGTAGAAGGCCTGAACCTGGTAACGAAGCACAACAAGCCGAGTGCCAAGAACCCCCAGGGTGGCATCACCAAAATCGAGAGCCCCATGCACGTTTCGAACGTGAAGAAGGTTGATTCGGCCAACGCTTAATTCGCTACGATAATGGCTCGACTGAAAGATAAATATCAGAAAGAAGTAGTACCCGCGCTCCAGGAGAAATTCCAGTTCAAGAGCATCATGCAGGTACCGCGCATCACCAAAATCTGCATCAACCGTGGCATCGGTGCCGCTGTTGCTGACAAGAAATTGGTTGACAACGGGGTAGAGGAGCTGACGACCATCACCGGTCAGAAAGCTGTTCCGACCATCGCTAAGCGCTCGGTTTCGAACTTCAAACTCCGGGAAGGTATGCCCATCGGTGCGCGCGTAACGCTGCGCGGCGAGCGGATGTACGAATTCCTGGACCGTCTGCTGACGGTAGCCTTGCCCCGCGTGCGGGACTTCAAAGGCATCAACGATAAGGGCTTCGACGGCCGGGGTAACTATACCCTCGGCGTGAAGGAGCAGATTATCTTCCCTGAGATTTCGATTGATAAAATCAAAGGCATCTCCGGTATGGATATCACCTTCGTAACGACGGCCGAAAACGACGAGCAGAGCTACGAGCTGCTCCGTGCTTTTGGTATGCCCTTCGCTAACGCTAAAAAGGAAGCTGAATAATGGCTAAAGAATCCATCAAAGCCCGGGCCCGCAAGCGCGTTGCCCTGGTAGCCCGCTACGCTGAGAAGCGTAAGGCCCTGAAAGCTGCCGGTGACTACGCTGGCCTCGACAAGTTGCCCCGCAACGCGTCGCCCGTGCGCCTGCACAACCGCGACATGATTGACGGCCGTCCCCGTGGCTACATGCGTAAGTTTGGCATCAGCCGCGTTCGCTTCCGCGAAATGGCGCTGGCTGGCAAGATTCCCGGCGTGACGAAGTCTAGCTGGTAGTCTAACCAGCTGCTAAGAATTGATTCCCAAGTTGAGGTTTTCGGACCTTAGCTTGGGAATTTTCTTTGGATTAAAAAGGGGGTAGGGAATAAAATTTGCCTGGGCCCTTGCATAAGTGCCAGACTTCCTGCTACCTTTGCACCCCGAAAAAGCTTAAGGTACACTGTGGGTTCGCCCACTCATTTGGCAGGTTGCCGAAAGAAACCATGGGCCGGCCCCGACAGCCGAGCCCAGTAGTCTTAACTGAAATTTCGTTGTACGGCAGTAGCTAGTGCGTCGAAATTTTCTTATCTTTGCGGTCCCATAACCAGGGCCTACTTAAACTAAATGAATACTGACCCGATTGCCGATTACCTTACCCGGTTGCGCAACGCCCTCAAGGCGAACCACCGGGTAGTGGAAATCCCGGCCAGCAACATCAAAAAGGAAATCACGAAAGTGCTCTATCACAAGGGCTACATTCAGAGCTACCGTTTTGATGATACTTCGGCCCAAGGTGTGATTAAAATCGCCCTGAAGTACAACCCTACTACGAAGGCTCCCGCTATCACCAAGCTGGACCGCGTGAGCACGCCCGGCCTGCGCCAATACCGCGCGGCCGACAACCTGCCCCGCGTATTGAGTGGTTTGGGCATCGCCATCCTGTCGACCTCGAAAGGGGTAATGACCGAGAAGGAGGCGAAAAACGAGAACGTGGGCGGCGAGGTGCTGTGCTACGTGTACTAACCGCTAAGCCCTAGTATCTATATGTCCCGCATTGGTAAACTGCCGATTGCACTGCCCGCTGGCGTGCAGGTATCGGTCGACAACGAGAACACCGTAACGGTGAAAGGTCCGAAAGGCACCTTGACCCAGGCCGTAGACCGCGACATCGCGGTAGCTATGGAAGACGGTAACGTAGTGGTGACCCGCCCTACGGAGCAGAAGCGCCACAAAGCCATGCACGGCCTGTACCGTTCGCTCATCAACAACATGATTACCGGCGTTAACACCGGCTACGAGCACAAGCTTGAGCTGGTAGGCGTAGGTTACAAGGCTACCTTGGCCGGCTCGTCGTTGGAATTGTCGCTTGGCTATTCGCACAACGTGTACCTGGCCCTGCCGCCCGAAGTAAAGGCCACTGCCGTTACCGAGAAAGGTAAAAACCCTATCGTTACCCTGAACAGCATCGATAAGCAGCTTATCGGTCAGGTAGCCGCCAAAATCCGCTCGCTGCGGAAAGTAGAGCCTTACAAAGGCAAAGGTGTGCGCTTCGTGGGTGAAATCGTTCGTCGTAAAGCCGGCAAGACTGCCGCTAAAAAGTAATCTAGTATCATGGCTTTCGATAAAGCAACTCGCCGGAAGCGCATTCAGCGCATCATCCGCACGAAAGTGTCCGGTACGTCGGAGCGCCCGCGCCTGTCGGTGTTCCGCTCCAACACGGGCATCTACGCCCAGATTATCGACGACTCGGCTGGCCGCACGCTGGCTGCCGCTTCGTCGAAGAAGGTAACCGCCGAAGGTGGTAACGGGGTGGCTTTGGCCGCCGCCGTTGGCCGCGAAATCGCTGCTAAAGCGCAGGAGGCCGGTATCACGAAAGTGGTATTCGACCGTTCGGGCTACCTCTATCACGGTCGTATTAAATCACTAGCTGAAGGAGCCCGCGAAGGCGGCCTCAATTTCTAAGCATCATGGCAGAGTATAACAACAACAACCGTGGTGGTGCTCCTGGTGGAAACGACCGCGGTGGCAACAACCGGGGTGGCAACGACCGTCGCGGCAACGACCGCGGTGGCCGCGGCAACGATAGCTCAGTTCAGGGCGATTCGGACTTCAAAGAGAAAGTAGTAGCTATCAACCGCGTAGCCAAAGTGGTGAAAGGTGGTCGTCGCTTCAGCTTCTCGGCTATCGTAGTGGTGGGTGACGGCAAAGGCAACGTAGGCTACGGCCTGGGCAAAGCCAACGAAGTAACCGACGCCATTGCCAAAGGCATTGACGACGCTCGCAAAAACGTGGTGAAAGTGCCGCTGTACAAGCACACCGTTCCCCACGTAATGGAAGGCCGCTACGGCGGAGGTTTCGTACTCGTGCAGCCCGCTGCGGCTGGTACGGGCGTAATCGCCGGCGGTGCCATGCGCGCCGTATTCGAATCGGCTGGTATCAAAGACGTACTGGCTAAGTCGAAAGGCTCGTCGAACCCCCACAACGTAGTAAAGGCTACCTTTGCTGCCCTAGCCAAGATGCGCGACCCGATGCAAATCGCTCAAGCACGCGGCATTTCTCTCGCTCGCGTATTTAACGGTTAAGTTGACCATGCCACAGATTCAAGTAAAGCTCGTGCGCAGCGCCATCGACCGCCCCGAGCGTCAGAAGCGTACCGTGGAGGCCCTCGGCCTCAATAAAATGAACAGCGTTGCTACGCACGAAGCCAACCCCAGCATCCTGGGTATGGTGAAGTCGATTCAGCACCTGCTGGAAGTAACCGAACTGTAAGCGTTTATCCCAGTCATGAATCTTTCCAATCTAAAACCCGCTGCTGGCTCGACGCGCAACAACAAGCGCCTTGGCCGTGGTGAGGGCTCGGGCGGCGGTGGTACCGCAACTCGTGGTCACAAAGGTGCTAAGTCACGCTCGGGCTACTCGCGTAAGTCGGGCTTCGAAGGTGGCCAAATGCCCCTCCAGCGTCGCGTTCCTAAGTTCGGTTTCACGAACATCAACCGCGTTGAGTTCAAAGGCATCAATTTGGACGTGCTCCAGGGTCTGCTCGAAAAAGGTACGGTAACCGCGATGGACCAAGCTTACTTCGTAGAAGCTGGCTTGGTGTCGAAGAATGCCAAAATCAAAATCCTAGGTCGTGGTGAACTCACCACCGCTCTGGAAGTACACGCCCACGCTTTCTCGAAATCGGCCGTTGAGGCTATCGAAAAAGCTGGTGGCAAAGTAGTTACGCTGTAGCTTCTTATTGTTAGCAATTGGCAATGAATAAGTTTATCGAAACGATAAAGAATATTTTCGCTATTGAGGATTTGCGTACGCGAATCCTCAATACGCTATTTTTCATTGCTATCTACCGGCTAGGCTGCTACGTAGTTCTACCAGGTGTAGACCCTACGCAGTTGAAGCAAGGCACTGGCGGCGTGTTCGGTATTCTGGACACGCTGCTCGGTGGTGCGTTTAGCCACGCCTCCATCTTCGCCCTGGGCATTATGCCGTACATCTCGGCGTCTATCGTGCTGCAATTGCTCACGATTGCCGTGCCGTACTTCCAGAAGCTGCAGAAAGAAGGTGAGTCGGGTCGGAAGAAAATCAACCAATACACCCGCGTGCTCACCATCCCGATTGTGATGGCGCAGTCCGTGGGTTTCCTGGCGACGATTAATGCCGAGGCCATCATGAATCCCGGCACATTCTTCACCATTTCGACCATGCTCATCATCACGGCCGGAACGCTGTTTTGCATGTGGCTAGGTGAGAAAATCACCGACAAAGGCATTGGCAACGGTATTTCCATGATTATCATGATTGGTATCGTATCGCGCCTCCCTGGTGCTCTTATCGGCGAAGCTGCTGCTAAAGGCGTCAATAAGTCGCTGATTTTCCTTCTCGAACTGGTAGTGCTGTTCTTGGTAGTAATGGCTGTTATCGTGCTCACGCAGGCTGTACGCCGGATTCCGGTGCAGTATGCTAAGCAGGTAGGTGGTGCCACGCAACTCGACGCCCAGCGTCAGTTTATCCCGTTGAAGGTTAACGCCGCAGGTGTTATGCCCATCATCTTCGCCCAGTCGCTGATGTTCGTACCGAGCATCGCTGCTTCGGCTTGGGACAAGAATAGTGACCTAGCAGCTACGATTGCAGCGTATTTTTCGCCCGAGCATTGGGTATATAATACGGTGTTCGCGCTGCTGATTGTCATCTTCACCTACTTCTACACGGCTATCAGCGTTAACCCCAATCAGATTGCGGATGACCTGAAGCGTAGCGGTGGTTTCGTGCCCGGCGTAAAGCCAGGTCGCGATACGTCGGAGTTTATTGATGAAATCCTGACTCGCGTGACTTTGCCGGGTGCTGTAGCGCTGGCACTGATTGCCATCTTCCCGACTTTAGCGCTGCTGCTAGGTGTTACTCGTCCGCTATCATTGTTCTACGGGGGAACTTCGCTTATCATTATGGTAGGCGTGGTGCTAGATACGCTCAACCAGGTAGAAAGCTACTTGCTGATGCGCCACTACGATGGCATGATGAAATCAGGCAAATTGCGCGGTCGGCCTTCACAGCCGATTGCCATTGCCTCCTAATCAGCACGAATGGCAACTGGTGTTATTCAGTATAAAACTGAAGAGGAAATAGACTTAATGCGCGCCGCCGGGCAACTGCTGGCGCGTGCCCACGGCGAGGTAGCTGCGCTGGTGCGCGAGGGAGTCACGACGCGCGAGTTAGACCGCCGCGCTGAGGAGTTCATCCGCGACCACGGCGCTACCCCTTCGTTCAAAGGGCTCTATGGTTTTCCGCATAGCTGCTGCTTGAGTCCAAACTCGGTAGTAGTCCACGGTTTTGCTACTGATGAGCCGCTGAAAAGCGGAGATATCATATCGGTAGACTGCGGGGTGTTCCTCAATGGCTATCACGCCGACAGTGCCTACACTTATCCAATCGGGGAGGTGTCGCCTGAAGTAAAGCAACTGCTGAAGGAAACTGAAGCATCGCTGTACAAAGGCATTGAGCAAGCCGTAGCTGGCAACCGCGTTGGTGATATCAGCTACGCCATTCAGAACTACGTTTCGCCAAAAGGCTACGGCGTGGTGCGCGAACTGGTCGGCCACGGAGTAGGGGCTAGCCTGCATGAGAAACCCGAAGTGCCTAATTACGGCAAACGGGGCTCGGGACCGCTACTGCAAACCGGGATGACGCTCGCTATCGAGCCGATGATTACCCTCGGCAAGAAGGATGTGGTGCAGGAGAAGGATGGCTGGACTATCCGAACCCGCGATAAGAAACCAGCTGCGCACTTTGAGCACACGGTTGTTGTTAGAAAGGATAAGGCAGAAATTCTGACCTCGTTTGAATATATAGAAAAAGCATTGCGTTAGCCCTTATGGCAAAACAAGCCTCCATCGAGCAGGACGGTACCATCCTCGAAGCCCTTTCCAACGCCATGTTTCGCGTGGAATTGGAAAATGGCCACCAGCTGATTGCCCACATCTCGGGTAAGATGCGGATGCACTACATCAAGATTCTGCCCGGCGACAAGGTAAAATTAGAGATGTCACCCTACGACTTGTCGAAAGGTCGCATCAAGTATCGTTACAAGTAATTTTTTTCGTTCTTTTCAAGGTCATGAAAGTAAAAACCTCGGTGAAGAAACGTAGCGTTGATTGCAAAATCATCCGCCGCAACGGCAAGCTCTACGTTATCAACAAGAAGAACCCCCGCTTCAAGCAGCGTCAGGGCTAAATCAATTTTCAGAGGCCCGGAGCCTTGGGTACTGGCTAGTTTGAACTTTTATTCAGCTAACCGCCTTCCAAGCCGCTGCCGGGCTTTCTGGTCCGCAAACATCTCACAACACTATGGCTCGTATCGCAGGGGTAGACATCCCGGACAACAAGCGCGGCGAAATCGCCCTGACTTACATTTTCGGCATCGGCCGGAGCAACTCGGTTAAAATCCTCACCAAAGCTGGCATCGATGTCAACAAGAAAGTGAAAGATTGGACCGAGGCTGAAGCTGGCGAAATCCGCGCCATCATCGCCGCTGAGCATAAGACGGAAGGTGCACTGCGCTCAGAAGTTCAGCTCAACATCAAACGTCTGATGGACATTGGCTGCTATCGCGGTCTCCGTCACCGTAAAGGTCTGCCAGTTCGTGGTCAGCGCACCAAGAACAACTCGCGTACCCGCAAGGGCAAGCGTAAGACCGTGGCCGGCAAGAAGAAAGCAACGAAATAACCCGTAGCGGCAATCGGCTCTGCTTGATGCTCCTTGTGGGCGTGAGGCGGAGCCAACACCTGCCGCGTTTATAGCGATAACCAAATGGCACAAAAAAGAAAAGACAAAGCCAAGAAGCGGCTTGTCGTGGTGGAGCAGGTGGGCCAAGTCCACATCCGCGCCTCCTTTAACAACATCATCATCTCGGTAACCAACTCGAACGGCCAGGTTATTTCCTGGGCCTCGGCGGGTAAAATGGGTTTCCGCGGTTCGAAGAAAAACACGCCTTACGCTGCCCAGATGGCAGCCACGGATTGCGGCAAAGTAGCGCACGACCTCGGTATGCGCAAAGCCGAAATCTTCGTGAAAGGCCCGGGTGCTGGCCGCGAGTCGGCCATCCGCGCCCTCGGCAACATTGGTATCGAAGTGACGACCATCCGCGACGTGACGCCGCTGCCGCACAACGGCTGCCGCCCGCCCAAGCGTCGCCGCGTTTGATTTTTCACTCCTGATATTTTTCTAAAATGGCACGTTATACTGGTCCTACCGCCAAAATCGCCCGTCGCTTTGCGGAGCCGATTTTTGGTCCGAGCAAAGCGCTCAACAAAAAGAACTACCCCCCCGGCCAGCACGGCCGTGGCCGTCGCAAGAAGCAGTCGGAATACTCCGTGCAGTTGATGGAGAAGCAGAAAGTAAAGTACATGTACGGTGTACTGGAAAAATACTTCGAAAACCTCTTCCACAAAGCTGCTGTACTCCCCGGCATCACGGGTGAGAACCTGCTCGGCCTGCTGGAGTCGCGCCTCGATAACGTAGTGTACCGCCTCGGTATCGCTACTACGCGTCGTGCTGCTCGTCAGCTAGTGTCGCACCGCCACGTTACGGTAAATGGTGAAGTGGTAAACATTCCCTCGTACAAACTGCGTCCCGGCGACCTCGTTGGTGTGCGTGAGAAGTCGAAGTCACTTGAAGCTATCACGACTTCGCTGACCGTGCGCAACTCGCGTCAGTTCTCGTGGCTGGAGTGGGATAGCAAAGACTTGGTGGGCAAGTTCATCAACATGCCTGCACGTGAGCTTATCCCGGAGAAAATCACGGAGCAGCTCATCGTCGAACTGTATTCGAAGTAAGATTGGCACACTGGTGCGGCCCGGGCTTGGTTCGGGCCGCATTTGTGCTAAGCCAGTGCTGCTATGCTGCTGCTTATGAGCGCGCTAGGGCACGAAAACAACCCGCTCGTGGTTTTGGTTGGCTACCCAAATTTGAGGCAAGCTTCGGCTTGCTTTTCCAGTATACACTAATTAACTGCCCCACATATGTCAATCTTAGCTTTTCAGATGCCGGAGAAAGTGGTAATGGAGAAATCCGACGACTTTACCGGGACGTTTGAATTCAAGCCTCTGGAGAAGGGCTACGGCGTCACGATTGGAAACGCGCTGCGTCGCATCCTGTTGTCGTCGCTGGAGGGCTTCGCCATCACGTCGGTGCGTACGACTTCGGTACTACACGAGTTCTCGACGATTGAGGGGGTGATTGAGGACATGTCCGAAATCATCCTGAATCTCAAGCAGGTGCGCTTCAAGAAAATCAGCGACGCTATTGAGGACAAGATTACGGTGCGCATCAGCGGGCAAGACAGCTTCACGGCGGGCGACATCGGCAAGTTTGCCGTGGGCTTCCAGATTCTGAACCCGAAGATGGTTATCTGCAACCTCGACCCGGCCAAAGAGCTGGAGTTTGAGTTGACGGTAGCGCGTGGCCGTGGCTACGTGCCCGCCGACGAGAACAAGCCCGCTGACCAGGTTTTCGGTCAGATTGCCATCGATGCCATCTACACGCCTATCAAGAACGTGAAGTACAGCATCGAGAATACGCGCGTAGAGCAGAAAACTGACTACGAGCGCTTGCTGATTGAAATATCGACCGACGGCTCGATTCACCCCGAGGAAGCGCTGAAAGGTGCGGCCAACATTCTCATTCAGCACTTTATGCTGTTCTCGGACAGCACGATTCAGCTGAGCGGCAACCGCCCGGTAGCTGCCGAGCCCATTGATGAGGAAACCCTCGCCATGCGCAAGGTGCTGAAAACCTCGCTTGGCGAGATGGACCTTTCGGTGCGGGCATACAACTGCTTGAAGGCGGCCGACATCAAGACCCTAGGCGAGCTAGTGCAGCTCGACATGGCCGATATGATGAAGTTCCGCAACTTCGGTAAGAAGAGCCTCACTGAGTTGGAAAACCTGGTGGAAGAGAAGGGCCTGCACTTCGGTATGGACCTGAGCAAGTACCGCCTCGACGAAGACTAGAATAGATTGCCTTGCTGGCTGCTAAATCCTCATTGCGAGGAATTGGCAGCCAGCAATTTTTTATAGTTACTTTTTTCATCCGCTGCGCCCTAGGGTTTGGGGTTCTAATGAGGTTCTAGCGACCCGCCGTGGTCCTTCTCCGCAAGCGTAGCATTTAACTAATCTGTCCAATGAGACACGGTAAAAAAATCAACCACCTGGGCCGGACTACCGCCCATCGCCACGCGATGCTGTCGAACATGGCAACGTCGCTCATCATGCACAAGCGCGTGACTACTACGGTTGCCAAGGCGAAAGCCCTACGCCAGTACGTAGAGCCTCTGCTGACCAAGGCCAAAGATGATACGACGCACTCGCGCCGGACCGTGTTTGCTTCGTTGCAGAACAAAGAGAGCATGAAGGAGCTGTTTGGTTCGGTAGCTGAGAAAATCGGCCAGCGACCCGGTGGCTATACTCGCATTCTGAAGCTGAGCGCTACCCGCCTCGGTGACAACGCGGATATGTGCATTATCGAGCTGGTGGACTTCAACGAGACACTGCTCGAGTCGAAAAATGCTACTGAAGCTAAGTCAACCACTACCCGTCGTTCGCGTCGTCGTGGTGGTAAGGGCGAAGCTGCTGGTAACGAAACTGGCACTTCGGCTGCCGTAGTGGCTGATGCTGCGCCTGCGGCTACCACTACTCAGTCGGCTCCGGAAGACACGGACACCGAAACGCTGACCAACGGCGAAACCCGTGAGGAAGCTGAGAAGGGTGAGTAATTAGCCCCTATCGCTGAAAGTAAGTTTTTAAAAGGGACGCACCACTCGGTGCGTCCCTTTTTTGTGCGTCTAAAGTATTATAAGCTCAACGTTAAACTAAAGCTTTTCCATAGCTAGGTGCAACCTAGGGCTCGTGGCAATTGTCTGTGGCGTAGTATTTCGGAAAGCTGCCGACCTTCGTAGCTCATCCAGACCGAGTGTGCCTATGGAAGCTGCTGCTTATATCGACATTAATGCCCCGCTGGTAGAGCGGTGCCGGCTCAACGACCGCCAAGCGCAAGCCGAGCTGTACCGGCGCTATTCAAAAGCGATGTTCAATGCTGCTTTGCGCATCACTGGGGACTATGCCGAAGCGGAGGACGTACTACAAGAATCGTTTCTCAGTGCCTTTCGGGAACTGAGCGGCTACAAGGGCGATTCTTCGTTCGGCGCCTGGCTCAAGCGCATTGTGGTTAATAAGAGTATCAATTGCCTACGGCAACGACGCCTACAGCTCGTGCCGCTGGAGGATTTTCATCACGAAGCGGCCCCGGCCGAGGCTACTGCAACGCATGCCGGCGAGGAGGCCGACGAGTTGCAGTACCGCGCCGATGTACTGCGGCGGTGCATTCAGGAACTACCAGACGGGTACCGGGTGGTGTTGTCGCTTTACTTGCTAGAGGGCTATGACCATTTAGAAATCGCGGGCATCCTGGGTATCACTGAGTCTACTTCTAAGTCGCAATACAGCCGGGCGCGGCAGCGACTGCGCGAGCTAGCTATGCAGCGAGGTTTAAGCTAAGCTTAGCAGAATTTAAAATTACTGATTACCAAGACTTTTTTGCTGCAATCGCTGTTTTCTCACTTTCTCCGCTGGCCTTCGCTACCTGGCACCGTATTAGCAACGGGTAGCGGCATTATTACCGATGGATTTTAGAGCTATTCGCCATGAACTATAGTAAGCAAGACCAACTTGAAACGTGCGTAGAACGGCACCGTGCCGATTTCGACCTGCACGAGCCCCGCCCTGAACTATGGGCGGCGCTGGAGAAAGAATTGCACGGCTCAGGCAACGTAGCCGAGCCTATTATGAGTATTGCAGGTCCTGCAACCGCTGCAATCAGCCAGGAGACCCCGATTATGCCGCTGGAGCCGGTAGCATCTGGCAAGCGCCGGGCCTGGGCCGAGCGCTACAGTATCGCGGCGGCGGTGGCGGTGCTGATACTGGCTGCGGGCCTAGGAGAGGCTTGGAAGTCGGGCCAGGTGGCGAAAGAGCGCGTGGCAGCGGGCACTATGACTGGGTTACCAACTGATAGCCCAGCGGAAGCGGCACTTTACCTGGCGCCTTCGGGTGAGATGGTGGCCAGCGAGGCAAGCCAGAATACGAACGCCCGGCTGGATACGGCGGTGCGCGGGATGGAACGGTATTACGTGGGCCAATTAGCCGACCGCAAAGCTGAGCTGAGCCAGCTCGCGCCTGGTGCTGCGGCCGATTGGACGCGGGAGCTAGTTGAGCTAGACTCCAGCTACCAGCAGCTCAAGCGGGTATTGCCTCAGCATCCGCAGCCTGAAGTAGTGCTGACGGCCATGAACCGCAACCTACAATACCGGCTTGATATCCTGGACCAGCAATTGGAGCAGCACGGCGATGCCCAAACGGCAATGAACAACGATGCGCGCGGGGAATTTGCCCTGGCCGATAGTCGCCGATTACCGGCTAGTAACCTGCGCCATGACCACTAACCGTGCGCTAGTAAGTGGGTTGGTAGTACTGGCGAGCTGGCTGGGGTTGCCATCGTGGGCTATAGCTGCACACGCCTGGCTACCTAGGGCAGAAGCTAGTAAGTGGGAAATAAATGACCAGGACGGGCCCACCCAGGCGAGCCCCAATCAGCAAGGGCCTACTGAGCAGGTAGATGGCGAGCAGGGTTTGCCGCCCATTGAGCAGCGCCGCCATTTGAGCCGGCGCTTTTCGGTGAGCAAAACGGGTCAGTCATTTGCCTTAGATACGCGCTACGGTCGAGTGCAAATAAACGCTTGGAATAAGCAGGAGATAAAAGTAGAAACTGACCTGGTGGCCCGGGCCGAAACGCCCGTGGCCGCCGCGCAGATACTCGACGCGCTGAGCGTACAGTACCTCGCCTATGATGCCAACACGGGCGGCACAAGCGTGAGCTCGCAGTTTGGAGCCAGCCTGCGGGGTAAGTGCGGCGGCGGGCGCCGCTACGAGGTCAATTATACCATCTGGCTGCCCCGTACCTTAGCGCTGCGCGTGGCGGCTTCATTTGCCGACGTTACGGTAGCCGGCGATTGGCAGGGGCCGACCCAGTTCAACGTAGACTACGGAACCCTGCGCACGGCGCGGCTGGCGGGCACCCGCAATGTGGTGCACATTGCCAACGGCGAGGCGACCATCCCTTACGTGAAGCAAGCTACCCTGGAGGCCAACTACGCCCGCCTGCGCCTGACGGAGGGCGAGCAAGTAGAGTTGCGCACCAACTACGCCGACGTGGACATGGCCACCGTGCAAGACCTGACGGTACACAGCAAGTACGGCGACGTGGCCCTAGGTAAGGTGCGCAACCTGCGTGGCTCGTCGGGCTACTCACGCTTTAGCGTGGATAAGCTGAGCGAGGGGCTCGACATGGCGGTGCGATACTGCCCCAATTTCGAGGTGCGCGACATGGGCGCCAATTTCCGGCAGATAAACCTAGATGGCGGCTACAGCACCATCCGGCTGGGCTTCGCGGAAGAGACACCTAGCTTCCAATTCGACGTGAGTACCGAGCAAGGCCAGCTGCTGGTGGACAAGAATTTGGTGCGGGTACTGTCCACGAATGAGCACGACCAAGGCATTGCCGACGTGTTGGGGGTGTACGGCCGTCGGGCGCCGGTTCGCGGCGCGGGCAGCGTCAATATTAAGATGCGCCACGGCAGTGTGCGGTTCAGCAAATAAAAAATTGCAGGCTGCCGGGAATTGCTGAAAAGCTGGTGCGTAAGTGCTTATACTTGCTCGCTTATTTAAGATAAGCTGCGTGTTGCGGCTGGGATAGGCTTCTTTTCCAGTATGCACTTGCGACACTATGGGGCGGCTATGGCCCTATTGGCACTGCCCGGCTTGGGCCATGCTCAAACAACCACTGCCCCTACCTATACCGAGGCGGCGGCCCTCATCAAGGAAGGCGTGGCGCTGCACGACGCCGAGAAGTACGCCGAGGCCGCCGCGCGCTACCAGCTCGTGACGCCCGGCGACAGCGCCTACGCGCAGGCCCAGGCCGAGCTTGCGCTCAGCCTGATGGCCGCCGAAAAGTACCAGGCCAGCGTAGAGGCCGCCCGGCGCTCGCTGGCCGTCGAGCCCTTCGAGCCCGAGCTGTACAGCACCCTAGGTAGCGCCCACGAGGGCTTGAAGCAGCTGGCCGAAGCCCGCCAAGCCTACACGGCGGGGCTCAAGCTGTTTCCCTACAACGAAAACCTGTGGATTAACCAAGGCGTGCTAGAGCTGAACCAGCACCAGATGGCGGCGGCGTTAGCCAGCCTCCAGCGGGCGCTGGAGCTGCGGCCCGCCAAGGCGAGCGGGCACCGGCTCCTAGGTATCGCGGCGGCGCAGCAGGGCCAGACGGCCCACGCCATGCTGAGCCTGCTGCTGTTTCTGGCCATCGAGCCCGAAGGGCCACGCAGCAATGCGGTGCTGGTAGACCTAGAGCGTTTATCGCAGGGCGTGAGTATCATTGACAAGCAGGACCAGACGGCGCCCATAGCGCCGAATGCCGCGTTTGAGGAGCTCGACCAACTGCTCACGAGTAAGGTGGCGCTGAATGCGGCGTACATCAGCAAGGTGAAGTTTAAGGCAGGCATTGTGAAGCAATTACAACTGCTGGTGGAGAAGTTTCCGCTGGAGGCCGACCCGGCCAGCGACTTCTGGCTGCGGGCCTATGGGCCCGTAATAAAAGCGCTGCGGCAGGACGACAACCTGACCACTTTCACCTACCTCATTCTTAGTTCGGCCGAGGATAAAAGCGCGCAGCAGTGGCTGAAGGGTAACAAAGCCCGCCTCGAAAAGCTGACGGCCGCCGTGAGCCAACCGTTGCTGGCGTTTCGCAATCAGCAGCCCCGGCCAACGGGCTCAGGCCAGGTAGCAGCCTGGTTCGATGGCCCGTACCTCGATGGCCTAGGTGCCGGCCAGCGTGATGCCAAGGGCGAAGTGCAGCCCACCGGCAACTGGCTGCTGGTGGCCCAAAATGGTAACATCCGCCAGCGCGGGGCTTACTCGGCCGCCAGCGAGCGTACGGGCAAGTGGCTGGTGCTGCGCCCCGATGGCAGCACCGAAACCGAGATGCAGTACGGCGCCAAGGGCGAGCTCGACGGCCCCACGCGCTACTACTACCCCGGCGGCCAGCTCCAAAGCGAGGCAATTTACCGGCAGGGCAAGCTGGAGGGCGGTAGCAAGGCCTTCGCCGAAGATGGCCAGCTGAGCGACACCCGGCAGTTTGTGGGCAACGACTACGAGGGCGAGGCCGTGGACTACCGGCCGGGCGGCACCGTCAGCTTTCGAGCCAAGATGCACGCCGACAAGCGCGACGGACTGCTGGAACGGTTTTATGCCGATGGCACGCCCGAGGTGCGCACCACCTACGCGCAGGGCAAAACGCAGGGCGAGTCGGTAGTGTACTACCCCGACAAGACGGTGGAGAAAAAGGCCACCTACGACCAGGACGAGCTGCACGGCCCCTACAGCACGTACTTCCCCAACGGCAAAGTGCGCGAAACCGGGCAGTACACCCGCGGCAAGCGCACGGGCCCGTGGAAAGAGTACTTTGCCACCGGTAAGCTCAGCGTAGAAGAAACCTACGATGCCACCGGCGAGCTGCACGGCTCCTACCTCGACTACGACGCCCAGGGCCGCCACTACAGTACCACGCTCTACGAGCACGGCCGCATGGTGCGCCTGACTAGCCTCGATGCGCAGGGCAAAACCCTGGCCGACACTCCCCTGAAAAAAGGCCGCACGCCCGTGAAAAACTACGACGCAGAGGGCCGCCTCAAGAGCACCGGGGAAGTAGAAAACGGCCACCTGGCCGGGGAGTGGAAAACGTATTTTCCCGATGGCACGCTCTCGCAGGTGCAGCACTACGATGCGGCCGGCGCGCTCACGGGCGTGGGCGAGGTGTACTACGCCAACGGCCAGCTGCACCAGCGCCGCCACTACGGGCCGGGCGGCGTGCCCGATGGCTACTTTGAGCAGTACTACGCCACGGGCAAGCCCTTGCAAACGGGCTTCCAGCGCCAGGGCCAGGAGCAGGGCGTGTGGAAATCATATTACCCCACCGGGCGGCTAAGCCAGGAGCAGGAGTACTTCCACGGCGAGCAGAGCGGGGTGTTTCGGGCGTATGAGCCGGGCGGCAAGCTAACGCAGGAGCGACTGTTCGCCTTCGGCAAGCTGCGCCAGCTCACGACCTATGACTCAACGAATAAAGTCATCGACCGCTACGAGCTAACGCCGGCCACCAAAGAGCTGGTGCTGCACTACCCCGGTAGCAGCAAAAAAGTATTGAACCGCGCCGGGGTGGCTAACCGGGACTACGAAGGCGCCACTACCTGGCTGCGCCCCAACGGCCAGACCGAAACGGCAACAACGCTGCGCGGCGGCCAGCGCTACGGCGCCTACCGCAGCCAGTACGACAACGGCCAAACCCAGACCGAAGGGCAGTACCTAGGCGGCAAGCTCTACGGGCAATTCAGCACCTACTACCCCGACGGCACCCTGCGCAACCGCGGCCGCTACCTCGACGATGAGCCGGTGGGGGAGTGGGTATACAACTTTCCGAACGGCAAGCCCCAGCGCGTACAGGCTTACAACGACGAGGGCGAGCTCGACGGCCCCAGCCGCCATTACAACCCCGCCGGCGAGCTGCTGCTGGAGCGGCGCTACGAGCAGGGCCGCTTGGTGGGCTTTGCCGGGCCCGGCGCGATAGGGGCTACTAGTGCCAGCCAGGCGCTGCCCGCGGCGGGCGGCGCCATTAAAACGGCGTTTGCCAACGGCAAGCCGGCGGCGGAAGAAGCCTACGCGCGCAATTATCCGAGTGGTAATTTCACGTACTACTACACTTCGGGGCAGGTATTTCGGCGGGTGGCGCACCAGCAGGGCGTGCGCCACGGCCTGCAAGTGAGCTATTGGCCCAGCGGCAAGCTGATGGAGGAAGAATCGTACCAAAATGGCGAGCTGCACGGCCGCAGCCGCTACTACCGCCCCGATGGCACCCTAGAGCGCGAAGAAGCCTACCGGGCCGGCGAGCGCTCGGGCCCCACCATTGCCTACGACGCCCAGGGCAAGCCGCAGCTTACGGAGGTTTACTGGAACAACGCGGTCTACAATCTTCAGTAGGGCGCCCCGCTCCTAGGTCAGTTGCGGCGTGAGAATAGGCGCTGGGTAGTAGCGCGAACTTTGTAGTTCGCGCTTTCGCGCCGTTTGAACGTTGCAAAAACGCGAACTACAGAGTTCGCGCTACTAGCTGCTGACGCCGAAACCGCGCCAGGCAAAACTACGGGTGCCAAGAGCGGGCCGCGGGCTGTTTTTAGCGTATATTTTCGGGGCTAATCTGCTTATTGCTATGAAATTATTACCTATCCTTGTTTTACTATTAGTTAGTTTAGATTCGACTACTGCCTGGGGCCAAACGCTGCCGCCGCTGGCCGAGATGCAGCAGCAGTATCTGGGCCAACAGGCCGCTTACGTAAACCTGCGGGCCGACCTGACTATCGAGATTCGCCACGACTCGGTGCAGGTGTTGGCGCACCATTATCACGACATGGTGCACCTAGGCGACCACTCGGCGCCCTACGCCCTGGACCAGGTGTACAGCTCGCATTTCAACAAGCTGCTGAAGCTGGAAGCTCGCACGCTGGTGCCCGTGCCGGGCGCGGCCGATAAGTACAAGCCCCTGCGCGTGACAGCCTTCAAGGACAAGTTTGACATGCAGGAAGGCATATTCTTTGATGATACCCGCGCTACTTCGTTCAGCTTTCCGGCCGTGGCGCCGGGCGCCCGCACCGTTACCGACTACACCGTGCGCCACCCCGATGGGCGGTTTCTGATGCCCTTCTACTTCGGTTCCTACGTGCCCGTGCGGCACGCCGAAGTCACCATCACGGCCCCCAAGGGCGTGCAGCTCAACTACAAGCTGTTCAATGCCGAGCAGCTGCCCATCAAGTTCAGTAAGCAGGAGCAGGGCGGCAACGTGGTGTACCGCTGGTCGGCCGACAACCTGCCCGCCGCCCCGCGCGACGAAGACGCACCCAAGGCCGCCTACTACCTGCCCCACCTGGTGTACTATATCGAGCAGGCCACGGTGGCCGGGCGCCAGCAGCAGCTCCTAGGGGGCGTGCCGCAGCTTTATACGATGTACGCCGATTTTGTGCGGCGCATTCAGCCCCACGACAGCCCGGCCCTGAAGCACCGCGTCGATTCGCTGGTGGCCGGCGCCACTACGCCCGAGGAAAAAGCCCGCCGCATCTACTACTGGGTGCAGGACAATGTGCGCTACATCGCCTTCGAGCAGGGTATGCGCGGCTTCGTGCCCCACGCCGCCGGGCTGGTCTACGAGCGCCGCTACGGCGACTGCAAGGACATGGCCAACCTCACCACCGAAATGCTGCGCCTGGCCGGCCTCAAGTCGTACCTGACCTGGGTGGGCACCCGCGACCTGCCCTACAAGTACGGCGAGCTGGCCACGCCGGGCGTGGACAACCACATGATTTCGACCTGCGAGCTCAGCCCCGGCCAGTATACTTTCCTGGATGCCACTAGCAACCACACGCCCTTCGGCATGCCCTCGGCGTTTATTCAGGGTAAGGAAGGCCTGCTGGGCATCGATGGGCAGCAGAGCAAGGTGGTGCCCATTCCGGTGGTGGCGCCCGCCCGCAACGGCGCCACCGACCGCTCGGTGCTGACCCTGGACGGCACCAGCCTGCGCGGCACCGGCGAGCTCGCCTTCACGGGCTACGCCAAGGTGAACCAGAGCTACGCCCTAGGTGGCCTCGACCGCGTGCAGGAGCCCAAGTACGTGAAAGCCCTGTTGGAGCGTGGCAGCAATAAATTCTTCGTGGATAAGTACGCCGTGCAGAACCTCGACGCCCGCGACCAGCCCCTGCGCCTCACCTACGACTACCGCCTGCAAGACTACGTGCAGAAGCTCGACGACGAGCTCTACATCAACCTCAACCTGGAGCGCCCGCTGGCCCACGACCGACTCGACTCGCTGACGCGCCGCCTGCCCCGTGCCAACGAGTTTGCCCACACCGACCACACCCGCACCGAGCTGGTGGTGCCCGCCGGCTACGAGGTGAGCTACCTGCCGCCCGCCGCCCAGGCCGGCGACGCGGCCGGCCCGCTGGCCTTTCGCATCAGCTACGAGCGCCAGGGCGACCGCATCATCCAAAACCGCGAGCTGACCGTGAACTACCTGCTGCTGCCCACCAAGCAGTTTAAGCAGTGGAACGGCGTGGTGGACAAGCTAGGCGCGGCCTACCGCGAAGTGGTTATTCTGAAAAAGAGGAAGACCTAGGGAGTTATTTGGGAAGGCTGAAAAGTCATGCTTCGGCTTCGCTCAGCATAACGCTCGTTTTCAACTTGCTATACAGTTTCAAAATAAATTAAGCGCTATAACTAGTATCCGATTCGTGCATACTTCTACTTATTTCCGCAGCGCGTTGCTGCTCACCGCGCTGCTGCCGGCGCGCTTTGCCCTGGCTCAGAAGAAGGCCAGCCAGGCTATCCCAAGCCAGCTCAAATACGCGGCTTACCACTGGGACGAGAAGCGCCACCAGCGCCTGCCCGTGTCAGCCGATGAAGCCGCGCTGCCCGCCGTGGTACTGAAGGACTTCACGGCCACGGAGTACTACTTCGACCCGGCTGGTAAGGGCCTGCGCGAGTTCACGACCGAGCACCGCATCGTGCGCGTGAACACGGCCGACGGCATCGAGCAGCACAACAAGCTGGCCGTGCCGGTGCTGCCGGGTGGCGCCACGGTGGCGGTGCGGGCCCGCACCATCAGCCCCAAGGGCGTGGTGGTGGAGGTGCAGCCCGAGAGTATGAAGGAGCTCAAAAACGAGTCGGGCGCGGGCGACTATCGCATTTTCGCGCTCGAGGGCGTTGAGACTGGCAGCGAGGTCGAGTACTACTACACTCGCGAGCGGGGCATGAGCCACTTTGGCCGCGAAATATTGCAGGGCGGCACGCCCGAGCACGACGTGGCCTTCGAGCTGATTGCGCCCGTGGGGCTCACCTTCGAAGCCAAGGTATACAACTCGACGGCCAAGGTGCAAACCGACACTCTGACCGCCGGCAAGCGCATCCTGCGGGTGCAGGTGCCCGCGCTGGAGGCCCTGCACAACGAGGCCTTTGCCGACCCCAAAGCTCACCGGGCCCGGGTGGAGTACAAGCTGGCCTACGTAGCCAACAAGGGCGCTGCCCGCCAGTTTACTTGGGCCGATGCCAGCCAGACCATGCACCAAGTGGTGTACACGCTGACCAAGGAGGAGGCCAAGGCGGTGAGCACCGTGCTGAAAGCCGCCAACGTGCCCAGCGGCGCTAGCCTGCCCGAGCGCATTGCGGCGGTGGAAAGCTACGTGAAGCTCAACTTCAACCTGGACCCCGGCGCTGAACCTGGCCTCACCCGCGTGGTGGCCACACACAACGCGCCCGAGCTCGGGTTTGTGCGGCTGCTGGGGGCGCTCTACAAAGCCCTGGGGGTGGAGCACGAACTGGTGGTGAACACCGACCGCAGCGAGATACCCTTCGATGGCAGCTTCGATACCTGGGGCTACCTCGATAATTTCTTCTTCTACTTCCCGGCCACCAAGCAGTACCTGGCCCCGAGCCGGCCCGACTTCCGCCTAGGTATGGTGCCCCCCGGCTGGACAGGCACGCCCGCGCTGTTCATCAAAAGCGTGACCCTAGGTAGCATGGAATCGGCGGTGGGCACGGTGCGCGAGGTGGCGGCCCTGCCCGCCAGCGCCAGCCCGCACAACATGGCCGTGCAGGTAAGCTTCGCGCCGACCCTGGACAAAGCCACCGTGCACCTGCACCAAGAGTTTGGGGGCTACCACGGCGCCCAGTTGCAAGCCCTGTATCCGCTGGTGCCCACCGACAAGCAGGCCGAAGTGCTGTTGGAATTGCAAAAGCCCATCGTGCCCGACGCTACCTTCCTCAAAACCACGGCCCGCAACGGCGAGCGCGGGCTCAACATCCTGGCCAAGCCGTTTACGGTAGACTCGGACCTCGAAAGCGCGGGCTTGCTCGACAAGGCCGGGCCCCGCTATTTATTTAAAATTGGCACCCTCATCGGCCCGCAGAGCGAGCTGTACCAGCAGGAGGCGCGGCAGTTCGACGTGGAGAACGACTTCAACCGCGAGTACAGCCGCCAGCTGGTGGTGGAGCTGCCCGCCGGCTACTCAGTGCGCAACTTGCAAGACCTGAACATAGATGTGAAAGCCGGCGCCGACCCGGCGGCGCCCATTTATTTCTTTCGCTCGGTCTACTCGCAGCAAGGCCAGCAGCTGACGGTGACTTCGACCGAGGCCTACCACCAGATTTATTGGCCCAAGAAGGACTTTGAGGCTTATCGCTCGGTCATCAACGCCTCGGCTAACTTCAACAAAATAGTATTGGTACTAGAGAAGAAATGAGAAATAAGGATGCCGGCCGATGGGCGTTAGTTTTGCTCCTAGGGCTGCTGAATAGTCCGCTCACGATGGCTCAATCTGCAAAACCTGCCCCGACTCCTACGTCGCCTATGCGGGCCCACGCCCTGCGGCTGCGGCCCGGCGACGACCTGCGCGATGCCCTACTGGCCTACGTGGCGCAGCAGCACCTAGGGGCCGGGGCAGTGCTCACGTGCGTGGGCAGCCTTACGGTAGCCACGCTGCGGCTCGCCAACCAAGAGGGGCCCACGGAGTACCGCGGGCACTTCGAAATTGTCTCGCTTGTGGGCACGCTCTCGGCTACGGGCGGCTCGCACCTGCACCTATCGGTAGCCGACAGCATCGGGCGCACCCTAGGCGGGCATTTGTTGGCCGGCTGCCGGGTGTATACCACCGCTGAAATTGTGCTGGTGGCCTTGCCCGAGTTGGAGTTTACCCGCGAAACGGACCCGGTTTTTGGGTACAGGGAGCTCGTAGTGAAGCCTAAGAAATAAAATTCTGCGAGAAACCTCCTGCCTATGCCGCTCCTCGACACGCCCGCTATGCAGGCTTTCCGCCGCCAGGTCCTCAACCCGCACAAGTTGCGGCTGTTTATGCTGCGTAAGCTGCCGCTGGCTTGGCTGGCCGGGCTGCGGCTGGTGGCGCTCACGCCCGAGGCCGCCACGGTCACTATTCGCTACAAGTATCTTACTCAGAATCCGTTTCGTAGCATCTACTTCGCGGCGCTGGCCATGGCGGCCGAGCTGGCCTCGGGGCTACAGGCTATGCTGCACACGCAGGGCGGCGGGCCGGTGTCGATGCTGGTAGTGGGCCTGCAAGCCGAGTTTACGAAGAAAGCCGTGGGCCTCATTGCTTTCACCTGCCCCGATGGCGCCGCCATTGCGCAGGCCATCGCCGAAAGCCGCGCCACGGGCGAAGGGCGCACCGTAGTGTGCGCCAGCACGGGCCGCGACGAGGCCGGCGACGTGGTGGCCGTGTTCCGGGTTACGTGGTCGTTCAAAGCAAAGCCCTAGGTTGCTGCTACACCCGGCTTTCGGCCAGGCTGGCTTTGGTCATCACGTCCACCATGCCGTCTTCGCTCACTACTACGACTAGGGTGGGGTAGGGCGAACTTTCGACGTAGCGGATGGCCGAGTTGTAGCGGGCGCCGCGGGTGCTGTTGCCCCGGCCGCTGGCAGTGCCGTCCAGGATGACGCCGATGGAATAGCAGTAGCCCTGCGGGTCGAGCATCACGGCGCCGTCGATGGCCGTGACGAGCTGGGTGATGATGGGTGTGAGCACCACTGGCTCGATGAGCGTGCACTGGAGCTTGAGGCGGTCGGCCTCGGCCAGCGCCTCGGTGCTCACGACCAGCAGCGTGCCCTTGGGCTGGCGGCTGGCTTCCAGCACCACTTGCCACATCCGCTCTAGCTCCTCGGCCTTGGGCACGCCGAAGGTGCGCTTGTACTCGCGCTTGAAGGCCAGGCGGTTGAGGCGGGGGCGGGCCAGGCCGGGCAGGCCATAGCGGCAGCGCACCAGCGTGTGGCCCGCGTGGCTGAACTCCCAGGTGTAGTACGTCACGAAGTGGAAGGCAAACAGGTCTTCGCGGGCGGCGTCGTAGTGGCCTACCTCGCGGCCCAGGGCGTACACTTTGTCGGCATCGGCCAGCAGGTGAATGCCGGGCGTGGTCATTTCCAGGAGCTTGCGTACGGCCCGGTAGTCGGTGAGGTCTACCGGGCAGGTTAGGGCAAAGACTTCTTCGAGGTTAGGGTGGCCGCGGCGGGCCAGCAGCAGGCAGCCCACGCCCTCGGCGCCCTCGTAGCGGAGGCTGGAAATGGTATTGATAATGTAAAACAGCCGCTCGGCGCCCGGCCCGGTGCTGCTGCCCCAGTCAAGGCGCTCGCCGCTGCTCCAGTCGGCCGAGCCCACGGCCAGGGCGGGCGCATCGAGCAGGCTGCGGCCGGCGGCGCGCAGCAGCTCCTCGGTGTCGCGGGGGCGGTAGAGCAGGCCGGCGCCGGGCTCGGGCTCGGTCAGGGCCTTCACCGTTTCCTCGTTGAAGCGCGACATGGCCGCCACCAGCAGCGAGTTGGGCAGCGGGCGGCCATCGGTGTAGGCGCGGTCGGGGCGCAGGGCTGGATAGGCTTGCAGCGGCCTGCGCTGCACGCGCAGGATGGTGCAGACGTAGTAGTTGTTAAGGACTATCGGCCAGGTCGAAAAGTACTCGTAGTCGGTGCCCGCGGCCAGCTCATTAAGCACCGGCTGCAAAGCCATTCGCACGCCCTTGCGCTCGAGGCGGTCGCGCAAGTCGGCCGGGTCGAGCGCGTTGTCGATGGGCGTGGTGGCCACCGGTACCTGGCCCATCAGCGCCAGGCTGCGGCCGCGCTCCGCCACGTCGGCCAGCAGCTCGGTGGGCAGTTCTGTGCCATCGGGGCCGGCCTCCTGCACGATGGGTTGGCTGGTATCTAGGGGTAGGCCCAGCAGCAGTACCTGCGGCTCCAGCTCATCGTCTAGGGCATCGAACAGCGCCTGGGCAATGGCCTGCGCGGCATTGCGGTAGCGCCGCTCGTGCGACCAAATGCGAAAAGTGACGGGAACAGTGGCAACTTCGAGGTAGGACATGGGGCAGGAAAGAGGGCCGTAGGCAGATAGACGCGCAGGCCCGCCCGATACTTCACGCACCAGCTTAGCGCAAGTGCGGCTGCCCCGGCGAGGCCTACAATTGGAATAGAACCGGCAACGCCATCTTTTGCTTTATTGGCTTGCCCTGGTAGAGGGCCGGCTCCCACTTGGGCGCGGCTTTGATGAGGCGCACGGCCTCCTCATCGAGCCCCGAGCCGTGCTTCTGCACCACGCGTACGTCGGTGAGTGAGCCGTCGGGCTGCACCGTAAACTCGACCGGCACCTTGCCTTGGATGTGGCGCTTGCGGGCTAGGTCGGGGTACTTTTGGTTGGCCGCAATCCAAGTGAAAAAGGCCGCGTTGCCGCCTACCGGCTGAGCCGACTTTTCGGGCCGGATGATGGCGGCGCCATTGGGCGCGGTGCCCACCACCGAAGTCGTGCCCGGCGTGGCCGCCACGGCGCCGGGCGGCAATGGCTGGCCGGGCTTGGGGGCGCCGGCGGCTGGTACTTCTATCACTTCGCCCGAGCCTTCGGCCAGCACAAAGCTCACGGGCACGGTCACGCGCTGGCGCACGGCTTTGCCTTTCTGGTGGGCGGGCGTCCACCTAGGGGCGCTTTTGATGACCCGGATGGCCTCGGCATCGAGTAGGGGCGCGATAGGCTGCTTCACTTCTACTTCGCCAATGCTGCCGCTTTTTTCAACCACGAACGTCACCATCACCGTGCCTTCCTGCTTGGCTTGCATGGCGGCGGTGGGGTACTTCTGGTGGCTGGCCAGGTAGTCGGCGTAGCCCTGGGGGCCACCTTTGGGCACGGCCGGCTGCTCCACCGCGTCGTAGACGCGGCTGTTGTCGTCGGTGGGGTACTTGAGCTTGGCTGGCTTTTGGGCCAAAACCGGGGTGGCGGCGGCCAGCATAAGGATAGAAAATAGCGTAGGTAACTTCATGAAGGAAAAATGAAATACGGTTGATAATGGTTATGTGGGCCTTAGCACCGTAAAGAACGAGCGGCCAAAGTAAAACTGCACTGTCAGACCCCCCAATGGCCTTTATTTTGCGTAGCCGGCGGCCCCTAGGGTGTTAGTCCCTACTCAGTTGGCCAGTCATTAATCGGGCCGAATAATATTAGAATACCCTATCCTATGCACATCGAACGAAACCTGCGGCCTAGCTTCATCTGGCAGAAATATGGCTGGCGCCCGCTGCTAATCTTTATGACGTACGATGCCATCATTGGCTTCATGTACGGGCCGCTCGATTTTCACTGGCTCGACATTCCGTGGCAGCCGGTGGCTACCCTAGGTACGGCCGTGGCCTTCTACATCGGCTTCAAGAGCAACGCCTCGTACTCGCGCTTCTGGGAAGCCCGCCAGCTGTGGGGCTCGGTCGTCAACTCCTCGCGCACCTGGACTGGGCGAGTACTTGATTTTGTGCGTACCCCCGACGACAATTTTGCCTACGACAGTGCCGAGCAGGAGGCCCATCGCCGGCTGGTGTACCGCCACATTGCCTGGGCCAATGCCCTGCGCCTGCACCTGCGCCGCCAAACGGCCGAGCTGTGGGAGGCCGAGGTCGTGCCCTTTCTGCTGGACCCCGCCGACCACGCCCTCGGCAAAACCAACAACCCGCCCGCCCAGCTGGTCATTCGCCAGGGCCACGACCTGCGCCAGCTCAGCTTTGATGGCATGATTAGCGAGTTTCGGGAGGTGTCGATGGCCGAGACCCTGCGCGAGCTCAACAACCACCAGGGTGCTTGCGAGCGCATCAAGAACACCCCGTTTCCGCGGCAGTACGCGTTCTTCAGCTACGTCTTCGTCATGGTGTTTGCCATCCTGCTGCCCCTAGGTCTGGTTGAAGAGTTCGACAGCCGCGTGGCCCTCGGGCCCTACCACGTCTGGCTGATGGTGCCTTTCGCCACGCTGGTGAGCTGGGTATTTCATACTATCGAGAAGGTGGGGCACAACAGCGAAAATCCCTTCGAAAACCAGGAAAACGACGTGTCGATGTCGTCCATCTGCCGTAGTATCGAGATTGACCTGCGCCAGATGCTGGCCGAAACCAACCTGCCCACGCCCATGCAGCCCATCAACGATGTGCTGTATTAGTTGTAAGAGAATAGTGGTTAGCTATTAGTGAGTAGGCTTGCTCCCAAATTAAAAGTCTTGTGAAAACGGGTCATGCTGAACGCAGTGAAGCATGACCCGTTTTTGTGTTTTTCTTAATTCAGAAATAAGTCTAGTAGTTATAAATACTAACAACTACTCACTAACCACTACTTAAAGTATTCTCCTGGCTCCTGCGTCTGGGTACTGACGGCCTGCTGGGTACGGCGCCCCTAGGAGAGAGCTGCTGCAACCTTCTAACCTGGGCCGGTGCTCCCACGGGGGCGGGGCGTACCTTTGCAGTGTAGTCTATATAGTTAGTGAGATGTATCGTTATCCCCGGCCGGTTTCGGCTTTTGGTCGCTTCGTGCTGTTGATGAGTGAAATGGTGGTGCGGCCCGAGCGGTTCGCCATTATCTGGCGGCGCACCATGGAAGAGGCCGTGCTCATCGGCACCGACTCGGTTTTCATCGTGGGGCTGGTGTCGACTTTTATCGGCGCCGTAACGTGCGTTCAGATTGCGTATAACCTGGTCAATCCGCTCATTCCGCAGTCGATGGTGGGCTACATGGTGCGCGAAATGACGATTCTCGAGCTGGCGCCCACCATTATTTCAATCGTGCTGGCGGGCAAGGTTGGCTCGTCTATCGCGGGGGTGCTGGGCACCATGCGCATCACCGAGCAGATTTCGGCCCTCGATGCCATGGGTATCAATTCGGCTTCTTACCTGGTGCTGCCGCGCATTCTGGCGGCCATGTTCGTGTTTCCGCTGCTCGTGATTCTGGCCATGAACCTGAGCATCCTAGGAGGCTTCGTGGCCACGCAAGTGTCGGGCATCATGTCGGCCGCCGATTACATCGAGGGCATCCGCTTCGATTTTAAGCCCTACACCGTACTGTTCGCGCTGATAAAAGCGGTCGTCTTTGCCTTTCTGGTAACGGCCACTTCGGCTTACAAAGGCTACTCGGTACACGGCGGCGCCCTGGAAGTAGGAGCCGCGGGCACGGCCGCCGTTACCAATTCCATCATTGCCATCCTGCTGGCTGACTACGCCCTCGCGGCCGTGCTGCTGTAACAAAAAAAACGACCACCTAGGGCCACAGGCTATCTAAACCGGTCTAACAGGTGTACTGATAATGCAAAAAGGCCGGCGCAACTGCGCCGGCCTTTTTGTTGAGCATAAGTGTTACCAGCGTAGGTGGCTAAGCACTGACAAGTACCGTTTCCTCGTGCTGGCTCACGTCGAGGCCCAGCAGCTCTTCCTCGGCCGATACGCGGAGCGGAATGATGAGGTCAGTCAGCTTGAGCAGGGCAAACGAGCCGCAGAATGCGAACGCCGATACCAGCACCAGCGCCATGAGGTGCACCAGGAACAGGTGCGTGCCACCATAGGCCAGGCCATCCACGGCGGCCGAGTTCACGGCCTTGCTGGCGAAAATCCCCGTCATAATCATGCCGACCATGCCGCCGATGCCGTGGCAGGGAAACACGTCGAGCGTGTCGTCGATGCGCGACTTTGAGCGCAGGTGGGCGAAGAAATTGCTGGTAGCGCCGGCCACAATGCCGATAAAGATGCTCACGGGCACCGTAACGAAGCCCGAGGCCGGCGTAATGGCCACCAGCCCTACCACCGCCCCAATGCAGAAGCCCAGCGCCGACAGCTTGCGGCCCCGCGCCACATCAAACAGAATCCAGGAAATGCCAGCGGCGGCGGCGGCCACGTTGGTGGTCGCAAACGCGCTCACGGCCAGCGGGCTGGCCGCTACGGCCGAGCCGGCATTAAACCCAAACCAGCCAAACCACAGCAAACCAGTACCTAGGAGCACAAACGGAATGTTGGCCGGGGGCAGCACCTCCGCGGTGCCGTAAGTCTTGCGCGGCTTCAGATATAGCGCCGAGGCCAGGGCGGCCCAGCCCGCCGACATATGCACCACCGTGCCGCCCGCAAAGTCGAGCACGCCCAGCTTGAACAGGAAGCCGTCGGGGTGCCAGGTCCAGTGGGCCAGGGGCGTGTACACTACCAAGCTAAAGAGCACGATAAAAAGCACGTACGACTTGAAGTTGATGCGCTCAGCAAACGAGCCCGTGATGAGGGCTGGCGTGATGATGGCAAACTTCATTTGGAAGAAAGCGAACAGCGCCAGCGGAATCGTCGCCGCCAGCGACCAGGGCTTGCCGTCGAGCACGCCCTTGAAGAGGAAGAACGTGCGCGGGTCGCCGATGAAGCCCCCAATGGAGTCGCCAAACGCCAGGCTGAAGCCCACCACGACCCACAGCAAGCTCACGATGCCCATGGCCACGAAGCTTTGCAACATGGTCGAAATCACGTTCTTGGAGTTTACCATGCCGCCGTAGAAGAAAGCCAGGCCGGGCGTCATAAACAGCACGAGGGCCGTGGCGCAAAGCATCCAGGCCGTATCGCCCGCGTTGATGCCTTCCGTCACGATTCTGGTCGGAATGGCGGGCATGAAGACGGCCAGGAACCCCAGCGCCAGCAACAGTAAGAGGGGAATAACGTTAGGTTTCTGCATGAGTAGTAGGGAGTAAGGGGTTGGTTATAAGAAAACTATAAAAAGTGAAGCGCAGCCTACCAATTGGCCGAGCGGGTAGGCGGGGTTTGGGCCGTGGGCTTGGGCGCCGCCAGCATGGCCGTTTTCAGCTCGGCCTGGAGGTTAGTGATGCCCAGCAGCGTAGCGTGCCGGTGGTTTTGCCAGAGATTCTGCCAGCCCGCGGCCAGGGGTTCTTCCAGGGGCTTGGCCTTGCCGGTGGGCACCAGGCGGTAGGCGCGGTCCTCGTGGTAGTAGTCAAACACGAAGTCGCTGAATTGCAGCCGGTAGCGGCTATCCTTCACTTCCAGCGTGAGCTGGTAGCGCACTTTGCCGTGCAGCTTTTTGGTGAGGTAGCCACGGTCGTACATGGCGAGGGCCTGCGTGGCTACCAGCCGGCCCGCCACCGAGTCGGCCGTACTTAGCGTGTAGCCATAGCGGTGCAGCCAGCGCTTGGCGTGCGCGTAGAGCGTGCCGGCCCGCAGTGAGTCGGCCGGCACTACTTCGTAGAAGCTTACTTTGCCTTGGTTATCAAGCGGTAGCGCCTGGCCACGGCCCGGGGGCGTGGCTAGCAGCAGTAGGCAAAAAAAGGCGAGTAGCAGGCGCATCAAAGTCTGAGAAAAGGGCAAGACGAAGCCAGTAAGCTAGTATTTGTAGATGAAGGCCACCCCTAGGGTAGACTGCCGGTCGGTGCCGGTGCCGAGCGAGTTTTCGTAGTAGGCGCTGGGCGCTACATCGAGCCGAAACTCCGGTTTTACCTGGAGCTTGCCGGCCGCCAGCGTGATGGGCGCCGTAACAGTCAGGGAGTTATTAGATGTGTGCAGGTAGCGCACGCCGTGCTTGTCATTGAAGTACTCGTAGCGCACCCCTAGGCCAAACACATCGGTGAAGGCGTAGTTGGTATAGAGCGCCGCGCCGCCCCAGTCGGGCGAGGTGCTGCCAAACAGCGTCGAAATAGCCTGTTCCGCGCCCGCATCTTTGAAGTTGTACCAACCATAGGCGGCATTGAGGCCCACAAAAAACTTGGGCGTCACCTGGTAGGTGGTCGTCAGGTCGAATAAGTTGCGTTGGTAGTTGTTGCACGCGGCCGGCAGCGTGCCGGCATCCACCAGCGTCGAGAGGTAAGCGTCGTCGCCGTAGCCGCCTATCCAGTTGACGTACACTGCCCAAGTACTCAGAGGCTTAAAGGCGAACTGGCCGATGAGCGACTTCTGCTTGTTGTTGTCCGTCAGGTTGTCCCAGTTGTTGACCACGCCCAGCATCAGCGTAGTCTTGTCGTTGAAGGCGTAGGTAGCTTTGAGGCCGATGTGGTAAAACGGCCCGTTGTTGAACAGATTCGACAGCGAGTAATTGTAGTTGAGCGGCGCATCAATGACCTCGTAGCCGATGTGCGTGCCAAACTGCCCGACCGTTACACTGAGCTTAGGCACAATGCGATACGTAAAGTAGGCCTGTTTGATGGCGGCCGAAGTGCCGTAGAGCGCGGCCACGTAGGGCGAGGCCGGCCGGTAGAGGTTGAGCGCTCCGCTGGTGTTGCCAAAGTTGCCTAGGTCGGCATTGGGCCCGAAAGTGAGGTCAATAACCAGGTCGGATTTCCGGTTGGAGTAAGCCAGCTTGGCCTGCACCAGCCCCAGGGAAAATTGGTCGGGCAGGCGGTCGAAGGCCCGCCCGGCTAGCTGGTCCGTGCCCAGCAAATTGCCCGATTTAGGCCGGTTGAAGGCCGTGAGGTAGTACGAATCGATGTAGCCCGAAACGGTGAGCTTACCAGTATCGGTAGAGTCGGTTTGCGCGTGGGCTGCTAAGCTCACAGCGGTCAGCGCAAGCGTAGGTAAGAGTTTATTCATGGATATTCCGATTGGTGAATAGTAGATGGCAAGCAAAGCTGCACGGGTGAAAAACCAGCCCGGAGCTATAAAGACCGGTATCCCTTCTGGGAAGGTGGTATTACCTAAAAACTAGATTTAACTATCGGAAAGGCCTGGAATAACTGGGTGGTTTTTCTAATAAAACATATGATTAATCAAAATGCACCCTAAAATATAAAGGGGGTATAATCATAATTTTGAACCAAGCCAAAAGTAATAGCAGCCAGCATATTTGCAAACAGCTTTCTTTTTTTTGATTTATTTAAAGCTTGTTTTTGCAATATCTTATACCTCCACAGTCTGGTTGAGGCACCTAGGTAGTCGGCTGCATCGGGAAGGCGTGCGCGGGTTTTGTATAAGTCGGCTCGGTCGGCGCTGCGCGCGTGACTGCCCCGTCGGAGCCGTTCAGTTTATGCCTGTAGGCTGCTTAAAGGCACAGAAACAGCACTTTTAAGCTAAAATATATTTCTGGCCAAGCGCTTCAGTTTTATGGGTGCAGTAGCCTGGCTGCTCGGTGTTTTTAGTCAGTAGGGTTTCCGCGCTCAGGGGGTTGGCAAAGAGTGACTACTTTTTTTTGGATACTGCCTATATTTTTTATGGGTATTTTGAAAATGTATTTTTGCTTCTACATTTACCCAGCCTAAAAAACTAGTATAGCTTCACTTTTTTACTGTCGTCATGGCAATACTTCGCTTTAACGCGCTTGAACTTGTAGACCACCGCCAGCCGCTGCCCGCGGAGCCTGCCAAACACCACCGGTCCGAATCGTTTGGGCAGAACGTGTTTAACCTGGGGGCCATGCGGGCCAACATGTCCGGCGACTACTTCAAGAAGCTGCAAGCTGCTATTAAGCAAGGCGTAGCCGTCGAGCACTCCGTGGCCGATGCCGTAGCCTCAGCCATGCGCACCTGGGCTATGGCCAAGGGCGCTACCCACTACACGCACTGGTTTCAGCCCCTGACCGGCGCCACGGCCGAAAAGCACGACTCGTTTTTCGACCTTAGCTCCGACGGCCGGCCGCTTGAGAACTTCAAAGGCTCGGCGCTGGTGCAGCAGGAGCCCGATGCCTCGTCGTTCCCCAACGGTGGTATCCGCAACACCTTCGAGGCCCGCGGCTACACCGCCTGGGACCCTACCTCGCCCGCCTTCATTATGGAAACGGCCGGCGCTAAAACGCTGTGTATCCCCACGATTTTCGTGGCCTACACCGGCGAAGCGCTCGACTACAAAGCCCCGTTGCTCAAGTCGTTGGCCGTGCTCGAAAAAGCCGCCGTGGAGGTGTGCCAGTACTTCGACAAGGACGTGCAGCGCGTCAACACGACCCTCGGTATCGAGCAGGAGTACTTCCTGGTTGACAAGGCGCTCTTTGATGCTCGCCCCGACCTCGTGATGACGGGCCGCACGCTTTTCGGCCACGCCTCGGCCAAGGGCCAGCAGCTGGAGGACCATTACTTCGGCTCGATTCCGCCTCGCGTGCACGCCTTCATGGTGGAGTTTGAGGAGGAAGCTAACTCCCTAGGTATCCCGCTGCGCACCCGCCACAACGAGGTGGCGCCCAACCAGTTTGAGTGCGCCCCAACTTTTGAAGACGCCAACCTGGCCGTGGACCACAACCAGCTCCTGATGGACCTGATGGACCGCGTGGGCCTCAAGCACAACTTCAAGGTGCTGCTGCATGAGAAGCCCTTCGCGGGCGTCAACGGCTCGGGCAAGCACAACAACTGGGCGATGAGCACCGATACCGGCGTGAACCTGTTTGCGCCCGGCAAGCGGCCTAAGGAAAATCTACAGTTCCTGACTTTCTTCATCACGACGGTGAAAGCCGTGCACCGCTACGGCGACCTGCTGCGTGCCAGCATCGCCTCGGCCAGCAACGACCACCGCCTAGGTGCTAACGAAGCGCCGCCGGCCATCATGTCGGTGTTCCTGGGCTCGATGCTCGACGGCGTGCTCGACGAGTTGGAGCGCACCGCGCAGCTGCCGCTCGACAAGGGCGACAACATTTATATGAAGCTGGGCATTGATAAGATTCCGGCCATTCTGCTCGACAATACCGACCGCAACCGCACTTCGCCGTTCGCCTTTACCGGCAACAAGTTTGAGCTGCGCGCCGTGGGTTCCAGCGCCAACTGCTCGTCGGCCATGACCACGCTCAACGCCATCGTGGCCGACCAGCTCATCGACTTTAAGGAGCAGGTTGATAGCCTGATAGACAAGGGGAAGAAGAAGGAAGTAGCCATCGTGGACGTGCTACGCGAGTACGTTATCTCATCCAAAAACATCCGCTTCGAGGGCAACGGCTACTCGGACGAGTGGAAGGATGAAGCCGCCCGCCGCGGTCTGGCCAACGTGCCCACCACGCCCCAGGCCCTCGACGCCCTAGTGCGCGAGGATGCCGCTGAACTCTTCAGCCGCCACGGCATCTTGTCGGAGACCGAGCTGCACGCCCGCCACGAGATTTTGCTGGACGAGTACATCAAGAAAATTCAGATTGAGAGCCGCGTGTTGGGCGACCTGGCCGTCAATCAGGTTATTCCGACGGCCTTGTCCTATCAAACCAAGCTGATTGAAAACGTGCGCGGCCTGCGCGACCTAGGTCTCGACGACGAGAACAGCCAGGTGACGGTAGGCATGATTAAGGAGATTTCGGGCCACGTTTCGACCATCAAGAGCACCGTGGACGCCATGATTGAGTCGCGCAAAGCCGCTAACAAGCTCGAAGATGCCCGCGAGCGCGCCGTGGCTTACTGCGACGACATCAAGGAGAAGTTCACGGCCATCCGCCGCGCCAGCGATAAGCTCGAGCTGCTGGTATCGGACGAAGACTGGCCCCTGGTGAAGTACCGCGAGCTGCTATTCCGGCACTAGCCCCGGCGAGTGCCCGCAGCTACTACCTAGGGTGGTAAGCGACAAACAAATGGCCAGGCGTGAGTAATATCACGCCTGGCCATTTGTTTGGCGCCTCAACTCAACCGGGCGCAGACCGTATCTGCCGGTACCCATGTTGCCCTCGCTCCCCCGCGTTTCCCGCCGCGATTTATCGTATTTCTTCTTTAGCCAGCACTTCTCCGACGGGCTGCGCACTACGCTGGCCATCTTGCTGCCGGCGCTGGTGGGGGCGCAGTGGGGCGATTTTGCGGCGGGCATCACCATCTCGACCGGGGCCGTGTGCGTGAGCGCCACCGACGGCCCCGGCCCCGCCCGGCACAAGCGCAACGGCATGCTGGCGGGCCTGGGGCTGGTATTTGTGGTGTCGCTGCTCACGGGCTTCGTGGCGCCCTACCGCTGGCTGCTGGGGCTAGAGATTGTAATTATGGCCTTCGCGCTCACCATGCTGCTAGTGTGGGGCGCGCGGGCGGGCTCGGTGGGCTCGGCCACGCTATTGGCCATGGTGCTTATGCTGGCCCACCCGCCCGCGCCCAGCCAAGTGCTGCCCCACGCGCTGCTGCTGCTGCTGGGCGGCGGCTGGTACCTGGTGCTGGCGCTGCTGCAAAACCAGCTGCAGCCCTACCGCCCGGCCCAGCAGGCCCTTGGCGAGTGCCTGCACGCCATGGCGGGCTTTCTGCAATTAAAGGCCGATTTCTACCAGGAATCAACTGACCTCGAAGACGACTACCGCCGCCTAGTGGCCCAGCAGGTCACGGTGAACGAGAAGCAAGAAGCCGTGCGTGAGGTCATCTTTCGCTCGCGCCAGCTTGTGAACGAGAGCACCAGTACCAGCCGCCGCCTCGTGCTCACCTTCGTGGAAGCCGTGGACTTGTACGAGCACATCATGGCGGGCTACTACGACTACGCGGCCCTGCGGCGTGACTTTGGCCACACGGGTTTGCTGGGCGACATTGCCGCCCTCATCAGCCGCTTGGCCACTGACCTCGACTACCTGGGCAGCGCCATTCAGGCCAACCGCGCCTACGGTGGCCCGCCGCCCGACCGCACCGCCGAGTGGAGCCGCCTGCAAGCCCGCATTGCGGCCACGCCCGCCGAGGCGGCCGGCGGTAGCCCTAGGGTGCTGCTCAAGATACTGGTGAACCTGCGCGACCTCATCCGGCGCGTCACCAATCTGCGCCGTTACTTCGACGAGAGCCTGCTCGAAGAAGCCGCGCCCGAGCCCAACCGCGCCGCCACGCACCTGCAGTTCGTGGCCCGGCAAGAGCTGCACTTCACGGCCTTTACCCAAAACCTGACGCTCAGTTCGTCGGTGTTCCGGCACGCCATCCGGATGACGGTGGCCTGCGCCGTGGCCTTCGTGCTGGCCGAAAGTCTTTGGCACGGTCAGCACAATTACTGGGTGCTCATGACGGTGACTATCATGCTCAAGCCCGGCTTCAGCCTCACGCGCCAGCGCAATATCGAGCGCATCGTTGGCACGCTGGTGGGCGGCGTGCTGGGTGCGCTCATCCTCAAAACGGTGGACAGCGGCGACGCGCGCTTCGCGTTTCTGGTGGTGTTTATGGTCATCGCCTATAGCTTTCAGCGCACCAAGTACATCGTGACGGTGATATTCCTGACGGCTTACCTGCTCATCATGTTCACGTTTTTGGGGGCGGGCTACCTAGGTATCATCGAGGAGCGCGTGACCGATACGCTGCTGGGCTGCGCCATTGCGTTCAGCGCGGGTTACTTGCTTTTTCCACGCTGGGAAAGCGACCAGCTGCGCGATTTGCTGGCTGCCACGCTGCGTGCCAACCTCGCCTACCTGCGCCAGCTGGCCGACCGCTTGGCCGGCCGCGAAGTGACAGCCACCGCCTACCGCCTGCGGCGTAAAGACGTGTACGTGGCCTCAGCCAACCTCGCGGCGGCGTTTCAGCGCATGCTGTCCGAGCCTAAGAGCAAGCGCCGCCACCCCACCGAAATTCACCAGTTTGTGGTGCTTAACCACATTCTGTCGTCTAATATCGCCGCGCTCACCGCCACGCTGCAGGACACCACCACGCCCAACCCGCCGCCCTCGCCCGAGAGCCGGCGCGCGCTTACTAGCGCCCAGGCGGCCCTCACGCGCAGCCTCACGCGCCTAGCCCCCGAAACCCCGCCCGAAGACGGCACCCCCCCGCCCGAGGTGCGCTCCGAAGTGCCCGCCGCCCCCGCCGACCGGCCGCTGCTGGAGCAGCTGAGCTTTCTGCAGAAAGTAAGCGCTGACCTAGGTAAGGTAACCGAGGTGCTCGTCAGCTAGGGCCGCGGCCCGCAGCGGAATCAGTAGGGGGCAACGTACTTCGAAGGCCGAAGCACAATTAGCGGTCAGGCTTGCACTATTTTTGGGTAAGGCCGTAAGCTAAGCGGTCAGCTCCACCTTTCTTCCCGCCCGCTTTGAGTAACCTCGTACTGCGCGATAGCGCCCGGCTGCGCTACTTCACGTTCTTTTACTTGTACGTGATGCAGGGTATTCCCTCGGGGTTTGCGCTTACGGCGGTGTACAATTTCCTGATTGGGCAGGGGCTGTCGGCCCGGTCGGTGGGCTCGTTTGCCGCCATCGTGGGCCTGCCCTGGACGTTCCAGTTCGTGTGGGGGCCGCTGATTGACAAGTATCAGTATTCGGTGCTCGGGCACCGCAAGCAGTGGGTGGTGCTCACGCAGCTAGTGGCGGTAGTGGCTTCGCTGTCCTTGCTGCTGGTGCACGACCCCGTGCGCCAGCTTGCGCTGCTGGGGGGCGTATTTTTCGTGCACAGCGTGTTCGCCTCCATTCAGGATGCCAGTGTCGATGCCATTGCTATTTCGGTGGTGCCAGTGGCCGAGCGCGGGCGTGTCAATGCCTTCATGCGGGCGGGCTCGCTGGCGGGCTGGGCAGTGGGCGGTGCGGTGCTCTCATACCTGCTGCACCACGGCGGCTTTGGGCGCGCCGCTTGGGTGCAGTCGCTGGTGCTGCTGGCGTTCACGGCGCTCACGTTCTTCATCAAGCTCGAGCGCACCGATAAATTGCTGCCGCAGTTTGGCGCGGGCCCGCGGCCGGCCCGGCCCGTCCTCACCGACGAAGAGAACCCGTCCCTAGGGTGGCTTTTTCGCGAGCTGTGGCGCAGCATGGTCGAGAAGCACAGCCTGCGGGCGTTCGCCATCATCATGCTGACGTACATGGCCGGCTCGCTATTTAACAACGCCTATTCCTTTTACCTTATTCATACCCTAGGTTGGTCTGATGCTTTCGTCTCCACCTTGCAAGGCACTTGGGTTACAATGCTATCATTTGGTGTGCTAATGGGTGGCGGCATCCTAGTCGACCGCCTCAGCGCCAGCCACGTGCAGCGGTGGGGATTAGCTGGGCTGGCATTTTTTGCTCTAACATTCAGCTTCTTATCACCATTTTGGGCTGTTCCAGCCGTTGGGGTAGTGGGCCTTATTATCATCAATCTCGCCGACCCGCTAGTAAGTATAGCGGCCATGCCGTTGCTGATGGCCTACTGCCGCCCCAAAATCGAGGGTTCGCAGTTCACCACCTACATGGCCCTAGTCAACCTATGCACCGTGACCGCCAGCTACCTCAACGGCTGGCTGCTGGAGTTCACCACGGCGCCGTTCATCGGCCTGGGTTGCGGGTTGCTCTTGATGGGGCTGCTGCTGGCGCTCTACCGCCTCAACCCCAACGTCCAGGCCGCGGCGCAGGCGCAGCTGGCGGCGCCGGCCGCCGCGGCCTAGGGTAGGAGCAAGGCCATTATTTCTTGCGGCCTGCGCCGCCGGGCTTCTTGCCCCCGCCATCTTGCTTGTTGACGGTGGCCCAGGCGCGGGCTTCGGCCTCGTCTTCGGGCACGCCTTTTTTCTCGTAGCCTTCCTCGATGTGCTCGGCCTGGCGCTTCTGCTTGTCCGTGTACTTGTCCTTATCTCCCTGTGGCATGGTGGTAGCGGATAAAAGGTGGATAAAATAGCAACGGGCCCCCGCCGTGGCGAATGGCTTGGTTTTGGTACGGCGCGAGCCGGGCCGCGGTTAACGCGCAGCTTACCAGGCCCGCACGCGCTGCCCGTATCTTCGCGCCGCCATTGCCCGCTACCGCAGCGGGGTTTTTATTCACTAGCTGCCATGCGCCACGTCGCCAATATTCCGTATCCCCAGGTCAAAATCACGCTGCTCGCCTGGAACGGCAAGTACCTGCTCAAACTTGAGCAGGGCCCCATCGAGCAGACCTACAAAGTAGCCGAGCTGGACCTGAGCGGTGTGCAGCCACCCGACGTGGAGATTCGCCAGCTCCTCGACGATGAGTTTCTGGCCGCCGCCGTAGCCCGCTTCCAAGCCATGCAGCAGGACATGCGCGACGCCTTTGCCCGCCACGACCTGCGCTAGTTTTCTGCGTACACCACCCTTCTGCCCCCTTTCACTCTCGCTCTATGCCTAAGTTCTTCTTCGCCTTAGTGGTCAGTTTTTTAGCCTTGGCAGCGCCCGTCCGGGCCCAGCTCTACCAAGTAAACAACGGCGTGGCCACCCACGACAAGCGCGACCGCGACGCGCTGCTGGTGCAAGTCGACGGCTCGGTCGAAACCACCCGCGAGTTTTGGCAAGACTACATGAAGGACACGTACAGCATCCGTTTCAAGAGCGGCGCGCTGGCCACCCTAGGTATCAAGGGCAAGAAAGATGAGCTGTCGGCTCAAGACGTGTCGGGCGCTGGTATTTCGAGCCGGCCCGTGACGCTGTACGTCAACCTCAACGCCATCAACGACTCCACTACCGAGGTGGCGTTTTTTGGGGGCTTCGGCGATAAAACGTATTTTGAGCCCACCCGCACCGTGCCCGAGTTTAAGGCGTTGCGTAAGATTATGGACAAGTTTGCCGTGGCTGCCCGCGCTAATGCCTACCAGGTGCAAGTGAAAGAAGCCGAGCGTGACGTATCGGCCGCCGACAAAGAGCAAGACAAGCTGAATCGTAGTATCCAGTCCGCCCAAAGCAACACCGCCGCCAACCTCAAGCGCATCGACGAGCTAATCAGTAAAAACCGCTCCAACGCCCTGCAAATGCACCAGGACAGCCTGCAACTCACCACTAATGCTCAACTGCGCGAGCTCACCCGTACCCGCCTGCAGCGCCGCCGCGACCGCCTAGCCACCGTCGATAAAAAATAACCGGCGGCCCCGCCGCCCGAGCTTATGAATCCGTCCGATGCCGATTCGGCGCTGGCTACCCTACGCCAGCTCAAGGAAATGCTCGACGCGGGCGCCCTCACGCCGCAGGAGTTTGACGCGCTCAAGCAAAAGCTGCTGTTTGGCTTGGAAACCGCTGCACCTATCACAGAGCCCCCGCTTTCGGTGACCCTAGGTCAGCCCAGCGCCGCTGCTGAGGCCACGGCTTACCTGCCCGCCGTGCCTGCCATACCTGCCGAGATAGACCTGCCGGTCGCCTCTACTACGCCCGAGGGTACCGATTGGACTACTGTCGCCGCGCCCGTATTGCCAGAAAATACGCTGCCCGACCCGCTTATCGAAGCGGCCGAAGAGCGCCGCAATCCGCTGACGTTGGTTTTCCTGATTGGCGGCGCATTGGTGCTGCTGGCTCTGCTGCTTTATCTTACCCTAGGTGGCAATACCCCCAACGAGCACCTCACCAGCACTAGTCAAACCGCTGCCGACTCTGCCTCCACCACCCCCGAGATAGGCCCGCAAGCCGAGCAACTTACCCTACCGCCCGCCACGCCCGAAACCATCCGCGTAGCGCCCGTCATCGTGCAAGCTCCAGTAACCAATCCTGTTGCTACCCAGGTTCGAGTTGATTCGGCTGTCGCTCCGCCGGCCGCAAGCGTACCAGTAGCTACCCCAGCCGCAGCCCCTGTTAAGCCCATTGCCAAGCCTGTTCCAACCAAAACGGTAGTGGCTGATACGGCTATTTAAAGCGATTGCGGAGGTAGGGCGTGAGCAGGGTATAGCGACGCCTTTCGCATCTCGTCGTTGTTGACCCAATGGCCCACCGCACATACGCAAAAACCCGCTGGCACATTGCCAGCGGGCTTTTTATTTTAACAACCTAGGGCTAACTAAGCCCCGATTACTACGCGCTTGAAGTCCGATACCGTCATGCCTTTCGACGTTTTGTCGAGTAGCTGAGCGATGGTCAGCGAGTTGTCTTTCACAAACTCCTGGTTCAACAACGTATTCTCTTTGTAGAACTTGTTGAGTTTGCCTTGGGCAATTTTCTCCAGCATCGCCTCGGGCTTGCCTTCGGCGCGCGCCTGCTCTTTGCCGATTTCGATTTCGCGCTCTACCGTGCCAGCGTCTACACCGTCTTTGTCAACGGCAACAGGCTTCATCGCTACGATTTGCATCGCTACGTCGCGGCCGATTTCAGCAGTTTCGGCGCTGCCTACGTTCTTCAGGCCTACAAGTACGCCCTTCTTGTTATCCGAGTGGATGTACGAAGCTACTTTCTCAGCGCTCAGCGTTACGTAGCTCAGGTCGAGCTTCTCGCCGATTTTGCCGGTCAGCTCGGTGATGTGCTCCTGTACGGTGCGGCCGTCAGCCTCCGTAGCAGCCAGCAGGTCTTCTTTGGTGCCCACGTTCGTTTTCACGGCCGTGTCCAGGATTTGCTGCACCAGGTTGCGGAAGTCAGCTACTTTGGCTACCGACTCAGTTTCGCAAGCCAGGGCCACCAGCTTACCGGTAGTACCGTCTTCGCTCACGTTCACTAGTACCAAGCCTTCCGACGTGGCATTGTCGGCGCGCTTGTCGGCGATTTTCTGACCCTGCTTGCGCAGAATGTCGCGGGCGGCTTCAAAGTCGCCGTCGGCTTCGGTCAGCGCTTTTTTGCAATCCATCATGCCCGCGCCAGTCATGGTACGGAGCTTGTTTACGTCTGCGGCGGTGATAGCGGCCATAGTTGTAGCGCGGACTTTGAGAGTCCGCGAATTGGTGGGTGAATTGAAATTTTGACTACTTCCTGCGCGAACTCCTATCGTCCGCGCTACAAAGAAAAAGGGAACCGCCAAGCACTAGCTTCGACCGTTCCCTTTTTCATTCAAGCTTAAAAAAGCGGCTTAGCTTTCGGTGTCAGCCTCAGTTTTCTCCGCAATAGCGGCTTCGTCAGCCTCTTTGCGGTCAGCATCTTCTTTGTCAACCTTGCGTTCCGACAGGCCATCTTCGATAGCCTTGCCAATCACGTTCATGATGAGTTGAATCGACTTCGAAGCGTCATCGTTGGCCGGAATCGGGAACTGCACCAGCTCGGGGTTCGAGTTCGTATCAACGATAGCGAACACGGGGATGCCAAGCTTTTGGGCTTCCTTCACCGCGATGTGCTCGCGCTTCACGTCCACGATGAACATGGCAGCGGGCAGGCGGCTTAGGTCAGCGATGCCACCCATTACGCGCTCCAGTTTCTCACGCTCGCGGCTCATCATGAGCTTCTCGCGCTTAGCAAGGGCCGCGAAAGCGGTGTTTTCTTTCACCATCTTGTCGATGGTGCTCATTTTCTTCAGCGACTTGCGGATGGTGGCGAAGTTCGTCAGCATCCCGCCTAGCCAGCGGTCAGTTACGTAGGGCATCTTGAGGCGCTGAGCCTCAGTCTGCACTATTTCCTGCGCCTGCTTTTTGGTGGCTACGAACATGATTTTGCGGCCGCTTTTCGCGATGTTGCGAATAGCCGAGGCAGCGTAATCAAGCGAGGCAAGCGTCTTGTTCAGGTCGATAATATGGATGCCGTTCTTCTCCATGAAGATATACGGCGCCATTTTCGGGTCCCACTTACGCGTAAGGTGACCAAAGTGGGCACCTGCGTCAAGCAGTTCTTTGTAGGTGGTGGACTGAGCCATGAGATTCTGCTTCGGATTTTAGCGTTTAGAGAACTGGAACGAGCGGCGTGCCTTGGCCTTGCCGAACTTCTTACGTTCAACCATGCGGGGGTCGCGGGTCATAAAGCCTTCCTTGCGGAGAGCCGATTTAACCTCAGCGTTGTCGCTTACCAAGGCTTTGGAGATGGCGAGGCGAATAGCCTCAGCCTGGCCGGCGATGCCGCCGCCGCTCACGTTCACCTTGATGTCATACTGGCCCACCTGCTCGAGGATAGCCAGGGGCTGGTTCACGATGTTCTCCAACAGTTCGTTGGCGAAGTAGGACTTCATGTCCCGGTCATTGATAGTGATATTCCCTTGCCCGGCCTGCATGTAAATGCGGGCCACCGAGGTTTTTCTTCTACCAGAGGTGTTAGTAACTGCCATTTAGTGGAGAAATAATGCGGCCAAAATCGGCCGTAAAAGCAATGATTTACAGGTTCTTCAGCTCGTACACGGTGGGCTGCTGCGCCTCGTGCGGATGCTCGCTGCCAGCGTACACGTACATGTTGCGGTACTGGGCAGCACCTAGGCGGTTGCCTTGCAGCATGCCTTTTACAGCGTGCTCGATGGCTTTGCGCGAGTCGCGGCCCATCTGCTCACGCAGGGTGCGCTGCTTCTGGCCACCGGGGTAGCCCGAGTGCGAGATGTAGAGTTTTTCTTCCATCTTCTTACCCGTCACGCGCAGCTTGTCAGCGTTGATAACGATAACGTTATCGCCGCAGTCGGAGTTGGGAGTGAACGAAGGCTTGTGCTTGCCACGCAGAACGTTAGCAATTTGGCTGCACACGCGGCCCAGCGGGGCCACGCTGACGTCGATGATGACCCAGGCTTTCTGGGCGTTGGCCTTGTTGACGTGGGTCGTCTTGAAGCTCAGGTGGTCCATGAGGATTTGGTAAAAATTACCGGCTAAACAATTGACAATAACCCCCAAGCCGTTTGGGCCTGGGGAAAAACGGACACAAAGGTACTCTTTTTTGGGCAGAATACCAAACGTGGGCTAGCTAATTATCTGAAACTAGCGGTACTCCCGCAGTGTCTCGACCAGCACCCGGAAGTCTTTTGGGTACGGCGCCTCAACCTTAATCGCCTCGCCATCTAGGCCCGTAAAACCGAGCTCCATGGCGTGCAGCGCGAAACGCTTGATAAACGGCTGCTCGGTTTCGCCTTCCTTCAGGTTGAATTTCTTCTTGAGCGAGGACAGGTAAAAATCTTCACCGCCGTAGAGCGTATCGCCCACAATGGGTGTCTGCACATACGCTAGGTGCAGGCGAATCTGGTGCATGCGCCCCGTCACCGGCTCGCATTGTACCAAGGCGTGCTTGGCATATACTTCGAGCGTGGTGAAGCGCGTTTCGGCAGGCTTGCCTTTGAAGGCCAGGCGGGCTTTGCCGCTTTTGGTCGTCTCAATGTTGCGCTCGACTACAAACTGCTCCAGCGGCGGCGCGCCGTTGGTTACGGCGTGGTAAATCTTGTGCACTTCGCGGTTTTCGAATTGCATCGAGATGTGGCGGTACGCCTCGGGGTTTTTGGCCAATACCAGTGAGCCGCTGGTGTCGCGGTCGAGGCGGTGGCCCACCTGAGCATCGTCGGCGTACTCGCGGGCCAGGCGCAGCAGGCTCGGGGCTACGCCAATGCGCTCGTCGAGCGTGGCCAGGAAGGGCGGCTTGTTGACGACGATATAATCGTCGTTTTCAAACAGAATGAGGTCTTTGAACTTAGGTGGCTTCATGCGAAGCGCAAAGGTACGCCTCCCAATAGCTTGGACTCTGCGAGTCCGAGCGTGAGCGCAGCGAACAGCTGCGCTAGGGTAAGTTGTATTGCCAGAGTAGATGCGAGCTACACGCGCACCTCTTTCGGCCGAGGTAGCTTAAACTCCATCGCCGTGCCTTCGCCCACCGCGCTTTTAATACGGATGTTCGACTTGTGCGCCTCAATTATATGCTTGCTGATGGCCAGCCCTAGACCGGTACCACCCGCGGCGCGGGTCCGGCTCTTCTCGACACGGTAGAACCGCTCGAACACGCGCGCTTGGTGCTCGGGCGCGATGCCGGCCCCGTTGTCGCGCACCGTCACCCGTACGCTCTCGCGGCCTGCCACGAGCGATACCACTACCTGCCCGCCGGTTTCGCGACCGTACTTTATCGCATTGTCTATTAAGTTGATGAGTACTTGCCGGATGCGGTTACGGTCGGCCACTACCGGCAGGCCAGCTTCGGGCAACGGGGTTGGGAAGAGCGTTAGGGTAGTGCCCCGCCGCCCGGCTTGCTGTTCCAGCAACTCAAATATTTCCTGCACCAGCGCCACGAGGTCGAAGCGCTGGCGGCGCATACGCACCACGCCCTTTTCGAGCTGCGAGATGGTTACTAGGTCCTGCACCAACGTGTCGAGCGCGTCGAGGCTGCTGGCGGCCTTCTGCAAGAATTTGCGCCGGGTGGCGGGGTCCATGCCATCCTCGTCGTCCTCTTCTTCGTCGAGAATGGTGTGCACGAAGCCCTGGGCCGCAAACAGCGGCGTCTTCAGTTCGTGCGATACGTCGGCCAGGAACTCGCGGCGCAGTACTTGCAGCCGCTTGAGCTCGTCGAACTCCTGCTGGCGACGCTCGGCCGTTTCCAGAATCTCGTCGCGCAGGCGTTTGAGGGGCTCGGGCCGAAATAGGAACCGGTTGCTCAGCTTCTTAAACTCTTTGCGCTTAATATGTTCAAGGCCCGCGTAGATGCCGTTGATTTCGCGAAAGATGAGGGCTTCGAACGCCAGGTACACTAGCAAAAAGCAGGCGGCTATCGTGGCGCCGCCCGCCAAAAAGGCCTGCCGCACCGGCAGGCCGGGCCCTAGGTAGGCAAACGTGGTGAGCACGCATGCGACCAGCAGGGCAATGAGCAGGGCAATGGTGCGCGAGGAAATCTCCACCGTTTTGTAGCGGGCCGAGTGGGTGAAATAAGCGAGGCGAGACAGCAAAGAGGTGCTTCGCCGCAGTCCTCGCAGTATCCAGCGCAGTTGGCTCATAGAGGCCGCTGCGAGCTAAGAAGTAGCTCGCTAGTCGGCGTTAAATTTATAGCCTACGCCCTTAATAGTTTGAATGTGGTGGTCGCCTACTTTTTCACGCACTTTGCGCACGTGCACATCCACGGTACGGGCCAGCACGAACACGTCGTTGCCCCAGATATTTTGCAGCAGCTCATCGCGGCTGAATACCTTGTGCGGCGCGGCGGCCAGGAAGGCGAGCAGCTCAAATTCCTTCTTGGGCAGCGTTATCTTTTTGCCATCTTGGTACACCGCAAACGCCGTGCGGTCGATGCGTAGGCCATTAATATCGATGGCTTCTACGCCGGCGTGGGGGTCTTGGTCGCGGCGCACTACGGCGGCTAGGCGGCTCAGCAAGGCCCTAGGCTTGATGGGCTTAGCAATGAAGTCGTCGGCGCCGGCATCGAAGGCCGCGACCTCCGAAAATTCCTCGGAGCGGGCCGTGAGTATCATGATGTAGGTGTCTTTGAGGCGGGGCTGCTCGCGCAGCAGGCGGCACGTGGCAATACCATCGAGCTGGGGCATCATCACGTCGAGCAAGATGATGTCGGGCACAAAGTCTTGCGCTATTGCCAGCGCCCGGCGGCCATCATTGGCCGAAGCAGTGAGGTAGCCCTCTTTCTTCAGATTGAATTCGAGCAGCTCAACAATGTCGGGGTCGTCGTCGACTACTAGAATTTTGTAAGTAGGCGTTTTTGCTGAGGTAGCCCGGGGGGCAACGGAAGCAGCCATGGTAACTGAGCGAAAGGGGGAAGGACTTTCGCAGTGCAAAAATACCAGCCGGCCACCCAGCAGCATGTTACCGTTGTGTGACGCGCCGCGCGGCCGGGGTCACGCTAGATACTTATTGAGCATTCACGATGTTGAGCCGGCTCTTCAGGCCATCGTACTTGTACATGTCAACTTTTACGGAGCCCACAAAGAGCTCAGCTTGAAAGAGTACTGGAATTTTGTTGCGGTCGTCGGACAGGTAAATCTTGATGGCGTCTTCGCCGCGAAATATCTTGTTATTCGGCAGTTTGGGCACCAGTTTCAGCGCGTGCACGATGCCGGCTTTAGTTTCGACCAGCTCGCGGCCTTTGAAGGTAACTTCCAGATTGAAGGTCGATTCGTCGAAAAAGCCGGGCATTTTGATGACGTCGCCGGGCTTCATATGTTCGTAATGTAGGGTTCGCAAATAATAGAAGCCGCTCACTAGCTCCTGCGCATTATTTGGGATTTTGTACGCCGTGCGAGTAGGACTTTCCCGGTCATGGATTTGCACATCGGCGATGTCGCGCCGGTGGTCAAAGTCTACCGTTTCCTTCTTGTGGTAACCCTTCTCGGTGATGTCGCGCGTAGCGCGTAGCGGTAAGATGCTGGTGGTGTCGATGTACGAGCGCCACTGGTCGCGGATGTGCAGGAAGAAATCGAACGAGCCCGTGGTGTGGCCGCTCACGGTGGCGCGGTAGCAGGGCCGCTCGGCCACGCGGTCGAGCGAACCAGAGGTTTCTACCACTGCTTCGGCCGCGTTAATCAGCCCGTAATGAACCTTGTAGCGGATGGTTTCGCCGGCCCGAAAGCTCGGGTTGGGCCACACGCGCACTGGCTCGGCCGAGCCCGCCGGCTGCGCCCAGGCCACGCAGGCCAGTAATAACGGAAGACAGAGTAGCCAGCGACGGGTCATAAACGGGATAGACGTAACGCAATACCTAGGGAATAATTACAAACAAAGTGCCAAGACAAAAATAGGATATAAACAATAAGCTGGGCAAGCTACGCAATATAGTGCGAGCCAAACCACCCTAGGGCACAAAAAAAGCCCGCTACCATTTGGTAGCAGGCTTTGTTAGTCAATAAGCCGCGGCTTAGAGCGTGTCGTCGCCGTCCTCAGGACCGCTCAGGTCCACGGGGATGACATCAGTATCACCCTTGGCCATGGTGCGAATCTTGGCTTCGATTTCGTCGGCTAGCTCGGGGTTATCGAGCAGCAGCGTCTTCACGGCCTCACGGCCCTGGCCAATCTTGTTGGCGCCGTAGCTGAACCACGAGCCCGACTTGGCAATGATGCCCATGTCCACGCCTAGGTCCACAATCTCGCCTACTTTCGAGATACCCTGGCCGTAGATGATATCAAACTCTACTACCTTGAAGGGGGGCGCAACCTTGTTCTTCACCACTTTTACTTTGGTGCGGTTGCCGGTCACGTTGTCTTTGTCTTCCTTAATCTGGCCGATACGACGGATGTCGAGGCGTACTGAAGCGTAGAACTTCAGAGCGTTACCACCGGTCGTGGTTTCGGGAGTGCCGAACATTACGCCGATTTTCTCGCGCAGCTGGTTGATGAAGATGCAGAGGCAGTTCGTCTTGTTGATGGTACCAGTGAGCTTCCGCAGGGCCTGGCTCATGAGGCGGGCGTGTAGGCCCACTTTCGAGTCGCCCATGTCGCCTTCAAGCTCGCTTTTGGGCACAAGGGCCGCCACCGAGTCAATTACAATAATGTCAATGGCGCCCGAACTAATTAGCTGGTCGGCAATCTCCAAGGCTTGCTCGCCGTTGTCGGGCTGCGCAATGAGAAGAGCATCTACATCGATGCCTAGCTTCTTGGCGTAGCTCGGGTCGAAGGCGTGCTCAGCGTCGATGAAAGCCGCCGTGCCACCCGCCTTTTGGGCTTCGGCAATGGCGTGCATCGTCAGCGTCGTCTTACCGCTCGATTCGGGGCCGTAGATTTCTACCACTCGGCCGCGGGGCAAGCCGCCGATGCCGAGGGCAATGTCCAGCGAAAGCGAGCCTGTGCTGATAGCCGGAATGTCGTTGACTTTCTGGTCCGACAGCTTCATCACGGTGCCTTTACCGAAGGCTTTGTCCAGCTTGTCGAGCGTTAGCTGAAGCGCTTTAGCTTTCTCAGTGGCCGCGTTGGTGGTGGTTTTCTCGGCTTTGTCAGTTGCAACTGCCATGTCGGGGAAATTAGGTAAAAAAGTAGTTAGGTTTGGTGCTTTTATCGGGCTGAACTCACTTACGCAAGGTCCGAATAAGCGGTAGATTAACCGCGCATCGGCCGTTCTCAGGCGGCTTTTTCTAACACAGCGGCCCGCGGTTTTGTGCCGTTGGGGGCGGAAATATATGAGGAATTTTCTAAAATTTTTGGGATGCCTTGGGGCTGTGCTATTTATGGCCAGTCCGGCGCAGGCGCAGCTAAACAATCAGGCGTTCACATCACCTACGCCAGGGCTCCAAAGTAGGCCTAGAATTGAAGAATGCTTCGGTTGTCAGCAAGGAGTAGCGGATTCTATTTTTGCAGAAAACGAAGCATTTGACCTAGCAAGAACGGTTGAAAAAGGTGACCTGCGCCTCTCGCTCAACGCCTTCACATTCTTCAAAGATAATGAGTATTTTAATGATATCGTGCAAGGTTACACGCTGTTTGGCACGCAGTTAAACCCACAGCTCGTCTATTATCCCATCAAAGACCTGCGCCTCGAAGCCGGTGTGTTTCTGTGGAAAGATTTTGGTAATTCGCAACTCCGGCAGGTGCGCCCCACCTTCCGGGCTACCTGGACGAAAGGTAACCAGCAATTCATCTTTGGTAATATCCGCCCGCACCTCAATCATAACTATATCGAGCCATTGCTTGATTTTGAGCAAGTAATACTAAAGCCATTAGAAGAGGGCCTGCAATACCGGCTAAATAGTAAGCGGGTTTTTCTGGATGCGTGGGTCGATTGGCTGCGCCAGGAGTACCCCGGCTCTAACTACCAGGAGCAGATAGCCGGCGGCCTCAGCAGCAGCTTTCGCATGACGGGTGACAACAGCCCAGTCGCTATTTCCATCCCGCTGCAATTCACAGCGCGGCACGCGGGCGGGCAGATAGATACGCTGCACGCGCCCATCCAAACGCTATTCAACTACGCTACCGGCGTGGTGGCCCGGCTGCCGCTTAAAGGCCGCGTGCTGCAAGCCGTGCGCCTTAATGCTTATGGCCTGCTCTTCGACGACCACTCGATGGGAAATTACCGGTTGCCGTTTCAGAATGGCAACGGCTTGTACCTCAACGGTACGCTCGAAACGCGCTACGCCGACCTTATGCTGAGCTACTGGCAGGGGCACCGCTTCTACGCGCCCCTAGGTGGTAATTATTACCAGTCGGTGGCTGCCCGCGAGGGCACGCCCGGCTACACCGACCCCGAGCGGCGCTTGCTGCTGGTGCGCCTGCTGCGTGACTTCCGCATCTCCGACGCGGCCGCCGTGACGGTGCGCGTCGAGCCCGTGTACGACTTCAACGCCAAGCTGCTGGACTTCTCGTTCGGCGTATACCTCAACTTCCGCCAAGACTGGCTGCTCGGCAACGTAGGCCACCGCGCCCGAGTAACCCAATAAATCGCAGATTAAACTGATTTAACGGATGGCGCAGATACGCCCGCCTGCGGCGGGCTGACGATGCGAACGCAGGAGTGGCTTCGCCAACTTTTTTTACGAGCTAGCCGAAGGCCGCTCTGCGTTCGCATCGTCAGCCCGCCGCAGGCGGGCGTATCTGCGCCATCCGTTAAATCAGTTTAATCTGCGATTTTGGGCGGATGAAGTGGAGGATGGCGGGCGCTTGGGGTGGGGTGTTATCCCAGAAGCTGAAGTGGAACCAGGGGCGCGTTGGCTCTTCCTGCGCCAGCAACTGGAAGCCGTGGGCCTGAGCTACCTGTTGGGCCCGCTTGTTGTCGGCAAAGCAGCGGATGAGCAGCCGTTCGGCCTGCACCTGCTCGAAGCCAAACTGCACGATGGCGCCAAGGGCCTCACGGGCGTAGCCGTGGCCTTCGGCTTCAAGAGCCAGGTAATAGCCTATTTCGGCCTGCCCCCCACGCTGGGGCATCAGGCAAATGTCGCCTAGGTAGGCTTGGTTGGCGCGATGCCAGATGCCAAACACATAGAAGCGGCCCGTGCGCCAGTCGCGGGCGAAGGCCGCAAGTTGGGTAGGCGCGTCGGCTAGGGTCGGCACGGCCCGCAGGCGGTCGGGAAATGAGTGCTGTAAACGCGCCCGGCTTTGGTCGAGCACCCGAAAAAATGCGTCGGCGTCGGTGGCTTGATAAGGACGTAGTTGCAGGCGATTAGTGTCGAGCACAGGAAGTTACGAGTCCGAAATAAGGGCAACAGCGGGGCAAATTAGCAGCAACCCCCCGAATAGGAAGCCAGTAAGGAAGGCAAACTTCACGCTTTTTTTCTTTACTTCCTATGAACAGACTACAAGGTAAAGTGGCCATCGTAACTGGGGGCGGCTCGGGCATCGGCGAGGCTATCGCCAAAAAATTTGCCAAAGAAGGCGCCGCCGTGGTGGTAGCGGGCTTGCCCGAAGACCCCGTGCAGGCGGTGGTAGACGAGATAACGGCCGCTGGCGGCCGCGCCACGGCCTTTGAAGGCGACTTAGCGAGCCAGGCCGTGGCCGAAGCCTGCGTGCAGGCTGCCGTAGGGCAGTTTGGGCAGCTGGATATTCTGATAAACAATGCCGGCGCTTTCCCCGCCACCGCCGAACTCGACGAGTACCCGGTAGCGGCCTTCGAGTACATGGTGAAGAACAACATTTACACCACGTTTCACATGAGCCGGGCCGCGCTGCCCGAGCTGAAGAAAACGCGTGGCAACATCGTGACGGCGGGCTCGGAGGCGGGCCACATGGGCGCGCCCATGAATACGCCCTACGGTGGCACTAAGGGCTTCAACCATGCCTTCACCAAAGGCATTGCTGGCGAGCAAGCCAAATACGGCGTGCGGGCCAACTGCGTGGGTCCCGGCCCCATCGACACGGCCTGGACCCACAAAGAAACCGGCCCCATGGCCGCCGAAATGGAAAAGCAGACCGTGGAAGGCGCGCTCTTAGGTCGCCGCGGCACCACCGAAGAAGTAGCCAACGTGTACCTGTTCCTGGCTTCCGATGAGGCGAGCTACGTCACGGGTGCCATCTACTTTGTGGATGGCGGCGTCACCATTTCCAAGTCCAACTCGGGCGCCCAGGTGCCCACCGCCCTCAAAAAAGAGCCGGCCGGCGACCTAGACATTCAGCACAGCAAAGACGGCCACACCGAAATACGCCACGCCGCCGCGGGCCACTTAATAATCGCAGATTAAACGGATTTAACGGATGGCACAGATACGCCCGCCTGCGGCGGGCTAACGATGCGAACGCAGAACAGTCTTCGGCTAGCTCGTAAAAAGAGCCGGCGAAGCCGCTCCTGCGTTCGCATCGTCAGCCCGCCGCAGGCGGGCGTATCTGCGTAATCCGTTAAATCCGTTTAATCTGCGATTCTGGGTATTGGCGGGGACTACCTAGGGCCTGCTGCGTGCGCATGACATTGACTTGTCGGGCAGCTTCGTTGAAGTACTCTAGGCGGCGGATGAGCATTTCCTTGGTCAGGACCCGGCCCTCGGGCGTGCGCATTATGGCCTGCTTGTCGGCCAGCAGGCGCTGCATGGCGGCGAGCGTCTGGTTTTCGTGGCGCATGAACTGCTGTTGAAACTCGGCTAAGCGAGCCACGCCCGTCGCCGACAGGGTGAAGTGCTCACCGGCTCCTTGGTTAAGAACTTCGCACAGCACGTACACCTCGAGGGGAAGGCTGGTTTCGAGCGTCGTGGTACGCAGGTCGAGGCCTGCGGCGAGGGCATCGAGGATGATGCGCACGTTGCGCTCAAATTGCTGGTAGTAAGCTTGGGCTTCCATTTCTTCAGTTATCAGTCATCAATTATCAGTTATCAACTTTAGTTACCACCTCCTATTTAGTAGGTTGATAACTGGTAATTGATGACTGATAACTGACTAAAGTAGTTCTTTCACAATCTGCTCTATTGTCACGCCTTCGGCTTCGGCCTTGAAGTTGCGCACGAGGCGGTGGCGAAGAATGGGCAAAGCTACGGCGCGCACGTCTTCAATATCGGGCGAGTATTTGCCGGTCAGCAGCGCGTTGCACTTGGCAGCCACAATGAGGTACTGGCTGGCGCGCGGCCCGGCGCCCCATTCCAGCAGCTGCTTGGCCCTAGGTGCGGCGCGCTCACCGTTGGGGCGCGTTTTGTGCACGAGGCCCACGGCGTACTCTACTACGTTGTCGGCCACGGGCACGCGGCGCACGAGCGCCTGGTAGGCCTGGATGTCATCGGAATGCAAGACTTTGCTCACGACCGGCTTGCGGTCGGAGGTCGTGTTCTTAACGATGTTGAGCTCCTCCTGGTAGCTAGGATAGCCCAGCTCGATGTTGAACATGAAGCGGTCGAGCTGCGCCTCGGGCAGCGGGTAGGTGCCTTCCTGCTCAATCGGGTTTTGGGTGGCCAGCACGAAGAACGGGCGCGCCAGCGGGTAGCGCTGCCCGGCCACCGTCACGGCGTACTCCTGCATGCTCTCCAGCAGCGCCGCCTGGGTTTTGGGCGGCGTGCGGTTGATTTCGTCGGCCAGGATAATATTCGAGAATATCGGGCCTTTCACAAATTGAAAATCACGCTGCTGCGTCAAGGTTTCCGAGCCTACGATGTCGGACGGCATCAGGTCGGGCGTGAATTGAATGCGGTTGAAGGAGAGGTCGAGCGAGTCGGCAATGGTCTGCACGAGCAGCGTTTTGGCGAGGCCCGGCACGCCGACTAGCAGGCAATGGCCTTGCGCGAACACGGCCGTGAGCACGAGCCGCACGACCTCTTCCTGGCCCACGATGACCTTCCCAATTTCCTGGCGCAACTGCTGATAAGCGCGGGTAAGCGAGTCGGCAGCTTCCTTATCGTTCTGAAATTGAGCCATTAGCTAAAGGGTATCTAATAAATACGGAAATGCTCCTAGGTCGTCTGTTGTGGCAAACAAGCGACCTAGGAGCACGAATAGAAGTTACTTACTCAGTGGTACTAGCAGTCAGAACTTTGCACGAATCGTACTCAGGGGCTACTTCCAGGTACACGGTGTTGCGGTTCTTATCGTACCACTCGTCCAGTGCGCGGCTCTTTTTCTGGGCCAGCGCGGCTTGCGAAATCTTCTGGTAGTCGTCCGTCAGGTTGGCTTGGTGCGGCGGAATGTTCGACTTGAGGTAGAGAATGCGCATGGCGTCCTTGCCATCGTCGGTGCGGTAGGGCAGGGGCGGGGTGATGTGGCCCACCTTCATCGTGTCGATGGTGAAGAAGATGGCCGGGTCGAGCTTATCAAGCGGCAGGCGCGAGCCACCGTCCTGGCGGTTGGCGAGCAAGCCGCCGTTGGCGCTGCTCACTTTGTCATCGCTATACTCCTTAGCGGCCTTGGCAAATGAGATGCTGTCGCTCAAAATCTGGCGGCGGATGCGGGCGAGCTTGGTGGCCGAGGCGCTCACGTCGGTAGTACCGGTAGCGGGCTTCAGCAAGATGTGGCGCGTCGAGTACGACTCCCCTTTGCGCTCAATGAGCTGAATGAGGTGAAAGCCGAACTGCGACTCCACTACCGGCGACAGCTGGCCGGGCTCAAGCTTGCGGGCGGCGGCTTCGTAGGGTGGCACCAGCTCGCCGCGCTTGAAGAAGCCTAGGTAGCCGCCTTCCACGGCCGAGCCAGGGTCTTGCGAAAACTCCTTGGCTAGGGGCTCGAATTTCTCGCCGGCCAGGATGCGCGCCCGCAGCTCGTTGAGCTTGGCAATGGCGGCCTGCTTAGCCGCATCGTTTACCTGGGCCGGAATAACTATCTGGCCCACTTCTACTTCGGTAGAAAAGTACGGTACGCTGTCCTTGGGTACTTTTTCGAAGTATTCTTTTACTTCGCGAGGCGTCACGGCCGTCTTGCCCGCAATCTTCTCCTGCATCTCCTGCTGCACCAGCTGGTCGCGCACCTGGCTGCGTAGGTCTTCCTTGAGGGCCCGCAAGGGCTTGTTGTACATCTCTTCCAGCTTCTTCTCCGAGCCTATCTGCTGCACAAAGTAGGCCATGCGGCGGTCAAGCTCCGAGTTTACACGCTGGTCGGTTACGGTAACGGAGTCGACCTCGGCGCGCGCGAGCATCAGACGGTTCAGCACCAAGCTTTGCAGGATTTTGCACTTCAAATCGGGCGGCAAAGGTTTGCCTTGGGCCCGGGCAAGTTCCTGGCCATAAATGTTTTCGACTTCGGAGCGCAGGACTATCTGGTTGTCTACCTTCACAATAATACCATCGACCAGCTCCTGCCCGCGCGGGCGGCTGATGCCGAGTTGGGCCTGGCTGGTGTGCGGCACCGCCAGCAGCGAGAGTAGCGCCAGAATAGCGAGCGTAGGCAGACGCTTAAGGAGGAGTTGCATAAACTAAAGAGCCGCGGAAGGGGCAAATGGTTGCCGGGCGTGCGGCCGTAACGCGAATGGGCGGTAAGAAAATCCGTTAGGCCTCTGAAATAGACAGGAGCCAAACGGCAGAACCAAGCTTTTATTTGGTAACCAGCTTGTTGACCTGGACTTCGTTAACTTGCACCGGATATTGCTGGCGCAGCTGCTCAATCCACTGTTTTTCGAGGTAATTCTGGTAGTCGCTGGTGGCCTGGCCGCGGGCGTCGCCGAGTGCCTTAGGGCCGGCGGGCAGCGCCTGCTGCACGATAACGGCGTAATGGCGGCCATCGCGCTGCACGGTGTAAGTGCCGGCTGGGCGCGTGAGGTAGTCGTCCATCACCTTGTTGTCGCCCTTCTGGAACGTGCGCTGCTGAATCTGCACGGCCAGCGGGTTCTGGGCGTTCAGGCTGGCTTCGAGCACGCCGGTGGCGCTGCTATACACCGTCAGGCGCGTGTCACCGTCGGCAGTAGCCGTGGCGGCTCGGGCTACGGTCAGGCGGTTACGCTCAATCTTACCTGTCTTGGTGAGGTAGTCGACGGCGGCTGTGGCGCGCTGGCGGGCCAGGGCCGGGCTCTCGCCACGCTTAATGTGGCCCGCCACGGTGGCGGTGAGGGCCGTGTCCTGGTCCATGCGCTTGGCGAGGTCGTTGAGCACCGCCGTGCCGTTGGCGCTACCTAGGGCCACCGTGCCGGGCCGGAAGTGCACCAGCACCGTGCCGGCCCGGCCGGCCACGGGGTAGCGGCGGGTGGCTAGCTCGCGCTGGGCGCGGGCCAGCAGCCGCGGCGTAGCCGCCGAGATAACCGTGCCCCGCGCCCGCTGCCCAAACTGGTAGTTGGCCTGATTAGCCACGAAGAATTTGCGCAGGCCAGCCGTGTCCTCAATGGCTTTGGTCCACACTTTCTCGTCCATGAGCTGGAACAGCAGAATGCCATCGCGGTACTCTTTCACGAGCATGCGGTAGTCCTCGTACTTCGTGTCGAGGCTGTTCTTCTCAAATTCGGTCAGGCTCTGGTCCACGTACTGGTCGTAGAGCTGCTGCATGGCAAAAGCCGGCTGCGCCGTGGGGCGCGGGCGCTGGTTTTGCTGCGCGTAGGTAAGGAAGTCGCTTACCAAGTAGGGCTTACCCTTGATGGTGAACAGCGGCTGCTTGTCGCCACCGGTTTTGGCCGCGTTTTTGGCCGCGTTTTTCGAGGGCTTGGCGCCGCTGGCGGCCGTGAGGGTAGCGGGGTTGAACTTAAAGCGGCCTTTCACCAGTGCGGTATCAGCCTGGGCAAAAGCCACGGTCTTGCCCGTCGGGTTCTCCACAAACTGGTCTTCCTGGCGGACGCGCTTGAGGAACGCCGTGCGGTTCAGCTCCGAGCGCGAGTCCTTGGCGACTTTGCTCTTGAGCGTCGGCTCCAGGGTAGCGAATGAGGGCACCGGCTGCTTTTCGAGCAGCTTGATGATGTGCCAGCCGTAGGGCGTTTGCACCGGGGCCGAGAGGTCGCCGGGCTTTTGCAGCTTAAACGCCACTTCCTCAAACGCCGGAATCATGCGGCCCGTGCCGAAGGGCGGCAGCTCGCCGCCGTTGGCGGCCGAGCCCGCATCTTCCGAAAACTGCGCCACGAGCTTGTTCCAGCTTTCGCCCTTGCGCAGGCGGCCGTAGAGCTCGTTGATTTTTTTGTGGGCGGTGGTTGAGTCGGCCTTGGGGGCCTGCGGCGTCACACGTACCATGAGGTGGGCTACCTTAATCTCGCCCTGGGCCGCCCGGCGGTCATTTACCTTGATGATATGGTAGCCAAAGCGCGTGCGGATGGGCGGGCTCACCTGGCCCACGGGCGTGAGGTAGGCGACCGTTTCGAACGGATACACCATCTGCATCGAGGTGAAGTAGCCAAGCTTGCCGCCGTTTTCCTTGGCCGACGGGTCTTCGCTGGTGCTGCCCGCCACGGCGCCGAAATCCTCGCCACCACCCGTCACGCGCTGGCGCAGGGTCATGATTTTCTGGTAAGCTGCCGCCGTATCGGTGGGGCTGGCGTCGGGCGCTACCCGAATGAGAATGTGCGAGGCGTTTACCTCCTGGCCCATGCGGCTGTAAGCCTCGCGCACTAGTTGGTCGGTCACACCTTTTTCGGTGAGGTAGGGCTGGGCCAGCTGCTGCCGGTAGCCATCAAGCTCGCGGTGGAAGGCTTGCGTAGTGTCGAGGCCCCGCTTTTCCGCATCCAGCACCTTCAGGCGGAAGTTGGTGTAGAGCGTGAGGTAGTCCGTGACGCTCTGGCGCGTGCCGTAGTCGGGCGCGGTGCCGTTGTTTTTCTTATAAACGTACCCAAACTCGCTGGCCGGGACCTGGTACGTGCCCAGCGTTTCGATGGCCGGGCCACTGCCCGCCGGTGCGGCGGCCGAGCCAGTGAGTGCCGTAGTCGCCGCAGCGGTGGGTTTACTGGTCTGGCAAGCGGCCAGCTGCAACAGCGTGGCAGCGGCAGCGCCGGCCAGCGGAAGGCGTAATTGCATAGAAAAAAGTAAGCAGAATCAGTCCAGTTGAGGTTAGAAGTTTGCTCCCAACGCTATGGACACAATGCTGGTGCAATTTTACGAAGAAAATTGCCGGGATTGACTGACCCCAAGAGCGGAATAAAAAATGGGGCGCCCGAGCGAAGGATTTTCCTCCTCGCACGGGCGCCCCATCTAGGTAGGTGTGTAAAGCTAGCTAAGCGTCTTGCTCAGGTGGCAAACGGTGTGCGCATTGCGCTCAAAAAACTCTACCTGGTCCATAATCCGCGATACCAAGGCCATTCCCATGCCGCCCCGGCGTCCCTGCCGAATATACTCGCGCATATCGGGATTGGGAGACACGGAGGCTGGGATAAAAATAGTGTGCCCCTGGTCTTCAATTTCCACGTCGAGGCGAAGCTCGGTGAGCGTCAGCATCAGGTCCAGAAACTGGTTAGCGTCCTCGCCATTGGCGTGAATAATAAAGTTGGCTACTACTTCATCTACGGCCAGTACCACCTGGTTGACCACTACCTCGTTGCGTTGCCCCGCTATCAAAAACCCGCGCACAAAGTCGCGCACCTGCTGGAGGTTCTGGCGCGAACAAGCAATGCGAAGGTGGCTGGTCATAGAAGTTAAAAGTTAAGAGTTGAGAACTAAGAGTCAGGAGCTTAGTAGTAGCCTGAGCGACTACTCTTAACTCTCAACTCCTAGCTCTTAACTTCTTACTAGGCGGCTTGCGCTTCTTGCTCGGTGGGGACAATGTTCATGAGCGAATCGAGACCAAGAATCTCGAATACGTTGAATACCTTCTCCTGCATGTTGAAGAATACCAACTTCACATCGGAGTCCTGCAAGCGCTGCAAGTGCGAAATGAACACCCCTAGGCCCGCCGAAGAGATATAGCTCAACCGCTGGCAGTCAACGAGTACCTTATGGTAGTTTAGTATCTCCGGCTTGTTGAGTTCTGCATCGAGCACAACGGCGGAGGAGGCATCTAACTCACCGTCAAGAACGAGGGTGAGCGTATCGGTGGTGGCGTGCGTCGTTACTTTCATAATAGTGCCCCATACGTAGGGCTAGGTGTGGGGTTGGGCCGCTTTGAACTTGATGACAAGCAGCGTCTGGTCGTCGTGCAGCGGCTGGCCCTGGCTAAAATCCTGCACATCGCGGCGCAGGTGGGCGTTGATTTCTTCGGCCGACTGGTAAAAGCACGCCTCCAGCATCTGGAGCAGGCGGTCTTCGCCGTACTCGTTGCCCTCGCCGTCGCGGGCCTCCACGATGCCATCGGTGTATATCACCATGACATCGCCGGGATTATAATCCCAAAATTGATTTTTGACGTGCTTCTCGTAGCCCGCATCACGAATGATACCTAGGCCCAGGCCCTCGGTGCGGAAGTAGCTGACTTCTTCTTTAATAGAATGATAGTACAGCGTGTGGCAGTGTCCGGCCCGCGCAAAGCTAAAGCCGCCGGCCTGATAATCAATTAAATAAAACGCGGCCGTAATAAAGGAGGAGCGCTCTAGGCAGTGCGTGAGCGCCTCGTTGGCCTGCACCATGAAGCGGTGCGGGTCGGGGTAGCGGTCGCGCTCCTTCTTGGCCAGGGGGTTGGCCTGCATCAAGGCGTGGAAGATGCCCTTCATCTGGGCCGTGTGAAAGGCGGCCGTAACGCCCTTGCCCGACACATCGCCGATGAGTACCGCCAGCTTCTGGCCGGGCAAGTGCAGGAAGTCGTAGAAATCGCCGCCTACCTCCTTGGCCGCCTGGGCGTAGGTGCTGATTTCAAACCAATCGTCGGTGGGCAAGCGCTTCGGAATGAGCCGCTCCTGTACCAAAGCCGCAATGCGGAGTTCGTCCTGCGTGCGCTGGTTGATAAGTGATTCTTTGGCGAGCTGCAGGTTTTCGAGGCTGAGTACCGTCTGCGCTGTGAACGTGTGCAGGATGCTCAGCGTCTCCGAATCAAAGGCGTGCGGCTCGTTGTGCAGCAGCAGCAGCGTGCCGTAGTCGTGCGCCGGGCTTTGCAGAGGCAGCACCGCCACGGCCCCGTAGGTAGTGGGTAGCGCCGCGAGGCGCTTGGAGCGCTCCAGGCTGTTGTCAATCAGCTCCGCGATGCGCGTGGTGTCTGGCGAGGGCGTAAGCAAGGGCGCCAGCAACGGAATGTCGGCCGCCCCAAGCTGGTAGAACATAGGCGCCAGCGGGTGCTTAGCCAGCTCGCCGGGCTGCCGCTGGGGCACCAGTACGGCCGCATTGGCCTTGATGGTTTGGATGGCGGAATTGAACAGCATCTGGTAGATTTCCGGGGCCGACTGGCCCCGCTGAATAATCTGACTCAGGTGCTGCAAGCCCAGAATCTCGGCCCGCCGCTGCTCAAAAACCTCGGCAATGGGCAGGTTAAACAGCGTAATCAGAAGCCCCGCAATGGCGTAGAAGCTAGCGAAGAAGGAGGTAAGAACCAGAAAAGAGAGCTGCGTGGGCGGCACAAGCAGCACGGGGTTGGTTTGCGCATCGCGCAGGTAGAAAAAAAACAGCAGCGCAAACCCCAGCACGCCCAGCTGCAGCAGGATGGCTTGCCACTTCTGCGAGCTATTGAGGTACGCTACCCAGCGCTGGTGCCCGCTCAGGTACACGCCGAAGAGCGCCAGCCCAATGCCGATACCTAGGCGCAGCCCCGGCGACATTTGCCAGACCAGCAGCTGCATGAGCAAGACAAGGCCTAGGGTTACCTCGAAAACCAGCCACTCACGCCGGATTTTAGCCCCGCCCCTAAAGCTGACGAGTGACCGCCAGGCGTAGAGAGTTTCGGCCAGAAAGATGATGAACAGCGCCAGCGCCACGGTGTACGTAACGGCCGTCGTGATATTGCCGGGCAGCGGCAGCGTATGCGCCGCCACTAGGTATTCGAGGCCAATGAGCACCAACAGGGTCGCGCTCAACGCAAGCCCCCGGCGGAAAAGCGCCCGCAGCAGGCCAATAAAATTCTGGCCTACCAGCGCGTCGGGCTGCACGCGCATGTAAACAAATATGCAGGAGGCAAAGCCGGCTTGGGCCAGCAGCAACAGCCAGCGCGGCCAGTCGGCCGACAGGCCTGGAATGGGCTGGCCGCGGCTTAAAGTGCTAAGCAGCAAGAGCAGCCAGCACAGGCCAGCAGCTACCAGTAACCAAGCAGAATAGCGAATTTTGGGCATAGGAAGCGTGAAGGTAAACTCCATCGGCGCTAGTCCCTCGCTATTTCCTGCTTGCCGTTGGAAAAGCAAAAATACAACTTGGCCCAGTGCCACAACGGCGGCCCGCCCCGGAGCCAGCCGCCGTTGCTGACGCTAGCGGCTCGAGTAATTCGGGGCTTCCCGGGTAATCTGCACGTCGTGCGGGTGGCTCTCGCGCAGGCCGGCCCCCGTGATGCGCACGAACTGGGCGGCTTGCAGGGCGGGCAGGTCGGAAGCGCCTACGTAGCCCATGCCGGCGCGCAGGCCCCCGGCCAGCTGGTACAGCACTTCATCGACGCCGCCCTTGAAGGGCACGCGACCCACAATGCCCTCGGGCACGAGCTTCTTCACGTCATCTTCGGCATCCTGGAAGTACCGGTCCTTCGAGCCGTCCTCCATAGCTTCTACCGAGCCCATGCCGCGGTAGCTCTTGTACTTGCGCCCTTCGTAAATGATGAGGTCGCCGGGCGCCTCCTCGGTGCCGGCCAGCAGCGAGCCCACCATTACGGCCGCCGCGCCGCCGGCCAGGGCCTTCACGATATCACCTGAGAACTTGATGCCGCCGTCGGCCACCAGCGTGATGCCGGTGCCTTCGAGGCCGCGGGCGGCCTCCATCACGGCCGACAGCTGCGGTACCCCAATGCCCGCAATGATGCGCGTGGTGCAGATGGAGCCCGGGCCCACGCCCACTTTCACTACGTCGGCGCCGGCGTCGGCCAGGGCGCGGGCCCCGGCGGCGGTGGCCACGTTGCCAGCCATCACGTCCAGGGTCGGATACTCTTTCTTAATGAGGCGCACGGCGTCGAGCACGCCTTTGCTGTGGCCGTGGGCTGTGTCCACGCTGATGATATCCACGCCCGCTTCGTAGAGCGCGGCCACGCGCTGGAGCAAGTCGGCCGTCACGCCCACGGCGGCGCCTACCCGCAGGCGGCCTAGGTGGTCCTTGCTGGCGTGCGGCGTGCGGCGGCGCTTGCGGATGTCCTTGTAGGTCATCAGGCCAGTGAGGCGGCCTTCGGCGTCCACGAGCGGCAGCTTATCCACTTTCTTGTCTTGCAGCATGTCTTCGGCCGCGCGCTGGTCGATGCCGGCCGGGGCCGCCACCAAGCGCGATAAGGGCACCATCACCGTCGAAACGGGCGCCGTAAAATCCTTCTCGAAGCGCAGGTCGCGGCTGGTGATGATGCCCACCAGGCGGCGGTCGTCCTCAATGATAGGAATGCCCCCGATGTTGTGCTGGCGCATCAGGGTGCGGGCATCGGTGAGGGTGGCGGTGGGCGGCAGGGTAAAGGGGTCCTGAATAAGGGCCGACTCGGAGCGCTTCACGCGGCGCACCTGGTTGGCCTGCGCCTTCACGCTCATATTCTTGTGAATGATACCTAGGCCGCCCTCCTGCGCCAGGGCAATGGCCATGTCGGCCTCGGTCACGGTGTCCATCGCGGCCGAGATGAGGGGCAGGTGCAATCGGATGCGGGTAGTGAGCTGAGTACCAGGGTCGCAGTCGCGAGGCAAGACCTCCGAATAAGCGGGCAACAGCAGAACGTCGTCGTAGGTCAGAGCCTCGAAGGCGATTTTGGGGGTGGCAATGTCAGCCATAGCAACAGGGGGTTTAGCAGGAAAACCGTATTGCCAGACAAATATACGGCAGGCAGGCCCGACCAAGCCCGGTATTGTATCGACCAGGCCCTAGACCCTTCTGGCACGGTCTTCGTTTAGGTATATACATTCTGAGTATTTTCTCAGCTTTCCTTTCCGCTTTTTGCTATGATTTCGCTCCTCCTTCGCCGCATCCTGCCGCTGCTCGTTATCGGCGGCCTCACCCTGACCTCGTGCGTGGTGCACGACCATGACCGCGGCCGCGACCGTGGGCGCGACCACGACCGTGGGCATGGCCACGGCCGCGGCTACGGCCGTGGGCCCGGCCGCTACTAGCGCCTCGCCTGTGCCCCTAATTCAAAAGCCGTTTCCTGTCCCCAGGAAACGGCTTTTTTTTAATGATTTAATAATCAATCAGCCCGGTAGCTCGGCGCCCTCGCCCGTGACCGGCCGGCCCTGGGCCGACGAGTAGTGCCGGTGCAGCCAGCTGCTGAGGCCACCTAGGCCGGGCATGAGCACGCGCTCGGTGATGTTGGCCTGGTCGAGCTTGTCGCGCACCTCCCACTTGAGGCGGGCCGGGATGCGGATGCGGAAAAACAGGTCGGGCCGCTCGGCCAGCCAGTGGTGCAGCAGCGCCTCGGGCGTGCTCATGCACGAAAACAATGCGTACTGGTGCACGATGCGCGCATCCAGGGAGGGCGGCTCCAGAAAGAGCACGAACGGCTCCTTTTGCAGCTCTTGCAGCGCGACCAGCGAGGGTGCGGCGGGGGCCAGCAGGTCGGAGGTAAATACGTTGGAGCCCTCGCGGGCCAGCGCGCCTTGCAGGGCGGGTGGCAGCTGCTCGGCGGCCTTTACGTAGTTCAGGGCCCAAATAATGCCGTCCTGGTGGTAAGCGTGCAGGTCGTCGGTGGCGAAGTGCAAGGCCACGTAGGGCGAGTAGGTCCAGTCGAGCAGGCGGGTAGGCAGGCCGTGGTGCTGGGCCAGGGCCAGCCAGTCCCAGATGCTGGCGCTGCTGGGCGTAGCCGTGTCGCGGGCGTACTTGCGGAAGTTGCGCAGCAGGTGGTGCTCTAGCTCGTGGTAGTTGCCACCTAGGCGCTGCAAGCTGGTACTCAGCGTATAGCCGAAGCTGCGCATGCCTCGGTACACAAATGGCGAGCGGTAGCGACCGAGGCGGGCGTCCCAGGTTTCGCGAAAAACCAGGTCTTGCAAATGCTGCTAGCTCTGGGCTTCAAAATCGTTGTTGGGGTAGTGCAAGGACGCGGGCATAGCCCCAGATACGGGCTTGGGCGGGCGCCGGGTGCCGGCGGGCCACCTAGGGCAGCTACGCCCGAGCTAAGCCACCGGCCGAGCGCCGTACTTTTGAAGCCTAACTTCCCACCCATGAAAATCCTGCTTGTCGAAGACCATTCGGAACTCGCCAAAAGCATCGCCAGCTACCTCGTGCAGGAAAATTACCTGTGCGAAGTGGCCGCCACTTTCGACGAGGCGCGCGAAAAGCTGGTGCTTTTCACCTACGATGTGGTGCTGCTCGATATTATGCTGCCCGACGGCAACGGCATCAATCTGCTGAAGCTGCTGCGCAAGGAAGGCGTGGAAAGCAGCGTCATCATCATTTCGGCCCAGAACGCGCTCGATTTCAAGCTCACCGGCCTCAGCGAAGGCGCCGACGACTACATCACCAAGCCCTTTCCGCTGCCCGAGCTGCACGCCCGCATCAAGGCCATCATGCGCCGCCGCAACCCGCACAAAAACAACGTCGTCACGTTTCTCGACCTCACCGCCGACCTAGAGTCGCTGGAGTGCCGCGTGAAAGGTAAGCTGCTGAACCTCACGCGCAAGGAAACCAACCTGCTGCTGTATTTCATCAACAACAAAGGCCGGATGCTAACGCGCCAGGCCATTGCGGCGCACCTCTGGGGCGACTACACCGACAACCTCGACAGCGTGGACTTCGTGTACCAGCACGTTAAAAACCTGCGCAAAAAGATAACCGACGCGGGCGGGCAGGACTACATCAGCACGGTCTATGGCTTTGGGTATAAGCTAAATGCTCCCGACCAGTGAAGCTTAATTACCGCTACACCATCGCCTACGCGGTTATCTCCTTTTTCGTCCTGAGTCTGGGGTTTACCATCGTGTACGCGGCTTTGTCACGCAGCTTCACGCAGGCCGCTATCGGCAAGCTCGAGCACCTCAACCAAGTGGCGGCGGCCCGGCTGCCCAGCGCGCCCGCCTACGCGGCGCCGCTGCCCGGCCCCCGCGTGCGGGTGCGCCTGCTGCCCGACACGCTGCGCCGGCCGCGCACCGTGCGGGTGCGCCAGGAATGGGATGCCGCCCTGCAAACGCAGGCGCTGGTGGTGCGCGTCACCACGTATCCGCTGGTGGGCGGGGGGCGCTATGCCATCACCAGCCAGACCTCCGTAATCGAGCCGAGCGACGTGTACCTCACCGGGCTGGTGCTGGTGTTTGCCTGGACGTTCGTGTTCCTGCTGGCCTTGGTGGTGATACTGAGTGAGTTGATTTCTTGGCGCATCCTGCGGCCGTTCAATGCCACGCTGCGCGGCATTCAGCAGTTTCAGCTGAGCCAGAAAAAGCCCATCGAGCTGCCCCGCAGCCGCACGGCCGAGTTTGAGGAGCTGAATGATTTTCTGGTGCGCATGACGGCCCGCGCCCAAAGCGACTACCAGGGCTTGCAGGAGTTCTCGGAAAACGCCTCACACGAGCTGCAAACGCCCATAGCAAGCATCAAGGCCAAGATTGAGCTGCTGATGGACTCGGACGGGCTGGCCGAAAAGCAGCTGCGCCTGCTCGCCGCTATGCACGATGAACTGGAGCGCCTCGCCAAAATAAACCAGGCCCTCACGCTGCTCGCCAAGCTCGAGCACTACGAGGCGCGCCCCGCCGACCTCACCGATTTTAGCCAACTGGCGCCCGCTACCGAAGCCGCCTTTGCCGACCTCGCCGAGATGAAGGGCCTGCGCACCACCCAGCACGTGGCACCCGGCGTGCGCGTACCCTTCGACGCGGCGCTGGCCCAGCTGCTACTCAATAATCTGTTTAGCAACGCTATCCGGCACAATTTGCCGGGCGGCGAAATTCACCTGGAGCTGTCGGCCGCCGGGCTGCTGCTCTCCAATACCGGCCACGCGCCTACGGCCCCGGTCGAGGAGCTGTTTGGGCGCTTCAAAAAAGGCAACGCGGCGCTTGATTCCATCGGTATCGGGTTGGCCATTGTCAAGCGCATCAGCGAGCTATATGGACACCGCGTTAGCTACGAGTACGCCGACGGGTGGCATCACCTGCGGGTGGTTTTTGCGCCGCTTGCGACCTAGGGCGAGGAAAGGGCAATGGAGAGTGGCAGCCAGACGAATACAGTGGCTTGGAAAACGGTCAGACTCGGTTAGTTGGTGTAAAGCGGAACATGAAATTTCAAATGAATTATAAGGTTTATTTGAAATTTCTATAAAATTGCTGCGCTCCTTTGCGCTGTCTTCTAGGGTAAGTGAATACTCACTCCGGCAAGGCGGCCGACCTCTTCCCTTCCCAATTCCCGCACGCTGGTGGCTCAACTGCTCTCCCCTGTTTTGCTAACTCCCGCCCTCGGCGCGGACTCCGTGCGACCGGAGCGGATTTCCAATCGCCGGCTGCGGGCCATCCTGAGCGGCTCGGTGGGCAACCTGGTGGAGTGGTACGACTGGTACGTGTTCTCGGCGTTCTCGCTGTATTTCTCGGGCTCGTTTTTCCCCTCTGATGATGCCACGGCGCAGCTGCTGCACACGGCGGGCATCTTCGCCCTAGGGTTCCTGATGCGGCCCATCGGCGGCTGGATGTTCGGGCGTATCGCCGACAAAGTGGGCCGCAAGCAGTCCATGACCTTGTCGGTGCTACTCATGTCGCTGGGCTCGCTGCTCATCGCCCTCACGCCCACTTACCAAACGGTGGGCCTCGTGGCCCCGGTGATGCTGCTCACGGCCCGCTTACTGCAAGGCCTGAGCGTGGGCGGCGAGTACGGCGTATCGGCCACGTACCTGGCCGAAATGGCTACGCCCAGCCGCCGCGGCTTCTATTCGAGCTTCTTGTACCTGACCCTGATACTGGCGCAGCTGCTGGCCCTGGGTATCCAACTGGTGTTGCAAAAGTGGCTGCTCTCCGAGGCGCAGCTGCTGGCCTGGGGCTGGCGCATCCCGTTTGCCATTGGCGCGGCGCTGTCGGTGGTGGCCCTGTACCTGCGCCACAACCTCGACGAAACCAGCGAGTTTGAGGCCCAAAAGCACACGCCCGAGGAGCAGCGCGGCAGCCTGCGGGTGCTGCGGCAGCACCCGCGCGCGGTGCTCACGGTGGTGGGCCTCACCATGGGCGGCACGCTGGCGTTTTACACCTTCACGGCCTACATGCTCAAGTTTTTGGTGAACACCGCTCACATGAGTAAGTCAGCGGCGGCCAACGTCTGCTTCTTGTCGCTGCTGGGGTTCGCGGCATTGCAGCCGGTATTTGGGGCTTTATCCGACCGCATTGGGCGGCGGCCGTTGCTGCTGTTTTTTGGCGTGTTTGGGGCCCTAGGTACCGTGCCGCTGCTCACGGCCCTCAGCCATACCACTAGTCCGTGGGCGGCGCTGGGGCTGCTGCTGCTGGCGCTCACCATCGTGAGCGGCTACAGCGGCATCAATGCCGTAGTGAAAGCCGAGCTGTTTCCGGTTGAAATCCGCGCCCTAGGTATCGGGCTGCCGCACGCGCTCACGGTGGCCGTGTTTGGCGGCACGGCCGAATACATCGCCCTTTGGTGCAAGAGCGCGGGCCACGAGGCCTACTTCTACTATTACACCGCGGGCTGCATCGGCATTTCGCTCGTGCTGTTTCTCACGATGGCGGAGACGCGGCCAGGGTCGCGGCTTAGCCAGCTTGATAAATAATGGTTGTCATGCAGAGCATTCTGCGCATTAAGCAGAGACGAAGTAGCTCGCTCGCCTCATTGCAGCGGCATTGATTACTACTGCGCCACGCGAGATGCTTCGTCTCTGCTTAATGCGCAGAATGCTCTGCATGACAATCGTTTCCTAGCGATGGTCAATTCCTGAAAGCTGTCTTTTTACGGCCGTTTCGGGCCATCTTTTCACCCCGCCCAAGCGCCTAGGTGCGCCCGCGTTTCCTCACATCTTCCCACCCCTTTCTTCCTTCTAATATGAAACGCTGGTATTCCAACCTCACCGTGCAGGTGCTCACGGCTATCGCCCTGGGCGTGGTGGTGGGCGCGCTGTTCCCCAAGTTCGGCGCGGCCCTCAAGCCCATCGCCGATACGTTTATCAGCCTTATCAAAATGCTGATTGCGCCCATCATCTTCCTGACCGTGGTAATCGGCATTGCCGGCATGGGCAGCATGAAAAAAGTGGGCCGCGTGGGTGGTAAAGCCCTGCTATACTTCGAGATAGTAACCACGCTGGCCCTAGCCATCGGTATCGGCGTGGCCAACCTCACGCAGCCCGGCGCCGGCGTGCAGGCCACCGCTCAGGCCGTGCTGCAAGACAGCAAGAAGGTAGAGGAAGCCGCCAAATTCACCGAAAAAGCCGGCGAAATGAACTGGGTCGAGTTCTTCACGCACATCGTGCCCGACAACGTGGTGGGCGCCTTTGCTAAGGGCGACATCCTGCAAGTATTGCTATTTTCGGTCCTCTTCGGCCTGGCCCTCAACCGCATGGGCAAGCTCGGCGAGCCGCTGATGCGGACCTTCGACCGGCTCTCGCACGCCATGTTTGGGGTGCTGGCCATGGTGATGAAGCTGGCCCCGCTAGGTGCCTTCGGTGGCATGGCCTTCACCATCGGCAAGTACGGCATCTCCACGCTGCTGCCGCTGGCCAAGCTGATGCTGGTGGTGTACGCCACCATGTTCCTGTTCATCTTCGTGGGCCTCAACCTGGTGTTGCGCTACTACGGCCTGCGCCTGGGGCCATACCTGCGCTTTATTAAGGAGGAAATTCTGCTGGTGCTCGGCACTTCCTCTTCCGAGTCGGCTCTGCCGCGCATGATTGACAAGATGGAGCGCCTAGGGTGCTCGCGCTCGGTGGCCGGCCTGGTTATCCCCACCGGCTATTCATTCAACCTCGATGGCACGTCTATCTACCTGTCTATCTCGGTTATCTTCTTGGCGCAGGCTTTCAATATTCCGCTTTCGCTTACACAGCAGCTCACCCTGATTGCCATTCTGGTGGTCACCAGCAAGGGCGCGGCGGGCGTTACGGGCTCGGGCTTCATCGTGCTGGCCTCCACGCTGGCCGCTACCAAGGTTATTCCGGTCGAAAGCGTGGCCCTGCTGCTGGGCGTTGACCGCTTCATGAGCGAGGCGCGGGCCATCACCAACGTTATCGGCAACGGCGTAGCCACGCTGGTTATCGCCAAGAGCGAAGGCGAGTTTGACGAGGCCCGCTACCAGTTGGCGATACAGGGCCGCTCGGTGCTCCAGAACGAGCTCCCGGAGCCGGCGAGCGAGCTGCCGCTCGTGGAAGTAGCGCGCCACTAGCACCGCCGCTGCCCTAGGTAGGCTTTCTAAACCAAACCGGGCAATACTCTCCTTTTCGGTCCAAGCCGGAGAGCGGGCTGCGCCTGGCCTTTTTCCTCTGTCCCCACCCACTTTATCACGCTGATAATGAGTAATTTTTACGGTCGCCTGCTAGCTGCCAGCTTACTTTTTCTAGGTGCCGCCGCCCAGGCTCAGGTAGTAGTGCCGCCCTCCACCGGCAAGGCCCCCGACCCGGCCCCCATTAGCTTGCCCAAGCCCACGCCGGCCCCCACTAAGTCGGCGCCCTACGCGGGCGGCATGAAAATTAACCTCTCGCCCGACGGCTCGAAGTACGTGCGGATAATGACGGCCCACCAGTTTTGGGCGCGCTACACCGAGAACAATTCGAACACCACTAACGCTACCGAGGAGCTGTCCTACGACCAGGTAGACTTTGGTATCCGGCGCTCGCGGGTGCTGCTGGTGGCCCAGCTCAACCCGCGCTTCCTCATTATTACCCAGCTGGGTATCAACGTACAAACCACCATTTCGGGTGGGGCGCCGGGCGAGGCTACCGGTCCCGGCAAGAAGCCGCTCTTCTACCTGCACGACGCGCTGGTGGAGTACAAGGTCAACAAGTACGTCAACTTCGGTGGCGGCCTGCACTACGTCAACGGCATTTCGCGCCAAACCAGCTTTGCGGCTTTTTCGCTGCTCACGCTCGACGTGCCCGGCACGCAGTGGCCCGTTATCGACGCCATCGACCAGACCGGGCGCGGCCTGGGCATGTACGTGCGCGGCCGGGTCAAAGGCCTCGACTACAAGCTGTCGGTCAACGATGCGTTTCGCAGCAACCTCACCAGCACGCCGGCCACCCTCGCTACGGGCGTGGCCCAGTTTAACCCCCGTGCCCGCGGCATGGTGTACCAGGGCTATGTCGCCTGGGAGTTTCTGGACAAGGAAGCCAACCTCGTGCCCTTCCAGGTGGGCTGCTACCTAGGGGCGCGGCGGGTGCTCAATTTGGGCACGGGCTTCCTGTTCTACAAAGACGGCATGTACACGCGCCAATCGGCCAACCCCACTACGCTGCCCGCCAATGCCTGGACCATACCCTACGAAAAGCAAAACCTGAGCACGTTCGCGGCCGACCTCTTCTACGACACGCCCGTGGACACGGCCCAGCAAACGGCCTTCACGGTGTACGCCGCCGCGTATCGCTACAACATGGGCTCCAACTTCGTGCGCTATGGTGGTACCATGAACCCCGGCACCGGCTCGGCCGCGCTGCGCGGCAACGCGGTGCCCCTGCTGGGCACCGGCACGGCCCAGACCATCCAGACCGGCTTCTTGCTGCCTAGGAAGCTGCTCGGCCCCAAGGTGCGCCTGCAGCCTTACGCCGCTTACATCCACGGCCGCTACGACGGCCTGCGCACCACCGATGGCGGCCTGCGCGACGTGCACATTCTCGACGGCGGCGTGAACGTGTTGCTCGATGGCCACCAGGCCAAAATCACGCTCAATTACCGCGCCCGGCCCGATTTCAACGACGTCAACAATGTAAAGTACCGGCCCGAAGCCACGATGCAGCTTCAAGTAATTTTGTAGGCGGAGAGCGCCCTAGGGTGCCTCGACAGAGAAGTGCCACCAACAGAAAACCCCGGCCTACCAGGCCGGGGTTTTCTGTTGATAAGCAAAGCGAACGCCGTGCCCTAGCTGGGAAAATCGGCCCCGTTGCCGATGTGGGCGTACTGTTCCACCTCTTTGGTAATCGTGGCAAACTTGTCGAGCGCGCCCTTCACGGCGGCCTTGCCCAGGGGCAGGTGCAGCGGCGGGTTTTCCATGCGCACGAGGTCAAACATGGCTTGCGCAGCGCGCTCGGGGTCGCCGGGCTGCTGCCCGCTATAGCCCTGAATGTCGGCCATGTTCTTGCCGGCCGTATCGCGGTAGTCGGCAATGGCCGGCTCCGTAAACGTAGCCGAGCGCCCCGCCCAATCGGTGCGGAAGCCGCTGGGCTCCACGTTGGTTACGTGGATACCTAGGGGCGCTACCTGCGCGGCGAGGCTTTCGCCAATGCCTTCGAGCGCAAACTTAGAGCCGTTGTAGATGCCCACGCCGGGGAAAGCTCGCAGCCCGCCGATGCTCGTGATGTTGAGAATGTGGCCGCTCTTGCGCTCGCGCAGGTGCGGCAGCACCGCCCGCAGCACCCGCAGCGGCCCAAAAACGTTAATGTCGAACTGCCGCTGTACTTCGGCGTCGGGCACCTCCTCGATGGGGCCCATCGAGCCGTAGCCCGCGTTGTTCACCACCACGTCGAGGTAGCCTAGGGTCTCGATGGCGTCGGCCACGGCCTGTTTCACGGCGGCTTCGTCGGCCACATCGGCCACCAGGCCCCGGCCATTGGCACCCGCTTTCTGAGAAAATTCGTCGGCCTGCTCCTGCTTGCGGAACGTGGCGGCGACTTTGTCGCCCTTGGCGAGAGCCAATTCGGCAAGGTGTTTGCCAAAGCCGGTGCTCACGCCGGTAATAAACCAGTTTTTAGTCATACTAATTAAAAGAAAAAGAATGCGGCTAAGACGAACAACGCGACCAGAATGTTTGGCTGCTCGTTGGTAAGCATACTCAATCCACTGTGGGCCCGGCGCTAAAAAAGCCGAGCTATGGCGGCAATTTGCTGGTTGCTGCAAAAAAAAGAAGAAATAGTTAGCGTAACCCACAATGGTTTCCTAAGGTATAGGGCCGGGATTAATTAGTGAGCTTGAGATTGCTGTTTTTATAGCGGCAGCAGGAGATGGACATTTAAAAAGCGGCGGGCCAAAGAAGAATTGCATTTGGCGTGCAATTAATATATGTTTTTAGCCATATTAATAATTGCATATTCTGTTTTTAACGCCGCCTATCTGCGTGTAAGACAAGCAGCTGTATACTGAGCTTTTTGGTTTAAATGGGAAAGCAAAGCGTTAATTCACTGCCCGGATAGCATATAATAATCGTTTTTTCTAAGAAAGCGGATAGTGCATGAATGACTATGATTTGTCGTAATTCTGTTGAAATCCGGTGTGCGTGATTAAAGGCAAAAATTTCTTACAAAAAGATTATTCTCAAATAGATTCCGAATTGCCAAATACCTGAAGAACTTTGCCCCTTAGGTATAAAACAATTTTTTCTTTCTTTCGTCTGAGAGCAATAATCTATGATTCCACTTATCCTCTTTATGTTACTCCTTCACCTTGCGCAGGCTACCCGTCGGGCTGCTCAGCATAATCATCGACTCGCGACTGGCTTGGCCGCTTCATTGTGCCTAGGCATGTTGTCGGCGTCGGCGGCGCAGGCCCAGTCGCTGCCGGTGGTAGTGGGCTCGCCAGGCCTGTCGGCCGACTATTACCCGGGCTACTTCTACGACCAGCCCAGCTTCTTTACGGCCAATGCCCCGGCCATCCACAACCGCCCAATAGAGCAACTCAACTTTGTGGAAGCCGAGGACGACAACTTTAAAGTTGGGAAGGTGGCCACTTACTACGCAGCCAATAAGCCCGATGAGTTCAGCGCGCGGTTTCAGGGGCAGCTGTACGTAACGAATGCCGGTGACTACACCTTTTACCTGGGCTCCGACGATGCGGCCTACCTCTGGCTCGACAATAACCCGCAGCCGGTGGCTTTCAACAAAGGCGACTCGTTTCCCTACCGGGAAATGAACGGCACCTGTACCCTGAGCCCGGGCCTGCACACGTTGCGCGTCGATTATGGCGAGCACGGGGGCAGCCAGGGCTTGGTGTTGCAGTACAGCGGCCCCGATATGCCCAAGCAATTGGTGCCCAATGGCGTATTATACAGCCAGGTTATCGCAACTATCCGGCCCACGCTCATGCACTTTGAGGCAGTGGCCGATAACCAGCAGGTGGCGCTGAACTGGCAAACCGCCGCGGAGGAAAACTGCACCGGGTTTGTAATTCAAAAATCGACGGACGGGCACGTATTCACGGACTTGTTGCGGCAGCCCGGCGGGGCCACCTCTCTGGTAACCCACAGCTACGATGCCATCGACCCCCAGCCCGCCACCGGCTGGAACTACTACCGCCTGCAGCAGTTGCGCAGCGACCGCACCCCGGTCTACTCACCCATTAAGGCGGTGGAAATAAAGGCGGTGGAGTTCGTCATCAGCGTGTATCCGGTGCCTAACAACGGCACGTTTTACCTCGATGTGCAGCCCGCTAACGTGGGCACGGCGCTTCTGAAGCTCATCGATATGAGTGGCCGCCAAGTTTACCAGCAAGAAGTGTCGCTGGCCAACGGCTCGCTGCAAAAAATAGAGCCCGGCATGTCGACGGGCATCTACATGCTGAAGCTGACTACCAGCGCCGGCACTTTCAGCCAGAAAATATCCCTAGGTATCTAGGGCGTAGCGCACCAGCCTCAAGCTGCCAATGCAAAGCCCGCTGCTCTACGTAGAGCAGCGGGCTTTTTTGTAATGCGCCGGGTAGCTGGCCGGTTTGGTGCAGCGCGGCTCGCTCGCAAATTGCTTTCGTTCAGCGAGGCGGAGTGGCCATCGGGCGACTTTATTGCCCTGATTGTCGGCAGTTGCGTGTTCCTACATCATTCGCCCGTATTTTTGTAGCAGATAATTTATTCATCGTCCTACCAGTGTAGCCTTGCTAGGCTGGTGCGGGGTGGCCTACAAGAGGGCCAGGATAGATTTTCTAGAAACAGGAAAAGGAAAAGTTGGATTGCCCATTTCAGTTTGAGATGGGCAATTTGTTTTTAATAGCGCTATGCACTGCCAGTCAGGCAGGTAGCTGGTGAATGCCCTAGGGCCTAGTCGACCAGGAACCAGTAGCGCAACGGCCTCAAACGTATACCAACTCAGCTTTTTTTGTACTAGCAGATGAACTCCTTGTACCAGTCGGCAGGACTTTAGGACGTTCCGAGGCGCCTTTTAGTGAGCCTGGTCGGAATGTGTTCCATGGGCTTGTCGGGCCACGGGTGCCGGGGGTACTTGCCCTTTAGGTCTTTACGCACCTCAAAGTAGCCCTTCTCCCAAAACGAGCGCAAGTCGCGCGTGACTTGCGCCGGCCGGCCGCCGGGCGAGAGCAAATGCAGCAGCAGCGGCACCCGGCCCGCCGCCACCGCCGGCGTTTCGGTGAGCCCAAACAGCTCCTGGAGTTTCACGGCGAGCACTGGGGCGGCGGGGTCGCTGTAATCGAGGGTGATGTGCGAGCCGCTGGGCACTTCGAGCGCGGCGGGCGCCAGGCGGTCGAGCTCCTGGCGCTGGGCCCAGCCGCCGGGCAGCCGGGCCAGCAGCGGCTCGGTCAGGTCGAGCCGCTGCACCTGGTCGAGGCTTTTGAGGCCCGCCAGGTGCGGGCCCAGCCACGCGGGCAAATCGGCGAGTAGCGCCTCGTCGTCGAAAGCTGGCCACTGCGCGTCGCTCTGCAACTGGTGCAGAAACGCCAGGCGCTGCTGGAGCTGCCGGGCGCCGGCCGTCCAGTTAAGTTTGCCGAGGCCGCTTTCCTGCAAATAGCTTGTCAGCGCCTGCGCCACCAGGGCCGCGTCGGGCTGGCCAATTACGCTTTCGGCCAGCAGCAGCGCCCCTAGGCGGCGCACGCGGCGGCCCACCACCCGCTGGGCAGTCGCATCATAGCGCACCTCTTCGGTAGTAGAAATCTGCTCCGCAAAGCCCGCTTCCAGCTCCTCCAGGTCAATGGGAGCGGCCAGGGTAGCGCGGGGCGCTGCCGCCGTGCCCGCCAGGTAGGCCACCGCAAAAAAGCGGGCCTGCGGGTCCACATCTTCGGTCCGCAGGCTCACCCGCTGGCCCGTGACGAGGCGCAGCCGGTCGGGCGCCTCGCGCTGGGCCAGTCGGTCGGGGTAGGCCAGCGCCGCCAGCAGCCCCACGGGCGCCTGGGTTAAGACGGCCGCATCCGCGGTTGTGGTACGAGCTTGGCCGAGGCGCCCGTGCAGGTGGCGCGCCACATCGCGCACGCGCTGCAGGGTGGCGTGGTGCAGGGCCAAGCCGGCCAGCGGCGGCCGCCCGCTAGCCAGCGCTTCGAGGCGCAGGCGCAGGTCGGGCGGCAAGGGGCGCGGGTCGTGGGGCGTGGCCCAGCGCAGCAGGTCGCGCTCGGCCAGCAGGGCAGCCAAGGCCGTGGCGGCGGCACCGTGCCCTAGGGCGGTGCCGCGCACCACCAGGTGCCCCAGGCGCGGCGGCAGGCCCAGCTTGGCGAGCTGCCGGCCGTGGGCGGTTGAATTAAAAATTAAAAATTCAGAATTAAAAATCAGCTGGTTGTCAGTAGTAGTCGAGTCAAGGAGCTCATTTTTAACTTTTAATTTATCATTTTTAATTTCCAACGCCCCTAGGCGCAGTAGCAGCTCGCGGGCCTGGGCCACGGCGGCGGCGGGCGGCGCATCGAGCCAGCGCAGGCTACTAGGGTCGTGGGTGCCCCACAGGGCCAGCTCCAGCACCAGGCCGCTAAGGTCGGCGGTGTGAATCTCGGGCGGGCGGTGGGCGGGCAGCTGGTAGTGCTCGGCCTCGGTCCAGAGGCGGTAGCAGGTGCCGGGCGCGAGGCGGCCGGCGCGGCCCCGGCGCTGGTCGGCGGCGGCCTGGGCCACGGGTACGGTTTCGAGAGTGGTGAAGCCGGTGCGGGCCACGAAGCGCGGCACCCGCGCAAAGCCTCCGTCGATAACCACCCGCACGCCCTCGATGGTAAGGCTGGTTTCGGCAATGCTGGTGGCCAGAATGACCTTGCGGCGGCCGGCCGCCGCGGGGCGCAGGGCCGCCTGCTGGGCTTCGAGCGGCAGCTCGCCGTGCAGCAGGTGCAGGTCGGTGGCCGGCGGCAGGCTGTCGCCGAGCTTTCTATCGATGCGCTGTAAGTCGGCCACGCCGGGCAAGAATACCAGTACGTCGCCGGGGTGCGCGGCTAGGGCGGCGCGTACCTGGGCCGGCACTAGCTCGGCCAGGCGCTCGCTGGGCTTGGTGGGCAGCGCGCCGGCGCGGCGCGGGTCGAGGTAGTGGGTGTCGATGGGGAATAAAAACCCCGCCGATGACACCACCGGTGCCGGTAGCCACTGGCCCAGCCGCTGCGCCTCCAGGGTGGCCGACATGAGCAGGATGCGCAGCTCGGGCCGCAGCACGGCCTGCGCATCGAGGGCCAGGGCCAGGCCTAGGTCGGCATTGAGGCTGCGCTCGTGAAACTCGTCAAACACCACGCAGGCCACGTCTTCCAGCGCGGGGTCGTCTTGCAGCATCCGCGTCAGAATGCCTTCCGTGATAACTTCTATCCGCGTGGCGGCCGATACCTGGCTATCGAGCCGGACGCGGTAGCCCACGGTGCGGCCCACGGGCTCGCCCAGCAGTTGGGCCAGGCGGGCCGCCGCGGCGCGCGCCGCAAGCTGGCGCGGCTCTAGTACCAGTATTTTTTGCTCGGGCGCCCGCCACGCGGCGGCCAGCAGCTCTAGGGGTACTACGGTGGTTTTGCCGGCGCCGGGCGGCGCTTCCAGCACCACGCGGGGGTGCGTAGCCAGGGCCTCCCGCAGCGCGGGCAAGGCCGCCACAATGGGAAGGTCGGGTAGGGGCGGAAGGCGAAACGAGTGCGGCATCAGGTCAAAATTACGCGCCGGCCTGGGCCGCGGCTCGCCCGACTTTCGCCCCGCGGCGCTTGCTACCCGCCTCACTCGCTTGGCGCCGTAAGAAAAGCATGACCTAGGGCGGTTTCGTAGGTCGAAGCTCGTAGCGCGAATTTTGTAGTTCGCATGCTAAAACGGGGCGGCGCGAACTACAAAGTTTGCGTGGCTGCTCAGTTCTACACTACCTTCAAAATTACCCTAGGTGCCTTCCTGAGGCCGCGCGGGCCGTATATAGCAGCTATGATTCCATTGATTGTTCATACCCCACGCCTCCTTATCCTGGCGGCCAGCCGGGCGCTGCTCACCGCTGAGCTGCACAAGCCCCAGTATTTTCCCGTTTTGCTAGGGGCCGTGCTGCCCACCGACTGGCCGCCCGGCGACTACGACCGGGAGGCCATGCAGTACTTTCTGGAAAAGCTGACGGCGGGTGGCCGCGAGGCGGCCGGCTGGTACGGCTGGTACGCGCTGCGCAAAGCCGAGGGCGACACCCCGCGCACGCTCGTGGGTACCGGGGGCTTTATGGGCCCGCCCGATGCGGCGGGCACGGCCGAAATCGGATATTCTATTGCCGCCGACTGGCGCGGGCAGGGCCTGGGCACCGAGCTGGTGAGCGGCTTGGTGCAGCAAGCCGCCGCCACCGGCCAGGTGCGCCGGCTGGTGGCCCGCGCCCGCGCCGACAACCCCACCTCGCAGCAGGTGCTGGTGCGCAATGAATTTGCGCTGGTGGGCCCCGCTGAAGACGGCTACGTGCGCTTCGAGCGGGTAGTGGTGCCCGCCGCGGTGCTTTAGGCCCGGCAGGACGCAAAAAGAGCCCGGCTACGCGCGTAGCCGGGCTCTTTTCGTTTGGAGGTAGCTCTAGGCTACTTCTTCTGGGTAGTGGTCTTCTTGCCGTCGGGCTTGCTGCGCTCGTCTACCTCGTTCTTCTTCTCTTTCTTCTTGGTTTCCGGGTCGGTGTGGTTAGGCGTTTTCATGGTCTGGGGGCTAATGGATACGCTGGTAGTACGCAGCCGGCGCGCAATACGTTTTAGCCAGGCAGCTGACCGAGGCCGGCGGCCTCCGGCTGGGGCTGGGTATCAGGTAAGTGGCGATGGGTACCGGTATAGGCTCGCACCTTAGAAAGCCGGTGGCTACCTAGCCGGCGCTGCCTGGCAAGCGCCTCAGCCACCCTAGTAGCCCGGTGCCTCAAGTCCCGCAGTGGCCTTGGTTTGGCTGGCTCATTTTGCAAAAGCCACCTTGCTTGGCTAACTGCCGTAAAAGGAAAGTGAAACTTTTTCATTCTTTCACCTCCCCTTTCCCATGTCTCGTTTTCTCACTTTTCTACTGCTCGCGCTAGCGGTTGGGCTTGGTCGCCCGGCTGCCGCGGCCGACGGTATTCCGGCCCGGCCGGAGCCGTTCACCTTCGTTACTGACCAGGCCAACCTGCTCTCGGCCGCCGACGCCAAGAAGCTGGAAGGCGGCCTGCGCAAATACGCCGACAACACGGGCACGCAAGTCGTGGTCGTGACGGTGCCCTCGCTCAACGGCACCAGCGTGGCCGAGTACGCCCGCCAACTGGGCACCGCCTGGGGTGTGGGCCAGCGCGACAAAAACAACGGTATTGTCATCCTGCTTTCGGGCAAAGAGCACCAGATGAGCATCGAGGCGGGCTCCGGCTTGCGCAGCTCCATCACGCCCGAGCTTACCAAGCGCGTGATGAGCCAGGACATGGCCCCGGCTTTTAAGCAGGGCAACTACTTTGCCGGGCTGCGCAAAGGCCTGAACACGCTGATGCTGGCCGCCAACCCAAGCTCTAACCCGCGCAAAAACGGCGCGGCCACTACCCCTGCTACCGCCACATCGACGGCAATTGACAACACCGCCACTACTCCCAATGCTATGGGTGCCGCGAGCACCGAGCCTACCACCTCCGCGCCTACGTATCCGGCCGCCGAGCCTGCTTCGTCGGGCGGCGGGCTGGGCATTGGCTCGCTCCTCATCGGGGCGCTGGTCATTGGCGGCGGCATTTGGCTGGTGAAGCGCTTGTTCAACCGGAGCAACAATAATAATACGGCGGCTCAGTCGCCCACGACGCCTAATTTCCGGGGCAACGGCCCTGTAGCGGGTAACCAAGCCCCCAACTTTATGGGCAATGGCAACCAAGGCTACCAGCAGGGCGGCGGCTATGGCGGGCAGGCCCCTAGCTCGGGCCCAGGCATAGGCGGTATGCTGGCCACGGGGGCCGCAGCGGCCGCGGGCGCCTACATAGGCAATCGCATGTCTGAGGGCCACGACACCTCGGGCAGCGCGCACAATCTGGATGCCGGTACGGCTGGTGCTGGTGCGGCGGGCGCTAGTATTGCCGGCGCGGGCGCTGTGCCGCCGGCTAATGCCGCCAGCGACTACTTCGGCAACAGCAACGGCGGCGCTGATAGCGCGGAACCCGACTATTTCTCGGACAATGCCAGCGCAGATAATTCGGGTGACTATTTCTCCGGCGATGGTGGCTCCTACGACGATACGTCGTCGAATGACACTGGCGGCGGCGGCTTCGATAGCACCGACGACAACCAAGGCTCGTGGTAGGCTATAGGCCACCGAAAGTCTTTTAAATAAAAAGCCCGGCTGCCTCACACAGCCGGGCTTTTTTTTATTAAGTTAGAGCATCTTCACGCCCACTGGCGCAGGTAGTGGTACACCTCGGGGTGGTGCAGCAGCCCCACGTGGTGCTGCTGCCCAAAGTGGGCGGTGCGCACGCTGGTGCCGGGCGGCAGGGTAGTCTCATCGCCAAAAAGCTCGCCCTGGCCGCTGGCCGTGCCCACTAGGCCGTCGCCAAAGTAATCGCGCACGGTGCGGGGCAGGCTGGCCCGCAGCCAAGCGCCCACCAGCACGTGGTAGCGCACGCCGGGTAGCAGGGGCACCACCGTGCGCGGGCGCGGCAGGGCGGGGTCGTCGGGCTGCTGCCAGTCCTCATCCACCAGCAAAGCCTGGCCCAAGTCCTTGATGCCATTGGAGCGGCGGGCGATGGCCTCGCTCATAAAGCGCGTTGGAAACAGATTGATGCGCTTGAGCAGGCGCTCTACCAGCAGGCTATTTTGCTCCAGGTAAGAGCCATCGTGCGGCACCCCCAGCAGGAAAACGGAGCCTAGGTGGGCTAGCCAGGAAGGCGCGCTTTCCAACGGCCCGGTAGCTGGCGAGGAGGCGGTTTTTTTAGGTTTTTTGGCGCTTGCTTGGGTCCGTATTTTCTCAGCCGCGCTCGCGTAGTAGCCCGCCGAGCGCACCACCAGCCCGCCCATGCTGTGGCCCACTAGCACCAGCTCGCCCAGGGCATCGGGGTAGGTGAGGAGTAGGTCGGTGAGCAGCCGGTGCAGCGCCCGGCCATTCTCCGAAATGTGCAGGCCCGTGTTGTAGCGCACGTAGAGCACCCGCACGCCGGCCTCAGCGGCCAGGCGCGGGCCGTAGCGCAGCGGGCCGCCCGGCCCGTCCTGAAAGCTGGTTTGCCAGATAAGCTCGTCGCCCATGAGCCCGTGCACGAACACCACCGTTTTTTGGTGCGGCTCGCTCAGGCCGAGGTCGGCCACCGCCACATCGTGGCCGCCCCGCCGAAAGCTGAGGGCAATGGCGCGCGCATCGTGGCGCGCGGCCAGCTGGTCGCCGAGGGCGCCATTGAGCACGGGCAAGAAAAAATGCTGGTGCGCCCGCCCCGACTGGTACAGCTGCGCGGCCCCGCGCACGGGCAGCAGGGCGGCCCGCTTGAGTGTACCTAGGGCGCGGTGCAGGGGCGAAGGCGTAGAAGAAGCAGCCATAGCAAGTAAGAAAGGCAGATGCGGCGGGCGAAGCAAACCAACTCGAAGCCCTAGGGCAACAAAAATCCGGCTTCCTCGTCCAAGTCTAAACGCAGTCGGGCTGCATCTTTGCACCAACAACTCCTTTTATTTTCGTATGAACTCCTCTTTTCGCCCTGCCCTGGCGCTGCTGCTGGGTATTGCTTCGGCCACGCTGCTCACGGCTTGCGACTACAATTACAGCCCCGGCAAAAACCCCCAGTTCGAGCACGGCTTCAACGGCACGCCCGGCTTTACCAATGCCGACGTGAACCGCGATAGCATCAACTACAAGCAAAACGTGCGCACGCCCGTAGGCAAAGGCTCGGCCGCCGACCTGAAAACGGCCAGCGTGGACGAGCAGCAGCAGTCGGCCCCCGCCGGTAAGAGCAGCGCCTCGCCCCAGTCGGCCAGCGGCCAGCTCGGCGACGTGAAGCAGGCCAAGCCCACCGACAACTCGGCGGCCCCCAGCGGCAGCAACCAATAATATTTTTAGCGACGCCTGAAAGCCCACTGCCGCCCTGGTAGTGGGCTTTTTACGTGCCCACCGCGCCGCCTAGCCGAGCTAGTAGCCTCAGCCCTAGGTGGTAAAATAAAGACCCGGCGCGCCAATGTCCGTAAGCCAAAATTAAAGGGCCGCCGGCCCAGCCACCCAGTGTTTCCCACCCCTGCCGCCTATGCTTTCCAATGATGCTTCGCGGGCTACTACGCCCGCTTTCATGCCCGTGGTGCCCGGCCTGCACGTGCTGCGCGACGTCTTTGTCAACCTCTACTACGCAGCCGCTGTGCCCGAGCAGCTGCTCGGCCCTTGGGTACTGATTGATGCCGGCCTGCCCGGCTCGGCCGCCAAAGTCAAGGCGCACGCCGCCGAAGTATTTGGCCCCGCCAACCCGCCGATTGCCATCGTAATGACGCACGCGCACTTCGACCACGCTGGCAGCCTCGACGAGCTGCTGAAGCTCTGGCCCGAAGTAGCCGTGTACGCCCACCCGCTCGAGCTGCCCTACCTCACGGGCCGCTCTAGCTACCCGCCGCCCGACCCCACCGTGGGCGGCGGCCTAATGGCCTGGAGCTCCTTCCTGTACCCCAAGCATCCCTACGACCTAGGCGCCCGGGTGCACCCGCTGCCCGAGGATGGTAGCGTGCCCGGCCTGCCCGGCTGGCGCTGGCTGCACACGCCGGGCCATACGCCGGGCCACGTGTCGTTTTTCCGCGAAGAAGGGCGGGTACTGGTGGCCGGCGACGCCTTCACAACCGTGCGGGGCGAATCGGCCATCGCCACCTACACGCAGCACCAGGAGGTGCACGGCCCGCCCGCCTACTTCACGCCCGATTGGGATGCGGCCCGCGTGTCGGTGGCCGAGCTGGTAACGCTGGTGCCTGAAGTGGGCGCCACCGGCCACGGAATCCCGATGCACGGCGACACCCTACGCTCGGAGCTGGCGCACCTGGCAGTGCATTTTAATACCCTGGCCCGTCCCAAAATAGGCCGCTACGCCCACCAAGCCGCCGTAGCCGATGCCGACGGCGTGCGCTCCGTACCGCCGCCCTTGGTGAGCCCGCTCATCAAAACGCTGGCCATCGCGGGCACGGTGCTGGCCGCCGTGGGCTTGGTGCTGGCTAGTAAGAAGCGCCGCAAAAAGCCGCGCCGGGCCTGGTACCACGACCGGCCCGCCCGCCCGCGGCCCTACCGCCACTAGCTCCTAAAAAAGGGGTCGGCAAACCACCTGGTTTGCCGACCCCTTTTTGCTTATTCCGCCTTCGGGAAGTTGCCCGGCCGGGCGTAGCCGAAGCGCTGCGGCGGTAATACCTCGTGGTAGCCATCGAGGCCCGAGATAGCCGCCTCGCCCAGCGCTACCAGGTCGAGGGTGCCATCGGGGCGCAGGCCCTCTTCGCGCAGGTACACGTGCTCCACGGTGCTCACCAGCAGCACCGTGCCGTTGAAGATGGCGTGCTCTTCGCGCAAGCGCAGCCCGATGCTGAGCGGGCTCTTGGCCACGTAGGGCGCCGGAAAACCGTCGCGGTGAATAGCGGTGAAACTGCATTCTTCAAACTCTGACACCCCGTCGTCGAAGTTAGCCGACGTGTAGTGCGCCTGGGCTACCAGGCTCAGCGGCACGTGGTTAAGGGTGAAGCACCCGTCATTATCCTTGATATTCTGATAGGTGTGGCGCGGCACGGTGTTAGGCCGCGTCACGATGCCAAGCACGGCCGGGTCGGACCCTAGGTGGATGGCCGAGCTGAAAATAGCTAGGTTGGTTTGCCCGTCGGGCGCGGACGTGCCCACGAGGTTAGCCGGCTTGAAGCCTGGCAGGCCATTAACGAGGTTGAGGCGGTAAACTTTTTCGAAGGCCGAAATATCGGCAGCGGTTATATGGACCACAGATTTAACGGATTTAACTGATTTCGCGGATACGCCTGCCTGCGGCAGGCTGACTATGCTATGGAGGGGCTAGCTGGATTGGTGGCTAGGCTGGATGAGCTTACCGCATCTAGGCACAGGCGGTTGCGCTGTAAGTGCAGCACCAGCGTAATAATGTAGAGCCCATACACCAGTTGGTCGCCTACTAGCGTCCACTTTTCGAGTAGACTGCTGCCAAATACTAGGCTCATTATTACCAGCATGGCCGCCACCAGCGCTGGCCGCGTGAAGAGCCCCACCAGTAGCAGCGCACCAATGGCGCCCTCCACAAATGGCAGTGCGGTGGCATATAAGCTCACCAGCGCCGGCGGCAGCGGGGAGGCGGCAAATTCCTTCTCGATGCCCGCCCGAAATACGGCCAGCTTAGGGATGCGCACGAGTCCGTGCATCAGAAAATTGAGACCTAGGAGGAGGCGGCCCAGCACAAAGGCAAGCTCGAAGTTGTTGAGTTTCATACAAAAAGAAAGCGGCGAACCTACTGATTCGCCGCTTTCGGGTAAATGGTTACAACAACCTACTGCACGCTCGCCGCCCAAGCGTCCATTTTCTTTTCGAGCACGGCCAGTGGCATCGAGCCATCCTTCAGCAGTTCGTCGTGGAAGTCGCTGAGCTTGAACTTACTGCCTAGCTGCTTTTCGTACTTGGTGCGCAGCTCCCGGATTTTGAGTTGCCCAATTTTGTAACCCAGCGCCTGGCCCGGAATGGCCATGTAGCGCTCGATGGCCGAGGTGGCCTCGTCGGGGCTGGTGCTTAGGTTTTCGAGCATGTAGGCAATGGCTTGCTCGCGCGTCATTTGGCGCGAGTGCAGGCCGGTGTCCACCACCAGGCGCACGGCGCGCAGCATTTCGTCGCCCATGGCGCCCATGCGCTGGTAGGGGTCTTTGTAGAGACCTAGCTCGGCGCCCAGGCTTTCGCAGTACAGTGCCCAGCCCTCCACGTAAGCCGTCTGGAAGCCGAAGCGCCGGAACTTGGGCAGCGTGGTGTTCTCCTGGGTCAGCGAAATCTGGTAGTGATGGCCCGGAATGGCCTCGTGCAAAAACAACGACTCCATGCCCGAGGTCGTGGCAAACTTGGTAGCATCGGGGATGGGCACGTAGAAAATACCCGGCCGCGAGCCATCCGGCGAGCCCTGGTTGTACTCCGCCGACGCCGAGGCCTCGCGGAACTTCTCGGTTTCACGAATCTCAAACGGCGTTTTGGGCGTGCGCCCAAACATCGTTTTCAGGTTGGGCAACATCCGCTGGTGAATGTCCTCGAAGGCGGCCAGCACCTGCTGCGGCGTCTTGAAGGGCCGGAACTTGGGGTCGGTGTTCAGGTACTTGAAGAACGCTGGCAGGTCGCCCTTAAAGCCAACTTCCGCCTTGGTTTTCTCCATGTCGGCCCGAATGCGCGCCACCTCACCTAGGCCAATCTGGTAGATTTCGGCCGGCGTTTTGTCGGTCGTTGTCGCGTACTTCACCTCGTAGGCGTAAATGTCCTTGCCGCCGCTCACGGCGTCGATGCCGCTCGTGGCGCGAGCCTTGGGCAAGTACTCGGTCTGCAAGAACGCGCCGAGCTTCTCATACGAGGGCACCAGTTCGGTGAGGATGGCCTGCTTGTAAGCCGCCGTCAGGCGGGTTTTGTCGGCGTCCGAAAAGTCTTTAGGCAGGCTGGTTATCGGCCCGTAGTACAGGCTTTTGGTGGGGTCCGTCACCACAATATCCTTGGCCGTAAGTTGCGGAATCATGCGCACCACCAGGGCCCGCGGCAGCACCACGCCCGCCTTCAGGCCGGTGCGGAAGTTGGCAATGGCCGAGTCGGTCCAGGCCGTGAAGCCGCGCACGCGCCCCAGCCAGTTGTCGTAGTCCTGCACCGTTTTAAAGGGCTGCACGCCCTGGCCCGAGCCGTACTGCCCCAGCGAAATGGGTAGCCCGTAGAACTGGTTGGCGGGCAGCATCCAGCTGTTAAGCTTGAGGCCAGCCAGCCCGTGGGTCATCTCGTACTGAAAGATGTCGTAGCTGATTTTATCGTTTGCCGCGAGCTTTCCGCGGTCAAATTTCTCCAGCCGCGTGAGGTAGCCCTGGTAAAAATTGCGCAGCGTATCGCGGAAGGCGCGGGTCTGGTTATTGGGCAGCTGGTCGTTGTAGCGGTTATCGCCGTAGGCCGTGGCATCGAGCGGAAACAGCTGCGAGTTTTTCTCCCAGTAGCTGTCAAACAAGGCGTTGAGGTCCTTATCGCCGCTAGCAGTGGCCGCAGTTTCCAGGCCGCTTTTATCCGACGAAGTAGACGACTGGCAGCCCGCCAGCCACAAAGCCGCGGCGGCCAGGGCCGCCTGCGCGAGGTATTTCATTGAAAGAAAGCGAATTAAATTTGGTGAGGCAAGTTGGCGCCCGCGTCCTTGCCTAGGTTGGCCTCGTACTCGTCGAGCTTCTTGAGCACGCCCGTGATGTTCTCGGTCAGCAGCACTACTACCGAGCCATCGGGCGCGGTAGCCAGCACGTGGTCGATGGCGTCCAGCTCGTTTTCAATGTACGTAACGGGCAGCTCGGGCTTGTCGAGGCGCAGGCCGCGGGTCATTATCTCCCGCAGAAACTCGGCCGACTTGCCGCGCAAATCCCGGTCCTGGCGCAAGATTATCTCGTCAAAAATGCGCCCGGCAATGCGCGAGAACCCTAGGGTGTCCTCGTCGCGGCGGTCGCCTAGGCCGCTCACTACGCCGATTTTGCGCGTGGCCGAGGTGGCCGCCATAAACTCGGCAAAGCGCGTGATGCCCGCCGTGTTGTGGGCGTAGTCCACGATGACCTCAAAGCGCGGAAACTTGTAGCTGTTCATGCGCCCCGGCGTCTTGGTGCCCGAGGGCACGAAGGTGCGGAATGCCGTCTTAATCGTGTCCTTGTCGAAGCCCGCCAGGTAGCCCGCCAGCGCGGCGGCCAGCGCATTCTCGATGTTGAAGGTGGCGCGGCCCCCTAGGGTCACCGGGAATTCCACCGCGCGGTCGATGCGCAGCTTGTAGGAGTTCTTATAAATCGTGAGGTAGCCTTCCTCGTACACTGCCGCTACGCCGCCGGCCTCCACGTGCTCCTGAATGCGAGGGTTGTTCTCGTTCATGGAGAAGTAAGCCACCTTGCAGTCGAGCGTGCGGCCCATGTCGTACACGAGGTCGTCGTCGGCATTGAGCACGGCCCAGCCGTGCTTGGGCACGGTGCGGGGCACCACGGCCTTCACGGTCGCCATTTCCTCCACGGTGTAGATGTCGCGCATGCCGAGGTGGTCGGCCGCCACGTTGGTCACCACCGCAATGTCGCAGCTGTGGAAGCCCAGGCCCGAGCGCAGCATACCGCCCCGCGCCGTTTCGAGCACAGCGTAGTTCACGGTGGGGTCGCGCAGCACGAACTCGGCGCTTTGCCCGCCCGTGCAGTCGCCTTTTTGCAGCTGCACCCCCTGAATGTAAATGCCGTCGGTAGTCGTGAAGCCGACTTTGTAGCCGATGCTGGCCACCAGGTGCGCAATGAGGCGCGTAGTGGTCGTCTTGCCGTTGGTACCCGTGATGGCAATAATCGGAATGCGCGCCGTGGAGCCGGGCGGAAAGAGCATGTCAATAACCGGCGCGGCTACGTTGCGCGGCAGGCCCTCGGTAGGGGCAATGTGCATGCGGAAGCCTGGCGCCGCGTTCACTTCAATCACCGCGCCCCGCGTCTCGTTCAGCGGAATCGCGATATCGCTGGTCAGCAGGTCGATGCCGCAGATATCCAGCCCCACGATGCCCGCCACGCGCTCGGCCAGCAGCAGGTTGTAGGGATGGATGAGGTCCGTTACGTCGGTGGCCGTGCCGCCCGTGCTGATGTTGGCGGTGCTCTTGAGGTACAGCGTTTCGCCGGCCGGTAACACTGAGTCCAGGCTCAGTTCCTTACCCTTTAGAATGTCCAGCGTGTGCTGGTCGGCCTTGATGGAGGTGAGCACCTTTTCGTGCCCCACGCCGCGGCGCGGGTCCGTGTTTACTTGGTCAATCAGCTGCTGAATCGTGCTGCTACCGTCGCCTTTCACGGCGGCGGGCGTGCGCTTGGCGGCTGCAATGAGCTTGCCGTTTACCACCAGCAGGCGGTAGTCGTCGCCCTCCACAAACTGCTCCACAATCACGGCCCGGCCGTACTCCTTGGCAAACTGGAGGCCTTCCACTGCATCGTCCCAATTCATGATGCGGATGGTGGCGCCCTTGCCGTGGTTGCCATCGAGCGGCTTGGTCACGATGGGAAAGCCTAGTTCCTCAATAGCGTCGCGCAGGCCGTCCTCCGAATACACGGTAGTACCGCGGGGTACTGGCACGCCGCCATCGGCCAGCATGGCCTTGGTGCGGTTCTTATTGCCGGCCACTTCCACGCCCGCGTGCGAGGTCAGGTTGGTCGTCGTAGCCCAGATGCGGCGCTGGTTCACACCGTAGCCAAGCTGAATAATGCTGCTGTTCTTGAGCTGAATGTAGGGAATGTTGCGCGAGGCCGCCTCGGCCACGATGCTCCAAGTGCTGGGTCCAAAAAACTCCTCCTCCCGAATGTCGTGCAGCTCGTCGATGACGGGCTTCAGGATAAAGTCCTCGCCTTTGCACAGCGCTTCTACCAACTCCACGGCGGCCTGGGCGGCGTAGCGGCCAGCCCGCTCCTCCTGGTAGGCAAACACCACATATTCCACGCCCTCTTCGCGGGCGGGGTAACTTTTGCCCCAGAACACCGGCATGCCAGCCTCGCGCTGCAATTCCAGGGCCACGTGCTGAATAACGTGCCCTAGGGGCTCGCCATCAGCCAGCTGCTCCTGAGTCAGGGGCGGGTGCTTGGCCAGCTGCTTGTTGGCGTGGCGGCCCGCTGCCTGGGGCTGGCCCAGCTGGGGTAGCAGGGCCGTCAGGCGCTCGGCAAAGCCCTCAATGGTATTGCTCCATTCGCCGGCAAGTTCCTGTAAATCAACTTTGCATACAATCAGCCGGTAGTGCTTTACCGACCAGTAGCTCGGCCCGCGCATGGTGCGGAGGTCAATAATCTTCATATAGCCAAAACAAGGATGAGGCGCCGGCCCGGCCGGCGGCACGGCAAGGTAGGCAGTACGCCGCTTAATGGCGCATTATTGTGGGGATAGGTACCTGCCAGGGGCAGTTGCCATCGCAGCAGAAGCCAGCCGCAGGCTTGAAAGCTGCTAGCACATCTGCTGGCCCGATGGGCCGGACAGAATGAGCGAGCCCGTAGAGTAGCGCTTTTACACGAGCCGCCAAGTGATTTTTTTTCTGAATAAGTAAAAATTTTGATATAGCATCAATATGTGATACTGATGCGTTAAAGCTCAGGTTATCTTTGCAGTTACCTGAACCATATCGTCTCTGTCTGCCTCCACTATGAAGCAATTACCGCCTGCTATTACCGTCACGCGCACCGTAATGCCACCTCTTGAGGAGTACGTTGGCTACCTGACCCAAGTGTGGGCCAGCGGCCACCTGACCAACAATGGTCCCCTGGTAGGGCAGCTGGAAAACGAGCTGGGTAGCTTTCTGGATGGAGCACAAGTGGAGCTGACTGCCAACGGTACGGTGGCCTTGCAACTGGCTATCCGGGCGCTCGACCTGACGGGCGAGGTTATTACTACGCCGTTTTCATACGTGGCCACTACTGCTGCTATTTTGTGGGAGCGCTGCCAGCCAGTTTTTGTTGATATCGAGCCCCACACGTTTTGCCTGGATGCTACCAAGCTGGAAGCGGCCATCACGCCGCGCACGCAGGCCATTCTGGCCACGCACGTATATGGCTACCCGTGCGATGTAATGGCTATCGAGGCCATTGCCCGGCGCTACGGGCTGAAGGTCATCTACGATGGGGCGCACGCCTTCGGCACGCGGGTGCACGGACGGGCGCTGCTCACCTACGGCGACCTCACGACTTGCAGCTTTCACGCCACCAAGCTCTTTCACACGGGCGAAGGGGGCGCCCTCGTCACCACCGATGCTGCGCTGGCCCGGAAAATCTGGCTGCTCAAAAGCCACGGCCACATGGGCGATACCTACGTGCTGCCTGGCACCAACGGCAAAACGTCGGAGCTGAACGCCGCGATGGGCCTGTGCCTACTGCCGCGCGTGCCGGCGTTCATCGCGGCGCGGGCGGCCCTGCACCGGCTTTACCGGGCCGAACTGGCCGGCCTGCCCCTGCGCTACCCCGTGCTACCCGCCGATACGGAATACAACTACGCCTACTTTCCAGTGGTGCTGCCCGATGAGGAAACGGCCGTGCGGCTGCAAGTAGCGCTGGCGACCCAGGGCGTGGGGGCCCGGCGCTATTTCTACCCCACGCTCAATGCCTTGCCCTACCATATCGGCGCGCCGTGCCCAATGGCCGAAGATATTGCCGGGCGCGTGCTGTGCCTGCCCTTTTATGCCGACCTCGCGGCCGAGCAGGTAGGGTTTATTGCGCGCATCATCGTTGCCTTCTTTCAACCCAGCCACCCTATTCTGAGCCATGACCAGCCGCATACCCAACCCACCATCGCCTGTGCCTAAAGTGAGCGTGGTGGTGCTCACGCGAAACCACGAGGCCTACCTGGCCCAGGCCCTCGATAGCGTGCTGATGCAGGAAGTGGATTTTGCCTACGAGCTGATTGTGGGCGAAGACGGCTCGACCGACCGCACGCGGAGCATCCTGGAAGACTACGCGCAACGCTACCCGGCCATTATCCGGCCCATTTACCACTCGCCCCAGGTAGGGGTAGGCGCCAACTTGCGCGCGTGCTTTGCGGCTTGCCGGGGTCAATACCTGGCTACGCTGGAGGGGGATGATTACTGGACGGCCCCGCACAAGCTGCAAACCCAGGTAACGTGGCTGGATGCGCACCCCGATTATGTCTTCTGCTTTCACCGGCACAGTGTGGTGCAGGCCGGGCAGCCCAAGCCGGCTGTTGCCCCACCCGGCGGCCCACCCGTGGTCGAGCCAAAGACGGTTTTCGAGTTTGCCGATTTCCTGACCCAGCTAGTGGCCCACATCAGCACGGTGGTGTTTCGGCAGGTGCTGCCCGCGCTGCCCGAGTGGCTCTTCACCGTGTACCCCATCGACATCCCGCTGCTGGCCCTCTACGCCGAGCACGGCAAGGTGAAGCTATTGCCCGGCTGCCACAGCGTATACCGGGTGCACGCCGGGGGTAGCTGGTCGGCCATCTCGCGTGAGCGGCGCGCGCAACACTACGTAACGATGCACCAAAAACTGCGCCTGCACTATGCCGGTACTGCCTACCAGAACCTGCTTGCCATAGCCCACGCGAGAATATGCCTCATAATAGCGGATGAAGGCATTCAAGCCGGAAATCTAGCCGATGCCCGCCGTTTTATTGGTCATTTCTGGGCCAATGACACAACCTACGCCATCAAGCGGCAGCTCTGGAAAAGCGTAGCGGGCGTTAGCGCGCGGCTAGCCAAAAGCACGGTGACGCAACTCCTGCGCGCCGCCCCTCGGCAGGCGTAGCCAGGCCATTAGCCGCTCGTGTGCCTTTTTTACCAACCTGACTATATACTCCAAGCTGCTATGAAAGTCGTGATTTTTGGCACTGGCAAACACGCCGAGATGGTGCACTACCTGTTCACCCACGATAGCCCGCACGAGGTAGTGGCCTTTTGCGTAGGCAGAGCCTATCTGTCAGCTACCGGGGGGCAGCTAGTGGGGTTGCCAGTGGTAGCGTTTGAGGAGTTGTCCAGCCATTATCCAGCGGTAGCTTTCCAATTGCACATTGCTGTGGGGCAGCCCAAAGCCCGCCGCCATATCTATGAGCAGGCCAAGGCGGCCGGTTACTCCTTTGCCAGCTACATCTCGTCGCGAGCTAATACCTGGCCCGATATGGTAGTTGGCGAGCACGTGTTCATTGACCCCATCGCCAGTATTCACCCCTGCGTAACGATTGGGGATAATGCAATGCTCCTAGGGGTTATTCTTGGGCATCACAGCGTTGTGGGAAGTAATGTGCTGATTTCAGCCTGTATTATTGGGGGCAACGCCCGGATAGGCGACGATACCTTTGTCGGTATGGGCGCCGTTATTAATGAAAATGTGCGCATCGGCCGCAATAACATCATCGGGGCCGGCGCCCTCATCGGCAAGCACACCGATGATAACGCGGTGTACACCGGGGAGTACAGCAAGAAGCGCTTGGTCGATGCTAGTCGAATTGCCTTGTTTAAGTAAGCTAGGTACCAAGTGCGCCGAACAAGCGTCGGAAATCTAAGCCGCACTGTCGCCTGAATTGGGAAGGCACAAAATTCGCCGGTTAGACTAGCGAATTGCCAGAAAAAGCAAAACCCCCTCTAAGCGCTTGGCTCAGAAGGGGTTTTGCTTTTAAAAGAGGTAACGGGCGGATTCGAACCGCCGTAGGAGGTTTTGCAGACCTCTACCTAGCCGCTCGGTCACGTTACCGGCTTGGGGGCACAAAGGTACGCAAAAACCCGGTACTGCCAAAGTTCGTCGCACAAAAAAGCCCCGACCTTGCGGCCGGGGCTTCTTATTTTACGCTGAAACCAGAAGCTTATGAAGCCTGGATGTCAGCATTGTCAGGCGACGGGCCAGCGGCCGGTACATCCTGACGGGCCTTCAGCTTGTCTTCGCCAGCCTGGCGCTCGGCGCCAGCTAGCTGGTCGCGCAGGGCGCTCAGTGCGTCGAGGTCACCTAGGGTGTTCTTCTCGGCCGGCTTCTTGAGGTCGCTCAGTTTGCCTTCGCCTTGGGCTGCGCCGCCAGCGGGGGTTTTCTTCGCAAACTTCGAATTGGTGTTGGTGCTGCGGTTGCTTTCGTCCTCTTTGTTGTACACCGCGGTGTGCGAAAGCACGATGCGACGGTCATCTTTCGAGAACTCGGTAACGCGGAAGTCCAGCGCCTCGCCGTTTTCGGCGTTCGAGCCATCTTCCTTCACCAAGCCTTTGGGGTAAGCGAAGCCCTCGATGCCGTAAGGCAACTCGAGTACTGCGCCACGGTCCGACTTCTCGGTGATGGTAGCCTTGTGCACCGAGCCGGGGGTGAACACCGTCTGGAAAGTATCCCAGGGGTTTTCCTCCAGCTGCTTCACACCCAGGGCGAGGCGACGGGCCGACATATCCAACTCGAGTACTACTACGTCGAGTTTGTCGCCTACTTTCACCACTTCCGACGGGTGCTTCACTTTTTTGGTCCACGACAGGTCCGATACATGCACGAGGCCGTCCACACCTTCTTCCAGTTCTACGAACAGGCCGAAGTTGGTCAGGTTGCGTACGGCACCGCTGTGCTTGGTGCCCACGGCAAACTTCTCGGAGAAGTCGCCACGCGTCCACGGGTCTTCGGTCAGCTGCTTGATACCCAGGCTCATCTTGCGGTCTTCACGGTCGAGGGTCAGTACAACTGCCTCCACGATGTCGCCCTGCTTAATGAAGTCCTGCGGGTTGCGCAGGTGCTGGCTCCAGCTCATTTCCGATACGTGAATCAGGCCTTCTACGCCCGGTACCACTTCCATGAATGCGCCGTAGTCGGCTACGTTCACGATGCGGCCCTGCACACGCGAGCCAGGACCGAGGTCTACTGGCAGCGAGTCCCATGGGTGCGGCGTCAGCTGCTTCAAGCCCAGCGAAATACGCTTCTTGGCTTCGTCGAAGTCCAGTACAACCACGTTGAGTTTCTGGTCGAGCTGCAGTGCTTCGCTCGGGTGAGCGATGCGGCCCCACGAAATGTCCGTGATGTGCAGCAGACCATCGACACCGCCGAGGTCGATGAACACGCCGAAGTTGGTCATGTTCTTGATGTTGCCCTCCAGAATCTGACCTTTTTCGAGGTTGTTCAGGATGGCTTCGCGCTGCTGCTCCAAGTCCTTTTCGATGAGGACTTTGTGCGAAACAACTACGTTGTCGAAAGCAGCGTTGATTTTCACGACTTTCACTTCCATGCGGCGGCCAACATAAATGTCGAAGTCGCGGATGGGTTTCACGTCGATTTGCGAGCCGGGGAGGAAGGCTTCTACGCCATCCATCTCCATGATGAGGCCGCCTTTGGTGCGGCGCTTCACCACGCCTTCCAGCACAGTATCATTCTCCAGGGCCGCGTAAATCGCGTTCCAGGCCTGCTTGATTTTAGCTTTCTTACGGCTCAGGATAAGCTGGCCGTTGGCATCTTCCTGGTCTTCGATGAACACGTCCACCTCGTCGCCAACCTTCAGGTCGGGCAGGTCACGGAATTCGCTCAGGGGCACGAGGCCGTCTGATTTGAAGCCGATGTTCAGGATAACATCGCGGTCGGTGATGCCCACCACGGTGCCTTTAATAACCTCTTCCTCCTGAACGGTGGTGAGGGTGTCGCCGTACATTTTTTCGAGTTCGGCGCGTTGGTCAGCGTTGTAGTTGCCACCAAAACCGTTGGCTCCTACGTTGTCCCAATCGAAATCGTCAATCAATTCTGCCATGAAATAGCAGGCTCCTAAACTACTGAACGCCACACCGGAACCTAGAGCGGGGCGCATTTTGGGTTGGTTCCGAAAGAAAAATCTCCCGACCTGCCGCCTTGACAGGGCCGCAAAGGTACGGATTTTCAGCGGGTTTAGCAAGCACTTGGGTAATGCCAGGAAGAGTTGTCGATGACTTCGATATACCGGGAATTTATAGTTTGCCCCGTAATAGCAAGGTGCGGGAAACGGTCTAGATTTGGCTCATGAGACCTTCACACGCACTATTGCCGTATCGTGAGCCGAGCTCTCACGCTACTACAACGTATTTACAATGGAAAAACTCGTGCTCATCCGCCACGGTGAAAGTCAGTGGAACCTCGAAAACCGCTTCACTGGCTGGACCGATGTGGACCTGACCGATACCGGCCGCGAGCAGGCGCGCCACGCGGGCCAGTTGCTGAAAGCCAACGGCTACATCTTCGACCAGGGCTTTACTTCCGTACTAAAGCGGGCCATCAAAACGCTGGATTACGTGCTGAACGAGATGGATTGCATGTGGATTCCGGTGCAAAAATCGTGGCGGCTGAATGAGCGTTTCTACGGCGCCTTGCAGGGACTGAACAAAGCTGAAACGGCTGAGAAATACGGCGCCGAGCAGGTGCAACTGTGGCGGCGCGACCCGCACGCGCTGCCGCCCGCCATCACACGGGAGGACCCGCGCTACCCCGGCTTCGACCCGCGCTACAACCACTTGACCGACCGCGAACGGCCGCTAACCGAGAACTTGAGCGAAACGATGGCGCGCGTGATGCCCTTCTGGACCGAGCGCATCATGCGCGCCATGCGGCACCAGCAAAAGGTAGTAGTAGCGGCCCACGGCAACAGCCTGCGGGCGCTGGTGCAGTACATTGATAAGCTCTCGGATGAAGATGTGACGAACCTAGACATCCCGACTGGCGTGCCGCTGGTGTACGAGCTAGACGATAACCTTGACAAGATTCAGCACTATTATCTGACGTAGCCAAAAAGTAGTTTGGAATCTGCGAGTCCAAGCCCAAGCGCAGCGAGTATAGACGTCTGAGCAGAATAAACGGGAACTACTCGCTACGCTCATGCTCGGACTCGCAGAGTCCAAGCTACTGCTATTCCGGACGCCTGACTAGGCGGCTAACTACGAACGCCCCGACGGCTAGCAGCGAGCCCGTGGCCACGCGGCGCCAGCGCTTGGTGGCGGGTGACTCATAGGCCTTGCCGCCGGCTAGCTCGGCCGTCACGGCGTTGAGGGACTTTACTTTATTGGCAAAGTCGCCGGCCAGCCGGTTGCGGATAATGGTCATTTGCTCAAGCACTTCGTCTAGTTCTTCGGGTAGCGTGTCTTCGAGCACGGCGCGCAGACGCTTGCCCACAGTGGGCGATTTGCCATTAGTAGACACGGCTACTTTGAGCTGGCCTTTCACTACCACCGAGGAGAGGTAGAAATCGCATAAAGCCGGCGTATCGGCCACGTTCACGAGTAGGCGACGCTGGCGGGCGGCGGCTTTGATGGTGCGGTGCAGGGCCGGGTCGTCGGTGGCGGCAAACACGATGTCGGCAGCGTCTAAGTCGGTTTCCAGCCAGCCGCGCTCGATGAGCTGGATGCGCGGATGACGGCTGGCCACTTCCCGTAATTCGGATAGGAAGGTGATGCTGATGATAGTAACCGCCGTTTCGGGGCTGTTGCGCAGGATGGCGGTGAGCTTCTCCAGGCCCACGTTGCCGCCGCCCACGAGGAGCACGCGCAGGTTTTCGAGCTTGAGAAAGGCGGGGAAAAGCGGGTTTTGGTTGGGCATAGGGCGAAGGTAGCGGCCGGGCCCCGCCGCACGTGCGCCGGGCCTAGGTTGCCTTTTACGCAACTGAGGTAGCCGCGGCGAGCCACTGGCTTTGTGGCGTAGGCACGGCCACGAACTGGGCTAGGGGCGCCTCGCAGGTGGGGCAGCAGTAAGCGGTGAGCGTCGCAAACGCGGTGCCGGGCGCGATGCCCTGCGCCGAGTCGCCGTAGGCTTCGTCGTACACCGTGAGGCAGCGGCGGCACTGGTAAAGCGGCGCCGTAGCGGGCGCGGCATCCGCAACGGGGGCTATTTCCTCGGGGACGGGGAGGGACGGCGCGCTTTGCAGCTCGTAGAAATAGTCGCAGAGCTGCGTGAGGTACCAGGCCAGGTTGTCGCGGTTGACTTTTTTGCGGAAGCTGATAAAATCCTTATTGTTCGGATTGAAGTCGCGGGTGTGCAGAATCTCGTATTGTTCGGCGTGCAGGCCGGTTTGGGTCAGATTATCGAAGTGATGGCGAATGACGATGGAGCCGAACAAGCCGGTTTTGGGCTGCGTCTTGATGGCAAAGCACAGCTGGTAAGTGCGAATGTCCTCCTCGTTGAGGTAGCGCACCAGCTCGTGTTTCAGGGCCAGGCCCTGGGCGCAGTGGTCCTCGACCTGCCAGTTGAGTTCGTTGGCGGCGTGGCGCACGTTGATGCGGTGCTTGCGCAGGACCACGTCCCAAAGCGGCCGGTCGGCCAGCTCGATAGACTTAATAATGAGCGATTTCCACGGCGTGGTGCACAGCTGACCTAGGCGCGTCTGGAGGCACAGCTGGCACACGTCTTTCAGGAAAGCCACTGCAAACTGCTCGTCGCGCCGGTAGATGCCCAGCCACAGCTTGCTGCCGTAGCGGTTGAAACCCTCGTAGTAGGGCAGCGTGAAGGTGGGCAGCGTGAGTGGCGTAGTAAGCGGCTGCAAAACAAAGGTTTGGCCCGCGCTCACCAAGCTGTGCAGCAGCGGCCCGTTGGCGGCGGGCTGCTCAAAAAACTGGTCTTTGTGCGCGTAGATAATGCGCTCGATGGCGCCGCTTAGGCCTGGAATATCCTCCGAGTACACTAGCGACGGCCAGCAGTAGAGCACGTTGGTCTTGGGAAACCGCACGTAGCAGTACCAGTAGTTGCTGGTGTCGGAGGCGATGAAATTGAGGTTGCCCGTGAAGAAGGGCACGAAGGTCTGGTTGCGGTCGATAAGGTTGATTTTCAGCCTAGGATGAAAATCGAACAAGTCCAGAATGTCCTTGTACACCCCTTCGCGCAGCCACGCCGTGTTGTGAAACACGTCCTCGACCACGTAAGAGCTGCTGATGTTGGGGTGCACGTCGGCATCGACTTCGCACAGGATATTGGCCTTGGCCAGGGCTTGCACCAGGCCGCGCCGCTGCGCGGCCGCCACCGTGAAAAGCAGCTGCTGGCGGTGGCCAAACTGAATGTGCTCGACCTCGGCCGCCTCCGCCGCTTCGAGGATGGTAAGCAGGTCGCCAGCCGGCACGATGCCGCCGGGCAGATTGATTTTAACGAGGTGCGTCTGGGGAGGCATGGGGCGATGGCCGAGCGGGTGGGGTACCTAGGGACTGTTCAGCTTATGGTCACCAGGCTTTCTTCGAGCAACTGTTGCACTTCGGGACGGCACGAGCCGCAGCCGGTGCCCGCGCCGGTGCTGGCGCACAACTCGGCGAGGCTGCCGCAGCCCGTGGCGATGGCTTGGCGTAGGTTGTCGGCGCCCACGTTGTTGCAGCTGCACACGAGCTTGCCGAGTACCGGCGTGGCGGGGCCGCCGCTGCGCAGCAGCTGCAAGCGCTTGTCGCTCAGCTCGGTTTTATTGGCAATGAGCTCGCGATACTCCTGAAACTCGTTTTTGTCGCCGATGAGGATGGCGCCCACCAGCCGGTCCTGGTGGATGATGCACTTCTTGTAGTAGCGTTGCGCCTGGTCGATGAAGACAATCTCTTCATAGTCAGTCGTATTGGGGCGCTCGGGTAGGCCGATGCTGCACAAGTCGAAGCCATGAATCTTGATGATATTCATGAACGTGCTGCCCTGGTAGTGGCTGGCCACGTTGCCATTGAGATAGTGCGCCAGCACGGCGGCCTGTTGCTCGGCGGCGGCCGTGATACCATAGAGCGTGCCCTCAAACTCGGCGATTTCGCCCAGGGCATACACGCTGGGGTCGCTGGTTTGGAGGTGGGCATCGACCACTACGCCGCGCTTGCAGGCCAGGCCGCAGTCGCGGGCCAGCTCCAGGTTGGGCGCGGTGCCGATGGCCAGAATCACGGCGTCGCAGGCCAGGCGGCGGCCGCTTTTCAGGCCTACCCCCGTTAGACGGGCGCGGCCGTAGTAGAGCTCCACCTCGTCGTTGAAGTAGAGGTCGCAGCCCTGGTTTTCCATTTCCTCGCGCAGCAGCTGGCTGCCGAGCTGGTCGAGCTGCCGGTCCAGAAACCGCGACGTGCGCTGAATCACCGAAACCCTCGTGCCCACTTCGCGCAGGGAAGCCGCCATTTCGAGCCCTAGGAGGCCACCGCCCACTACCACCACGTGCGCCTCGGCGGGCAGGTGGTTTTTGAAGTCGTCGGCGTCGGTGCGGCTGCGCATGGTGAAGATGCCGGGCAGCGCGGGCACGTGGCGCGGCAGCGCCGCCCGGCTGCCGGTGGCCATGAGCAGCACGTCGTAGTCGGTGCGCTGGCCGCGCGAGTCGAGCACGTATTTCTCGGCCCGGTTCACGGTTTCGACGCTCACGCCGCGCAGCAATTGGATGTTATAGGCGGGCTCGTCGGCGTCGGGCATTTTCACCAGCTGAGCCCAATCCTGGTGGCCGCTGATGTAGTCGGGCAGCATCACCCGGTTGTAAAACGGGAAATCTTCCTTGCTGAAGATAGTGATACTATCGGCCTGGTTTAGCTCGCGGTACGACTTCACGAAGCCGTAGGCCGCCGCGCCCGCCCCAATGATGACGATGCGTTGCGTCGGCTTCTGGTACTTCACCACCTGCACCGCGCAGTACTTAAAATCGGGCTCCTTCGAGAGGGGGTCGAGGGCGCCCGAGGTCACGTTATTGGCACGGTTCAGGTCGGAGCCCAGGACCTTGCCCCAGTGCATGGGCAAAAACACGACGCCCGGCCGAATGCCCGCCGACAGCCGCGCCGCTATGCGCACCTCGCCGCGGCGCGACTGCACCACCACGAGGTCGCTCTCGGCTACGTTGAGCGCCGCCGCGTCCTGCGGGTGCAGCTCCATAAACGCTTGCGGAATGTGCTTGGTGAGCTTGCTCACCCGGCCCGTCTTGGTCATGGTGTGCCACTGGTCGCGGATGCGGCCCGTGGTGAGGATGAACGGGAAATCCTCGTCCGGCGCCTCGCTTCGGAAGGCCGCCGTCACGGGGTGAATAACCGCCCGGTGCGACGGGGTATAAAACTGCTGGTCGGTGAATAAGCGCGCCGTGTCGGGCTCAGCCTGGCTAGTGCGGTAGGGCCACTGCACCGAGCCGCGCGCGCGCAGAATACTGTAGTTCAGGCCGGTGCTATCGAGGCTGGTGCCCGCCGTGAGGCGAATATGCTCCAGGTAGATGGCTTCCATATTCGGGAAGTCGAAGCCCCGAAAGCCCATGGCCCGCGCAAAGCGGCAGATGATTTCGGCGTCGGGCAGGGCCTCGCCGGGCGCGGATACCACCCTAGGCAGGTAGCTGATGCGGCGCTCCGAGTTGGTCATGGTGCCCTCCTTTTCGGCCCAGGCGGCGGCGGGCAGCACCACGTCGGCGTAGGCCAGGGTTTCGGGCTTGGTGCTGACCTCCTGCACCACCACGTACTTGGCCTTGGCCAGGGCGGCTTCGGCCTGGCGCACGTTGGGCAGGCTGGTGAGCGGGTTGGTACAGATTATCCAGATGGCTTTGAGGCGGCCATCTTCCAGGGCTTCAAACATTTCGGTGGCCGTGTAGCCGGGCGTGGCCGCCAGCGGCCCGCTGCCCCAAAACTGCTGCACCTCGGCCCGGTGCGCCGGGTTGGCTAGGTTGCGGTGGGCCGGCAGCAGGTTGCTGAGGCCGCCCACCTCGCGCCCGCCCATGGCGTTGGGCTGGCCGGTGAGCGAGAGCGGCCCCGCGCCCGGCCGCCCAATCTGCCCCGTAATGAGGTGCAGATTCAGCAGGCTCAAGTTTTTATCGACGCCTACGGCACTCTGGTTCAGCCCCATCGTCCACATCGATAGAAACGCCTGCGCGCTGCCGATGTAGCTGGCCGCTAGCCGGATATCCGCCTCCGGCACGCCGCACAGCTGCGCCGATTCGGCCAGCGTGCGCTCAAATACTACCTCGCGGTAGGCCTCGTAGCCCTCGGCGTGCTGCTCGATGAAGGCCAGGTCGATGTCGCCGCGCTCAATCAGGGCGCGCCCTAGGGCTTGATTCAGCACCACGTCGGTGCCGGGGATGAGCTGCAAGTGCACATCTGCCAGCGCGCAGGTATCAGTGGCGCGCGGGTCGATGACGATGATTTTGGTCTCGGGGTGGGCGGCTTTGTGGGCCTCCACCCGCCGCCACAAAATGGGGTGGCACCAAGCGGGGTTGGCGCCCGTCACCAGGAAGCAATCGGCCAGCTCGATGTCGTCGAAGCACACGGGCACGCTGTCTTCGCCCAGCGCCATCTTGTAGCCCACCACCGCGCTGCTCATGCACAGGCGCGAGTTGGTATCAATGTTATTGCTGCCAATGAAGCCCTTAATGAGCTTATTGATAACATAGTACTCTTCCGTGAGGCACTGCCCCGAGGCGTAAAACGCCACCGAGTTGGGCCCATACTGCTCAATAAAGGTCTTGAAGACTGCGGCCGTGCGTTGCAAGGCTTCGTCCCAGCTCACGCGCTGCAAGGGATGGTTTTTGCTGTAGCGCATCTGCGGGTACAGCAGCCGCTCGCTGCGGTCGTTGACGGTGTATTGCAGGTTGAGGCCCTTGCTGCACAGCGCCCCTTTATTGACGGGGTAAGCGGGATTGCCCACCACGGCCACGTCGCCGTTTTTGAGCGGCTCGACCAGCACCCCGCAGCCCACGCCGCAGTAGCAGCAAATGGATGGGGCAGCCGCGGTGGAAGTAGGCATATATCTTACGCTTAATTGATTACACCAGAATAACGTTGCCTGGCTCGCCAGGTGAGGCCAACGCCCACCAACCTAAGCGCTCGCCAGCGTCAAAGGAGCCTCGGTAGCGACCTCTGCCGATTCTTTTACTACCAAGCGTACCAAAAGCACTATCGCGCCCACGGCCGCCACCCCAAAGCCGATGTAGAGGAAGGCCTGGCTGTAGGAAATGCTGGCTGATTTGAATAGAAAGCCGACCAGCATGGCGCCTAGGTTGCCGCCCGCGCCCACCACGCCGCTCACGCTGCCAATGGCTTCCTTGTTCACAAACGGCACGATGGAGTAAGTGCAGCCGTTGGCCATTTTCAGAAAGAGCGCGAAGCCCAGCATGGCCGTAATGGCTAGCGCCAAACTCGGCGCCATCGAGAAAAAGGCGATGCCAATGCCTTCGAGCACCAGCAGGCCGCTGAGCAACACCCACTTGCCCTTGATGCCGTAGGCCCGGCCAGTGCGGTCGGCCACGATGCCACCGAGGCCGCGGGCGAAGATGTTCATGAAGCCGAAGACGCCGGCCAGTAGCCCCGCCGCCACCAGCGTAGCCCCAAAGTGGTCGACAAAATACACGGCGGCCACGTTATCAATCGTGATTTCGATGCCGAAGCAGGCGCCGTAGGCCAGCGCCAGCAGCCAGGTGCGGTAGTCGCGCAGGGCTAGCAAGAAGGTGCCCTTCTTTTTGATAGACGCCGTGCGCTCAATATCGGCGTAGTTGCCGCGGGGCGTGTCCTCGGTGAATTTGTAATACAACACGGACATAATCAGCAGGATAACGCCCGGTACCACCATGGCGAGGCGCCACGAATTGGCCTTGTCCACGTAGCCCAAGGCCACGAAGCCGGCGGCTACTAGCGGCATCAGCATGTTGGCAATGCCGCCCCCTAGGTTGCCCCAGCCGCCGGCCACAGCGTTGGCCGTGCCCACGATATTGGGCGCGAACATCATGGACGTGTGAAACTGCGTGATGACGAACGACGCCCCGATGATGCCGATGGCGAGGCGAAACAGCAAGAAGCTCTGGTAGCTGTTGCTCAGGCCGATAAACATTACCGGCAGCGCGCCTACGGCCAGCAACAGCGTGTAGGCCAGCCGCGGCCCGATGGTGTCGCAGAGCTTGCCCATGAGCAGGCGCGCCAGGATGGTGGCCGATACCGAGGCAATGACGATGTTGCCGACCTGCCCCTTGTCGAGGTGCAACTGCTCGCGCACCAGCGGCATGAGCGGCGCAATGCCAAACCACCCAAAAAAGCAGAAGAAAAACGTGAGCCAGGTTAGGTGAAACGTGCGCATTTGCACGCCCTTAGTGGCGAAAACATTGAGCCGGGAGAGCGGCTGCTGCGTGGGTAGCGTAGCGTCCATAAGCGAGGGAGTAGCGCGGGTTTTTAGTCCGCGAGTGGAAATACTAGATTATTTCAGCGGGCGGACTGAAAGCCCGCGCTACCGTGTATCAGGCCCAGCCGATGTACACAGTATTATCCTCAACCTTAATGGGATAGGTCTGAATGGTGCACTCGTCAGCGTTTAGGCACTCGCCGGTGAGCAGCGAAAACGTGCGCTTGTGGTAGGGGCAGGCCACTTTGGGCTCGCAGGCTTCGCCGGTGCTACCAATCATGCCCCGCGCCAGTATCATCTGCTGCTTGTGGGGGCATAGGTTTTGGGTGGCGTACCACTCGCCACGCCGGGCAAAGTTGAAGATGGCCACCTGCTCACCCTCTACCAGAGCGCAGGCCCCGCCATCGGCGGGAATGTCGGCGGCCTGGCACACGGGTAGCCAGGTAACGGCAGTTGCGGTTTCCATAAAATATTGATTATGAATGTTTAGATTGAGTAAGCGACTGATGCGTAGCGTGGATTCTGCGAGTCCGCGAGTGAGTGGAGCGAGTAGCTTGCGTCTGGACTTGTTGGGTGCCGGATGTTCGCTCCGCTCACCCGCGGATTCGCAGAGTCCACGCTATATCTTACCAAGCTTTCGACATCTTTTGCCCGCGCATTTCGGCAAATTCCATCGTGGGGTCTTTCACCTTGGGCGCGTTCACGAAGTGGGTGAACTGCTTGCGCAGCTCGGGGTTTTCCACCACTTCCTTCCACTCGCAATGGTAGTTTTTGATGAGCAACTCGATTTCCGCTTCGAGGTCGGCGCAGATACCTAGGCTGTCGTTCACCACCACGTTGCGGAGGTAGGCGATGCCGCCGTCCATCTTATTGAGCCAGGTGGCGGTGCGCATGAGCGGGTCAGCGGTCTTGATGTAGAACATCATAAACCGGTCGAGGTACTTGAGCAGCGTGTCCTTGTCGATGTCGCCCGCCAGTAGCTGGGCGTGCTGGGGCTTGGCGCCGCCGTTGCCGCATACGTAGAGGTTCCAGCCTTTTTCGGTGGCGATTACGCCGAAGTCTTTGGCTTGGGCTTCAGCGCATTCGCGCACGCAGCCGCTCACGCCGCTCTTCATCTTGTGGGGCGAGCGGATGCCCTTGTAGCGGTTCTCGATTTCGATGGCGAACGAGACGCTGTCGTGCAGGCCGTAGCGGCACCAGGTGCTGCCCACGCAGCTTTTTACGGTGCGCAGGCTCTTGCCGTAGGCGTGCCCGCTCTCGAAACCGGCCTCGATGAGCTCCTCCCAGATATCGGGCAGGTCGCTCACGTGCGCCCCGAACATGTCGATGCGCTGGCCGCCCGTAATCTTGGTGTAGAGGTTGTACTTCTCCGCGATGCGGCCGATGGTCATCAACTGCTTCGGCGACACCTCGCCGCCCGCCATGCGCGGCATCACCGAGTAGCTGCCGCCCTTCTGGATGTTGGCCAGGTAGCGGTCGTTGGTATCCTGAATAACGTTTTGCTTGACAATCAGCTCATTCCACAGGCCCGACAAGATGCTGGCCACCGCCGGCTTGCACACCTCGCAGCCGTCGCCGGTGCCGAAGTGGTCGAGGGCCGCGCCGTAGGTCCGCACCTCGTTGATGCGTAGCAAGTCCAGCAACTCCTGGCGCGAGTAGTCGAAGTGCTCGCACAGCACGTTTTTGATGTAAGCGCCCTGCGCCGTGAGCGTGCCGTTGATGAGGTCTTTTACCATGGGTACGCAGCCGCCGCAGCCGGTGCCGGCCTTATTGCACTTCTTCATGGCGTCCACGCTGGTGGCGCCTAGGGTGGTCACGGCGTCGCAAATCATGCCCTTGGTCACGGCCTCGCACGAGCAGACCAGCGCCTCGTCGGGCAGGCTCATCACGCCCGCGCCGCCCTCGGCTTCGCCGCCGCGGGCCCCTAGAATGAGGTCTTCGGGGTGCGGCGGCAGGGCGATTTTGTTGTTCACCGTTTGCAGCAGCATGTTGTAGGCCTCGGCGTCGCCGATGAGCACGCCGCCCAGCAAATACTTGCCATCGGGGCTTAGGTTGATGCGTTTGTACACGCCGTTGTGCGCGTCTTCAAACACGATGCTGCGGCTGTGCGGCTCCGCGATGAACGGGTCGCCGAAGCTGGCCACGTCCACCCCAATCAGCTTGAGCTTGCTGCTCATGTCGTAGCCCGTGAAAGCGCGCGCGCCCTGCTGCAACTGGCTGACTACCACCTCGGCCATGTCGTAGCCGGGAGCCACGAGGCCGTAAATCATGCCACTGTGCAGCGCGCACTCGCCGATGGCGAAGATGCGCGGGTCGGTGGTTTGCATGGTGTCGTTGACCACGATGCCGCCGCGCATGCCCACCTCCAGGCCGGCCAGCTTGGCCAGCTCGTCGCGGGGCCGGATGCCGGCCGAAATCACTAGCATATCGACCTCCAGAATGGAGCCGTCGCCGAAGTGCAGCGAGTCAATCTTGCCGTTGCCGCCGATGTGCGACGTGGCTTTGCTGAGGTGAATTTTCAGACCTAGGGCCTCCAGCTTGCTTTGCAGCATGGCGCTGCCGGCCGTGTCTATCTGCCTGGGCATCAGACGTGGAGCAAACTCTACCACGTGCGCATCTTCCACGCCTAGGTCGAGCAGCGCCTTGGCGGCCTCCAGGCCCAGCAGGCCGCCGCCGAGCACGGCGCCGCTGCGGGCGGTGGCGGCGTAAGCTTTTATTTCGTCGAGGTCCTCAATGGTGCGGTACACCATCACGCCCTTCTTCTCCACGCCCGGCACGTCGGGCACGAAGGCTGACGAGCCGGTGGCTAGCACCAGGTAGTCGTAGGCTTGCACCAAGCCGCTGCGCGAGTGCACGGTCTGGTTGGCACGGTTGATTTCCTGCACGGCGTCGCCTAGGTGCAGGCTGATGCCGTTGTTGTGGTACCACTGCGTGGGCGCCATCAGCAGGTCGTCGGCGGTTTTGCCACCGAAATACTCGCTCAAGTGCACGCGGTCGTAGGCCACGCGGGGCTCTTCGCCGAATACTACGAGGTTGAAAGCGGTCGACTTGGCGAGAAGCTTCTCACAAAATTTGTAGCCGACCATGCCATTGCCGATAACAACGACGGTAGGTTTTCCCTGCGGTGCCATACTAACCGATTAGGTGTAGATATAAAATGAATAGGCAAATGCGAGGGGTGGGAGAGGGGGGGAAGGGTAGGTAATTTTTTAGAAGTGCGCTTTTCTAAAAATGACCCCCTAGCAGAGGGTGTTTATTACCTTGTAAGGCAAACTTAAACAAAATGGACCCTAATACAAAGGGCTACTTTATAAAAATTGTGATAAATATTTATAAAGTAGCCCCTGATTGATAGGGGCATTTTATGGAAATTGCCGAAATAATTTCGCACAAGGGTTCGCGGCAGTTGTTTGGCTCCTACTTATCCCGGTGGCTGCGGCCTTTCCTTTGTGCGTTCTGCTACCATGCTCATGGCTCATTTGCCCCCTCCTCCCGAACTCTATGTAGTAGGCGCCGGCCCCGGTGACCCCGAGCTGCTGACGCTGAAAGCCTACCGCATTCTGCAAACGGCCGACGTGGTGCTCTACGATAACCTCGCCAACCAAGAACTGCTGGCCCTGGCGCCCACGGCCTGCGAGTGCATTTATGTAGGCAAAAAACCCTACGGCGAGTACACGCCCCAGGAGGTTATCCACGAGCTTATCCGCGAAAAGGCGCTGGCCAAGGGCCGCGTGGTGCGCCTGAAGGGCGGCGACCCGTTTATCTTCGGCCGGGGGTTTGAGGAGATGCTATTTGCCCGCAGCCACGGCATTGCGGCGCACTACGTGCCCGGTATTTCGAGCATGCAGGCCGTGGGCTTCGAAGATATTCCGCTCACGCACCGGGTGGTGAGCGAGGGCTTTTGGGTACTTACGGGCACCAAAAAGGACGGCTCGCTCTCGGCCGACCTGCGCGTGGCCATGCAGAGTAACTCGACGGTGGTTATTTACATGGGCATGAAAAAGCTGCCCCAAATCGCAGCCACCTACGTGCAGGAAGGGCGCGGCGCCACGCTCGCCGCCGTGGTTATGCACGCCTCGCTGCCCCAGCGCAAGGTGGTGCGCGGCCGCATCGAGGAGCTGCCTGCGCTGGTAGCGGCGGCGGGCATCACATACCCCGCCATCATCTTTATTGGCGACGTGGTGGGCCTAGGGTAAATTAGCGCAGACTTTCAGTCTGTGAGTTGGTAAGCAACGACCGCTTAATTAGCCCCGTGCTGGAGCAGGTGATGGCCACGAAAATCAAAGCCACCACGCTCACCCTGCAAGCGAGCCACGTGCCCCTGCCGTTGCTGCCCCAAAAAGCAGCCGACTTAATCGCCGAGGCCGTGAAGGCGCCGGCTAGATAAGCTAAACAGCTGCAAAGCAACGGAGCGATGCAAAACGTCCGTCATGCTTCGGCTTCGCGGACGCCAGATGAGCATGACGGACGTATTCTTTGGTACTAGTTCTACGCTACTACCCCAGCGCCCTATTCACCAGCGCCAACGCCTCGGGCGTGAAGGGCAACTGCAGGGCCAGGGCATGGCCGCGCTCCGTCATTTTGGACCAGGTTTTCTGCACGATTTCAATGACCTTCTCCTCGGGGTGCTGGGCGGCGAAGGGCAGAAAATAGTATTCCAGAAACACCAGGCAGATAACGTCTTCGAGCAGCTGCACTTCGGGGTCGTCCTTGAGACGCAGCTTTTGCAGTAGCTGCTGCACGCGCTCGATGAGCTCGGGCCCGTAGCCGGCTTGGGCCATGAGCTGGCCGGCTAGCTCGGCGTGGTATTTCTTGAGGGCGTTGCGCCACTGGTGGTAGGCGGGGCGCGTCATGGGGTAATCGCTGCGCGGAATGCTCCAGCGCCGGATGTGCTGGGCGCGGGCAGCGAGCTGCACGGCCTCGGGCGCATCGGGCGCCACGCGGGCCAAGCAGGCGCTCATGCGCTGGGCATACAGCAGCTCCTTGGCAATGGGCTGGCCCGCGTCGTCGGTTTCGAGGTTGGGGTCTTCGCTATTAGCGGCGTCGAACAGGCGAATGGCCTCGGCGAAATGGGTAGGGTGCGTGGGCATAGCAAGGAGCGGGTGGCCTGACAAGCGGGCCACTGGAGGCGCAAAATAGCGCCCGGCCCGCTAGTTACGCCCTAGGTAGCGGGTTACGTGGTTTCTACGTCAAGAGGGAGTAGCGCGAACTTTGTAGTGCGCGCCCCCGCACCGTTCAAAAACGCGAATTACAAAGTTCGCGCTACTGCCCGGCGCTCACCCAAACTCCAAAACTGCTTTAGCGCGCCGCCACGTTGCTAGCGGCTGGTAGGGGCAGGCCGTCGCGCAGCAGCGGGCGCAGCGCCGACAGCGGCACAAATACGTGGATTTCGCCCTGCGCGTAGGAGGCAATTTCGTAAGGCTGATAAACGAAAATGGCGCCAGTCGCCGTCAGGTACACCTGGTGGGTCACGGGCATTTTGCTCACGAATAGCTGCTTATCGAGCGGCTCGCCAGGCTGCAGGCCTACCTCGGGGCGCACGGCCTGGCCCAGCAGCGCGGGCAATTGCTGCGCGGCGGTTGGCTTAAAAATATCGTCGTAGCGCAGGCGGCGGCCGGTGCGCAGGTCGTAGCTGGCGGGCGTGAGGGCGTAGTTGCCGTGGGCGCCGCCACTAAAGTTGTAGTGAAAAAACCCTAGGCTCAGCAAGCTGCCCTGCTGGTACAGCACGTAAGTAGCGGTCTGGTCTTCGTAGCTCATGCCAATGCCATAGGGGCCGATGCCGGCCGTATCGGCCGGGGCGGGGCGGCTGTCGGTGGCATCCTGGCGGTATTCTTTGAAGAACTGCTGCCGCTGCTGCTTGTAAAGCGCGGTCAGCGTGATGGTCGGCAGCCCATCGAGGGTGTCGCCGCGCAAGTCGCGCAGCATGCTGGCCTCTAGGGTAGTGCGCGCTGCCTCATTGCCGCCCAGGGGCACCAGCGCCTGCACGCTGATGCGACCCAGCGGCGACTTCGCCTCTTTAGGAAACGCGGCGGCCGAGTCGGCAAAATAGCGCACCGCAAATGTGAGCGCGCCGGCCGCCGGTGCCACGGCCCGCAGGCGTACGGGCTGCCCACCCACGGTGCCCGCCAAGTCGCCGCGGCCTGCCTGCCGTTGCAGGCGCCAGAAGAGGTTATCGCCGCCCGTACCCACCGCTTTCTCAGGGCTCGTGTCGAAGAGAATGACGCTGTCGGGGGCGGCGCTGGGCTGGCCCATCAGGGAGTAGGGGTGGGCAGCGGGGCCGTAGTAGCTGCCGTAGTGCCCGGCTAGGTCGGCATTGCTGGCGCTGCGGGGCGCCGATACCAAGTGCAGCGTGATGCTATCGGCCTGGCCGGGCAGCAGGGCGCGGTATACCTGGTAGGAGGTGCCCGGCGAGTTGGCCACGGCCGCTTGGCCCGCGGTGGGCGTGGTAGCAGGGCTGGCCGCGTCGCCGGCCGTGGGCTGGTTGGGTTGCGAATGGCAGGCGGCCAGGGCGAGCAGCGCGGCCAAAGCGCACAGAGAAGGTTTCATAGCGCAAAGGAAAGCGCTGGCGGGGCGCCCAGCAGCAGCAGCCCGGCTGGCCGCCATCCACTGCGGCCGGGCGCCCTAGGTGCCTCCCTAGGTGATTATAAAATTAGGGCTTAGCCAATCTATTGCCGGGGCCTTACGTACACTTTGCCAGGTGCTTCCTAACCCCACGCTCCCCCTTATTATGAATCTCATCAAAGTTGGTCAAGACACTCACGGCAAAGACGTTGAGGTATATTATCAAGACTATGGCCAGGGCGACCCCATCGTCCTCATCCACGGCTGGCCGCTGTCCTCCGCTTCCTGGGAGTACCAGCTGGCCGAACTGCCCCTGCACGGCAAGCGCGTGGTGGCCTACGACCGCCGCGGCTTCGGCCTGTCGTCGAAGCCCTGGAACGGCTACGACTACGACACGCTGGCCAGCGACCTGAACGCCGTGCTCACGGAGCTCGACCTGCAAAACGTGACCCTAGTAGGCTTCTCGATGGGCGGCGGCGAAGTAGCCCGCTACATGAGCAAGTACAGCGGCGCCCGCGTTAAAAACGTGATTTTTGTGAGCGCCGTAACGCCCTACCTGCTCAAGACGGCCGACAACCCCGAGGGCGTCGACAAGTCGGTATTCGACGAGATGATTCAGAATCTCGGCAAAGACCGGTTTGACTTCCTGGCTACGTTTGGCAAGCAGTTCTACGGCCAAGGCCTGCTGAACAAGCCCGTAACCCAGGCCACGCTCGACTGGAGCCAGGCTATGGCCTTGCCCGCCTCACCGCGCGCCACTACCGAGTGCGTGCGCGCCTTCAGCAGCACTGATTTCCGGGCTGACTTGGCCACCATCAAGGTGCCGACGCTCTTCATCCACGGCGCCGACGACCAGACCGTGCCGCTCGCCAACAGCGCCGAGCAGGCCGTGAAGCACGTAGCCAACGCCCGCCTCGTCGTGTACGATGGCGAGGCCCACGGCCTCAACATCACGGCCAAGGACCGCCTCAACCGCGATATCCTAACCTTCGTGAACGGCCAGCCCGTGCAGGACAATTTTGACAGCGCCGACGTGGAAGCGCAGCCCATCCGCACTGAAAACGAGGCGATTTAAGTGACCTAGGGACTGCACCGCAGCCCAACAAAAAACGCCCCGCTGCAAAGCGGGGCGTTTTTTTTATATGTAAAAATTACCCTAGGTAGGCGTGCCAGGTCTGGTCGAGCGTGCCGGCCGAGAGCTTGAGGAAGCCCGTGAGCGTGGGCTTCTTGGGCTGCGTGCGCAGGGGCATGTTGGCTTCCGAAGGCGTGCGCTGGCCCTTTGCGTGGTTGCAGCGCGAGCAGGCGGCCACGAGGTTGGTCCAGCCCGAGTCGCCGCCGCGCGAGCGGGGCAGCACGTGGTCGAGGGTCAGGTTTTTGGTCGAGCCGCAGTACTGGCACTCGTACTGGTCGCGCTTAAAAATATTGTGGCGGCTGAGGGCAATGCCCTTGTAGGGCACGCGCACGTAGCGCGCCAGCCGGATGATGCTGGGCTTGGGAAAAGCCTGCGAAATCGTGCGCATCACGCCGTGTTCCGACTTAGCTACCATCTCCGCTTTATCCAGAAATAAAAGCACGAAGGCTTTTTGTACACTGCATAAGGTAATGGCGGTGTAGTCGCCATTGAGTACAAGCACTTTTTGGTCCATATACGGTAGGCGAAATTCTAGTTATAGCTGCAAGCTACTAGATTTCACCCATATGAACAAGGGCCCCTAGGCGAAGATTCCGCCGAGGGGCCCTGCCGAGGAGCTAAATTATAGCCCGCTGCTAGTCAATGGTATGGAACAGCCGGTTCCAGCGCACCTTGTGCCAGAAGTCGCCGAAGGGGTCGACCGAAAGCCAGATAAGCACGGCCTTGCCCACCACGTGGTCTTCGGGCACAAAACCCCAGAAGCGCGAGTCCTCCGAGTTGTGGCGGTTGTCGCCCATCATCCAGTAGTAGTTCTGCTTAATGAGGTAGCTGGTCAGGGGCTTGCCGTCCTGCAAAATCATGCCGGTGCCGTTGTCCCAGCTCACATTTGGGTTGTGCTCGTACTGGGCCACGATTTTGTAGTAAATCGCGGCGTTGCCGGGGCTGAGCGTGATGGTCTGGCCCTTCTTGGGCACGGGCAGCGGGCCGTAGGTGTCGAGGTTCCAGCCGCGGGGCGTGGCGCTGCGCGCCTCCGAGCCGTACTTGTCGGCCACGTCCGGAAACAGGCTGTTGGCCGGCAGGTCGCCATCGTACACCTCCATCGACTTCACGTAGGGCTGCTTCTTGAAGAACTCGGCCACGGCGGACGTGCAGCTGATATAGTAGCCGAGCTTGTTAGCATCGTGCATGTTGCCGCTGAGGGCCGGCATACCATCGGGCTGGGTGTAGTCCACCACGCCCTGGTCGTGCAGCGCTTGGCGCACCTCGTCATTGGCCGAGGCTACCTCCATGAAGTAGGTGGTTTGCAGCTGGCCCGCGATGGGGCCGGGCTGGCCATTGAGGTACACCTGCCCGCTGCGGATGGAAATCGTGTCGCCAGCCACCGCCACGCAGCGCTTGATGTAGTTGGTGCGCAAGTCGGCCGGGTACTGGCTTTCGTGGGGCACGTGAAACACTACCACGTCGTTGCGCTTGATGCTGCTGAAGCCCGGGAAGCGGTAGGTCGGTAGCTGAATGGCGTCGGAGTAGCTCTTGACGTTCAGAATCGGCACCGTCTGGTGCGTCAGGGGCACCTGCAGCGGCGTTTGGGGCGTGATGGGCCCGTAGTGCAGCTTGCTCACAAAGAGGTAGTCGCCCACCAGCAGCGAGTTTTCCATGCTCGGCGACGGGATAGTGTACGCCTCAAACGTGGCCCACCGAATCAGCGTGGCCGCGATGATGGCAAACAGCAAAGAGTCAACCCACTCGCGGGATTTGGTCTTGGGCGGGGGCGGCGGGGCAGTAGGGTCGTTTTTGCGAAAGAGCATGAAACTGGGGGCAAGCCAAAGCCGGCCGGTAAATTATTCTGGCAAAGAAACAACGGCGCTTGTCATTGCGAGGAGGAACGACGAAGCAATCGTACCTAGGCAGAACCCGAACAGCCCGTCCTGATGCGTTTGCTTCGTCGTTCCTCCTCGCAATGACAAGCCTTTTTACAACCCCAGGAGGTCGTTCATCCCGAACACGCCTGGCCGGCCCGGCAGCCAGCCCGCCGCCAGCAGCGCCCCGGCCGCAAAGCCCTCGCGCGAGTGGGCCTCGTGGCGCAGCTCGATGGTATCGGCGGCCGACACGTAGCGGACCTCGTGGGTGCCCACCACTTCGCCGCGGCGTTCGCTGAGCACCGCCAGCTCTTCCGGTGCCTGCGCGGGCGCGTTGCGCCAGGTAGTCTTGGCCGGGAAGTTGGCCAGAATGCCCTGCGCCGCCGTGAGGGCCGTACCGCTGGGCTGGTCTACTTTATGAATGTGGTGAATTTCGGTCATCTGCACATCGTAGCCGGCCGCAAACTGATTCATCTTGGCCGCGATGTACTCGTTGAAATGGAAGAACAGGTTGACGCCCACGCTGAAATTAGACGCGTAAAACAGCGACCCGCCCAACTCCTGGCATAGCGCCTTGGCCTCCTCAAAGTGGTGCAGCCAGCCCGTGGAGCCACATACCACCGGCAGGCCCTGGCGCAGGCAGGCCTTCACATTTTCGAAAGCCGACTCGGGGTGGGTAAACTCGATGGCCACGTCGGCCGTGGCGGGCGTGAAGTCTTCGATGCGTTGCGTCGAGGCGTGCTGGTCCACAATGCCCACTACTTCGTGGCCGTGGGCCGGGGCTAGGGCGGCCAGGGTGTGGCCCATTTTGCCGTAGCCAATCAGAATAATTCTCATAGTTGGTGCTTGATTGGGTAGGGAGCGGGGCTGGCCCCCACCCGGCGTTGTTAGGTGTTTTCTCAACAACGCCGGGCGGGGGCCAGCCCCGCTTCCTACCAAAAAACCTATTTCACCCGCAAAGCTACAGTAGCGCCTACCCCGGGCACCAGTTGCCCCGGCACGGGCAGTAGCGCTGGTTGCCAGTGCAGCGTTAGGTCCTTGCCCACGTCGAAGTCGTGCAGATTGGCATCCACTAGCGCGTCCAGCATTTGCAGGCCGTGCCCCCCTATCAGGAGCAAGATGTATAAGTCGCGGTTACGGCGGTAGAAAATGATGCCGCTCTCGATAATGGTGGTGCTATTGGCATTTTTAGCAGAGTCCCAATCTTCTATAGGTTCAGTTCTTGCATTCGCTAACTGTGAAGCACTGACTTTTCCAGTGGCTACTTGTTCCTTAGCATAGCGATAGTCCGTGTAATGCGTCTGGAAGAAATACTCCACGCCGCCTAGGGTGCCCAGCAGGCCGTAGACCAGCGGTAGCTTCCAATACTTTTTATTGTAAATCTGCCCGGCGCCGGGTGCTATGCCGGCCAGCAGCAGTGCCTTCTGCGGCCGGGTGAGGCGCAGGCCAAACAGCCGCTCGGTTTTTAGGGCCGAGTCGGCGGCGGCTTGCTCACGCTTCTGCTTCTTGGTGAGCTTGGGCGCCACGCGGGCCGTGTCGGTCTGGGGGCGCGTCAGGTCGGGGTCGACCACGGCCGTGGACGGCAGCTGCGCCCAGGCTGGGCGAGCCAGACCTAGGCACAGCAGAAGCCCGAAGAGCCAGGCCCAGCGTGGCGCAGCGAAGAGAAGGTGTTGCATACAAGTGCTGCCAACGCTAAGCCGCCGGCCCGTAGTATTCAACGCGTTAGGCGGGCTGCAAAATGTGCAGAATACGCTGCATATCCTCGACCGAGTCGAACGAAATCTTGATTTCGCCCCGGCCCTGAGCGCCCGGCCGCAGCTGCACCTTCGAGCCAAAGTGGTCGGTGAGCTGGCGCTCGGTGCGGCGCAGCTCGGCCACCGGCACGATGGACGCGGGCTGCTCGCGCGGCTCGGGCTTGGCATCGGTGGCGGGTTGGTTGGCGCCCTGGCGCACCAGCTCCTCCACGCGGCGCACCGAGAGGTCCTCCACCACAATGCGGCGGTACAGGGCCACCTGCTGTTGCGGGTCTTCCATGCTGATGAGGGCGCGGGCGTGGCCCATGCCAATGACGGCGTCGCGCAGGCCGATTTGAATATCGGGCGGCAGCTTCAGCAAGCGCAGGTAGTTGGTGATAGTCGAGCGGTTTTTACCCACGCGCTCGCCTAGGTCCTCCTGGCGCAGGTTGCACTCGCTCAGCAGGCGCTGGTAGCTGAGGGCAATCTCGATGGCGTTGAGGTTTTCGCGCTGAATGTTCTCAATCAGCGCCATTTCCAGCATCTGCTGGTCGTCGGCCTTGCGGATGTAGGCCGGGATGCTATCAAGGCCCGCCAGCTTGCTGGCTTGCAGGCGGCGCTCGCCCGAGATGAGCTGGTATTGGTTGGTGCCCAACTGGCGCACCGTCACGGGCTGAATGATGCCCTGGGTGCGGATGCTTTCGGCCAGCTCTTGCAGCGCCTCTTGGTCAAAGTGCGTGCGCGGCTGATACGGGTTGGCTTCGATGAGGCCCACTGCAATCAGACCCACTACATTCACGGGGTTGGGGCTGGCCAGCACGCGCTCGCTGGGCTTGTCGTAGCTGCCTTCAATCAGGGCGTTGAGACCCCGGCCTAGGCCACCTACGCGGCGCTTGGCCGCCGCCGCCGCCGCGGGGTTAGCAGCCAGGGCGGCCTGAATTTTATCTTCGTTCTTCTCTGCGGACATACTACCAGACAGCAGGGCCCAATGATTAGGGGGCCGCTGAACTTCAAAATTACGGCCTAGCGGGCGAAGGGCAAGGTGGAAAGTTTTGGCTTCTATTGGTCATCTAAGTCCATTAAGATTCGCTTAACTTGTACCTGCCGGTTGTGTTCATCAAATCCACACAGCTCTCCACCTATTGTACTACCTAGTGGTGGATAATCATCCGGGAAAACCATTCTGCCTTCCGGCTTGCCAAATTCCGGCACATTTATTAAAACCGGAAAGCCCAGTCCAGCATCGTAGAAGACGCCGAACTGGGCTTGAATGTATACTTTGCCAGTAAGTAGTGTACCCAGCCGTTCATAGCGGCAAGGTAGCAATGGCTACGCCACCTCGTCGGCTGCTTCTTCCTCGGGGTTGGCCTCCACGCTGTTCTTCTCCACTATTTCGCGGGCCAGGTTGAGGTAGCTCACGGCGCCTTTGCTCTCGGCGTCGTGCAGGATAACGGGGATGCCGAAGCTTGGCGACTCGCTCAGCTTCACGTTGCGCGGGATGATGGTGTCGAACACGAGCTGCTGGAAGTGCATCTGCACTTCCTCCACCACTTGGTTGGAGAGGCGCAGGCGCACGTCGTACATCGTGAGCAGGATGCCTTCGATTTCGAGGTCGGTGTTGAGGCGGCTCTGAATAATCTTGATGGTGTTCAGGAGCTTACCCAGACCTTCGAGGGCAAAGTACTCGCACTGCACCGGGATGATAACCGAGTTGGCGGCCGTTAGGGCGTTCACCGTGATGAGGCCCAGCGAGGGCGAGCAGTCGATGATGATGAAGTCGTATTCGGCGGCCAGGGGGCGCAGGGCGGCCTTCATCTTCTCCTCGCGGTTGGGCAGGTTTATCATCTCTACCTCGGCGCCCACCAGGTCGATGTGCGAGGGCATGAGGTCGAGGTGCGGCAAGATATTGGTTTGCAGAATAATATCCTTCGGCGGAATGCCGTCGACCATGCACTCGTAGACGCTGTTTTCGATGTCCTTGGGGTCGAAGCCCACGCCCGAGGTGGCGTTGGCCTGCGGGTCGGCATCGACCAGCAGGGTGCGGTAGTCGAGGGCCGCCAGCGAGGCGGCCAGGTTGATGGCCGAAGTAGTCTTGCCAACGCCGCCTTTTTGATTGGCTACCGCGATGATTTTACCCATAACAAACGAAAATAACAGAGAAGGGCGCTGCCCAGTAGCTTAACGGCCGGCGTGACCGACGGAGTTCAACTTACAAAATAAGGCTAAAAAAAATGGATTCGCCAAGCCTGGCGGGCCCTGGCGAATCCAAATGGCTGGCTAGCGGGCTTATTAGAGGCTGATAGTTTCGCCGATGGCGAGCAGCCGCAGGTTTTTGCCAGCCGCTTTAGCCTCGGCCTGGGCGGCGGCGTGGTCGATGACCAGCGGCGGGAACGTGTCGTAGTGCATGCCGATGAGCTCGGTGGCACCCACCCAGTCGGCGGCTACCAGCGCGTCGGTCACGCCCATGGTGTAGTGGTCGCCGATAGGCAGTAGCGCAAAATCGAGTTGGTACCAGTCTTTGATGAGCTTGAGGTCATAGGTCAGGCCCGTGTCGCCGGCGTAGTAAAAGGTCTGTCCCTCATTGGTTTTGATGACGAAGCCCACGGGCACGCCGGCGTAGGAGCCGTCGGGAAACGAGCTGCTGTGGGCGGCGGCCACGAAGTGCACCGTGCCGAAGGGCAGCTTCACCTTGCCGCCTAGGTTGGCGCCGATGCCGTCGAGGCCTTTGGCCCCGAAGTAGCCGGCTACCTCGGCGATGGCCACGATTTTGGCGCCCGTGCGCTTGGCGATTTCCTCGGCGTCGGCGATGTGGTCGCCGTGGCCGTGCGAGAGCAGGATGAAGTCGGCTTCGATGGCGTCAACATCGACGTCTTTGGCCAGCGGATTGGGGCGAATGAAGGGGTCGAACAGCACGCGCGTGCCGCCGATGGTGGCCAAAAAGCAGGAGTGGCCGAAATAAGTAAGCTGCATGGAAGAAAGAAATAAACGGGCCAACGCGGCACCTACCTTTGCAACCGACACCCTAAATAGATGTTTCTACACGATTTGCGAATGCGCCGCGGTTTGATTTGGGTAGGGCTGGCGCTGGTGGCGGGGCTGCTGGCCGCCTGCGGCGAGGCCCCTAGGTCGGCGGCCGACGAGCGGCGTGTGTTTCGCTACAACCAGCCCGAGGCACTGACCTCGCTCGACCCGGCCTTCACCCGCAACCAGGCCAACATCTGGGCCGTGTCGCAGCTCTACAACGGGCTGCTGGAGCTGGACTCGACTTTGCAGCCGGCCCCAGCGCTGGCGCGGCGGTACGAGATTTCGCCCGATGGCAAGACGTACACGTTTTGGCTGCGGCAAGGGGTGTGTTTTCATGAGAGCCAGGAGCTTTTCCCAGTTTCTGAAACTGACCTGCATCCCGAACTTGATGCAAGTAGGAATGCAGCTAATAACCTCTCGGTTCCGGTTGCTACCCGTTCTGTAAAGGCCGCCGACTTCGTGTACAGCTTTAAGCGCCTGCTCGACGCCAAAACCGCCTCGCCGGGCGGCTGGATATTTCGAGGCAAAGTGCTGGAAGACAGCAAAGGCAATATCAGCGATACGTGCTTCGTGGCCGTGAATGACTCGACGCTGCGCATCCACCTCAAGGAGCCATTTATTCCTTTTCTGAGCATCCTGACGATGCCCTACGCCTTTGTGGTGCCCCACGAGGCGGTGGAGAAATACGGCAAGGACTTCCGCGAGCACCCGGTGGGCACGGGGCCGTTTCGCTTCAAGCTCTGGGATACGGGCAACGTGCTGCTGCTGCACCGCAACCCCAGCTACTGGCGGCGCGATGCCAAGGGCCAGCCGCTACCTTACCTCGACGTGGTGCAAATCAGCTTCATTGCCGACCGCAAAACCGAGTTTCTGACCTTTCTACAAGGCAAGCTGGACTTCTTGAGCGGCATCCGCGAGGGCTCGCGCGACCTCGTGATGAACACCGATGGCACCGTGCGTGCCGACTTTAAAGGGCGGTTTACGGTGCAAAAGGCGCCCTACCTCAACACCGAGTACCTAGGGTTTCAGCTCGACTCGGTCAACCTTACTGGCGAGCAGGCGGCCCAGGGCCGCGCCCTGCGCGACCGCCGCGTGCGCCAAGCCCTCAACTACGCCATCAACAAGCCCGAGCTACTGGCCTACGTGCTCAACCACGTGGGCGTACCGGGCAATTCGGGCTTTGTGCCGGCCGCGCTGCCGTCGTTTTCGCCCACCAAAGTGCCCGGCTACACCTACGAGCCGCAGCGAGCGCGGCAGCTGCTAGCGGCAGCGGGCTACGGCCCCGGCCGAACCTTGCGCCTGCGCCTGAGCACCGTGGCCGAGCGCAAAGCCGTGGCCGAGTACCTCCAAAAAAACTGGGCCGACGTGGGCGTGCAGGTCCAAATCGACATCAACCAGGCCGCTACCCAGCAGGAGCTGGTGGATAACGGTCGGGCCGCCTTCTTCAGCAAAAGCTGGCTGGGCGACTACCCCGATGCCGAGAACTACCTCTCGCTCTTCTACAGCCCCAATTTCAGCCCTGGCGGACCCGATAAGACCCACTTTAAGTCGGCGGCCTACGATGCGCTCTACAACCAGGCCCGCCGCGAGCAGGACGCCGCCCGCCGCACGGCTCTCTACCAAGCGATGGACCGCCTTATCGTGGCCGAAAGCCCAGTCATTAGTTTATACTACGATGAGGTTATCCGCTTGACGCAGAACAATGTGCGTGGCCTCACGGCCAACCCCATGAACCAGCTGCTGCTGGAGCGCGTGCGCAAAGAGTAGAGCGCTATTTCTGCGGACTCAGCCCCGCCAGTGGGTCGATTTTGTCTCTCAGGTAGGCGATGTACTGCTGCAAAGGCGCCGGAATGTTGGCTTCGGCAGTCACTTTGTGGCGCGGCTGGCCCGGCTGGTACACCGTGATAATGGTGCTGGGTAAGTCGCTGACATTGGCCGAGTAGCTAGGGGCGAACCCATTGAAGTTGATGCGCCGGGCTTCGGCCAGCATGGCCGTGACGGTAGCTGGGTCGAGGGCTAGGGCATGTTGGCCCGTGCGGGGTACAAAGCGTTCGCCTTCGTAAGCCACCTTGCCATTGCGAAAAATGGTGGCCGTGTAGATAGGGCAAGTGCCGTGGCAAGGCGTGCGCTGAAACACCAGTACGGTGTCGTTGGGCGCAGTATTGATGGGGATAGTCGAAACCGGACGGGGCTTGTGAACCGCGCCGCTGGCGGGAGTGGCCGCGGCCGGAGCAGCCACGTGCTGGGCGCAGGCAGGCAAAAAGGCACCTAGGGTAAGTAGGCCACAAGCGCGGGCGAGGATGCTGGTCGGGAAGGTCATGGTATGTGATACTCGAAAACCGCGCCAACTGATGCACCCTAGGTAGCCAGCTGGCTGACTCGAACACGCTACTCAGCTTCAATCAGCCATTAAAAGAAAAAGGCCCGCCACGCAATGCGCGGCGGGCCTCTTATAACTAAAGCCGAAAAGTGTTACGACGTCTTGCCGGGTTTCTTGGCCTGGGACTCGCGCTCCTGGGCGGTTTTCATAGCTTCGGCTAGGCGGGCCTGGAAGCCGCCAGGCTTCTTGTCTTTGTTCTTGACTTTGTTGGCTTCGAGCTGGGCCCGGATTTTATCGTCGTTCACGAACGAGCGGGTGAGCGCTTGCTGGCCTAGGGTTACGAGGTTGGAAACCAGATAGTACCAGGTCAAGCCCGAAGCGAAGCTATTCAGCACGAAGAAGAAAATCAGCGGCATGAGGTAGCTGTAGAACTTCATCGGGCCCTGCATGGCCGCGGTGTTCATCTGGTTGCTCTGGTAGGTCATGAAGAGCGTCGAAATCGTCATCAGGACCGTGAAAATGCTGATGTGGCTACCTAGGAAGGGCAGCGTGAAGGGCAGCAGAATCGGGTTGTCGTAGGTGCTCAGGTCGCTGGCCCACAGGAAGGGCTGCTGGCGCAGCTCAATCGCGTTAGGGAAGAACTGGAACATGGCGAACAGAATCGGCAGCGTGAGCAGCGTGGGCACGCAGCCGCTGAGCGGCGACACCCCAAACTGCGTGTACAGCTTCATGGTCTCCTGCTGGGTCTTCACCTGGTCGTCGCCGTGCTTGGCCTTAATCTCGTCGAGCTCGGGCTTCAGCACTTTCATGCGGGCCTGGCTCTCGTAGGTCTTGTAGGTCAAGGGCCACGTTACAAGCTTAATAAGCACTACCAGCAGCAGGATAATAACGCCGTAGGAGGTGATATACTGCTCCAGGAAGTTGAACACCGGCAGCACCACGAAGCGGTTTACCCACCGGAACAAGCCCCAGCCCAGGTACACGTTGCGGTCGAAGCCCGGCGCCACGCTCTTGAGCAGGTTAAACTGGTTGGGGCCGAAAAAGAAGCGGTATTGGCCGCCGGCGGCGCTCGTCACGTCGGCCACGGGCAAAGCCAGGTTAGTGCTCAGCGTCTTGATGAAGGTCGAGTCGGCCATGTTCACCGTGGCGTTGAATTGGCCACTGGCGAAGGGCTGCGAATCGGCGATGAGGCCGGCCACGAAGAAATCGTGCTTGTCGGCGGCCCACTTGATGGGCGTCGCGATTTTCACTTCCTCAGGCTTCTCGCTGGCTTCGGCCAGGGCGCCGTGGTCGTCGGTGGCCAGGTAGTGGTTAATGGTGGTGTGGTTGCGGTTCTGCTTCAGGTCCTGCTCGGTCTGGCGCACGTTGTCCACGAAGCTCCATTGCAGCGGCTCCTGGGCCACGGCCACGCCGTTCAGCTTCAGGTTGTACTTCACCTCGTAGCCCGACTTAGGCACGGTGTAAGTCTGGGTGATGGTGCCGCCGCCCACGGGCGCCGTGAAGGCCAGCTGCTGGCCGCCATCGGCGGTGGGCGAGGGGTCGCCGGCCATAAAATTCAGCCCGGCAAAATCAATCGTTTGGCCACTAAGAGTGCGAAATTTGGTATTGTAGCGAGCGCTCTGCGCATCGAACAAGTCGAGCGGCTTGCCGAAGAACGTCTTGTACTTGTTGAGGCGCACGGCGGCCACGCGGCCGCCCTGGGTCGAGAAGGTGAGCGTAAGCTCGGGGTTCTTCAGCTCAATGTTGCGCGCTGGGCCAGCGGCCGAGTCGAGCTGTGGCACGGGCGCTACGCCGGGCGCGGGGGCCGCAGCTTTGGCAGCGGTGGAGGTAGTAGCCTGGGTTTTAGCTGGCTCGACCTTATCCTTGGGCGAGAAGAAAAACAGGTAAACCAGGAGCAGGGCCGAAATTAAAAAAAGGCCAGTTGCTTGGGAGCGGTCCATTTACAATAAAAAGAATACGAGGGGCAAAGGTACGGCGCATGTAGCGTGGACTCTGCGAGTCCGCGAACGAGCGCAGCGAGTAGTTCGCGTTGTTGGCATAATTATTACAAACTGTTGTCTACTGTTTGCAATAAAACTGTCATTGCGAGAAGGAACGACGAAGCAATCATAGCAGAATGAGCCACTCGGGTTCTTCCTAGGTGCGATTGCTTCGTCGTTCCTCCTCGCAATGACAAACGAGTGACGACACCGGAGGCTTTACAGCCCCTTCTTATACTGAATGGCGGCCTTCACAAACCGCACGAACAGCGGGTGCGGGTTTTCCACGGTGCTCTTGAGCTCGGGGTGAAACTGCCCGCCCATAAACCACGGATGCACGGTTTTGGGTAGCTCAATCACTTCCACCAGGCCGGTGTCGGGGTTGATACCCGAGGCCGACATACCGGCCTCCTCGAAGCGCCCTAGGTACTCGTTGTTGAACTCGAAGCGGTGGCGGTGGCGCTCGCTGATGGTGTTGCGGCCGTAGGCCTTCGCCGCCCGCGAGCCGCGCTTGAGCTCGCAGGTGTAGGCGCCGAGGCGCATGGTGCCGCCCTTCTGGGTGATGTCCTTCTGGTCGGCCATGAGAGCGATAACCGGGTCGGGCGTGTTGGGGTTCATCTCGGTCGAGCTGGCTTCGGGCAGGCCCAGCACGTTGCGGGCGTACTCCACCACGGCCACCTGCATGCCCAAACAAATGCCGAAGAACGGGATGTTGTTTTCGCGCACGTAGCGCACCGCGGCCACCTTGCCCTCGAACCCGCGCTCGCCAAAGCCGGGGGCCACCAGCACGCCATCTACGCCTTCGAGCTGCTGCACGGCGTTTTCGGGCGTCAGGTGCTCGCTCTGGATGCTGCGCACCCGCACCTTGCACTCGTTGGTGGCGCCGGCGTGGATAAACGACTCGATGATAGACTTGTACGCATCGGGCAGCTCCACGTACTTGCCCACCAGCGCGATGGTTACTTCCTCGGTCGGGTTCTTGAGGCGACCTAGGAATTCCTTCCACTCCTCCAGGTCGGGCGCGTGGCCGCCGTTCATGCGCAGCTTGCTAATGACGCGGGCGTCGAGCTCCTCCTTCAGCATCATGAGCGGCACCGAGTAGATGGTGTCGGCGTCGAGGCTCTCGATTACGGAGTTGATTTTAACGTTGCAAAACAGCGCAATCTTGCGCCGCATCTCGGCCGGAATCGGGTGCTCGGAGCGGCAGACCAGGATGTCGGGCTGCAAGCCCGCCTCGCGCAAGTCGCGCACCGAGTGCTGGGTGGGCTTGGTTTTGAGCTCGCCGGCCGCCGCCAGGTAGGGCAGCAGCGTGAGGTGAATCACGAGCGAGTCGTGGGGCGGCAGCTCCCAGCGCAGCTGGCGCACGGCCTCCACGAAGGGCAGGCTTTCGATGTCGCCGATGCAGCCGCCGATTTCGGTGATAACCACGTCGAACTTGTCATCCTGGCCCAGCAGCAGCATCCGCCGCTTGATTTCGTCGGTGATATGGGGCACCACCTGCACCGTCTTACCTAGGAAAGCGCCTTCGCGCTCGCGGCGAATAACCGTATCGTAGATGCGGCCGGTGGTAACGTTGTTGGCCTGCGAGGTCGGCGTGTTCAGGAAGCGCTCGTAGTGGCCCAGGTCGAGGTCGGTCTCGGCGCCGTCGTCGGTCACGTAGCATTCGCCGTGCTCATACGGGTTCAGCGTGCCGGGGTCGATGTTAATGTAGGGGTCGAATTTCTGAATCGTAACTCGGAAGCCTCTGGCTTGCAAAAGCTTAGCCAGGGAGGCGGAAATAATTCCTTTGCCGAGTGAGGAGGTGACACCGCCGGTGACGAAGATATACTTCGCGGCCGACGCAGCAGGGGGGGAGGAGCGTTCGGGCATGACGGGGGCCAAAGTTACGGGCTAGGACGGGCTGTGCCGCCGCCGGGTGGTGTGGCGGGGTAGGCTATTTTTACCGGAAGCAGTCTTGCCGCCACTACTTGTATAAGGAATATGCTGCCAAATTCAATGAATAAATACGCGGTAAGCTGGCTGATTGGCCATCAGTGGCTTATGCTACTGATGAGCGGCTGGCTGGTGCTCGGAGCTACGCTGTGCGCCACGGCCCAGGCTACCCTGCACAAAGACCTGAAAAAAGATTTTGGCGCCCTGGGCGACGGCCGCACCAACGACCAGGCCGCGTTTGCCAAAGCCGCCGATTTCTTCAATCAGCGCGCCAAAACGCCGGCCGGGGCCGGGCGCGCCGTGCTGCACCTGCCGGCCGGGGTGTACCGGGTGGGCCAGCCCGGCCCCGGCAGCCTAGGTAACCTAATGGCCTTTGTCAACTGCCGCAACCTGAGTATCCTGGGGGCCGACAGCGCCACCACCGAAATTCGCTACGCCGACAGCCTGCGCTACGGCGCCTTTGACCCCGCCACCCACGCGGTGTACGAGTCGCCCAAGGCGTTCTTCACCGATTGGAGTTGGGGCGTGGGCGGCGGCACGGCGCTGGTGCTGCAAGGCTGCGACAACGTGCAGGTGGCCAACCTCACCCTCAACGGCAACAGCGCACACCTGCTGGTGGGTGGGCACTGGGGCGACACCGGCATTCAGCTGTCGTTCGACGGGGTTTTCGTCAGCGACTCGCGCCGCGTGCGGCTCAGTAAGCTGGCGGTGCACCACTTTGGCCGCGATGGCATTCAAGTGCTCAACCACCTGGCTAAGAGCGTGGACGACCCCGCGCAGGAAGAGATTCTGCTCGAAAACTCGTGCTTCGACTACAACGGCCGGCAGGGCTTGTCCATCACGGGGGCCAATGGGCTGCGGGCCGTCAATTGCAGCTTTAGCCACACCGGGCGGGTCGTTATTCCAGCCCTAGGTCGGCCGCTGTACTCCAACCCCGGCGCGGGCGTCGACATCGAGCCCGAGGGCGGCTACGCCGCCAACGTGCGCCTCGAACGCTGCCGCTTCGTGGACAACGCCGGCCAGGGCCTCGTGTCGGACCGCTACGGCAATGGCCCGCCCACCACCAAAAACATTGTGCTGCGCGACTGCTTGCTCTGGGGCGTCAGCAACTGGTCGGCCTGGGTGCGGCAGCCCAATATTCTGTTCGAAAACTGCCGTATCTACGGCGCCTTCATCACGGGCAGCGCCCTAGGTGCCCTGCCTACGCGTTTCGTGGGCTGTACCTTCGAGGACCGGCCCTACCGCGGCCAGCCCGCCTACGGGCAGCACTTAGTGTACTCCAACCGCGAAGCGCGAGCCATGCGCTTCACCAACTGCCGCTTTGTGGGCACCCGCAACGGCCTGCTGTACGCCGTGGCGGCCGCGTCTGATTCGGCCAGCACCTTCCGGCTGCACGGCTGCACCTTCGTGCTCGACCAGGCCGAGCCATCCCTAGGTGTTGATAACTTGTTGGCAACCGTTATTTTCAGCGGCACTACCACCGTGGCGAGCGGGCCGCACCGCGCCATGCCCGCACCCACCAATTTTATACTCGGCACGCCTGAAACAACGGGCTCCGTGCTGGTGCAGCCCGGCGGACAGCTCCGGCTGCTGGCGCCGGGCTGCCGCTACTTGTTGCCGAATGGGCTGGCGATTGGGCAGGCCGCGGGGCGCAAGGCCACGAGCGTAGAAGTCGGCCTGGATAATATTCTAATCTTGAACGAAGCGCCTGGCAAAGAGCCTGAGCTGTACATCGGCCCCGGGGCGCAGCTGTTCATTAAAAAAGGCGGCGCCTTGGAAATCCAGCCGCACACCAAAGTCACTATCGCGGGCGAGCTAATAATCGAGGACGGGGCCTACTTTTTTCAAGACCCGCAGGCCAGCGTCAAAACTGCCGGCCGGGGCCAGCTGCGGGTAGCGCCGGGCGCCGTGCTGGGTAAACATCCAGCGCTCCAGGAAGCTTATTCTCAGGCCACTACTGACTGACGAATGAAACACAGGTTTTTTCAACGCGTGTCTGCCTTCCTCGGGGGTCCACTCGCGCGCACGTTCTTAGGCTGCGTGCTGCTGCTGGCCAGCGCCAGCAGCAGCACGCGTGCCCAGGCGCTCAAACCCGGCTTCGACAAGGCCGAGTACCTAGAGCTGCTGCGCCTGCACGCCCGCATAGGCAGCCTCGACTCGGCGCTTTGGGCCGGCATCCCGCGGCCCCGGCAGTTCACCATGGCTTACCGTTCGCCGGTGGTGGGCCTCGACAACCGCTGGGATTTGTGGACCAAAGCCGGCGCCCAGCCGCAGGCCGTTATCAGCGTGCGGGGCACCACCAAGGCCCAGGAGAGCTGGCTCGAAAACCTCTACGCGGCCATGCTGCCCGCCACCGGCGAGCTGCAGCTCTCGCCCACCCGCAAGTTCAAGTATCACCTAGCCGACAACCCCCAGGCGGCCGTGCACGCGGGCTGGCTCCTGGGCATGGCATTTCAGGCCGAAGGCATTATCCACAAAATCGACTCGTGCTACCGCCGCGGCACCCGCGACGTCCTCATCATGGGCCACAGCCAGGGCGGGGCCATCGCGTTTTTGCTGACCTCGCACCTGCGCAGCTTGCAGGCGCAGGGCCAGCTGCCGGCCGACATCCGGTTCAAAACCTATTGCAGTGCCGCTCCCAAGCCCGGCAACCTCTACTACGCCTACGACTACGAGCGCGCCACTCAGGGTGGCTGGGCCGTGAACGTGGTGAACCCCGCCGACTGGGTGCCCGAGGTACCCCTCACCGTGCAGACTACCAGCGACTTCAACCCCACTAACCCGTTCGTGGGGGTAGGGGCTATTATCAAGAAACAGCCTTTCCCCAAGAACCTGGTGGCGCGCCACGCCTATCGCCAACTCGCGGGCCCCTCGCGCCGGGCCCAGCGCCGCTACCAGCGCTACCTGGGCGGCTACGTGAGCAAGGCCCTCCAAAAGAGCGTGCCCGGCTACCAGGCGCCCGCCTACTACCCCAGTAGCAACTACGTGCGGGTAGGTCCCACCATCGTGCTGCCCGCCGATGCCGCCTACTACACCAAGTACCCCAATGACCCGGCCAAGCTATTTCAGCACCACCTGTTTCAGCCGTACTACTACCTAGCCGAAAAGCTACCCTAAGCGGACCTAGGAGTCGCGCCGGGTAGCTTTTTGTGGGGAGAGCCTAGGGGTTACTTGTGCAACTGGCGGGCGCGCAGGTAGGCCAGCAGCTCGGCCGGGCGGTCGGTTTGGATGATGGTGGCGCCGTGGGCCAGCAGCCAGCCCCAGCCGTCGGCGGGCTGGTTTTCTTCTACGCTGCGCTCGTCGTCGTGACCGGCGTTCTGGCTGGCCCAGAGGCTGTTGAACCAGATTTTAGAGCCCGTTTTCGGGATGGTCTGGTAGATGGAGTGCGTGAGGGCGGTGTCGCTGGCGAAATTCAGCTCGTAAGCTACGGGCTTGAGCTGCTGCTCGTACTCGCGAATGGAGGCCTCCGCGCCTGGCTTTTCCAGACCAATAATGGGCATGTACAGTAGCTTGCTGTTGAGCAGGTTGCCGTGGGCCGCCTTCACCGTAGCGTAGGTTTCGTAGGACTTGATAACGGCGTGGTCGACGGTGCCGGTTTTCTCCAACACGTCGTAAGCTTCCTGGTAGTAGTCGTAGCCCTTGTCCACGTTCACCATCACGCGGCCTTTGGCGGCCAGCATGCACTGCTCGAACGTGGGAATCCGCAGGCGGGTGGGGCCGCCGTGCTCGTTCTTGAGGGTCAGCTGTTGCAGCTCGGCCCAGGTGTAATCCGAGGGCTTGCCCTTGCCGGTGGTAGTGCGATTCAGGGTTTCGTCGTGCATCAGTATCAGCACGCCGTCCTTCGATTTTTTGAGGTCGATTTCGACCATATCCACGCCCATCTTAATAGCCGACTCGATGCCGGGGATGGAATTTTCGGGCTCGCTGCGCCAGTCGGCGCGGTGCGCCACCACGACTACCTGCTTAGTGGCCGGGTCTTTCATGGTGCGGATAATGGCCTGCACCGGCTGCTGGGCCAGGGTTGGGCCGGCGAGGAGCAGGCCGGCGGCGAGGAGGGAAAGGAGGGATTTCATGAATGGGAATATAAAATTTAAGTAAACTCGTCAGGCGTGTCGCCTCACCCCCTCCCGGCCCCCTCTCCGAAAAGGAGAGGGGGAGCCGACCGCTATCGGACGTAAGCAGTCGTAGGAGGTACTTATGCCCCCCTCTCCTTTTCGGAGAGGGGGCCGGCCCCATAGGGGTCTCGTGAGGCGTCGCGTTAGATTTAATAGCCAGGATTTTGCGTAATGCTCGGGTCCGTATTCACCTGCGACTGCGAGATGGGCAGCAGCAGGTCATTCGCATCAATCGTGACTAGCGTGCCGGTGCTTTGGAAGTAGGCGTTCATCACAGGCACGGCGTTGCCGCTGCGCTGTAAGTCAAACCAGCGGTGGCCTTTGCCCACTAGCTCCAGGCGGCGCTCTAGGTCGATGGCGGTGCGTAGCGTAGCTTGGGTGGCGGCGGTGGTGGCCGCCAAGCCGGCGCGGGTACGTATGAGGTTGAGGTTGGTCGCGGCGTCGGTGGTGTTTGCCAATTCGTTCTGCACTTCGGCTAGCATCAGCAGCACGTCGGCGTAGCGCAGTACCCAAAGCTGCTGCCGCTGTAGCGCGCCAGCTCGGCGCCCTTCACCTCCAAAATTACGCCCGTGACCTTGGCCTTCGACTGCGAGCCGTAGCCAATAACGACCACGTCTGTGAGGGCCTTATTCTCCGGTTTCAGCCGTACCATCAGGCTGTTGTTGTCGCCGGCATTGATGAGGAAGTCGTTGATTTTCTGCGTCTCATAGCTCACGTAGCTCACCGTGATGGTGTAGCGGCTGCCGGCCTTGAGGTTGTCGAAAGTGAACAAGCCATCCACACCAGTGGCCACGCCGCGCGGGTTGCCGGTGGCGCCGGCCTCCAGCAGCAGGACCGTGACGCCGGCCAGCGGCTCGCCCTTGTCGTCGAGCACGGTGCCCTGCATGCGGGCCGTGGACTGGGCTGCCGGGCGGGTGCCCGTTTGGGCCACGGCCGGCTCGGCCAGCAGCAGGCCGCAGGCCACGAGTCCAACCGGCCAGCTATGCAAAAATCGTAAGCGCTGTTTCATCTAACAGGTAAAAAAAGTGGGGATAAAAAAGGCAAAGCGGGCCCGCTCGCCCCAAAAAGGGCGTTTAAAAGCGGGAAAAACCAGAAAGGGTAGGGGAGGCGGACTAGGGTGACTTGCGCAGGGTAACCAGGCCGGGGGTTTGGGTAAAGGTTAAGTTATTGGCGGCGCACACGGCCCGCAGCACCACGGGCAGTGGGTCGGCGGCTTCAAAATCACCCGAAAAAGAAAGGCCGCGCACGTCGGCCGAGTCGTAGGCCATCCGCACGTGGTAGCGGGCGCCCACCTGGGCCAGCACTTCGGTCAGGTCATCTTTCTCGAAACTGAGGCCGGTGGGTACCTCCACCGCCAGCGGCCTGGGTGCCGCGGGCAGCGGCCCGAATGTGTGCAGGCGTACTTGCCGGGTGCGGACGTTCACGGTTAGCTCCTGGCCGGGTTTCAGGAACTGCTCGCGCATGGTGAGGTGGCTGGCGGGGGTGGCGCGCACCACCACTTTGCCTTCCAGTAGCCGCACGTTTACCCGCTGGCTGTCAGTAGCCTGCACCCGGAATTTGGTGCCTAGGGCCGTGGTCGTAAACCCATTAGCCAGTACCGTGAACGGATGCGCCGCATCCTTCGCCACCGCAAACAGCGCCGCGCCGCGCAGGCTGATGTCGCGCCGGTTGTGGACAAACGGCGCGTAATACGCCACCTCGCTACCCGGCTGCAACGTCACCACCGAGCCATCGGGCAGCGGCAGGCGCAGCGGGGCGCGTCCGGTATTGGCGCGGCGCACCAGCGGGCTAGTGGGGGCGGCCGGGCGGGTAACTTGCGCTATTGGCGCGGGCGCGGCGGGCCGGTAGGCGAAGCGTAGCACGGCGAGCCCCACGGCCAGCAGTACGGCTGCCGCCACGGCCCAGCGTTGCCAGCCGGCGCGGCGCGGTGTGGGCGCGGCAGCAGCCTCGGCCGCCAGGTGCCGGCGCAGCTGCGCCCACACCCGCGCCGACTGTTCTTCCTTGAGCGGGCCGGCCTCGCCAGCCGGGTACGCGGCAAATTCCTGACCTAGGCGCTCGTGCCAGGTGTCCTCGTCGGGGCCGAACAGCGCGGCGAGCTGCTGCTTGTCGGCTGCCGTAGCGGTGCCATCCCAAAACTTCTCAATAAGGTGCTGCGCGTCCTGGCTCATCACCCTTAAATACTCGAAGGGGTGCCGAAAGGGGATGCCGGTGGGCGTTGCTAAATCGTTAGGCGCAGGCGCTGATTTTTAATGATTTGATAACCCGTTTTCTGGTCCAAAAAACGGGTATGCGCCCTACGGCAACTCCAGCAACACCAGCAGGCCGGCCACGGCCAACGCCTGCGTAGGCGAGTGCCCTAGGTGGATATATTCCCGAATAAAGCGTGTGGACTGCTTGAGGTAATCCTTCACCGAGGCCACCGAAATACCGGTAGCGGCGGCTACTTCCTCGGCCGACTTGCCCTCGAAGCGGCACAGCCGAAATACCGCCTGCTTGCGGGCCGGCAGGTGGCGTACGGCCTCTTCTACTAAGGCTAGCTGGCTGGTATAGAGCTCCTCATCGGCCAGCTCATCAGCCACGGCCAGTTCGGCCAGGTCAGTTTCGAGCTCCAGAATGGCGGCTTCGCGCAGCTTTTTTTTGAGGTAGGAAGCGGCCTTATTGTAGCTCACTACGAAGAGCCACCCGCCCGCGCCCTTGGCGGGGTCGAGGGCCGTGCGGTTTTCCCAGAGCGCAATAAACGTTTCTTGCAGCAGGTCCTCGGCCGCGTCGGGGTCAGGCACCATCTTGCGAATGTTGGCAAAAACCGGCTGCTTGTAGCGGTGATACAGCGCCTCGAAGGCTGCCCGCTGACCTAGGGCCAGCGCGGTAAGCTGCGCGGTTTCGGAGTCGATGACGGCCATAATCTCCTGCTGGGCAAAGCTTCGGCTGCCACTTAAAGCAGACGGTAAAGCCAGGTAATGTGTTCACCAAAAACAGGTTGTTGCTTGCTCCCAAAGATACGAAAGCCACCCGGTACCAGCAGGTCACGAAATTGTGATGCGGTGGGTTGGTTTCTGCTCACACCAGCAAACTCAGAAAATCCTGCTGCCCGTTCAGGTACTCAAAACCAAAACCCTCCTCCGTCATGCGGGCCTTGATGCCTTCCACATCGTGCGGGTTTTTGACCTCGACGCCGATGAAAACGGGGCCTTTCTCCTTGTTATTTTTCTTGATGTACTGAAACTGAATGATGTCCTCACCTTCAGCCAGCACATTATTCACGAAGCGGCGCAGCGCGCCCGGCGCTTGGTTGAAGCGCACCATAAAGTAGTGCTTGAGGCCCTGGTGGCGCTGGGCGCGCTCCTTGATGTCCTCCATGCGGGTGATGTCGTTGTTGGAGCCACTCACGATGCAGACCACCGTCTTGCCCCGAATCTGGTCGGCGTAAGCGTGTAGCGCCGAGATGGCGAGCGTGCCCGCGGGCTCCAGCACCATGCCTTCCTCGTTGTACATCTTCAGCAAATCCTCGCACACCTGGCCCTCGGGCACAAGGTGCACTTCATCGAGCAGCGCCTGGCAAATCTCAAATGTGAGCTCGCCGGGGCATTTCACGGCCGCGCCATCCACGAAGGTGTCAAGGCTAGCCAGCGCCTGTCGCTGCCCGGCGCGCAGGGCGTCGTGCATGCTGGGCGCCCCTAAGGGCTGCACCCCGATAAGCTTAGTGTGTGGGCTCAGCTGCCGAAACACGCTCGACAAGCCCGAGGCCAGCCCGCCGCCGCCGATGGGCATAAAGCAATAGTCAATCGGCGTGTCATGGGCCGCTTTCAGGATTTCCAGTCCCACCGTGGCTTGGCCTTCCACAATGGCCAAATCGTCAAACGGATGCACAAACGTGCTGCCGCGCTCATCGCAAAACGCCTGCGCCGCGTGGTAACAGTCGTCGAAGGTGCGGCCGGTGAGGTGCACCGTCACCATATCCTTGCCGAAGAGGCGCACCTTGTCCACCTTCTGCGCGGGCGTTTGGGCGGGCATGAAAATGTCGCCCCGCAAGCCCAGCAGCTGGCAGGCGTAGGCCACGCCCTGGGCATGGTTGCCAGCGCTGGCGCACACGATTTGGCGACTCGGCACGGTGAGGGGCAGCGTGGCAATCTTGTTGTAAGCCCCCCGTATTTTATACGAGCGCACCACCTGCAAATCCTCCCGTTTGAGCAGAATAGTGGCGTCGTAGCTGCGCGAAAGCCCCAGGTTCTGCATCAGGGGCGTCTTGGTAATCACGCCTTTGAGGCGGCGCGCGGCGGCCTCCACGTTTTCTAGGGTGACGGCGGTGGCCGCCGGGGCTAGCAGGTCGGGCATGGGGTAGGGGGCTATGCTAACGTAACGCCTCACCCCCCGGCCCTCTCTCCGAAAAAGGAGAAGGGGAGCCAGCCGACAAAGGGACTAGAAATAGAAACTAGTCCCCCCTCTCCTTTTCGGAGAGGGGGCTAGGGAGTGAGGCGCTATGTTGAGCGAGTTGCTAAAAACTATCTGCGCAGCAGCTTACGCCTCCACGTTCTCGCTGCTGCGTGAGCGCAGCTCGCGCACGGTGGCGCCAGTGGCCCACAGCTCTGATTCGCGTACTTCTTTCAACTCCGCTTCCAGCTCGGCGCGGTAGTTGGGCGTGCTACCGCGCTCGATAGTGCGGCGGGCTTCTTCGCCGCTGGCCACACTGTCGTACAAGTCGTTGAGTACGGGTAGGGTGGCTTCGCGGAATTTGCCTTTCCAGTCGAGCGCGCCGCGCTGGGCCGTCACCGAGCAGTTGGCAAACATCCAGTCCATACCGTTTTCGCCCACCAGCGGCACGAGGCTCTGGGTCAGCTCTTCCACGGTTTCGTTGAAAGCCTCGGAAGGCGAGTGGCCGCGCTGGCGCAGCACCTGATACTGAGCCTCAATGATGCCGGCCAGGGCCCCCATCAGTACGCCGCGCTCGCCGGTGAGGTCGGAGTACACTTCTTTCTTAAAGTCGGTCTCGAACAAGTAGCCCGAGCCCACGCCGATGCCCATGGCAATGGCCTTTTCCCAGGCTTTGCCCGTAGCATCCTGAAACACTGCGAACGACGAGTTCAAGCCGCCGCCGGCCACAAACAAGCGGCGCAGACTAGTGCCGCTACCCTTGGGAGCCACCAAAATCACGTCGATGTCCTTGGCCGGGATGATGTTGGTTTGGTCGTTGAACGTGATGCCGAAGCCGTGCGAGAAGTACAGCGTTTTGCCCGGCGTGAGGTAATTCTGGAGCGTTGGCCACAATGCAATCTGCCCGGCGTCGCTCAGCAGGTTGCAGATGATAGTGCCTTTATCAGCGGCTTCCTCAATCGAAAACAGCGACTCGCCCGGCACCCAGCCATCCTTCAAAGCGCGCTCCCACGACGGCGTGCCCTCGCGCTGGCCCACGATGACGTGGAAGCCGTTGTCGCGCATGTTAAGCGCCTGACCGGGGCCCTGCACGCCGTAGCCGATTACGGCGATAGTGTCATCCTTGAGAAACTCAAGCGCCTTTTGCAGCGGAAATTCGTCGCGGGTAATTACGGTTTCGGGGACGCCGCCAAAGTTGATGGTTGCCATGTTGGTTGGGGTGTTGCGCGGACTTTGTAGTCCGCGAATTGATTGAAAAAAGGTGTCGTTCTGGGTCGCGGACTACAGAGTCCGCGCAACTTGTTACATCGTAAAAACCTGCTCGCGGTCGTTCAAAAACTCGTTCTCAGCCACTTCTTCGCTCGGCTCGCGGCGCTCAAACTCGCGCAGCTTGTGGTGAAAGCCGTCGCTCGCCTTGATGATGGCGATGCGCGCCGAGCGCACAAACTCAATCAGCCCGTAAGGCTGCAAAGCCTTAATCAGGTTGTCGGTTTCCTCGCGGTGGCCGGTGGTTTCAAACACCGTGTAGTCCTTACGAATCACCACGGCGCGGGCCCCATTTTCGCGCAGCAGGCGCTCCACGAGCACCTTTTCGGCAATCACGTCGGTGGGTACTTTGTAGAGTGCCATTTCCTGCCAAATCACGTCGGCGTTGGTGTTGTAGTACACTTTGAGTACTTCCACCTGCTTTTCGATTTGCTTGGCGAGCTTCTCCACCACGTCCTCCGTTTCCACAATTACGATGTTGAAGCGGTGGATGCCTTCAATCTCGGAGGGCGACACGTTGAGGCTCTCAATGTTGATTTTGCGGCGCGAGAAAATGATGGCAATGCGGTTGAGCAAGCCCACCTGGTTTTCGGTGTACGCGGTGATGTTGTATTCCTGGCGGTCGGCGGGTTCGAGACTCATAATCAGTAGGTTTAAAAGCGTTTGTCATTGCGAGCGAAGCGCAGCAATCGCACTAGAACGGGTGGCTGACGAGCCGTGTAGACACCATACTGGTGCGATTGCCGCGCTTCGCTCGCAATGACAGGCGGGGTAGGCGGGACTATCTCAAGCGGATTTCCGCCACGCTGCACCCCTGCGGCACCATCGGGAAGATGTTATTCTCCTTGGTCACCATCACCTCCAGCAAAAACGACCCCGGATGCGCCAGCATCCGCTCCAGCGCCGGGCGCAGGGCGTCACGCGCATCCACGCGCTGGCCGGCAATGCGGTAGCCGGCCGCGACAGCCACAAAATCAGGGCTTTGGATATTCACAAACGAGTAACGACGCTGGTGAAACAGCTCCTGCCACTGCCGCACCATGCCCAAAAACTGGTTATTGAGAATGATGATTTTCACGTCCACGCCCGTCTGCATGATGGTGCCGAGCTCTTGAATGGTCATCTGGAAACCGCCATCGCCAATCACGGCTACTACTAGCCGGTGAGGCGCGCCAAATTTGGCCCCAATGGCCGCCGGCAGCGCAAAGCCCATGGTGCCCAGCCCGCCGCTCGTGACGTGGCTGCGCGACTGGTTTTGCAGCGCGTAGCGGCAGGCCACCATCTGATGCTGCCCCACGTCGGACACGATAACGGCCTCACCACCAGTTAGCTCGTTGAGCTGCTGAATAACCTCGCCCATTGTCAATTCCTCCGAAGTCGGGAACAGCTCCTCCCGAATCACGGCGTCCACTTCCTGCGCGGCGTAGTCGTTGAAGCGGGCCAGCCAGGCAGCGTGCTCCTTGCGCTCGACCAGGGCCGTGAGCAGGGGTAGGGTTTCCTTGCAGTCGCCCCAGACGGGCACGGCGGTGGGCACGTTTTTGCCGATTTCAGTGGGGTCGATGTCGAGGTGGATAATTTTGGCCTGCTTGGCGTACTTATCGAGGCGGCCGGTCACGCGGTCGTCGAAGCGCATCCCGATGGCAATCAGCACGTCGCACTCGTTGGTGAGCACGTTGGGGCCGTAGTTGCCGTGCATGCCCAGCATCCCTACATTCAGCGGGTGGCCAGTGGCCAGGGCCCCCACGCCCAGGATGGTCCAGGCCGCCGGGATGCCACTTTTCTCCACAAATTCCTGAAACTCGCGCTCGGCCTTGCCCAGTACCACACCCTGCCCCCAGAGGATGAACGGCTGCTTAGCATTATTAATCAGCGCCGCCGCCTGCTCGATGTACTCGTTGCGCACTACCGGCGCGGGCCGGTAGCTGCGGATATGCGTGCACGGCTCGTAGGCCGGCGCGTCGAAGGTCTGCATCTGCGCGTTTTTGGTGATATCCACCAGCACCGGGCCGGGCCGGCCGCTGCGCGCAATGTAGAAGGCCTTAGCCAGCGCCTCGGGTATTTCCTCGGCCCTGGTTACCTGGTAGTTCCACTTCGTAACGGGCGTCGTGATGTTGATGATGTCCGTCTCCTGAAACGCATCGGTACCCAGCAAATGCGCAAACACTTGCCCCGTGATGCAGACCAGCGGCGTGCTGTCGATGAGCGCATCGGCCAGCCCCGTCACGAGGTTGGTAGCGCCGGGGCCGCTCGTGGCCAGTGCTACGCCCACCCGGCCCGAGCTGCGCGCATAGCCCTGCGCCGCGTGGATGCCGCCCTGCTCGTGGCGTACCAGTACGTGGTTGAGGGCGCCCTCGAAGTCGTAAAGCGCGTCGTAAATCGGGATAATGGCCCCGCCGGGGTAGCCGAAAATAGTGTCCACGCCCTCGGCCACCAGGGCTTGCAGCGTGGCTACCGCGCCAGTCGTGGGCGTGGTAGCGGGGGCGGCGGCCGGGCTAGCGGTGGGCTGGGCTAAGGTCTGCGTTGACATAATTTTCTTCTACTAAATCAGTGATACAGCCGTGGCTGGCGTCGCTCACGGTGCGGATATACTTGAGGAGCACGCCCTGCTTGGCGGGCAGCGGCGGGCGCTGCCAGGCAGCGCGGCGGGCCTCCAATTCGGCTTCGGAAAGCTGCACGTCGATGGTGTTGGCGCGGGCATCCAGGATAATCCAGTCGCCGTCCTGCACTAGCGCGATGCCGCCGCCGTCGAAGGCTTCGGGGCAGACGTGCCCAATCACGAAGCCGTGGGTGCCGCCCGAAAAGCGGCCATCCGTTATGAGCGCCACTCTGTCGCCCAGGCCCGCGCCCATGATGGCCGAGGTTGGCTTAAGCATTTCGGGCATGCCCGGTCCGCCCTTCGGCCCCACGTAGCGAATCACGACCACCTGCCCGGCCTCGATTTTGTGGTCGATGATGCCCTGGTTCAACTCTTCTTCCGAGTTAAACACTATCGCCGGTCCTTCGAACCGCAGGCCTTCCTTACCGCTGATTTTGGCCACGCTGCCTTTGGTAGCAAGGTTGCCGTATAGCATCTGGATGTGACCATCGGCTTTGATGGGGTTGCTCAAAGGCCGCAATAGGTCCTGCTCGGCACCTAGGGGCTGCACGTCGGCCAGGTTCTCGGCCAGCGTGCGGCCGGTCACGGTCAGCAGGTCGCCATTCAGCAGGCCGTAGTCGAGCAGCGTGCGCTGCACAGCGGGCACGCCGCCGATTTTCGATAAATCCTCCATCAGGTACCGGCCGCTCGGCTTGAGGTCGGCCAGCACCGGCACGCGGTTGCTCACGGCCTGGAAGTCCTCCATGGTGAGGTGCACGCCGGCCGCGTGGGCAATGGCGATGAGGTGCAGCACGGCATTGGTCGAGCCGCCGAGCACGGTGATAATCACCATCGCGTTCTCAAACGCCGCCCGGGTCAGAATGTCGCGGGGCTTCAAGTCCAGCTCCAGCAGGTTGCGCAGGTACGCGCCCGCATCGAGGCATTCCTGGATTTTGGCGCTGCTCTCGGCGGGCAACGACGACGATGCGGGCACGCTCATGCCCAGCGTTTCGATGGCCGCCGCCATCGTATTAGCGGTGTACATCCCGCCGCACGCGCCGGGTCCGGGGCAGGCGTTGTGGATGATACCCTGGTAATCCTCGTCCGAAATCTGGCCGTTTACCTTCTTGCCGTAGGCCTCGAAGCACGATACAATGTTGAGCTGCTGCCCCTTAAACTCGCCGCCTTTAATCGTGCCGCCGTACACCATGAGGGAAGGCCGATTGAGCCGCGCCATGGCGATGAGTGCGCCCGGCATATTCTTGTCGCAGCCCACCACCGTGGCCAGGGCGTCGTAATAGTGCGCGCCCGCCATCGCCTCAATGGAGTCGGCAATTATCTCCCTCGAAACCAGTGAGAAGCGCATCCCCGCGTTGCCGTTGGTGATGCCGTCGCTCACGCCGATGGTGTTGAAGCGCAGCCCCACAAGGCCCTGGGCGGCCACGCCGCGCTTCACCTCGTCGGCCAGGCCGTTGAGGTGCATGTTGCAGGTGTTGCCCTCGAAGCCCGTGGAGCAGATGCCCACGAATGGCTTGCGCAAATCCGCATCCGACAGGCCCGCGCCGATGAGCATGGCCTGCGAGGCGGGCAAGCTGTCGTCTTGGGTGTAGATGCGGCTGAATTTATTGAGAGTCATGGGGTTAATTCGGCGAAGAAATTCGGTTTGGCTCTAAAAAAACCTTCCTGAGCCGCGGGCTAGGAAGGTTTTCTTGAGAATAAGAAGTGCCTGCTAGCCCGTGAGGGTAGGAATAATGACCACGGAAATGACGGGTAGCATACGCATGGCTGGTGGTACCGTGGACCCTGCGGGTCCGCGAGTGAATAGGATGGTTGGAAACTGGGCAACTCGCGGACCCACAAGGTCCACGGTACACTAAATAATGGTGCTCACGCCCACCGCGATGTTATGTGCATTCCACTGCTGCTCGTTCGAGTCGGCAATCCAAAACGCTACGTAACTACCAACTTGCTCAGTGGTATAAGGCGCAGTCGGGTTCAGCTCGGGCGTCAGAATCTGGTTGGTCAGCGCCTCGTCCACTGCCTCGCGCACCAAAGCAGCTTCTTCCGTAAGCTCTAGGTGGTCGAGCAGCATGGCAGCCGACAAAATGGCGGCCAGCGGGTTGGCAATGCCCTTGCCTTTGGCCTGGGGGTAGGAGCCGTGGATGGGCTCAAACACCGCTACATCGGCGCCCACCGAGGCGGAGGGCAACAGGCCCATCGAGCCGGCAATGACCGAGGCTTCGTCCGAAATGATGTCGCCGAACATGTTCTCGGTAAGTATCACGTCGAACTGCTTGGGATTGATGATAATCTGCATCGCGGCATTGTCCACGAACAGGTAATCAACGGTTACTTCCGGGTAGCTAGGCGCAATCTCGCGTACCACTTCGCGCCACAAGCGTGAGGTTTCCAGTACGTTAGCCTTGTCCACGAGCGTGAGATGCTGGCGGCGGCCGGCCGCCGACTGAAACGCCAGGTGCGCGATGCGCTCAATCTCGGCGCGAGAATACGTGCAATGGTCATAGGCCGAACCATCCGCCATGCGGCCCTTCCCACCAAAGTAGATACCGCCCGTCAGCTCCCGAAATATTACTAGGTCGGTGCCCTCGATACGGTCGGCTTTCAGCGGCGAGTGCTTCAACAGCGCCTTGTAGGCCGTTACGGGGCGGATGTTGGCAAACAAGCCCAACTCCTTGCGCATGCGCAGCAAGCCTTGCTCGGGGCGCACTTTGGCGCTCGGGTCGTTGTCGTACTTGGGGTCGCCGATGGCGCCGAACAGCACCGCATCGGAGGCACGGCAGGCGGCCAGTGTTTCGTCAGGCAGCGGGTTGCCGGTGGCGTCGATGGCGCAGGCACCCACTAGGTGCGAGGTGAATTCAAAGCGGTGGCCGAAGCGCTCGGCTACGGCGTCGAGCACTTTCACGGCCTGTCGACAGACTTCCGGCCCGATGCCATCGCCGGGCAGCAAGGCTATTTTCTTGATTACCATGTCCATGCTCGTTTTTGTTCGTAGGCCGCAATGGCCGATTTTTGATTTACTAGAAAGTCGATGTCGTCGTAGCCGTTAATCAGGCACTCCTTTTTATAGGGGTCGATGGCGAAGCTAACGGTTTCGCCCCAAGCCGGCACGGCCAGCGTTTGGGAAGGCAAATCGACGACCAGTTCCAACTGCGGATTTTCCTCGATAGCAGCCAGCAGGCGGGCCAGCACCTCATCGCTCACTTGCAGCGGTAGGAGGCCGGTGTTCAGCGCATTGCCCCGAAAAATATCGGCGAAGTAGCTCGAAATAACGGTGCGAAAACCAGCGTCGTAAAGCGCCCAGGCGGCGTGCTCGCGGCTAGAGCCGCAGCCAAAGTTTTTGCCGGCTACCAAAATTTCGCCACTATAGCGCGGGTTATTTAGCACAAAGTCGGCCTTGGGCGAGCCGTCGGCGTTGTAGCGCCAGTCGCGAAACAGATTCTCGCCAAAGCCTTCGCGGGTGGTGGCTTTCAGAAAACGGGCCGGAATAATCTGGTCAGTATCAACGTTTTCAAACGAGAGCGGCACGCCAGTAGTGTGCAGGGTCTGAAATTTTTCCATTAGTTCAGGTACTGCGTAATGTCAACGATGCGGCCTTGCACGGCCGTGATGGCAGCCACCAGCGGCGAGGCCAGCAGCGTGCGCGAGCCAGGCCCTTGGCGCCCCTCAAAGTTGCGGTTGGAGGTAGCCACGCAGTACTTGCCGGCCGGAATTTTATCCTCGTTCATGGCCAGGCAGGCGCTGCAACCGGGCTCGCGCAACTCGAAGCCGGCTGCGGCCAGAATCTTGTCGATGCCCTCGGCAATGGCCTGCTGCTCAACTTGTTTAGAGCCCGGCACGATGATAGCCTCCACGTGCCCGGCCTTACGCTTGCCTTGCACGTAGGCGGCCACGGTGCGCAGGTCTTCGATGCGCGAGTTGGTGCAGCTGCCGATGAACACGTAGTCGATTTGCTTACCTAGGAGCGACTCGCCGCGCTCGAAGCCCATGTACTTCAGCGACTTGTCGAAACTCTCGGCTTCGGCGTCGGGCACCTGGCTCGGCACGTGGCCGGTGAGCGGAATGCCCATACCAGGGTTGGTGCCGTAGGTAATCATGGGCGTGATGGCGGCCGCGTCGTACACGAACTCGGCGTCAAATACCGTGTCCTCGTCCGAATACAGCGTTTCCCAATAAGCTACGGCGTCGTTCCAGGCCTCGCCTTTCGGCGCGAAGGGCCGGCCCTGTACGTAGGCAAGCGTAGTGGCGTCGGGGGCGATGAGGCCGCCGCGGGCGCCCATCTCGATGCTCATGTTGCAAATGGTCATGCGGCCTTCCATGCTGAGGCCGCGCACCGCGCTGCCTGCATACTCCACGAAGTAGCCCGTGGCGCCGCCCGTGCCGAGCTGCGCGATGATATAGAGAATCAAGTCCTTAGCCGTGACGCCAGGCCCTAGGTCACCTTCTACCGCTACGCGCATCCGCTTGGGGCGCGTGAGCAGCAGGCACTGCGAAGCCATTACCTGCGCCACCTGGCTGGTGCCGATGCCGAAGGCTACCGCGCCAAACGCGCCGTGGGTCGAGGTGTGGCTATCGCCGCACACGATGGTCATGCCCGGCTGGGTGAGTCCAAGTTCCGGCCCGATAACGTGCACGATACCCTGACGCTGGTGCCCTAGGCCGTACAACTCAATACCGTACTTCTGGCAGTTCTCGGTCAGCTTATCGACCTGCGAGCGCGAAAGGGGCTCTTCGATAGGTAGGTGCTGATTGAGCGTTGGCACGTTGTGGTCGGCCGTAGCGATAATCTGGCTGGGGCGAAACAGCTCTAGACCACGCGCCGCGATTTCATCAAATGCTTGCGGGCTAGTGACTTCGTGAATCAGGTGGCGGTCGATGTACACCACGTCTTGCCCGCTCGCGATGGAGCGAACGACGTGGGCATCCCATATTTTATCAACTAAGGACCGGGCCATTTTTTTGGTAGAGTATCGTAGTCTCTAGAGCGTTATGCTTCACTGCGTTCAGCATGACCTTCTATTAATAGGGTTCTAGTGACAGCAGCGTTAATAAAAAGGCGAAGGAAACGAAGCAACAGGGGGAAGTTTTGGTCGAGTCAACGAGTGTGAAAGAATGGCGTCATTGGGTTGTTAACCCGACCCCCTGACTTCCCTGCTCCCACCCACTGGCAGCGCCTGCCGCCCCGTTTCCTTTGCCCGGTTAGCCGACGGCTACTAGTTTTTCTTGTTCGATGAGGCTGTGTAAGTCGTTGTCAATCACTTCGCGCTGGCGGTCGGCGAGCTGCAAGAAGCTGGCGTAGGCCATGTTCAGCGCGGGGCGCTCTAGGTTGTAGCCCAGCTTCTGGAGGCGGTAGGCGAGGGCCGCGCGGCCCGAGCGGGCAGTGAGCACGATGGTCGAATCGACGGCACCAACTTCCTTAGGGTCAATAATTTCGTAGGTTTCGCGGCACTTAATTACGCCATCCTGGTGGATGCCGCTGCTGTGCGCAAAGGCATTAGCGCCCACGATGGCCTTGTTGGCCTGCACTGGCATGCTCATGAGGTGCGACACGAGGGCCGACGTTTCGGTGAGCAGGCGCGTGTTAACGTCGGTGTGCAGGTTCAGCGTGGGGTGCTGGCGCAAAATCATCACCACTTCTTCGAGCGAGGTGTTGCCGGCGCGTTCGCCCACGCCGTTGATGGTGCACTCTATCTGACGCGCGCCGTTGCTGACGCCCGCGATGGAGTTGGCCGTGGCCAGCCCTAGGTCGTTGTGGCAGTGCGTCGAGAGAATGGCGCGGTCAATACCTTTCACGTTCTCGTACAGGTACTTAATCTTGGCGCCGTACTCGTGGGGCAGGCAGTAGCCGGTGGTATCGGGGATGTTGAGCACGGTGGCGCCGGCCGCAATGGCGGCTTCGCACACGCGGGCCAAGAACTCGTTGTCGGTGCGGCCGGCATCTTCGGCGTAAAACTCCACATCTTCGACAAAGCTCTTGGCGAGCTTCACGGCGGCCACGGCGCGGGCCAGCACGTCTTCTTGGGTGGTGCGCAGCTTCTGGAAAATGTGCAGGTCGGAGGTGCCGATGCCGGTGTGGATGCGCGGGCGGCGAGCCGAACGCAGCGCGTCGGCGGCCACGCGAATGTCATTCTCGACGGCGCGGGTGAGGCCGCAGACAGTGGCGTGCTTGGTTTGGGCGGCGATGGCGGCCACGGCGGCGAAGTCGCCGGGGCTCGATACCGGGAAGCCAGCCTCGATAACATCGACCCCTAGGGCTTCGAGCTGCCGGGCAATAACTAGTTTCTCCTGCTGGTTTAGCTTGCAGCCCGGCACCTGTTCGCCGTCGCGGAGCGTGGTATCGAAAATCTGAATTTTTTGCGTCGCCATAGGAGTTGAAAACCTGCCAGCACGGGGCCAGCTTTGTTATTGCACTGCAAGTACCAGGATTTTTCGAGGGGCGAAAAACATTTTTTAGTGTTTTCTATTATTTCCAAGTGAGTAAATTATTTCATTATTGCTTTGTCAATCAATAATTTAGCGGGTAGTATTTTACAATGCCTAATAAAGCCAGCGACCCCGTTTTTCAGCTGATAAAATCCCTGACGCAGTCCGAAAAGCGTCATTTTCGCCTTTTTACTAACCGCCAGGGTTCCACCGAAGGCCTAAAATTCCTGCAACTCTTCGATGCCTTCGATGCCCAGGAGCAGCTAGATGAGGAGCGCGTGCTCACCCAGGTGCCCACGCTCAAGCGCGCCCAGCTCGCCAACCTCAAGGCCAATTTGTACCGGCAGCTGCTGGCCAGCCTGCGCCTTTACCACGCTGGCCAAAATCTGGATATTCAGCTGCACGAGCAGCTCGACTATGCCCGCGTGCTCTACAACAAGGGCTTCTACCAGCAGGCGCTGCGGATGCTGGCCCGCGTGAAGCTGGCGGCCCAGCAGGCCGAGCTGCCGCACGTAGCGCTGCTAACCATTGATTTTGAGAAGCTTATTGAGTCGCAGTACATCACGCGCAGCTTGCAGGGGCGGGCTGAGTCGCTGGCGGCCGAGGCTACGGCCACGGCGGCGCACCTCAGCCAGCAGCACGCGCTGTCCAACGCGTCACTGCGGCTGTACGGGCTGTATCTGCAAACCGGCCACGCCCGCAACCAAGCTGACCACGAGCAGTTTACGGCGTACTTCCGGGCGCACGTGCCGGCTAGTATCGGGCGCAACAGCGGGTTTTGGGAAAAACTGTATTTCTACCAGGCGCACGTGTGGTACCACACCATTAACCAGGAGTTTCGGGCCTGCTACCGCTACGCGCAAAAGTGGGTGGACTTGTTTGAGCAACAGCCCGACCTGAAAGAAAGCCAGACGATGCTCTACATCAAAGGTTTGCACAACCTGCTGGCGTCGCTGTTTAATATGATGTATTACAGCCGTTTTCGGGAAGTGTTGCAGACGTTGGAGGACTTTGGCGCCAACCAAACGCGCCGCGCCACGCCCAACACCGAGGCGCTGCTGTTTCAATACATCTGGACCAATCGCATCAACGCTGTTTTTCTGGAGGCGCGCTTTACCGAAGGCGTGGAAATGGTGCCCGAGCTGCTGGAGCAGCTTGGGGAGTACAAGTCGCAACTCGACCTGCACCGTACGCTGGTGTTCTACTACAAAATTGCCTGCTTGTACTTCGGGAGCGGGCAGTATAAGCAGGCCATCAAGTACTTAAACCGCATTATCGACCACAAGGACCTGAGCCTGCGCGAGGACTTGCAGTGCTTTGCGCGCATCCTCAACCTGGTGGCGCACTTCGAGGATGGGCAGGATGCGGAGCTTGAATACCAGGTGCGCTCGGTATACCAATTCCTAGGTAAGATGAACGACCAGCAGCCGATGCAGGTGGAGGTATTCCGGTTTCTGCGGCGGGCCGGGCACTTTGCACCTAATCAGCTGCGCGAGGAGTTTGGCAAGCTAAAAGCCAAGCTGGAGGCGATAGCCGCCCGGCCCTTTGACCGGCGGCCGTTTCTCTACTTCGATATCATCTCGTGGCTCGAAAGCAAGGTGTCGGGCCGCTCGGTGCAGGAGGTGATGCAGCAGAAATTCCTGACGATGAAGTAGGACCTAGGGGGCCAAATGAGGGCTTTCACGTAAGTCTTACCGGTGAAAGTACCGGGCCGAGCCGGGGCCAAGCCTAATTGCAGGCAACAAGCTAGCCCCGCCCTGGCCCGGCTGCTCGAATGAGCGGCGCTAGGGCGGCAGGACGGGGCCAGGCAAATGAAAAGTTGTTTTCAACACGCTGCGAGCCAGCGAGGAAGAGAGCGGTAGCTAAGCCAGCAAGAAGGAAATGGCTAAGCCTGTTTTCATAGCTTAGAAAGAGCGCAGTACGCACCTACCGTGACCAGGTATTTGCCCTGCAAAGGTGGCCCTGGGGCAGTGGCTGGTTTTAGCGTATAAATACCCATTTTGCCGACCCCCGTATTTATACGGGGGTGCCACTAGCCCTCAAGCAGGCCGTGGCGCACGGCGTACACGCCCAGGCTGGCCACGTTGGGCGAGCCGGTTTTTTCGAGCAGGCGCTGGCGGTGGCCGTCCACGGTGCGGCTGCTCAGGAAGAGCGCCTCGGCGATGTCGGCCGTGGTGCGGCCCTCGCAGATGAGGCGCAGCACATCGAGCTCGCGCGGGGTGAAATGTACCTCCTCGCTGAGGCTGAGGGGCGCCGGGCGGGCCGGCTGCTGCACGCCGCGCAGCATGGCCTTCGACACGCGCTCGGTGAAGTGGTGGCCGTTGGTGAGCACGTCTTCGAGGGCCTGGGCGAGCTGCGGCTGGTCTACGTCTTTGGGGAGGTAGCCGCGGGCGCCGAGCTTCATCATTTGGGTGATGAACTTATCGGCCGAGAACATCGAGAGCACGATGATTTTGAGGTCGGGAAACTCACCTAGGAGCGCCTGGGCCACTTCGGGGCCGTCCATGCCGGGCATTTGCAGGTCGAGCAGCAGCACGTCGGGCAGGCGCTGGCGGCACAGGGCCAGCAACTCGCCGAACTCGCCGGCCTCCACCACCGACTCTACGTAGGGCAGCGCCTGCAAGATGTAGCGCATGCCCTGCCGAAACAGCGGGTGGTCGTCGAGCAGCGCTATCTGCACCGGGGTGGTAATCGTGGCCATGTAGGGCGGTGGGGAGAAGAATGCGAAGTGGAGAAGCTGCTGAACGTGCCCTAGGTGCTGCCTGAAACGGTTTTTAGCCTGGTGGGTAGTGGCGCGTAAAGTTCGCGCCATTAGCCAGCGGGCGAAGCAATTTCGACTACCGTGCGCACGCCCTGGCCGGGGGCCGACTGCTGGCGCAGGCGGGCTTGCAGCAGCTGCACGCGCACCTCGATGCTGCGCAGGCCGGCGCCCTTGGTGGCGGGCTGGCCATCGGGGCCTAGGTAGGTGGCGTCGAAGCCGGGGCCGTCGTCCTCGACCACCAGCGTAAGCAGCGGGCCGCGCTGGCGCAGCAGCACATCGAGGCGGGTGGCGCCGCGGGCGTGCTTGAGGGCGTTGTGAATCAGCTCCTGGCAAATGCGGTAGAGGGCCAGCTCCTGGGCTAGGGCCAGCGGCTGGAGGTAGTCTACCTCCAGCTCGATGTCGAGGGTGCCGGTTTCGTTGCTGACATCTACCAGGTGCTGGAGGGCGTCGGCGAGGCCGTAGCGGGCTAGCACGGCCGGGAAGAGCGAGTGCGAGATGCTACGCACATCGTGCACGGCAGTGCCCATTATCTCCTTCACCATGCCGAACAGCTCGGGGCGGTTGTCGGTGGGCTGGTCGCTTTCGAGGCGGTTGACGAGCATTTTGGCGGTGGCGATGGTCGAGCCGATGCCATCGTGCAGGTCGCGGCCGATGCGCTCGCGCTCGTGCTCCTGGGCCTCGATTACGGCGGCCAGCAACTGCTGCTGGTAAGCGGCCTCGGCGGTGCGCAGGGCCAGCTGCTGCCGCAGCAAGCGTTTCTGGTACGTGACCACGAAGAGCACCAGCGCTCCGGCCGCCAGCAGCATCAGGCCAATGCCCGTGAGCAGCAACTGGCTAAACTCTACCTCTGCGGGCGCATCCATAAAGCCAGGCAGCAGCTGCCGTAAAACACGAAAAGTAAAGAAATCCGCACCAAGCTAAGGGTGATAAGCTGCGCCTGAAGCGGAACGTGGTGCAAAATGTAATTGCCGAACAGTGACAGCTGCAAATCGCCCAGCGTGTAAATCACGGTGCCCACCGACATCCAGAAGAAAGGGTCGCGCCCGAGGCGCACCACCCGCAGCTCGTTGAGCAGCTTCTGAAAATACAGCCCTGCCAAGCTCAGCATTAGTAAGTCGCCGATAACCTGCACGCTCGGGGTGTAGCGCACGGTGCCGAGCCCGGCGAGCGTATCGAACAGCACGTAGCTGCTAAAAGCGCCCAGTACCCAGGGCATCAGCCGGCTAAAGGCCGCCGACTGCAAGGCGTAGCTATACGCCAGGGCCAGCAGCCCCACCGTGCCAATGGCATCGAGCGGGAGCAGAAACAGGTTTGACTGAAAGTGAAAAACCTTAATTAAAGACTTGTTGACCACTTCCATGAGCGTCTCGAAGCCGGCAAACCAGGTAAGGGCCCGCAGGCTAGGTGGCAGCTGGCGAAAGCGGGTGAAGCCCCGCAGGCTAGCCCCGGCAATAACGACCACCGTCAGCCCCCAGGCCAGCGTAACGTACACAGGCGCAGTTGTCATATCCTAGGTGAGGTGCTGGCCGCCGCGGGCACCACGCGCTCTTGGGTAGGGGATATCCACAGCGCCACGCAATACGATAAGTAGAGGACAACATTGAACAAATTGCGCACGCCCCAAAAAATAATCATTTGCAGCTGTTCTGAGCAATGTGCAAGTAAGTAATTGCTAGATAAGTAGATAAGTAAATTTCCCAGCCCATACACTGTCAACCCTATCGACACCAGAAAGAAAGGGTCGTGTAAAAGGTGCTCTACCTGTAAGTCATTGAGCAGCTTTCTAAAATAAAAGCCTGCCAGGCCCAGCATTAGTAAGTTGACGATGGTGGCTACGCCAACCGCATAGCGAACCATCCCGAACTGGCTAAAGCTAACTGCCAATGCATAAGCCGTGAACAAGCCCAGCAGCCAAGGTAGTACTCTATTGAAAGCGGCAGATTGCAATGCCTGGCGATAGGCCAGCCCCAGCAGCGCCAACTCGCCGATGGAGATAAAGGGAAACATAAATAGATTGCTCTTCAGCTTTACTACATCATGTAGAAACTTGACAGTCAGCTCCATTGATGTATCGAAGCAGGCGAGCAGCGTGATGTAGCGCAGGCTGGCCGGCAGCTGGCGATAGCGCGCTAAGCCAATCAAGCTGGCAACTATGGCCAGCCCGATAGTGAATGAGATGAAATATTGAAGGTATTCCCTAAGCATGGGGATTGTTTAAGCTGCAAATTGAGTACAGGTCTACTAGGCGCTTAGCCTGGCGGATTAGGCTGCGCCATATCATAAGAAGACCCGCCCGTAGTGCCGCTGGCGTCGTCGTCGTCGGTGACCTTGCCAACCGGCGGAAATAGGCGCCCCACCAGCCCGAAGGTTTGGTGGGGCTGCTCCAGGTTTTCGGGGTAGGCGGGGTAGTAGCTCTTGAGGCTGAAATACAAGCGCAGGCTAAAGACCATGCCGGGAGCGGGGGGAGCCGGTTGCTGGGCCGGGAAGAGCGGGTCCATAAAATCGCTCAGCTCGAAGGTGTAGCCTTGCAGCGGCCCGTAGGCGGTCCCGAACAGGCGCGGGCCCAGCTGCTGCTGGGGCGCGGCCCAAGCCCGGAGCCAGACCTTGGCCAGGTTGAAGGACACTAGCCCCGCTGCGTCTTCACTTAGGAGCTCGTCGGTTTTGGGGGCGGCCACCCAGGCGGCGGCGCCCAGGTAATAGGCCGAGATGCGCCCGCCCAGCGCGTCGGTGGCAAACAGCACTACCCGAAAGCGCGGGCTGTCGCCGGCCACCTCGGCGGGCAGCAGCACAAAGCGCGCGGCCACTCGCCGGAGGCCGACCGTGGAGAGCAGCGGTACGAGGCTATCGACTAGGTCGAAGCTGACATGCGTTTGCCGCAGTTTGCCGGCGGGTTGGAAAAGACGCTGTACTTCGCCGGCGCCGTCCCGGCTGATAAACTGCGCCCAGGCGGCGGCGTAGGTGTCAAATTCTGCTTGGGTAAGAAGCGTGTACACAGAGAAGAAAACGGGGTAGTTAAACGATTGAATCAGAGTTAGCTCACCCCAAATGTAGGAGCTTTTCTTGCATTATAGCGCAGTTTAGCTAGATTTTACCGAGCAACTCAAGCCAGGGCCGGCCCCACCAGAGGGCCCTTAGTTGGGTGGCCGGCCGGGCATTGGCGGCTGCCTACTCCCCAAAACTAGCCTAGGTGGCGGAGGCTGGGTAATTTCGGCTGTAAGTTGCGCCCGTGCCCATGCTGCCCCTTCTCTTGCCCTGTCGCCTACCCGCCAGTCTCCTTCTGCTGGGGCTGCTGCCCCTCACCTCGGCCTGCGGCCAAAACCCGCCCGCCACCGCGCCCGCCCAGCCCGGCGTGGTGCGCGACTCGGCCACCGGCCGCGCCGATATGCCCTGGCTGCGCCAGCAGCTCGACAGCTCTACCACGCTGCGCCGCCAGCAGGTGGGCGTGGCCCTGGCCGACGCCACCACCGGCGAGGCGCTGTTCGGCTACAACGAGGCCAAGTACTTCACGCCCGCCAGCACCATGAAGCTGCTGAGCCTCTACGCCGGCCTCACGCTGCTGCCCGACTCGCTGCCCAGCCTGCGCTACTTCTCGCGGGGCGATACGCTGTTCTTCCAGGGCACCGGCGACCCCACGCTGCTGCACGGCGACGTGCCCTCGCGCCGGGCCTACACCTTTCTGGCCACCCGGCCCGAGAAGCTGCTGGCCTACTGCGACATCGCCACCGAGCCCGCCTACGGCCCCGGCTGGACCTGGGACGATTTTAATTACTACTTCCAGCCCGAGCGCACGGCGTTTCCGCTCTATGGCAACACGGTGCGCTTTTATGCCAGCGCGCCGCTGGTGGTGCGCCCTCGGCCGGGCGCGCCGGCCCAGGCGCTGCCCCAGCGGGTGCGGGTACACCCTAGGGCATTTGCGCCGCTCACGGCCGCGGCCGGCCCCGATTTCCGCCTCTCGCCCGACCAGGACGACGAGATGCACGTGTACCGGGCGCAGCTCGAAAACCGCTTTACCTACCGCCCAGGTCCCAAAAAGTGGATAGATGAAGTGCCCTACCGCACCAGCCGCACGCTGTTTTTGCGGCTGCTCGGCGACACGCTGCGCCGCGCCATCGTGGGCACGGCCTGGCGCCCGCGCCCCGGCCAGGACAGCATCCGCACGCTGCGCGGGCTGCGGGCCGACTCGCTCTACCGCCGCATGCTGCGCGTGAGCGACAACTTTTTGGCCGAGCAGCTTTTGCTGATGACCAGCAGTCGCCTAGGCTACCGCGACTCGCTGAGCGGGGCCCGCGCCATTCGCTACCTGCTCAAAAACCAGCTGCGCGGCCTGCCCGACCGCCCCGACTGGGTCGATGGCTCGGGCCTGTCGCGCCTAAACCTGCTGACGCCGCGCACCCTCACGGCCCTGCTAGCCCGCCTGCACCAGCAGGTGCCCGAGCCGCGCCTGCTGAGTTTGCTGGCCGGCGGCGGCGGCCAGGGTACGCTGCGCCGCCGCTACTTTGAGGTCGGCCCGCCCAAAACGCCGTGGCTGTGGGGCAAAACTGGCACCCTCACCCACACCTGCAACCTGGCCGGCTACGTGCGCTGCAAAAGCGGCCGGCTGGTGGCCGTCACGTTCTTCAACAACAGCATTCCCGGTAGCGACCAGGCCACCCGTAATGCCATGGAGCGCCTGCTGCGCGAGGTGCGCGAGCGGCTGTAGCCAGCGGCCGCTGCTGCGCCCGGCCGCACTTTTGTAAGAGACTTGTTCCGGCATTAAAAGTCTTGCTAAAGCAGGTCATCCGTCACTGCGTTCAGCATGACCTGCTTTAGCACATTTTTCCTAAATTCAGGAACAAGTCTATCCGCTAAAAAGGCGGTAGAGGGCGCTCAACCTTTTTAAAGCATGGCATTAAGCAAATATTAAACAAGTTTATTCCTGGTAATGAGTAATATGGGTGCGCTGGCAGCAGCCTGAATAGTGGCGGGGCTGAATACTTCCGCATAGTAAACCCTTGCGTTGGCAGACGCGAAAGGGAGGTTAAGCTAGAACGGCCAAGCGGGCCTGAAGCGGTCAAATAATTTTGTATCACTAAAACGGCGGTGGATATCCGGGCTCAGAATTGAATGAGCTACTTATTGGATGTCAACTATTTGTAGACGCCGTTTGCTCGCTCTGATATAGTATTTGCTCTTTTTTTCTGCTACATGTTCTGCCTACCTACTTCTGCTCTGCTACCTGCTTTTCGCCGCCTTACCCTAGCTGGTCTCGGCTTGCTGCCCCTCGCCGCCTCTGCCCAAACCATTCTGGCGGTCTCGCGCACTCAAGCTGCTGCTGGCGCCACGGTTACCATCACGGGCACCGACCTCAATAAGCTTACGTCGGCCATGATTAACGGCCAGCCTATGAATATAGCCAAGTCGTCGTATAGCTCGGTTGATGTGATTGTGCCGGTAGCGGCGGCTACCGGTCGTATCCGCCTCACCTCGGCCACCGGCACGGCCCTCACGGGCACCAAGCTGGGCATCACCCGGCAGTCGTCGGCGGTGAGCTACGGCCAGGTTTCGACCAGCGTTACGGGCATGAATGCGGCCGGCAGCTACTCGACGCCCGCCATGGGCGACATTGATGGCGACGGGCTGGTTGAGCTTATCCAGGGGCAGGGCGATGGCACCATTCTGGTGTTTGAGCAAACGGCGGCCAAAGCGGAGACTTTCGGCGCGGGCACCCTGCTCAAAAACGCCGATGGCACGACCCTCGACGTGGGCAGCTTTGCCAAGCCTACGCTGGCTGACCTCGACGGCGACGGCCTGCTGGAGCTGCTGGTGGGCGAAGACACCGGCAACATCTTGCGCTACGAGCAAACCGCCGCCACGGGCACCGGCGCCCTTGCGTTCACCAAAACTACGCTCTTCACCAACCCCTTCGGCGCGGCTACGGCCAGCGTACCCAACGGCGGCTCGTACCCCCGCCCCACGGTGGCCGACCTCGACAATAACGGCCTGCTCGACGTGCTGGTGGGCAGCAACGACGGCACCCTGCGCCGCTACGAGCAAACGGCGGCTAATGCGGCTACCTTCACCGCCCTGGGGCAGATGAAGCTGGCCAACGGCACTGTTATCGACGCCGGCGACGTGGACAAGCCCCTGCTGACCGACTACAACGGCGATGGCTACCTTGACATGCTGCTGGGCAACCGGGCCGGCAGCATCGTGCTCTACACGCAGTCGGCCGCCAATTCGGCTACCTTCCAGCTGGTGGGCAACCTGACCACGAACGGCACCACGGCCATGAGCCTGAGCGGCGTGGGCGGCTACGCGGCCCCGGCCATTACCGACCTCGATGGCGATGGCCTGCTCGACCTCTTCGTGGGCAACGGCAACGGCACGATACAGCGCTTCGAGCAAGCGCAGTCGGCCACCACGCCCACGCTGCTGGCCGGCGCCCTCACTAACCCCGCCCCGCTGCCCGTGGTACTGACCTCCTTCACCGGCCAAAGCCTGGCTACCGGCAACGTGCTGCGCTGGACTACCGCTTCGGAAGCCAACAGCGATTACTTCGAAGTAGAGCGTTCGTTTAGCGGCCAGGCGTTTGTGAAAATCGGCCAGCTGGCGGCCGCCGGCACCACCAGCGCCGCCCACAGCTACCAGTTTGCCGACGACGCTACGGCCGCTGGCACCAGCTACTACCGCCTGCGCCAGGTGGACCTCGACGGCACCAGCACCTACTCGCCCATCGTGACGCTGGCCGCCAGCTCCGCCGCCGTAGCCCGCCCTGCCAAGCCCGTTGCTTACCCCACCGTCTTCACCAGCGAGCTAAACGTGGCTTTGCCCGGCGCCGAAGCCCAGGCCGCCACCGTGGCCCTGCTCACCGCCGACGGCCGCCCCGTGTACAGCCGCACCGTGCAGCTGGGCACCGCCCCCCAGGCCCTGGCCGAGCTGCCCACGCTGGCCCCCGGCGTGTACTTGCTGCGCATTGCCACGGCCGCCGGCGCCACCACCCAGCGCGTAGTGCGCAACTAATTCACTCACGCAACCCCTGCTTACCCAAGCAAAAAAGGCTGGCCCCCTACCTAGGGAGCCAGCCTTTTTTGCTTGGGTAAGCATAATTAAAATAAATCGCGCAGGTTGTGCCAGAAGCCTTGCTCAGGCGGTGCGGGCAAGCCAGCTACCACTGCATCGAAGCCAGCCAGGTGGCGATTACCTAGGTATGCCGCATCGGTAGCAGCCAAAGCTAGCGCGGCTAGTAGGTCAGGCGCTTGCACTACTTTGCCGGGCACGGGCTGGGTGACGCATGTGCCTCGCGCCAGCTCGATGACCAGCGGCTTGGCGCTTAGGCTTTCGCAGGCCGCTACAAAGTGGGCTAGCTTACTTTGAGGCAGCGCGCCGGTGGTCAGATGATTTCTAAAGGGCACAAACGACCATAGAGCTACGTGGCCGCCTGCCGCGCTTCTTCTACCTTTGCGGCCCCTCCCAACTACATACCCGAGCTTCTATGCCCCTTCCCCGCATGCGCCAGCTGCGCCGCGATAAAACCCTTTTTGGACTGGCGATGAACGCCGTCCGGCTGCACCTGGAAGAACACGACCGGCTAGCCCAGCAGCCGCAGCTGCGCGAAGAGCCCGACGATATACTGCGCCTCATCCAGCAAAGCATCGACCAATGGGTGGGCCTGGCCACCAGCTACCTCATGGGCAAATTCCGGTGTTCGACCACGCAGGCCATGGAGCTGCTGGGCGAGCTACTAGCCGACATGAAAGCCGGTATTCCGGTGGGCGAGTTGCGGCAGGTGCCGTTTCAGCACGCACTGGCCTTGCCGCGTGAGCTGCTGGCCGAGCCAGCGCCCGGGCAGCCGGACCAGCCGCCGGCCGCGGCCGAGTAGTACTTAATAAAACGGCGGTGCTTCAGGCTGAAGCACCGCCGTTTTGGTAGTGAAAAGAAGCGTTAGCTGCCTAGTTGCGCCAGCGCCTGCGGCGGCGTCAGCACGGGCAGGGTGCCGGTCGCGAAGCCTTTCGGGTCGCGGGTGATGACGGCTTCGATGGCGGGTTCAGCCTCTAGCCAAAATCAGCTGGTGCCTGCACCGCCCCGAATAGGCGCTGGATGCGCGGTGATAGCGGCCGACTAGGTTCGGCCGCTGGCTGCGCTGCTACTGTGGGGCGTATAGTGGATTGCAAAAATTGCGTTACCAGCGCCTCCAGGTTCTGCCCATTTTGGTGGGTATACTCACGGGCTGCTTGCACTAGGTCGTCGTCGAGAGTAAGAATGAGCTGAGACATAACAAAAGCTGGGTTTTCTAAAACAATGGCCGGTGCCCCCAAGTAGTTTGCCCGCCGCTTAGTACAGCACCCGAAACTTAATCGTGTGCTCTACTTCTCTCAACGCCTGAATCACGTCCTGGTCGTAGGCCTTATCAATGTCCGTAATCACGTAGCCGACCAGTTCGTTGGTTTTCAGATACTGGCCCAGAATGTTGACGTGGTGCTGGGCCAGCACGTTGTTGATGCGGGCCAGCACGCCGGGCACGTTGGCGTGGATGTGGATGAGGCGGTGGCCCGGCTGGCCGGGGAGCAGAATGTTGGGGAAATTGACGCTCTGCTGCGTGTTGCCGGTGTTGATATATTGCATGAGACGCTCGGGCACAAACTCGGCGATGTTGCGCTGCGCTTCGGCCGTGCTGCCGCCGATGTGGGGCGTGAGCAGCACGTTGGGCAGGCCGCGCAGCTCGCTCTCGAAGCTCTCGGCGTTGGTTTTGGGCTCGTGCGGAAACACGTCGATGGCCGCGCCGCCTAGGTGGCCGCTGCGCAGTACGGCGGCCAGGGCCGGCACGTCTACCACGTGGCCGCGGGCGTTGTTGATGAAGAGGGCGCCTTTTTTCATGAGCGCAAACTCCTTGGCGCCGAAGAAATCCTGGTTTTCGGGGCGGCCGTCGATGTGCAGCGTCACGATGTCGGACTGGCGCAGCAGTTCCTCCAGGGTCTGGGCTTTGAGGGCGTTGCCGAGCTGGAGCTTTTCGGCCATGTCGTAGTACACCACCTTCATGCCCACAGCCTCGGCCACCACCGATAGCTGCGAGCCGATGTTGCCGTAGCCAATGATACCTAGGGTTTTGCCCCGAATCTCGAACGAGCCGCTGGCCGACTTGTCCCACTCGCCGGCGTGCATCTTAGGGTTCTTTTCGGGGATGCGGCGGGCCAGCACAATCAACTCGGCCAGGGTCAATTCCACCACCGAGCGGGTGTTGCTGAAAGGCGCGTTGAACACGGCCACGCCCTTGCGCATGGCGCCTAGGAGGTCAATCTGGTTGGTGCCAATGCAAAACGCGCCGATGCCGATGAGGCGGTTAGCCGCGTCGAGCACGCGCTGGGTCACCTGCGTTTTCGACCGGATGCCCAGGATGCTCACGCCCTCAATGCGGGCCACGAGCTCGTCTTCGTCGAGCGCGCCCTTCACTTCCTCCACTTGGTAGCCTTCCTGGCGGAAGAGCTCGGCGGCGCGGGCATCGGGGTTTTCGAGTAGCAATACCTTGATTCGGTTCTTCGGGTAGCTCAGGGTCATGGGTAGCTTCAATTGATACAAAAACTCGTCAAAGGTCGGCAGCACTTCATCGGCGGCGGCCACCACGCTGGGGCGGCTCACGTTTTCGGTGTAGGCGTAGAAGCGCTTAGCCAGGCCGGCTTCGCGAATCTGGTAGTCGGTGTAGCCATCGCCGAGCACGTACACCGGCCCGTCGAGCTGCAAGTCCTTCAGCTGCTGAATCTTGCCACCGTCGCGGCTCAGCACGTTACCAGGGTCGCAGCCCGTGATGTTGCCCTCGGCGTCGAAGGTGAAGGTATTGGCCAGCACGTGGCTGGCCGGAATGCCAAACGCGGCCACCACGGGCTCGATAAACTCGCGGAAGCCGCTGCTCACCACGTAAATACGGTCGGCGTAGCGCCGGAAAAAGTCACCGTTGCGCTGGATGCTTTCGCTCACCTTGGTTTGCAGGTGAGCCACCAGCGGCCCTAGGTGCCGCCGGTGCGCCCCCAGCAGCGCCAGGCGCTTGCTGAGCGACTCCTGAAAGCCGATTTCGCCGGCCATGCCCTGGTCGGTGAGGGCCTTGATGGCGGCCACGCGGGTGGCCTGGTCGGGCTGGCCGGTGAGGGCAATGGCAGCAAGCTCATCGAGGCCTTCAACCTGGGTGAAGGTCGAGTCGAAGTCGAAGACGAGGTAGGGGAGGGGGGCAGCGGGGTCGGGCATGGAGGCAAAGATGGGGCTGATGCTACCTTGCCTGAGCTTTTGCTAGAATTTTACTTAGGCTAAAGGAGACATGTTTAAGACTATAGAATACTCAGATAACTGGCTTCGACTTCGCGCAGCTGAGCAGGAGTATTCCTACTACTAACATGCTTTTAGGCGGCAAGGTGAAAAGGCGATAAAACATTGCAAGGAACTGAGAATCCGATATTTAATGCGTAGAGGCTTATAAAAAACGAATCCCCAAGCATTAGCATTGGGGATTCGTTTTTTATAAGCCTCTATAATTCAGAATAAATAGGCCGCTTCGCCCTACTCCGTCGGCTTGGTAAGCGTGTAGTACACGCCTATCGTGAAGAGGTTACCTAGGGTGTTGACGTTGAGGCCGAAGTTGGTGGTTGTCGTTTTGTTGTTGGTGCCATCCTCCTTGGCTACCGAGTTCTGGAAGCCAAACGTGCCAAACGAGCCCAGGATAGCCAGGCGCTTGGTGAGGCCGTAGGCGAAGCCGGCGTTGAGGTTGGCCCCTACGTCGAAGGTAGTGGAGCGGGTAGTGGAGTTTGCGAAGCCGCTGCGCTCGGTGCGGCTGTTGCCGGGTAGCAGCGACACGTTCAGGCCCAGGAAGGGCCGGAAATTGCCTTCGCCAAAGAAATAGCGGCCGTACACCGTGCCCCCGTAGCGCTTGGTGATGGCGGTCAGATTCATATTGCTGGCGGGCGTTTCTAGCCGCGAGCCGCTGAAGGTGAAGCCCACGCCGAGCTGCACCTGGTTGGTGAGGAAGGTACCGACCTCGGGCGAGAAGCTCCAGTTGCTGGCCTTGCTGGTGGTGGTGCTGGTATTGCCGTTGTCGAAGGTGGTGCTGGTGGAGTTGAACCCGGCCTGCCCGCCAAGGTAGATAGAACCCTTTTGGGCGTGGGCCGTGAAGGCGCTCAGCACGAGTGCCGCAGGAAGGAAAAAATGCTTCATATAAAAGAAATGGTTAGGTGAAAAAAGAAAGGCACGTGAAAGCACTGCCCGGCCCCGATAAGCTGGACCAGTAGTGTGAGCTCGTTAAACGGGAAAGCCCAGCCTTTTGGATGCACAAGGGGCCTAATATTTCGATGTTTACACGAAATATTAGGCCCCTTGTCCTACTCATAACCCAAATTTGTGGAGCCATTATTCTGCTCCCGGTTGGCACGAGCGTGGCGCGGCGCCACCCGCACCCGCTGGCGGGCCTGTGGCTACTGCCAGTTGGCCTTGTCGCGCCAGCTGTGGGTGGGCTCGTAGCCCAGCACGCGGCGCGCTTTCTCGATGGACAGCAGCGTTTCGTGTTCGCCTAGGTCCTTGCGCACTTCCACGCCGGGCAGCGCCTCGCGCATCAGCTCGGCCGATGATTTTTCCATCACGGTGTCGGCGTTGGCGATGATGAAGGGGTGCATGCCGGTGGCCTCCCACTCGATGGCTTTGCGGATGGCCTGGGCGCCGTCGCGGGCGTCGATGTAGGCCCACATATTCCACTTGCGCTCCTCGGGGTCGGCCTGGTAGCTCTCGAATTTTTCGTAGTCGGCGGGCAGCATCACGTTAGAGAAGCGCAGGCCGATGAGCTTGAAGTCGGGCGTTTGGTAGCAGAACTGGCGGGCCATGTCTTCCATCAACACCTTAGCCAGGGCGTAGGCACTTTTGGCGCGCAGCGGGTAGTCTTCGTCTACCGGAGCGTAGGGCGCGTCGTTCTCAAAGGGCTCACCTAGGGTGGTTTCGCTGCTGGCCCATATCACGTTGCGGATGCCCAGGCGGCGGGCGGCCTCAAAGATGTTGAAGGTGCCCATAATGTTATTTTGAAACAGATGGGCGTCGGGATACTGGCGCGGGGTCGGAAAAGCCGCCAGGTGCACGATGGCATCGAAAGCATTATTACCCACGCCGGCGTGAATGTCGAAGCTCACCGACGAGAGCGCGTCGAGCGTCTGGCCGAAGTCGGAGAGGTCGGCGATGATGTGCGGAATGCCCTTGGCGGGCGCTACGGTATCGACCACGAACACGTCGTAGCCGTGGGCCTGCAGGTCGGCTACGCAAACTTTGCCCAGCTTGCCAGTGCCGCCCGTGACCAGCACGCGGCGGCGCGCTGCTTGTTGTTGCTTGCTCATAAAATCTAAAAAGGGAGGGGCCAACTGCTCGGAGCGCCGGCCCTTGCCGGCCGAGCGGACCCGGGCCTCATACGGCAAAAGTGGGCCCGGGGTACTGCCCGGCTTCCCTAGGTCGGCCACGGTGGCGGTTAGCCTTAATACCCGGATTTTATAGGGCGCCGCGCCCAACCCAGTGCGGCAGGCGGGCGTTTAAGAGCAAGCGAATCGGGCCTAATTGCCGGGCTTTTATTCTGATTTCCTGTTATTTATTGCCGCCCTTTCTTCCTCTAAAACCAACCCAATTCATGGACGCTTACAAAGTAAAAGCCTACGGCGCGACCAACTCCATCTTCAGCGGCCTGAAGGAAATGGAAGTGGAGCGCTACGCCCCCAAGGCCGATGAGGTGCACATCGAAATTCTGTTCAGCGGCGTGTGCCACTCCGACCTGCACCAGGTCAAAAACGACTGGCACAACACCATCTACCCCTGCGTGCCGGGCCACGAAATAGTGGGCCGCGTGAAGGAAGCCGGCAGCGCCGTTACCAAATTCCAGGTGGGCGATATCGTGGGCGTGGGCTGCATGGTAGACTCGTGCGGCAGCTGCGAGCCCTGCGCCCACGGCGAGGAAAACTACTGCGAAGGCCCCGTGAGCTGGACGGCCACCTACAACGGCTACATGAAGCCCCAGAATAAGGATTTTAACACCTTCGGCGGCTACTCGACCGACATTGTGGTGAAGGAATCGTTCGTGCTGCGCATTCCGGCGGGGCTGAATATTGAGGCCGCCGCGCCTATTCTGTGCGCGGGCGTCACGACCTATTCGCCCCTGAAACACTGGAATGTGGGCCCCGGCAGCAGCGTGGGCGTGGTGGGCATTGGTGGCCTAGGGCACATGGCGGTGCAGCTGGCGCGGGCGTTGGGCGCCACCGTCACGGCCATTACGCAGGATGAGAAAAAGCGCGCGGCCGCCGAGCAGTTGGGCGCGCACGAGGTGCTGATTTCGACCGACGCGGACGCTATGAAAGTGCACGAGTCAAAGTTCGATTTCATTCTTATTACCATCCCCGACGCCTTCGAGGTGAACGAGTACGTGAAGCTGGCTAAGCGCAACGGCGTGCTCACCACGGTGGGCCTGCTGGGGCCGTACAAGGCGCCGCTCAACAACATGGAAGTGGCCATGCATCGCCGCTCTATTTCGGGCTCCATCATCGGCAGCATCGCCGAAACGCAGGAGGTGCTCGACTTCTGCGCCATGCACAATATTGCGCCCGAGGTGCAGGTAATTAACATGCAGGACATCAACGAGGCCTACGATAAGATGATGGACCGCGACGTGCGCTTCCGCTACGTCATCGACATGGCTACCTTGAAGAACGCAGGATAAAGTATACCGTGGACTCTGTGGGTCCGCGAGTTGAACAGAATTTTCTGAAAAAGGCCCGGCGCTATTCATAGCGCCGGGCCTTTTTTGTGGGGCAGTATACAGGCTTAGCCTCTGGCTAAGCGACTAGGATTGAAGCGGTACCGCGCCCCGCCAAACCAGTACAGCATCAGCGCCCGCGAGTAGCGCAGCGCGGCCGGGGCCAGCGCCAGGGCCGCGCCGGCCACCGTGAGCACGTAGACCCACACGTCGGGGTCGCCGCCCACGAAGTAGAGCAGCGCGCCTATCAGCAGCACCGTGGCCACGTTGAAGCCGTAGCTGATAAACATGGCGCCCCAGTAGAAGCCCGGCTCGGGCTCGAGGGGCACGGCGCACACCTCGCAGCGGGCGGGCATTTCGGTGAAGTGCGCCAGGTTGAAGGCCGAATGCGTGAACAAACGGCCCTCGTGGCAGTGGGGGCAGCGCAGCGAAAGCAGGGCAAGGGTGGGCGAAACAGGAGCAGCCATGGCGAGAGAAAGCAAGTGGGAAGCCCTAGGTCAGCACCGGCCGACTGGGTAGCACAAAGGTCGGGCCCGCACCCGCCCGCCGAGTAGCCCGAAACCGCCCGGTTCTAGGACAAATTACTGCTTTGCCGAAATGCCTCGGGGCTTTGGCCCACGTACTTGCGGAAGTAGCGTCCGAAATACGACGGGTCGTCGAAGCCCAGCTCGTCGGCCACCTGCGCCACGCTCAGGGCCGAGTGCGTGAGCAGGCGCCGGGCCTCCAGCACCACGCGGGCGTGGATGAGGTCACTGGCGGTTTGGCCCAGCACGCGGCGGCACAGGGCGTTGAGATAATTGGCGGTGAGGTGCAGCCGCGCGGCGTAGTCACGCACGCTGCGGTGGGTGCGGTAGTGCTGGTTCAGCAGCGCCCCAAACTGCCGAATCTGGCTTTGGGCCAGGCCCGCCCCGGTGCTGGCCGGCGCGGCGGGGTAGTGGCGGGTGGCGAGTTCAAGGATGAGCCCTAGGTAGGCGCGCAGCACTTCGGCCTGGTTAGGATGGTTCATCTGGTACTCGCGCAGCAGCTGCGCAAACAGCGGCGCCAACTCGTTTGTGGCTGGCAAATAGAGCACGGGCGGGTGCGTACTGTCGAAAAACGGCAGCGCTAGCAAGTCGCGCTCGGGGTAGCGGAACTGGTAAAAATCCGGCTCGAAAAACACCACGATGCCCTCGGCCTCGGGCCCTAGGTGCCACTGGTGCACCTGCCCCGGCGCCAGAAAGAACACGCTGCCCGGCCCTAGGTCATAGGTCACGAGGTCCACGGTGTGCGTGCCGTGGCCCTGGCTCACGTAGAGCAGCAGGTAAAACGAGTGACCGTGCGGCGCGTTTACGTGCGGAAACCGCGCCACGTGCGCCCGCAGCTGTTCGGCGTAGTAGGGCGTGCGGGCCTGCGGAAACGGCGCCAGCGCCAGTACCGGCGGGGTAGGAGCTTTCATGGGGACAGTAGCGCGAACTTTGTAGTTCGCGTTTAGTTGGTTCAAATGGCTGCTCGCTGGCGAACGCGAACTACAAAGTTCGCGCTACTGACCCTAGCGGCTACCGGGCGTAATTTTGCAACTCCTTCACTCGCTTTTATTTCCATGAACTACCCGCTACTCGCCGCCGCCGCGCTGCTCCTCACCGCTGCCGCGCCGGCCACTACCACGGTGGCCCCGCGCAGCCGCACCTTTTTGCTCACATGCCGGGCCGTGGTGCCCGTGCAACCAGCCGGTACTAAGGCGCTGGAGTTTTGGATGCCCGTGCCGCACCGCGACAAAAGCCAGGACGTGCGCGACCTCAAGATTGAGGCCGGCGCGCCCTACATCGTCGAAACCGACCAGTACGGCAACCAGATGCTGCATCTGAAGCCGGCCACCGTGCCCACCGCGCCACTCACCGTTACGCTCACGGCTCAGGTCACGCGCCGCGAACACCTCAACCTGCGCGCCACTGACGACCACGCCCCCGCCGAAACCGAAGCCACCGACCCCAACCTCAAGCGCTGGCTGGCCCCCGACCGCCTGGTGCCGCTCGATGCCAAAATCAAGGCCCAGGCCCAGGAAGTAGTGGACAAAGCCCACGCCACCACGCCGCTGGCCAAGGCCCGCGCCATCTACGAGCACGTGGTGAGCACCGTGACCTACGACAAAACCGGCCAGGGCTGGGGCCGCGGCGACATCTACTACGCCTGCGACGCCCGCCGCGGCAACTGCACCGATTTCCACGCCATCGTCATCGGCTACTGCCGCGCCCTAGGTATTCCGGCGCGCTTCAGCATCGGCCTGCCGCTGCCTGCCGAGCATGGCAAAGGCGAAGTAAAAGGTTACCATTGCTGGGCCGAGTTCTTCACCAAGGAAACCGGCTGGGTGCCCGTCGATGCCTCCGAGGCCGCCAAAAACCCCGCTAAGCGCGCCTACTTTTTCGGTGCCCACGACGAAAACCGCGTCGAGTTCACCCGCGGCCGCGACCTGACTTTGACCCCCAAGCAAGCCGGCCCGCCGCTCAATTACTTCGTGTACCCCTACGCCGAAGCCGACGGCAAGCCGGTAGAAGACGTAGCCCGCACCTACACCTACGAGGACGTAGCCGGGAAGTAAAGAGCCGCAAACAGTCCTCCGGTATGTGCAGGAAAGGCCGTCAGGCCGCCGCGCTCGGACGAGCGAATGCTAGTCGCGCCTGACAGGCTAGTAGAGAGGCGTGGGCAAGTAGCCAGGGCGCTGCCGTACAGGGGCTTCCGCCCGTAGCTGCCTCAAGGATCAAGAAAGAAGCAGGATTAAGATTAATTATAGTATATTTACTATAATTAGAGCAGTTTCCGAGTCAGTATACGGGTAGTAGCGTGAAGCGCTGCTACCCGCGTGGCGCAAGCTGTACACTGAGTGCAAAACTGCTCCAGGAGATTAGTAGCGCATTCGTAGCTTAGGCTTGCGTGATGGCGCTGGCGGCTTCTGCGTCGCACCCGCTGCTTTGGGCAAGCCTAGGTCGCTTCCTGGGTTGGCTCTAGCTAACTGGCTAGCCTGGCGCGAGGCCGGCCGGTGCCCGTCAGTGGTTACCCCTGTTTTGGCGGGGACCTGGCGGGCTAGCGGCCGCTGGTTGCCAGCCCGCCGCTGTCGATTGCCCTTGTTCTGCCATCCTTAATCCGCTGTTTTTATGGATAGAACCCGCTTTTTGCAAGCCTGCGCCGCTACCGGCGCGCTGCTGGCTTTTCCAGCTATACTAGTGGCGAGGACTATTGCCCGCGCTGGCAAGGGCTTTACCGTGAAGGCGGCTCAGGACCGCTTCAACACGCCGATGGCCTTGTTCGATGGCGACACGTTTCTGACTAAAATTGCTACCACCGATACGGCCGGCGACCTCTACGTTTTCGAGTCGAGCCGCCTGAAGGAAGGCGGCCCTTCCCACCATTACCATTTCGAGCAGGATGAATGGTGGTATGTGCTGGCCGGCGAGTTTCTTATCAAAGTAGGGGACACCGTGTACGAAGCCAAGGCGGGGGATAGTGTGTTTGGCCCGCGCATGGTGCCGCACAGCTTTGCCAAAGTGGGCGCGGGTGAAGGCCGGCTGCTGATGATTTTTCAGCCCGCCGGCAAAATGGAAGAATGCTTTCGTAAAATCAGCCAGGGCGCCACCCGCACTATGTCCGAAGCCGAGCAGGATGCCTTTCGCGAAGCCCACGGCTTTAAGCGCGTAGGCCCGCCCCTGAAACAGCTTAAGCCCATGACCGATAAGTAAGGACGCGCTAAGCGTGCTGCTGCCTGAAATCTACTCCGTAGAACCACGGCTGAGTAGGATAACTACTTTTTTTCAGGGTAGATAAGTGGAAATAGCTGCTGATTAGTACCTTACGCCGGTACCAGCTGCCGGCCTCATGTTCTTCCGCATTGTACCGCCCGCCCCGGCCCTGCGCCCCTTCGTGCAGCACTACCTGCTGGTGCACGTGCGCTACGACGGCGTAGACCCCGGCCAGGCGATAAAGCCCATGCCGCCCGCGCCGCAGCAGTGCCTGTATTTCTACCCGCGTGGCGGCATGCGGAGCTTTCACCACAAGGAAAGTAAGTTTATCGACTTGCCGAGCAGCATCCTGGTGGGGCCGCAGGTGTCGCGGCTCGACCTGCATTTTCCTTCTGACCACCTCATGCTGTGCGCCGCTTTTTGGCCGGGCGGGCTGCACCGCCTGCTGGGCGTGCCGGTGGCCGAAATGCTGGATTACTCGGTGGAGAGCCGGGCGCTGCTCGGCCCGGCGCTGGGCGAGGTAGAAGCGCGGCTGGCCGAAGCGCCCAGCTACGCCACCATGCTGGCCGTGGTCGAGGCCTACCTGCTGCGAATGCTGCGCCGCCTGCGCCCGCATACCGAGCGGCCCCTCGACCGGCTGCTATCGGGGCTGCTGCCCAGCGGCCGCCTAGGTACCTCGCTCGACCGCCTGGCCGCCGAAGCCTGCCTGAGCCCGCGGCAGTTCGAGCGCAATTTTGTGGAGCGCGTGGGCCTCAGCCCCAAGCTGTTTGCCCGCATTGCGCGCTTCGACCAGGCGTTTGGGCTCAAGGAGCGGCAGCCTGGCCTCGACTGGCTGGCGGTGGCCGTGCAGTGCGGCTACTACGACTACCGCCATTTGGTGCGCGACTTCCGCGAGTTTGCCGGCGTGACGCCCCCGCAGCTGCTGGCCGCCGAAACCGCCCACGCCCGCGTGTCGGGCGGCGCGGTTTCCAACTACCTGTCCGTGCTAGGGCGGTAGAATGTCGTTTTTTTACTACTAGCCGGGTGGCCGGGGGCCGGAGCTTTGCGAGCGTATCCAAACTCCTAAGCCCATGAAAACCTGTTTGCTAGCCCTGGCCCTGTTGCTGGGCACCGGCCGCGCCTTCGCCCAACTCTCGCCCACCGAGGAGGCCGCCGTGCGCCGCACGGTGGCGCGCCTGACCACTAATTTTCAGAACCACCACTTCGCCGACATGGCCACCTACACCACCTCCGATGTGAGCTGGGTCAACATCGTGGGCATGTGGTGGCGCGGCCGCCCCGCCGTGCAGCAGGCGCACCAGCAAATCTTCGATACCATCTTCAAGGGCGTGCCCTTCACGCCCGGCCCGGCCACCGTGCGCGGCATCGCGCCCGGCGTGGCGGTGGTTAATCTGTACTGCCACGTGGGCGCCTTTTTTCCACCCGATGGCATCGACCACGGTACCAATAAGGAAGGCGAAGCCGACGACCTGCTCACGCTGGTGCTAGTGAAAAAGCAGGGCCAGTGGCTGCTCTCGGCCGGCCAAAATACCGTAGTGCGCGCCGCTGCCCAGCCCAACAACCCCATAGAAAAACCAAGCGCTGAGCCCTTCGACCCGGTCAAAATCGTTGACCGCCACTGAGTAAGTCCGTCCTGGTAAACCTTTGTTGCGCTGAGTTATGAAAACCTACTTGCTAAGCCCGGCTACCCGGCAGCTCGCCCTGATTGGAGGGGTGAGTTGCTTGGTAGGATGGGTTGTTGGGAGTGCCTCCGGGCTGCAAGCTGCGGCGCTGGCCGCAGCAGCCACGGCCCCCGCCACTACCCCGGCGGCCGGGCCGTGGCCCTACCCCGACTCGCTCGATGCCGTGGTAGCCGCGCCGCAGTTTCACCGCGTGCTGTTCGAGAATGAGCGGGTGCGCGTGCTCGAAGTGACCGTGCCGCCGCACACCCGCGAGCCGCTGCACACCCACCGCTGGCCCAGCGTGCTCTACAAAGAGCAAACCGGCCGGGGCCGCTACTACGACGCCACCGGCGCGTTGGTCCACGAATCGACCACGCCCTACCGAAAAGGCCCCGACCTGGTGCGCGCCCGCTGGCAGGCGCCCGAAGCGCCCCACGCCGTTGAGAATACCGACGAAGTGGCCGACCGCTTCGTCCGCGTCGAGCTCAAGCAATGACAGACGAGCGGCTCGTCCTGATGCGATTGCTTCGCTGCGCTCGCAAGGACAAGCGTTTTTGCGTGAGCTCTGAAAATGAAAAAGGCGTCGCTTCAGCTGAAGCGACGCCTTTTCTGTACTGCCGTGTTACAAGTAAACAAGTTTGGCTGAATTTTAAGCCTAGCCGCCTATCTAAGGCGCCAGCACGAGCTTGCCGAAGTTCTCGCCCGAAAACAGCTTGTTTAGCGTGGCTAGGAAGTTTTCGATGCCGTGCTCGGTCTGCACTTTGGGCGCGGTGAGCTGGCCCTCGCGAAGCCAGCCGGCCATTTCGCGGGCGGCTTCGCCGAAGCGGGCGGCGTTGTCGCTGACCAGGATACCTTCCATGCGGGCGCGGTTCACGAGCAGCGCGAAGTAGTTGGCGGGGCCTTTGACGGGCGTCGTATTGTTGTACTGCGAAATGGCGCCGCAGATGACGACGCGCGCTTTTAGATTAATCTGGAGCAAGACAATATCCAGAATATCACCGCCGACGTTGTCAAAATACACGTCGATGCCGGCGGGGCAGGCGGCGTGCAGGGCAGCGGCCACGTCCTCGGTTTTGTAGTTGATGCAGGCATCAAAGCCCAACTCGTTGACGCAGTAGTCTACCTTGGCCTGGTCGCCGGCCAGGCCCACCACGCGGCAGCCTTTGAGCTTGGCAATCTGGCCCACTACGCTGCCCACGGCGCCGGCCGCGCCGCTCACCACCACCGTGTTGCCGGGCTGGGGCTGGCCGGTGTCGAGCAGGCCGAAGTAGGCCGTCAGGCCCGGCATACCTAGGGTGGCGAGGTAGGTTTCGAGGGGCGCGAGGCTGGTATCGACCTTGAGTAGGTAATTAGGATTGGTGGGGTCCTGGGCGGCGTCGCCCTCACGCAGCACGTACTGCTGGGCGCCTAGGGTGCCGGTCACATAGTCGCCCACCGCGAAGCCGGGGTGCTGCGACTCCACAACCTGGCCGGCGGCGAGCGCCCGAAACACCTCGCCAATGCCGATGGGCGGCGCGTAACTTTTGCCCGCGTTCATCCAGCCGCGCATGGCGGGGTCGAGCGAGATGAGGATGGTTTTAACCAGGACCTGGCCCGCCGTGAGGGGCGGAATCTCCACGGTTTCGATGGTCAGGTTTTCGGGCTTAGGTAGGCCCACGGGGCGCGAGGCCAGCAGCACCCGGGTGTTGGAGTAAGGCATAAAAGCGGGGTTAGATAAATGAAAAACGCCGCCCTAGGTGGGCGGCGTTTGCTGGTTGAAAACTAGGCGGCTTTGGCGGGCGTGGGCGCTTGCAGCTCGGCTACGTCGGCGGCCGTGAGTTGCAGATTCATGGCCTCGGTCAGCTCCTGCACCTGCCCCACGCTGGTGCCGCTGGCGATGGGCGCCGTGATGCCGGGTGCCTGCATCAGCCAGGCCAGCGCTACTTGGGCGGGGGTGGCCGAGTGGCGGTCGGCCACGGCATCCAGGGCTTTCAGGAGCTGGAAACCCTTGTCGTTTAGGTATTTCTTGCCGATGCCCGCGCCGCGCAGGCTTTTCTGCAAGTCGGCCTCCGAGCGGTATTTGCCGGTGAGGAAGCCGGCGGCCAAGCCGAAATACGGAATCACGCCGATGCCGCTGGCTTGCACGATGCCTAGGTCGTCTTTTTCGAAGGCTGCGCGGTCGTAGAGGTTGTACTCGGGCTGGAGGCTTTCGTAGCGAGGCAGGCCGTTTTGGGCCGCGTCGAGGGCGGCTTGCAGGCGCGCGGGCTTGAAGTTGGAAGCCCCGATGGCGCGGATTTTCCCCTCCTTCAGCAGTTCGGCGTAGGCTTCGAGCGGCTCGGTTACGGGCAGGCTCTCGTCGTCTTTGTGGCTCTGGTAGAGGTCGATGTAGTCGGTTTGCAGCCGGCGTAGCGAAGCTTCTACGGCCTGCTTGATGTAGGCTTTCGACAGGCCTTGCTTGCCATCGCCGAGGTCCATGCCCACTTTGGTGAAAATGAGCACGTCGTCGCGGCGGCCGCGCTGGGTTAGCCACTTGCCAATCACGGTTTCGGACTGCCCGCCGCCCTGGTGGCCGGGCACCCAGGCCGAGTACACGTCGGCGGTGTCGATGGCATTGCCGCCGCCCGCCACAAAGGCGTCGAGTACGGCGAAGGAAGTCGGTTCGTCGGCCGTCCAGCCGAATACGTTGCCGCCCAGTACGAGCGGGGCGATGTGGAGGCCGGAGTGGCCGAGTTCACGAAGGGTTGCCATATGGTGAAGGAGTGAAGGAGCTACTGAGCGAATGCTGACTCACGCGCCGTAGAGGCGAATGGTTGATAACTCCAAAAGCAGCCTTAGGTTACTTTTTCACTCATCTACTCCTTCACCCACTCACTCCTTATTCACCGCCAGCAGCAGGCCTTGCAGCTCCTGGTTGAGCAGGCGCACCGCCGATTGCAGCTCGTTGAGCATGTTGGCGCGCACCGTAAGCTGGCCCGCGGAGTACTGGCCGCCGGGGCCGAAAAGCAGCGCCGCCAGCTGCTGGCCCTGCTTCGAATCGGGCCGGGCGAGCTGGCCGTAGTGCTGCCAGCGCAGGCGCGTGTTGTGGGCAATGGCTGACTGGCCGCTGTTGCTGAAGGCCGGTTCGGTGAGCATGTACCACACGCTGGGCGGAAACAGCTCGGACGCCGGCCGTTCGGCCCAGACATCGGCCAGCAGGTTGCGCGGGTGGTCAAATTCGGCGGTGCTGCCCACGCGCAGCGTCAGCAGCCCCAGGCCCGCCGCCAGCAGCCCGCCCCCGATGCCAAAGGCGTACTGCCCCGGCGTGTTGCTGATGACCGTGGTGCCGATGCCGCTGGCCGCCCCAATGCCGATGCTCAGCACGTTGAGGCGCTGGGTGTGGCGGCCATCCTGCTCGTTGAGGTAGCCCGCCACCTGGTCGGCGCGCTCGCCTTCGCAGTCGAGTTCGGCGGCCAGGCTGGCCACGGTCGTACTCACCAGGGCTAGCTGGGCCGCAATGCGCTGGCGCTGGCGCAGCACGGCCAGCTCGGCCACGGGCTGCTGGCGGCGGGCCAGGGGCTGGCGGGCTATTTCTTCAAGGGCCAGTAGCTCGCGCAGCAGCGGCAGTAGGCCGGCCGCGTTGGCCGTGAGCAGGTTGCGCCTAGGGTAGTGGGCCAGCAGCTCGGGCGTGAGGGCCGCCTCAAAGTTGGGCTGCGGCGCAAAAGCCGGGTCGTAGCGGTAGGGCAGGGGCGGGTCGCAGTAGCCGGCCGCCACTTGCAGCCGCGCGGGTGGCCGGGTAGCGCAGCCGGCCAGGGCCAGCAGCAGCGCAAAGAGGTAACGGTAGGGCATTGGAGAGTAGGAGAAATGACAACCGCAAAGTTGGGGTCAGGGCGCGGGTCGTAGCATGAAGCGCTGCTTGGCGTTGCGTGGTGAGATTAGGCGAACGAAGCGTCGCATTGCCGAGCGAACGCGACGCTAAGCAGCGCTTCGCGCTTTTCAAAACCACACGCCTTTTTCACTTCCAAAAGGATAATTCGCTCAACTATGTCGTAAGTTTACGTCATACTTCAAAGCCGGCTCATGACCTACGCCAAAACCACCGTTTTCACCGAAGAGCAGCAGCAGTTAGCCCGCGTGGCCAAGGCGCTGGCCCACCCGGCACGGGTGGCCATCATTCAGTTTTTGGCGGGCCAGAAAACCTGCATTTCGGGTGACATCGCCGCTGAACTGCCGCTGGCCCGCACCACCGTGTCGCAGCACTTGCAGGAGCTAAAAGCGCTGGATTTGATACGCGGCGAAATAGACGGCCTCACGGTCTGCTACTGCCTTAATACGGAGCTGCTGCGGCAGGTGCACCAGCAGTTTACGGCCTTCTTTCTGGAGGCCACGGCCGGCGAGGCGTGCGGGCCGGACGAAGCTTGCGGATGCTAGCCTAGGAAAAAAATAAGCAGGCGTTTGTCATGCTTCGTCTCTGTTTGATACGCTGCATGACCACGCTATTACCCTATAAATCAAATTGTACTCATGAAAATTTCTGAAATAAAGCAGGCCCTGGCCGAAGTGGAAGCCGTCAACTTTCGCCTGCCCACGGGCGAGTATCTGCCCGCGCATTTCCACGTCACGGAAGTGGGCCTGGTGAGCAAGCACTTCATCGACTGCGGCGGCGTGGAGCGCCAGGAAAAGGTGGCCAATTTTCAGCTCTGGGAAGCCGGCGACTACGACCACCGCCTGGCCCCGCAGAAATTCCTGCACATCCTGAACCTGTCGGCGAAAATCCTCGGTAGCGAGGACCTAGACATCGAAGTGGAGTACCAGCAGGCCACCATTGGCAAGTTTGGCCTGGCCCGCGAAGGCAATGACTTTGTGCTGACCGCCAAGCAAACGGCCTGCCTGGCGCAGGATGCCTGCGGCATCCCGGCGGCTCTGCAATTTGCTCTGCCCCAGCTGCAAGTAGCCGGCTGCACGCCGGGCGGCGGGTGCTGCTAATGAGCTGACCGGCGCGGCGCGGGGAGCCGCGCTGCTGCAAGTTTTCTTACTTCATTTCTCTTTTGCGATGACGATTGCCTTTTTCTCCGACATCCACGGCAACCTGCCAGCCCTGGAAGCGGTGCTGGCTGATATGGAGCAGCGCCGGCCCGACATGATTTTCTGCCTCGGTGACCTAGTGGGCTACGCGCCCTGGCCCAATGAGGTGGTGCGCGAGGTGCGCCGCCGGGGCATTCCCGCGTTGGCCGGCAACTACGACCAGGGCATCGGGCTGGCCAGCGCTGAGTGCGGCTGCGCCTACAAAACCGATACGGAAAAAGACCTAGGGGCGCAAAGCATCGCCTACACCAACCAGGTGGTGGGCGAAGATGAGCGGCGCTACCTGCGCCTGCTGCCCAAGCACATGCGCCTCGATTTTGAGGACGAGCCCTGTACCCTGAGCTTGCTGATGGTGCACGGCTCGCCGCGCAAAATCAACGAGTACCTGTTTGAGGACCGGCCCGAGGCCAGCTTGCTGCGGGTGCTGGCTGATGCCCACGCCGATATTCTGCTTTTTGGGCACACCCACAAGCCCTACCACCGGGCGATTCCGTACCAGCACGAGGGCGAAACCCGCTACCGCCACGCCCTCAACATTGGCTCGGTGGGCAAGCCCAAGGACGGCGACCCGCGCGCGGCCTACCTGCTGCTGCACCTCGACTCAACTACCAGCCTCACCGACCCCAGCAGCGTGCGCTCGGAGCTAATTCGCGTTGAATACGACGTGGAAAAAGCCGCGCAGGCCGTGGAGGCCTCGCCCCTGCCCAACGAGTATGCCGACATGCTGCGCCGGGCTTACTAGGCTCATCGATTCTGCCTCATCGTTATGCTAGTCAGTGCTTTCACCGCCGCCCACTGGCCCGCTGCCCGCGCCATCTACGAGGCCGGCATTGCCACGGGCCAAGCCACGTTTGCCACCGAAGCCCCGACCTGGGAGGCCTGGGAGGCTGGCCACCTGCCCCATAGCCGGCTGGTGGCGCTGGGCGCCGCCGGCCAGGTGCTGGGTTGGGCGGCGCTCTCGCCCGTGTCGAGCCGCTGCGTGTACGCCGGCGTGGCCGAGGTCAGCATCTACATCGCCGCCGAAGCGCGGGGCCAGGGCGTGGGCCGGCAGCTGCTCGGGGCCCTGGTAGCCGCCTCCGAAGCCCAGGGCATCTGGACGCTGCAAGCCGGCATCTTCCCCGAAAACGCGGCCAGCCTGGCGCTGCACGCCGCCCACGGCTTCCGGCTGGTGGGCCGGCGCGAGCGCATTGGCCAGCTAGCGGGCGCGTGGCACGATACCCTGCTGCTGGAGCGGCGCAGCGCCACGGTAGGTTAGCCGGCCTAGGCCGAGTTGCCGCCTCTCTGAGCTGATTTCTTGATTGTTTGGCGCGGGCTGCTGGCTCGGCGCCGGCGCCTTATCGCGCATTTTCTACCCGCCTTATTTTTATGGAATTGACCAACCAACCAGCACCGCCACCCGCGGCGGCAGTGGCTCAGAAGAAGCTGTCTGGCCTCGACCGGGGCCTCACGCTCTGGATATTTCTGGCCATGGCCCTAGGCGTGGGGCTGGGCTATTTTGTACCCCACATCGACCGGGTAATCAATTACTTCGCGGTGGGCACCGTGAACGTGCCGCTGGCCCTGGGGCTCATTCTGATGATGTACCCGCCGCTGGCCAAGGTCAAGTACGAGCAGCTGCCCCGCGTGTTTCGCAACGTGCGCATTGTGGGCTTGTCGCTGGTGCTCAATTGGCTGGTGGGGCCGCTGCTGATGTTCTTCCTGGCCATCTGGCTGCTTCCCGACAAGCCCGAATACATGGTGGGTTTGATTCTCATCGGCATCGCGCGCTGCATTGCCATGGTGCTGGTCTGGAACGACCTGGCCGACGGCAGCCGCGAGTACGCGGCCGGTTTGGTGGCGCTCAATTCCATCTTTCAGGTGCTGTTTTACTCGGTGTTGGCCTGGCTGTTTATCACCGTGCTGCCGCCTTATTTCGGGCTGAAAGGCTACGCCGTGAACGTCGGCATTTGGGACATTGCCCAGAGCGTGCTCATCTACCTAGGTGTTCCGTTCGCGGCCGGCTTCCTCTCGCGCTACATCCTGCGCCGGGTGAAGGGCGATGCCTGGTACGAGCAGGTGTTTATTCCGGCTATCAGTCCCATTACGCTCGTGGCCCTGCTGGCCACCATCGTGCTGATGTTCAGCCTCAAAGGTGAGCTGATAGTGCGCATTCCGTTCGACGTGCTGCGCATTGCGCTGCCGCTGGCCATCTACTTCGGCGTCATGTTCGTGGCCAGCTTTCTGGCCGGCAAGTACCTAGGGGCCAGCTATGCCGAAAACGTATCCATCGCTTTCACGGCCACCGGCAACAACTTCGAGCTGGCCATTGCGGTGGCCATCGGCGTGTTTGGCCTCAACTCGGGGCAGGCGTTTGCGGGCGTCATTGGGCCGCTCATCGAGGTGCCCGCCCTCATTGCGCTGGTTAACCTGGCGTTCTGGTTTCGGCGCCGGTTCTACCCGGCTGCTTAGCGGGCCGGCTGTACCGTGGACCCTGCGGGTCCGCGCAGGCGTAGTTGCTCAGTGAGCTACGCCCGCGCGGACTCACAGGGTCCACGGTACATTTGCTACCCTTCGTACAGCTCCAGCGGCAGCCCGTCGGGGTCGCTGAAAAACGTGAATCGCCGGCCCGTAAACTCATCGACCCGCACGGGCTCGCAGGCGACGTGGTGCGCCCCTAGGTGCCGAATGGCGGCCTCCACGTCGGCCACCGCGAAGGCCAGGTGGCGCAGGCCCTGCGCCTCGGGCCGGCTGGGGCGCGGTGGCGGGTTGGGGAAGGAGAACAGCTCGATGACGTACTGCCCATTGACCGCCAAGTCGAGCTTGTAGGAATCGCGCTCGGCGCGGTGCACTTCGCGGATAATTTCGAGACCTAGGGCTTCGGTATAGAAGGCTTTGGAAACCGCGTAGTCGGAGCAGATAATGGCGATGTGGTGCACGCCGAGCAGGGAAAGAGCCATAGGGCGAATGTAGCGCTGTAAAACGGAGTGGCCCCGCGTTTGGCGTTTGTAGCAAAACCTGCCGCAAAACGGAGGGCCATTCCGTTTTATGGGCCGAATCTGCAACGCGGCCCTCCGCCCGGCAGTCTTTGCCCGCCTTATCACCGCTAAAACGCGGTTTCCTCATCCCAATACCCCACCCTGCTGCTTACTTTTGGCAAAACTGCTATTTCACTTTTTCAGGATGAAAAATTCATTTACTAAGCTACTAGCGGCCGCCGCGCTGCTACTCAGCGGCGGCGCAGCCCAGGCCCAGCAGGGCCTGCCAGTGGTGCTGCCGCCCGCTAACCTGCCGCCCTACAACGCGCGCGTGCTGTTTCAGCCCGACTACCTGAACCAGCCGGCCCCCAGCACCCGCACGGGCGGCGGCAAGCCCGGCGCCACCTACTGGCAAAACGCGGCCGACTACCAGATTGCCGCCACGCTTGATGATAAGGCGGCCCGCGTAACGGCCACCGTGGCCATCACCTACACCAACAACAGCCCCGACGAGCTGCCCTTCGTATGGCTGCAAGTTGACCAAAATCTGTTTCGCACCGACTCGCGCGGGGCAGCGGCCACGCCCCCAGCGGGCGGGCGCTTTGGCAACGCGGCGCGCGGCTTCCAGGGCGGCGACTCGCTTCAAACCGTGACCATCGAGCTGCACGGCAAGAAGCTGAAAGCCAACTACCGCGTAACCGATACGCGGATGCAAATTATCTTGCCCGAAGCCTTGAAGCCCAAGGGCGAGAAGCTCAAAATCAACATCGCCTACGCCTTTAATATCCCCGAGTATGGCGCCGACCGCCTAGGTCGCCTCAAGACGCCGAATGGCGAAATCTTCGAGGTGGCGCAGTGGTACCCGCGCATGGCCGTGTACGACGACATTTCGGGCTGGAACACGCTGCCGTATATGTCGGCTGAGTTTTACCTCGACTACGGCAACTTCGACTACACCGTGAACGTGCCCGCCAACTTCCTAGTGGGCGGCTCAGGCGAGCTCGTGAACGGGTCCGAAGTGCTGACTACCACCCAGGTAAAGCGCCTGGCCCAGGCCGCGGGCTCTGACAAAACGGTAATCGTGCGCGGTGCCGATGAGGTGAAGCAGGCCGGCTCGCGGCCGGCTGGCCGCAACGGCCGCCTCACCTGGCACTTCAAGTGCCAGCAGGCCCGCGACGTGGCCTGGGCTGCCTCGGCTGCCTTCGTCTGGGATGCCGCTAAGATGAACCTGCCCAGCGGCCGCAAGTCGCTGGCTATGTCGCTGTACCCGGCCGAAGTAGCGCAGGATTCGGCCTGGGGCCGCAGCACCGAGTACGTGAAAAAGAGCATCGAATACAACTCGAAGCAGTGGTTTGAATATACCTACCCGGTGGCTACCAACGTGGCCGGCGTGGTGGGCGGCATGGAGTATCCGGGCATCGTGTTTTGCGGCGTGAAGGCCAAAAAAGGCAGCTTGTGGAACGTGACCGACCACGAGTTTGGCCACAACTGGTTCCCGATGATTGTGGGCTCCAACGAGCGCAAATACCCGTGGATGGACGAAGGCTTCAACACCTTTATTAACATCCTGAGCAGCCAGAATTTCAACAACGGCGAGTACAAGGAGCAGGGCGACGTAGCCAAATCAATGGCTCCCATCAACACGCTCCAGACGCAGATAGCGACCATGGATGTACCCTACACCGTGCCCGACGTGACGCAGGCGCGCAACCTGGGCTACGCCGCGTACTCCAAAACCGGCTACGGCCTGTATCTGCTGCGCCAGGAAATCCTCGGTCCCGAGCGCTTTGACTACGCTTTCCGCACCTACATCAAGCGGTGGGCCTTCAAGCACCCGCAGCCGCGCGACTTTTTCCGCACCATGAACGAGGTGGCCGGCGAAGACCTGAGCTGGTTTTACCAGGAGTGGTTCTTCGAGAACTGGCTGCTCGACCAAGCCGTGAATTCGGTGGCCTACGTGAACCAGGACCCCACCAAGGGCGCCCTCATTACTATCGAAAACAAGAGCCAGGCTGCCATGCCCGTGACGGCCGAAATCACGGAAAGCAACGGTAAGAAAACCACCGTGCACCTGCCCGTCGAAATCTGGCAGCGCGGCGGCACCTGGACCTTCCGCACCAGCACCACCTCGCCGCTGAGCACGGTGGTGCTGAACCCAACCAATATTCTCCCCGACGTGAACAAGGGCAATAACACCTGGCGGGCGCAGAAGCTGGCCGAGTAGTTCGACTTCTTTTAAAGCCAAAAAGGCCTTTTACGCTAGCGTAAAAGGCCTTTTTGGCTTTAACCTATATGCCAAATCTAGTAAGAGTTTGGCGGCAAAAATAGAATGCGATTCGGTGGGTTCGAAAACCGCGACCATGCTTTATACCCTAGGTAGGCTAGCAGCAAGGCCCCGGCCGCCAGCACGCCTTTATCGCCCAAAGCGCCGACTATGTTATTGAATAATTCTTGTTTGCCATTGGTAGTTTCTGCTACGGTGCCTTTAGCAATTTTCAAGGCTTCCGAATAGCAAAAGACAGTAAATGCCAGCGTTACTACATTGCCAATGAGGTAGTTGACAATAGATTTTAGGGGCGTTAACTTCTCTTCCTGTTTGGCGAAATACCTGTCTTTCTGCAAGAAGGCAAAGAAAATCGGGTAAGCTTCAGCGTCATCAAATGAAAACTGACAGTTGGTAGGAATGCCTAAAATCGTCTTGTATTTAATCAAAATATCTGCGTCGTCATCGTCCTTATGTACTGACTTGATGGCGTCGTATTTCACCTCAACCCTCGTGGCTAGCGACAGCTTTTTGTCCCAGGCCGCCTGAAACTCCTCGGCGGAGTGGAAGTGCTGGCTGGAAAACATAAACGACGTTTCGCCGGCCATCATGGAGGCTATTTTGTTGCCGGTAATGGCAAACACTTGATTCCGCATAAATGGAAATGATAAAGAGGTAATAGCTCCACGCTACTGGCCACAATACTACTAGCTCGACCCCGCTTTTCCCCACTTCAAAGGATATTCTCCCGCCCTCGCCAGTTTTCGCCTGCTTTCGGGCTGGCCTAGGTCGTGTTTTGAGCAACTTCTACCTCAAGACCCGACCTCGTGAAACACCTCCTTACTTTCTGCCTGGCCGCTGCGCCCACCATGCTGGCCTGCGCCCAAACTACCGGCCAAGTCACCGGTCGCCTGCTCGATGCTCAGCAGCAGCCCGTCGCTTTTGTCACGGTGCTGCTCCAGGCACTGCCCGATACGTTGGCGGTGCGCGCCGCCCAGGCCGGGGCCGATGGGCGCTACGCTTTTGCGGGGGTAGGGGCGGGGCGCTACCGCCTCATGGCTACCATGCTGGGCTACGAGCGCTATTACTCGTCGCCGTTTGAGTTGACGGGGGGCCAGCCGAGCGCTGTGCTACCCGTGGCGCAGCTACGGCCCGCCGCCCAGCAGCTAGCCAGCGTGCAGGTGACCGGCCAGCGCCCGCTGCTCGAAATGCAGGGCGGCAAGCTGGTCGTGAACGTGGCCGCTAGCCCGGCCACGGCGGGCGGCACGGCCCTGGAGGCGCTGCAAAAAGTGCCCGGCCTGCTAGTGATGGGCAATCGCCTGAGCCTGGCCGGCCGCGAGGGTCTGACCATCCTGCTCGATGGCCGCACCACGCACTACACCGACGTGGTGAGCGTGCTCAAAGACTTACCGAGCAGTAATATCGAGCGCATTGAGGTGCTGAGCCAGCCCGGCGCGGCCTACGATGCGGCCGGCAGCGCGGGCATTATCAACATCATTCTCAAGAAGAACGCCGAGCAGGGCACTAACGGCACGGTGGGCCTGAACGGCGGCTACGGCCGTTTCGGCAAGGGCGGCGCGACGCTGGATGGCAACCACCGCGCCGGCGGCCTCAACGTGTTTGGTAGCTACGGCTACAGCTACCGCCGCACCTACGAACAGCTCAATACCGACCGTGCCCTGGCCGAAGTGGGCCAGCCGCGTACCTACCAGCAGCAGAGCTACCAGCCCCGCACCACCCACGTAAATACCGCCCGCTTAGGTGCCGACTACGCCCTCTCGCCCCGCCAAACGCTGGGCGTGCTGCTGAGCGGCTACACCACCCGTACCATTGTATCAGCTGAAAACAGCATCGCCGTGAACGAGGGCGCCCTAGGCCGCACCGACACCCGCAGCACCAGCCGCCGCCCCACCGACAGCTACACCGCCAACCTCAACTATAAGCTGGCCCTCAGCCCCCAGGGCCGCGCCCTGACGCTGGATGCCGACTACTCGCGCTACATCACCGCCAACGATACCCGCCTCACCAACCGGCTGCAAACCAACCTAGGGGCCGCTACCCAGCAGCTGGGTTTCGAGCAGCAAACCGCCATCCGGCTGGCCTCGGCCAAAGCTGACTACCTGCACCCGCTGGGCACTGGCGGCAAGTTGGCGACGGGGGCCAAAATCAGCGCCGCCGACATTGATAGCCAGCTGGATTTTAGCGCGCTGGCGGCCGGTGGCTGGCAGCCCGACGCCAGCCGCTCCGACCACTTTCGCTACCAGGAGCGTATCGCGGCGGCCTACCTGAGCCTCGACCAACAGGTGGCCGGCGTGCAGGTGCAAGCCGGCCTACGCGCCGAGCAAACCCACTCCGTAGCCACGTCGATGGCCCTCGACAAAACGGTGGCGCGCGACTACCTCCAGCTCTTCCCCAGCCTCTCGCTCGACAAGCCGCTGACCAAAAAGCTGGGCGCCACCCTGGGCTATAGCCACCGCATCGACCGGCCCAGCTACCAGGATTTGAACCCCAGCATCGTCTACCTCGACCCCTACAGCCAGCAGCGCGGCAACCCGTTTTTGCGGCCGCAGCTTACCAATTCCGTCCAGGCCGGCCTCACCTACCAGAAGCAGCCGATGCTGCTGCTCGCCTACACCCGCACCACCGAGGCCATCAGCCTGGCCACGGCCCAGCAAGACAGCGTGCTCTACCAAACCACCGCCAACCTAGGCCGCCTAGCCAACTACAGCGCGACGCTCAATTTCCCCATCAGCCTGGGTAAACGCGTGAGCGGCTACGGCGGCACCATCGTCTACTACAACCAGTACCGCAGCGAGTACCTAGGCGGGCAGTATGACAATGGCCAGCTGTCGGCCACCTTTTACCTCCAAACCAAAGTGAGCCTGCCGAAAGGCATTGGCCTCGAAGTATCGGGCTTTTTGCAAACGGCCGGTGTGAATGGCCTGCTCAACTACCGCCCCTTCGGCGCGCTGAACCTAGGGGTGCAAAAGTCCTTCTGGCACGACCAGGCGCAGCTGCGCCTGGCGGCTACCGATGCGCTCTTTACCAGCCAGCAGCGCGGCACGGTGCGCTACCAGGACCTCAACGTGCGGTTTTTCAACCAGACTGAGTCGCAGCAGGTGCGCCTTAGCTTTACCTACAAACTCGGCAACCAGGCCCTGCGCGCCGCCCGCAAGCGCACCACCAGCCTCGACGAGGAGCGCGGCCGCGTGAAAACCGATAAGGAATAGTATTACTGATAGTTAGTGCCTAAGCTTACCCCCGTGCCTGCGCTCTTTTCGCGCCGCCTCCACCGCTCCGACTACCTGCTGACCGCCGCCTATTGGAGCCTCGCCGTGCTGGTCATCCTGCCCACCTACGTGCGCGAAGACGGCTGGGCGCGCGCCCTAGGGGCCATGTTCTACAACGTGGTGCTCGATACGGGCACCGTGCTGGCGCTGGTGTTTGGGCTGCTGCCCCGCTTCATGCAGCGCGGGCGGCTAGGTTCGTCGCTGCTGCTGGCCCTGGCGGCGGCCGGGCTGAGCGGAGTGCTGTACCTAGTGGGCTACGATGTGGTGCTGGGCAAATACCACGGCGCCTGGTCGCTGACCTACCTCATCGGCGGCATCATCGCGCACGCCCGCAGCTACGGTATTTTGGCGGTGCTGCTCATTGGGAAACGCTATTTTGAGGGCCAGCAGCACTTGTTGCTGGCGCAGAAAGCGCAGGCCGAAAGCGAGCTAAAGTCACTGCGGGCGCAGGTAGACCCGCATTTTCTGTTCAATAACCTCAATATTCTTTACGCCCTCATTCAGCAAAATCAAGAAGAAGCCAGCCATTTTCTGAGCTGCTTTTCGTCGCTCTACCGCTACCTTATCCGCCACAAAGACGCCGACCTCGTGCCGCTGGAAGAGGAGCTGCGCTTTGCCAACGAATACATCTACTTGCTGGGCCACCGCTTCGGCACGGCCTACCAGTTTGAGCGTACCAGCCTGCCTGCCCCGGCCGAACTGGCGGGCCTGTTCGTGGTGCCCGGCACGCTGCAAGTGCTGCTCGAAAACGTGGTGAAGCACAACCGCGGCGACGAAGACAACCCGCTCCTCGTGACCCTAGCCGTGCGCCCCGATGCCCTAGTGGTGCGCCACCGCCGCGCTCCCAAGCGCACGGCCGTCGAGTCGATGGGTACTGGCCTCAGCAACCTGCGCGAGCGCTACCGCCTGCTGGCCGGCCGCGAGCCCGAGGTGCAAGCCGACGAGTTTTTCACCGTGACGGTGCCCGTGCTGAAAATGTAGCTTGGACTCTGCGAGTCCAAGCTACACTAGACTCTACCTATGAATATTCTAATTATTGAAGACGAAGGCCCGTCGGCCCGCCAGCTTATCCAGTACCTGGCCGAAGCTGAGCCCAGCGCCATCGTCGTTGGGTTGCTCAAAAGCATCGAAAAGGCCTTGGTTTGGTTTGCCCAAAACCCGATGCCCGACCTGATTTTTTCCGACATCGAACTTCTTGATGGCAATGCCTTCGCCATCTACGACCAAGTGCTGCCCACGTGCCCCATCATTTTCATCACGGCCTATGACCAGTTTTTGCTGCAGGCTTTCCAGGGCCAGGGCATTGCGTATCTGTTAAAGCCATTTACGGCCGCGCAGCTCGGGGAGGTGCTGGCCAAGTACCACGCGTTGCGCCGCAGCTTCGCGCCGGCCGGCCCCACCCTCAGCGCCGAAGTGCTGGCCGAACTAAGCCAGGCTCTGCGCCAGCCGCGCACTTACAAGCAGCGCTTCACGGTGCGGCTGCGCAATGCCCTGCACCTGCTGGCCGTAGACGATGTGACGCACTTGCTGGCCGAGGAAGGCGTTGTGTTTGCCGTTGATAAACTAGGCGCGCGCTACCCGCTGGCCGGCACCCTCACGGAGGTAGAAAAGCAGCTCGACCCGGCTCGCTTCTTTCGCCTTAACCGCGGCGAGCTGGTCAACCTAGGGTACATCGAAAAGGCCGAGCCTTATGGCAAAGACCGCCTCGCCATCAAGCTCAAAAACAGCCCCGATTTCCTGCTCACCAGCGCTGCTACCACCGCCGAGTTTCGCAAGTGGCTCGACGCCTAGGTGGCAGTAGCGCGGACTGAAACCCCACGCTACGGCGCTAGTGCGACACGGTCTTGGAAAACAGCTGCATCACCAGCACCCCGATTACGATGAGCGCGATGCCCGCCAGCGCCGGAAAATCGAGCTTTTGCTTCAGGAAAACAAAGCCGATAATCGTGACCAGTACGATGCCCACGCCACCCCAAATGGCGTAGGCCACGCCCATCGGAATGGTTTTGAGCGCGAAGCTGAAAAAGTAGAACCCCAGGCCGTACCCCGCTACGGTAATGAGGCTGGGCACGAGCTTCGTAAACTGGTTGGAAGCCGCAAGGGCGGATGTGCCAATGACCTCGCTGATGATGGCGAGAAAGAGAAAGACGTAGGGCATAGGGAAGAAGAAAAGTAGCTTGGACGCTACGCGTCTGAGCGCGAGCGCGGCTCGCATCTACGTAAGCAAACGCTGATGCGAGCTGCGCTCGCGCTCGGACTCGCAGCGTCCACGCTACTGCCCAATTAATCGCGGGTGCGCAGCACGCGCCAGCCGTGGGCCGGCACGGTGCGCGCCTTGGCCTGGGCCAGCGTCAGCTGCTCGCCGCTGAACACGTCGAACAAGCCTTTTTGCGGGTTGATGACCGTTTTCTGGCCCGGCAGCTCCAGCGGCTCGGCCGTAGCGTTGATGAGCACGAGTACGGCCGAGCCGTTTTTCTCGCGGATGAAACCGTAGAGGCCGGCGGGGCCGCTGAGGTGCTGGAAGCGGCTTTCGGGGTCGCCGTTACGCAGGGCGGGGTGGCGCTTTTTGAGTTGAAAAAGCTTGGTGTAGAAGTCCTGCAACGGGAAATCCTGCCAGGCTATGGTATCGCGCTCGAAAAACTCCAGCCGTTTCTCGAGCGCCGCTTCCTGGCCCGAGTAGAGCAGCGGCATGCCCGGCAGGAGGGCCGTGAGCACGGCGAAGGGCAGCGCCAGCGGCCCCAGGCGCTCGTACTCGGTGCCATCCCAGGAGTTCACGTCGTGGTTGCTAGTGAAGTGCATGAGGTACACGCTGGGCGGGTACTTTTCGCGCTCGGCGGCCAGGTAGGTGTCGATGTCGCCTAGGTCGGCTTTACCATCGGCAATGTGGTCGAGCAGGTAGTGTAGGCGCAGCCCGAAGCTCATGTTAAACGCCTTCTCGAGTAGCTTGGTATCGGAGTTGAACTCCTCCCAGCTCAGACCGCCCGAGGGGTATAATTCGTCCCATTCGGCCAGCATAAAGACGGGCTTGATGGCGTCGAGCGCCGGGCGGGCTTCGTCCCAAAAGTCGGTGGGTACCAGGCCGGCCACGTCGCAGCGGTAGCCGTCGATATCAGCCTCGCGCACCCAATACGCCAGCGCCTCAGTCATGTAGGCTCGCATGTCGCGGTTGGTGTAGTTTAGGGCTACTACGTCGGTCCAGTCGGCCACGGGCGGCACCAGGGCGCCCTGGGTATCGTGCTGGTACCAGTCGGGGTGCTCGACGATGAGGGCGTTGTCGCGGCTGGTGTGGTTGGCCACCCAGTCGAGGATAACCTTGAGTCCTAGGTCGTGCGCGGCTTGCACGAGGTGCTTCAAATCCTCCAGCGTCCCAAATTCGGGGTTCACGCCGTAGTAGTCCTGCACGGCATACGGGCTGCCCAGGGTGCCCTTGCGCCCCACCTGCCCGATGGGGTGAATCGGCATCAGCCACACGATAACCACGCCCATTTTGGCCAGGCGTGGCAGGTGCGCCTCGAAGGCCCGAAAGGTGCCTTCGGGCGTGTAGTTGCGCAGGTTTACTTCGTAGATAGTGGCGGTGGCGGCCCAGTCGGGGTGGGCTACGGTAAATAGGTGGGTCTGGGGGTGTGGGTCAGTCATTAGGTGGCGGTAGCAGGTTGTTGCCCTGCCTACGCGCCAGCCTGGTACCTAGTTAGAAATTAATCTGCGCGGCTGGCCGCCCGGCAGCGGCAAGTGCTTGGGGTACTAGGTATTCGGCCGTGTAGCGCGGCTCGTAGCCGAGGGCCTAGCGCGGCACGACTTCCTGGCCCAGCCGGCTCGATGAGCCGCTAAGCAGCGCCCGTTGGTAGTTAAGGGGCACAGGGTGACGGGAAAGCAGGTGACGAAGATTTGCCTAAGCAACAGGCCCAGGGTGCTAAGCTCAACCAGACCAAAGCTGGTCAGATAAAAAATTAACAATAAGCATGTTAAGCCTAGGTTACATATTGTGGCAATGCCGGAATGTTGCACGCTCGCCGCCTAACAAGTAGCCAGTAGCCCCGTTGGTAGTCTAGTAATTTACTTCACCCAACCCCCTCCCTACCACCATGGCTACCACCTCATCAGCAAGCGGCCTACTAGACTCTACGCTCACTGCACTTAGCGGCGGCTTGACCGGTGCCGCTGGCGCGGCCGGCGACAACATTTCGAGCTGGACTGACTTGCTGCAAGACAGCCCCCAGCTGACCAACGTCAGCACGGAACTGGAAAACCTGCAAGACATTTTGAGCAGCGGCGATATCGACGGCAGCGAGGTAGCTAGCAGCCTGCGCAAGCTCGGGCAGCTGACGACGGAAGCCGCCGCCTCAGCCACCCCCGATACCCAGGACAAGCTCATGCAGCTCGGCCAGACGCTTAGCTCGGCTGCCACCCAGCTGTAGCCTCGGGCGACAAGCTCAACTCAAAAAAGGCTGTCACCCACCGGGTTGGCAGCCTTTTTTGCGGTCGGTAAAGCCGCGGCCGATGAGTGCAGGTAGTAGCATATAAGTGAGCGTGTGCCAAGGCGGAAAACTGCGCGACACCTCCCTAGGGGTGGCTTCCTCGCCAAAGAAGAGGAGCGCTGCCTTTTTTTGTTTGCCTAGCGCGGCTTGGAGGCCACGCTACTTGCCTGGCCGTACACTGACGCTGCAACCGCGCTAATTTGCCGGCCTAAGTAGTAGCTACTCGCTATGCCCGATACCTTCCTGCGCTCTGCTCCCACTTCCCTGCTACCCATCCGCCCGCGGCGCTTGTGGCTGCCCGCCGCGCTGGCCTGGGCCACCTTCGGCACCATGGCCGCGCTGGTATTCGGGCGCGGCAGGGTACCGTTCGACGACCCGTTGCTGTTGGCGCTGCACCGCCACGCCACCCCGGCGCTCGACCGGCTGGCCGTATTTTTCACCATCGTGGGCAATACTGGCCCCATGATAGCGGCCGGCGTGCTCACCACCGCCGCGCTTGCCTACCTGGGGCGCCGCCGCGCTGCCTGGCTGTTTGCCCTAGGCGTAGGCGGCTCGATGCTGCTCACGCAGGTTATCAAGCACGTGGCCACGCGCGCCCGGCCCGATTTGTGGCCCAGCCTGCGGCCCGAGCACACGTTCAGCTTCCCCAGCGGCCACGCCATGGATACGGCGGCGCTGGCGGCAGCCTTGTTTTTTGTGCTGCCGCGCCACCGCCGCGTGTGGGCGCTGGCCCCGTTGTTTGCGCTGGGCGTCGGCTGGGCGCGCATGTACCTGGGCGTGCACTACCCCTCCGATGTGCTGGCCGGCTGGAGCAGCGCCGTGGGCTGGGTGCTGCTGGTGCAGCTGGGGGCTTCCAGGGCTATTGGCCGGTAGGCTTTTCATAACCTAAAAAGCGTTTGTCATGCTTCGATACGCTCAGCATGACAAACGCTTTTTACTATGGTCGCTTTGATAAAAGCCCTACAGTTTCACGCCAAACTTCGCTCCCACGGTTTCTAGGTCCTTCACCACGGCTTCCAGCAACGGCAGGCCATCGAGGAGCCGGTGCGCGGCCATTGCGCGCTCGGGGTCGCCGGGGATGAGGACGCGCTGGCCCTCCACAGCTTTCGCTTCGCGAAAAGTAGTTATCCAATTGTCCATGTGAGCTTTAAACTCGTCGGCGGGGCGGAAGGCATCGACCCGCATGGCGCCGAAAAAGTGACCTAGGCCCTGCCCCACGGGGTTGGCCGAAGGCTGCAGAAACGCCACGAACGGCGGCACCCACGGCCCGTAATTGGCCCCGCTGAGCACGGCCGAAAAGATGTCGACCACCGCACCCAGGCCGTAGCCTTTGTGCGAGCCGGTGGCGCCACCTAGGGGCTGCAGGGCGCCGCCGTTTTTCACGGTGTTGGCGTCGGTGCTAGGGCGGCCTTCGGCATCCTGCGCCCAGCCCTCGGGGATGGGTAGGTTTTTGCGCTGCGCGATTTCGAGCTTGCCGTTGGCGGCCGTGGTGGTGGCCATATCGAGCACAAAATCGGGCTGCTCGCCGGCCGGCACGGCCACCGCGATGGGGTTAGTACCTAGCAGTCGCTCAAGTGAATAAGTAGGCGCTACCAGCGGCGAGGCGTTGGTCATGGCCACGCCTATCATGTCCTGGGCCAGGGCCAGCATGGCGTGGTAGCCGGCAATGCCGAAGTGGTTGGAGTTCTTCACCGACACCCAGCCGGTGCCCACCTGCTCGGCTTTTCTCATCGCAATCCGCATGGCTTTTGGCCCTACTACCAGCCCGAGGCCACCGTCGCCATCGACCACGGCGGTGCTGGGCGTTTCGTAGGTGATGCCCACCCTGGGCGTGGCGTTGATGCGGCCCGCCTCCCAGAGGCGCACGTAGCCCGAGAGCCGCGCCACGCCGTGCGAGTCCACGCCCCGCAGGTCGGCTGAGAGCAGGGTTTCGGTGGCCAGCGTGGCATCGTCGGGCGGGCAGCCGATGCTCAGGAAAACCTGCTCGGCGAAGGTAAAAAGCTGTTGGTAAGAAAACGTCATGGCGAAAAGCGAACGCTCAGTTGGGCCGCAAGGGCGCGGCGTGGGGCGAGTAGGTGTAGCACACAAACCTACTACGCTTCTGAAAGGCGGAGGTAGCGTTGTTAAAAAGCAGCTGTCCTTGCGAGCGCAGCGAAGCAATCGCACCAAGACGAGTTGTTTAGGTACGATTGCTTCGCTGCGCTCGCAAGGACAGCTGCTTTGTGAGTAGCCCGGATGGGGATGGCTTATAAAATAAAGCTGTTGATTATAAATAAGTTGATACTTTTCAACGTAAATATTAGTTAATAACTAAGATTTACGTTGAAAAGTGACGTACTTCGTTTCGTCAACCATTCGCGCTGCCTATGCAACCTCCCTTCCCCGAACTCACCCGCGCCGAAGAGCAGGTGATGCAAATCCTCTGGCGACGCGGCCCCAGCCTCGTCAAAGACGTGCTGACCGAGCTGCCTGCGCCCGCCCCGGCCCTCACCACGGTGAGCACCATCGTGCGGATTCTGGAGCAAAAGGGCTTCGTGGGCTACGAGCCGGTGGGCCGCGGCTACCGCTACCACGCCCTAGTGGCGCAGGACGACTACCGCCGCTTTTCGCTGCGCAAGCTGCTGCGCGGCTACTTCGGCGGCTCGTTTACGCAGCTCGTTTCTTTCTTCGCCCAAGACGAAAACCTCGACGCCGCCCAGCTCGACGCTCTGCTGCGCCAGGCCCAGACCGAGGTGCCACTCGCTGCCGACGACGAACTCGCTGCGCCTACCCCGCCCGCTGCTCCCACTCCTTCTACCCCCTAGCCATGACTATTCCTTCTGTTGCAAGCTGGCTGGCCAGCACGGTGCTGCCCCTAGGTTCTCTGTGGCTGTTGTTTAGGGTAGTGCTTCGCCAGGAGCAGTGCTATGGGTACAATCGCGTGTTGCTGCTGTTGGCGCCGGTAGTGGCCGGGCTACTGCCGCTGCTGCCACGACCTACGCTATCGAATTGGCTGCCAACCATCGCAACGGCAGGCTGGCCAGCCGCTAACACTACCGTGGCTCTGCCTACGCTGCACCTAGCGGCTACCGGAGCAGCTGCCTGGCCCGGCTGGCCCTGGCTACTAAGCGTGTACCTGCTCGGGGTGGCCGTGGGCCTGGGGCGACTACTCTATCAGGTCTGGCAGCTGCGGCGCACGGCGCGGCAGCTGCCCCGCGAGCCGCGCCCCGGCTACGTGCTAGCCTACACTGGTGGGCGGCTGCCAACCAGCTCGTTTGGCCGCACTGTTTTTTGGAATGAGGCCGCCGAGCTAACGGCAGCCGAAGCTACTACCGTTCTCGACCATGAGCTGGCTCATGTGCGCCAGGGCCATAGTTACGACGTGCTTTGGCTGGAGGCATGGCGTGCCGTGCTTTGGGTCAATCCATTCATTCATTTGCTCTTAGGTCCCTTGCGCCTTACCCATGAGCTGCTGGCCGACCGCGCCGCTACGCAGGCGAGCGACCAACCAACGGCTGCCGCGGTGTACGCGACGCTATTGGCCCGCCTCGCTACCCGTCGCGCGGTGGGCGGTAGTCATTTCTCCTTGCTTCAGCCCTTTATCCTTTCTTTCACCCTAACTCGCATTACCATGTTGCAAAGCAAAATGCCCGTTCGCCGCTGGAAGCAGTGGTTAGCCCTGCCGCTGTTGGCGGGCCTGTGCGCAGTAGTTGGCCAGTCGGCCAGCGCGCAGACTGCGCCGCCGCCGCCGCCCGTACTTGTGCCCTCCACTGCCGAGCAACGGGCGGCCCAAGCCTCTGCCGAGGCCAGCCACGTGTACACTTACGTTGAGCAGATGCCGCAGCTGCCCGGCGGTGGTGGGTCGGGAGCCATCATTAGGCAGGTTTCGAACAACTTCGTGTACCCGGCCGGCGCACATCAGGAAGGCCGTGTGTTTGCTAGCTTCACTGTGATGGCTGATGGTAGCGTCAGGGATACCAAAATTGTGAAAGGCCTCGCCCCAGCCTATGATGCAGCCGTGCTAGCCGCTATCCAGAAGTTGCCACGCTTCGAGCCAGGTAAGCAAAATGGCCGGACGGTGGCAGTAAGCTTTACGGTTCCCGTCGAGTTTCGAAATAAGCCCTAGGTAGCAAATAGCTGCTCAGAAAAAGCAACGCCCGTTAGATAGCTAAAAGCTACCTAACGGGCGTTGTGCTGCTGACTCAGGGGCCTACAACTATTGTTGCTGTTGCTGCTGCTGTTGCTGCTCCCAGGTAATGTACTTGCGGTACGAGTTCATGGGCGGGGCGGCCGCGGCGGCGGGCGATTGCTGCACGTAGACCGGGGCTTCGGGCACCTCGTTGCCGGGGATGGGCTTGCCATTTTCGATGTGAACCGATACCTCCAGCGTATGCGCGCCGGTGCCTTTGTAGGTGCCTTTGACGGGGGTGCAGTCGGCAAAATTGCGGCCGATGGCCATGCGCACGTGGCCGTCGTTCACGATGCAGTTGTTGGTGGGGTCGAGGCCCAGCCAGCCGTAGAAGGGCACGTAGACTTCGACCCAGGCGTGGGTGGCACCCGCGCCGCGTACGCCCTCCTCGCGGGGGCACACGTAGCCACTCACGTAGCGGGCGGGCAGCCCAATGAGGCGCAGCAGGTAAATGAGCAGGTGCGTAAAATCCTGGCAAACCCCAGCCCGGCCGCGCCAGATTTCCTCCAGCGGCGTTTCGATGCTCGTCACGCCCTGCTGGTACTGGAAGTTATCGTGCACGTACTCCGAGAGTTCGAGCGCCTGCTTGAGCGGCTTGGCCCCGAAGGTGACGATGCTGCTCAGCGCCTGCCGAATCTCGGGCTCCAGCTCGGAAGGCGCTAGTTTGAGGAAGTCCATAAACTCGACATCGAAGCGCAGGCTGGCCAGGTTTTCCCACTGCGCGGCGGCCGTGGCCTCGTCCATCGGAAACTGGATGGCGTGGGTTTCGACCTCGGCCACCGAATCTATCAGCAACTCGGCGTGCGGCTGAATGAGCGAAAACACGCCCACCTGATTGCCAAAATGGTCGGTAAACAGGGCCACCTCCGGCTGCCCCGTAATGCTGACGACGTGGCTGCGCACCGTCAGCCGGTGGTCGGGCAGCGGGTATATCATCAGTTGGTTGGCGCAGTCGATAACGGGCGCGGCGTAGGTGTAGCGCGTGCGGTGCAGAATTTTATAGACGGACATATTTCACTTCTAATGTAAGTTTTGTCGTTGCGAGCGTAGCGAAGCAATTGCATCACAACGAATTGTCAGCGAGCGGTTCAAAATCCGTTCAGATGCTCAGCAGGTGCGATTGCTTCGCTGCGCTCGCAAGGACAATCGGTTAGTTTTCTGCTAGGTATTGCCGAAATATAGGTTGCTCAGCGCCGCCGTTACTTCCAGCAGCTCGCTCCGCACCTGAGTCAAAAACTGACCTAGGGCGCCATCGTGCTGCGGGTGCATCGTGCTGTAGGCCACCGTGGTGCGCGCCTTGCCAATGAGGAAGCGCAGCTGCTCGTAGCTCTCGGGGCGGCTCTTATCCTTGAGGCGCTCGCAGTAGCGCAGCAGCTGCCCGAGGCTGTAGAGCAGCGAGTGCGGAAAATCGGGGTTATAGAGTACCAGCTCCAGTACGCTCGTGGCGTCAATCTGGCCCTGGTAGGTTTTCACGTACAGCTCGTAGCCCAGCAGACCGAAGAGCAAGTAGCGCAGCTCGGGCGAGTGGGCGGTGTCTTCCTGCTCAAAAAGGTGCTGGTTGAGCGTCAGTAAATCAACGGTTTGCAGCGAGCGCTCCAGAAATTTACCCAGCTTGAGGTAAATGTAGCCCTCATCGCGGGGCATGGTATTTTGCACCGTGCCTACGTAGAGCACGCTCTGCTGCTGCAAGGCCTCGAAGCCCGACATGGGGTCTTCGCCTAGGGTGAGGTGCGCCACGTCATCGCGCCGGATGAGGTGGTAGTAGTCGTTCAGGCTCTGCCACACTTCCTTGGTGATGTGGTCCTGCACGGCGCGCGCATTCTCGCGCCCGCGCACGATGTTGTGGTACACCGAAGCACCGTTTTCGCGGTCGAAAATGAGGTGGTAGAGCACCTGCGGCGTGTGCGGCGCTTTGCGCGCCAGGTCCGCGTCGCTGAGGTCGCCAAAGGTGTGCAGCAGCGGCTGCCAGCCCCAGTAATGCGGCTCATCCTGCGAGGCAATATACTGAATACGAATGACCTGAAGCATGGCCTGGGTGCGCTCCATGTAGCGGCCCAGCCAGTAGATAGTATCGGCAACGCGAGAAAGCATAGTAGGTAGGAGTTCCGTTCTGGCGGGGCGCCTTACCCCCCGGCCCCCTCTCCGAAAAGGAGAGGGGGAGCCTGACGTAGAAATTAAAAATTAAGAATTATAAATTAAAAATGAGCTTGTTAGCGCGGACTGTTCATTGCAATTTTTCATTTATAACTCTTGCGCTCGGCTCCCCCTCTCCCGAAGGGGAGGGGGCCGGGGGGGTGGGGTAACAAGCCAGGGCCTAATTCCCCAAAACCCAAGTGTCTTTAGACCCCCCGCCCTGCGAAGAGTTCACAATCAACGACCCCTCGCGCAGGGCCACCCGTGTGAGCCCGCCCGGCACGATGTCGATGCCATCCGGCCCGCACAGCGCAAATGGCCGCAGGTCGATGCGCCTAGGTTGCAATTTGCCGTCGATGTAGCACGGCGTGGAGGACAGACTGATAATTGGCTGCGCGATGAAGCTGCGTGGGTCGGCGGTGATGGCCTCGCGGAAAGCGGCCATTTCCTGCTCGGTAGCGGCGCTGCCGATGAGCATGCCGTAGCCGCCGCTCTCGTTGGTGCGCTTGACGACCATCTTGTCCATGTCCTTGAAAACCAGCTCGCGGTGCTCGGCATTTTCGAGCTGGTAGGTGGGCACGTTTTTCAGAATCGGCTCCTCGTTGAGGTAGTAGCGTATCATGTCGGGTACGTAGCAGTACACGGCCTTGTCGTCGGCCACGCCATTGCCCATGGCGTTTGCTATGGCCACGTTGCCCTTGCGGTAGGCCCAGTAGAGGCCGGGTACGCCGAGGGCGCTGTCGGGGTGGAAGGCCAGCGGGTCGAGAAACTCATCATCGACGCGACGGTAGATAACGTCCACTTTCTCCAGACCCTTCGTGGTTTTCATGTACACGAAGTGGTTGTGCACGATGAGGTCGCGGCCCTCTACCAGCTGAATGCCCATGAGGCGCGCCAGCGTGCTGTGCTCAAAATACGCCGAGTTATAGATGCCCGGCGAGAGCAGTATCACCGTGGGGTCGCTGGTCTGGCGGTCGGCCAGGGCCTGCAAATTGCGGTATAATAAATCGGGGTAGTCCTTGACCGGCAGCACGTTGCTCTTGGGCAGCAGGTCGGGGAAGATGCGGTACGTGATGCTCCGGTTTTCGAGCATGTACGACACGCCGGAGGGCGTGCGCAGGTTGTCTTCGAGCACGTAAAACTCGCCGTCGTGGTCCCGAATCAGGTCCACGCCCGCAATGTGCGTGTACACGTCGTGCGGCACGGCCACGTTCATCATCTCGCGCAAAAACTGCGGGCACGAGTACACCAGGGCCGCCGGCACCACGCCATCCTTAAGGATAAACTGCTGGTGGTAAATGTCTTTCAAAAAAATGTTGAGCGCCTTCAGTCGCTGCTTGATGCCCGCTTCGATGCGCAGCCACTCGCTATTGGAGATGATGCGCGGGATAACATCAAACGGAAATATCTTCTCGATGCCCTCGCCGCTGCTGTACACCGTGAACGTAATGCCCTGGCTCATAAAGAGTTTCTTGGCGAGCTCGTCCTTACGGGTCATTTCGGCGCCGGCCAGGTCGGCGAGGGCCGCCACGAAGGCCTGGTACTCGGGCCGCACGTCGCCGGACCGAAACATCTCGTCCCACACCTGAGGCTGCTCGGGGTACGAGCGCAGTAGCGGATTGGTCGGCATAAGGCTAATAGGGTTAAAATAGAAGGGCGTTACGCGGAAAACGCTTAGCAAAGCGATTACTTGGGGCTAAATAAACAACTAAAATTCTTAATTAAGTACTGTAGGCGAAGTAGGAGGGGTGTGAAAGGATGGCCGTCGTGCAGCGCGTAGCGCAGTAGCTCATGGCGCGCAGTAGCCCCAAGCATTGGAATTTTACTGTTGCACGCGCAGGGCTTCGCTGCGCGCTGCACGGCAACAGTATTGTAAAACATAAAATTTTGATTGATAACGGTATAGATATAAAAATTTCGCTTGGCACCCTGGTCTAGGATAAGCAGAACTGTGCACTATTTTCCGGTGCCAGTGCTCAACCCCACGCCCCGCCGTCCGTTCACCCCCACGTTACCAAGCCGATTTGCCGTGAAACTCTTTAGCTGTACCCACTGCGGGCAAGTGCTGTATTTCGAGAACAGCCAGTGCGAAAAATGCCACTACCCGCTGGGTTTTGAGGCCACCCAGCTGCGGCTGCGGCCCCTGGTGGCCGAGCCCGACGGCCGCACCTATCGCCTATACAACGAGCCCGCCAGCTGCACCTACACCTACTGCCACAACCACGAGCACTGCGCCTGCAACTGGCTGGTACCCACTGATAGCACCACTCCTTTTTGCCTGGCCTGCGACCTCAACCGCACGATTCCCGACCTAGGGCAGCCCGGCTTTTTGCAGCGCTGGCAAGATATTGAAGTGGCCAAGCACCGCCTCGTGTACGGCCTGCTGTGCCTACACCTGCCCGTAGTGAGCAAGCGTGTGTACCCCGACGAGGGCCTGCAATTTGACTTCAAAGCCGACGAAAGCCCCGAGCAGCGCGTGATGACGGGCCACGACAACGGTCTCATCACTATTAACATAGCCGAGGCCGACGCCATCGAGCGCGAGCAGGCGCGGCAGTCGATGCACGAGCTGTACCGCACCCTGCTGGGGCACTTCCGCCATGAGGTAGGCCACTACTATTGGGACCGCCTCATCGACAATTCTCCCGACCTAGAGGAATTTCGGCAGGTGTTTGGCGATGACCGCCAGGACTACGGCGAAGCGCTCAAAAAGCACTATGCCCAGGGCGCGCCGCCCGACTGGCAGCAGCACTACATCAGCTCCTACGCCACCAGCCACCCTTGGGAGGACTGGGCCGAAACCTGGGCGCACTACCTGCACATCATCGACACGCTGCAAACCGGCCACGCCTACGGCCTGCGCCTAGAGCCGCTTGAAGAGCTCTCGGAGCAGGGTCTGCGCGCCGCCATCCAGGACCCCTACCAATTAGCTGACTTCGGGCAGATTATGGCCATGTGGCTGCCGCTCACTTTCGCTCTTAATAGCCTCAACCGCAGCATGGGCCAGCCCGACCCGTACCCCTTCATCATCAGCCCCGACGTGCAGCGCAAGTTGGCCTTCATCCACAAAGTAGCCGGCGATAGGGTAGGGCTGGTCAGCCGGGCGTGAGGTTCAGGGTAGCGTGAAGCTCTGCTTTACGCTACCCTGAACTTACTTACCCAGCAGTTCAGCCAGCAGCCCTTCCTTCAGGGCGAAAGCCGAGGTCGTGATGCGCGTCAGTCCGTAGGTTTTCAACACGTATTCGACAATTACGCTAGCTACTACCAGCATATCGGCTCGCATCGGGAACATGCCCGGCAGCGCCGCCCGCTCGTCGTGGTCCAGCGTCAGCAGCTGCGCAAAATGATGCTCGAAGTTGGTTACCGACAGCCAAGTGCTCGGCGGCAGTTCTGATTCTTTGCGCACGCGGCCCACCGTGAGGTCGGCCAGCGTATCGAAGCTACCGGAGCTGCCCACTAGGCTGGCCAGCGGCTTGTGCTCGGCTACGGCCGCTGTGAGCGGCGCCAGGGTTTCGGCCAGGTAGGCGATTTGGGCGCGCAGGCTTTCACGGGGAAAAACGCCGCTGGGCTCGGTAAAGAACTTGTCGAGCAGCCGCTGCGCGCCGATTTCAAAGCTATGCTTCCAGAAAATGGTGTCTTCGTTGGCGATGATAAACTCGACCGAGCCGCCGCCGATGTCCATTAGCAGGTGTTTTTCCTGACCTAGAACTACCGCTTGGCGGATGCCTTTAGCAATGAGCTCAGCCTCGCGCTCGCCGCCGATTACCTCGACCTGAATGCCAGTTTGGTCCAGAATATCGCGCACCAAGTCGGGCCCATTGCGCGAGACGCGCATGGCGCTAGTGGCCGTGGCGCGCACCTCCGTGGCTTGGTGCAATTCGATTTCTTCCTTGAAGCCGCGCAGCGTTTGCAGGGCGCGGGCGTAAGGCGCGGGCGCGATTTCGCCGCGGCTGATGCCGCCTTCGCCCAGGCGCACGCCTACCTTAGTGCGCACCAGAATGTGCGGCGCCTGGCCGGGCCGGTCTTCCACAATGAGCAAGTGGAAGGTGTTGGTACCCATGTCGATAAGGGCCAGGCGGCGGTGCAATACGGGAGCGTGCATAGTATGCAGTAAGTGAAGGAGCGAGTGAGTGAAGGAGTGAGTTGGCAGGTTAGCGAGCGAGTCCGAAAAATACTTCACTCATTCACCCCTCACTCCTTCACTCTTTGATTTAAGTGGCAAACCGGCAGAACGTACCTAGGGGTAGCTTGCGCTGGCTGGCGTCGTGCAGGTATATTTCGCCTAGCTCACGCACCGCCTTCGGGCCGGGGAAAATGGCCTGGGTCAGGTTATCCAGAATCAGGGCCGAGAAGCCCAGCGAGTACAGGTTCACCACGAAGAAATGGTCCTCGGGGTCGAGCAGCTGCTGGCTTAATTTGAGCATCTCATTTAGCTCGTCTTCGAGCTGCCATTTCTCGCCGTTGGGGCCGCGGCCGTAGGCGGGCGGGTCCAGGACGAGGCCTTGGTACTTGCTGCCGCGCTTCACCTCGCGGCGCACGTATTTCATGGCATCTTCGACCAGCCAGCGCACGCCGTCGAGCTGGCTGGCCTCCATGTTGTCACGGGCCCAGAAGTTGACCTGCTTCACCGAGTCGAGGTGTGTGACGTCGGCCCCGGCGGCGCGGGCGGCCAGCGTGGCCGCACCGGTGTAGGCAAAGAGATTGAGTACCCTAGGTAGCTTGGCCTGGCGCTTACGGGTCTGGTTATAAATGAATTGCCAGTTGGGGTCTTGCTCCGGAAACAGCCCCACGTGCTTGAATGATGATAAGCCCAGGCGAAACTTCAGCTTCAAGCCGTCGGGCCGCTCGTAGGCGATAACCCACTGCTCGGGCATGCCTTTTTTGAGGCTCCACTGGCCTTTTTCGGTGCTGCCGGGGGCGCGGGCGAAGGTGGCATCGGCGCGCGCCCACTCGCTGGCGGGCAGGGCCATATCCCAGATGGCCTGGGGCTCGGGCCGGGCCAGCACGTACTGGCCGAAGCGTTCGAGCTTCTGAAAATTGCCGCTGTCGAGCAGCTCGTAATCGGGCCAGGCCGAGGTGGTGAGGAAGTCGTACACGGGGCAAAAGTACGGCCGCCAGTAGCTTGGGCTCTGCGAGTCCGAGCGCTCGCGCAGCGAGCATCTGCGTAAGCGAACGTCTGCCAGCGTAGATGCTCGCTGCGCGAGCGCTTGGACTCGCAGAGCCCAAGCTACTGGCGGCCGTAACTTTACCCGATGTTTCTCACCCGCTTACCGAATTACTTTGCGCTAACGATTACCCTGGCCGGACTGGCCGCGTGCTCGGCCCCCACTGCTTCGGGGCCAGCCGAAGAATACTACGACTGCCGCGAAGTGTACGAGCCCATTCGGGGCCAACTGCTTGACCGGCACGGCGAGCCGCTGGTAGCCACGCGGGCGCACTATACGCTCACGCTGCCCAAGCTGGCTGAGTTCGATACCGTGGCTTTTAACCAGCTCATGAGCTGGCCCGAAGGCGCCGTGCAGGCCCGCATATTTGCCGCCCGGCTGCCCGCCATTCCGCCCCGCCTCCGGCCCGACCCAGTGCCCGATTCGCTGGGCGTTATCACGCCCGACACTACTAAGCCCAAACCCGCCCCGCCTAGGGTGCAGCAGTGGCCCATCGAGCTGACGCTCACCAAGCCCGAGGCCGATAACTTTCGGCACCACGCCGGCGAGTGGCCGGGCCTGACAATGCGCCGCCGCCGCGAGCGCACCTACCTCACCCACGCGGCCGCGCCGGTGCTGGGCTACCGCCCGGCTGATGCCGCCCCCTTTCTGTACCTGGCTCAAAAGCTGGAGCGCGGCCGCTACTACCGCCTGCGCAACCCCGGCATCGAGGGCTACTACAACACCCTACTGACCGGCCGCCGCGGGGCCTACCACCCGCGCACCGACGGCCACGGCCGCGTGCACGGCCGCTGGGCCGCCGACACCATCTACCAGGCCAGCCAGGATTTGCACCTGAGCCTCGACGCCAAGCTGCAAGCTTATGCCGAGCGCCTGCTGGGCGAGCGGCGCGGCTACATCGTGGCCCTGGAGCCCAGCACGGGCGAAATCCTGGCCTGCGTATCGGCGCCCAGCTACGACCCCGCCGTGCTCACGGCGCCCGGCCGCAACGCCGAGCGCCGCGCCCTGCTGCAAGACCGCGAAAACCGCCCGCTGCTCAATCGGCCCGCCGTGGCGGCTAGTCCGCCGGGCTCGGTGTTCAAGCTCGTGAATGCGGCCGTGGCCCTGCAGCTCGGCGCCATTACCGACCACACGTCGTTCATCTGCGACCAGTCGCTCATCAACTGCGCGCATCGGCACTCGCAGGCCCGCAACCTCACGCTGGCCCTCAAATACAGCTGCAACCCGTACTTCTACCAGGTGCTGCGCGCCGTGGTGGAGCCTAGGCCCGACTCGGCGGCTACCATGGCTGATACCGTGGCGGCGCGCCACACCAACCTAGGGCAGTGGCGGCGCTACGTGCGCTCGTTTGGCCTCGACACGCTGCTGGGCGTGGATATTGCCCGCGAGCAGCCCGGCTTTTTGCCCACGCCCACTTATTACGATAAGGCGCGCCGCACCAAAAACTGGACGTTTCAATCCATCTACTCGCTCAGCATCGGGCAGGGCGAAATCAACCTCACGGGCCTGCAAATGGCCAATGTGCAGGCCATTATCGCCAATAGGGGCTGGTACATCACGCCGCACTTTGTGAAGGCAATTGGCCGCACTGGCAAGCCCTTGGCGCGCTTCACCGAGCGGCACCGCACGCTGGTCGATAGCGCCAATATCGCGGCGCTCGTGCCCGGCATGGTAGCCGCCATGCAGCGCGACGGCACCGCCGAGCTGGCCAGCCTCGCCGATGTCGGCATAACGGTAGCCGGCAAAACTGGCACCGTGCAAAACGACGAGGGCGACGACCACGCCACCTTTGCGGGCTTTGCCCCGGCCACTAAGCCTAGGATTGTGGTGGCGGTGTACATCGAAAACGCGGGCTTCGGGGGGCTCTCCGCCGCGCCCTGCGCGGCGCTCGTGATGGAGAAGTATTTGAAAGGCCACATCGCGCCGCAGCGCAAAAAGTGGGAAAACTGGCTGCGCTGCGGAAATCTAGCCAGCCACAGACGCTACTGATAGCACCTAGGGCCCAGCGCAACGACCTGCACCGTGCGGGTGCGGCCGGCTGACATCGCGTCGGCGACCCTGGGCGCTGGTACAGCTTCAAAACCGGGCACTAATGCTGGTTGGCCGGGGCAGCGCGGTGCAGTGGAAAGAGTATCGGAGGCACTTGGCGCGGGCGGGGCTTGAGCGCAGCGCTAGCGGTTGAGATAGGTGCGCACGTCTGCGGCCAGCGAGCCTACTGCTATCACGGCATTGCGCAGGCGGGTTTCGGTGCAGTTGAGTATCTGGCACCAGTAGTTGACTTCGTTAACGGACTTGATGTTGATGCGGGTGGCATCGGCAGGAGTGAAGGGAAGCACGGGAGTAGAATAAGAAGGTTCTTGGTAGCGGGCGAGTATTGGTAACCGGCCTTCGCTGCGCGTGAGAGAAGACGGTGAAATAGTTTAGTTTAGCGTTATAACTGCGCCGGTGCAGCTGCTATCCTTTTCAGAAAGAGCAACTACGGGGCTGTCAAAGCAGATGCCTGCAGGCAGCGGCCTCTGAGTAGGAATAGTATCCTAAACGGATAAGCGATACTAGGTTGCCATTGAGCTGCTAGAAAGATAAGGGCAAGGCCTCGCTCCCGGTTGGCAGTAGCAGGGTGGCGCGCTGCCTGTGCAAGGCATAAAAAAAGCCCTCAGCGTGTTGCTGAGGGCTTTTTTGTGGTCGTATAAGGAGTCGAACCTTAAACCTTCTGATTCGTAGTCAGATGCTCTATCCAATTGAGCTATACAACCGTTTCCCCGTGTTGGGAGTGCAAAGGTAGGCAGAAAAATTTTGGTTGCGCAAGTATGCTGCGAATTTTTGCCCGAAAAAAGCGGTTGCTGGTTAGCAAGGCAGTCATTGTCAGGTACTAATTTTCGGTGGCGGGCGCGTTGCGGCGCAGCACGCGCTGCAAGGCCCGGTTGAACACCACGTACAGCCCGAGCAGCGAGGCGGCCACCAGCAGCAGCAGCACCAGCTTGCTGAGCGTGCCTTCGTCGGGGTCGCGCAGCAGGGCCAGCACGTCGGAGGCCTTGGTGCCGAGCCAGTAGAAAAACAGGCTGCGCGGCAGCATGCCTAGCACTGAGGCGGCCAGAAAGCGCCCCCGCGGCACGCCCACGATGGCCAGCACAAACGTCATGAGGGCAAAGGGCAGCACCGGCGACAGGCGCGTGAGCAGAATGAGCTGCCAGCTCTGGTCCTGCAATTCGCCCAGCACGGCGTCGGCCTTGGGGAAGTGGTGCAGGAAGCCGCGCAGCTTGCCCTGGTCGAGGCGGCGGGCCAGCTCGTAGCCTAGGGCGGCGGCCAGTGCGTAAGAGGCAATCATACCCGGCAGCCCGGCCCAACCCAAAAAATAGCCCGTAATAATGACTACAAACGTGCTGTTGGTAAGCGCCAGGGCCATCGTGATGCCCATGAGCGCGAAGTACGCCAGCATTTGCCAGGGCGTGAGCTGCTGGAGCAGACCCTGGTGCTGGCTCAGGATGTACACCAGGGAGCCCGAGCCCAGCAGGGGCACGGCCACCAGCAGCGCCATCGTGAGCAGGGTAGAAAAATTCTTCTGAAAAAGCTCGCGCAGAAATGCCATTGCCACAAAGTAACGAAAAAGCCCGCCCGGCCAGTGCCGGACGGGCTTACGCCGCCTAGGTACGGCCCCGGGCCACGCGCGGCTGGCTACGCCTCTTTGGCGCCGATGCCGAAGAAGCGCTTAATGGCCGCCCACCCCCCACCGAGCGCCAGCAAACCCAGCTTCCAAAATTTGAGAATGATGGCAAAAAAGCCCACTTTGGCCAGCACCTTGCCCGCCACCAAGCCGCCGATGGTGTAGGCGGCTACCTCGTCGATGCCCGCGTTGTAATCGGTGTACTGCTGGCCCTTGGCAAACGACACGTTGGCCAGCAGGCCGGGGATACTGGCCTTGATTTCGGCGAGCTGCGCGGGGGCGGCCACGGCGTTGAGCACCAGCACGCCCTTGCGGCCCAGCAGGCGCACGTTGTAGTTGAGCGTCGAGTCGCGGCTGCTGCCGAAGCGCAGCACCTTGGCCCAGTGCAGGGCGTGCTGGCTTTTGTTGTAGTAGGGGTTGGCGCCCCAGCCCATGAGGTGCACGGCCTCGAAGCCCGCTTTTTCGCGCTCGGGGTTTTCCTCCTCCAGGTCCTGCTGCATGTCGGCCAGCAGGTCGGCGTAGTCGATGTCGTCGGCGTCGTTATCCTTCACGTAGCCCATGTCGTCGTATTGGATGACGTAGGCCCAGCTATTGTCATCGAGCGGGCCCTTATCCTTTGGAAAAAGCATACCGAGACTGAGGCCGCGCGGGTTGTGCCAGAAGGTAGTGAGCACGCGCCGGCTCTGGGCCGAGTCGAGGTAGCGATAGCCGGTGGGCACCGTGAGCTCGCCGATGCCGCCGGGCAGCGTGAGGTGGCCCGTTTGGTAGCGGAGCGTGCCCTGGACAGAGTCGACCACCGCCCGGTACCGCGCCACCGAGTCGGGTACCGCTGTGGGCTTGGGCGCGGGCTTGGCCACGACGCTGGCCGCGGCTAATAGCAGTAAAAATAAACTGAATAAAGGGTTCTTCATAAAATGAAAAAGAAGTGAATAATAACCTCGCGAATATAATGCAAGCATTTATACAATAGATAGTTATTTGCGACTTTATTTAAGCGGTGCGCGGGTAGCGGCCGCCTACGCAGCCACGCAGGCTACCTAGGGCGAAGGACGGAAGTAGCCCACAGGCTTCGTTCAAACTACTGCATTTTCCTAGGTGCCCACACGAGTATAGGGCCGCTGAGCCCAGCAACTAGATAAGCTCAGAATAGCTGTTAGCTGCCAGTAGCAACGTCCGGAATAGGTTGTGCTTTTTCAGGCAGAAGGAGTGGCCGCTTCTTGCGTGGTCATTTTATAATAATATTATTTAGTTTGTTGAATTATTTATATGTCATTATTAATACTTTTGCCTCGGATACCAAGACGTACTATCGTTTGGTAATACCTGCGTGGCTGCTAACCGCTCCTCTCTTTCTGCGCTGCTCAATAGGCTCGATTCGGTAAGGAGTGGGTTATTGCTGGCCTGCGCTTGGAGTGGCGCTACCGTTGGCTGGGCGCAGGGTAGGCCCTCGGCCCCGGCCCACCCAGCCCCACCGGCCACCCGGCCCGTGCCCGTGCCCAAAGCCAACCTAGGCCCTCGCGTACTCGTGACACCCTCAAAAAAACCACTGCCCCCGGCCCAGCTCGAAGAAGCCTTGCGCCTGCTGCTGCGCGCCGACTCGACCAGCCGGCTGCCCGCACACGCGGGCACCGAGGCCGAAGGGCTCGTGCTGGACCAAGCGCTCACCAAGCCCGGGCACGACTTCTACGACTTGTTCTACGGCACGTTTGAGGCGCCGCCTGGTAGCACCGGCTTTACAGTGCTGGTAGGCGAGCGGCCGGGCCGGGGCAATAGCTCATTGGTAGTACTCACTATCAATGAGCAGGAACTCGTGGAGGTGCTGCTGCCTACCCGGCTCGACCAAATGGAAGAGCTAGTAACCCAACTGGCCGAAATCGCGCAAGACTACCTGGCCGAAGCGCAGAATGTAAGTCGTCAGTTAGAATCGGGGCGCCGGGCACCGCTCGAAGTCTACTGAACCAGCTACCGAAGGCGCTGCCTTCCCCACCACTACTCTCCTCCTTTCTCCCTGCTATGAAACCAACGCTTACCTTTTTGCTGCTGGCGGCCCTGACCGCCGGCGCGCCGGCGGCCCGCGCCCAGCGCTTCGTGTACGAGCCCGTGAACCCGGCCTTCGGCGGCAACACCTTCAACTATTCGTGGCTGCAGGCTTCGGCCACCGCCCAAAACCGCATTCAGGACCCCGTGAGCAATACGGTGGCCGCCGTTGACCCTCTGGCGCAGTTCTCAGCCAATCTCAACCAGCAGGTGCTCAGCCAGCTCACAAGCCGCCTCATCAGCTCGCAGTTTGGGCAAGGAGCCATCAAGCCCGGCACTTACGCGGTGGGCGCCTACCAGGTGCAGGTAGGGCAAAGCACCGGTGGGGTCGTCATTACCGTGACGGACCCTGGCACCGGCAACCAGACTACCATCACCATTCCTAACGGGCTGTAGCAGCGGCTTGTGCCGTGCCGCCGCGCCGGGCTGCCCCTAGGGTGGCGCGGGGCAGCGGCTACCCTCCTTGCTAGCTGCTATTCAGTCGTTATGCCTATTTCCCTTGTGCGCCGGGTGGCGGCCGGGCTCCTGCTGGGGCTCGGGGCCTGCACGCCCTACCTGCACCAGCACGCCCTAACTACCCAGCCCGCCCGCCTAGGTTCCGAGTTGCGCACGCCCGCCCAGTGGGGCGAGCTGCCGGTGCCCCTGCGCAAGACGGTGGTAGCGGTATATAAATTTCGGGACCAAACCGGCCAGTACAAGCCGCAGGCCAACGGGGCTAGCTTCTCGACGGCCGTAACGCAGGGCGCTACTACGGTGCTTATCAAGGCCTTGGAGGAATCGCAGTGGTTTGAGCCCATCGAGCGCGAGAACCTGGGCAACTTGCTCAACGAGCGCAAAATTATCCGGAGTACCCGCCAGGAATACACCGAGCAAACCGGCCAGCCGCAGCCCAACCTGCCCTCCCTGCTCTTTGCGGGGGTCATTCTGGAGGGCGGCATTATCTCGTACGATGCCAACATCATCACGGGTGGGGCGGGGCTGCGCTACTTCGGGGTGGGCGCGTCGGGCCAGTACCGGCAAGACCGCGTGACGGTGTACCTGCGGGCCGTGAGCACGAGCACCGGCAAGGTGCTCAAAACGGTGTACACCTCCAAAACTATTCTCTCGCAGCAGATTACGGCTGGCTTGTTTCAGTTTGTTGACTTCAAGCGCCTGCTCGAAACCGAAACTGGCTTTACCTATAATGAGCCCAGCGAGCTAGCCGTGAAGGACGCCATCGAGAAATCGGTGCAAGCCCTGGTGTACGAAGGCTTTGATGACCGCCTGTGGGTGCCGCGCGACACGGCCGCCCTGCACGGCCCCGCCCGCCAAGCCTACCTGCGCGAAAAAGCCGAAAACCTGAACATCGACGTGCTGGGCCGCGTGCAGGTCCCGCGCCGGGCGCCCATTGCCCTGGGCCTGGCGGGCGCCGCCGTGCAGTACCGCGGTGACTTTGCCCAGCCCGCCCAAACGTTTGGGGTAGAGGCCACCCTGCGCGTGGCGCTGGGCGAAACGGCCAGCTTGTTTCTCAACGCGGGCCAGCTGCGGCTGGCGGCCGGCCCTACCCGCAACTTCTTCAACAACGCCTACGCCTACGCCGAAGGTGGGCTGCTCCTGCGCCTGCTCCCGCGCGACCGCTTTACGCCCTACGCGCTGGCAGGGGCGGGCGCCACGGCCAGCACGCCGCTGCTGGGCAGCCGCCGCGTGCTGCCCCACCTCGTGGCGGGCCTGGGGGCCGAGTACTTGCTTACCCCGCACCTAGGGCTGAGCCTGGGAGCAGATGCCCACTACTTTCTCAACGACGAGCTGGACGGCGTAGTGAGCGGCCGCTACAACGACTACTACTGGGGCGCGCGCGCTGGCGTCGTGCTCTACCTAGGGCGGCCCCGGGCGGCCCGCGCCACCCGGCTCACGCCCCCCTAGCGAGGTGGCTACGCGTGAAGGCTGTCCAGCTGCGAAGTGCCGTTTTATGCAACGGGCGGCGAGCAGTAATAAAGTGTGAAAAAATATAAAAATATTATTATAAAAATTATTGTATCTTAAAGAAAGAGCCTACCTTTGATTCGTTCTTCCGGAGAGAGCATACCCCACCCAAATATTTGCCCATCAATTCTTTAACTCACCCAAATGAAAACGCTTAACCATCACTATCTCTTGCTAGCTGCTGCCCTGCTGACGGCCACTGTTGCCAAGGCGCAAGGGCCCACCAACCAGCTCACCCGCACCCCAACTGCCCCCACCGCGCCCACGGCCCCGGGCGGCCCCAACGCTTTTAACCTGCCTGCTTTGGGCCCACCCACTACGCCTTTCTCGCAGCGTACCTCCTACAGCCAGGACGCTTACATTTCGCAGTCCAGCACCAGCAACTACGCCAACGTAACGCAGATAAACAATCGGCTGGGTAATGTCGCGGGCACTGCCGGCAGCTCGGCGGTAATCAGCCAGACTGGTGCGTCCAACAACGCTTACCAAAATCAGACGTTGGATGCGACGTCAAATACAGCTTCGTCAAGCAGTGGCTCTCGCAACGAGTTGCGCACGACGCAAACCGGCGCCAGCAATGAGTCCCGGCAGACGCAGTCGGGCGGGCTTAGCAACACGGCTGCCGTGATGCAAAGCGGACAATCCAGCTTGGCCGTTCAGGTTCAGAGCACTGATTTAGCCGGCGGCAATGCCTACAACTCGGCCAGCATTACCCAGACGGGCCCGATTGGCAACAGCGCCAGTCAAACGCAGTCCGGTTATGGGCAGCAAGCGCGCATTGTGCAGCAAGGCACTTACAGCACGGCGATGCAAACGCAACAAAACTCGGGTAACTCGGCGGATATCACCCAGGGAATGCGGGGAGAATCCAACAACGCCATTCAGGTGCAGACGGGTATTGATAACAATGCCCGTATCGTTCAGTCAGACAACAGTTCGTCAAGGCCCAGTTTTTTACCCGACCGCAATTACGCCAAGCAAACGCAGAGCGGGAATTATGGCCAGGCCGACATTACGCAGCGCTCGGGCTACAGCTACGCTGAGCAAGTGCAGTCGGGCACTGCCAACGCCTCCAGAATCACCCAGGGCCAGGATGGCTTCTTTACTACCAACTCGGTTACGGCGGCCTACACAACCCAGAGTGGGGTAAGCAATTCTGCCACCATCACCCAGCGCTAGAGCCAGTCTAGCTGCACCTAGGTGGGCTACGCACGCCAAGTTTCGGGCCGCGCTGCGGAAAAGCCCGGAACTTGGTTTGCTTGGGGTAGGAGACCAGGGGTTTTTCGTATTTCAGCTAAAGGCTTATGAAACTGCGTTTTGCTTGTGCCTTCGTGGGTGCGCTGGTTTGCGGCACGGCTGCCCAGGCCCAGCAGCGGGCTCCTGGCGAAATGGCCACCGCCGGGCAGCGCCTGGCAGAGGACCTAGGGCTGGAGCGGCTACCAAACAGCACGGCTGTCAGTTTGCAGAATACCGCTACGTTGCTGCAAGAAGGCAGCGGTAACGCCGCGCGCATCGACCAGCAAAGCCTGGCGGCACCGGGCAACCAAGCCTACGTGCTGCAAGTGGGGGCCGCCAATGCGCTGGGCCTGGTGCAGGCCGGCGGTGGCAATAGCGCCACCGTAGTGCAAAACGGCACCGACAACCGAGCAGATTTGACGCAGCAGGGCCAGGGCAACTCCTCGGCCCTGACCCAACAGGGCGCCCAAAACCGCCTGACGGGCCTGGTGGCCGGCGACGGCACTAAGCTGACTATCCGCCAGGAGGGCAACAACAATCAGGTAGATAGCGAGCTGCGCCAGAACCGGCAAGCTTACACTATCAACCAGTACGGTAGTGGCAACGTGCTCAAACAAGTAGAATCAGGCGTGCAGGCCACGCCGGGCTACACCGTGGAAATGCGCGGCACGGGCATCAATCTCACCATTGAGCAGGGCAAGATAAAGCCCTAGGTTCAGCAAGATGCTTCTGAAGGAACAGGAAAGGCCGGTTGCCTAGTAGCAGTCCGGCCTTTCCTGTTCGCTGGGTAGTTACCAGCCTTTATTAGCAGCAGATAACTGCTGATGAGCTACTTATAAAAACTCATTTCTTACTTCTTGTGCTATGAATTCTCTGTTACTTTTACTCGCGGCTTGGCAAAGCGCCGCAGCGCCCGTACCGTGTCGAGCACACCTTGAGCTGCGCCAGCAAGACGGTTTTTTGACCGTAACCAGTCATTGCCGCAGCCTGCTACCCGCCGCCGCCCGCTACCGCTACGAGCTGTCGCTGCAGCGCGCGAGTACCGGCGGCCACTCCCAAAACACCCAGCGCGGCGAGTTTGAGGTGGCGCCGGCGCAGGAGGTAACTCTATCGGAAGCCCGCGTAAACGTTTCGGCGCAGGACACCTACCGCATTCAGTTGCGGGTGCTGGACCTGGCCGGCCACACCGTGGCCCAAGACTCGGCAGTGCAGGGCTCAGTCCGTTAAGCTCACGGTCTCTGTATCTGATTTATGCGCCTATTGCTACGCTCTCTGCGGCAGCCCCAGCTCGGGGCTTTCTTGTTTATTGCCTGGCTGCTCGGCCTGGGGGCCTGCGAGCCCGTGCTGGTAGAGCCGGCCTACTACGGCACCCTGACGGTGACCGTGCTCGACGGCAGCACCAGCCAGCCCCTGGCCAATGTGTCCATCAGTACTACCCCCGCCACCGGCTCGTTTGTGACCGATGCGAAGGGCCAGGTGGTTATCAGCCAGGTGCCGGCAGGCACCGTAAGCATCGCCGCCCGCCGGGCCGCCTACGACGCCGCCACCGGCACCGCCACCCTCACCGAAGGCCAAACGCAGTCGGTAGTATTGCTGCTCAATAAAGCAGCTTCTACGGCCGCCCCGGCCGCCGCCGGGCGGCCCACGCCCGCCGTGGGGGCCATGGGCTTGCCGACCACCGTGCAGCTCGCGTGGCGCGCCGCTGCGGGGGCTAGCCCCGGCGACTCGCTGCGCTACGAGGTAGTGCTTTTTGAGAGTAATAACCTCAACCAGCGTACGCTCCTCACCAACAGCCGGGACTCTACGGTGGCGGCCAGCGGGCTGCTCTACAACACGACTTATTACTGGCAGGTGACTACGCGCAACGCGGCCAAAGCCAGTACGCGCGGGCCCATCTGGAGCTTCCAGACGGCCGCCCTACCCGACAACCGCTACCTCTACGCGCGCACGGTGGCGGGTAACACTGATATCTATTCGTCGGATGCGCAAGGGGCTAGCGTGCTGCGCCTTACCAGCGCTGCTACTGTCGAAACCAACCCCCAGCTCAGCCCCAATCGCGACCTGATAGCGTATGCCTCCAATGCCAGCGGCCAGTACCAGCTCTACACCATGAACCGCGACGGCTCGGGCCAGCGGCGCATCACTACGCTCTCGGCCGAGGGCTACAACAATGCGGGCGTGGGCTACCGCTGGTCGCCCGACGGGGGGCAGCTCCTCTATGCCCACTACGACCAGCTATACCGCATCAACCGCGATGGCACGGGCCTGGTGCTGCTGGCCACGGCTCCAGCGGGCCGGCACTTCCGCGAGTGCGACTGGACCATGCAGAGCGGCGGCCGCCTGCTGGTGCAAACGATGGGCGTGAGCCCTACTGATTCGGAGATTTACCTGTACAACGTAGACGGCTCGAACCCAGTGCAAGTGGTTGGCAACCTGCCCGGCCGCGTCGACTCGCCCAGCTTTAGCATCGACGGCGCCTCGTTTGTGTACACGCACGATGTAGCGGGTTTCGCTAGCGCCACGGGGCGGCAGCTCGATGCGCACTTGTTCATTCAGGCCGTCAATGGGTCGTCGCTGGTCGATATTACCAGTGGTGCTACCGGCACCAGCGGCAAAGCGGCGGGCACCAACGACCTGACGCCCCGCTACTCGCCCACGGGCTTCCAGCTCATCTTTGTAAACCGCGACAACGACGACATTGCCCCGCCGGAGGTGTGGACCTGCGACCTCAGCGGCCGGAACCGTACGCGGTTGTTTACGAACGCGTTTATGCCTGATTACAAGTAAATAACCTGCCCTAGGGCCGGCGCGGGGCCAGGCGTTAGCCGGCTCTAGTCGTAGCCGCGCGAAAGGGCCGCCCGGCCGTGCCCCCGCGCCGGGCGGTACCTTTGTGGCCCTATGAAATTTGCCACTAAAGCCATCCACGCCGGCGTGCACCCCGACCCCACCACCGGGGCCATCATGACGCCCATCTACCAAACCTCGACCTACGCCCAGCGGTCGCCGGGCGACAACAAAGGCTACGAGTACTCGCGCACCCACAACCCCACCCGCACCCAGCTGCAAGACGCGCTGGCCGCCCTCGACGACGGCCGCCACGGCCTGGCCTTCGCCTCGGGCATGGCGGCCATCGACTGCGTGCTGCGCCTGCTGAAGCCCGGCGACGAAGTCATCTCGACCGACGACCTCTACGGCGGCTCCTACCGCATCATGACCAAGGTGTACGAGCCCCTAGGTATCAAATTCTACTTCGTGCCGATGGGCAACATGGACGCGGTGCAGGCCAAAGTTTCGGCCAATACCAAGCTCATTTGGGTCGAAACGCCCACCAACCCGCTGCTCAACGTCATCGACATTGCGGCGGCCGCAGCCGTGGCTAAGGCGGCCGGCGCCCTGCTGGCCGTCGATAACACCTTCTCGACGCCCTACCTGCAAACCCCGCTGGCGCTGGGCGCCGACATCGTGGTGTACTCGCTTACCAAGTACATGGGCGGCCACTCCGACGTGGTGATGGGCGCGCTGGTGTTCAACGACGAGCAGTTGCTGAAGGACCTCAGCTTTTACCAAAACGCCTGCGGCGGTACGCCGGGTCCCCAAGACTGCTTTCTGGTGCTGCGCGGCCTCAAAACGCTGCACTTGCGCATGCAGCGCCACTGCGAAAACGGCCGCGCCGTGGCCGAGTATCTGCGCCAGCACCCTAGGGTGGAAAAAGTGTACTGGCCGGGCTTCGAAAACCACCCCAACCACGCAGTGGCCGCTCGCCAGATGAACGACTTTGGCGGCATGATTTCCTTCGTGCTCAAGGGCGACCGGCAGGCCGACGCCATTGCGGTGCTCGAAAAATTTCAGCTCTTCACCCTGGCCGAAAGCCTGGGGGGCGTGGAAAGCCTCAGCGGCCACCCCGCCACCATGACGCACGCCAGCATTCCGGCCGAGCAGCGCCGCGCTGCGGGCCTCAGCGACTCGCTCATTCGCCTCAGCGTGGGCATCGAGGATGCCGAGGACCTGATTGAGGATCTGGCCCAGGCGATAGGGTAGGGCCCCTATGTAACGTGCCCCACCGCCTACCAAAGGCCGGAGCCTCGTGAAAAAACGAGTGCTCCGGCCTTTGTGCTGCCCGGCGGCCGGCGCTGGCGCAACTAGTGCCCGCTAAATAGGGTGTTATTTTGCTAGCTCATCCTGAGATTAAATGCGACCTCTTTACCCGGCGCGGCTGCACTGGCTGCTCTACGCCCTGCTCTTCGGCCTGCTCCTACTGCTCACACCGAATGCGGGCTTTAGTTCGGACGTAACCTGTTGGCTGAACTGGGCCACGTACACGGGCGCCCACGGCCTGGGCAATGCCTACACGCTGGAGTCCAATAACTACAACCCCCTGTACCAGTACGTGCTGTTTGGCTACGCCAAGCTGGCGGGTAGCCCTCAGGCTATTGCGGCCTACATCCACTGTCTCAAGTGGTTTACGCTGCTCTTCGATTTTGGCGGGGCTATTATGGCCGTGCGGTATTTCGGGTGGGGCGATGGCAACCAGCGGTTTTTGCTGTCGCTGTTGTTTCTGCTCAATGTGGGCTACCTCTACAATACGGTGGCCTGGGAGCAGGTCGATGCCATTGTGGGCACGCTGGCTTTCGTGGCGGTGGTGCAGGCACTGCGCCAGCGGCCGGTGGGCAGCTTTGTCTGGTTGGTGCTGGCCCTTAATATGAAAACCCAGGCCATTATTTTCTTGCCGCCGCTGCTGCTGCTGTGGGCGCCGCAGTGGTGGCTGGCCCCGCGGCGGCTGGCCCAGGCCGTGGGGCTGGGGGCGGTGGCGCAGGGGCTGCTGCTGCTGCCATTTGCCCAAAGCGGTACGCTGCTCCAGCTCGGCGCAGTGGTGAGCGGGGCAGTAGACCACTACCCGAATGCTAGCCTGAACTGCTACAATATGTGGGTGCTGTTTTTCAGCGATTTCCTGGTGCCTGATTCGCAGCTCTACGCAGGGCTCTCTTACAAAGCCTGGGGGTTGCTGAGCTTCTGCTCGGCTTCGACCATCATCTTGCTGCCCCTAGGGCTGGCCACGCTGCACAAGCTGCGCACGCGCACAACATTTGGGCCGCCCGACTACCCTTTCGTACTGCTCAGCTTGGGGCTAGTGCCCCTGGCATTCTGCTTTTTCAATACCCAAATGCACGAGCGCTATTGGCACCCGGCGCTGCTGCTACTGGGCGCTCACGCCATACTAACGCGGCGCTACGCGCTATTTGGAGTGTTTTCGCTGGCCTATTACCTCAATTTGGAGGCGCTGCTACACTACATAGGGGCTTTTAGCCATTATCCTACCCTCCTTTTTCGGCCCAAGCTGGTGGCCGCGCTATTTGGCGGGGTAATGCTGGGCGGCAGCTGGCAGCTCTACCGGGCGGCTAGCCCGTGGGCGGTGTGGCGGCAGCTGCGGCAGCCGCTACCGCCGCCCGTGGCCGCGCTGGCTTAATCCGCGGGGGCGCGCCCGCTTTGTTGGGGCGCCTAGGTTTGTTTTATGCGCGTTGTTTTGCTTTTGCTGGCCCTCTGTTCTGGTGCCTGCTCTTCTACTATGCTTGTTTCTAAGGCTACATCTTCGACCACGCCGCTGGCTGGCCCCCCGCTGCCTTTTTTAGCGCTCGGCGATTCCTACACCATCGGGGAAGGCGAGCGGGCGGCCCACCGCTGGCCGGTGCAGCTGGCGGCGCTGGCCCGGCAGCAGGGCTTGTTTCTGGCCAAGCCCACCATCATTGCCCGCACGGGCTGGACGACCGCTGAGCTGCAAGCGGCCATTGCGAGGGCCAATAATCAGAAGGCGTACAACCTGGTCTCGCTGCTGATTGGGGTTAATAACCAGTACCGGGGCCAGTCGGTGGCGCTCTACCGCACCGAGTTTCGGGCGCTGCTGGCCACGGCCATTGGCTTTGCGGGCGGGCAGCCGCGGCACGTGGTGGTGCTTGCCATCCCCGATTGGGGCGTGTCGCCCTTCGCTCACGACCGCAATCAGGCCCAAATAGCTCAGGAAATCGACCAGTTCAACCTGGTGGCCCACGAGGAGTGCCAGCACGCCGACGTAGCCTTCGTGGACATTACGCCGCTCACGCGGGCCGCCGCGGGCCACGAAAATCAGTTTACCGCTGATGGTCTGCACTATACGAGCGTACAAATGCGGCAGTGGGCCGCCCTGGCGCTGCCCGTGGTGCAGCAGCAATTGCGCTGAAAACCGGCCTGCCGCGCAATTCTGCCGAAATTTGAGGCGCAGCCGAACGTCATTTGCCGTTCACCACGGCCCGCCTAGCTTGCTGGCGTGGCGCACCGCTCTTGGTGGGCTGCCGCACTATTTCGGCCCCTTATGAAGTACTTATTGCTGGCGCTGCCCGCCACGCTCCTAGCCACGCAGGCTTTCGGGCAACACATTGAATACTCGGCCCGCGCCAACGCCGGCTTTTCGGCGTTCAGGGGCGCTAATGCCACAACAACGACGACCGTTTCGACCTCCACCACCGACGGCGCCGAAAGCAGCCGGGCGGTGAACCCCTACGGCAAGCGCCTGGGCACGGGCGCCGGTATTAGCCTGCGGGCGCAGCGCGTGGGCAAGGCCGGCTTGCTCACGGCTTTCGACCTGGGCTTCGACTGGATGCAGGCCCGCACCGACGTTAACGCTATTTATTACAGCAGCGCCTCCACCAGCTACAGCCGCCCCGCCACGGGCACCGTGCACCTCTACACGCCCAGCATCACGGCCTTTTTGGGAGCGGGCTGGCGCCTAGGTGGTGAAAAGCTGGCCCTCGATGCCGTAGTAGGCCCCGAGCTGGCCTACGTGCTGAACGCCCGCGAAATAGGTGAAGGCAGCTCGTCGGTAAACGGCGGCTGGCGCACCGACCTGAGCCGCGCGCCCGCCAACCGCCTCGACTTTCGGCTGCGCGGCGACCTTACCGTGTGGCGCAACCGGGTGGGCCTGCTGGCGAGCTACTCGCTGGGTTTCGCCAACTACCAGGCGGCCACCACGTCGGTGCCCAGCCCCGATGCCGCGGTGCGCGTGGCCCGCGTGGGCCTGGCGTATCGCTTCAAGTAGCCGCGCTTAAAAACATCTGGCCCGGCCCCGCGTCTAGGTAGCCGCCAGCGTACTCAGCGCTGGCGGCTATTTTATGCTGCTCCAGCCCCGCCACGACGGCCGCAAATATCACAACGTGCTGCCCACCAGCGTTAGTCCGCCCGCGGGCTACGGCGCTCTGCTGCGGCGCTACCTCTTTGAGAAAGCCGAGCGCGAGCCCCGGCAGCCCCTAGGTCCGTTTCGGGCCGAGGCGGCAGCCCTAGGGGCGCCCGTGCCAGCCGACGCGCTGCGGGCCACCTGGCTGGGCCACAGCACGATGCTGCTGGAAGTCGATGGCCGCCGCTTCCTCACCGACCCGGTGTGGGCCGAGCGCGCCTCGCCCTCGCAGCTGGTGGGCCCCAAGCGGTTTTTTGCCCCGCCGCTGGCTTTGGCTGACGTGCCGCCCCTGGATGGCATCATTCTCTCGCACGACCACTACGACCACCTCGACCCACTAGCTATCAAGACGCTGGCCGGGCGCACGGCGCATTTCTACTGCCCGCTGGGGGTAGGCACGCACCTGCGCCGCTGGGGCGTGCCGGCGGCCAAAATCACGGAGCTAACCTGGTGGGATGAGGTAGCCGTGGCACCCGATTTTAAGCTGGTGGCCACGCCGGCCCGGCACTTTTCGGGGCGCGGGCTACTCAACCGCGATGGTACGCTATGGGCCTCCTGGGTGCTGCGGGGGCCGCGGCACCGCGTGTTTTTCGGCGGCGACTCAGGGCCATTCGACGAAGCTTTTCGGCAGATAGGGGAGCGGTTCGGGCCGTTTGACCTGGTGATGCTCGAAATCGGGGCCTCCGATGCCGATTGGGCCGACATTCATCTCGGGCCCGACCAGGCTACGGCGGCCCGCCGGCTGCTGGGCGGCGGGCCGCTGCTGCCGCTGCACTGGGGCACGTTCAACCTGGCGTTTCACGCTTGGCGGCAGCCCGTGCAGCGCCTCCTAGAAGTGATGGAATCGTCTGAGTTGCTGCTGCCGGCGCCGGGGCAGCGCGTGGACGTAGCGGCGGGGCCGCTGAACTCGGGTTGGTGGGTTTGAGTGGCTTGGCTAGCTGGGTTTGTGGCGCGCCGGGCGTGAACCTCACCCCCTAGCCCACTCTCCTTGGGGAGAGGGGGGACTAATTTTAGTCTTAGTCTCTAAAATCTAGAACTAGGGCTAGTCCCCCCTCTCCCCAAGGAGAGTGGGCTAGGGGGGGAGGCCCACGCCCGGCGGGCCACGCCGCCTCACCTAGTAGCTTTCTAAGTATAAAAGATGAAATAAGGCCCGGATAAAACTGACCTTAAATAAGATATAAATTAGCTAAACCATACAGCAGAAGCGAAGTTGATTTTTTCTTGAAGTTGCTTGCGTTGGGTGAAAAGCGGTGTAATTTGCCCGCTGCAATTCTTAAAGAAGAAATAATACTCTACCCCCTTTTGCATGAAGAAAATTCTACTTACGCCCTTGCTTGCCGTGGTGGCCTTGGCTGCGCACGCCCAAAAAGTAACCGTAACCGGCCGCGTGCTGAGCACCACCGGCGAGGCCCAGCCCGGCGCCACAGTGCTAGAGCGCGGCACCACCAACGGTACCGCCACGGGCGCTAACGGCGAGTATTCGCTGGCGGTGGCGCCCACCGCCACGCTCACAATTTCGGCCATTGGCTTTGCTACGCAGCAGGTGCCGGTGCAGGGCCGCACCCGCGTGGAGGTGCGCCTAGCGGCCTCCGCTACCGACCTAGGCGACGTGGTAGTGACCGGCTCGCGCGCCGCCATCGGCCGCACCAACGTGCTGACCACGGCCCCGGTCGACGTGATTTCGTCCCGCGAAATCAAGGCTTTTGCCCAGACCGACGTGAGCCAGGTGCTGACCTACGCCGCGCCCTCGTTTCAGTCGTCGCGCCAGTCGATTTCGGATGGCACCGACTTTCTGGACCCGGCCAGCCTGCGCGGCCTCGGCCCCGACCAGGTGCTGGTGCTCGTGAACGGCAAGCGCCGCTACAGCCAGTCGCTGGTCAACATCAACGGCACCATCGGGCGCGGCTCGGTAGGTACCGACCTCAACACGATTCCGACGGCCAGCATCAAGCGCATCGAGGTGCTGCGCGATGGCGCGGCGGCGCTCTACGGCTCCGATGCCATCGCGGGCGTTATCAACATTCAGCTCAAGGACGATTCGACGCACACCAGCGCCAGCAGCCTGTATGGCCAAACCACGCAGAGCGACGGCAAAACCGAGCAGGTCGATTTCAGCACCGGCATTAACCTCAACCACCGCGGCTACCTCGACCTCAGCGGTCAGTTTCTGAATCGCAGCTACACCAACCGCTCGTTTACTGACACCGCGCCACTCATCTACCTAGGGGAAAACGGCGGCAACTACCCGGCCAGCGCTACCACCGAGCAGTCGCGCCGCGACCTAAAAGCCGCCGACGATGCGCTGGTGACCCAGCGCGGCTTCGACCGCCGCGACATTCGGGTGGGGCAGTCCGACTCGCGCAACTTCGGGGGCATGTTCAACGGGGCCTACCAAGTGGGCGCGGGCTACGAAGTGTACTTCTTCGGCGGCGCGTCGTACCGCACGGGCCGGGGCTCGGGCTTCAACCGCCTGCCCAATCAGCCCGCTCAGCGTGACCTCAGCATCTTCCCCAACGGCTTTTTGCCCTTCATCACCACCGTCATCACCGACCAGTCGGGCACGGTGGGCGTGCGCAAAACCCTCGGCGACTACGCAATTGACCTGAGCAATACCTTCGGGCGCAACAACCTGAACTTCGGCGTCGAGAACTCCATCAACGCCTCGCTGCCTCAGGGCACCACCAACACGGCCAACCCCACCAGCTTCTACGCGGGCCGGCTGGCCTTCATGCAGAACAGTACCAACCTGGGCCTGTCGCGCCGCTACACCGACGTGGGGCCGCTGGCCACGCTCAACGTGGCGGCCGGGGGCGAGTTTCGGGTCGATAACTACGTGATTGGCCAGGGCGAATACGCCTCGTACGTGAACCTGAACCGGGCGCTGCCCACCGGCGGCTTCGCCGGGGCGGGCTCGCAGGTGTTCCCCGGCTACCAGCCGCAGGACGCCACCAACCGCACCCGCACCAACCTGGCGGGCTACCTCGACCTGGAAAGTGACATCAGCACGCGCCTGCTGGTGCACCTGGCGGGCCGGGCCGAGCGCTACAGCGACTTTGGCGGCAACGTGAGCGGGCAGGCCGCGGCGCGCTTCAGCATCATTGATGCGCTGGCCCTGCGCGGCTCCGTCGGCAACGGCTTCCGGGCGCCCTCGCTCCAGCAGCGGTATTTCACCAACGTGAGCACGCAGTTTGTGAGCGGCAACCCGCAGCAGGTGCTCACCGTGAACAACGACAACCCCCTCGTGCGCAATGACTACACCAACACCACGCAGCGGGGCTTTGGCGTGGAGCCACTGCGGCAGGAAAAATCGACCAACTACAGCCTAGGTCTCACCGCCACCATCGCGCAGCAGTTTACCCTAACGGTGGATGCCTACCGGATTGATATTCGGGACCGCATCGTGCTGTCGTCGGCCTTCACGCGGGCCAACCCGCTGGTAAACAACATCCTGGGTACGCAGGCTGTGAGCCAGGTGCAGTTTTTTGCCAATGCCATCAACACCAGCACCAAGGGCATCGACATCGTGGCCAACGAGCGCCTGCCCGTGGGCAGCGGCCGGCTGCTGCTAACAGCGGCCGCCAACTTCAACGGCACCGAGGTCACGAGCTTCAACTCGTCGTCCTCGACCATCAATGGCGACCAAACGGCGGGCGTCGATAACCTGCAAAACCGCCTCTTCGACCGCTCGCAGCGCACGCGCATTGAGCGCGGCAACCCGCGCAGCAAAGTCAACCTGGCCGCCTCCTACACCATCGGCCGCTTTGGAGTAGAAGCCCGCTCGGTGCGCTTCGGCGAGATTAGCACCGCCGACCCCAACCCCACCCGCGCCAACCTCGACCAGACTTTCTCAGCCAAGTGGATTACCGACTTCACCGTGAACGTGCAGCTGGTTAAGCAGGTGGGCCTCACGCTGGGCGTGAACAACCTGTTCGACGTGTACCCCGACAAAATCTACGTCGACCCGCGCAACAACCCGAATAACTTCTCGGTTGACCCCACCACGAGCTTCAGCTCTTCGCTCGACAACTCGAACCGGGGCCGCTTCCTCTACAGCGCCAACCAGTTCGGCTTCAGCGGCGCCTATTACTTCGGGCGCCTGAACATCTCGCTCTAACGCGAAACGGCCTAGGGTAGTACAAAAACGTCCTAAGCTAGTACAAAGCAAAAAGCCCGTTCCATTTGCGTGGAGCGGGCTTTTTGGCTTAAATCGGCCAGCAAAGCTACCTAGGGCTTGGCCGCAGTGCCGCTGCTGTTGCTGTCTAATATCTGAAACAGCTCATCGAGCTTGGGCGTCAGAATAATCTCGGTGCGGCGGTTGAGGGCCTTATCCTGGGGCGTGCTGTTGCCGGCCACGGGCACGTACTGCGAGCGGCCCGACGCCGTGATGCGGCTGGGCTCGACGCCGCTGCTGGTGAGCAGGCGGGCGATGTCGGTGGCACGTAGCGCGCTTAGGTCCCAGTTGTCGGTGATGGCGCCGGTGCCGCGCATGGGTACGTTGTCGGTGTGGCCTTCCACTACTACGTTCACGTCTTTCTGCTCTTGGAGCACGGTAGCCAGCTTTTTCAGCGCTTCCTGGCCTTTGGGGTCCACCTTGGTCGAGCCCGACTTGAAGAGTAGCTGTTCAGACAGCGACACGTACACTTTGCCATCCTTGAGCTTCACTTGCAGGTCCTTGGAGTTGAAGCTGAGCAGGGCGTTGCTCACGCGGGCCTTCAGGTCGTTCACGGCTTTGTCTTTCTCGGCCAGCGCCTGGGTCAGCTCGGTCAGCTTGGCTTCGCGGGCGGCTAAGTCGGCTTTCGATTTGCGCAGGTTTTGGTCGAGCGTGCCTAGCTCGGCTTCGCGGGTGGCGAGGTCCTTGGCCAGCTTGCCGTAGTCGTTGTTGCGGTCGGCGAGGGCGCGGTCGCTGTTTTTGAGCAGCTTATCGTAGCTCTCGGTGAGCTGGCTGTAGAGGGTGCGGGTGCGGCGCAGGGCGTTGCCGTTCTGGGTCGAGTCGGCTACGAGGCGCTTCTGGTCGGTGCGCAATTCGGTGAGGGCATCGTTCGTTTTTTGCAGGTCGGCTTTGAGCTGCCGGGTTTGCTGCTCGGCGGTGAGGCGCGCCTCCTGCTCGTTGCGCTGGCGGGCCTGCAGGTCATCGTAGCGCTTGGCCGTTACGCAGCTCGGCAGCGTGAGGGCGGTGGCCGCCAGCAGCGCCAGCCCCAGCGGATACGTGCGACGAGCCGTAGATTTCGCAGAAAACATAAGCGGAAGAAAAATGAGTTTTGCCTGCCAAGTTACCGCAATTTCCGCCGCCGTACCTTTGCTTCCCCTTCTGCCCCCTGGCCCTGGGCGCGGCGCGGCGCGCGCGGGTCAGCCAGTGGTTGGCAGCCTTGCCCTTTGCCCGTAGCCTGGCGTTGCCGCCAATTCGTTTTTTACTGCTTCTACACGTACTCACCCGCACCTGCTAGCTGCCCGCCGCCGGGCGGCCGCTACCTAGGTTCTCCCCATTATCTATGGCTTGGTTCAAGCGACAGGAAAAGGGTATCATTACCCCTACCGAGCAAAAGAAAGAGACCCCCGATGGCCTCTGGTACAAATGCCCCGAGTGCAAAACGGTGGTCTCGATGGCCGAGCACCGGCGCCTCAGCCACGTGTGTGGCAACTGTAGCTACCACGACCGCATCGATGCCGTCACGTACTTCGAGCTGCTCTTCGATGGCGGGCAGTTTGAGGAGCTGGATGCCAACATGACCTCGGGCGACCCGCTCAAGTTCGTCGATACCAAGGCCTACCCGCAGCGCGTGCAGTCGACCGAAAAAAACACCGGCCTCAAAGACGCCGTGCGCACGGCCCACGGCCAGAGCGCCGGTCAGCCGCTGGTGGTGGCGGCCATGGACTTTCGCTTTATCGGGGGCTCGATGGGCTCGGTGGTGGGCGAAAAAATAGCCCGCGCCATCGACTACGCCCGCCAAAACCGGGTGCCCTTCCTTATGATTTCGCGCTCGGGCGGCGCCCGCATGATGGAGGCCGGCTACTCGCTGATGCAAATGGCCAAGACCTCGGCCAAGCTGGCGTTGCTCGCCGAAGCGGGCATCCCCTACGTGAGCCTGCTTACCGACCCCACCACGGGCGGCGTCACGGCTTCCTTTGCCATGCTCGGCGACTTTAATATCGCGGAGCCCGGCGCCCTTATCGGCTTTGCCGGCCCCAGGGTTATCAAAGAAACCATTGGCAAAGACCTGCCGAAGGGCTTCCAGAGCGCCGAGTTTGTGCTGGAGCACGGCTTTCTTGACTTCATCGTGGACCGCCGCGAGCTCAAGCAGCGCCTCGCCGACCTCCTAGGGATGGTTCAATGAGTGAAAGCGGGAGTTGTGAATGAATGAACCTCAGTAGAAACACTCATTCATAACTCGCTCCTTCACTCATTGAACCAACTTGGCACAGCCTTTGAAAAGCCTACCCCGACAACCGGGGTGGGCTTTTTCGTATAAGGCCCGGGTATCAATCTTTCTTTTCCCCAACACCTTACTAATGACTACTCCCAAGACCTTTATGGCCATGTTAATGGCCTTCGTGATGCTGCTCGGCTCATGCGCCTCAACGCGCCCTGCTTCCGATGGCTCTTTGTCTGATAACAACGGCACCGGGGCCCGCAAAACCGGCATGACCAAAGCCAACAAGGGCGGCCTGCTGGGCGCTGGCGGCGGCGCGATACTGGGCGGCGTAGTGGGTGGCCTCATCGGGGGCGGCCGGGGCACGGCGGCCGGTGCTATCCTAGGTGCTGCCGTGGGTGGCGGCACGGGCGCTATCATTGGCCGCCGCATGGATAAGCAAGCCGCTGAGCTGCAGCGCGACATGGCCAACGCCAAAGTAGAGCGCGTGGGCGAGGGCATTAAAATCACGTTCGACTCGGGTATTCTGTTCGATACCAACAGCAGCGATTTGCGGCCGGCTTCCCAGTCGGATGTGTCGAAGCTGGCGGCTACGCTTCAGAAATACGCCGACACCAACGTGCTGGTAGAAGGCCACACCGACAACACTGGCACCGACGCCATCAACCAGCCCTTGAGCGAGCGCCGCGCCCAGTCCGTGGCCAATGGCCTTACGGCGCAGCAGGTAGCTAGCAGCCGCATCACGACCAAAGGCCTCGGCTCGACTGACCCCATCGCCGACAACACCACGGTCGAAGGCCGGCAGGCCAACCGCCGCGTGGAGGTAGCCATTTACGCCAATGAGAAAATGAAAAAAGCGGCCGAAAACGGCACGCTCTAACCAACTAACTGGCTCCGAAAGCCAATATTAAAAACCTGAGCTCGCATAGCTCAGGTTTTTTGTGTAATAAGCACAACCTCCCACTCAGTCGCTTCGTTAAAAACCAGCTAGTAGCAGCTTCGCTACGTTCCGTTCTTCTAAACCTTCTCTTTCATATGAAATCGTTTGCCAGAATATTCGCTTTTTTATTAACACTCATCGTACTAGCTGGTTCGGCTGCGCAGGCGCAGGACCGCAAAGGCTGGAGCAATAAAGCAAAAGGTGCTGCCATCGGTGGCGGCGCCGGCGCCGTAACGGGCGCCGTGGTTGGGGGTGGCAAAGGTGCCCTCATTGGCACGGCCGCTGGCGTAGTAGGCGGTGGCCTTATCGGCCGCAACAAGGACAAAAAGAAAGACCCAGCCCGCTATTATCATTATAAGAATAAAAAGTAAACCGCCCCACTGGCTTACTTACTGCTAAAAAGCCCGGCCACCAGCCGGGCTTTTTTATGCCCCTAGGGGGCGTAAAACACGATTGGTCGGCAAAAAAACGTTGGGCCGGGCCGGATATTTGGCAAGGTGGTTGCAACGTGCCGAACTTGCCAGCGCATAACCGCACAATTGGACAATTTACCCTTTTTATTTCCACCTATTACATGAAGACCCTACGATTTTCTTTCTCCTACTTGCTGGCGCTGTTGCTGCTGGTAGGGCATTTTGCCCAGGCCCAATCCTCGACGGTAACGACTGATAAGCCCAAGGGCATGACCAAAACCGTGAAAGGTGGTATTATCGGCGGCTTGGGCGGCGCGGCGGGTGGGGCCATCCTGGGCCGCGTAATTGGCGGCAAGTCGGGTACGGCCAAGGGCGCCATCCTAGGTGCCGTAGTAGGTGGTGCGGGCGGCGCGCTCATCGGCCGCAAGATGGATAAGCAAGCTGCCGAGCTGCGCCGCGACCTTGAAGGCGCCAAAGTAGAGCGCGTTGGTGAGGGCATCAAAATCACGTTTGCCTCGGGCATTCTATTCGCGTCCAACTCGTCGAGCCTCACGCCGGCCGCCGCGGGCAACATTGACGAGCTGGCGGCTACGCTCCAGAAGTACGCCGACACCAACGTGGTAATCGACGGCCACACCGACGCCTCGGGTTCCGATGCCATCAACCAGCCCCTAAGCCAGCGCCGGGCGCAGGCCGTGGCCAACGAGCTGACCACCAAAGGGGTGGAAACCAGCCGCATCACGGCTACGGGCTATGGCTCGTCGCAGCCGGTGGCCGACAACACGAGCGTAGCCGGCAAAGCCGCCAACCGCCGCGTAGAAGTAGCCATCTTCGCCAATGAGAAAATGCAGAAAGCCGCCAAAAAAGGCCAACTATAATCGCAGATTTAACAGATTGCGCGGATACGCCTGCTGTGCAGGCTGACTGCTTTTTCGGGTTCTGTGCAGGAAAGGTCGCCCTAGGGCGACCTTTTTTCGTACTGGCTCAGCTAGCATAGGGCAGGCAGTAAAGAGAAGTGGGCTAGGTAAGCTAGCCAGCCTGCGCAGCAGGCGTATCCGCGCAATCTGTTAAATCCGTTAAATCTGCGATGACTTTGGTACAATCTGCGGTGGAAAAGGCGCTGGCCGACCATGCCATCCTGAATGAGTTTTTTGGGCCGGTGCCCACCGCCGCCCGGCGCACGCCCATGCGCGAGCTTATTTCCACGTTGCTTTCGCATCGCACTACCCACGCTGATGAGGAGCTGGCCTATGACCGGATGCTCGAAGCTTTCGGCGACTGGGAAGGCGTGCTGGCAGCCCCGCTCGACGACCTGATTCACGCCATCCGTACCACGCGCTGGCCGGCCACGCAGGCACCGCGCATTCAGGAGATTCTGGGGCGCATCAAAGCCGAAACGGGCGGCAGCTTTTCGCTCGATTTCCTGGCCGACTGGCCCACCGAGCGTAGTATGGCCTGGCTGACCGATATGCCCGGCATCGGCCTGAAAACGGCTTCCTTGGTGCTGCTCTTCAACTTCCGTAAGCCCGTGCTGCCCGTCGATGCGCACGTGCACCGGGTGGCACAACGCGTGGGTTTCCTAGGTCCCAAAGTATCGGTAGAGAAAGCGCACGCCGTGCTGCTGGCCCTGCTCAGCCCCAAGCTCGACCCCGAGGGGCTATTCAATTTTCATAAGCACAACTACTGGCACGGCCAGCAGATTTGCTTTTTCCAGCGGCCCAACTGCCCGCGCTGCCCTCTCAAAGGCTTCTGCGACTACTACCGCGAGCACTACGGTGAAGCCACGTCGGAGGTGCTGGCTGCCACCCCCACGCATTGGGACGCGGCCGCTTGGGGTAAGCTGCCGCACTAACTTTGGGCGGTTAGCTAGTGGCTGCTGGCGGTTGGCTTTTTTTCGAATAAGCTATCTTCGGGTGTCAGCTGTTAGCTTAGCTAAGTAGGCTGCCGCGTAATGAGGCGCCGGATAAAGAGCTACTAGCTACTAGCCAGCAGCTAATAGCCAAAAAAACATGCGCCTCGTTCGCCACCCGGTCCTCTGCAACTACTACGTCACGTACCGCTGCAACGCGAAGTGTTCGTTTTGTGACATCTGGGAAAAGCCGTCGCCCTACATCACGCTGGCCGACGTAGAGCAAAATTTGCGCGACCTCAAGCGCCTAGGGGTAAAGGTGATAGACTTTACGGGGGGTGAGCCGCTGCTGCACCGGCAGCTACCCGAGTTTTTGGCGCTGGCCCGGCAGCTGGGGTTCATCACCACCGTTACTACCAACGGCCTGCTCTACCCCAAGAATGCCGAAAAGCTGCGCGGGTTGGTCGATATGCTTCATTTCTCGCTCGACTCGGCCGACCGCGCCACCCACGACCTAGGGCGCGGCGTGGCCTGCTACGACTTCGTGCTCGAAAGTATTCGGGTAGCCAAGGAGCTGGGCGAGCGGCCCGATATTCTCTTCACCGTCTTCCGCAAAAACCTGGCTGACCTGGAGGCGGTGTACCGCAATATTACGCAGCCTAATGGTTTGGTGCTCATCATCAACCCGGCTTTTGAGTATGGCGAGGTTGAAACCGGCGAGCAGCTGACGGATGAGGAGTTAAGCTACCTTTCGGCCTTCGGCAAAAAGAAAGGCGTGTACCTCAACGAGGGCTTCATCGCGCTGCGGCGCGACGGGGGCAACCACGTGGCCGCGCCCGTGTGCCGGGCCGCCAGCACCACGCTGGTCATCTCGCCCAGCAATGAGCTGGTGCTGCCCTGCTACCACCTGGGCGAGCAAAAATTCCCCATCGGCGGCCGGCTGTTTGACCTATACAACGCCCCCGAAACACAGCGCCTGGCCGCTCTCGAAGGCCGCCTGCCGCAGTGCGAGGGCTGCACCATCAACTGCTACATGCAGCCCAGCTTTGCAGTTGAAACCAGCAAATACTTCTGGGAGGCGCTGCCCAGCACCTTGAAATACAACTGGGAAAAAGGTACCTGGAAGCGACTGCTGCGCGCCTAGGTACCTCCGGTAGCCGGTCAGGCTCGGAAGCGGAAGCCGCCCTACATTTGGCAATTCCACCTTATTTGCTTCGCTATGCCCGCGCTTCTGCTGCCCGTCCACGGTATTATGCCTACCCTGGGGCCCGACTGCTTTTTGGCCGATAATGCGACCATTGTGGGCGATGTGGTGCTGGGCCGGGGGTGCACGGTATGGTTCACGGCTGTGATTCGGGGCGATGTCAACAGCATTCGCATTGGCGACGAAACCAATATTCAGGATGGGGCCGTGCTGCACTGCACCTACGAAAAGGCAGCGCTCACTATTGGCTCGCGGGTGAGCATCGGCCACCGGGCGCTGGTGCACGGCTGTACCATTGAGGATGACGTGCTCATTGGCATGGGCGCCATCGTGATGGACCATGCCGTGGTGGGCCGCGGCTGCCTCATTGCGGCCGGCGCCGTGGTGCTGGAGAATACTGTGTGCGAGCCCGGCTACCTCTACGCCGGCGTGCCCGCCAAAAAAATCAAGCCCGTGAGCGAGGCGCAGGCTGAAGGCCTGCGCCGCACGGCGGCTAATTACCAGCTGTATGCCAGCTGGTTTTGAGGGGTAGGCGGCGAGGAATGAGCCAATGCGGTAGCAGGTAAAGTCCCAACTTCTTTGACAACATCTTGTCTCAACTGCGCTGGAGTGGCTTTGAGGCTAGATATATGGGCTGTAGTAAAGTCTAAGCTCACTGCATTTGCCTTTGGTAAGTGCCTGGGAAAGTGAGTGCTTTGCCGGTGCCTTTTCACCTTGCCACTCTCGCATGTTTTTTCTTTCTACTGGTTGCCGTTGGGGACTGGCCTTGCTGCTGGCCGTAAGCCTAGGTGGCTGCCAGCGAGCCGCGTATCAATTTCAGCCCTTGGCCGCTACCCCCTACCAAGCGCCCACCCCCGCCCCGCTGGCCGATAGCCTGCAGGCCACCAGCAAGGCCCAGGAGCCCGCTGCGCGCCCGGAAGCCGCACGCCCCCGGCGGGCCCACCAGCCAGCACGCGTTGCGCTGGCTGCCAGGCGCAGCCCGATGGCCCGGCTAGTGAAATTACCCCACCTAGGCGCGGTAGCTTCCGTATCGCCCACAATTGTTAAGGTTCGGCCACTGCCAGGGCCGCCCGATGAGCCACTGCATCACCGCACCAAGGGTATTGCTTTTTTACTAGCCTTCTTCCTCGGCGGCCTCGGCGGCCATTTATTTTACCTAGGGTATCACAAGCGGGCCGTTGCCTACCTGCTACTTACCCTGGCTGGTGGGCTGCTGCTTTTTGTGGGGGCAGTGGGGTTGCTGTTGGCCCTCTTCAGTTCGGGCGGCGGCGCGTATCTGGTTGCGCTGCTTATCGGCTCCATCCTGCTGTCCGTGGTTAGCGCGCTTGCGCTTATTGATGCGGTACGCATTCTCACCAACGACCTCAAGCCCAGGGAGGGCGAGTACTACCCCCGATTTTTTCAAACCCGCTAGGGACCAAGAGCTACGGCCCGACTAGGCGCCCAACGGGTCTTCGTCGGTCGGCGTCTGGGGCGTTAGCACCCGTAGCTGCACCATCTCCACCACGCGGCCGGTGCGGCTGAGCACCCGAAACTCATAGGGGTCCAGCACGGCCACGTCGCCTACCTCCGGAATATTGCCATACAGCACGTTGAGCAGGCCACCCACAGTCTCGTAGTCATCGCTTTCGGGCAGGGGGTAGGGGAGGTACTCATTGGCATCGGGGATAGGAGTAGCCGTATCTACGCGATACTCCGACTCCGATATTTTCTCCACCACCGGCACCTCATTGTCATACTCGTCCTGGATTTCGCCCACTAGCTCCTCCATGATATCTTCGATGGTGACGATGCCCGCCACGCCGCCAAATTCGTCGCTCACGACGGCCATCACGATGTGCTTACGCTGAAACTGGCGCAGCAAGCGGTTGATTTTCTTCGTCTCAGGTACGAAATAAGCTGGGCGCATAATGCGCGCCAGCTCTATCGCCTCGCCCCGCCGCACGATGGGCAGCAAGTCCTTGACATTGAGTACGCCCACGATGTTGTCGATGTGGCCATCGTATACCGGTAGGCGCGAGTAGCCTTCGCTGAAAATCTTTTCGAGCAGCTTGTCCTCGGGAGCGTTCACATCGAGGGCCGCCAGCTTGGTGCGGGGCACCATAATCTGACGCACCATGCGGTCGTTAAACTGAAAGACGTTCTCAATAAGCTCGTGCTCAGAGTCTTGAATCTCGCCGCTCTCCTTGCTCTGGTCGAGAAGCAGGCGCAGCTCGTCGGAAGTATGGGCCTCGCTGCCGTGTACATTGCTGATGCCTACCGCACCCAGCAAAGCATTAGAAGCTTTCGACAAGAACCAGTTGAGCGGCAGCGTAGCCAGGTAAAATGCACGCAGCGGCAGCACCAGCGCCAAGCTCACCGATTCGGGGCGCTGAATGGCAAGCGCCTTTGGGAATAGCTCACCAAACAGCACGTGCAGCACCGTAATGATAACCAGGCCCGACACCACAGCGATTGTGTGCGCCGTGGCTTCCGGCAAGTTGAAGCCAAGCTTATGCACCCCGCCCAGAATCAGTTCGGTGGCTACCTCCTCGCCCACGGCACCTAGGATAAGCGAGGCAATGGTGACCCCGAGCTGGGTGGCCGACAAATAGTCGTAGAGATGCCGGATAACGCTTAGGGCCTGAACGGCTAGGCGGCTACCTTCTTTAGCTTTGATTTCGAGCTGCGACAAACGCACTCGGATGAGCGAGAACTCGGCGGCGACAAAAAACCCGTTCACTAAAACGAGCAGGAGGGTAAGCAGTATTTTTAAGCCCATGTGGTCGGCTTCCCTCAGACGCAGACGGTCGGGCAGCCTTTATAAGGTCAAAAGTACGGCGTTTGCGAGAGCGAGTTGGCGTCGAGGTAATTACTAGGCTCGGAAATGCGATTTATCTACCCTCGGCAGCCCCGTTTGTTAAACAAAAAAGGCGCCTTCTGATGAGAAGGCGCCTTTTTTGTAAGTTGCTGTAGCGGAAGGACTTGAACCTCCACGAAGTGGTTAGTCGCGGCTCCGAGAAGCGTGCAATTTATCCCATTACTCTTCACCCCCGAGATAGGAGGGCGTGTCTGCCAATTTCACCACACTACAAGGTTTGGAGTAGCCACGCCGCTTGCGTTTGCTGATGCAAAGATAGGTTACCAAATTATGACTTTGCAAATTGTATCTAAAAAAAGGTTAAAAATTATTCATTTTACATAAAAGTCGGTATAATATTGAAACTTTTATTATCTTCGACTCCTTATTCCTTATATGTCACGCACCAACGAATTAGACGATACCGACCGTCGCATCCTGAACCTACTCGTGCGCGACGCTAAATTGCCCTACTCCGAGATTGCGCGCCAACTGCACGTATCGGGTGGCACCATCCACGTGCGGATGACGCGGCTAGAAGAAATGGGCGTGGTGCGCGGAGCAACGCTCGACCTCGATTTGCAAAAAGTAGGCTACGGTATTCAAGCCTTCCTCGGGATTTTTCTGCTCAAAAGCTCTTTTTGCGATAGCGTTATTAAGCAGCTGCGCGGCATTCCGGAGGTAACCAGTTTGCACTTCACCACCGGCAGCTACAACTTATTTGCCCGCCTAGCTTGCCGCGATACCCAGCACCTACGTAATGTGTTGCACGACCAGGTGCAGCAGATAGAAGGCGTGGAACGCACCGAAACCCTGATTTCGCTGGAAGAAGTATTTAACCGCTCGGTGCAGCTAGAGGAAGCGGCCCAACCCGTGGCTGGGTGAGCTTAGGCGTAAAATTACTCACCTAGGCGCCGCCTGGCGGATACAAAAAGCCACGAGCATTTGCCCGGCTCGCGCCGACACGAATAGTCATAAAAAAGACCTCCCTAGCTATGCCGGGGAGGTCTTTTTTGTGGCGTATGCAGGGTATTACATCACCGATTTGGTAGAGGTCGTCGTCTTAACAGACTTCGACTGCATGCCGGGGGCAGTGTTGGCCTTGGTAGTAGTCGACGATTTGCTCATGCCCGAAGGCGTGGTCATGGTGCTCGATTTGCTCGTGCTGGTCTGGCTTTTGGCGGTGGTCGATGACTTACTCATGCCGGCCGGGTTAGTGGTCGTCGCGGTTCTGGTCGTGGTTTTGGCAGCTGGGGCCTGCGACACTTTAGTAGTTGTTGTCTTCGACGAGCTGCTGCTCATAGTGGTAGCAGCCGGGGCAGTTTGGGCGTGGGCAGCAAAGCTGCTGGCTACCACCAGGGTAGCAAAAAAACCAGAAAGACGTTTCATGGGTGAAAAGGGGAGGGAATGGGTGAAAAACTCACTACCGCACTAGGCAGAAAATGTGCCGAAATGTAGGTGGTTTCTTCTCAAAAAATATACTTTACTGTTGAGGATAATTACTTAGGCAGCATCCCGCTTTCACTAACTGCCTGACTCAGGCGCCACAATGCTTGCTAGCTGCTGAAAAAGCAAAAAGCTCCACGCCAATCAAGGCGTGGAGCTTTCACTAAGAGCTTTTAAGCTACCTAGGCGGTTACCTGAGCTTCGAGCTTCTGGGCGAGTACGTGCTTGGGCACGGCGCCTACTTGCTTGTCCACAATCTGGCCGTTCTTGAATACCAGCAGCGTCGGGATGCTGCGGATACCGAACTTCATCGAAGTCTGGGGGTTAGCATCAACATCTACCTTTCCTACGATGGCTTTGCCTTCGTATTCGCCGGCCAACTCTTCTACTACCGGGCCTACCATGCGGCAGGGGCCGCACCATTCGGCCCAAAAGTCCACGAGTACTGGCTTGTCCGAGTTGATAATCTCCTCGAAGTTGGCGTCGGTTATTTCAATTGCTTTGTGCGCCATGACGCTAAGGAATAAATTAGTGAAAAAACGTCCGGCGTATACGGCCGACAAGGCTGCAAGGTAGCGGAGTGGGAGTAAAACAGCGTGGGGGTAGGAAAGTTCAGGTAGTATCGTGGACCCTGTGGGTCCGCGCGTAAGTATGTTTGTTTCTGCCACCCACGCGCGGACCCGCAGGGTCCACGGTACTGCCTAAATCAGCGCGCACACGTCTAGCTCAAACTCGCGCATCTTGTCGATAAAAGCTTTAGGCTCAATCTGAAAGCGGCGCGAAAACATGTCCACGGCCAGCCGCTCGTGCGGCTCTACAAATTGAATCTCCAGCCGCTTCGAGCCTTTGGCGTGCTCAATGGCTTCCTGCAAGCGGTCTATCATAGGTCCGGTTACGGTGCGCAGGTCGAGCTTCACGCGCACGCCTTTGCTGAGCTTTTCGGCCACTTGGGCCAGCGGCTCCATCGTTTTTATCTTGAGTTCCCACTGGTCCTGGGTGCCGTAGCGCAGCTCCATCTTGCCCCGGATGAACATCGGCGGTACCTGCTCCTGCGGGTAGTTGCGGGGGTTGATGAGGGCGCTGAAGCGGGTGTAGTCGTCGCGAAACAGCGCTAGGTTGAGGCTCGAATCGTAGTCTTCCACGTTGAACGAGGCCATCGGTGAGCCGCTCTTGGTGGTGCGAAAAACCACGCCCGACAGCAAGCCAGCGATGTTCACGTCCTTGCCTTTTTGCAGCTCTATTTTATCAAGAGCGCAGGTGCAGTAGGCGTCGATTTCCATGCGGAAGGTGTCGAGCGGGTGGCCCGAAAGGTAGAAGCCTACTACCTCCTTCTCGCGGCGCAGCTTTTCGGGCGCGCTCCACTCCTCCATGTCGGCTATTTTGGGCAGCGGCGCGGCCACCGCCCCAAAAGCGCCCGCCCCGAACAGGCTGTGCTGCGCCGATTCTTTGGCTGCCTGGTGCTGCTGACCTAGCTTCAGCGCCTTCTCAATCAGGTTCTGGTCGCCGGCCGGGGCGTCCATAAACTGGCGGCGGTTGTACTTTTCGAAGCTATCGAAAGCGCCGGCTTGGGCCAGACTTTCCCAGGTTTTCTTATTTACGGCGCGCAGGTTCACGCGCTTGGCAAAGTCGAACACGTCGGTGAACGGACCGCTTTTTTGGCGCTCTTCCACCAGTTCGAGTACGGCCGCTTCGCCCGCGCCCTTTACGGCGGCTAGGCCAAAGCGAATCTGGTTGGTGCGGGGGACGTTGAATTTTTGCTCCGATTCGTTCACATCGGGGCCGAGCACGGCCACGCCTTGCTTGCGGGCTTCCTCAATGAAGAAGGTCACCTTCTTGATGTCGCCCATGTTGTTGGTGAGTACGGCGGCCATGTACTCGGCGGGGTAGTTAGCTTTCAGATAACCAGTCTGATACGCCACTACTGAATAAGCCGCTGAGTGCGAGCGGTTGAAGCCGTACTCCGCAAACTTCTCCATCACGTCGAAGACTTCGTTGGCCTTTTTCGCCGGAATCTTGTGCAGCTCGCCCGCGCCCTTGATGAACTTCTCGCGCTCCATCGCCATCTTTTTCATGTCCTTCTTACCCATGGCGCGGCGTAGCAAGTCGGCGCCACCTAGGGAGTAGCCGGCCAGAATCTGGGCCGTCTGCATAATCTGCTCCTGGTACACCATGATGCCCTGGCTGTACTCCAGGATGGGTTTGAGCAGCTCGTGGGGGTATTCGACCGGCTCGCGGCCGTGCTTGCGGTTGATGAAGTCGGGGATGAACTGCATCGGGCCGGGCCGGTACAGGGCGTTCATCGCAATCAAGTCCTCGATGTTGGTAGGTTTCAAGTCCTTGAGGTACATGCGCATGCCTTCCGACTCGAACTGGAACGTGCCGATGGTATCACCGCGCTGGTAGAGCGCGTAGGTCTTCTCGTCGTCGAGCGGAATGTTGTCGATATCGATTTTCACGCCGTGGTTGCGCTCAATCAAATTCATGGCATCTACGATGATGGTCAGGGTTTTGAGCCCTAGGAAGTCCATCTTGAGCATGCCGGCGCTCTCAATCACCTTGCCGTCGAACTGCGTCACGAGCAGGTCCGAGTCCTTGGAGGTCGAAACCGGGATGTACTTCGTGATGTCGTCGGGCGCGATGATGACCCCCGCCGCGTGGATGCCGGTGTTACGGACCGAGCCTTCGAGCAGCTCGGCCAGGGCCAGAATCTGGCCCTTTAGGTCGCCCTTGTCGGCACGCAGGGCTTGCAGCTCGGGCACGTCGCGGAAGGCGCCGGCCAAGGTGGTGCCGGGCTTTTCGGGCACGAGCTTGGCAATCTCGTTGGCGGCCGGCAGCGGTAGTTCCATGGCGCGCGCTACGTCCTTGATGCTCGACTTGGCGGCCATCGTGCCGAAGGTGATAATCTGGGCCACCTGCGTTTTGCCGTACTTACCCACCACGTAGTCGATGACTTTCTGGCGGTTCACGTCGTCAAAGTCAATGTCGATATCGGGCATCGACACGCGCTCTGGGTTCAGAAAGCGCTCGAACAGCAGCGAGTACTTAATGGGGTCGATGTTGGTGATGCCTACGCAATACGCCACCGCCGAGCCCGCCGCCGAGCCCCGGCCCGGCCCCACGGCCACGCCTACAGAGCGGCCGTGGTTGATAAAATCCTGCGTAATAAGAAAGTAGCCCGCAAAGCCCATCGTTTGGATGATGCGCAGTTCGTAGTCCAACCGCTCCTCGATTTCGGGGGTGCGCTCGGAGTAGCGCGGCGGCTTGGTCATCGTCACGGTGCCGTTGCCCGCGCTAGCCCCGAAGGCGCCCACGTAGGTCAGCTCGCGCAAAAAGGCGTCGGCGGTAGCGAACTGGGGCGGCAACGGGAAGTTGGGGAGCAGGATATCGCGCGCCAGCTTGGGCGGCGTCACCTTATCCACAATTTCGTTGGTGTTATCCACACTCTCCGGCACGTCGTGGAACAGCGTATTCATCTGCTCCTGGGTCTTGAAGAAGAACTGGTCGTTGGCGAAGCCGAAGCGGCGGCGGCGCTGCTTCGGCGGCTTCTGAATCTCTTCGTCGATGCGCGAGAGCATCCGGCGGGCGTTGTCGTCGCTGCCGTGGGTTTTGCGCAAGTCCTCCAGCAGGCCATAGTGCACACGCTGCTCGGCGCTGCCGGGCAGGCCCGTCATGATGGTGTAGTAGTTCGTCTCGAAGTCGCCCACCGGAATGGCGCGCTCCTCGGCCGTGTTCACGCACAGTAGCAGGTCGTGGGGGGCGTAGTCGTCCTGATTGACGTAGTGCGAGTCGTTGGTGCAGATAACCTTGACGTTGTACTTCTTCGCCAGACCTAGGAGCACCTGGTTTACGTCCTCCTGGCTTTTGCCGGTGCCGTCGAAGTTCATGAGCCCATGGCGCTGAATCTCGATGTAGTAGTCGTCGCCAAACACGTCGAGCCACCACTTCAGCAGCTCCTCAGCCTTCTTTTCGCCTTCAAAAAGAATGGCCTGCGGAATCTCGGCCCCGATGCAGCAGCTAGTCGCAATCAGCCCCTCGTGATACTTCAGAATCAGCTCTTTGTCGATGCGCGGGAACTTGGAGTACACGCCTTCGATGAAGCTCATCGAGCTGAGCTTAGCCAGGTTGTGGTAGCCAGCCTGGTCCTTGGCCAGCAGTAGCTGGTGGTAGCGGTTGTCCTTTTCGCCCTTCTCGCGCAGGAAGGTTTTCTTGTGGCGGTCGGCCACCATGTAAAACTCGGAGCCGATTATCGGCTTGACATTGTATTTGTTAGCCTCCGCCACGAAGTTGAACGCCCCGAACATGTTGCCGTGGTCGGTAAGGGCCACGGCGGGCATCCCGTCGGCCTGCGCCTTTTTCATGAGCCCGCTGATGCTCGACTGGCCATCGAGCAAGGAGTACTGGGTGTGGGAGTGCAGGTGCGAAAACGTGGGCATCGGGCAGGGGGTAGGCGGTGGTATGGTAAAGATACAACCGCCCGGCCGGGGTTAAAAAGTACGTATTTATCCCGCTTTTTCGGTAAATACTGAAAATGAGCCACTACCCACAATTGGCCGAACCGCCGGGCGGCAACTGCGGTTACCTGCGCACACGGGCCACAGTTGGCCCACCGCTCGGGGCTGCGTCCAGCTCTCTTTCGCCGCCGCCGAGCTTGCTTCTGTCTGGGTTTCCGCTTTGTGCCGGGGACTGCTAATGAGTCGCCGGCCGGGTCGGGCTGCGCTCACCCACCGAAGCTCCCCATGAAAGCACTGACTACCAGCACCGACCCCGGCTACGCCCGGCCGGCGGCGCACTCTCGCCTCGATGCGGGGCTGCTGTGCTATCTGCAAGACCCGCGCGACCTGCCTTTTGCCCACCTCATTTTGAAGATTACGGCCACGATGCTGCCGCTGGCGGTTATTCTGTTCGTGCCCGCGCTGCGTGGGCCGTGGTGGTGGGCCACGTTCGGGTTGTTTTTCTTTTTTAGCAACGCCCGTTTCAAAGGGCCGTTTGGGCTGATGCTACACTGCACCTGTCACCGGATGCTGTTTAAGAAAAAATACGGCTGGCTCAATAACTACATTCCGTGGGTGCTGGGGCCGCTGTTTGGCCAAACGCCGGAGTCGTACTTCGTGCATCACATGGGCATGCACCACGCGGAAAATAATATGCCCGATGATGAAAGCTCGACCATGCTATATCAGCGGGATTCGGCCCTAGGTTTTCTGCATTACCTAGGCGATTTTTTGGTGCTGGGCGTAGTAAACCTGGCCAGCTACTTCGCGCGGCGCAACAAGCCCACGCTGCGCTTCCGGCTGCTGCGCGGCGAAGCTATCTACCTAGGTGGCACGCTAATACTGGCCCTTGTCAACCTGCCAGCCACGCTGGTTGTGTTCGTGGTGCCGTTCGTGCTCTCGCGCATCATCATGATGATTGGCAACTGGGCGCAGCACGCTTTTATTGACCCCCGCACGCCCGACAACTGCTATACTAACAGCGTGACGTGCATCAACACCGCCTACAACCACAAGTGTTGGAACGATGGCTACCACATCAGCCACCACCTTAAGCCGGCCTTGCACTGGACCGACCACCCCACGCATTTTCGGCAGCACCTAGGCGAGTATATCGAGCAAAAAGCCATTGTATTTGATGGCATCCACTTTCTGCACATCTTTTTCTACCTTATGGCCAAGCGCTACGACCTGCTGGCCCGCCACTTTGTGCTGCTCGATGGCGCCCCTCGCGACAAGGCATCGGTAATAGCCTTTCTGCGGTCGCGCACCCGGCGCATTACGCTGCCGGTGCTGGTGCCACAGCTGGCGTAGGGAGAAGAGAATTGGAGCAGGGGCGCCGCTCCTAGGTGCGCAGAATGCGCTGCGTGGTGGTTGAGATGGCACAGTCATTTGGCAATGGTCCTAGGTCGGCAAAAAAGCCCGCCCGCCGGCCCACCGCTAACTTGCGCCTCTAATCTCAACCTTATCGCCCATGCGCTACGGACCCATCGCCCCCGAGCTGTTTATTGAAAATCGCCGCCGCTTCCGCGAGCTGCTGCCGCCGCAGTCGCTGGCCATCTTTAATGCCAACGATATTCTGCCCACCAACGCCGACGGTACGCTGGCGCTGAAGCAGAATACCGATTTGTTTTACCTGAGCGGCGTCGACCAGGAGGAAACTATCCTCGTCATTTGCCCCGACGCCACGCTGCCCAAGTACCGCGAAATCTTGTTCGTGCGCGAAACGTCGGAGCTGATTCTGGTCTGGGAAGGCTACAAGCTGACCAAAGAAGAAGCCAAGCAGGTGTCGGGCATCCCGACCATCATGTGGCTTGACCAATTTGATACGGTGCTGCCGGCCCTCATGAACGAGGCCGAGTACGTGTACCTGAATACTAACGAGCACATTCGCTCGGTGGTGGCCGTCGAAACCCGCGACGCCCGCTTTATTAAGGACTTGCAGCGCCGCTACCCGCTGCACCAGTACCGCCGCGCCGCCCGGCTCACGCACCAGCTGCGCGCCATCAAGAGCCCCGAGGAAATTCGGCTGATGCGCCGCGCCTGCGAGATTACCGGTAACGCCTTCCGCCGCCTGCTCGGCTTCGTGCAGCCCGGTGTGTGGGAGTTTGAGGTGGAGGCCGAGATTTTGCACGAATTTGTGCGCTCGGGCTCGCGCGGGCCGGCCTACACCAGCATCATCGGCAGCGGCGAAAGCGCTACCATCCTGCACTATATTTCTAACGACCGCCAGTGCCAGGACGGCGACGTGCTGCTGATGGACTTCGGCGCCGAATACGCCAACTACGCCGCCGACCTCACGCGCAGCATCCCGGTCAATGGCACGTTTTCGCCGCGCCAGCGCCAGGTATACGAGGCCGTGCTGCGGGTCTTCCGCTTCTGCGAAAGCCGCCTAGTGGTCGGCAATTCCATCGAAGACTACCACAAGGAAGTAGGCGATACGATGGAACAGGAGCTCATTAAGCTCGACCTGCTGAACGCCAGCGACGTGAAGAACCAGGACCCCGACGCGCCACTCTACAAAAAGTACTTCCCGCACGGCACCAGCCACTACCTCGGCCTCGACGTGCACGATGTAGGCTTCAAATACCGCAAATTCGAGGCGAACATGGTGTACACCATCGAGCCGGGCATATACATCCGCGAAGAAAAGCTAGGCATCCGCCTAGAGAACGACTTCCTCCTCACCGCCACTGGCAACGAGGATTTGATGGCCGATATTCCGCTGGAGCTAGCGGACATCGAGCGCCTGATGAAGCGGTAATTGTCATGCTGAACGCAGTGAAGCATCTTGCGTGGTGCAGTAAACCTTTAGAATAAGGAGTTACTGCACCACGCAAGATGCTTCACTGCGTTCAGCATGACGAGCGTTTTAAAGGTGCCTTTACGGCCGCCGAAACAGCATCAGGTGCTGCTGCGGTAGGGTTTCGCGCACTTCCACAAACTCCAGTCCGATAGCGCTCATTTCCTTTTTAGCCTGCTCCACGCTCATTTTGTGGATGGGCTTGATGGGCACCTTAGGGTCTTCGGCGCGGTACTCTACCAAGGCCAGGCGGCCGGTGCGGGGCCGCAGCGCGTTGCGAATGGCGCGACCCATCTCGCGCGGGTGGTCAAACTCGTGGTACGCATCCACTAGCAGCACTACATCGACGCCGCTGGCGGGCAGGTGCGGGTCGGTGGTGGTGCCCAATATCGGGCGCACGTTGGGCTGCTTGTTCCTGGCCTTGCGCTGGGTGAGCTCGGCTATCATTTCGGGCTGAATGTCCTCGGCCAGCACTTGGCCCTTGGGCACGAGGGACGCCATTCGAAACGAAAAGAAGCCCGTGCCGGCCCCTAGGTCGGCCACTACGTCGGTGGGCTTTAGTTGCAGCTCCTTCAGCAGCAGGTCGGTGCCTTCCTCCTCGCGGCGGTCGGAGCGCTCGAGCCAGTCGGCGCCTTCGTGGCCCATCACGTGCGCTATTTGCCGCCCTAGGTAGTAGCGCCCAATGCCGCTGGGGTCACGCGGGGCGCGGGTCTCGTAGCCCGCCGAGTCGGCTGTCTGGCCCGAGGGCAAGTCCGAACGGACGAACGCCTGCGAGGCTACGTTGGACTCGATTGGCAGCTGGGCGCAGGCTCCGGCGGCAGCCGTACTGGCTATCACCCACATCACAACGGTATTTTTCATACGTTTTGGTACCTAGTCTAGCGTCACAAACTGCCTGCCCAACAGCGCTGGGTTAGTAGGCGTTCAGAGAAGCCGCAACAGTAGTGAGATGTTGCAATAACAACATTAAGTATAACAAATACCCCGATAAGGCACCCAAATTACTTCTTACAACGTAGGGAGGCCTACTTTTCTTACCTTCTTCTCTTTTTTTCACCGTATGAAAAATTTGACTCTCTCACTCGGCCGCATTACGCTCGTGCTTGCTACTGCTTTTTCGCTCGGCGCCTGCGGCCGCGCCGATTACGCCCCGATTTCGAGCGCTACTACCCAACCCGCCAGCACGCCCATCGCCCAGGCTGCTCCCTATGTGCCCGTAGCCGGTGAGGCCTCGGCCACCGTGAAATCCATTACGCCAACGCAAGCGGCGCCGGCCACGCCCCTCGCCGTGCAGCCGACTCCAGCCGCGCCAGAGGTAGCGCCAGTAGCTTCGGCCGCCGCGCCGGTGGCCCCGGCTATTGCCGCCGCACCACAGACTAAAGCTGCCGCCGCCCCCAAGCTTAACCTAGGGCAGCGCCTGGCCCTGCGCAAAATCACTAAGAAGCTCGACAAGCTGGCCAGCCACATGCCGCAGCTCAAACAGCGTGATGCGAGCGCGGCCCGCGGTGGCCTCGATGGCAACCTGCGCAGCGCGCTCCTCTTCGGTTTGATTGGTATTATTCTGCTGCTTTTCAGCGGCGTAAGCAACATATTTGGTATCCTAGGTACCATTTTGCTCATCATCGGCCTCGTATTCCTGGTGCTATGGCTGCTTGACCAAGCGTAGTCCCAAGTCGAAATAATTAGCTTTAAAAAAGCCCTGGCTGCGTTAGCAGCCAGGGCTTTTTAATTAGGCGCTTAGGGTGCGCTACATCGGGTCTACGTCGACTACCAGCCGGGCCTGGCGGTACTCTTTCTGGTCGCGCACTACGTCGAGGGCGGCGCAGATGTCGATTTTGGCCTGCTTGAGTACCGTGTGCTCGCGGCTGAGCTTGATGACGATTTCCTGCAAAAAGAAATTGCGGATGCGGAAGATGTACGGCGCCTCCGGCCCCAGCACAATGTTGCGCCCCAGGCGGTCGGCTAGCTCCTGGGTGAGCAGAATGGCGGCTTTCTGGGCCAGCTCCTGGTCCATGTGCTTCACCGTCAGCTTTATCATGCGGGTGAAGGGCGGGTACTCGTGCTCGCGGCGCTGGGTTATCTCGTACTCGTAAAATTCGAGGTAGTCGTTGCGGATTACCTTGTCGAAAATCACCTGCGTCGGGTCGCCGGTCTGGATTAACACCTTGCCCTTCTTACCCTTGCGCCCGGCCCGGCCGCTCACCTGCACAAACATCTGGTAGGCCCGCTCGTGGGCCCGGTAGTCGGGGTAATGGATGATGGCGTCGGCATTGACGATGCCCACTAGGCTCACGTTCTCAAAGTCGAGGCCCTTGGTCACCATTTGGGTGCCCACGAGCACGTTGGTTTTTTGCTGCTCAAAGTCGCCGATAATCTGCTGGTAGGCGTTTTTGGCGCGGGTCGTGTCGAGGTCCATACGCTGCACATTGGCCTGGGGCAGCATGATTTTGAGGTCGTCCTCCAGCTTTTCGGTGCCGAAGCCCTGGGTGCGCAGCGCCCGCGAGCCGCAGGCCGGGCACTGCGTGGGCATGCCCTCGTGGTAGCCGCAGTAGTGGCAGCGCAGCTCGTGGGCGTGCTTGTGGTAGCTTAGGCTCACGGCGCAGCTCTGGCACTTGGGGATGTAGCCACAGTCGTTGCAGGCCGTGACGGGTGCGTAGCCGCGGCGGTTCTGAAACAGGATAACCTGCTCGTTCTGCGCGATTTTACTTTCCATCGCGTTCAGCAAGTCGGCCGAGAAGTGGTTGTGCATCTTCTTATCGGCGCGCAGCTTGCGCGTGTCAATCAGCTCAATCTCCGGCATCCCGGCCTCGCCAAAACGCTTGCTCAGCGTGACCAGTCCGTAGCGCCCTAGGCGGGCCTGGTAGTACGTTTCCACGGCTGGCGTAGCCGAGCCCAACAAGACCTTAGCTCCCTGGAAGTTGCCTATCATCAGGGCCACTTCGCGGGCGTTGTAGCGCGGGGCCGGGTCGTACTGCTTGTAGGAGCTTTCGTGCTCCTCATCCACGATGATGAGGCTCAGATTATCAAACGGCAGGAACACCGCCGAGCGCACGCCCACCACCACTTGAAAGCGGCCCGAGAGCACGCCGTTCCAGACTTCCACGCGCTCATTGTCCGAAAACTTGGAGTGGTACACTCCTAGACGCGTGCCAAACACGCGCATCAGCCGGGTCACAATCTGGGCTGTGAGCGCGATTTCGGGTAGCAGGTACAGCACCTGCCCGCCGCCATCGAGCGCCTGCCGGATGAGGTCGATGTAAATCTCTGTCTTGCCCGAACCCGTAACGCCGTGCAGCAGCACGATGTTTTTCTGGTTGAACAGGTTCATCACCTCATCGCGAGCCGTTACCTGGGCTTCGTTGAGCTGGAAAGGCATTTGGGCTACCGGGTTCTCATCGAGCGGAAAGCGCGAGATAATCTGGTCGAATTGCTCCAGAATACCGTTCTTTATCAGCGTGTTTACGGCCGAGGGCGAGAGGTGCGGCGAACTGGTGAGGGCCGCCTTTTCGAGGCCCACGTGGTTGAGGTGCTCGTTGTGGTGCACTGGCACGCGCTGCAAGTATTTTAGCAGCACATCGACCTGCTTGGGCTTGCTGGCCAGGGTTTCGAAGAGCTGCTCCACGGCCGCCATCGTCACGAAGTGCTCGGCGAGGCGCACCTTTTTCACCACCTTGGGCGTGTACTTGTCGGCCATCTGCTCGAAGAGAAAGATGACGTCTTTCTGCATCAAGGACTTGATAACCTTATGGAAAGAAGCTACTTCCAGCAGGTCACCCACTTCAGTAAAGGTCAGCGCCTTGCCATCTTCGCTACCTAGGGCGTCCACGATGCGTTGCTCCTTCTCATCGAGCGGGTAGGGGCTGCCCTCGGCGATAAAGACCGGGTGCAGCTGAATACGCGACTCCGAGCTGAGCTTGAGCGCTGAGGGCAGCGCGGCGTTGATGACCTCGCCGAGGGTGCACATGTAGTACTCGGCCATCCAGCGAAAAAGCTTGAGCTGCGGCTGCGTCACCACGGGCGCATCGTCGATGAATTCGAGAATGTACTTGGCCTGGTATTCCTTGGGTGGCGTTTCGTGCACGGCCGCCACGATGCAGCTGAGCGTGCGCTTGGCCCCAAACTGCACAATGACCCGGCCCCCGATTACTACGTTGTCGTTCAGCTCGTAGGGCACACGGTAGGTGTAGAGCTTGGGCAGCGGCAGGGGCAAAATCACGTCCACAAACAGCGTTACGCGGTCAGGCGCGGGCGCTGGAATGGGGGCAGGCGAAGCAAATTCGAACGTAAGGGACACGGGCAATAACTAGCGGCAGGCGAATAGTAAAGATAACCCCGGCTGGGGGGTGGTTGGTTTGCCAACCGCACCTTATTGTTCGGCCAGCGCGAGCTGTCCTAGGGCTTCACGCACCGAGTGCACCGGCAGCTGGCAGGTTCGGTGGCGGCACACGTAAATGGTCGTTCCGGCCGTGGCCGCCCGCCCTTGTAAGAGTGGCAAGCTACTGGTAGCCAAGGTGCCAGCTATAATATCATTTGGCAGGAAGTGCTGGCTAAGCTCGCGCCGAAACTTCTCAGCCTGCGGCCCCGTGATAGCTATTTCCGCGCCCGGCCGCACGAGTGCCACGTAGAGGCTGGCCCAGTTGGTGAGGTGCTGCGGCTCCTTCACCACCAAGCTTTGCACCTGCCCCAGCATGGCGGCAGCTAGCGCTTGGTAGTGAGCATTTTCGAGGTGGCGGCCCAGGCGTAGCAGGTTGTGCGCCATTACTGAGTTGGAGCCCGGAATGACATTGTCGAACAGCTCTTTTTTGCGGGCAATGAGCGGCTCGGCGCTGGCGTCAGTGTAGAAAAACTGCTGTTCGGCCGGGTCGAAGAAATTATCGAGCACGTAGCTGGTCAGTACCTCAGCTTCGCGCAGCCAGCTTTCCGCAAACGTGGCTTCGTAGAGGCTGATGTAGGCTTCAATTACCAGCGCGTAGTCTTCCAGAAAGCCGTTGATGGTGGCGCGGCCGTTCTTCCAGGTGCGGTAGAGGCGGGGGCCGTGGCGCAGGTTTTGCTGCAAGAATTCGGCATTGCGCAGCGCTAGCTCCAGTAGCTCGGCTTCGCCAAAGGCGCGGTAGGCGGCCACTAGCCCGCTCAGCATAAGGGCATTCCAGCCGGTCAGGACTTTGTCATCCAGGCCCGGCCGCACGCGGTGGGCGCGGGCGGCGAGTAGTTTCTTCTGCCAGCCGTGAATGAGTTGGGCCAGTACGGCTGGCTCTAGGCCGTGCTCCATAGCAAAGTCAACATCCGACTGCCGCCGGTGCAGGATGTTGCGACCGTGCTCCCAGTTGCCTAGCCCTGTGCAGCTGTAGTAAGCCGCTGCCAGCGCCTCCTCGGCACCTAGGGCGTGCTGCAATTCCTCCCGCGTCCAAACGTAGAATTTGCCCTCCTCACCCTCGCTGTCGGCATCCAGCGACGAGTAGAAGCCACCTTCCGGGTTGGTCAGCTCGCGCCGCACCCATCTCACGGTTTGGAATACGACCTCACGGTACAGCGGGTCGCGCGTAACCTGGTAGGCCTCGCTGTAGAGACTGAGTAGTTGGCCGTTATCGTACAGCATTTTTTCAAAGTGCGGCACCAGCCACTCCGCATCGACCGAGTAGCGGGCAAAGCCGCCGCCCACCTGGTCGTAGAGGCCACCCCAAGCCATTTCACGCAGCGTGAGGTTAACTTGGTTCAGCACATTCTGGCTGCCCGAGATATGGTGCGTGCGCAGCAAAAAGCGCCAGATGCTGGGCATAGCAAACTTAGGCGCCCGGTTAGTGCCGCCGCGCTCGTGGTCGAACCGCAGCCCTAGGGTATGCACCAGCAGCTCAAACTCCTCCTGATTGACGCCGACTTTAGAGCTACTGGCGCCGTACTTCACTAGCTCACTGGTTTGTAGCACCTGGGCAAAGCGTTCGGCCGACCCTTCTAGCTCGGTGCGGTGCTCACTGGCGTAGGCCTGGGCGATGTTTTCGAGCAGCTTCACCCAGTTGCCAGGCGCGAAATACGTGCCGCCGTAGAACGGTTTGGCCGCGGGCGTGAGCATCACGTTGAGCGGCCAGCCGCCCGCAATACCCATGGCCTGCACTGCGTCCATGTAAATCTGGTCCACATCGGGCCGCTCTTCGCGGTCTACTTTGATGCAGACGAAATGTTCGTTCATCACCCGCGCTACCTGCTCATTCTCAAACGACTCGCGTTCCATGACGTGGCACCAGTGGCAGGCCGCGTAGCCGATGCTCACGATAATGGGTTTCTGCTCGGCCTGCGCCCGCGCCAGCGCCTCCGGCCCCCAGGGGTACCAGTCCACAGGGTTGTGGGCGTGTTGCAGCAGGTAAGGGCTGGTTTCGTGCCCTAGGCGGTTGGCGGAGGAGGCGGCAGACATGATGCGAGGGAGTCGGGTAAAACAAAACCCAGCCGGTGGGGCTGGGTTTTGAGAATTAAGAAGCGTCCGGGGTATCGGGCGTGTCTGGCGAAGCCTTCTTAGCCGGGGGGCGGCCTCGGCGCGGGGCCGCAGTTTTAGCCGCCGCTTTTTTCGGAGCGGCGGGCTTGGCGGCTACTTTTTTAGTAGCAACTGGTTTAGTAGCGGTTTGCTTAGTGGCAGCTGGCTTAGGCGCTTTTGCCGAGCGGGCAGCGGGCTTTTTGGCCACGGCTTTGGCTGGCGTAGCTTCTGCCACTATTGGCTCGGGATTTTTGGCCGGCTCGGCGGCAGCCGTGGGCTCAGCAGCTACTGGCGCTGGCGCTGCGGCCTTAGGGCGGCCGCGCTTGGGCTGGGCTGCGGCCACCGGCGCTTTAGGTTTGGTAGAATACAGACCTAGGACGGTTGCGGCCAAATCGGGTTCGGCAGTCGGCTCCTGAAAATCGGCGATGTTGTTCGCCGGACGCTCCAGAAATATCTCAGGAATGATGGGCGACGAGATAATCGGGGCCGACCCTAGGTTCGACGGACTGACCTCGTCGGGAGTTGGGGAGGGCGTCCGGTAAAGACTACCCCGCTGCCCACGCTTCACTAGGCCAGACTTGGTGATGACCTTCGATTTTTTGGGCGTGGGGCCGGCACCGCGTCGGCGCACCGGGGCTGGTTGCTCCGAAGCCGCTGGTTCAAGTTCGGGCAGCAGTTCGGTAGCGGTAGCACCGGGTTGGTCGCTTTCTAATGCTGCTTCCGGCTCGCTGTCGGTACCTGTTGCCGGCTCGGCAACTGTTTCTTCAGGTAGCTCATTTAAGGAGAGCGGCTCTGCAAAAACGGTAGTGTTACCCGACGTTTCTACTGACTCTGTAGCCGTTTCCGCAACCTCAGTATCATCATCGCCTTCGTCCGCGCCCTGCTCAGTCCCTTGCTCATCCGCCAGCCGGGCGGCGTTTTTGCGGGCAGTGCGCTTGGCCCCGCCGCGCGAGCGCCGCTTTTTCTTCTTGGACGGCTGAGCGCCAGCATCCTCCGTAGTCGGTAGCAAAAGCTCCGCTTCTGGGCTGACGAGCAACGCTTCTACTGAGGCGGCTACCGATTCTTCGAGTATCTCCTCGGTTGACAGCGCCAGCTCCTCAGCTATGGGCGGCTGCGTTAGGGCCGGGCGGTTATCGCGCCGGTCACGGTTGTTGCGGTCACCACGCCGGCCGTCGCGGCGGTTATCCTGGCGGCGTACCGGTTGCACGTCCGTTTCGGCAACAGAAGCTACAGTAGGAGTACCATCGCCAATGTCAATACGCTCCTCGCCGTCGTCTTCTACCTCTACTTCGACCACCCGCACGGGGCGGGGTGGGGGCAGGGCCGCGAGCTGGCGCTGTACGTCGCGCAGTTCCTGCCGCACGTCCACGCCTTGGCTCGTCAGGCGCTCCAAGCGTTCGCGGGTCTGGTCGAGGAAAGTACGGTGCTCGGGTGCTCCGATGTGTAGCGGCCGGTGGCCCAATGACTGCCGCACGGCTGCCCACTCCTTGCGGAAGCGGCCAAAATCAGCGTCAAAATAAGCCCGCGCAAAGCGCTCCCAAATGTAGTCTTCGGCTACCTCCGACGGATGCAACATATCGGCCGCGTAAAAGCGGTAGTCGCGCAGGTCGTCGGTCAGCAGTTCGTAAGCCGGGAAGTAGCTGACATTGGGCAATAGCTCGCTTAGGTAATGGCAGCCCACTCGCAGCACCGACTTGCTCACCGCATTCAGCGGCAACGTGTCCTTAATGTGCCGCACCGGACTTACCGTGAGCACGATGTGGATATTCGGGTTGAGGCGTCGCAGCAATGCGTGCACCTCGGCCAGCGCGTTTACTATCTCGTCGGCAGTCAGTAGCTCTTTCTCGAAAAGGCCAGCCGGCAGCTTATGCAGGTTGCTCACCAGCTCGCCGGTTTCGCGCAGGCGGTAGGCCCAGGCGGTACCCAGGGTAAGCACCACGGCATCAGCCGTCCGCACGAAGTCGCCCACCCGGCTCACTGTTTCCTGGATAGTTTGCAGCAGTTCGACCGGCGACTCGGCTCCGATAGTACTGTGAAAGTCGTAGCTCTGCCAGCGGCCCCGCGCTTCCACCACGTGTTGCTGCCAGTCCTGTGCCTCGCCCGCCGCCGCGCGTAGCAGCTGGGCTAGCGCCAGCGGCTGAAACACCGTGCCGAAGGGGTTGGCTAGCGCATTTACTTTATTTAGCCGTAGCCGCTCGCCAATGCTATCAGCAAAGCACGAGCCCACCGTCAGCACCCGCGCCGTGCGTGGTAGTAGCCGCTCCTGCGGCGCAATAGTTAATTCAGTCCGAAACATGAACCACAAAGGTAGGCGCAAAAAAAGACGCCCCACCTTACGGTAGGGCGTCTTTTCAAATAGTTGGTAGTGAGCACCTAGGCAGCTACTACGCGGAAATTGATGGTCTGCTTTACCTCCTTATGCAGGTTCAGCGTTGCAGTGTAGTCGCCAGCAGCGGTAGGCTCCTGGTCGAAGCTCAGGCGCTTGCGGTCTACCTCGATGCCTTTGCTTTTCAGCGCATCAGCAAGTTGAAGGGTCGTTACGCGGCCAAAGATTTTGCCGGTTTCGCCCACCTTAGCTGGCAGTTCGAATACTTGAGCACCAATTTGGTCAGCCACTGCTTGCGCATCAGCTTTCACCTTCTCAGCTTTGTGCGCAGCTTGGCGTACGTTCTCAGCTACAATTTTCTTGGCCGATTTGTCAGCCAGCATGGCCAAGCCTTGGGGCAACAAGTAGTTACGGCCGTAGCCCGACTTTACCGTTACGAGGTCGTTTTTATAACCCAGACCCTTAACGTCGTCTTTCAGAATGATTTCCATTTCTTTAAAGTCTATTTCAGGGCGTCAGTTACGTAGGGCATCAGGGCCAGGTGACGGGCTTTTGCCACGGCCTGCGCCACTTTGCGCTGGAATTTCAGGCTGGTGCCGGTGATACGGCGGGGCAGCAAGCGGCCCTGCTCATTCACAAACTTCAGCAAGAAATTCGGGTCTTTGTAGTCCACGTACTTGATGCCGTTCTTCTTGAAGCGGCAGTACTTGTTGCGCGTGTCAACGGGCTTGTTGCCGTTGTTGCGGTCGTTGTTGCGGTTATTCTGCGTAGCCATCGTGTTGCTTACTAGAGGTTACTGAGCCACTGCCTCGGCTGCTTGCGGAGCCTTCTGCTGGTTCATTTCGCCGTTGCGACGGCGCTCGTTGTAGGTCACCGAGTGCTTGTCGAGCACCGTGGTCAGAAAGCGGATAACCCGCTCATCGCGGCGGAAAGCCAGCTCCAGTACGTCTACGATATTGCCTGAACCGTTATAGGTCAGGGTAAAGTAGTAACCAGTGGATTTCTTTTGAATTGGGTAAGCCAGCTTGCGCAAGCCCCAGGCTTCAGTAGAAATGAGGTCGGCGCTATTTTCCTTAAGCACCTGCGAGAACTTCTCGACCGTCTCTTGCACCTGGCCCTCGTTTAGCACGGGGGTGAGGATGAAGACCGTCTCGTAATTTCTTACGTCCATTGACGGGGTTGATTTTTGTAAGTGAAAAAAATGAATTGGGGTGCAAAGGTACTGATTTCCCGACAGATTACCAAGTGTCCGTTTAGCATCTTTATTTAGAAGCTGGGTGCCGTAGAAATCACGACATACTTGGCTCACCACCAGAAGTTAGCTGTTAAACACCGCCATTTGGAGCCAACAATAAAGAAGGCTTCGCATAGGAAACTAACTCCGTAGATGATACCTTAGTAGAAATAGCTTCTGCATTACGGCAGGAATAACCTGTCTTAATTGATTATTTAGGTGAATTCTAAATAAGGTGCCAAGGGCTCAAAATGCCTTTTCCACCTTTGCTGCCCACAATTCCTAGCCTACATTTGTACCCCGGAAAGGGTACGCCCGCACTCCGTTTTTACCGGTTCATTTGGATGATGAATAGCTTTCTATCGCGCACCAGCTATTGGGTGCTAGCACTATTTCTGGCTCTGGCAGGCTCTGCCTCAGCCCAGAATGGCACAACGGCAGCTACCGTAAGCCAGCAAGGAGTAACCCCAGGTGGTGCCGCAGGCGCTGCCCCCGCCACCGGCGGCGGCGATGCCGCGGCCATTCAGGCGGGTGATGCTCTTTTTAAGGCTAACTGTACGCAATGCCACGCCGTCAACGAAAAAGTTGTGGGCCCGGCTTTGTCGGGTATCACAAAACGCCGCCAGATTCCGTGGCTGATTAAATGGGTCAAGAACCCTGCCAAAGTAATCGCTAGCGGTGACGAATATGCTGTAAAGCTGTTCAATGACTATGGCAAGCAGCAAATGCCTTCGTTCGCACTGTCGGACCAGGAGATAACCAGCATTATGGCTTGGGTTACCTCGCAGGAAGGCGCTGGTACAGCTGCTGCCGCAACTGGTGGTGTTACTGCTGGTAACAAAGACGCTGTTGACGGTAAAGATGCTGCCGATGGCGGTGGAGCTGGTGCCGGCAAGTACGCCGACGTGCTGCTCATCGTGCTGGTTGTAGTGCTTATCGTGCTTGTGGTAACGCTCGTCATCATCGCCAACCTCATGAAGGACGTGCTGCGTGGCCGCAAGGACCTTGATGGCCGCGATGTGGAAATTCTGGAGCAGCGCTACGATTGGGCTAACCTGTACAAGTCAACAGCTCTGCGGGGTATTGTCGGCACAGTGGTAGCCTTGGCTCTGCTGTACGCCGGGGTGCAAAGCGTAATGGCAGTAGGTCTAACGCAAGGCTATCAGCCCACGCAGCCAATCGCTTTCTCGCACAAACTGCACGCTGGGGAAAACAACATCAACTGCGCCTACTGCCATACTTCGGTATACAAGGCCAAGTCGGCCAACATTCCTTCGGCCAACATCTGTATGAACTGCCACTCGCAGATTAAGACGGAATCGCCGGAAATCAAAAAAATCTACCGCGCTATCGAGCGTAAGCAGCCCGTGCAGTGGGTGCGTATTCACAACCTGCCCGACCTCGCTTACTTCAACCACTCGCAGCACACCCAGGTAGGTGGCATTCAGTGCCAGACCTGCCACGGTCCTATCCAGAATATGGAAGTGGTGTATCAGTATTCGGCCCTTACCATGGGCTGGTGCATCAACTGTCACCGCGAAACGCCCCTCAACACGAAAGGCAACGCCTACTACGACAACCTCGTGAAACTGCACGATAAGTCGAACAACGCTGTGCCTTTCACCGTGTCGTCGAACGGTGGTACCGAGTGCTCGAAGTGCCACTACTAAGTCTTTTTAGCTAAGCTTTATTATATAAGACCCAAAGCGATAACCTGAACCTAGGTAGGTGCAGCAGGCTAAGTGCCACGCTGACCTTGTTTCAAGCTCGCTGCGGCTGTCTTCTTACTACCTACAATGAAATACTGGAAGGGAATTGAAGAGCTGGATAATTCGTCGGAGTTCGCTAAGAACGCCTTCGCTGAATTTCCCGACTTTCTACCGGTTAAGGAAAGCCGTGCTGGTGATGCTGAAGATTCTTCGGTAGCACCACGTCGCGATTTCTTGAAGCTCATGGGCTTTGGCGTAGCAGCTGCCACACTAACTGCTTGCGAAACGCCGGTGCGCAAGGCAATTCCTTACCTCAATAAGCCGGAGGAAGTTGACCCAACTATCTCCAACTTTTACGCCTCGACTTACTTCACGGGCTCCGACTACAATGCGGTGCTAGTGAAAAACCGTGATGGTCGTCCAATTAAGCTGGAAGGCAACCCTGAATCACCCGTTACGCGCGGTGGTCTTTCGGCCCGCGCTCAAGCCGCCATACTCAGCCTATATGATAGTGGCCGTTTGCAGCAATTCATGGCGAAGGGCAAGAAAGCTGACTTTGCGGATGTAGACCGAGCAGTTCGAGCTGGCCTAGGTAATGCTACCGGCAAGATTGCTATTGTATCACCGACAATTATTAGCCCTAGTACCAAGCGTGCTATTGCGGCTTTTGCCGGGAAGTACCCTAATGTCGAGCACATCATGTACGATGTTAACTCTGCATCGGGTCTGCTACAGGCCAATGGTGGAGTGTTGCCTGCCTATGATTTTAGCCGCGCTAACGTTATCGTTAGCCTAGGTGCTGACTTCCTAGGTACTTGGATTTCACCGGTTGAGTACTCACGCCAGTATATCACCAACCGCAAAGTGAACAGCGACAAGCGTACTATGTCGCGTCACCATCAGTTTGAAACGGCTCTTTCCCTAACCGGAGCCAATGCTGATATACGAGTGCCAGTAAAGCCCTCGCAGATGCCAGCTATCGTGTTGGCTCTATATAACACCATCGTGGGTGGTGGTGCGGCCCCCACACTGGACCCGGCCATCAGCGCAAAAGTTAAAACGGCGATAACCGAGTTGCAATCCAACCGCGGAGCCTCGCTGCTAGTTGCTGGTTCGAACGACCCAGCTGTTCAAGCACTAGTAGCGGCCATCAACCAGACCCTCGGTAACGTAGGGACGACGGTTGATTTAACGAACCCTTCCTACGTGCGCCAAGGCGACGATGCGCGCATGGCGCAGTTCGTTCGCGATTTGAATAGCGGTGCTATCAGTGCCGTGTTCTTCTACAACGCTAATCCAGTATACAACCACCCTCAAGGTGCTCAGATTAAAGCTGGTATTGCCAAAGCTGGCCTAAGCGTATCGCTTAATGACCGCCTCGACGAAACGGGCTCACTGTGTCAGTACCAGGCTCCCGACAGCCACTGGCTGGAGTCGTGGAATGATTATGAGCCCAAGCGTGGTTTCTTGAGCCTAGCTCAACCCGCTATCACGCCCATCTTCAAAACTCGTCAAGGCCAGGAAAGCTTCCTGCGTTGGGCTGGTTCCAATGAGAACTATTATGATTTCCTGAAGGATGGCTGGCGTACTGTGCTTGGTGCTAATGGCTTCCAGGCGGCTTGGGACAAAGCTGTGCACGATGGCGTTGCTATTGGCTCCGCGCTGGCTGCTGCCCCTGCATTCTCGTCGCCTGTTATTGGCGCTGCCGAAGCAGTAAGCCGCTTGCGCAATGTGCCTGCTGCTCCGGCAGGCTCTGTGGAGCTTGCGCTTTATGAAAAGGTTGGTATTGGCGAAGGCGGGGTGGAGGCTAATAACCCTTTCCTGCAAGAGCTACCTGACCCTGTTTCGAAAGCTACGTGGGGTAACTACGTAGCTGTACCCCGCACGATGGCTGTTGCCAACAAGTGGGAGCAAGGCGATGTGCTCAGCATTAGTGCTGCTGGCCTTGCCAAGCCGCTCAACCTGCCCGTTTTGATTCAGCCTGGTCAAGCCGATGGAACAGTTAGTATTGCCGTCGGTTACGGCCGCGTAATGGCTGGCCGGGTTGGCGATAATGTTGGAGAGAATGCTTTCCCATTGGCCCAAGTTGGTAAGGATGGTATCATCTACGCAAACGCTGTTACGCTGAAAGCTACGGGAGCTAATAGCCCTATTGCTCAAACGCAGACTCACCATACCATTATGGACCGCCGCGAGGTGGTGCAGGAGAATACGCTGGCTAAGTACCGCGATAATCCGAAGGAGGTAACGGAGTACGAAATGATTTCCACTCCCGAAGGCCTTGAGAAGCCTAGCAAAGTATCGCTCTGGCAGGATTATCAGTATAATGACCACCATTGGGGTATGGCAATCGACCTCAACTCGTGCATCGGCTGCGGCTCGTGCGTGATTGGGTGCCAGACTGAAAATAACATTGCCGTAGTAGGCAAGCAGCAGGTCATCAACCGGCGCGAAATGCACTGGATGCGTATTGACCGCTACTACAGCTCAAGTGCTCACAAGAGCGATTTCGACGAAAAAGGTAAGCTGGCCACTTATGCCGCAATGGAAGACCCTTCGGATAACCCGCAGGTAGTATTCCAGCCCATGATGTGTCAGCATTGCAACCACGCTCCTTGCGAGACGGTGTGCCCAGTGCTAGCAACTACGCACAGTTCGGAAGGTCTGAATCAGATGACATACAACCGTTGCGTAGGTACCCGTTACTGCGCTAACAACTGCCCGTATAAAGTGCGTCGTTTCAATTGGTTCTCGTACTACTCCAACGAGAAGTTTGAAGATGTGAACGGCCACATGTTCACCGACCTAGGCCGCATGGTGCTGAATCCGGATGTAACGGTTCGTGCACGTGGGGTCATGGAAAAGTGCTCATTCTGCGTGCAGCGTATTCAGCTTGGTAAGCTGGAAGCTAAAAAGCAGAAGCGCCGCCCATTGGACGGAGAAGTAGTAACCGCATGCGCTCAGTCTTGCCCAACAGAAGCAATCCTGTTCGGTGACATGCGCGACCCTGCAAGCCGTATCAGCAAACTGCTGAAGCGTGAGGATGGCGAGCGTGCTTTCCACGTGCTGGATTCAATCAACGTCCAGCCCAACGTTACGTACCTGACTAAGATACGTAATGCGGAGCAATCGGCCTTTTACCCGGAGGAAAAGCCAGCGTAAGCTTCGGATAGTTTGATTCCCAAGAGTTAAGTCTTTAATTATTCATCATTATGCAGCACGTATCACCTGTACGCGAGCCGCTCGTAACGAGCGGTAAGACGTATCACGACGTAACTCAGGATATCTGCTACCAAGTAGAAGCTGCCCCGAACGTTCGGTGGATGGGCGCCTTGGCTGTGTCCTTGGTTTTGCTCGGCGTTTTCTTCTACTCGGTTTATCGCACCTTGTGGTACGGTATCGGCGAGTGGGGCCTCAACAAAACAATCGGTTGGGCATGGGACATCACCAACTTCGTATGGTGGGTAGGTATCGGCCACGCAGGTACGCTGATTTCGGCAGTGTTGCTGTTGTTCCGTCAGAAGTGGCGGTCATCTATCAACCGGGCTGCAGAAGCTATGACGATTTTCGCCGTAATCTGCGCCGCAATGTTCCCTGTGCTGCACATGGGACGCCCTTGGTTGGCATTCTACGTTTTTCCGCTTCAGAATACCCTAGGTTCGCTGTGGGCAAACTTCAACTCGCCACTGTTGTGGGACGTGTTTGCCATCTCGACGTACTTCACGGTGTCGCTAGTATTCTGGTACACTGGTTTGGTTCCCGACTTTGCTACCATCCGCGACCGTGCTAAAGGCAAGATTGCTAAAGTGAGCTATTCACTGCTTAGCATGGGCTGGACGGGTTCGGCCAAACACTGGTCGCGCTATGAAACGGTTTCGCTAATTCTGGCTGGTGTCTCGACCCCATTGGTACTCTCGGTACATACAATTGTATCGATGGACTTTGCTACTTCGGTAGTACCAGGTTGGCACACTACGATTTTCCCTCCTTACTTCGTAGCAGGCGCTATCTTCTCCGGGTTCGCTATGGTACTGACGCTGATGCTCATCACCCGCGTCGTATTTAAGCTGGAGGATTATATCACCCTAGAGCACATCGCGCTCATGAATAAAATCATGATGACGACGGGTTCTATTGTAGGTGTAGCCTATATCACTGAGTTCTTCATCGCTTGGTATTCGCAAGTAGAGTATGAGCAGTATTGCTTTATCAACCGTGCGACTGGACCATACTGGTGGGCTTATGCTAGCATGATGACTTGCAACGTGATTACCCCCCAACTGGTGTGGTTCCGTCGCGTTCGTTACAGCATCATGTTGACGTTCATCCTATCCATCATCGTAAACATCGGAATGTGGTTCGAGCGCTTTGTAATCATTGTGTCCTCGCTACACCGCGACTACCTGCCTTCTTCGTGGGCTATGTTCTCCCCAACTCGTATCGACGTAGGCGTGTACGTAGGTACCATTGGCCTATTCTTTACCCTGTTCTTGCTCTTCGCCAAGTTCTTTCCAGTTATTAACATGGCTGAGGTAAAGACTATCCTTAAGTATACCGTCAATGATGGTCCTACTTATGGTGGTACCAACGATGGGTCGCAATCGGCAGGTCGGCGCGTGTCGCCGGCACCTTATTCCACGCCTGGTGTTCCAGCTTCGGCACCCGTAAATTACGATAAACATGACTAAGCGCTTTGCTCTCGGCATCTTTGATGATGAAGATGTACTCCTGCACGCGGTTGATAACGTGCGTGGCGCTGGAGTTAAAATATACGATGTATTCTCTCCATACCCTGTGCACGGCATTGACGATGCACTAGGTATTGAACGTTCACGTCTGCCCATCGCAGCGTTCTTCTACGGGTTGTGCGGTCTGTCCTTCGCACTGTGGATGCAGATTTATATGTTGGGTTTTGACTGGCCAATGATTATTGGTGGTAAACCTAATATCGCTCTGCCAGCCTTTATCCCAGTGGCCTTTGAGTTGACAGTATTCTTTACCTGCCACGGCATGGTAATTACATTCTATACTATCTCTAAGCTGTATCCTCGAATCAAGACGCCTGTACTGGATGCGCGCGCTACTGACGATAAGTTTGTAATGGCCATTGAGATGGATGAGACTAGCTCGCAATTGCCGAAATTGACTCAGTTGCTTCGTGAGAATGGAGCAAGCGAAGTCAATCAAAAGGAAATGACCAAATTCTAATGATGTCGCCTTCCCTCAAACACGGGCTGTACGCGGCCTCTTTGCTACTAAGTATTGGCCTAGGTAGCTGCTCGACGCGCGCCGATGACCCTGGTGTAGAATATGCACCAGAGATGTACGAGTCTATTCCTTATGAGCCCCTAAAGCAGACGGGCTACAATAAGATTAATGCCTTCGGTATTAATGAACGTACACCAGCTACAGGTACGGTGCCCCGGGGTAAGCTCAACTATTATGACCATATTCCTAAGGATAGTGTACGTATCGCTGAGCGCCAATTGAGCAACCCTTACCCCTATACGAAGGCTAATATCGAGGAGGGTCAGGTTTTGTACACGCGCATCTGCCAGCACTGTCATGGTGAATCTGGTAAGGGTGATGGCCCAGTGGGTCAGAAATTTAAAGGTGTGCCTAACTACTCCTCGGGTGCCTACAAAACGATGAATGATGGACATATCTATCACGTCATTCAGTGGGGCCGTAACCGAATGATGCCACACGGGTCGCAAGTCAATCCAGAAGAGCGTTGGAAGATTGCCATGTACGTTCACGTGCTACAGCTAAACAACGACCCGGCAGACTTACCTAAGCTTGTAAAAGTTGGTGGAGCAACACCAGTTACGAGCGCCCAAGCTGGGAATGCTTCCCAGCAAACGGACGGAGCTAATCAAAAGCCGGAGGGCCAAGCGCAAGCTGGCACAGGCTCTGAGACGCCCGGTCAGGGTAACACTAAGGCCCATAACGGCTCTATGTAATTTCGATAGATATGGCAACTTTGACGCATCATCACGAACCCGTTGTGGCCGAGCACTTGCAGGAGCACCCTGGCTTGCAGCGCACGTTTGTTACTATTATTATAGCTGGTGTTATTGTCCTGGCAATTGGTTTGCTAGTGGCTTTCATGGGCTGGGGCGAACACCACGAGGCTACTGGCCATGCAGCAAACGCCGCTGGCCATGCTGAACACGGCGGTAGCCCAATTTGGTTAAAGCGCCTGCTGGTTAGCCTGTGGCACAGCAACGTATTCTTAATCGGGGTTTCGGTAGTTGGAACTGTGTTCATGGCCATCCAATATGTAGCGTATGCTGGTTGGTCAGTAGTCGTAAAACGAATCAATGAGGCACTTAGCGCTTGGTTGCTACCCGGTGCCATCATTATGATACTGGTTTTTGCAGCTAGCTTGATTAATCACGACCTTTTCCACTGGACTATGCCCGGGATTATGGATAAAGGTAGTAAAACGTATGACCCAATCGTTGCGGGTAAGGGCGGCTTCTTAAGCATTCCCTTTTATCTAATTCGCATGGTGTCTTACCTCTTCATCTGGTGGACATTCTCGCAGCGTCTTCGTCAACTGTCTTTGCAGGAAGACCTGAACGGTGGTACCAGCTATTTCCACACTAGTATTACTACAGCCGCACTTTTCCTAGTGCTGTTCGCAGTTACGTCTTCGATGTCTGCCTGGGACTGGATAATGTCGGTAGACGTGCACTGGTTTAGCACTATGTTTGGTTGGTACGTATTCGCCTCGTGGTGGGTATCTGGTATTGCAGCCACCACTTTGATTGCTATATATCTGAAACAGGCTGGTTACCTGCGAATGCTGAACTCGAACCATTTTCATGACCTAGGTAAGTTCATGTTTGGCTTCAGCATCTTCTGGACCTACGTGTGGTTTTCGCAGTTCATGCTCATCTGGTACGCCAACTTGCCGGAAGAGTCTGTGTACTTTAATCAGCGTCTAGGTGGCTTCGATGGCCGCTATACGTGGATGTTTTACGGAAACTTGCTCATCAATTTTGCATTTCCTTTCTTGGCTTTGATGACCCGAGATGCAAAGCGTCAAATGATTATGCTGAAAATCGTTTGTATTGCTATATTGATAGGCCACTGGTCTGACTTCTATTTGATGCTTATGCCGGGCACTCTGAAGGGGGAAAATGGGTTTCTAATTGAAATCGGAGTAGCCTTGATTTTACTGGGTGCTTTCCTCATACTAGTGACGCGTCGCTTAGCTGCTGCCTCACTAGTACCTGTCAATCATCCTTTCATCGAAGAAAGCGTTCACCACACGACCTAAAAACATAGAATACAGTAGCTAGAAGTTAATAGTCGGTTAATATAAACTGAACTGTTTCTCTAGTTTCCAGCTTCTGATTTCTAGCTTATACCCAATGACTGCTCTAACAATCCTCTTGGTGCTGGTACTTCTGCTAGTCGTTTTCGGCTTGCTGTTCCGGCTCCAGATTCTGACCTCTATCTTCTCCGGCACCTACGTCCGGGAAATTGGCATGAGCAATCGCATAAACGCGGTTCTAATGTTGGTTTTCATGGTAGTGGGGGGAGCAGCGTTTTTCTGGTCATTCTCGGAGAACTTCAATAAGATGAACCCACCCGTTGCTTCCATTCATGGGCACGCGATGGAACGGATGTTCTGGACCACGATGACTGTGATTGGTATTGCATTTGTCATCACGCAGGCACTCCTGTTCATCTATTCTTACAAATACCAGCATAAAGAAGGTCGTCGGGCTTACTTCTTTGCCCATAATAACACCATTGAGGTAATTTGGACAATCATCCCTGCTATTGTAATGGCATCGTTGATTTTTGCTGGTTGGAAAGCGTGGACGCGCATCACTGGCCCGGCGCCGAAAGATTCGGTAGTAGTGGAGTTGATGGGTAAGCAGTTCAACTGGCTGGTACGTTATCCTGGTCGTGATATGAAGCTTGGGGTGGTCAATTATCGCCTTATTGATGCTTCCAATGACTTCGGTTTTGACCTGAGTGATAAAGCTGCTTTAGATGATTTCACTAGCACGGAAATACACGTTCCTAAGGGCCATCCGGTACTGATAAAGATTCGCTCGCGCGATGTACTTCACGCAGTGTATATGCCACATTTCAGAGTGCAGATGTACGCTGTTCCTGGTATGCCTACTCGCTTCTGGTTCACGCCGACCATGACCACCGATGAGATGCGTGCACATCTGGGTAACCCTAAATTCAATTATGAATTGGCTTGCAACCAGATTTGTGGCAAAAGCCACTATGCTATGAAAGCTACTCTTGTTGTAGATGAGCCGGACGATTACCAGGCATGGTACGCTAAGCAAAGCCCTAACTCGGCTAACGCTGATATGATGGCTTCTTACAAGCAGACTAGTCAAAGCGCTGGCCTTGGCAAAGGTGGTAGCTTGGGTGCGAAAGCTGCTGCTATCGAAGAAACTGGTGAAACGCCTGCGTCTCCTTTGGCGGCGCAGACGGCGATGTAAGTTGGATTTTTACGATAACTGTTTTTTATATGGCCACTAATCTTCCCGCATCTGCACACGCGCAAGGTGGTATCGGTACTGCCCCAGTACCGCATACTGAGCACGATGAGCATCTGCATGAGCACGATGAGCACCACGACCAGCATTGGATGTGGAAATACGTGTTCAGCCAGGACCACAAAATGATTGCTCGGCAATTCCTGATTACAGGAATGTTTTGGGCCGTCATAGGTGGTGTACTTTCAAGTTTGTTCCGTTTGCAGCTAGGGTGGCCTGAAGCCACTATGGACTGGCTTCAGCCACTACTAGGTAAGTGGATTGAAGGCGGTAAGCTGAATCCTGAATTCTATCTAGCACTGGTTACTATGCACGGCACTATTATGGTGTTCTTTGTGCTAACTGCTGGTCTGTCAGGTACTTTCTCAAATTTCCTGATTCCATTGCAAGTAGGAGCCCGAGACATGGCTTCTGGCTTCATGAACATGCTTTCGTACTGGTTCTTCTTCCTGTCGAGCGTTATCATGTTTGTCTCGCTGTTCTTGGAAACTGGACCAGCTGCTGCTGGCTGGACAATCTATCCACCGTTGAGCGCGTTGCCCCAGGCTATTCAGGGTTCTGGCATGGGTATGACCATGTGGTTGGTATCGATGGTATTCTTCATCGTTTCACAGCTTCTAGGTGGTGTAAACTATGTGACGACGGTAATCAACCTGCGTACGCGTGGTTTGAGCATGAGCAAGTTGCCCCTTACCATTTGGGCATTCTTCCTCACCGCTATCCTCGGTATCCTGTCTTTCCCAGTATTGCTCTCAGCAGCATTATTGCTAGTATTTGACCGTTCTTTCGGTACGTCATTCTTCTTGTCTGACATCTATATTGCTGGGCAAGCTTTGCATAACCAAGGTGGCTCGCCTGTTTTGTTCCAGCACTTGTTCTGGTTCCTAGGTCACCCTGAGGTTTACATCGTCATCATGCCTGCAATGGGTATGGTATCAGAAGTTCTGGCTACCAATGCCCGTAAGCCAATCTTTGGCTACCGTGCTATGATTGGTTCGCTGATTGGTATCTCATTGCTATCGTTCGTAGTATGGGCTCACCATATGTTTGTAACGGGCATGAATCCTTTCCTAGGTTCGGTATTCATGTTTCTGACGCTGATTATCGCAGTACCGTCGGGCGTGAAGGTGTTTAACTGGCTGGCTACCCTGTGGCGTGGTAATATCCGTTTTACTGCTGCTATGCTCTTTGCCATTGGTTTTGTGTCACTGTTTATCTCGGGTGGTTTGACTGGTATTATCTTGGGTAATGCTACACTTGACATCCAGATGCACAACACGTACTTCGTAGTGGCTCACTTCCACTTGGTGATGGGCTCATCGGCTTTCTTTGGCTTGTTTGCGGGCGTATATCACTGGTTCCCAAAAATGTTCGGCCGTATGATGGATGAGAAGCTGGGTTACATCCACTTCTGGCTCACTTTTATCGGGGTATACTTAGTGTTTATGCCGATGCACTACGTTGGTATCGCTGGTTTCCCACGTCGGTACTACTCGTGGACTGGATTCGATGCTTTCAGCCAGTTTGCTGATTTGAACAAGTTTATTTCAGCAGCAGCTATTCTAGCTTTCTTTGCCCAGTTTATCTTCATCTTCAACTTCTTCTACAGCATTTTCCGGGGCCGCCGCGCCACGCAGAATCCTTGGAATTCGACGACGCTAGAGTGGACGACTCCAGTGGTACCTGGCCACGGCAACTGGCCTGGTGAAATACCCGCCGTTTACCGCTGGCCTTACGATTACAGCAAGCCTGGTTCTGAGTCGGATTTTATTCCTCAGAACGTGCCGTATTCGCAAACTGCTTCGTCCAACCTGCCTTACGAGCAAGAATTAGAAGACTAGCACGAACTGAGTATTTTGCCTAAACGGGCCGCCGCGCAACGGCGGCCCGTTTTATTTTGTTTACCCACTACCTAGGTACGAGTGGCCGTAGGCGTTAAGCTGCTGAAATACTATGCAAGTAGATGGTTCTGTACGGCGCTTCCGATTTTGGAGCGTTTTAACTGTAATAAGTATTTATCTACTCATCCTAGTGGGAGGAGTAGTGCGGGCCACTGGCTCGGGTATGGGCTGCCCCGACTGGCCCCGGTGCTTCGGACAGTGGATACCTCCTACTGATGTTAGTGAACTGCCAGCTGACTATAAGCAAGTGTACACTACGCAGCGCGTGGCAAAAAATCAAAAGCTGGCTCGTACCCTAGCGGGCCTTGGTTTTAAGCAGGTAGCTGGCGAAATTTTTGCCCATCCTACCCAGCACATTGAAACAGACTTCAATGCCACTAAGACGTGGATTGAGTATGTAAACCGCTTGCTAGGTGCCCTGATAGGCATCTTCGTCTTCGTGACGGCACTGGTTGCCTTACCTTACTGGAGGCGCGACAAAACAATCGTTTGGCTGGCAATAGGAGGGTGGCTACTGACCGGCGTGCAAGGCTGGCTGGGCTCCTTGGTGGTATCGACCAACTTGCTGCCGATAATGGTCACTATTCACATGGGTCTGGCCCTTTTGATTGTGGCAATGCTGTTGTACGCTGCAAACAGAGCGCAGCAGCAGGTAAGCAAAGGTAATGATTCTTACAAGGTTAAGTCTGGTCCTGAGTACGTAGTATCTGACAGCACAAGTGGAGTGCTTGGCCTCTTATGGATTCTGTTGTTAATTACATTCGTCCAGATAGTGCTGGGTACGCAGGTGCGCGAGCAGATAGACCAGGTTGCTTCATCTGCTGCGTACACGCACCGCGGCACTTGGGTAAGTCAGCTTGGTAGCGTGTTTAAGGTCCACCGCTCTATGTCGGTGCTAGTAACTCTGCTCAATGGCTACGCAGTGTATCTGCTGTGGCCCACGGCCGGGCTCGGGCTACGGCGCCTGCTGGGCACCACCCTAGGGCTGCTCGGCTTGGAAATCGTGGCTGGGATAGTGCTCGCTTATTTTGAGTTGCCTGCTATCATGCAGCCAGTGCACCTTACACTGGCAACTTTGCTCTTTGGAGCACAGTTTTTAACCCTAGTAAGGTGGCAACAAGCAAAGACTATGGCACAGCGAGCCCAGCCACAGCCAGCGCATGCGTAACTTTGTAGTCCGGTTCCAGGCTGCGCTAAAGTGGCCACCGACAATAGCTGAATGATAAAGGCCCGTGCCTATTTCCAACTCCTGAAGTTCCGGCTCTCGTTTACGGTGGCGTTTTCTAGCGCCATTGGCTACCTGCTAGGGGCGAGAGAGCTAAGCTGGAGCCGGGCGCTGCTGGTGATGCTGGGCGGACTGCTAGTGACGGGGTCAGCTAACATCATCAACCAAGTATTCGAGAAGGACCTCGATAAGCGGATGCGCCGCACAGAAGCACGGCCGCTGCCCACGGGCCGCGTTTCGCCAAATGAGGCGTGGGTGCTGTGCGTGGTGCTGGGGGTAGCAGGATTAGCGCTACTAGCTTATTACTTCAACCCCCTGACAGCGGCGCTATCGCTGCTGTCGCTCATTCTATACGGTTTTATCTACACCCCGCTCAAGACCGTGTCGCCGGTGTGTGTGGCCGTGGGGGCGATTCCGGGTGGGTTGCCGCCCCTGATTGGTTGGGTGGCTGCCACGGGCTTTATTGGCACTCCAGCATGGGTGCTGTTTGGCATTCAGTTTATGTGGCAGTTTCCGCATTTCTGGGCCATTGCCTGGGTAGCTGATGAAGATTATAAGCGGGCCGGCTTCAAGATGCTGCCTTCGCCGGGCGAGCGAGACTTGCGCACGGCGTTTCAGATAATGACCTATACGGTACTGCTAATTCCTGTTTCGCTCCTGCCGCTCGTCCTAGGTATCTCGGGGCGGGTGTCGGCGGGCGTAGCGCTTGTCTGCGGCGTCATCTTTCTGCTTATGACCGTGCAGCTTATGCGCACCCAGGACCGCAAGGCAGCGCTCAGCATCATGTTCGCCTCCTTCCTGTATTTACCTATCGTACAAATTGCGCTGGTTCTGGATAAAGTTTGATTTTTAATCGGCTGCTTTTTGTTGCATAGTCAGCAACTCAACCATCTAGGTGGCGAAACTGACAACCAATAATCACTACTCATTTATGAATACTTCAGAACTGCTGATTGAGAAAGAAGAGGGGCTAGGACTACACCCAAAGCGTCTGGTTCTTATCCTGCTTATTTTCAGTATTATCATGATGTTTGCTGCCTTCACTAGCGGCTATATCGTGCGGCGCGACGAAGGCAACTGGCGCGAGTTTGACCTGCCCGTTAGCCTGCTATTTAACACCATCGTAATTGCCCTGAGTAGCGCGGCCATCCAATGGTCTTTCTACTCGGCCAAGCACAATGAAGTAAAGCGTACCCAGCTGGGCCTGTTGATTACGTTGGGCCTAGGGATTGTTTTTCTGTTTGGGCAAGTGCATTCGTGGGGTGATTTGGTGGATGGGCGCACTTTTTTTGGTGGCGCCGACGCCAACCCCTCGGGCTCTTTCGTATACGTGCTCATGGGCGTGCACGCCTTTCACTTGATTACGGGGCTTATTTTCGTAGCCGTTGTGCTCAAGCGGAGCCTTGGCTATCAGGTGCATTCGCGGGCCATGCTTTCGATTGGCAATGCCACCATCTACTGGCACTTCTTGGGCGGCCTTTGGTTGTACCTGTATTTGTTCCTACTTTTGAACCACTAATCCGCGAGTTGTCGTAGGATAACTTCCCGCCTATTTTGCCGCCTGCTATGGCCCATTCGACCACCTTAGAGCCCACTACTGCTGCCACCCCTTATACCGATGCGCCCCGCACCGGTACTTGGGACGGTGGTAATGAACCCTTTAAAGCGAGCTACGGCAAGCTAATGATGTGGTTTTTCCTGCTATCAGATGCTTTCACTTTTGGAGCGTTTCTGACGGCATATGGTATGATTCGCCACAAACACGGCGTATTTACCGGAACAGCTGATAAGTTTTTCTTCAGCACTGCTCATTGGCCCATCCCAGAAAAAGTATTTAACGGCTTCCCTGGCTTGCATGGCATCGACTTGCCGCTGGCTTTTGTGGCGTTGATGACGATGATTCTCATCTTCAGCTCCGTAACGATGGTACTGGCAGTGGAAGCCGGCCACCGGATGGACAAAGCTGACGTGCAGAAGTGGTTGTTGTGGACTATTCTTTTCGGCGCTATGTTCCTCAGCTCGCAGGCTTGGGAGTGGAGCCACTTTATTGGTGGCGACGAAAAAGGTACGCTGATGGCCGATGGTACTCGCATGTTTGGCGCCAATCTAGCCGCCAATCAGTACGGCCCGCCCTTGTTTGCTGACTTATTCTTCTTCATCACTGGCTTCCACGGCACGCACGTATTCTCGGGAGTGTGCTTGCTGGTATGGTGCTTTATTGCTACTACCAACGGCACTTTTGAGAAGCGCGGCCATTACGAGATGGTGGAGAAAATTGGCCTTTACTGGCACTTTGTAGACTTGGTGTGGGTGTTCGTGTTCACGTTCTTCTACTTGGTGTAACAAAAATTTTGAATGTCCTTGCTTTGAATGCTGAGCGTCCTGCTTTCTGGATGCTCAGCATTCAGCATTCAAAACTCAAAAATTCAATACTATGTCTGCGCACGCTACTACCGAACACGCCTATATTCCGGGCGAAATTGCCAAACCCAACACGGGTTGGATTTGGAAGACCTTTTGGGTACTGGTTATTATCACGGCCGTTGAGTTTGTTATTGCCTTCGTAATGACGAACCCTGGTCTGCGTACCTTCCGCAACAGCATCTTTATCGTGCTCACGATTCTGAAGGCCTTCTTCATTGTGGGTGAGTTTATGCACTTGAAGCACGAGGTTAAGAGCCTCATCTGGACCATCCTGATTCCGACGTCGCTGTTGGTGTGGCTAGTAGTAGCCTTGGTTACGGAAGGTTCGTCGATTGGCGAAACCCTCTCGCACATGTTCAGCTAATCAATGCGGCCCCGCCAAACCATCTTGCTGGGGCTGCTTTTGCTGGTGCCCGTATTGGCCTTTTTATTCCTCTACGGCTTCGGCTCCAATCAATACGCGCTGCCAACCTATTTGCCCGAGCGGGCGGACTCCGTCCGCATCGCCGGCGGAGGGTGGCAGCGCGATACTGTTTTCCACCGGGTACAACCTTTTAGGCTGCGGGCCGCGGGCGGGCGCCGCATAGCCAGCAGTGTGCTAGGGCAAGGCTTGTATATCCTTCAGGTTTCGACGCCAGGGGAGGCTAGCACGCAAGCCACCCGCGCCATGGCCCGGATTCAGGAGAAGTTTCGGCGGGAACCACGGGTGCGGCTGGCCACGCTGGTGGCCGTGCCCGATGCGCAGCAGGCAGCGGCGGTGAGCACGCAGCTAGAAAAGCTCAGCGAGCAATACGGCACCATCAGCGGCAGGTGGTTTGTGCTGGCAGCCACGCCCGACTCGGTTCAGCACCTAGGGCAGTACGAGTTCGGGCTGACCACGCTCCGGCCTGAGCATCTACCCTTCCGGCCAGCCACTGAGCCGGCAACTTTGCCAGCGGGTCGGCTGTTATTAATCGACCACGACCAGCATGTGCGCGGCATCTATGATGGTACTGATATCCACGAGATAGAGCGGCTCATCACGGAAATTAACGTTTTGCTTTACATCTATGACCACCGCCGCTGAGCAGCTGCATCCGCCCGTGCTAGAGCCGGGTGACTATACCAAGTATAAAATCATCCTAGGCATTCTGGGGGCGGTGGTGCCGCTGCTAGTGGCAGTGCTCTATTTCTTCCCGCAAACCTTTCGCATTCCTGGTGCCCAGGTGCGGCTGTTGCCCGCCATCAACGCGGGCCTGAACTCGCTGACGGCTATTTTTCTGCTGGCAGGGTTCTATTTTATCCGGCGGAAGGACGTGCTGCGGCACCGCGCCATGATGGGCATTGCGTTTGGCCTAGGTAGCTTGTTTCTGCTTTCTTACGTGGCTTACCACTCACAGGCCGATAGCACGCATTTTGGCGGGGTTGGTGCCATTCGAACGGTTTATTTTCTCTTGCTTTTGACTCACATTAGCTTAGCAGTAGTCACGGTAGCGTTGGTGTTGTTTACGCTCTATTTTGCGCTGACGGGGCAGTATACCAAGCATAAAACGATTGCACGATGGACGTTTCCGGTCTGGCTTTACGTTTCCGTAACGGGGGTTATCGTCTATTTCATGATTGTCCCGTACTACCCGGCTAGCTAGCCGGGTAGCGAACTTTCCTCTCCTACGCGTGTTCTGAATTTATGAAAAAGCTAATTTTTGCCTTGACGCTTAGCTACTTGCTGCTAGGCCAACTGGGGCTGAGCCCGCGGGCCCAGGCCCAGTGCGTGATGTGTAAGTCGCAGGTGGAAGCCGCCCGCGCCGAGCGCGATGACTACGATGTAGCTGGCCTCAACAAAGGCATTGTGTACATGATGACGGTCCCCTACATCCTGATGGGGGCAATCGGCTTCTTCTGGTATCGGCGCACGCATCCTAAGCGTACGCCCGCCGCATAATGAAGCCAATTCGGGCGTGGTGGCTGGCCTTGCTAGCTCTGCGCTGCCCGCGTTGCCACACTGGGCCGTTGTTCAGCTACAGCATGTACAACCTAGGGCATTTTATGGACATGCCCGTAAGCTGTCCGGTGTGCCACCAGCACTACGAGCCCGAACCGGGGTTTTACTGGGGGGCCATGTACATCAGCTTTACGTTTTCGGTGCCAGTAGTGCTGGGGAGTGGAGCCGTGCTATACTGGTTTTTTGGTGACCCACCCACCTGGGTGTATGTGACGACGGTGGCTGTGGTAATGCTGTTGCTTACGCCGCCTTCCTTCCGCTACGCTCGCGCCGTTATGCTCTATGCCTTCGGCGGCGTGCGGTTTGATAAACGCTTCTTAGAAAAAGGTAGGACTGCTTAGCATTTGCGCATCCTCGCCCGGTTTTTGCGGAGAGGACAGCGGTGTTATCTTTTAGAAAGCCCTGGTTGGCTGTGCGGCACTGAGGAGCCGGCGGCGGGCCAGGGCATTTAGTTTAAGCTACATATGGAGCTTCCTGACTCGTTGGTGCGTCGTGGCCAGCGTATACTTTGGGCTTGGCTGCTAGTGGCCAGTGGGTTGCTAGCTTTCGGTGCTAGCTATTTGGCTAGCCAGTACGGGGCCAGCGCGGGCGAGGAGGCGCAGCCCGGTACGGCCCAGGTGCAGCGCCTCGTGCAACAGGCCACGGCCACGGCCAGCCAAGAAGCGGAGCGTATTCTGCAAACAAGCCATTATTCAAAAGCAGTTCGTTTCAGCCAGCTGCTAAGCCAAAGCACGTATCCGGCCTTTGTGGTTGAGGGCGGACAGTTGCGCGAGTGGTCGGCCGCGGGCCCAATTCCTAAAGCGGAAGACATCGCCGACAACCGGGCAGAATGGCTTTCCCAGACCAGCCTAGGTGACTTTTTGGTGGTGCGGCGGGCCATGGATAGTACGGTAGTACTGGTTTACATCCCGCTGCTGCAACGCTACGGTATCAGCAACCGCTACTTGCGAGAAGGCTATGGCCAAGCCTTGTTGCAAGGGCTGGATGTGCAGGTGCAGGCCTTGGGCGCCAAGCCGCATGCCGCTACCACGGTGCGCGAGGCCACCGGCCAGCCGCTGTTCACGGTGCAATGGCTGCAAAATAGCTCGCTGGCGGGGCGCTACCTGCCGCTGGCACTGCTGGTGCTGGGAGTGCTGCTGTACCTGGCGGGGTGGCTGGCGCTGGCGGGGCACTGGTGGCGGGCCCAGCAGGGCGCGCGCGCCGTGGCGGCGCTGGTGCTGCCGCTGCTCATATTGCGGGTGGTGCTCGTGCAGTTAGGCTTGCCAAATGCCATCCTGGAGTCACCCCTTTTCGACCCCCGGGTGTACGCTGTTTCGAGCTGGGCCCCGTCGCTGGGCGACTTGCTGCTGAATGCCGTAGTAGCGCTGGTCGTGGCCGTTGGCGCGTGGCTGCTGAGTGTGCATTACCGCTGGCAAACGCGCGCGCAGCTCGGTAGCCGCATGGTGTGGCGGGTTGGCTTGGCCGTGGCCTTTAGCTTGCTGCTGCTTCAGCTGCACAGCTACTACCGCATGGCCTTTAGTAGCGGCCAGCTCAACCTGGACATCACCCAGAGTATTCAGGCCAGCGGGTTTCGGGTGGTGCTGGCGCTGGCCGTGGTGCTGCACACGGCCGCCTTACTACTACTGCTGCTGCTGCTAACCCGCTTGCTGGGACCGGGCCGGCGGCTAACGCACGGCGGCCTGCTACTGGCTATTACTGCCGGAGGCGCCATCGCGCTACTGGGGCTGAGCGCCTTGCTTGGGTGGCCGTGGCTTTGCCTGGCGGCGTTGGCAATCAGCTACTTTGTGCTGGTGCGCATGGCCGGGCCGGGCTCGCGGGGCTTGCCTTATTTGCTGCTGCTGCTGCTGGGCCTAGGGGCGGCTACCGGGGCACTGGCGCTGTACGAACAGTTTGGCCACCAGTTACTGCTCGACAAACAACGGCTGGCCACTAACCTGCTGGTAGATAACGACCTGCAAGGCGAGTTTTTGCTGGGCGAGCGCACCCGTCAGCTTGCCGCCGACCCGGTTATTGCCCAAATGCTGGCCAACCAGCCCGTGCGGGCCGATGCCGTGCGCCGCCGCGTGAGCCGCCAGTACTTGCGCGACTACTTCGATAAGTATGAGGCCAATATTGGCTTATTTGACGCCGCCGGCCGGCCCCTAGGTACCGAGCAGGCCGATACGCTCACCTTTAGCCAAACGCGGGAGGTGCTGTCGCGCACGGCCACGGCCACCGACCAGGCCGGCGTGTACCTGCTAAAATCCGAAAACTCGTTTAGCTCGCGGCGCTATGCGGCGGTGGTGCCGCTGGTGGCGCCCGCGGCGGTAGGCATCGGGCCGCCCGCGCCGGCCGGTACCATTGTGCTCACGCTCAGCCTGCGCAAGCTGTCGAGCTACAGCGTGCTGCCCGAGTTGCTCGTCGACCAGAAGTTCTTTCAGCCCGGCTTGGCTACTGACCTCAGCTACGCCGGCTTCGCGGCCGGGCACCTGGTGTACAGCGAAGGAGATTTCGACTACGCCAACTTGCTGCCCGCGAATCGCCTAGGTGACCCGCGCCTTTATCAGGAGGGCATTGTGCTGAGTGGGTTTCACCACTTGGCGGTGCGGGGCACCGAAGGCCGCACGGTGGTAGTCACCACCTCGACGTACTCGCTGGCCGATTGGCTGTCCAACTTCTCGTTTCAGCTCTTGCTCAATAGCGTGCTGTGGCTGCTGGCGGGCGGCGTATACTTGCTGCTGCGCCGCGAGCGCCGCGCCTGGCAGCTCAACTTCAGCACCCGCATTCAGGTGCTGCTCAATGTGGGCATTCTTTTGTCATTGGTGGTGGTGAGCGTGGCCACCGCCAGCCAGGTTATCTCGGGCTACCGCCGCGACCTGCACCGCACCTACGAGCGGCGGGGGCGCATTGCGCTGGAAAGCCTCCTGCGCCGCCGCGACCTGCTCACGGACAGTGCCAACCGCCCCGCCGGCTACGACCCCGCGCTCAATGGCCTGGTGCACAACGTGGCCGCGCTCACCGAAACGGACCTCAACCTCTACGATGCGCAGGGCAAGCTGCTGGTGAGCTCGCAGCCGCTCATTTTTGAAGCGGGCCTCCTAGGGTCGCTGCTCAATCCGCAGGCCATGGTGGCCCTGCGCGAGCGCGGCCTGAGCCGCGCCCTGCTCACCGAGCGCGCCGGGTCGTTGTCGTTCAGCGCCTTATATATGCCGGTGCGCGTGCCCAGCGGCAGTGGCGCCGTGGCGGGGCCGGTGCTGGGCTACGTGGGCATTCCGTTCTTCGACTCGCAAAAGGAGCTGGACAGCAAGCTGACGGAGCTCTTCACGACCATTCTCAACATCTTTACCCTCATGGGCTTGCTATTTTTGGTGCTGGCCTTCGTGGCCACGCGCCAGCTCACGGCGCCGCTCAAGCTGCTGACCGAGCGCCTGCGGCGCACCACCCTCACGGGCCAGAACGAAATGCTGGACTACCGCAGCAGCGATGACGAAATCGGGCTGCTGGTGCGCGAGTACAACACCATGCTCAGCAAGCTCGAAGACAGCAAGCGCGAGCTGGCCACCCAGGAAAAAGAAGCCGCCTGGCGCGAAATGGCCCGCCAGGTGGCCCACGAAATCAAGAACCCGCTCACGCCCATGAAGCTGAGCCTGCAATACTTGCAGAAAGCCATCGACGAGCGCCGGCCCAACACGGAGGCCCTAATAGCCCGCATCTCGCAGACGCTCATTACCCAGATTGACGTGCTCGCGGACATTGCGACCTCGTTCAGCACCTTCACCAACCTGCCCACCATGCGCCCCGAGCGCCTCGACGTGGCGGCCGTGCTGCGGCACTGCGCCGACCTCTTTCGGGAGCAGGATGGCGATGAACACGGCGAGCTGCGCCTCGCGCTGCCCGAGGCTGACTCGTGCACCGTATTTGCCGATGAAAGCCTGCTGGTGCGGACTTTCAACAACCTGTTGCTTAATGCTAAACAGGCCGTGCCGCCCGGCCGCGCCCCGCGCCAGGAAGTGGCCCTGCAGTGCCGCCCCGGCAAGGTGCTGATTACCATTGCCGACAACGGCAGCGGCATCGCCGAAGACGTGCGCGACCAGATTTTTCGGCCCAATTTCACTACCAAAGCCACCGGCTCGGGCATCGGGCTGGCGGTGGCCAAGCGCGGTATTGAGAGCGCGGGCGGCAGTATCTGGTTTGAAACGGTGGAAGACGAGGGCACCACCTTTTTCATCGAGCTGCCGCTGGCCGGGTAGGAAGCCAGGTGATTGACCTAGGTGTCCTGTAATGAAGACAAATTATATGAGGCGGAAGTATGCGCATCGAGAAAGGAGACTTGATTCAAAAAGCCAGAGCGGGCGAATTTGAGGTGCTAGTGCACGGCTGCAATTGCCTCTGCACAATGGGCGCGGGCATCGCGAAGACCATCAAACAGGTATTTCCAGCCGCTTACGAAGCGGATGTAGCCACAATAGCAGGTGATGTCGCCAAGCTTGGTACCTATTCGCAGGCGTTGGTTGAAGTCAAGGGCAAGCCGCTGGTCATCATCAATGCCTACACGCAATACAATTGGCGCGGGCCGGGGCGGCTAGTTGATTATGATGCTATTCAACAGGTATTTCGGCGGTTGAAGCAGGAGTATAGCGGCAAGCGAATTGGGTACCCGGCCATCGGGGCCGGCTTGGCGAAAGGTGACTGGACCGTTATTGCGGCGATTATTGAGGAGGAGCTAGCAGGAGAAGACCACATTTTTGTGGAGTGGGAGAAATAAGGTAGCAGAAAGTTGGAGTGGCTACGGCTGCCCTAGGGCACTACTCAGCCGCCCCTTAGCGTTGTGCCCCCGCTAGTGCCGAACTTTACTCTATGACCCAACGCTACCGTCTGTGCTTTCCCCTCGTGGGCCTGCTCATGGCGGTGCTGTGGTTGAGTATGCCCCGCGCCTGGGCGCAACAGGCGGCGCCGGTGCCGGCCGCTACGGCGCCGGCCGCCGTGGCAGCGCCACCTAGGGTGCCCACCACGGCCCAGCCGCCGCCCACCACCCAGCGCTGCCGCTACCTGCGCCTGACCTTGGGGCGCGATACCACCACGTTTGCGCTTACTGATTCGCTGACCATCGTGCCGGCTACCGTCACGGCCAATGGGCGGCCGGTGGGCTACGACGCGGCTACCAATCGCTACCGCATCGTGCGGGCCGCGCCGGCGGCCGATAGTACCGGCAGCATCCGGCCCGATTCGGTGTACTTGTGCTACCGGGTGCTGCCGGTGCAGCTGCTGGCCCAGCGCTACCGCCGCCCGCGCCGACTCATGGACAGCATTGATTTTCGGGAGCGCAAGATGCTGCGGCTGGAGGATTTCTCGCAGCAGGAGCAGATTCTGAGCACGCCCGGTATCAGCAAGACCGGTAATCTGGCCCGCGGCATCTCGTTTGGCAACACCCAGAACGTGTTCGTGAACTCGGCGCTGAACTTGCAGCTGGAGGGCAAGCTCACCGAGAATATTCGCCTCACGGCGGCGATATCGGACCAGAACGTGCCGTTTCAGCCGGAGGGGAATACCCAAACGCTCCAGCAGTTCGATAAAATCTACATCACCCTCACCGGCCCGCAGTGGAACCTGACGGCCGGCGACGTGGTGCTGCGCAACAAGCCCGACTACTTTCTGCGCTACTACAAGAACATCCAGGGCGCGGCCATCGAGGCCAACCTAGGGGCGCCGGGCCCGCAGCCGTTGCAAGCCGGCGCCAGCAATAACAGCGTGAGTAACGCGCCGCCCTCCTCGTTCACGACCTACACCAACGGCGTGACGAATAACAGCGCCGCGCCCACCGGCAACAGCCTGCAAACCCTGACGCCGCCCGGCACCGTGGTGCCGCCCAACCAAACCCTGCAAACGCCCACCGGCGTACCCGGCGTGGTGGGCGCCCTCCCGAATGGAGTCGGGGTTGGGCGAGGGGTTGGCGTGGGACCGGCCGGTCTGCCCAGCGGCGCGGGTAGCGTGACGGTACGCGACCAAAAAGGCCAGATTCGCTCTTCGACCCTGGTGGCGGGCGGCGTGGCCAAGGGCAAGTTTGCCTCGCTCGACATCACGCCCCTCGAAAACGTGCAGGGCCCGTACCGCCTCACCGGGCCCAACGGTGAGCAGTATATCATCGTGCTGGCGGGCTCCGAGCGCGTGTACCTCGATGGGCGGCTCCAGACCCGGGGCTTCGACTACGACTACACCATCGACTACAACCTGGCCGAGCTCACGTTTTCACCCCGCCACCTCATTACCAAAAACTCGCGCCTGAAGGTTGATTTTGAGTACTCCGACCTCAACTACTCGCGCTCGCTCTACACTTTGAGCCACTACCAGCAGGTGGGCAAATTGCAAGTGCGCGGTAATTTTTACCAGGAGGCCGACGACCCCAACAGTACCGCCAACCTCTCGCTCTCGGCTACCGACCAGCAGACCCTGCGCCAGGCCGGCAACGTGGCCGCCGTGCAAACCCGGGGCGATACCCTGGCCGCCTTCAACCGCAGCCTGGTGCAGTACAACCGCACGCTGGTTACGAACCCCGGTACCGGTCAGCCGGTGGCTACTTACACCTTTCCGCCCGACTCGACCAAGCCGGTTTATAACGTGAGCTTCACCAACGTGGGCGCGGGGCGGGGCGACTACATCCTGAACACCACTTCGGGCACCAACGGCCGGGTGTACGTGTATCGGGGCCCCGGCCTGGGCCAGTACGCGCCGGTGCGGGTGCTGCCCACGCCCTTGCTCAAGCAGATGCTAACGGCCGGGGCCACTTACCAGCTCGACCCCACGGCCGCCGTGTTTGTGGACCTGGCCAGCTCGCAATTGCAGCGCAACCGCTTTGCCCTGGGTACCGAGGACAAGGGCGGGGCCATGCGCCTGGGCTACAGTGTGCAAAACCGCGCGCTGCCCCAGTGGGCGCCCGCCGCGCTGCGCAACTACCGCCTCAGCTCGGCGCTCGACTACGAGTACACCGCCCCCAAGTTCGCGCCCATCGACCGCTACCGCGATATCGAGTTCGACCGCAACTGGAGCACCGTGAGCACCGCCAATGCCACGGCTACGGCACCTAGGGAGGACAATATTCTCAACTTCGCGGTGGGCCTGACGCGCGATGCTACCCACAGCATCAACTACCGCCTCAGCCGCCGCTACCGGCCGGGCGAGGTCAACGGCCTCCAGCACTGGCTCGATGTGGCCCAGCAGGTGGGGCGTGTGGAGCTGCGCGGGGCGCTGTTTCTGCTCAATTCGCAGGCCGGGCGCTACCAGTCTACCTGGGCCCGCGGCGAGGCCAGCGTGCGCTACGGCGGCGGGCGCCTCATCCCGGGCTACAGCTATAAGTTTGATAAAAACCGCGTTATCTCGCCGGGCCGCGACTCGGTGCGCTCCGCCAATTACTTCGACGAGCACACCTTCTTCCTGCAAAGCCCCGACACCGGCCGCACCCACTACCGCTTCGACTACACCTACCGCCGCGACCAAACGCCCACTGCCGAGCAAACCACCCTGCGCGTGCGCAACATCGCCCAAACCTGGCAGGGCAACGTGACCACCCGCCTCGGCAAAACCCAGGACCTGCGCGTGCTGGCCACCTACCGTGACGTGCAGCGCGTGGAATACCCTGACAGCGCCCGCCAGCGCAACGTGCTGGGTAAAATCGACTACAACGCCACGCTGCTCCAAAACCAGATTCGCTCGGAGCTGAGCTACAGCGTGCAAACCGGCCGCGAGCTGCGCCGCGACTATTCCTTCCTGGCCGTGCCCGCCGGCCAGGGCACCCACTACTACGCCGGCGACCTCAACCGCAACGGCGTGGAGGACCGCGACGAATTCCTGGAAGCCCAAACCCCAGATGCCCAGTACCGCACCTACATCAAGGTGTACCTGCCCACCGCCGACTACCTCACCGCCTACCAAAACCGCCTCAGCTACCGCCTCACCCTCAACGCGCCCCGCGGCTGGCGCGAGGCCGGCGGCTGGCAGGCCCTGGCGGCGCGGCTCAGCAGCATCACGAGCGTCACCGTGGACCGCCGCACCAGCAGCAAGGCCCTAGGGTCGCGCCTGAGCCCGTTTAGCTTCGAGAAGGAAGATGCTAGTTTGCTGGCCTTCACCCAGCTTGTGCGCAATACGCTGTACCTCAACCGTGCCAACCCCACCTTCGGCGCCGAGCTCACTTCGCAGCAAACCCAGCAAAAGACGCTGCTGGCCCAGGGCTTCGACCTGCGCAACCTCACCACCCAGAGCCTGCTGCTGCGCCGCACGCTGGCGCAGTCGTTCACGGGCCGCCTCATTTTGGCCCGCGATGTGCGCGAGGCGCAAAGCTCATACAGTACCAACAGCGCCTACCTCAGCGCCCGCAACTTCCGGCTGCGCATCTACACCGTGCAGCCCGAAATCAGCTACCAGCCCAGCACGGCGCTGCGCTTCACGGGCACCTTGCAGCACGTCGAAAAGCGCGACCTGCTCGACCACACCGGCCAGCCCGATGTGCCGAACGACACCCGCGGCACTTTCGACGACCTAGGTCTCGAAACCCGCGTCAGCCAGGTGGGCAAGCGCACGCTCACGGCCGCCACCCACGTCACGCGCGTCACGTTCGAGGGCAACGTGGCCTCGGTAGTCGGCCTCGAAGTACTGCAAGCCCTGCGCCCCGGCTCCAACTTCACCTGGAACCTCAACCTGGAGCAGCGCCTCGCCAACGGCCTCAACATCACGGTAGCCTACGACGGCCGCAAGTCTAGCGGCCTGGGCGTGGTGCACACCGGCCGCATGCAGGTGGCGGTGCTGTTTTAAGGGTAATGAGCGTAATTTGGGTAATGGGCGTAATAAGTGCTATCATTCCGGGCGGTTTGCTGCACTCATTACGCCCATTACTCAAATTACGCTTATTACCCCATGCCCGACGCTCCCAACCCCGACTTCATGCGCGAAGCCATTCGCCTTTCCATCGAGAAAATGCAGGCCGGCTTCGGCGGCCCATTCGGGGCAGTCGTGGTAAAAGACGGGCAAATTATCGCCCGCGGCTTCAACCAAGTCACCACCACCCACGACCCCACCTGCCACGCCGAGGTCGATGCCATCCGCAAGGCCTGCCAGGCCCTAGGTACCTTCCAGCTCGATGGCTGCGACCTCTACACCAGTTGCGAGCCCTGCCCCATGTGCCTGGGGGCCATCTACTGGGCCCGCCCAGCCCGCGTATTCTACGGCAACACCAAAGCCGATGCCGCCGCCGTCGGCTTCGACGACCAGTTTATCTACGACGAAATCGAGAAGCCCTTGGGCGAGCGCCGCCTGCCCATGCAGCAGTTCCTGGCCGATGAGGCCAGCGCGAGTTTCCGGGCCTGGGAAGCGCACGAGGGGCGCACGGAGTACTAGCGAAGCCGTCGCTACTATCTGGTAAGCTCAAGGCATTGGTTGATAAGGTGCGAGCTGAGCGTTATCTTACCCATTCGTTTGTTGGCTAAGACAAGCGAAAGTGTCATGGTAAGCTTCTATCTCAACGACCAGCCCATCTATACCGCCGAGCCGCCCGCCAGCGCCCTGCTCGACTTCGTGCGCTACCACGAGCACCTGATGGGTACCAAAATCGGCTGCCGCGAGGGTGACTGCGGCGCCTGCACCATACTCGTGGGCGAGCTAGCCGAAGACGGCCAACGCATTGCTTATCAGAGTATGACGAGTTGCCTCACGCCGCTCGGCAACGTGCATGGCAAGCACGTGGTTACGGTCGAGGGCATCAACCAGGCCGGCGGTCAGCTCACGCCGGTGCAGCAGGCCATCGTGGACCACAATGGCGCGCAGTGCGGCTTCTGCACGGTGGGCTTCGTGATGTCGCTCACCGGCCACAGCCTGGCCGAAAAGCCGGCCACCGAGCAAAATACCCGCGCCGCCATCGACGGCAACATCTGCCGCTGCACGGGCTACAAGTCGCTGGAGCGCGCCGCTGCTGCCCTCACCGCCGAGCTGGCCGAGCGACCTAGTACCAATAGCGTAAAATGGCTGACTGAAAAGCAGTTCGTGCCGAGCTACTTTGGGGAAATGCCCGCAAAGCTGGCCACTCTCCGCGCCGAAACAGCCGTGGCTGAAGCGCCAGCCGCGGCTAGTCGCAACGGCCACCGCGCCACCGAAAGTGCCGTATCAACCTCACCCAACGGCCACTTCCAAAGCCAGAACAGCCACGATAGCAGCCAATTTCCCCACGCCAGCCACCCGCTGCTGAGCGGTGGCACCGACCTGCTGGTGCAGCGCCTCGACGAGCTGCGCCAGCAGCCCGTGCGCCTACTTTTTGATTACGGCCAGCGCGGCGTGCGCCAGGATAACGGCCGCGTGGTGCTGGGCGCGGCCACCACCGCCAGCCAACTACTAGAGTCGGAAGTGATGCGTAGCCTGCTGCCGCGCCTGCCCGAGTACCTCAAGCTAGTGTCGAGTACGCCCATCCGCAACATGGGCACGGTGGCGGGCAACTTCGTAAACGCCTCGCCCATTGGCGATTTAACGATACTTTTTCTGGCCCTAGGAGCCGATATTACGTTGGCTAACGCAGTCGGTGCCAGCCGCACGCTGCCGCTGGCTAGCCTCTACCTAGGGTATAAAAAACTGGCAAAAACCGCCGACGAGCAGGTAACGGAAATCAGCTTTCCGGCGCCGCACGCCGGTGACTTTTTTAACTTCGAGAAAGTCTCCAAGCGCACGCACCTCGATATTGCCAGCGTAAACACCGCCGCCTGGCTACGCCTTGATAATGGCATCGTTACTGCCGCCCGGCTTTCTGCTGGTGGGGTAGGGCCGGTGCCATTGCTGCTGGCTCGCACCGGCGAGTACTTGGTAGGCCGCGAGCTGAGCGCCGAAACGGCGGCTGGGGCCAATGAGGTGATACAGTCAGAAATCAGCCCGATTGGCGACGTGCGCGGCACGGCGGCTTACAAGCGACTGCTGCTGCGGCAGCTGCTGTTCGCGCATTTCCTTCGGTTTGCGCCGGAGTTGGCGATGAGTAGTTTGATAGGGCAATAGCAACATCAATATGTCCTCTACTTACCCTGCCATAGTCTGCACAGAGAATACGCTGTCCGGCTCGCCCAGAATCGACGGGCGGCGATTGGCGGTGGGTGATGTAGTTAGCATAGTGCACGACTCGTTGCACCACGCGCTTGACAGTCATGAACTAACACTTGACCAGATTAAACAGGCGCTGGGCTACTGCGCAACGTTGCAATGTAAAAGCGATAATCCATTGGTGTTCTGCCATAATTGCTCGTTGCGGAGAGAGCAGGAAGGCCCATTGGATACTTCATATTTAGAAGAGTTTATCAGCGGAGACTTTGTCTTTGTTAGGGGCGAAAACTTTCATTTCTTTGGGTCGATGGCAGAGTTGCTAGAAGACCATCGTGGCTATGACTGGTGGATGATTGCCACGAATTTATTGATTGATTTAAGAACGGAATTGCGCGACGAATCAGCCCGCAGCTAGCACTATGAACCACCTCGACCCCCAGCGCCACGTGCGCGGCGAATCGCAGTACCTCGACGATGTGCCCGTGCAGCAGGGTACGCTCTACGCGGCCGTGTACGAGTCGCCGCTGGCGCACGGCGTGCTACGTAGCCTAGACCTAGGCGCCGCCCGGCGAGCGCCCGGCGTGGTGCGTATCCTCACGGCGGCCGACATCCCAGGGCAGAACCAAATCGGCGGCATCGTGCCCGACGAGCCGCTGCTGGCCGAGGGGCACGTGCACTTTCGGGGACAGCCGGTGGCGCTGGTGCTGGCCCGCACCGAGGCGCAGGCGCACGCCGCGCTTAAGCTCATCACGGCTGATATTGAGCCGCTGCCCATTATCACCGACCCGCGCCGGGCCGCCGCGCAGGGCGAGCTAATTGTGCCGCCGCGCACCTTCCGCATCGGCGATTCGGCGGGCGCGTTTGCGGGGTGCGCGCACGTGTTTGAGGGCGTGGCCGAGAGCGGCGGGCAGGAGCATCTGTACATCGAAACGCAGGCGGCCTACGCCTTCCCGACTGAGCTAGGCGGGGTTAAAATTATCTCTTCAACCCAGGGGCCGACGGCCGTGCAGCGCCATTGCGCGGTGGTGCTGGGTATCGGTATGCACCAGATTGAGGTGGATGTGACGCGCCTCGGCGGTGGTTTTGGCGGTAAGGAAGACCAGGCCACGCCCTGGGGCTGCCTGGCGGCCCTAGGTGCCTTCGTGGTCAAGAAACCCGTCAAGCTCGTGCTCGACCGCATGGCCGACATGCGGATGACTGGCAAGCGCCACCCGTACTCGTCGGATTTTAAAATCGGGCTGGACGCCGACCTGAAAATCCTGGCCTACGAGGTGACGTATTACCAGAATGCCGGCGCCTCGGCCGACCTCTCGCCGGCCGTGCTGGAGCGCACGCTTTTCCACACCACGAACGCTTATTTCATCCCCAACGTCACGGCTACGGCCAACTCGTGCCGCACCAATTTGCCGCCTAACACGGCCTTTCGGGGCTTCGGGGGGCCGCAGGGGATGTTCGTGATTGAGTCGGCCATTACCAAGGCGGCCGAGGCGCTGGGCGTGCTGCCGAGCGAGATTCAGCGGCGTAACCTGCTGCGCGAGGGCGACCGGTTTCCGTACCGGCAGCCGGCCGAAATGTGCCACGCCGAGCAGGCCTGGGACACGGCCGCCGAGCTGTTTGACCTAGGCGGCCAGCGGGCGGCGATTGCGAAGTTCAACCAGGAAAATCAGCTGTTTAAGAAAGGCTTGGCGATGATGCCCATCTGCTTCGGCATCTCGTTCACCAAGACCTTTATGAACCAGACGCGGGCCTTGGTGCACATCTACACCGACGGCTCGGTGGGCATCAGCACCGGCGCGGTGGAAATGGGGCAGGGCGTGAATACTAAAATTGCGCAGGTGGCGGCCCGCACGCTGGGGATTTCGATTGCGCGAATTAAAATCGAAACCACCAACACCACCCGCGTGGCCAACACCTCGCCCAGCGCCGCTAGCGCCACCGCCGACCTCAACGGCAAGGCCACCGAGCTGGCCTGCCAGGCCCTGCGCGAGCGCCTGCTGCGCCACGCCAGCACCGAGTTCGCGGTCGAGTACGAAGGCATCAGCATCGAAGATGAGCAGGTGCTGGCCGCCGGTATTCCGGCCGAAACCACCTGGGAAAAGCTGGTGAGCAGCGCCTTTGTGCGACGCGTGGCCCTCACCGAAAACGCCCACTACGCCACGCCCGGCGTGCACTTCGATGCCAGCGTAGAGCAAGGCCACCCTTTTGCCTACCACGTGTATGGCACAGCGCTCACCACGGCCACCGTCGATTGCTTGCGCGGCACCTACACGATTGACAGCGTGCAAATTGCCCACGACTTCGGCCAGAGCTTTAGCCCGGCCATCGACCGCGGGCAGATTGAGGGTGGCGCGGTGCAGGGTATCGGCTGGATGACGCTGGAGGAAGTGAGCTACAACGACGAAGGCCGCCTGCTCAGCAACTCGCTGAACAGTTACAAGATACCCGACCTCTACTCGGTGCCCGCCGTGCTCGACGTGCACTTCCTCGACACGCCCGGCCACCCCAATGCCATCCTACGCGCCAAGGCCGTGGGCGAGCCGCCGCTCATGTACGGCATCGGCGCCTACTTCGCGCTGCGTGCGGCGGTGCGGGCCTTCCGGCCCAGCGCGGCCCTGCCGCTGGTGGCCCCGATGACGCCCGAGCGCGTCCTAGGGGGGCTGTATCCCGAGTTTGTGGCTGCGCAGGCGCAGCTAGCGTAAGCGCCGCCATCAATAAAAAATGCCCGCCCTGGCCCGCAAAAGCGGAGCCGGGGCGGGCATTTTTTAGGCGAAAATAATCCGGTGCGGACGGTTAGCGCGGGGTGGTGAGCAACTCCTCAATCTTCTGGTTGAAGGCTTTGAGGTCGTCGGGCTTGCGGCTGGTGATGATATTGCCGTCTACCACTACCTCCGAATCCTGCCACTCGGCGCCGGCGTTGCGCAGGTCGGTTTTGAGGCTGGGCCAGCTCGTGATGTGCTTGCCGCGCACCACGTCGGCCTCGATGAGCAGCCAAGGGCCGTGGCAAATGGCGGCCAGCGGCTTGCCGGTGTGGGCAAATTCGCGCACAAAGTCAATTACGCTGGGCTCCAGGCGCAGCTTGTCGGGGTTAATCTGGCCGCCGGGCAGCACCAGGGCGTCGTAGTCGGCCACCTGCACTTCGTCGATGGTTTTGTCTACGTCCACTTTATCGCCCCAGTCGGTCATGTCCCAGCCCTTGATGCTGCCGCTTTTCAGCGATACCACGTGCACTTCGGCGCCTTCGTTTTTTAGGAATTTCTGCGGCTCGGTCAGCTCTAGCTGCTCAAAGCCATCGGTGGCGATGATGGCCACGCGCTTACCTTTCAATTTATCATTTCCAAAAAGTGACATTGCGAAAAAACTAAGCGGCGGATGGTCCCGCCAGCTGCCTAAAGTTTACGCTCAGACCAGGAAAGTAGTTGCGGAAGAGGTTGGGCCTAAAAGCCTTTGCTATATAGCTTAGAATTGGTTTTAGGCGCCACCGGCGGGCGACGGTGCCACGCTTGAGGCCGCCCGCTGGGCCAGGCAATACCTAGGGCCGCTACGCTGTGCGCCGGCGCCCGGCCAGAATGCGGTAGAACGAGCGCGTCTCAATCTCCTCAATGGTGAGGCCAGTGGGCACGATTTCCTCTTCCGAAATAGCGCCGCAGTTCAGAGCTTTCAGGAAGAAGTTGAGCAAGCCCTGGCCGGTGGCGGCATCGTCGAAAATATCGCCGGTGAGGGTCGAAATGGCGGCGCGGTCCACGAAGGTTTTGAGGCGGTGCACGGCGCTTTCGTAGCTGCTGAGGAAGAAGTTGTAGGTGGCCGCGTAGCGCATGGGCAGCTGGGCGGGGTTGAGGTCCCAGCCCTGGTAAAGGCCGCCGATGAGCGAGTGCATGGTGTGGTGGTAGGCCTGGCGCCAGCCGCTGTGCACGGCCTCCTGGTTTTCGCGCAGCTGCGCAAAGCTCAGGTTATCGCCGCGGTGCGGGCCTATGGGCATCACGTTGGTAGCGCCGTCGCTGAGGAAGATGCCGGTGCCCCCTAGGGCTACTTTGGTCATGTGGTGGGCAAAGTCGCAGACGGGGTGCGCCATAGTCTGGTACTTGGCCGTGATGCCGGCCGAGGCCGTGTAGTCGTAGGTGCCGAAGTGCGCCGCAATGCAGCGCCCCTCGCTGGCCCGGACGATACGCATGAGCGGGTTGCGGCCCTCCTCGTCCATCACGATTTGGGTGGCTTCCACCATCGTTTCCATCTTCAACGTGCCGGGCGCCAGGTTATTGGCTTTTTCCAGCAGCTCTAGCAGGCGCACCATGGTGGTCATCTGCTCGGGGATGGTGACCTTGGGTAGCATTACCACGAAGTTGGCGGGCAGCTGGCCGCCGGTGGCTTCGAGCAAGGTGCTCAGGAAGATATCGAGCGTGCGCACACCGCGGGCTTTCAGGTCTTCGGTGAAGGGCTTGATGCGGATGCCAATGAAGGGCGAGAGCGTACCCTGCGTCATACCTAGGGCTACTTCGTGGGCGGCCTGCACGGCGGTGGCGTCCTCTTCGGCATCGGGCCGGTTGCCAAAGCCATCCTCAAAATCAATGCGAAAATCCTCGACGGCCTCGCTTTTAAGCTTCTGCACCACCTTGTTATACACGGTGTAGGCCAGCCAGGCGGGCTCTTGGCGGCGCTGGTCGGCGGGCAGCTTGTCGAGGTAGTCGGTGAGGTAGTGAATGTCTTTCTCTAGGGTGGGCAGGTGCTCGTGGCCGGCCAGCTGGAGCACGCGAGCCAGCTCCACGAAGTTGGGCGCGTAGGTCTGGAGGTTGCGCAGCGCGATTTCGCCCATCCGCACGCAGGTATCGGCCTTGAAGAGGTTGGCGCCGCCGTACACGGTGTGCACGGGCTGGCGGTCGGGGCGGTCGCCGGGGTAGGTGTGCTGAAAGCGCAGGTTGGCCTCGCCGAGCTGGTCGAGCAGGGCGGCAGTGTCGGTGTCCTGGAGGCTGAGTTTCATGGTGGGAGAGGAGTTGGGGAGTGTGCCGCGAACTGGAAAGTTCGTGGTACTGGCTCAGGAGCCGCGGTAGGTGCTGTAGCCGAAGGGGTTGAGCAGTAGCGGCACGTGGTAGTGCGATTCGTCAGTTATCACGAAGCAAATATCCACGAACGGGTAAAAGCCCGTCGTATGCAGCTGCTCAAAATATTGCTGGGTAAAAAACCGCAGTTGATACGCGCCGTGGGCGAGCCGCTCTTCGGGCAGCAGCAGGTCGGTGAGGCGGCCGTCGGCATCGGTGAGGCCGCGGGCAATTTCGCGCCAGCCCGCGTCGTGGGCCCAGTCGTGCAGCACAATGGTAACGCCCGCCGCGGGCCGGCCCAGCGTGGTATCGAGAATGTGGGTGGTGATTTGGCTCATGCGAGTAGTTTTTCGAGGCGCAGGCGCGTGATTTTGGCCTGCTCGCTTCTGGCAACGTGGATTTCCTGGGCGGGTTCGTGGGGCAGCCGGGCTTGCAGCAGCGCCAGCATCTCGTCGGCCGACTTACCCGTGGCGCACACGATGAAGATGTAGCCAAATTTCTGCGCGTACGTGTCGTTGCCGGCCGCCAGGGCTTCCAGGGTTTCTGGCGCAGCCTGCCGCACCGCGCCCTGCTCGCCCGCCGCCCAGGTGGCGGTGCTGGCAAATTTCTCTTTCAGGGCGTTTACGTCGCCGATTTTGGGGTGGTGCTTGAACGCTTCGCGCCAATCGGCTTCGCCTAGGTTGTCCCAGATGCGCTCGGCGGCTTCGAAGAGCGCGGCCGGCGAAGCGAACGGAAACTGATCGTTTAGGGCAGCTACCCAGGCCACGGCGCCGCAGCAGGTACCTAGGGCTTCGGCGCGGGCAGCGGGGGCCAGGGCGTTGAGGTCAGAAAGGGTCATGGAAGTAGCGGGTAGGGCGGGCCTGCCCGGCGGACTAATCGGGGAGGGTTGGGCTTGGGTTTGCCGGCGTTCTCTTTCTGCTAATGCTACTCCCACCGCTATGGCTGCCAGGGAGGCCGCCGTGCCGAAAAGCCAACCCGTGGCCCCGCCCATCGACAGCCCGCTGCTGAGCCCGACCCCCACGCCGGTAATAACGGGCAGCGCCGCCGTTTCGAGCCAGGTAGCCAGGGTTGCCGAGCGGTTGGGCTGCTGCATCAGACCACCGTCGGAAAGCGGTTCACGTTCTTATAGTAGATGTACACCGAGGGCTCCTTGCCGATAGAGGCGGCCCACTGCTGGCAGAAGGGCGCCATCCAGATGGAGTCGCCCTTCTGCACCGGGTACCACTGCTGGTCAAGCATATAGATAGCTTGGCCCTGCAAGTAGAGCAAGCCGTGCTCCATAATGTGGGTTTCCACCATCGGCAGGTTGCCGCCGGGCTGGTAGGTGAAGATGTTGACCGCCATATCGAAGCCTAGGTCGTTGGGCAGCAACTCCTGAATGCGCAGGGCCTCGTCGCCCATGTACACGGGCGCTTTGCTGTCGTCTTTCTCGCCCCAGCACACGCCGGGCGTGGTGTGGCCGGCCAGCGGCTCGTACACTTTGTGAAAGGTGAGCACTTGCGTGCCGGCCGTGGGGTTTTTGAAGGTATAGCTTTGGCCAATAGGCACGTACACGAACTTGCCCACTGTCAGAATCCGGCTATCGTCGCCGATGGTGGCCTGCACCTGGCCCTGCACCACGTAGAAAAAAATCTGGCTGGCCTCGGTAGCGCCCGTCAGCTGCCCAGCGTCAGTGAGAGTCACGAGCGTTTGGCAGAGTCGGGCACCCATCTGCTCGTTGATGATGACGTTGACGGTGCCGCCCGTCCAGCCGGGCACGTTGCTGTTGATGTAGCCATCGGGCGCGATGATGGCGTGGTTGCGCTTGACGACGGAGCGGGTGGTGGAGCCTAGGGTCATGGGAGTTTGAATTAAAAATATTGGGTAGAATTGAAGCTCATTCAAAACGACTAGTAGCAATTATCGTGGCTAACAAGCTGCTACTTTAGGCCATTTTTAATTCTTCATTTTTAATTTTTAATTCCAATAAAAACCGCTCAGCCACCTCCAGCGCCGCCGCCACGTCGGCGGCCTCCACGTTCTCCAACGGGTTGTGACTGATGCCTTTGTAGCAGCGGATGAAAGCCATGGTGGCGGGCGCCACGGCCGAAGCGGGCACCGCGTCGTGGCCCGCGCCGCTCACCAGGCCTACTACCGCGTGGCCGCTAGCCGCGATGGCCTGGCCGAGCAGGCGGTTCAGCCCTAGGTCGCAGGCTACGGGCGCGGTGTACTGCACCAGCTGCCAATCGAGGTCCAGGCCGCGCCGAGTGGCGATGGCTTTAGCCTCGGCTTGCAACTCGGCGTAGGCCGCGGCGAGCTGGTCGGCGTCGGGGCTGCGCAGGTCGAAGCTGTGCACCACTTGGCCCGGAATCACGTTGCTGGCCGCGTACGGGATGCGCAGCTGGCCCACCGTGGCCACCAGCCCCCGGCCGTGACCTAGGGCGAAGGCCTCGGCCGCCAGCACAAACTCGGCGGTGGCGGCCAGCGCGTCTTGGCGCATGGCCATTGGCACGGTGCCGGCGTGGCCAGCCATGCCCTGCCAGGTCAGCTCCACGCGCTGCTGCCCGGCAATGGCCGTGACCAGCGCGATGGGTACCTTATTGTCCCACAGCACCGGCCCCTGCTCGATGTGCAGCTCGAAGTAGCCCAGCCACTCGTCGGCGGGCAGGGCGTCGGTGGCGAGCGTGGCGGCGTTGCCGCCCATCTCCGCAATGGCTTGGGCCAGGGTAATGCCGTCGGCGTCGGCCCTTTGCAAAAGCGTTGGCTCGAAGGCGCCGGTCACCACTTTGCTGCCCAGGTAGGTGGTGTGAAAGCGCACGCCCTCCTCATCGCTGAAGGCCATCAGCTCAATATGGAATGGCAGCGCAATACCTTGTTGGCTAATGCGCTCCACCAAATCCAACCCCATTAAGACACCTAGGGGACCATCATACTTACCGGCATTCACCACCGTGTCGATGTGTGAGGCCAGCACGAAGGTTTTGGCGCCCGGCCGCTGGCTCGCCAGCCGGCCGCGCAGGTTGCCGATGCCATCGAGGCGCACTTCCAGGCCCGCGGCCTCAAACCAGCGCTGCACCAAGTCGCGCCCCCGCACAAAGGCCGGCGTGCCAAACCGCCGCGTCACGGTGGCGCCCGTCGCGTCTTCGCTGATGGCGGCCAGTTCGTCGATGCGGCGCAGAATATGAGTGGTGCGGGCAAGATAATCAGACATCTGAACGAAGGATAAAGAGGACAAAGCGGAAACCGCAAACATACAGAGTCAGCGCGTCAGCAATTGCCCCCGGTTGAGGTGCAGGGCGTCGGGGTGGTGAAAAACCTCCTCGCCCGCCAAAAACGTGTGCGTGACCACGCCCGTCAGCTCGCGCCCTAGGTAGGGCGAAACCTTGTGGCGGTGGTGCAGCAGCGCCTCCGTCACGCGGAAGGTGGCCTCGGGCGCCAGTACCAGCAGGTCGGCATCGTAGCCCTTGGTAATCTGGCCTTTGCGCTGCGCCTGGCCGATGAGCCGAGCCGGGTTGGTGCTGAGCCAGCGGGCGAGGTCGGGCAGGGTGGCGCCGCGCTCGCGGGCGGCCGTCCAGAGCACCGGCAGGGCCAGCTGGAGCGAGGCAATGCCGCCCCAGGCCGTGGCAAAGTTGCCGCTGGCCAGCTGCTTGAGGTCGGGCGGGGCGGGCGAGTGGTCGGTGGCCACGAAGTCGATGAGGCCGCTTTGCAGCGCCTGCCACAGCTGCTCATTATTGGCCCGCTCGCGGATGGGCGGCGCGCACTTGAACTGCGTTTGGCCGTCGGTGATGTCCTCGGCGTTGAAGAAGAGGTAGTGCTGGCCGGTTTCCACCGTCAGGGGTAGCCCCAGGGCCTTGGCCTCGGCAATGGCGGGCAACGAATCGGCCGACGATAAATGCACGATGTGCACGGGGCAGCGGTACTCGGCGCACAGCCGAATCATCAGCTTTATCGCTTCGTCTTCCCAGCTTTTGGGCCGCGAGGCCAGGTAGTTGGGATAGGAGCGGGTGTCGCCCTTTTTCCACTCGTCGTTGTCCTCCGACAGTTCGCAGTGCACCAGCAGCGGTAGGCCGTGGCTGGCCAGCAGGGGCATCACGCGGCGCAAATCCGACTCCGTGGCGTTCGGGAAATCATCGATACCCGAGTGCGTCAGAAACGCCTTGAACCCCAGCACACCCGCCGCAATGAGCGGGCCCACCTCGGCCGCATTGCCGGGCACGATGCCGCCCCAAAAGCCGACGTTGGTGTGCAGCTGCCCCTGGGTAGCCGTCTGCTTGAGCCGCAGATTGGCGACTGACGTCGTGACGGGCGCCGAGTTTAAGGGCATGTCTACCAGTGTGGTAAGGCCGCCGGCCAGCGCGGCGCGGGTGCCCGTGTCGAAGCCCTCCCACTCGGTGCGGCCGGGCTCGTTGAGGTGCACGTGCGGGTCGATGACGCCGGGCAAGATGGCCGCGTCGCCGAGGTCGAGCACCGGGCCGGCCACGGCCGCCTCGTAGGGCAGCACGTCGGCAATGCGGCCCGCCTGCAGCACCAGCACCGCCGGGCGCTGGCCGGTAGGCGTGACGACGGCCGTACTTTTTAAAATTAAATCGGGCATAAGTCGAGGGTGAGCGGTGGCGGCTGGCGACTATCTTGCCGCTCTTCTTTGCCTCGCAATCTACGCGCTATGCCCATCAAACTCGCTGCCAATGCCTACGGCAAAAATGCCGTGAACCTATCGCGCGTCATTCGCCACGCCGGCCACCACGAGTTTCGGCAGGTGTCGGTGAGCGTGCAGCTGACGGGCGACTTTGAGGCCGCCCACACCCTAGGCGACAACTCGCTGATTCTGCCCACCGACACGCAGAAAAACACCGTGTACGCCCTGGCCAAGGAGCACTTTACAGGTACCATCGAGGCCTACGGGCTGGTGCTGGCCCGGCACTTTGTGTCGCGCAACCCGCAGGTGAGCAAGGCGCGCATCGAGCTGCTCGAGCACGGCTGGCAGCGCATGCACTTCGATGGCCAGGACCACCCGCACGCCTTCACGGGCGGCGGCTCCGAAAAGCGCCGCGCCGTGGTGGAGCTAACCGCCGATGGCACCACCACCGTCTGGGCTGGCTTAAAAGGCCTAATGCTGCTCAAAACCGCTGACTCGGGCTTCGTGGGCTACCCCAAAGACGAGTACACCGTGCTGCCCGAAACCACCGACCGCATTCTGGCCACCGAGTGCGAGGCCGAGTGGGAATACATCAGCGCCGACCTCGATTTTGAGGCGCTCTACCAGAAAATCCGTACCGGCCTGCTGCGCACTTTTTCGGCGCACCAGAGCCTGTCGGTGCAGCATACGCTCTACGCCATCGGCGAGAAAATCCTGGAGCAGAACGACGAGGTAAAAGAAATTAGCCTCATCATGCCCAACAAGCACCACATTCCGTTCAACCTCACGCCCTTCGGCCAGGAGAATACAAACGAGGTATTCGTGGCGACCGATGCGCCCTTTGGCTACATCACGGGTACGGTAGTGCGGGGGTAAAGGAAATAAATTGGCTGTCATTGCGAGGAGGCACGACGAAGCAATCGCATCAGAATGAGCCTGTGGGGTGCTTCCTAGGTGCTATTGCTTCGTCGTGCCTCCTGGCAATGACAATTTAAAGACTACGGTTAGAGCATGCCCTCCCCCCCCCGCGACCTCCCCGCCTGGACGCTAGCCGCCGCCGCCCTGCGCGCCGGCCAGCCGGCCGCCCTGCTGTGCGTGCTACGGAGTCAGGGCAGCAGCCCCGGCCGCCAGGGCTTCAAAATGGCTGTGACCGCGGAAGCCGTAGCCGGTTCCATCGGCGGCGGTATCATGGAGCATAAGTGGGTGGAGCTGGCTCGCCAGCGCCTGCGTGAGGGTGACTACGCGCCGCTGCTGCGCCCCCAGATTCACCGGCGCGAGGCGCCCGCCGACCGCTCGGGCATGATGTGCGCCGGCGAGCAGGAAGTATTGTTGTGGGTGCTCCAGCCCGCAGATTTGCCAGTAGTGGCCGCCATTGAGGAGCAGCTACAACGCCTAGGGCGCGGCGCCTGGGCCGTGAGCGAGGCAACAGGCTTGCAGCTGGTAACGGCTGCGCTGGCTGACTTCTACGAGTACAAACCTGGTCCGGCGTGGAGCTACTGCGAGCAGCTGGGCTTCCGCGACCACCTCTTTATTGTGGGCGGCGGGCACGTCAGCTTGGCCCTGTCGCAGGTAGCTAGCAATCTAGAGTTTGAAATAACCGTACTCGATGACCGGGCCGACCTGCCCACGCTGGATGCCAACCACTTTGCGCACCATCGCCAACGGGTGGATTACGAAACGCTGACTGTAAAGCCCGGCCCGCATTGCTACGTAGTGGTGATGACCGTAGGCTACCGCACCGACGCCGTGGTGCTGCGCCGGCTGCTGGGCCACGCCTACCGCTACCTAGGTGTGCTGGGCAGCGCCACCAAAGTAGCTGAGCTGCGCCGGGTGCTGGCGGAAGAAGGCTTTGATTTAACGGGTTTGCGCGGGCCGGTTGGGGTGTCGATAAATAGCCGCCTGCCCGAAGAAATAGCGGTGAGCGTAGCGGCGGAGCTGATTGCCGTGCGGAATCAGCCGTAACGCGAGCTTTCCGGTTCACGCTACAATCCCGCCAGCCGCCGCGCCGCCTTAACAATCGCTAGCTCCGCCTGCCCGGCCGGTTTCTGCGCGGCGTCGAGCTGAAGCTTAGCCTCCGTTTGCCAGGCGGGCAGTACGGGCTGGCCACTTGCCAGCTGCGCCAGGCGCTGCTGGCACAGCGTGGCTACGGTGGCGAGCTGGGTGGCCAGCGGGGCGTACTCGCCTAGGTTAGGGGCCACCACGAATAGGGGCGTAAGGGCTGCGCTGGCTTGCTGCCACTGCTGCACCTGCTTTTGCAGGCGGGCTAGCTGGCCGCGGGCCACCGGCGTGAGGGGCATGGGCGCCACCGTGGGCACGAGGCTGGTGAGTACCGGCTGGGCCGCCATCAGGCTATCAACGGTAGCGCCAAAGCGGCGGGCCACGTCCGATTCGGCCGGCGCAGCATCAACCAAGCGGTTGTAGAGCGTTTCGGTGGTGTACTTAAAGCCTTGGAAGTTGCGCTTGTACTCCTTCACCGGCTCTACCACGGCGGCCAGGGTTTGGAGGGCGGGCAGGGCGGCGGGGTAGGGCGCCGCCATTTGGCGCAGCAGGATGGCCGGGGTGCGGCGGTGGCGCAGCCCTAGGCCCTCTAGCTCGTCGCTCACTGCGGCCAGGCGGCGGTACATATCGGGTACATCCTGGGTAGCGGCGGCGGGGCTCCAGAGGCGCTCGGCCACGGCGGCGGCGCGGGGCCACACGCGGCTGTCATACACCACGCTGTCCGCGTATTCGCCCCACATGGCGGCCTCGCCACCCAGCACGCGCGTTCGCAGCGAGTCGGGCACGCCCGCGTGCGGGTCGGCGGTGTAGTAAGTGGCGGCGCTGTAGTTGAGGTCGAGGTAATAGCCGGCCGACAGCAGCGCCGGGTGGCCCTGCTGCACGGTCTGGGCCATGGCTTTGGCCCCGCGCCAGCTCTGCACCACCACGTCGTGGGGTAGGCCGGGGCCAAGTATCTCGTCCCAGCCAATCATGATTTTGCCGTGGCGGCGCACCAGTGAGTCTACCTTCTGGCTGAAATACAGCTGTAGCAAATGCTTGTCGGGCGTCACGCCGTCGGCTTTCACCTGCTTGTGCGCCCGCATAAAGGCCACGATGCGCGGCGTGCGTCGCCACTGCCGGCCGTCGTTTTCGTCGCCACCCGTGTGAAAGTACGGGTCCGGAAACAGCGCCGTCATCTCGGTCAGCAGCGAGTCAACGAAGGCGTAGGTGCTGCGCCGGGTAGGGTCGATGGCCACGTTGGTAGTGCGCCAAAGGGTGTAGGGCGCGTAGGCCGAGTCCACGGAGGCCAGGCGCGGGTAGGCCACAATCCAGCTCGTGGTGTGGCTGGGCATGTCGAACTCGGGCACCACCCGAATGCCCCGCGCCGCGGCGTAGGCGAGCACCTCGCGTACCTGGGCGCGGGTGTAAAACAGCCCATCGGTGCTGGCCTGGTTGAGGCGCGGAAACAAGCGGCTCTCGACCCGAAAACCCTGGTCGTCGCTCAGGTGCCAGTGCAGCACGTTCAGCTTCACGGCGGCCATGCCGTCGAGGTTGCGCTTGATAACGGCCACCGGCAGAAAGTGCCGCGCCGCATCAATGAGCAGGCCCCGCCATTTGAAGCGCGGCCAGTCGCGGATGTCGCAGTACTGCGCCCGCCAGCCGCGCGGCTGGCGCTCCAGCACCTGCCGAAACGTGGCGATGCCCCGCTGCAACCCTAGGGCGCTCACCGCCGTGAGGCTGGCGCCGGCTGCCGTCACGCGCAGGTGGTAGCTCTCATCGGTCGAGCCGGCCGGGCCCGTTACTTGCCGGCGCAGGGCACCTAGGGGCGCCGTGGCGAAGCGGTAGTAGCCCGGCTGCCACTCGGCCTGCACGGGCAGCGGCATGAGCGGCCGCTGGGCGTGGGCGCTTAAGCTGATTAACAGTAATAAGACGAGTTTCCCGCAGAGTTTGACTGACGTCTTCCTTCGGTTCGCAGGGTTAAACCGCAGGGTTTTGCAGGGTTCAAGAAAGAAGACTTTGCGAAACCCTGCGCCTAACTCTGCGAACCGGAGGAAGACGTCAGTCAAACTCTGTGGAAAAAAACTCATATTATATCAATCCCCTGGCCTTGAATTCCAGGTACTTATTTATCGTGTTTACCGTCAGCAATTGCGGCGGGGTTAGCAGGGCCTGAATGCCGTAGCGCTGCAGCTCCAGCACTATTTGCCGCTTTTCCTGCTGAAATTTCTCGGCGATGGTCTGGTTATACACGTCGGCCGTGGTTTCGGCCGGCGCGTCGAGGTAGGTGCGCAGCTCGGTGTTTTCGAAGAAAACGACCAGCAGCAGATGCGCCTTGCTCAGGCCCCGCAAATACGGCAATTGCCGTTCCATTCCCTGCAAAGTCTCAAAATTGGTAAACAAAATTAGCAGGCTACGCTGCTTAATGCGGGCGCGCACCGTGGCGTAGAGGCGCTCGTAGTCAGTTTCGAGGTACTGCGTTTTCTGGTGATAGAGCACCTCCAGAATGGTGCGCATGTGGCCCGGCCGGCGCTCGGCGGGCACGGTCGCGCCCGGCTTATTCGAAAACGTAATCAGCCCCGCCTTATCGTGCTTTATCAACGCGATGTTGCTCATGACCAGTGTGGCATTGATAGCGTAGTCGAGTAGACTCAGGCCTGCAAAGGGCATCCGCATCACGCGGCCCTTGTCGATGAGGCAGTACACCTGCTGCGCCCGCTCATCCTGAAAGTGGTTGACTACCAGCGTGTCGGCCGGGCCGCCGGTGGTGCGGCGCGCACTGGCCTTCCAGTTGATGTTGCGTGGGTCGTCGCCGCTGGCGTAGGGCCGCACCTGCTCAAACTCCATGCTCTGGCCCACCCGCCGGATGCGCTTCACACCCACCTCCGTAAGGCGGTTATGGATGGCCAGCAGCTCGTACTGCCGCATCTGTAAAAACGAGGGGTACACGGGCACCGTGCGGTTTTGGTCGAAGCGAAACCGCCGCCGCACCAGGCCCAGCGGCGAGGCCGCGTACACGTTCAGCGCCCCAAACTCGTACTCGCCACGCTTGGTGGGCCGCAGCTGGTAGGTAATAATCTGCGTCTGGCCCGGCGCGATGTTGGTTTTAAACAGCACGTCGCGCCGCTGAAACTGGTGCGGAATCTCGTCAATCACTTCCACGCGCAGCCCGAAGCGGTAGCGGTTTTCCAGGTACAGCCGCACCTCGTTGTCGTCGCCATTCGAGAGCTTGTCGCCCAGCACCCGCCGCCCCGCTACCGGCTGGCCGCCGCCCTGCCCCGGCCCGTATAGTAGCAGCGCATCAAGCGCCGTAAGCAGTATGGTGGCACCTAGGAGTACCTGCATAGGCCCCAGCAGCCACGGCAGAAAGAAGGCCAGCACGAAGCCCGCAATGAGGGCCGTGCAGAGGTAAAAAAAGCGCAAGGGTAGGAAAAAGCTCATGAGCGGCGTAGCTGGTCGCGGACTTCCATCAGGGCAAAGCCCAGCAAATTTTGGCCCGGCCACCGGGCCGGCTGCAAGGCATCAGGGTGGTCGGTGGCCAGCCCAATGCCCCAAATGGCATCGACCGGGCTGGCCTCAACCAGTACCCGGCTGCCCGTATTCAGTAAGTAGTCTTTCAGCGGTGGGTGCTGCGTAAATTTATGGTAGTTACCCGCTTGTACTAGGTCGTATTTCTGCTCGTCCCACACTTGCGGGTCGAAGCCGATTACTTCCCGCCCCAGCTTCTTGGCCTCGGCCGGGTGCTTGGCCGCCAGGATGCGCGCGCGCACCTCGTCGTTGTCGAAAATTCGGGCTTTTTCGGCCATCATCCAGTGCTCGGCGGTGGCGTAGGTGTCGCCCGCTACCTCGAAAGCCGCCGAGTACCACTGGCTAAAGCAGCTTTTGTCAACCTCATTCTTTTGCTTGGGCGTGTGGCCCCAGAAGAAGAGGTATTTGGTTTCGGTGAGCGGCTGATCGAGCAGCCAAGCGGTAGAATAAGGCATAATAACTTGCTCCGGCGTGGCGCCTCACCCCCCGGCCCCCTCTCCGAAGAGGAGAGGGGGAGCCACGGCGCAAGTACGTGTAAGTTATTGATATATTGAATAGTGGTTGCGTAATTGTCGTTCGGCTCCCCCTCTCCTTTTCGGAGAGGGGGCCAGCCCCAGAGGGGTCCCGTGAGGCGATACGTTTGGAATGACCTACCTAGGCACCTCCACGCTCTGCACTATCGCCTTCACCACCTCATCGGGCGTGCCGCCTTCCATTTCGCGCTCGGGCGTGAGCATGATGCGGTGGCGCAGCACTGGCGCGGCCAGAAACTGCACGTCCTCGGGCGTCACGAAGTCGCGGCCGCGCAGGGCGGCTAAGGCCTTGGCGCCATTGAGCAGCGCCAGGCTGGCGCGGGGCGAGGCGCCCAGGTACAGCGCCTTGTGCGCCCGGGTCTGGCCCACTATTTTGGCGATGTATTCTAACACGTTAGCTTCCACGCGCTGCTGGCCCACTTGCTGGCGCAGGGCGGCCAGGTCCTGGGCCGAGAGCACGGGCTTCACCAGTTCGAGCGGCGTGCCGCCGAAGCCGCTATGGTGGCCTTGCAGTATCTGCACTTCCTCGGCCAGGGTGGGGTAGCCCACGTTTAACTTGAAGAGGAAACGGTCGAGCTGGGCTTCGGGCAGGCGGTAGGTGCCTTCCTGCTCCACCGGATTCTGGGTGGCAAGCACCACAAAGGGCGTGGTCATGCGGTGGGTGGTGCCGTCCTGGGTTACGGTGCGCTCCTCCATCACCTCAAACAGTGCCGACTGCGTCTTGGCCGGGGCGCGGTTGATTTCATCAATCAAGACCACGCTGGCGAAAATAGGGCCGGGCCGAAACTCAAAATCGCCCTGCGCGGGCCGAAAAATGCTGGTGCCCAGCACGTCGGCCGGCATCAGGTCGGGCGTGAACTGAATGCGGCTGAACGGCACGGCAAGCGTGCGGGCCAGGAGCTTAGCAGTGAGTGTTTTAGCCACGCCAGGCACGCCTTCGAGCAGCACGTGCCCATCGGCGAGTAGCGCCACGAGCAGCAGCTCCAGCAGGTCGTGCTGCCCCACGATAACATGCCCGATTTGCTGGCGCACCGCCGCAACGTGGGCCGTCAGGGCCGAGAGGTCGGTGCGGGGCACGAAGGCCGGGGCCGCATCGGGCGCCGCGGCCGACGTAACGGCGTCCGCCGCCGGAAGTATGGACGGCTCAGCGTCTGGAGCAGCGAAGGAAATCGGTTCGTTGAGAGGTTGGGGGTCCATGAGGAGGCGAGTTAGCAAACCAGCGTAGCTTCGCAGCAGTGGCTGCGGGATAGCGAACATGGCAGCTTGTTAAAAGTAAATAACACGCTTGGACCGCGAGCTGTCTTTGCAGTAAAAAGACGCTTTACATCAGCCGAGGGCATATTATTAAAATAATTATAAATCGGAAAAGTTAAATTAAACGCCTGAGTGCAAAAAGCGATTTACTGCGACTCGCGCTTGAAATCACGGATAGCGCGGCTCAAGATAAGCAGCTCGCGGTCGGTGACGGCGGGCGCGGTGCGGGCGAAGTTGATGAGGCGCACTAGCTCCTCCACGCGGGGCCTGGGCACCCCGGCCTTCTGGCTCAGGCGCTCGCGAAAAGTCTCGTCGCCTAGGTCGGGAGTGGGCTCCTGAAAGCGGGTGCGCAGGTAGTCTAGAAATAGCGCTGTTTTCTTCTCCGCAATCTGGGCGTGGTTGCGGCCCTGCTGGTAGAGGCCGGCTACGGTGCGCGTAAAAAGCAGCGTGGTATTGGGCAGCGGCTTGAGGGTCGGGATGACGCGCTGCCGCCGCCGGGCTTCCACCAGCACAAACAGCAGCCCCGCCACCAACGACAGGTAGTAGGCCGTGCGCAGGGCGGGGTGCGCCATGATGACGCGCAGCATCGATTGCTCACCTAGGCGGCCCTGCTTCTGGTACTCGTCCCACCAGGCCGGGCGCCCGGCGGGCAGGTAGGAGAGCACCGCAAACGCGAAGTCGGCGGTGCGGGGCCGCAGCACCCAGTAGTTGCCAAAAGCCAACGGCACCGAGCACAGGTAAAAATGCCCGCGCCCGTGGTCGAGGCGCACCAGCACGGGCCGCCCGCGCTCGTCGGCGGCCAGGGTAGCGCCCCGGTGCGGCCGCCGCTTCGTAAGCGCCAGCCGGTAGCCCGTCACTTCCGGCTTAAACTGAAAGCTCGTGCCGGGTAGCTCCGGCCGGGCGCGCAGCAAATGCACGCTTACCAAATTACGGGTGTCGGCGGGCTGGCCAATGCGGGGTACCGCCAGGCGCTGGGCCGTATCGGCCTCGTAGGTGCGAAACCCTAGGGTATCGGCCAGGAAGCCCCGGCGCTCGGGCCCAAAATCTTCGGCCGCGATAAAGACATCGTGGCCCGCCGCCACAAAGCGCAGCAGCGCGGCCGTTTCGAGGCGCGTGGCCGCAAAGCCTTGATTTACGAAAATGTAGCTGGCCCGGGTGGCCACCAGTGGCAGCGTGGCGGCTTCGGTTGCGGCGGCAGCTTGGTCGTTGGCCGCATCCTGGGTGGCGGCGGTAGCCGTGGTGTCGGCGGTGCGCCGCTCGGCCGCCGAGTCGCCGGCGAAAGTGACGTTTACGGGCCGGCCGCCGCGTGCCTTGGGCTCTTCGGTGCCCAGCAGCTGGTTATAGATGGGTAGGCGTACGCTCGCCACCGAGTCGGTACCCAGCACCTGCGGCAGCGCATCGTAGAGCACATAGGTGCCATACGGAATTTTATCCTTGCTGCTGAGGGTGGGCGACCAGTCGAGCGGCTTGGGGCGGTAGTACTCCAGCGCCACGTAGCTCCCGAACAGCACCAGGATTCCCAGTAAATACCAGCGAAAAGTAGTCAAGGTGGAAGTAAAAAAGTGGATTAACTACTTGCCTAATAATTCTTTGTAGATAGCTAAATAATCGGCTGCGGCCTGCGCCCAGCTAAACTGCCGAGCTTGCGCCTGAGCCTGCGCTGCCCGGGCGGGCGAATGCTGCGCCAGGCCGGCCGCCAACGCCCGCTGCATGGTGGCCGGCGCAAAATCATCGAAGTAGTACGCCGCCGCGCCGCCTACCTCGGGCAGCGAGGTGAGGCGGCTCAGAAACACGGGCTTGCCCAGCTGCATGGCCTCGACCACCGGCAGGCCAAAGCCCTCGGCCAGCGACGGCTGCAAGTAGCCCGTGCAGTGCTGGTAATACCAGGTTTTGTCGGCCTCGCTGATGCGGGTGAGGATGTGCACGCGGTCGGCCACGCCCGCCTGCTCGGCCGCGGCGCGGATGGTTTGCACGTAGCCTTCCTCGGCGAAGCTGCCGGCAATAAGCAGCTCGTAGTCATTGCCTTGCAGCAGTGCCGGCAGCACGTGCCAGTTCTTCTTGCTGTTGATGGTACCTAGGCCAAACAAAAACGGCCCGCCGGGCGCGTAGGCGGGCGCGTGGCCCGCGGGCAGCGGCGCCAGCGGCTCCACGCCGCGCCGCACGTAGCGCAGGGGCTTGGTGGGCGAGTAGCCCAGCAGTTCGGCGTGGCGCAGAATGTCCTGGCGCACGTAGTCCGAAATCGTGACGAGGTAGTCGGCCCGCCGGATGTTGCGGCGCACCATGGCCAGCTGCCGGGTGTAGGTGCGCTCGTCGGGGTTTTCGTGCAGGAAATTAAGGTCGTGCACCGTCAATACTACCTTGGTAAACGGGCTGGTGGGCACGTACCAGCTCAGCTGCGAGGTGGCGTGCCACAGCCGGTAGGTGTAGCTGGGCGGGTTGAAATACTTGTGAAAGCTGCGCTGCGGGAGGTAGCGCACGCCCCGGCTCCCGAGCCCGCTCACCTCGGCGGGCGGCACGTAGCAGACGAGGCGGTAGCGGTAGTTCTGGCGAATCAGCTCGTGGGCCAGGGGCACCACGAAGTGACTAAAGCCGCTGTTGCGGTCCTTCAGGGGCTCGCAATCAAGAATAATACGGGGAAACGACATAGAAAGAAAGTGGTGCCCAAAGCACCCTAGGGCTCTAGGCTACGGGTGCCGCCCGCCCGGCGCCGCTGAGCTGCTGCCCAAACTGGCGCTGGGCCTCGCGCACCTGCTGGTAAAGCGCGGCGGGCACGGGCAGCTCGCCGTACCAGGCGTACTCAAACTGGCGGGTGAGCTCGGCAAAAGCCGGCCGGGCCGTGGGGCGGCTGGCGGCCAGCTCGTGCACGTAGGTTTGGTTGGTTTTGTCGGGTTGCCAGGCAATGAAGTCGCGGTCGGTGAGCTGCTTTAGTAGCTGCAAGTAGCCCAGGCGCACGGCCAGGCGCAGGTTGCCGGTCGCTTCGGCTTGGGCGAGGGCGTCGGTAAAGTTTAGCGCATGAATGTTTTCCTGGCCCGCTTCGTAGGCTAGCGGCAGCGAGCGCGGCGCCCGGCCAAATACCTTGGTGAGGTCAACTTGCAGCAGCTTGAGCACGGTAAAAACCAGGGTGGCGCCCATCAGGCCGTACCACAGCGTGTTCCAGGCCAGGTGGCCGCCGCGGGTGTCGAGCAGGCGGCCTAGCCAGCTCCATAGCCAGCGCAGCAGGCGGTCCCAGAGGCTGGGGCTGGCCGGGGCATCCGTCACGTCGGTGTACTGAAAATCGTGCTGGTTGCGCAGCGTGCGCAGGCGCTCGGCAGCCGGGCGGCGCAGGGGCGGCTGGGCCGCCGCGTCGGCGGGCAAAGGCGGGGCCAGCAGCGTATCGGCCGGGGCGGCGGCCCGCCGTTGCCAGGCCCGCAGCGGCTGGGGCGGCTGGGGCGCGGCCAGCACCGAGCCGGCCGCCAGCAGCAGGGCCAGGCCACTGGCCAGGCTGCGTTTGTAATACATAATGGGGCTAGTAGCTGCCTTCTTCATCGGGCCGAAAGTAGCTGGACTGGGCCTCCGGCAGGGTGTCGGCCTGCCCTAGCTTATCAACGAGCAGGCGCAGGCCCACGCCTTCCTTGAGCTCCACCAGATTGAAATACTGGAACGCAATGGCTAGCAGCACCGGCGGATACAGCAGCAGCGAAAGCAGCCCCGAAAAAGCGCTGATGACCACCAGAAACGGCGAAGAAGCAGTGCCCGAGCTCAGCAGCAACGCCCGCAAGCCTCCGAACAGCGCCGCCACCATGCCCACGCTGGCAAACATGAAGTAGATGATGAGCACCATGATGGCCAGCAAGCCAAACGTCGACCACCACTTGCCGCGCGTCAGGCTCACGCAGCGGTTGAGGGTGGTGCCGAAGCCCGTGCCTTCCAGCACCTTCACCACAAAAAAGAGGCTGAGCACCACGCCCATGTAAACGCCCGGAATAAATAGCAGTAGAAAGCCAAGGGCAATAAAAATCCAGACGCCGTAGAGCGAGAAAAACGTGCTGATGAACTGGCGCTTTACCACCTCCCACACGTCGGCTACCGTCACGGGCGCGCCGGCCTGGGCCGGGTATACGCAGCACAGTAAGTAGCCATATACACTCAGGATGAGCACGGTGTGCAGAGCCATGGCTAGTAAGTTATTGAGCAGGTAGAGCGGCGACTGAAATAAGTTACTGTACATGGCAAAGCGCCCCGACAAGTAGCCGCCACCGGTCGACTGGCTATAGGTGGCCTGCCGGATGGCGCCCAGCAGCTGCGACTGCAACGCGGCGCCCAGGATACCCTGCACCAGGGCTATCGGCACCGTTAGATAAAGCAGCACCCGGCCCAGCGGCCGCCAGTGCGCCCCCATAAATTCGAAAGTGGCGGATATTTTCTTGCCAAAATCGCGCTGTTGCCAGAAGTCGGCGGGTTGGGTAAAGGTGTTTTGCATAAGTAGTTAGCCGTAATAAAGTATGGAAATGTAATTAGTCAACTTATTCTTCAACCAGCACCGCCCGCCGCCGCACTAGGTGCGGGTAAATGCCAAAATACCAAATAATAAACGCTGCCGACCCGCCGATGATGGTTAGGCTGAGGGCCACCGGCATCTCGGTGTGGCGCGTCACGAAGCTTTCCAGAAAAGCCGCCACCACGATAACCGGCGTTAGCCCCAGGGCCAGCTTCACGGCGTCGCGGGCGGCGCGGGCCAGCGACTCGCGCCGCGAGTAGGTGCCCGGAAACAACACCCCACCGCCTAGGATAAACCCGGCCCCGCCGGCCAGCACGATGCTCGGAATTTCGAGCGTGCCGTGTATCCAGATGGTGAGCAGTGAGGGCAGCAGCACGTGCTCGTGGTAAAAAAAGTACTGAAAAGCACCTAGCATCACCCCGTTTACAAACAGCGAATGCAGCGTGCCGATGCCCAGCGTGAGCCCCATCGCAAACGTGCGCAGGGCCACCAGCAGGTTATTGGCCCCAATGCCCAGAAACATGAGCGACGAGGGCCCCGACTTGTAAATGGCCATCGGGTCGCCCTTGCGGATGTTGGCCAGCGTCTGGTTCACGTACTCGTCGCCGAGCACCACGCGCAGAAAATCCTGGTCGTAGGCCGCTGAGAGTGCCCCTAGGGCCGTAAATAGCAAAAACAACCCGCAGGCCCAGGCCAGCGCCTGCTGGTGCCGAGCCACCACCAGCGGCACCTCCGTGGCCCAGAAGCGCGCTAGCCGGTGCCGCTCCTCGGGCTTGTTGCGGTACAGCGACTGGTGAAACTTGCTGGCGAGGGTATTGAGGTAGGCCGTGGTGGGCGAGGCCGGGTAAAAGGTCTGGGCGTAGGCCAGGTCGTCGGTGAGGCTCACAAACCGGGCGGCCAGCTCGTCGGGGTTGGCCGGCGGCTGGGTTTCGTACTGCTGCCAGCGGGCCTGGTTTTGGCGCAGAAAAGCGGCTTCGCGCATAAGTCGGCAAGGATTAGGCCTTAAAGGTAGGCAGCCGCTAGTAGCAGCTAAAGCCGCCCGGCGTATTTTTCGGACTGATTTACTTCCAACTACTTTATGGCAACTATTCGCATCCATACCACGCAGAATGTCACCCTCGAATACGAGGTCGGCAGCATCGGCGACCGCATCGTGGCGACCCTGATTGACTCCTTGGTGCTGGTGGCTTGGGCCGTGCTGTGGGGCGTCATTTTTCAGAGCGTAGGCTCGGGCGGCAGCCACGAAACCACCGATTGGAGCAGCGCCTCGGGCATCATCGCTATTATCATTATTGCTTTCATTCTCGCGCCCGTCGTCTTTTACAGCCTGGCCAGCGAGATTTTTTTCAACGGCCAGAGCCTGGGTAAGAAAGCCCGCCACCTGCGCGTGGTGCGCCTCGATGGCACCGCGCCGCGCCTAGGCGACTATTTTCTGCGCTGGCTGCTGCGTATCATTGATTTGTACCTGCCCTTTGCGGGCGGCTTGGTGGCCATCATTACCATTGCCGTCAATGGCAAAGGCCAGCGCCTGGGCGACATGGCCGCCGGCACCACCGTCGTGAGCACCAAAGCCCCAGCTGGCCTGCTACCCGACCTAGGGCCATCGCTCCCACTCGAAGGCTACCAGGCGGTGTTTCCGCAGGCCGCCGACCTCACCGACCACGACGTGGCCCTGCTGCGCCAGCTGTTGAGCCGCAGTCTGCAACAGGGAAACTACGTGCTGCTCAACGAAACCGCCACCAAAATAAAGCAGCTGCTGCACGTGCAAAGCGATATGTCCGACGAGGCGTTTCTGCGCACCGTGCTCCGCGACCACGCGCACGTGATAGCCGCTGGGTAAAAGTTGTTTTTGGAGTAAAAGAGGTTGATTAGCAGTAAATTGGTATATTTTACTCGGCTCCGTCAGTAGAAGAAAAACTAAGTTTCGGTCATCATTTCCAGCAAAAATTAGCGCCGCTCGATACCCACAGCCGTGACCGTAACAACGTCTGAGAATGGCCCGGAGGGAGGGGCGAGCACTTGGGCTTGGGTTTTTTTATATTCGTCGAGGCTACGAGCGGTTACCATCTCAAAATGCACCCGTAGGTAAAAGCGCGCCGCCCGGGCTTGCCCCTGGTAAATAGCCGGGATCCAACGGCTAGGTAGCTGCTGTAGCATCCGCCACACTTCTTGGTCGCAGGCGGGCGACAAGCTGCTTAGCACTGTATAATCGGTCGTGCTCCCGTCGGGCTGCACCACGTAGGAGAGCAATACATCGCCTTGCCACTGCTGCTGCAACGCCGCAACGGGATAACGCAGGCCCGTGCGGAGCGCCTGGCGGCGGCCGGCGCGGCTGCCCAGCAGGCCTGGCGCCCGGCTAGGGTGCACCAGCTGCCAGGTATCGTTGATGCGCAACTCATAGCGGGCCGTATCGGGCCGGCGGTAGCTGATGCGGCTCGAATCGTAGTTCATGCGAAGCTCGAGTTGGCCAGTGTCATCTAGGTACTCCCACGTGCCGGTCGGCTGGCCTTTGCTGAGGCTGCCGCGCTCAAATTTGCTGGTAGCGCTCGTAGTCTGCCCAAAGGCTAATAAGCTGACCGATAACAGAAAAGCTGCGATACTATAACGTGCTAGTAACATGGTGCACAGCAAGCAAAAAGGGTAGGCTGTAAAAGTACAGCCTACCCTTTTTAGGTTAGTCTAAGCAAGGTGCTGGGCGTTATCCGGCCGCCACCGCCTTGCGGCGGCTGGGCTTGGTGGCGGGCTGGCGCTCCTCGCCCTGGGCCAGCAGGTCGTCGTCGCGGTCGCTCTTCTTCACTACCCAGCTCACGCCGTAGAGGTCCTTGCGGCGGTCGCGCAGGTTGCGCACGGCGCCGCTGGTGTTCAGGTCCTTGAGTAGGTCGAGGTCGAGGTCGGCGATGAGCGTCATCTCCGTGTTGGGCGTGGCCTCGGCCACGATGGCATCGTGCGGGAAAGCAAAGTCGCTAGGGCTGAACACAGCCGACTGCGAGTACTGAATATCCATGTTTTCGACCCTAGGCAGGTTGCCTACCGAACCCGTGATGGCCACGTAGCACTCGTTTTCGATGGCGCGGGCCTGGGCGCAGATGCGCACGCGTTGGTAGGCGTTCTTGGTGTCGGTCCAGAAGGGCACGAACAGGATTTTCATGCCCTCGTCGCTCAGGATGCGGCTGAGTTCGGGGAACTCCACGTCGTAGCAGACTAGGATGCCGATTTTGCCAAAGTCCGTGTCGAAGCACTTGATTTTGTCGCCGCCGCGCATACCCCAGTAGCTGGCCTCGTCGGGCGTTACGTGCAGCTTGTACTGCTCGTCCACGGTGCCGTCGCGGCGGCACAAGTAGCTCACGTTGTAGAGCTTGCCATCTTCGTAGACCGGCATCGAGCCCGCGATTACGTTGATGTTGTGGCTCACGGCCAGCTCCATCATCCTGATTTTGATGGGCTCGGTGAAGGCCGCCATGCCCCGAATGGCCGCCGAGGCTGCCTTCTCGTTGGTGAGGGCCATCATGGGGGCGTTGAAAAACTCGGGAAACAGCACGCAGTCAGCCTTGTAACCGCTCACGGTATCCACAAAAAACTCGATTTGCTGATAAAAATCCTCCAGGCTCTTGGTGGCCCGCATTTGCCACTGCACGATACCGATGCGCACGTTGGACTTCTGGTTGCCGATGAGCTTGTCAAACTCCTCGTCGTAGTACACGTTAATCCACTCCAGCAGCGTGGCGTAAGCCTTTGACTCCGAGTCATAAGGCAAATAGCCGCGAATGATTTTGCGCACGTGAAACTCGTTCGAGAGTTGGAAGGTGAGGATGGGGTCAACCACTTCCTTGTTGCGCACCATCTCCACGTATTTGGCGGGCGTCATCTCGTCGGCGTAGGCAGCGTAGCCAGGGATGCGGCCGCCGGCCACCATGGCGCGCAGGTTTAGGCTCTCGCACAGCTCCTTACGAGCGTCGTAGAGGCGGCGACCTAGGCGCAGGCTACGGTACTCGGGGTCCACAAATACATCGACGCCGTAGAGGGTGTCGCCCTCCGCGTCGTGGGTGTCAAACTTACCGTTGCCCGTGATTTTGGCGTAGGTGTGCTTATCGCCAAACTTGCTGTAGTCCACGATGATAGCCAGTGCGGCGGCCACTACCTGGCCGTTGTCCTCGATGCAAATCTGGCCCTCGGGAAATTTCTTGAGCAGGGCATTATACTCGTCCTGCGACCAGGCGCCCTCCATGTTGGAGTACACCTTTTCCATAATGCCGTGGATGGCCTTGAAATCGGTGCGGCGCAACTGGCGCAGCACCAGCTTGTGGGCTGGTACGGCAGTGGGCGTCAAGCGCTCATCAGTAGTAGGGCCCAGCTTGGTGCCCTTTTTGTGGTGCGTGCCGCCGGGAGTGGCTTTGCCGTTGGTGTCGGAAGAAGTAGCCATAAATTAACAGGAAAAAACAGTCGTAAGTAGCGGAGCGTTAGTCAAAATTACCCCTAAAAAAGCCCGCTGGCCAGGGCCAACGGGCTTTATAACCACTAAACGAGCCGATAGGTGCAGAAGGTTACTCGCGCACCACGCGCTGGGTGCTGGTGCCCTGGGCGGTTTGCACCGCCAGCAGCAGCACCCCGCGGAACCCACCGAAGGCCGCCGCATCCAGCGTGAGCACGCCGCCCGCGCTCCCCGCAAACGCGCGGCGAAATACCGTGCGCCCCAGCAAATCAGTGGCTTGCACCGTGAGCGGGCCGCTGCCGGCCGGCACCAGCAGGCGCAGCTCGGTGCCCACCGCCGAGGGGTTGGGGGCGGCTCCTAGGTCGGGCCCGCTGGCTCCGCGGCTGGCCAGCGCTACCACGCGGCGGTAGCTGTCGCGGTATTCGGCGGCGGCCACGGTTTCCTGGCCCGCCACGGTGGTGGTCGTGATGGTGAGCACTGGCACGCGCACGCCGTTGGCCAGCCACTTGTACTGCCGGGTGAGGGGCAGGTCGAGGGCCTGGCCCGGCGCGCCCCCCACCGATAGGCTATCGTGGTCGAGCAGCGTGCTCACCACCCGCACCGTCTGAAACGTGCCGAAGGGCGTGGTGAGCGTGCCCCAGCCATCGACCTGGTTGGTGCGCTGGCGCCGCTGGCTGAAGTAGCCCGTGCTGGCCGCCACCGCGGGCGTAGTCAGCAACGAATTAATAACCTCAGGTGCGCTACCAAACGTCAGCGGGAAGCGGTAAATAACGTCTTGCTGCGCCCGCGAAGCGTAGGTGACCGGCAGGGTCGTGCCATTGAGCGTGGCCCCGTAGCCCACGGAGCGGAAGTCGGCCGCCGAGCTGTTGAAAAACTCCTGCGGGTTGGTGATGGGCACCGGAAACGTGGTGCCGGCCGGGATGGGCAGGTTCCTAGGTGCCACCAGCGTAGCGCGGTTGGCGGCACCCGTGAAGGCGTTGTTGAAGGTGAACAGCAGCGTAAAATCCGTGACCGTGCTCAGGTCGGCGTAGCGCTCCACGCGCTGCGAGGCGGCCGTCAGGCCGGCGTAGTTCCAGGTTTGGTTGGCGCCGTTGCGGGTGAGGGGCGGCGCAGTAGCGGGCAGCGCGGCCGTCAGGCTCAGGCGCAGCGAGTCGCCGGCGGCGGGCATGTCGGCCGCTGTAATGGTGGGCGCCGTTTGGGCGTGGGCCAGGCTGGCTACCAGACCTAGGGGCAAGAGTAAAAATTTTGTTTTCATAAGCAAGGGAAAAACGAGCGGTGAAACTTACAGGCGTACTTAACTGCCTAAAAGTAAGCCACTGCTCGCCATTCACCGCTCACGCTACACGCCGCGCATCTCCGGCACGGCCTCGTCGCCGCCCGGCACCACCAGCCGGCCCGCCGTAGCCGCCCGAATCTGGGCCACGCTGACGCCGGGCGCCCGCTCGCGCAGCACAAAGCCGTCGGGCGTGACGTCGAGCACGGCCAGCTCGGTCACGATTTTCTTCACGCAGCGCAGGCCGGTGAGGGGCAGCGTACAGTCGGGTAGCAGCTTGCTGCTGCCATCGCGGGCCACGTGCTGCATGGCCACGATGATGTTTTTGGCCGAGGCCACGAGGTCCATGGCGCCGCCCATGCCCTTCACCATTTTACCCGGAATTTTCCAGTTGGCAATGTCACCGCACTCGCTCACCTCCATCGCCCCCAGGATGGTGAGGTCCACGTGCTCGCCGCGAATCATGCCAAACGAGTCGGCCGACGAGAACAGGCTAGAGCCCGGCAGCGTCGTCACGGTCTGCTTGCCCGCGTTGATGAGGTCGGGGTCAACCTCGGCCTCGGTCGGGAACGGGCCCATGCCGAGCAGGCCGTTTTCGCTTTGCAGCTCCACGCTGAGGCCGGCCGGGATGTAGTTGGCCACCAGCGTCGGAATACCGATGCCTAGGTTGACGTAGGAGCCGTCTTGCACTTCCTGCGCGATGCGCCGGGCAATGCCGTGTTTGTCTAACATTAGAGTGGGGTGGGATAAAGGATATGTGAGCCGTTGTCATGCAGAGCGTAGCGAAGCATCTCGCGTGGCGCAGTAAATCCATGCGCTATTGATTACTGCACCACGCGAGATGCTTCGCTACGCTCTGCCTGACGTGCAGGTGGAACTACTTACTTGGCCGCCTGGCGCTTAGCCAGGGCCGCGTACACGGCCTTGCGGAAGCGCGGCACCAGGTCGGGCGTGTTATTGTGCGGAAACTTTTGGGTGTAAATCAGTACCACCAGGTGCTCCTTAGGGTCAACCCAGTAGTCGGTGCCGAAAGCGCCGCCCCACTCGTAGCTGCCCACCGACTGCCCGGTTTGGGCGGCGCCAGCGGGCGTTACGATGCTAAAGCCCAGCCCAAACTTGTTGACGCCTTGGTTGACATCGCCAATCTGGTTTTGCGTCATCAGGGCCACGGTGCTGGGTTTCAGCAGGCGCTGGCCGTTGTAGGTGCCGCCATTGAGCAGCATTTGCAAAAACACGGCGTAGTCGTCGATGGTGGAGGAGAGCCCGCCGCCGCCCGAGAAATAGGTGCCCGGCTGGTTCGGAAAATCGGGCCGTAGCCCCATCATGCCGGTGGTGGGCATAGCCACGGTGCGCCCCTGGTACTCGGTATACAGCGGCACCAGCCGGCTTTGCAGCGCGGCGGGCAGGTAGAAGTAGGTGTCGCGCATGCCCAGCGGGTCAAACACGTGGGCGCGCAGGTACTGGTCGAGCGGCTGCCCGCTCAGCACCTCAATCAGGCGGCCCAGCACGTCCACGCTCAGGCCGTAGGTGAAGCGCTCGCCGGGCTGGTTGAACAGCGGCAGCTTGCCCAGCGCGTCGATGGCGGGCCCTAGGGTGCCGTCGGGCGAGCCCACTCCGCTCGGAATGCGCGCCTTGGCATAAATGGCCCGCGCCTCGGCCGAGCCGATAACCGCGTAGCCAATGCCCGAGGTGTGGCTCAGCAGCTGCCGAATGGTAATCTCGCTTCGGGCCGGCACCGTGGTGTAGCTCGAATCCTGCGCGTTGAAGCTGGCCAGCACCCGCGGGTGAGCAAACGTGGGCAAGTACTTCGAGATGGGGTCATCGAGCTGAAACTTGCCCTGGTCGTACAATTCCATCAGCCCCACGCTCGTGATGGCCTTGGTTTGCGAGGCAATGCGCTCAATGGCGTCGGGACGCAGGGGCGTCTTGGTAGCCACATCGCTGTAGCCCAGCGCCTTGCGGTACACCACTTGCCCATCGCGGGCCACCAGGGCAATGATGCCCGGCACGCGCCCATCATTCACGTAGCCTTGCAGCAGCGCGTCGATGGCCTGGAGCTTTTCGGCGCTCATGCCGACCGCGGCCGGCGGGGCCGCGTGCAGCACGGCTGGCTTGGCCAGTTGCGCAAAGGCTCCAGGGCCGCCCAGCAGCAGCAGGCCCAGCATTAGGTTCTTCCTCATGTTGAAAGCAGGAACTAAAAGGCAGAAAACAGTAAGTGAAAAGCAAAGCGGCCGGGTCCAGCAAGCGGCGCAGCCGCCGTGTATCGCCCGCATAGCCAGCCTGCCACCGGCAGGCGTATCTGCGAAATCCGTTAAATCCGCTGAATCTGCGATACGGTGCGTTGCTCGATGCGCTTTTCGTATGCTTGGCCTTGGAAAATGCGCTGCACGAAGATGCCCGGCGTGTGAATTTGGTTGGGGTCGAGCTCGCCGGCGGGCACCAGCTCCTCTACTTCGGCCACGGTGATGACGCCGGCCGTGGCCATCATGGGGTTGAAATTGCGGGCCGTGCCGCGGTAGATGAGGTTGCCGGCAGTGTCGCCGCGCCAGGCTTTTACGAGGGCAAAATCGGCGCGCAACGCGGTTTCGAGCAGGTACATTTTGCCGTTGAACTCGCGGCTTTCCTTGCCCTCACCCACCTCGGTGCCGTAGCCGGCCGGGGTGTAAAAGGCCGGAATGCCGGCGCCGCCCGCCCGGCAGCGCTCGGCCAATGTACCCTGCGGAATGAGCTCGACCTCAAGCTCACCGCTCAGCAACTGGCGTTCAAACTCGGCGTTCTCGCCCACGTAGCTACTTATCATCTTCCGCACTTGCTTGGTTTGCAAGAGCTTGCCAATGCCAAAATCATCGACGCCCGCGTTGTTGGAGATGCACGTCAGGTCGCGTACGCCGAGGCGCAGCAGCTCGGCAATGGCGTTTTCGGGGATGCCGCAGAGGCCGAAGCCGCCCAGCATCAGGGTCATGCCATCGGCCACGCCGGCCAGGGCGGCCTGGGCATCGGGCACTACTTTATTTATCATGGGGTGGGAAAGGGGGGTAGAAGAGGCTGAAGTACGGGTAACCAGGTTTTGTGGCCGACGCCTGGCTGCCGCGCCAGTGGCTGCGTTCGCGCAATTTACGGGCTTCACACCCGCACTTCGGCTACCAGGGCACTGCTGCCCCCTAGGTCATCGTCCGTCACGAGCAGCAGTTCTAGCCAGCCCGGCCCCAGGATGCGGCGCACGGCCAGGCCCTCTACCTTGCCCCGGTAGGGGCGGCCATCGGCCCAGCCCAGGCGGGCGAAGGTGGCGGTTTGGGTCTGCACGTCCACCATTCCCACGAAGGAGCCTAGCACGGCCCCGTCGAGCACGGCATCGGTGGTCGCTTCCACGGAGGCCGTCACAAACAAAACCCCGCCCACGAAAGTGGCGCCCGAAAAGCCCGCCGCGTGCCCTTCCAGCGTGGGTAGCTTGAAAGAATGCACTAGCCCCAGCGGCGGCGCGGGCGTGCCCGGCGCCCGCAGGTGGGCCAGCGCCGGCGCCAGCGGAAAGCTGAATAGCTGGGCCGGCCCGCCCCCCACGGCGCGCTGAAGCAGCAGCAGGTCGGTGGTACTTGTGGCGACGGCTTCGAGGTTGAGGACTGCGCCCGCGGGCAGGTGTGGGCGCAGCTGGTCGTAGAGCTGGCGCAGCTCCAGCCGCTCGACCAGGGGCGCGGACTCGCCGGGGGGTAGCCCCCGCACGTAGTAGCCCACCTCGCGGTGGGGCCCCGAGCCCGAGCCTAGCAGCAGCAGCCCCACCTCCGCGGTGGGACCACCCACGGCGGCCATGCTTTCGAGGTCGGGCTTCGTGGCCTTCGGAATGCGGCCGGTGGTAAAGTCAGCGGTTTCAAACAGCGCCACGCGGCCGGTGGCGGCTAGGGTAGCCGCATCGAGCAGGTAGAGAAAAGGCGCATCGTCGCTGATGACGTAGGCCGTAGCCCCGATAATCTCTACGCCCGAAGCCGAGGGCAGGTGCGGCAAAACAACTTCGGAGAGGAGCGTGGCAGTCATGGCGAGGGCGGGTAGAAGCCGCCAAAAATAAGCCTGCTCCGCCTACCTGGTCAGGTAAGTGGAGCAGGTAGTGGGTTCGCGGCGTGCTGCTCCGGTAGCGAGGCAGCGGCCTAGAGTGCGGCCTTTGCTGAGCGCTTGGCTTGGCCGCGCGAGCGCGGGTGGCCCTCGCCGGCCCTATTTGGCTTTAGCTTGCTTGGTGGGCGCAGGTGCCGCGACGGCCACGGGCGGCGCGTAGTCGAGCGGCAAAAACTCGCCCATTTTCTGGAAGCCCCAGTACTCGCCGCTCACCACGTCGAGCGGATTGGCGAGGGTGCCGTTGGGCTGAATCTCGGTTTCGGGCGCCAGCAGCGTCAGGCGCGACACCTGCCGCTTGGTTGGCGACTTGGCGCTCACTGGCCCAATCGGCGACATGGGCTGCGTGTAGCCGGGGTCGGGCGCTTCGCCAAAGAAAACCACTTGCAACTCGTTCGTGAAGCGCAAAAACGTGCGCCCGTCCGTCGATACGCGGCGCAGGCTGTCAATGGGCCGGGCCGCCGGGTTGAGCTGGGCAATGGCCGGTAGCTCGTCCCACACCCGCATCGAGTCGCGGTCGGCAGCCGTGAAGGCGCCTTTTTTCTTCTTTAATAGCTGTTCGCCGCGCATGGCGCGCAGCGGCTGCACCAGGCGCACCTGCTGGGCCAGGAAGTTGCTTTCCGTCACTTGGTTATCGTACACGCTTTTCAGGAAGTGCGTGAGCGAGCCGTTGTAGGCGGCCACCCGGTTGGCGGCCCACTGCCGGCGCTGCTGGTCGTCCTTGGGCTTCATTTCCTCGAATACCGTTTGGCCGTCGAAGCCTGAAGCCTCGGTTTCGGTGTTGTAGTCGAAGTGCAGCCCGTAGTACTTGATGCGGTACCCTAGGGCCGTGTTTTCTATCTGCACGAAATTAGGCGTGGTGGCCGTCAGCGTTTTAGACGTGTCGTTGAACGCCACGTCCACGTCCTCGGGGTTCATGATGCGGCACTGCTTCGAGAAGGTAGTGCCGCCCAAAAACAGCCCCGTGAACTTGCGGTAGTTGTCCTCCTGGTGCGCATCGGCGTGCACCACCACCTCGCTCAGCTGCGGGCCCGAGGAGGCGAGGCGCAGCGTCACTTGCTGCGCCGCGGCGCCCACCGTGATGTTTTGCTTCGACAAGCGGTAGCCCACATACGAGCCCACAATGTCGTAGGTGCCCTTGGGCACGCGCTCAAACACAAAAGTGCCCTGCTCGGTAGTAGTCGCCCCTAGGGTAGTGTTGGCCAGAAAAACGCTGGCAAACGCCAGCGGCTCGTGCGTCACGGAGTCTTGCACCACGCCCGTGATGCGGCCCTGCGCCTGGGCGGCCACTGCCGCCCCCAGCCAGCAACTCAAGAGAATAACCAATCGCAAATAGCGCATATGCAGTACCTAAGGCGTAAGAATAATAGAAAGGGCTTTGCAACTACTGGGCCAGGGCGGCCCGCGTAGCTTGCGCATCTAACGCCAGTTGGGCCTTTAGCGCATCTAGGCCGGTATATTTTTCTTCGCCGCGCAGCCAGGCCACGAATTCCAGCGTTAGCTCCTGGTCGTATAAATCGCCGCTGAAGTCGAGCAGATTAACCTCAATCGTCTGCGCCAAACCGGCCCCGATGGTGGGCCGCACCCCGATGCTGAGCATGGCCGCGTGCCGCGTGCCGGCCGCCGTGGTGGTCCACACCGCATAAATACCCTGGGCGGGCACCAGCTTCAGCGGCTCGGTGGGCTGCAGGTTGGCGGTGGGGTAGCCGATGGTGCGGCCTAGCTTCTGGCCGTGCACCACGGTACCGGTGAGCGGATATTCGTAGCCTAGGTAGCGGGTGGCGGTGGCTACGTCGCCGGTGCGTAGCGCCTGCCGGATGCGCGTGCTGCTCACGCCCACCGCGTCCACGTCCTGGCGCGGAATCTCCTCCACCGTGAAGCCGTAACGGTCGGCGTGCTGGCTCAGGTACTCGAAGCCACCCTCGCGGTTTTTGCCAAAGCGGTGGTCGTAGCCGATAACTAAGTGCTTGGCCCCCACGGTTTTCAGGAGTAATTCCTGAATGTATTGCTCCGAGGTCCACTGCGCAAACTCGCGGGTGAAGGGCATCACCAGCAGGTAATCGACGCCGAACTCGGCCAGCCGCAATATGCGCTCGTCCAAGGTATTGAGCAGCTGCAATTCTAGCAGCTCGGGGTGGGTGGGCGGCGGACCCAGCACCAGCCGCGGGTGCGGCCAATAGGTGATAACCACCGCCGGGCCGCCCACGGCATCGGCCACCTGCCGCAAGCGCGCTAAAATGCGCTGGTGCCCGCGGTGCACCCCGTCGAAGGTGCCGCTCGTCACCACGGCGTTGGTGAGAAAAGGAAAGTCGGCTAGGTCGCGGATAACTTGCATAAGGCGCAGATGTGGCGGCAGCGGCTTACGCCGAGGGCGTGCCTTCAGGATGCAGCGGCAGGTCGGGGCCAGTGGCGGGTGCCCGGTCGGCCTGCTGCGAGGCATAGAAATCGAGGCCCACGCGGGCCGATTTTATCCGCTCGCGCCGCTGGCGGGGCGCTGGGGCTTCGCCGTCGGCCGGTTCGGGGCGGGGCGGGCGCAAGGCCTGCACCTCGGCCACCGTCCAGGCGTCGGCCAGGCGGTACTCGCCGATGCGGGTGCGCACCAGCCGCGTGAGGTGGGCGCCGCACCCTAAGGCCACGCCCAGGTCGCGGGCCAGGCTGCGAACGTAGGTGCCCTTCGAGCACACAATGCGGAAGTCGATGTCGGGCAAGGCGATACGCGTCAACTCAAACGCTTTTATCTCCACGGTTTTGGGCTTTATCTCAGCCTGCTCGCCCTTGCGGGCCAGCTCGTAGGCGCGCTGGCCATCCACCTTTACGGCCGAGAATACGGGCGGTATCTGCTCAATTTTGCCCAGGAAAGTAGCTACGGCGGCTTGAATCTCGGCCTCCGTGAGGTGGGCGTAGGGCTGCTCGGCGTCCACGGGCGTTTCGAGGTCGAAGCTCGGCGTGGTCTGCCCTAGGCGGAAGGTGCCTTCGTATTCCTTTTCCTGCGCTTGAATCTGGTCGATGTCCTTGGTTTTCTTGCCGGTGCAGAGAATAAGCAGGCCCGTGGCCAGCGGGTCGAGGGTGCCGGCGTGGCCGATTTTGCGCGGGCGCAGCGTGTTCTTCACCTTGCGCACCACGTCAAACGAGGTCCAGGTCAGCGGCTTATCGAGCAGCAGGACTTCGCCCGCTTCGAAATTGAAATCAGCTAATGCTTTCTTACTCATACTAGCTGCAAATTTACCCCTAGGCCGAGTAGCAGCAACAAGAAGCCACCCACGATGATGCGGTAGATGCCAAACGCCCGAAACCCGTACTTGGCCACGAAGCCCACAAACAGCCGAATGGCCAGTAGCGCCACTACAAAAGCCACCACGTTGCCGAGCACCAGCAGCTTGATTTCCTCGCCCGAAAACAGCTGGCCCAGCTCCACGCCGTGGGCGTGTGCCTCCTTATAGTAATCGTAAATGTCCTTCACGGCCGCCGCCGCCATGGTAGGCATGGCCAGGAAAAAGGCGAACTCGGCCGCCGCCCGGCGCGTCAGCTTCTGGCTGAGGCCGCCGATGATGGTAGCCGCCGAGCGGCTCACACCCGGCACCACCGCAATGCACTGAAATAAACCAATAAACAGCGCTTCCTTGAAGCTAGGGTTAGTGACCGGGTGGCCGCCCGCCTGGGGGCTTTCCTGCGGAAACCACTTGTCGATAAACAGCAGCACCACGCCACCTAGGAGCAGCATCACGGCCACCGTCGTCACCGATTCGAGCAGCGCGTCGATGTGTTTTTTGAGCAGCAAACCCACCACTACGATGGGCAAAAAGGCCACCAGCAGCTTGAGGTAGAAGTCGAAGCTTTGAAAAAAGCGTTTCCAGTACACCACCAGCACCGACAGGATGGCCCCGAGCTGAATAACCACCAAAAACAGCTTGGCAAAGGGCGTCATGGCGACGCCCAGCAGCTGAGAAGCAATAATCATGTGGCCGGTGCTGGATACGGGCAGAAACTCGGTGAGTCCTTCCACGATAGCCAGCAGCAGCGCGTGCCAGTAAGTCATGTAGCAGTTGTGAGGTAAGTAGGTGTTTGAGAGTAGGTAAGGGCTGTCATTGCGAGGAGGAACGACGAAGCAATCGCATCAAAACGGGCTGTTTGGTGCGATTGCTTCGTCGTTCCTCCTCGCAATGACAAGCAGAATGTAGTGTTTGGAAACGCGCAAAAACTAGAGCCGCTTGTAAGCGGGCTTGGCCGGGGCGGGTGCGGGCACCACCGGAGCAGCGGCCGTGGGCGCCGTGATGGGTGCGGCCACGCCGGGGTGCGCCGGGGCCACTGGCACCACCTCGCCCGGGTTGCTGCGCACCAGGATGGCCGCAAACTCAATGATGAAGCCGATTACCAGTAATATGGGCCCTAGGGTGATACCTAGGAAGCCTTCGCCGTACTGTGCCCCGTCGAGCATCATCGTGATGAAGCCAGCGGCCAGCACGGCCAACCCTATCCACATGAGGCGGTAGTTGCGGGGGCCAAAGGCGAAGCGCGGGGCCGGAGTAGTTGCTTGCATGGTAGTAGTGTTTAGTGCTTAGTGGATAGTGTTTAGGGAGTGGGTATCAAACACTATCCACTAAGCACTTGATTAATACAATTCGTCGAGAGAAACACCGATGTACTTATTCACGGCGCGGTACGAGCTCAGGAAGCCGATAACGGTGCCGAGGCCTACCACTGCTATCAGCAGCAGGGCAATGAGGCGGTCGTCGCGCAGCAGCTTCAGCTGCTCCACTTCGAGGTAGGCGTATTGGAGCAGCGCCACCAGCACTAGGGCCGCCAGCGCTCCGCTGGCAAAGCCCTGCCACGTAGCCCGCCGCAAAAACGGCTGCTGAATAAAGAACCGCGTCGCGCCCACCAGTTGCATCGAGCGAATTAAAAACCGCTGCGAAAACAGCGCCAGCTTAATCGTATTATTTATCAGGATAACCACCACTAGCACGAGTACCGCCGCGAAGCTCACCAGCAAGAGGCTAATCTTGGTCAGATTCTGGTTGATGCTGTCGAATAGCGACTTGGGGTACTGAATCTCGAACACGCCGCGCTGGCTGCTCAGGCTTTGGCTCAGCTGCCGCAGGTGCATGGTATCGGTGTATTCGGGCCTGATTTTGAGGGCGTAGGCGTCGCGCAGCGGGTTATCATCCAGGAAAGTGCGGAAGTCCTCGCCGGTGCTTTCTAGCAGTTGCCGGGCGCCTTCCTCTTTGCTCACGAAGCGAAGCTGGGCGCGGCCGTCCTTCACGGCCACGTAGGGCTGGTGCTCCAGGTCTTGCTGGAGACGCAGCAGCTCGGTTTCGGGCAAGTTGCGCTCTAGGTACACTTGCACCTCCAGGTTTTCGCGCACTTGCTCGCTCAGCTTATGCGCGTGCAACAGCAGCAGGCCAAACAGGCCAATGACCACCAGCGCCAGCGTGATGCTAAACACTACCAGCGGGGTAGGGTAGGAGCCCAGTTTCTTTTTGCGGCGCTTCGGCATAGGCGGCAAAGGTACGGCCGCGCCGTTTTCAAAAAGTGTAGCGTTGCTACGCTGTGCGTTCTACAAGCTTAGGATGCGGGCGCCTCGGTCACGCCATTTAGCAGCCGGGCTTTACCGGGCAGCGTTTTGTGCCGCTCCTTGCCTAGGGCGGCGGCGGGCTCGGGCACCCAGTGGTGGCGGCCGCCGGCGCGCTCGTCGTTAAACTCCGTCGGAATGGTCTGCGCCGCAGTGCGCTCCTTCCAGGTGAGGTGCTGGGTGCCGTCGTCGGTGCGCTCCATCGTGATGCACTGCTCCACCGGGCACACCAGCGAGCACAGGTTGCAGCCCACGCAGTTCTCCTCAATAATGGCTGGCACCCGCGTACCGGCTTGCAGCCCAATGGCTTGGTGCGCGCCATCTTCGCAAGCCGTGTAGCAGAGCTGGCAGCCAATGCACTTGTCGGCGTTGATGTGGGCCGTGACCTGGTACTTCATGTTCAGGTCTTCCCAGTGCAGTACGTTGGGCAGAGCGCGGCCCACCATCTGGTCGATGGTTTCGAAGCCCTTTTCCGTCATGTACTGCGAAAGGCCCGCCGTCATTTCCCGAATAATGCCGAAGCCGAAGTGCATGGCCGCCGTGCACACCTGCACTGCGCTGGCTCCGAGCAAGATATGCTCTACCGCATCGCGCCAGTTCTCGATGCCGCCGATGCCCGAAATGGGCAGCTTGATGCCAGGGTGCTGGGCGCAGTTTTTCACCATGTTCAGGGCAATGGGCTTCACGGCCGGGCCGCAGTAGCCGCCGTTGGTGCCCTTGCCATCCACGATGGGGTAGGGCGCAAAGCGGTCTAGGTCAACCCCCACGATACTCTGGATGGTGTTAATCAGCGAAATAGCATCCGCGCCACCGCGCCGAGCCGCCAGCGCCGGCTCCGTGATATCTGAGATATTAGGCGTCAGCTTCACGATAACGGGCTTTTGGGCCACCTCCATCACCCATTCCACTATCATTTGCAGCACCCTAGGCTCCTGGCCCACCGCCGAGCCCATGCCGCGCTCGCACATGCCGTGCGGGCAGCCAAAGTTCAGCTCGAAGCCATCGGCGCCCGCATCCTGCGACGCCCGCACGATGTCGTGCCACTCCTGCCGGCTCTGCACCATGAGCGAGGCGATGACGGCGTGCTCGGGAAAGCGCTTCTTCACTTCCTCAATCTCGCGCAGGTTATCGGCCAGCGGCCGGTCCGAAATCAGCTCGATATTATTGAAGCCGATGAGGCGCTTGTCGCGGTAGTTGACGCCGCCGTAGCGGCTCGATACATTCACAACGGGCACGCCTAGGGTCTTCCACACCGCGCCGCCCCAGCCCGCATCAAAGGCCTTCATCACCTGGTAGCCAGAATTAGTAGGCGGCGCCGAAGCCAGCCAAAATGGATTGGGCGAATGGATGCCGGCGAAGTTTACGGAAAGGTCTGGCATGGCAGTAGCGCGGACTTTCAGTCCGCGAGTAGCGTAGAAAAAAGGGTTTGTGTTTGCGGACTGGAAGTCCGCGCTACTTGCTTAAATAGGCGTGAATGCCCCGCGCCGTAAGCTTCGCCTCGGCCGCGGCATTCACCACTTCGGCCCCGCCATTCCAAGCATCGCCCGAAGCAAAATATTTAGGGTTAGTGGTTTGGCCGGTATGCGCATTGGCCAAGATGCGGCCCTTCTCATCCAATTCCAAGCCTGGGATGAGACCTAAAAGGCCCGTCTGTTTGGCCTGGCCGGTAGCCAGTATCACCATGTCACAGTCTTGCACAAATTCAGAACCGGGCAGTTCCTGCACGCGCCCATCTACGGTAGCGGTGCGCACAAAGCGCACGCCCGACACGTAGCCGTCGCCCACTATTTCCACCGGGGCCACGTTGAATAAGCCCTTCACGCCTACGCTCTTGGCTAGGTCGTATTCGAAGCCGTAGGCGCCCATTTCCCCCTTGCCGCGGCGGTAGGCCAGTACCACGCTCTCCGCCCCCAGCCGCGCCGACTCGGAGGCGGCGTCCATGGCCGTGTTGCCGCCGCCCAGCACAATTACGCGGCGGCCCACCGCCATCTGGTGGTGCAGCTGGCGTAGGTCGGCAATGAACTCGACCGCGCCCACGCAGTTGCGCTGGGCCTCGCCCGGCAGCCCTAGGGTGCTGGTTTTGCCTAGGCCGATACCTAGGAAAATAGCATCGTAGCTCGCCTCTAAATCAGCTAGTTCCTCGCGGCTGGTAATGGGCGAGTTGTACTGCACCGCATACCCGAACTGCGCCTGCAAATACGTCATCTCGGCCAGCGCCTCTTCAGTAGTGATTTTATAGGGCGCTACACCGTATACCGTCAGCCCCGAGGGCTGTGCTTTGGCCTCAAAAACGTCCACGGCGTACCCTAGGGCCCGCAGCTCGCACGCACAAGAGATACCCGCCGGCCCCGCCCCAATCACCGCTACGCGCTTGCCATTGTCTGCCCCCGGCCCGAAGAGATGCTGGCCGCTGGCAATGACCTTGGTGGTGGCGTAGCTCTGCAAGCGCCCGATTTCTATCGGCTTCACTTCTTGCAAATTGTACACGCAGGCGCCTTCGCACAGCACCTCCGTGGGGCACACCTTGCCGCAAGCATTGCCGAAGTAGTTGGCTTCGTAAATTGTGCGGGCCGCGCCGGTTTCATTGCCACTGTTTATCTGCCTGATAAACTGCGGAATATCAATACCCGACGGGCACGCCTGAATGCACGGCGCATCAAAGCAAAACAGGCAGCGCGAGCTTTCATACAGCGCCTCGGTGCGGTTCATCGCCGGCTTGAGCTGCGCAAAGTTTCGCGCAAACTCTTGCTCGGTTGTGGGAGTAGAAAATTCGGCCATACTTATGCGTAAAAGTAGATAGGCTGTCCTTGCGAGCGCAGCGAAGTAATCGCACCTAAATAGCTCGTATTGATACGATTGCTTCGCTGCGCTCGCAATGACAGGCGATGTTTACAGCTCCACCAGCTTCTCGTAGGTTTCGGGCCGGCGGTCGCGGAAAAACTGCCAGGTCGAGCGCACCTCATCTATCATATCGAGGTCAAACTCGGCAATCAGCAGCTCGTCCTGGTCCTCGCTGGCCTGCGCAATCGTCTGGCCGCGCGGGTCCACGAAGTAGGACGTGCCGTAGAACCGCCCCAGGTTCCAGGGCTTTTCCTCGCCCACCCGGTTGATGCAGCCCATGAAGTAGCCGTTGGCCGCCGCGTGCGCGGGCTGCTCCAGTTTCCAGAGGTATTGCGAGAGGCCCGCCACCGTGGCCGACGGGTTATACACGATTTCGGCCCCGTTCAGGCCCAGCACGCGGGCGCCATCCGGAAAATGCCGGTCGTAGCAGATGTACACGCCCACCTTGGCGTACATGGTTTGGAACACGGGGTAGCCCAGGTTGCCGGGCTTGAAGAAGAATTTCTCCCAGAAGCCATTGGTGTGCGGAATATGGTTTTTGCGGTACTTGCCTAGGTAGGTGCCGTCGGCGTCAATCACGGCCGCCGTGTTGTAGAGCACGCCCGCCGACTCGCGCTCGTACACCGGCACTATCATCACCATCTGGTACTTCTTGGCGTATTCGGCCATGCGTTCGGTGGTGGGGCCGGGCACCGCCTCGGCCGAGGCGTACCACTTGCTGTCCTGACCGGGGCAGAAGTACGGGGTGCTGAAAATCTCCTGCAAACACAAAATCTGCACGCCCTGCCGGCCCGCCTCCTCAATCAGAGGCAGGTGCTTTTGTATCATCGCCTCCTTGATTTCGGCCATCGTGCCTTCGCCTTCGGTCATCGGCAAGCTCATCTGGATGAGGCCGGATTTGAGTATTCTGGGCATGAGTAAGTGAGGTAATATTGTTAACAATTAATTGATTGTCATGCAGAGCGCAGCGAAGCATCTCGCTTGCTTCGTTGTCAACGCATGATTTCACTACACCACGCGAGATGCTTCGCTGCGCTCTGCATGACCGGCATTTTTAAGTGTCGCCTGCTGATTAAAATGCTGTTTTGCTACGTTTTATAAACTGTCCGTAACCTTTGGCAACTTTAGTTTCGCCAGCCGCCACGGCCACCTGTCCACGCAGCAGCACCGTCTCGACTTTGCCCGTCACTTCCCAGCCTTCGTAGGCCGAGTAATCCACGTTCATGTGGTGCGTGGCGGCCGAGATAACGTGCTTCTTAGCTGGGTCAATCACCACTAAGTCAGCATCGGCGCCGATGCTGATGGTGCCCTTGCGCGGAAACATGCCGAAGATTTTGGCTGCGTTGGTGGAGGTCACTTCCACGAACCTTTGCAAGGTGATTTTGCCATCGCCGACCCCTTCCGAAAACAGCAGTTCCATGCGGTGCTCCACGGCGGGGTGGCCGTTGGGAATCTTTGAAAAGTCGTCTTTGCCCGCCAGCTTTTGCTCCCACAGAAAGGGGCAGTGGTCGGTGCCCACTACTTGCACCAGGCCCTGGTTGAGGCCGGCCCACAGCGCAGTTTGGTCTTTTTTCTCGCGCAGCGGCGGCGACATTACCACCTTAGCCCCTTCAAAATCATGCTGATACAGTGATGCATCGAGCAGCAGGTATTGAATGCATGTCTCGGCCAGCACGCGCTGGTTGCGGCGGGTAGCGTGGCGCACCTGGTTGAGGGCGCCCTCGCAGGTCATGTGCACGATGTAGGCCTCCGTACCGGCGTAATTGGCCAGGTCGGCAAAGCGGCCCGAGGCTTCGGCCTCCGTCACCTCGGGCTGCGAGAGGTAGTGGTAGAGCGGCGCGAGCTGGCCCGCGGCCCGGTGCTGGGCGATGAGCGAGTCAATCACGTCGCCGTTGGTGGCGTGGGCCGTCACGAGGCCGCCGTGCTTCTTCACCTCTTGCATCAGCCCGATGAGCTGCGCATCATCAATCATGAGCGAGCCTTTGTAGGCCATAAAAGCCTTGAAGGAAGTAATGCCCTCGGCTACTATCTCCGCGATTTCCGCCTTGGTATTCTCGTTAAAGTCGGTAACAGCCAAATGAAAAGAGTAGTCGCCCACTGCGTTGCCCGTAGCGCGGCCCTGCCACTCCTCCAACGCTGCGCGCAACGAGTGCCCCTGCTTTTGCAACACAAAGTCGATGACCGTAGTGGTGCCGCCGTGCAGCGCGGCGCGGGTGCCCGTCTCGTAGGTATCGCTGCTAAAAGTGCCCATAAACGGCATTTCGAGGTGCACGTGCGGGTCGATGCCGCCCGGCACCACGATTTTGCCAGTGCAGTCGAGTACCGTCGTGTCGGCCGGAACAGGCAAGTGGCGACCTAGGGCCACAATCTGCTCGCCCTCAACCAGAATATCGCAAATACCATCGGAGTCGGCCGTGACAACACGGCCGTTTTGCAACAGAATAGGCATGAGCAAGAATGGGGTTAATGCGTGTGCGCGTCGGCGATTTTCAAGGCTTCCGAAATGACAGCCAGCCCCTCATCCAGCTCCTCCTTATTGATACACAGCGGCGGGCAGATAAAAATATAATTCCACCGCACAAACGTGTACATTCCCAGTTCTTTAATCTTGGCGGCAACTTGGTTCATGACGCCCATTTGGTCGGGCGTGGCATTCCACGGCGCCATCGGCTCCTTGGTAGTGCGGTTCTTCACCAGTTCTAGGCAGCCGAAGAGGCCGGTGTTGCGCCAGTCGCCGATGCTGGGGTGCTGCTGCATGAGCTCGGCCACCTGCGCGTCGAGGTAATGGCCCATCTCCACGGTGTTTGCCAGCAGGTTGTCTTCCTCGTAAATGTCGAGCACGGCTACGGCCGCCGCGCACGAAACCGGGTGCGCCGAGTAGGTGAGCCCTAGGGGCAAGGGCTTGTCGTCAAATGACTTGGCGATGGCTTCATCGACCATTACCGCACCTAGGGGCAGGTAGCCGGCCGTGATGCCCTTGGCCAGGCACATGATGTCAACCTTCACGCCGTGGTGGTCCGAGCCAAACCACTTGCCGGTGCGGCCGAAGCCGCTCATCACCTCGTCGGCCACTAGCAAGATGCCGTGCTTGTCGCAGATTTCGCGCACCCGCTGCCAGTAACCGGGCGGGTACTTGATGCAGCCGCTGGTGCCCGACTCGCCCTCCAGAAAAATGGCCGCCACGCTGCCGGGGTTTTCGTAGCCAATAATGCGCTCCAAGGCATCGGCGGCGCGCTGGGCGCACTCTTCGGGCGTGGTGCTGTACCAGGGGCAGCGGTAGGCGTAGGGGTTTTCGACGTGCACCACATTGGGCATGGCTTGGCTGTCAACGGCAAACTTGCGCGGGTCGCCGCCCACGCTCATGGCCCCGTAGCTGGCCCCGTGAAACGACTGATAGAGCGCCACAATCTTGTGCCGGCCGGTGTAGATGCGGGCCAGCTTCACGGCATTTTCAATCGACTCGGCGCCCCCTAGGGTGAAAAAAGCCTTAGTGAGGTTGGCCGGCGTGATGTCGGCCAAGCGCTTGCCTAGGTCGCCGCGGGCCTTGGTTATCATGCCGGGGTACACGTAGCTCAGCTCGCGCATTTGGGCGGCCACGGCTTCAGTCACGCGCTGGTCGCCGTGGCCGATGTTCACGTTCATGAGCTGCGACGAGAAATCGAGGTAGCGCCGGCCATCACGGTCCCAGAGGTACACGCCCGCCGCCCGCTCTACGTTGATGGGGTTCAGGCCCGCCTGCTTCGACCACGAAAACAGCGTGTGGTCGAGGTTATCGCGCAGAATCTGCTCTTTGTCGAGGTCGAGGGTCGGCTGCATATACACTTGGCGAATTACTAAAGAGACATGCGAGTGAGTACTATTAAATATTCTCCGGATAATGGGTGCTGAACGTGACTTCTTCTATTCCTAATTCATTACACAATACATTAAATTTCTCTTCTGATAATGGCCCATAAATAGGTCTGTCTTGTGACTCATTTTGCGTTCGCTCAATAAGATAGTAGTTGGTGATAGACTCCAGCACTTTTTCATCATGCTCACCTGCGAGTGGGTGTTGTTTTACAAACAAATATTTCGAGTTGTACCCTACTGCAGCGATGTACGCAGGTACCACTTCTGAACCATCGCAGTATAGTGCCCGCTGCGCATGTACATCAATCCATGTCACTTCATACTTATCTACTATACTGTCTGTACCATTATCGAATAAGCCGAAGCAACTTGTCAGCGATAGCAGAGGAGCGATAACTAATGCTTGGTACCGACGCATATTCTAGCTCATCCAATTCGTCCGCGACTCGGGGTTCCACTTGGTTGTGGTCTTTTTGAGCTGCGTCCAGAATTCTATTGAGCTTTTGCCGGTGATGTCGCAGGCACCGAATTTCGACTCGTTCCAGCCGCCGAACGAGAAGGGCTCGCGCGGCACGGGCACACCGATGTTCACGCCTATCATGCCGGCGCTGGCGTGCTCCATCACGTAGCGGGCGTGGCTGCCGCTTTGGGTGAAGACGGCGGCGGCGTTGCCGTAATTGCTGGCGTTTTCGAGGGCGATGCCTTCGTCGAGGGTCTTGGCCCGCAGGATGGCCAGCACCGGGCCGAACACTTCTTCCTTGGCAATGGCCATGTCGGGCGTCACGTGGTCAATCACCGTCGGGCCCACGTAGTAGCCGGCCTCGTGGCCAGGCACTTGCGTATTGCGGCCATCGAGTAAGATGGTGGCCCCCGCCGCCTCGGCGTCGGTGATGTGTTGCTCGATGCGCGCCTTTGCTTCGCGGCTGATAACCGAACCTAGGTTCTGGCCGGGCACGATTTTCTTTGCCTCCTCCACCAGCTTGCTGATAATGTGGTCGACACCGCCCACGGCTACCATCGTGGAGCCGGCCATGCAGCGCTGGCCCGCGCAGCCCGACATGGAGGCGGCCACGTTGGAGGCCGTCATTTCGGGCTGCGCATCGGGCAGCACCAGCAGGTGGTTTTTGGCGCCCCCCAGGGCCACGCAGCGCTTGAGGTTGGCGGTGGCCCGGCGGTACACCACCTTGGCAATTTTGGTAGAGCCCACGAACGATACCGCCTGAATATCAGGGTGGTCGCAGATGGCCTCCACTATCTCGCGGTCACCGTTCACGATGTTAAGCACGCCGTTGGGCAGGCCGGCTTCCTTGAGCAGCTCGGCAATCTTGATGGCGCTCAGCGGCACTTGCTCCGATGGCTTCAGAACCAGGCAGTTGCCGAGTACCAGTGCGTTCGGGATGGTCCAGTGCGGCACCATATTCGGGAAGTTAAACGGCGCGATGCTGGCCACCACGCCCAGCGGCTTGCGCTCGATGCGGCACTCCACGCCCTTGCTTACCTCCAAAATCTCGCCTTGGATAAGCTGCGGCATCGAACAAGCAAACTCGGTAAGCTCAATGGCTTTTTCGACCTCGGCGCGGGCTTCGTCGTAGGTCTTGCCGTTTTCCTCGCGCACCAGGCCCGCCAGGGTGTGCATGTGGTGTTCCAGCAGCGTTTTATAGCGGTAGAAAATCTGGACTTTCTCCTTAATCGGCACGGCGGCCCAGGCCGGAAAGGCCGCTTTAGCGGCTTGCACGGCGGCATCAAGGTCGGCCGCGGTACTCAACGGCACGGTCGAAATCAACTCGCCACTGAGCGGGCTGTACACCTCTAGCGTAGGGGCCTGAGTAGCAGCGGTGAGCTGGCCAGCTACGTAGTTGCGGATGGCCGGGTACTTCAGCGTTTGCACTTCCATATTGCCGCAGGATTAAGGGAAGCGCAAGCTAATCGGATTTTTCTAAAAAATCGCAATAAATAAGTATACCCCTTGAAGTATCTGACTGCGACGAGGCGCTTACTACAAAATCCCTAAAAAGAACCGCCTCTTCGGTTAGCCGCTACCAGTAGCAAAACAGCGCCTGGGTAGCTGGTAAAGCGCCCTACATGTTCGTTTTAGGGTCTTCCTCGACCGTGAGCACCTCGCGGGCGCGCTCCCGGTTGCGCTCGCGGCGGGTCGGCGACTCGCGGCCAAATAAGTCGCGCAGCGAGTTAAACTCTTCGGTGTGCAGCAGCGAGATGCCGGCGCGGGCCTGGTTCTGGTTGACGTTGTTGATGAGGTCGCCGGTACGCGGAGTGGTTTCGTAGCGCAGCTTGGCCCGGAACTTACCGTCGGGCCGCAGGAAGTATTCGAGGCTAAAGTCACCGAGCAGCGACGACTGGTTGGTGGTGGTGATGCCCGTGGTGGTGGTGGTGGTCGAGGTATTGCTGATGCCGCCCTCGCGGGTGAGGCGCAGGCGCCCGTTTAGGAAGGAGTAGCTCAGGCGCACTTGCAGGGCTTGCAGCTGGTCGGCGGTGAGGCCGTTGATGTTGAAGTCAATCTCCAGATTCTGGTCAATCTGCGAGGTGAGCGCGCCGAGCTGCGACGAAATAATTTGCCCTAGGCTGTTCTGCACCGCGTTGCCCTGGCCGCTGAGCGAGACGCTGGTAAACGCGTTCTGCTGCGATAGCGTGCGGAAAACCAACAGGCTGAACACTTGGCGGTTCAGCTCCTGCTCGTCGTTGCGCAGCAGCGCAATGAACGAGGCTAGGTCATTCTGGAGCGAGCTAGGTGCATCATCAAACTCCAGCGCCAGCTTGATAACCGGTAGCAGCAGCGGCCCGGTCAGGTTCATCACGGCCGTAACGGGCACCACGGCCGCGCCGCTGCCGGTGCTGCCGCCGCTGCTGGTTTGCAGAATCGGCGCCAGCGAGGTGCGCTGGGTGTAGGTCGCCGTCACGTTCATTTGCCCGTCGAGCGGGTCGCCGTTCCAGGTGATAACGCCACCCGGCCGCACCACAAACTCCTTGTTAACCAAGCCTTGCAGCGTGAAATTGTAGGCGCCGCGCACAATCTCGACCTGCCCGTACATATTAAATTCGCCCCGCGTGTCGATGGCCAGGCGCAGCTGCCCGGTGGCCGCCCCCCGGATTACGTCGCCGGTGGCCTCATCAAGCAAAATCTCGAGGTAGGCGTCGGGCGTCACCGTCAGGTTCATGTTCAGCTGAATACCCGACAAATCGACCTTATTCTGCGCCGCCAGCGTGGCGGCCGTGATGGCCTGCCGCCGCTTCACCGAGTCGGGCAGGTTGCGGTTCACGAATTTGATATAGGTGGCTTGCTGGGCCTTGGCCGCATTATCGAGGGGCAACGCCAGGCGCGTGCCGGCCTCCGAGGTGGCGCGCACGTCCACCACTAGGTCATCGACTGGGCCGCGCACGGTGGCCGTGCCCGTGGCGTAGGCCGTGCCAAAGTACATGTCGTTGTCCTTGCGCGTGGTGCTGAGGACCTGAAACTTGCGGAAGTTAGCCCGCAGGCTTAGGCTCATGTTCTGAAAGCCCTGGTGGTTGATGCTGCCGTCCACCGTGCCCGTGTTGCCCTGGGCGTCGCGCAGCTTAATGCCGGCCAGCAAAATGCTGGTGTTCGTGAACGTGATGCGGTCGGCGAAAGTGTAGGTGGTGCCTAGGTAGCCAAAGGTGAAGCGCCCGTTCTGCACGTCCAACGCCCCCGTAAGAATAGGCGCGCTGAACAGGCCGGTGAGCATGAGCTCGCCCTGCGCCGTGCCGCCCAGCTTATCCAGGATACCGGTGAGGAAGGGCTGGGCCAATACCACGGGCGCGTCGTCGAGGCGGCCGGTGAGGTTAAACTGCTGGGTGGCCGACTTTGGCGCCAGGTAGCCCGTCACGGATAGCACGCGCTGCTGCTGGCGGGCCACGTCGAGGTTGATGCGCAGCTGGCTGCTGGGGTTGTCCCAGTCGCCGCGCCCGGCCACCTGCCCAATGGGCACGCCCTCGTACACCAGCGAATCGACGGCCAGCGTGCTGTTCACGGCCAGGTCATTGTAAATGCCGCTTACCGAGGCCTTTAGATTCAGGCGCCCGCCCAGCCGCTGGTCAATCACGGAGTTCAGGGTGCCTAGGTCGAAGTTGGCGATGTCGAGCTGCAAGGGCGGCTGGCGCGGGTCAGGCGAGATGATGCCCTGGGCGCTCAGCCGTTGGTTGCCGTTGCTGAGCACGAAATTTTGAATGTCGAGCCGCTTGCCGTAGTCGCTGATGCGGATGACGTTATCGGCCGCAATCGTGTATTCCTTATCGAGCAGGTGCAGGCCGCTCTGGCGGAAAACCACCTCCACCACCCTAGGCAAAAACGAGAGCGCCCCGTTGATGGTGGCGCGGTTGGTGGTGCCGCTTTGGGCCAGCGAGGTCGAAAAATTGATGCGCTGCTGGTCCCACACGCCTTCCACCACAAATTTCTCGGTGCGGCCCAGCCCCGGTACCAGCTGGCGCGCCGAGGTCACGCTGGCCTGCGCCAGCACCTCGGGCCGGTAGGGCAGCTTGGACGTGGTGAAGTCAAACTCGGTGGCCACCGTGCGCACTGGCCCGTACCAGATGCTGTCAAACCGACCGCCAAGCTGCAAAATCGACGTTTCGCCCTGCCGGAACGAGCCGTCGATGCGGCTATTGTCCGAGAGCTGTAAGTCGGGCATCAGCAGGTTTAGCACGGGGTTGATGTGCTTGAAATTTACATCAAAATCAATCTCGTAGGTGGGCAAGGCCTGCTGGCGCTTGCGCTGGTAGTAAGCCGCCGTGGCCACCGCGTTGCTCTCAAAATTGAGCCGGTACTCGTGCCAGAGCGTCTCGATATCGCGCCGCACGGTGGCCACCTCAAACCGCCCCGCCGCCGATACGGCCAGCACTTCCGAGCGCAGACTCACCGCGCGCTCGCCGCGGCTGTTGCGGGTGCTGGTCACGTCCAGGGTGTCGAGCTCCAGGGTTTGGCCGCGCAGCGTGAAGCGTGAGTCGCGCAGCCGGGCGTAGCCCAGCAGCGAGTCGAGCTGGGTGCCGCGCAGGTGCACCTGGGCGTTGGTGCGTACCACCAGCGGCATGTCCAGCAGGCCTAGGGTACCTAAGTTAGCCCGGCCGATGGCGGCTGTCACGTCTATGCGCTGGTGGCGGGGGTTGAGGTCAAACTCGCCGTTGGCCGTGAGCTGCACGGCGGGGTCGTTGGCCGTGATTTTGCCCTTAAAGCCCTGCCCGGCAAAGTCGCCGTTGAGGGTTAGGTTGTGGTAGCGGTATCCATTGAGCCAGATGGCGGGCACCGCCACCACGGCGTGCCCCTTGGCCACGGGCGGCACGAAGCCCGTGCCGGTCACTTTGCCGCGCAGCGTCACGTCCCGAATCATCGACTCGTCACCGATGAATTTGCCCAGCTGAAAAGCCGTGCTCTGGATGTCGCCTTCGTAGCGGGCGTGGTCGAAGTCGCTTTTGGTCTTCAGGTTAAGGTCAGTCGAAACCTTGCCTAGGGCCGTGTCGAACGAGGCATTGGCCACGAAGTCGGTCACGTAGCCCACAAACTGGCCGTTTAGTTTTATCAGCCCTAGGCGCTGCACCAGCGTATTGGCTGAGCGCGGCAGCCAGCGGCGCAGGTCGGCCGCGTCCACCTGCGAGGGTTGCAGGCGTAAGTCCATGAGGCTAGTGCGCCAGCGCGGCAAGTTGTCGGCGTGGGCGCGGCTGGCCACCACGTGGGTGCGCCGGCCGTAGCGCACGTCGAGGTTTTTGATTTGAAAATCGCGCACGTAGCCCTTTGCGTCGCCCGAAATCCGGATAGAATCCTTCAGCGAAGCCAGCTGCGGCGCAAACTTGGCAATGTCATCGGTGTAAAGCTTGGCTCCGCGCAGCTGCGTAACCACCCGCATCGAGTCGTTGAAGTCGGAAAAGTTGCCAAAGCGCTTGTATTCAAAGCGCAGGTACTTTTGCAATTCACTGCGGCCGATGCGCAGCTTCAGGCCCGCAAACTCCCAGAAGTGCGCCTGGTACTGAATGTCGGCCGTGAGCTCGCGCAGATGCGTTTGGGAAGGCACTTCCACTGCCCGCAGGCCCGCCACCCGCACCCGCAGGGTATCGGTCCTAAAGTTCAGGGCCGAGATGTCGGCGTAAATACTATCGACCTGCATGTGGGCGTAGTCGATGCTGCGGCCATAGGCGGGGTCGCGGGGCCGGTCGGGCCGCTCCAGCTCAAAATGGCCGTTGCGAAGGGCCACGTCGTGCAGCTGAAAATCAAAGGGCTTTGAAGTCGTCGTTGTGTCGGGCGGCCCGGCCAGGCGCTTAATGGCGCTCAAAAACTGGTCGAGCGTGGTGGAGTCGGGCTGGCCAGCCACGTCGCGCAGGGCAAAGCGCGGCTCCGTGAGCGTGAGCGTGCCCACGTGCAAGTGCCTAGGGTCGAATACTGAAAACAGCTGAATATCAGCGTCGGCCCGCCCAATGCTGAAGAGCTCACCCCCGCGGCGGTCGCGCACCCGCACCCGGTCGAGCAGCACGTGCGAGAAGGGCCGCACGTCCAGGCCCCCGATTTCTACTACCTGCCCCAACTTCTGGGAAAGTACGGCAGCGGCCTTTTGGGCCAGGCGCGTTTGCACGCTGGGGATGCGCAGGGCCACCAGCACGCCACCCACCAGCACCAGGCCCAGCACAAGCAGGCCCAGCAAGGTTCGGAGCAGAATGCGGAAAGCGCGACGCACGAATACGGATAGAAAGAGGTTATAACCAGCTTGGTCTGGCTGGTAAAACGCAAAGGTGCGGCTTTTCGCGCACAGTGCTCCCGCAAACGGAACAGATAGTCGGCGGGTTCGCCCGACCTTTGCAAGGGAGTTATGAGTTATGAGTTAAAAGTTATGAGTTGGTTTAACGCTGACTCGGACGAAGCCAACTCATAACTCATAACTCATAACTCATAACTAAAACGAAGTGCTTACCCTTCTCGCCATCGAATCGAGCTGCGACGACACGGGCGCCGCCGTGTTTCGCAATGGTCAGCTGCTCAGCAACGTAGTGGCCGGCCAGGCCGTGCACGAGCAATACGGCGGCGTGGTGCCCGAGCTGGCCTCGCGGGCGCACCAGCAGCACTTGCTGCCGGTCGTTACGGCCGCGCTGCGCCAGGCTGGCATCGATAAAAACGACCTAGATGCCGTGGCCGTGACCCAGGGCCCCGGCCTGCTCGGCTCCTTGTTGGTAGGCAACTTGTTTGCCAAGAGCCTGGCGCTGGCCCTGGGCAAACCGCTGCTGGCCGTGAACCACATGCGGGCGCACATTCTGGCGCACTTCATCCGGGAGCCCAAACCGGCGTTTCCGTTTCTGTGCCTCACCGTGAGCGGCGGGCACACGCAATTGGTGGTGGTGCGCAGCGCCTTGGACATGGAAATCCTAGGTCAGACCATCGACGATGCGGCGGGCGAAGCGTTCGACAAAACGGCCAAGCTGCTCGGCCTGCCGTACCCCGGCGGCCCGCGCCTCGACAAGCTGGCCCAGACCGGCAACCCCCGCCGCTTTCCCTTTCCCGAGGGTGCGCTGGAGGGCTATAATTTCTCGTTCAGCGGCCTCAAAACGTCGGTCCTCTACTTCCTGAAAAAGGAGACGGCTGCCAACCCTAGGTTCGTGGAAGAGAACTTGGCTGACCTCTGCGCCAGCATTCAGCACACCATTGTGCAGACGCTGCTGCGCCAGCTCAAAAAAGCCGCCCAGGCCACCGGGCTGCACCAAGTGGCGCTGGCCGGCGGCGTGGCCGCCAACTCGGGCCTGCGCCAGGGCGTGCAGGCGCTAGCCCAGGCCGAAGGCTGGGACGTATTCATCCCCGACTTCGAGTTTTGCACCGACAACGCTGCCATGGTAGGCCAGGCCGCTCTGTTCCAATACGAAGCCGGCGACTTTGCCAGCCAGCTCACCAGCCCCGACCCTAGGTTGAAATTATAACGTATGGCTCTCTCACTGCGCCCTACCCATCGCCGGAAGCGCAGCCAGCTTGCCGCAGGCAAGCGTATCCGCGCAATCCGTTAAATCCGTTAAATCTGCGGTATGAAAGACAAGACTCCCGCCCCTATCAACATCAAAAACCGCCGCGCCAGCCACGACTACACGTTCTTGGCCAAGTACGACGCGGGTATGATGCTGCACGGCACCGAAATAAAGAGCGTGCGCGCTGCCGAAGTAAACCTGCAAGATGGCTACTGCACCTTCGACCACAAGGGTGACTTGTGGGTGCACAGCGTGCGCATTGCGCCCTATACGCCAGGTACTTACAACAACCACGATGCTATGCGCGTCCGCAAGCTGCTGCTCAACAAGCGCGAGCTCAAGCAGCTGGCCGGTAAGATGGATACCGGCCTCACCATCATTCCCTTGCGTTTGTTCGTGACTGACCGCGGCTTTGCCAAGCTCGAAATAGCGCTGGCCCAGGGCAAAAAGCTGTTTGACAAGCGCGAAGACCTCAAAGCCAAAGACCAGAAGCGCGAAATGGAGCGTTTTCGGTAAAGGGTGAATGAGCGAATGAGTGAATTTTTAAGCCATCAATTAGCCATTCGCCCCTTCATTCACTCATCCACTCCTTCACTACTTCACTCATTGAACCCAGGTATTTGCGCGCTCAGCGCCGTTCCCGTTCGGGCCGAGGCCAGCGATAAGGCCGAGCTAATCACCGAGTTGCTGTTTGGCGATTGTTACACTGTGCTGCTCACGCAGGGCAACTGGCTGCACGTGGAGAGCGCCGCTGACCAGTACCAGGGCTGGATTGACTACAAGCAGCACCTGCCCGTGAGCCCGGCCTACTTTGAGGCGTGGCGGGCGCAGGAGCACCCTAGGGCGCTGGACCTGGTGCAGGTAGTATCAGATGCCGACACGCGCCAGCCCATCACGGTGGGTTGCCGGCTGCCCTTCTTCGACGGCATGACGCTGAAGGTGGGCGATAAGTGCTTGTTTTACAATGGCACGGCTACTAACCCCGCGCAGCCTACCACGCCCGAGCGCCAGCTCGCGCTGCTGCGCAAGATGGGCCTGCTCTACCTGCGCGCACCCTACGTGTGGGGTGGCAAAAGCGTATTTGGCCTCGACTGCTCGGGCCTCACGCAGCAGCTCTTTGGCTTGCTGGGCGTGCAGCTACCGCGCGATGCCTACCAGCAGATTGCCCTAGGGCAGCCCGTCGATTTTGTGACTCAGGCGCGCCCCGGCGACCTGGCTTTTTTTGAGAACGCCGATGGTCGTATCGTGCACGTGGGCGTGGTCTTCGACGAAGGTCAAATCCTGCACGCGCACGGCGAGGTGCGCCTCGACCCGCTCGACCACCACGGCATCTTCAACCGCGACCGGCAGAAATACAGCCACAAGCTGCGCCTGATAAAGCGGGTATTGTAGCGCGAACTGGAAAGTTCGCGCTACAATTGAATTACCACTGAATAGGCGTTTCGCCGTGCTGCTCCAGCCATTCGTTCGTCTTGCTGAAGGGCTTGGAGCCGAAGAAGCCGCGGTCGGCGGAGTAGGGCGAGGGATGCGCAGCCTTGAGCACCAAGTGTTTGCTGGCGTCAATCAGCTCGTCTTTCTTTTGGGCGTAGGCGCCCCACAAAATAAATACTACGTGCGGCCGGCCAGCGGACACCTGCTTGATTACCTCGTCCGTAAACTCCTCCCAGCCCTTCTTTTGGTGCGAGCCCGGCGTGGCGGCGCGCACCGTGAGCGTGGCGTTGAGGAGCAGCACGCCCTGCTGGGCCCAGCGGTCGAGGTTGCCGTTGGCAGGGGCCGGCGTGCTCGGAATATCGTCTTGCAGCTCCTTAAAAATATTGTGCAGTGAAGGCGGCGTGCGCACGCCTTCATTCACCGAAAAGGCCAAGCCATGCGCCTGGTTTTTGCCGTGGTAGGGGTCTTGCCCTAGGATAACGACTTTGACCTCGTCGAAGGGGCACGCATCGAAAGCGTGAAAAATCTGGGAGCCTAGGGGGTACACCGTGGTGGTGGCGTACTCGCCGCGCACCCAGGCGGTTAGCTTCTGAAAATAAGGCTTCTCAAACTCGGCGGCGAGTACCGGCCGCCAGCTTTCGGCAATTTTGACCATGAGGGAAGAGGAGAGGAAAGTCGAAAAACAAAAAATAAAGCAGTGCGAAAGCCGTTAGGGGCGTTAAGTTCGTATAAAACCAAAGTTTCCGGGCTGCTGTTGGCCCCGTAGCCTACCTTCGCTGCCGCCGCTTATGCCTACTACCACTACGCAGGGCGTAACCGTTACGGTTACGACCAATTATCTGCCCGATTATTCTAGTCCTTCGCAGGAGCACTTTGTGTTTGCCTATCGTATTGATATTCGCAACGATAGCGAATACACCGTCAAGCTGTTGCGGCGCCACTGGTTTATCTCAGATGCCAACAGCACGGTGCGCGAAGTGGAGGGCGAAGGCGTGGTAGGCCGCCAGCCCGTGCTCGAGCCCGGCGAATCGCACCAGTACATGAGTGGCTGCAATCTCAAATCGGGCGTGGGTAAGATGGAGGGCACCTACCTTATGGAGCGCCTCGCCAACGGCGAGCAATTTCAAGTCACAATTCCGGAGTTTACCCTGATGGTACCCTACCGGATGAACTAGATTTTGGCTGTTAGCTATTGGTTATCAGCTATTAGCTGCATAAAGCCAAGAAGCTAGCAGTTGACAGCTAACAGCTATTAGCTTGCATCAACTTTTCGCTTATCTGCGCTACTGGTTGCGCTCGGGCAATGCCCACGGGCTGCATTCGCCATTTATTTACGGGCTTTATACCACCGTTATCCGCCACAACGGTAAGTTCAAGGCGTTTGGCCCGATTGAAGCGCGGCGGCGCGAGCTACTAAAAAGTACTCAGCGTATTGCGGTCACGGATTTTGGGGCGGGCTCGCAGGTGGCCGGGGGCGGTGGCCAGCAACGGCGGCTTAGCGATATTGCGCGCCACGCCGCCAAGCCCTCGCGGCTGGCGCAGCTGCTGTTTCGGCTGGTCAATCATTTCCAGCCCGCCACCATCCTGGAGCTGGGCACGTCGCTGGGCCTCACTACGGCCTACCTGGCGGCGGCCGACTCGCGCAGTAAAGTCATCACCTTCGAGGGCTGTCCCAACACGGCCGCGGTGGCCCGCGAGACCTTCGCCAAGCTACACCTAGGCAACGTAGAACTAGTAACCGGCAACCTCGACCAGACGCTGCCCGCCACGCTGGCTGGGCTCACTAGGCCCGTCGATTTCGTCTTTTTCGACGGCAACCACCGCTACGAGCCCACGCTGCGCTACTTTGAGCAGTGCCTATGTAAGGCGCACGACAACAGCGTATTCGTGCTCGACGACATTCACTGGTCGGCCGAAATGGAGCAGGCTTGGGAGGCCATTAAAGCTCACCCCGCCGTGACCGTGACTGTGGACCTGTTTTACGTCGGGCTGGTATTCTTTCGCAAAAAGCAACCTAGGCAGAATTTCTGGCTGCGGCCGTGAGCGCCGCGTTATATTACAGATAAACTGCGTGAGGTAGCCAAGCGGCAATAAGAAGGCGGAGCACCAGTGGGAAATAATCTTTCCCACTGGTGCTCCGCCTTCTTATTGCCGCGGCCTCAGATGAGGGTTAGCTACGCATTCAGTCCTTGGGGGTTGAGGTCGCCGGTGGGGCGCACGGCCTCGCGCACGCGGGTGAGGCGCTGCAGCAGGGCTTCGAGCTGGTCGAGGGGCAGCATGTTGGCGCCGTCGGAGAGGGCGGTGGCGGGCGTGGGGTGCGTTTCGATGAACAGGCCGTCGGCGCCCACGGCAATGGCCGCCTTGGCAATGGTTTCGATGAGGGCGGGCTGGCCGCCCGTTACGCCGCTGGCTTGGTTGGGCTGTTGCAGCGAGTGCGTCACGTCCATCACCACGGGCACGCCGAAGCCGCGCATGGTGGGCAGGTTGCGGAAGTCAACCACTAGGTCGCTGTAGCCGAACGAGTTGCCCCGGTCGGTAAGGATGACGTTCGGGTTGCCGGCGCCCTGTACTTTGTCCAAGGCCCAGCGCATGGCTTCGCCGTTCAGGAACTGGCCCTTCTTGATATTCACCACTTTGCCGGTTTTGGCGGCGGCTACCAGCAGGTCGGTTTGGCGGCAGAGGAAAGCCGGAATTTGCAGCACGTCGACGTATTCGGCCGCCAGGGCGGCTTCGTCCGACTCGTGGATGTCGGTGACGGTGGGCACGCCGATTTCGCGGCCCACTTTCTGCAGGATGCGCAGCGCCGTTTCGTCGCCAATGCCGGTGAAGGAATCGAGCCGCGAGCGGTTGGCTTTGCGGTACGAGCCTTTGAATATGTAGGGAATCTGAAGCTTATCGGTGATGTGCTTCACGCGCTCGGCAATGCGCAGCGCCATGTCTTCGCCCTCGATGACGCAGGGGCCGGCCATCAAAAAGAACTGGCCAGAATTAGTGTTGCGGAAGTGGGGGAGGGCTTGGGCGAGCGAGGTGAGCATGAGCGTAGCGCCAAGCTCCAGCTTGGCGAAGGGTAGGGGTGAGAAGCACCGGGCTGGAGCCAGGCGTTACAGCTTTTGCAGGCAAATAAACAGCTCGCGGCCGGCGCGGGCGGGCAGCGAGTTGTGCGCAGTTTCGAAATGAACAAACCGGAAATACGGCTGAAAGTACGCCGCGTACTCGGCGCGGCTGCCGCCAAATGGCGGCTCGGTGGCCCCGGCAAACGGGGTGTCGAAGAGCAGCCCCACGAGTTTGCCGCCCGGCCGCAGCAGCCGGGCGCATTGCGCGGCGTAGGCCGGCCGCAGGCTGGGCGCGAGGGCGCAGAAGAACGTTTGCTCGATAATTAAATCGAAGGTTTCGGCTTCACCTAGGGCAAAGAAATCGGCTTGCCAAAGGTGCGGGTGCGGAAAGTCGGGCACGCGGGCGGCGAGTTCGGCCAGGGGCTCGGGCGCCAGGTCGGCCACCACCACGTGCTGAAACCCTAGGTGGTGCAGATACTCGGCCTCATAGGCGCGGCCCGCGCCGGGGATGAGGATGCGCGGCTGCCGCGGCACATCGAGCTGGTCGAAGTACGCTTGCAGGGGCGGGGTGGGGCGCCCGGCGTCCCAGCCGGCGCGGCCGGGGGCGGCGTAGCGGGCCTGCCAATAGACAGCATCGAAGGCGGGGAAATCCGTTTGCATGGCCGCAAAGTAGGAAGAGGACTAGGCGAAGTAGAAATAAACGCTATTTTTACCCGTTACAAAGGTAGCCGTCTGCTTAATTGGCCGGCTCACGCCTGCATCTCTTTCACTTTTTGGCCCCCCACCCCGCATGGAACCTCAGAACGAACAACCCGAACCTCGCCAGAATAATAGCCGCGTCCTGCTGTGGGTGGCCCTCGTCCTGGTGCTGCTCGGTATCAACGGCGTATTGTTTTACCTAAACAATCAGAAAAAAACTGAGAACGAGCAGCTTACTACCCAAGTGCAAGCCAAGGACACCAAGCTGACGGCCCAGATAAAGGAGTTTGAAGACCTGAAAGCCAACTACGAGCGCCAGAGCCAGGACCTGCAAAAGCTGGGCCTCAGCAATGACTCGCTGGTGGCGCGCATCGCGGGTATCAACGCCGATTTGCTGAAGCTGCGCTCGTTCAAAGCCGGTTCGTTTTCGGTGGCCCAGCAGCGGCAATTCAAGCAGCGCGCCCTCAACCTGGAGAGCCAGCTAAAGAAAAAAGACGACGAAATCGCTTCGCTCAAGCAGTCGAACGAGACGCTATACACGGAAACGACGACCCTGAAGGAAAAGCAAAACAAGCTGACCGATACCATCAGCACGATTGCCAAAACCAACCGCGAGCTGAGCGACAAAGTCAACGTAGCTTCGCGCTTGCAGGCTGACAATATTCACGTTAGCATCCTGACTTCCAAGAATAAGGAGAAGGACGACGACAAGGAGGAGTTCAAGGCCAAGCGCGTAGACCGCGTGAAAGTGACCTTTAGCCTGGCCCGCAACGACGTGTCGCCGAAGGAAACCAAGCAGATTTACCTACGCATTCTGGAGCCCGACGGCGCGGCCCTCTACAACCTGAGCACCGGCGGCGGCACGTTCAGCGTTGATGGCCAGGAGGCCTTCTACACCCAGAAGCAGGACGTGGTGTTCGACAACACCAAGCAGCCGCTGAATTTTGTGTACGCCAAGGGCGGTGACTACAAAATCGGCCAGCACACGGTGGAGCTCTACGAAGGCGGCGCCCTGATGGGCAAGACGACCTTTACGTTGAAATAGAGTAACTTAATTTAATTAGAACGTCCTGCTGCACCCGCGGCAGGACGTTTTTTTGTAGCTACTGATGCCCCACAATGCCCTCATGAGCTGGAGCGGCGGCAAGGACTCGGCCTTGGCCCTGCACCACGCCCTGCGCGACCCCAACTACCAGGTGACTCAGCTGCTGACCAGTGTGAACGCGCACTACCAGCGCGTGTCGATGCACGGCGTGCGGCTGGAGCTGCTCGAAGCCCAGGCCCAGCGCCTGGGGCTGCCGTTGCGCCAGCTGCAACTGCCCGAAATGCCTTCGATGGCTGACTACGACCAGGCGCTGCTGGCCACGCTCACCGACCTGCGGCAGCAGGGTATCGACACGGCCATCTACGGCGATATTTTTCTGGAAGACCTGCGCGCCTACCGCGAGCAGCAGTTGGCGCGGGTGCCGCTGCGGGGCGCGTTTCCGCTGTGGCAGCGCGCTAGCCTCGATGTATTGCGCGAGTTTTGGGACCTAGGGTTTCAGGCCATCGTGGTGTGCGTGAACGACCGGGCGCTGGACGCCAGCTTCTGCGGCCGGCTGCTCGACCGCGACTTTGTACGCGACCTGCCGCCCGGCGTGGACCCCTGCGGTGAGAACGGCGAGTACCACAGCTTCGTGTTCGACGCGCCGTATTTCAGCCAGCCGATTGAAGTAGTGCGCGGTGAGCTGGTGCGCCGCACGTACCAATCGCCCACCGGCAACGTGGGCAGCGGCGCCCTCGATGACCCCTTTGCGGCGGGCTTCTGGTACTGCGACTTGCTGCCGGGCGGGGAGCTTAAAATACCCGGCCGGCCGGTGAGCGCGACAACCTAGCCCAACTATCCCCGACTTTTACGCGCTCGTTTCGCCTACTAAACCGCCTCCATTTGTCTCGTTTCAAACTTCTGCTGCTTGCGCTGCTGCTGAGCGCGCCGCTGCTGGCCCCCGCCCAGCGCCGCCCCGTCGCCCGGCCCATTAAGAAAATTGCGCGCCCCGCGGCCCCTAGGGCTACCGGCGTGGCACCTGGTTTCTTGAGCTACCTGCACTCGCCCTGGGTCGATAGCCTGATGCGTAGCCTCACGCCCCGGCAGCGGGTGGGGCAGCTGTTTATGGTGGCGGCGTATTCCAATAAACCTGCTGTCTACCAAGATTCTATCTCGACGTTGATAAAGGACTACGGCATCGGCGGGCTGATATACTTTCAGGGCGGACCGGTGCGGCAGGCGCGCCTGCTCAACCGCTTTCAGGCCCAGAGCCGGGTGCCACTGCTAGTGGCCATGGACGGCGAGTGGGGCGCCGGCATGCGCCTCGACAGCGTGCTGCGCTTCCCGTACCAGATGAGCCTGGGGGCGGTGCCCGAGGCCGATTCGGCGCTCATCTACGATATGGGGCGCGAGGTGGCGCGGCAGTTCACGCGGCTGGGTATGCAGGTCAATTTCGCGCCGGTGGTCGATGTCAATAACAACCCGGCCAACCCCGTTATCGGCTTCCGCTCGTGGGGCGAAAACCCAGTGGCGGTGGCGCGCTTAAGCCGCCTCTACATGCGCGGCATGCAGGATGCGGGCGTGCTGGCCGTGGCCAAGCACTTTCCCGGCCACGGCGACGTGGAGGCCGATTCGCACCTGGCGCTGCCCATCGTACGGGTCGACAAAGGCCGGCTCGATTCGCTGGAGCTGCCCTCGTTTAAAAGCATGATTGCCAATGGTATCGGCGGCATGATGATAGCGCACCTCGACGTGCCGGCGCTCGACAACTCGGGCGCGCCCACCACGCTCTCGAAGCCCGTGGTGACGGGGCTATTGCGTCAGCAGTTGGGCTTTAAAGGCGTGATTTTTACCGACGCCATGAACATGAAGGGCGTCATTGCCAAGGTGCCCACTGGCGAAGCCGAAGTGCGCGCCATCCTGGCCGGCAACGACGTGCTGGAGTTCAGCAAAAGCGTGCCGGTGGCCCTGCAAGCCGTGTTGGCGGCCGTGGACAGCGGGCGCATCTCGCAGGCGCGCATCGACGAAAGCTGCCGCCGCGTGCTGGCCCTCAAGCAGTGGGCCGGCCTGCATAAGTACCGGCCCGTGGCGGAGCAGAATATCGTGGCTGACCTCAACCCGGCGCACGCCCGTTACCTCAGCCACCGGCTCACTGAGCACAGCATCACGCTGCTGCGCAACCAGCGCAATATCTTGCCCTTGCAGCGCCTCGATACGCTGCGCCTGGCCACGCTGGTGGTGGGTGGTAGCCCCGCCGACACCACCGATTTTCAGCGCGCCGTGGCCGACTACGATGCGCAAGTGGCGCACTTCCACCTGCCCGCCGCGCCCACCCTAGATGAGTTGGTGGACATGCGCGCCAAGCTCTTTTCCTACGATGTGGTGCTGGTGGCGCTGCAAAGCTTAGGTCGCCTGCCGGCCACCAGCTTCGGCATCGCGCCCGAGGCGCAGCTGCTGCTGCGCGAGCTCACTAAGCCCGGCCAGCAGGTGGTACTCAGCGTGTTCGGCTCGGCCTACGCTGTATCCAAGGTGCGCGACTACGACCGCGCCAGCGCCGTGGTGCTGGCCTACCAGGAAAGTGTTGAGGCCCAGCAGCTAGCGGCGCAGCTTATTTTCGGCGGCATCGGTGCCCGCGGCAAACTACCTGTAACGGTGGCCAATAATCTGCCCATCGGCTACGGCCTCACCACCCAGCCCGGCCAGCGCCTGGCCTACGCCCACCCCGAGGATGCGGGCATGAATGCGCGCCTGGAAGCGCGCGTGGACAGCGTGATGGCGCAGGCGCTCGCGGCGGGCGCTACGCCGGGCGCCCAAGTCGTCATTGCCCGGCGCGGGGTAGTGGTGCTGCGCAAAAGCTACGGCTACCAGGCGGCTACCAGCGGCGTGACCTTGCCTATGGTGAGTGCGCCGAGCGTCGCGGTGGCGTCGGCGGCCGGCAATTTCGGGAGCGAGCCGGGCAGCGCTTCGGCCACTGGCTCAGCGGCGGAGGCACCTAGGACATCGGCCCGGCTGGTGCAGAATACCGACGTCTATGACCTGGCGTCGCTGACTAAGGTGCTGGCGGCAATGCCCGCACTGCTCAAGCTGCAAGAGCAGGGAAAATTCAGTCCAGACAGTACCCTAGGGCAGTTTTTCCCTTTCCTGCAAAAGACCGACAAAGCCGGCCTGAAAATGCGCGACGTACTGACGCACCAAGCCGGCCTGCCGGCCTGGATTCCTTTCTGGAAGGCGCTGGCTAAGGACGATGGCACGCTACGCCGACGCTGGTTTCGGGCCGACTCGTCGGCGCGGTTTCCGTTGCCGGTGGCGCGCGGGATATGGGGCCGTAAGGACTTGCCGGCTCATATCTACGAACAGATTGGGGCCGCGCCACTCAAGCCTGCGCAGGGCTACGTGTACTCCGATTTGTCGTTTTACCTCTACCCCGACCTCGTGCGGCGACGCACGGGCCAGCCGTTTGAGGAGTTTTTGGCCAAGCAGGTGTACCGGCCGCTGGGCTCGGGGTTGCACTTTCAGCCATTGCACCACTTTGCCGAAAGCCGCATCGCGCCCACCGAGTACGACTCGCTGTTTCGGCGGCAGCTGCTGCGCGGCTACGTCGATGATGAGGGCGCGGCGCTCCTAGGGGGCGTTTCGGGCCACGCGGGCCTGTTTGGCTCGGCCAATGATGTGGCCCAGCTGGCGCAGGCCTATGCCTGGGGCGGGCGCTACGGCGGCCAGCAAATCTTCAAAACCGATATTCTCGCTGATTGGACGCGCTGCCAGTTTTGCCCCACCAACCGGCGCGGGCTGGCCTTCGACCGGCCCAGCAGCCCCGCCACGGGCAACACGGCGCCCGGGGCCTCGGCCAGCAGCTTTGGGCACTCGGGCTTCACGGGTACCTACTTCTGGGTTGACCCGGAGAAGGAATTAGTTGTGGTAGTACTCACTAATTGGCTCAACCCCTCGCGCCGTAACACTAAGCCGGGCCGGCCGGGCGTGCGCCTCCAGATTCAGCAGGTGGCGATTGAGGCGGTGCAGTAAGCTGCTGATATATAGTAAGTAGAATAAAATTGTCCTTACGCGTGCTAGCGGAGTAAGCCACCTTTCAGGTGCGTTAGCTTCGCTGGTACGCGTAAGGACAAGCTATTTTAAACCAAGCTTTGCCGCCGGCGCGGCGTAGCCTGCTATCTTCCGCCTACCAACCCTATTCCCACCCATGCTAGGACTAATGATGCCCACGCCCCTGCGCATAGCGGGGCTTATCGAGCACGCCGCCAAGTGGCACGCCGATACCGAAATCGTGTCGCGCCTGCCCGAGGGCGGCCTGCACCGCTACACTTACGCCGCCGCCCACGAGCGCGCCAAGCAGCTGGCCAACGCCCTAGACCGCCTAGGCGTGCAGCCCGGCGACTGCATCGGCACGCTAGCCTGGAACACGCACCGTCACTTCGAGCTCTACTACGGTATCTCGGGGCTGGGCGCGGTGTGTCACACCATCAATCCGCGCTTGTTCATCGAGCAGCTGATTTACATCATCAACCACGCCGAGGACCGGCTGCTGTTCTTCGACCTCACCTTTCTGCCCCTGGTCGAAAAGCTGGCCCCGCACTGCCCTAAGGTCGAAAAGTGGGTGCTGATGGCCGGGCCCGAGCACCTGCCCGCCGAGTCGGCGCTGCCCGGCCTGGATAGCTACGAAGCGTTGCTGGCCGCCGAAACGGCCGACTACGAGTGGCCGGTATTTGACGAGAACACGGCCTCGTCGCTGTGCTACACCTCGGGCACCACCGACGAGCCCAAGGGCGTGCTTTACTCGCACCGCTCCACGCTGCTGCACAGCTACGCCGCCTCGCTGCCCGACTGCTTCAGCTGCGGCGCCCGCGACGTGATTTTGCCCGTCGTGCCCATGTTCCACGTCAATGCCTGGGGCATCCCGTACCTGGCGCCGCTCAATGGCTGCAAGCTCGTGCTGCCCGGCCCCGCGCTGGACGCCGCCAGCCTGTACGAGCTGTTTGAGAACGAGAAAGTTACCTTCTCGGCGGGCGTGCCAACTATCTGGTTTGGGCTACTCCAGTTTATGCGCCAGGGCCCGCGCAAATTCAGCACGCTGCGCAAGATGATAGTAGGCGGCGCCTCGTGCCCACCGGCCTTGCTGCAAGCGTTTGATGAGGAGCTGGGTATCGAGATTCGGCACGCCTGGGGTATGAGTGAAACCTCGCCCCTAGGTACCGTGAGCACGCTCAAAGCCAAGCACCTGGGGCTGCCCGAAGAGGCGCAGTTCTTCTTGAAAATCAAGCAGGGCCGCGTCATTTTCGGCATCGATATGGAGATTGTGGACGAGACCGGCCAGCCGCTGCCGCACGATGGCGTGGCCTTCGGCGACCTGCTGGTGCGCGGGCCGTTCATTGCCAGCGACTACTTCGGCACCACCGAACTGGGCCAACTCACGGCTGGCGGCTGGTTCAAGACCGGCGATGTGGCCACCATTGACCCCGACGGCTTCATGAACATCACCGACCGCTCTAAGGACGTGATAAAGTCGGGCGGCGAGTGGATTTCCAGCATCGACCTCGAAAACCTGGCTATCGCCCACCCCGCCGTGGCCGAGGCCGCCGTCATTGGCGTGCCCCACCCCAAATGGAGCGAACGCCCGCTGCTGGTGGTAGTCCGCAAGCCCGACCACGACGTAACCGCCGCCGAGCTACTAGCCTTCCTCGATGGCAAAATAGCCCCTTGGTGGAAGCCCGACGCCGTGGAGTTTGTGGCGCGGCTGCCCCACACCGCCACCGGCAAGCTGCTCAAGACGCAGCTGCGCAAAGACTTCGCGGGGTACGAGCTGAATACCTAGGAATTGCTCTGCAACGATAGCCTCAGGGTAGACCCCAACAAAAAAGCCACCTTTGCGGGTGGCTTTTTTGTTGAGCGAGGTGGGCTAACTTACTGCCCGCCGCCCTGCAAATAAGGACCTAGGACATCATACGCTTTCTTGGCGCGGGCCTGGTCGCCGACCTGGGCCGCAGCCTGGTACACGCTCTGGAGCGTGAGTAGGTAGCCGCGCTGGGCGTCGTCGAACATGGCACCGTCGTGGGTTTGGTAGTAGCTCAGTATCTGAATGCTGCGGGTAGTGAGCTTGTCCAGAATGGCGTTGGCCTGGTCTTTTTCGCCCACGGCGTAGAGCACCGGCACCAGTTGCGGCGTGTAGTAGTCGAAGGGGATGGCCGCGTCGGGCATCACGGCGAGGCACTTCTCGGCTACTTCCTTGGCCTTTGCTTTGTCGCCGGCGGCGAGGTAGGCCGCGGCCAGGCGGGCAAATTTATCGCGGTAGTTGGCCGGGAAGCGCAGGTTGTTCTCGTCGTAGAAAATGTTGGCGTCGTTGAGGCCGCGGTAGCTGAAGGTCTTCATCAGCTCCTCGTAGCAGATGGGTTTCTCCACGTAGCCCTCGTCGCCGCGGGGGTTGTAGTTGGGGTCCTTCAGCGGCAGCAGGCGGTAGGCCATGCCTTCGAGCTGGAAGTAGGGCTGCAGGTTCATGTAGTCCGACGGGGCCACCGTGGAGCTGAAGTAGATGGGCCGCTTCCAGTTGTTGGTGGCAATCATGTCCAGAATCACCAGGTTCTTCTTCTCGATGGCGCGCTTGCCCATGCTCCAGTCGAGGCGGTCGACGAGCTGGTGCTGGCGGTCTTTCGGAATGATACCCAGGGCCTTCACCGCCATCGTATCGACGGGCATGTAGAACTGGCTGGTCGGGAAGGTCGTGACCTGCTGGCCCTCGCCGTAGCTCTGGCGCAGCAGCGGGCTGTTCTGGCTCACCAGACCAATGAACTCTTTCAGGTTCAGCTCCTTAACGGCCTCGTTGGGGTTGTAGTACAGAATGTCGTTGTTGCCCTGCGCGTAGCTAGCATCGCCCATCGTGATGGGCAGCGGCATCGACTTGTACGCGGGGCGCTTCATCTGCTGAATGTACCAGTCGGTGTTCAGGTACGAGAGCACGGCCACGCGCACGTCGGTGCGCACGCCTTCCACTTCCTGGGCGTACCAGAGCGGGAAAGTGTCGTTGTCGCCGTTGGTGAACAGGATGGCGTTCGGCGCGCAGCTGTTGAGCAGGTTCTTAGCCGAATCGACCGAGTTGTAGCGGCCCGAGCGGTCGTGGTCGTCCCAACCCTGGGCGGCCAAAATGCCCGGCGCAATGACGCCCAATAGCACCGCCACGGTGGCCCGCACGCCATCGGCTTTCACCACCGCGCGCAGCATTTCGGCAATGCCTAGCACCCCGAGGCCAATCCAGATGGCAAACGCGAACGTGGCCCCCGTGAAAGTGTAGTCGCGCTCGCGCGGCTCCAGCGGCGGCTGGTTGAGGTAGATGATGATGGCCAGGCCCGTGAACAGGAACAGCAAACCTACAATCAGCGCATCGTGCCCCCGGCGATACACCTGGAAGAACAAGCCAATAAGCCCCAGGATGAGTGGAATGGCGAAGAAATTGTTGTGCGCGAAGCTCTGGCCAATGCGCGGCGGCAGGCTGTTAGCGCCGGCGCTGAAGGGCGTAACCACACCCGCCTGCTGAATATCGGAGTCGCGCCCGATGTAGTTCCAGCCGAAATAACGCCAGAACATGTGGCCCATCTGGTACTTGAACAGGAAGCCGAGGTTCTGGCCCATCGTGGGCTTCTGGCCTTCCACCAGGTCAGGTATCCACTTCTTATACTCTTGAATGTGAGCCGGCTCGTAGCTGTAGATACGCGGCAGCAGCATCTTGTCGGCGTCGGCGTAGCCGGGCTCCTGGGCGCGGGGCAGCACCTCTTCGTACTTGCTGCCTTTGCGGGCGTAGCGCGGGGCGCCTTCCTCGTAGTGGTCGGGCTGGGCGTTGAACTGCGGGCCGTAGAGCAGGGGCCGCGAGCCGTACTGCTCGCGCTTGAGATAGCTCACGAAGCTCAGCACATCCTCGGGGTTGTTCTCGTTGATGGTGGGGTGAAACGACGAGCGGATGGGCACGATGAGGTAACTCGAATACCCAATCAGGATGAACACGAAGCACAGCATGGCCGTGTTCAAGAGCTGGCTGCGACGGCTGTACGACAACTTGAAGCCCCCGTAAATAAGCCCCACAAACAGCACTAGGAAGATAATCAGCCCCGAGTTGAAGGGCAATCCGAAGCCATTAATAAAGAACACCTCGAACCCGCCGGCCAGCGTAGGCAGGCCCGGAATGATGCCTACCAGCACTGAACCCACGATAACCAGGCTCACCACCAGCGTAATAATACCGCCTAGGGTAGTGGGGTTGGCCGTGCGGCGGTAGTAGTACATGAAGGCCAGGGCCGGCAGGGCCAGCAAATTCAGCAAGTGCACGCCAATGCTGAGGCCGATAACGTAGGCAATGAGGATGAGCCACTTATCGGAATCCGCCTCGTCGGCGTACTCTTCCCACTTCAGCATTATCCAAACCACGGCGGCGGTGCACAGCGCCGACATGGCGTACACTTCGCCCTCCACGGCGTTGAACCAGAACGAGTCGGAGAACGCGAAGCTGAGCGCACCCACCACGCCGGCACCCAGGATAAGTATCGTTTGGCCGCTGGTCGGCTCGGGCGTTTCCACGTCGAGCTCCTTGCTGGCCAGCAGCAGCTTGCGCCCCAGGCGGGTGATAATCCAGAACAAGAACAGCACCGTGAACGCACTGCTCAGGCCCGAGAGGGCATTGACGAGCACGGCCACTTTGGTCACGTCGCCGAAGCTGAGCAGCGACATCAGACGACCCAAAATCAGGAAGGTAGGCGCGCCCGGCGGGTGCGGCACCAGCAGCTTGTAGGAGCAGGCGATGAACTCGCCGCAGTCCCAGAACGAGGCCGTGGGCTCCAGGGTGAGGAGGTAGGTGACGGCCGCAATGGCGAAAACCAGCCAGCCAACCAGGTTATTCAGTTTTTGAAAAGAACGCATACAACGCAAAAGCGGCCGAAGCCGGAGTGGGCGACCCTAGGGGCAGAGCGCAAGTAATTCGGGAAAACAACTAACTGCCCGCTAGGCAACAATCCCCCAAAAGTAGGCATGAAGCCCCGAGGGGTTGCGCGGTGCGCACCGCCGAGCACAAAAAAGCAGTTCCCGGCCGAGAACTGCTTTCTGTTAATAATAAGTTGCCAGGCGGCTCGCCCGTTAGTCAGCCTGCAAAGTCAGGCGCTTCGTGCTCACAATTTTATCGTTCACCAGCAGCGAGTAGAAGTACAAGCCAGCGGGCAAGCCGCTTAGGTCTACCGCCAGCGCTTCGGAAGCCTGCTCGGGGCGGAAGGACAGCAAACGTACCTCGCGGCCCAGCACGTTGGCCAGCCGAAACTTGTAGCCCTGGCCCGTGAGGCCGGCGGCCTGCACCGTGAGCTGCCCGCGGCTGGGGTTCGGAAATACGGTGAGGGTAGGGGTCGCAACCTGAGCGGCGCGGTAGCTGACCAGCTTAGGCTGGCTGGCCGTGCGCGGGTTGGCCCAGCTCGTGGCCCCAGTCAGCAAGGTGAGGAGTATTAAAACAGTAGTAGAGAAGCGCATAGTCAGAGCGGTAAGGCGAGCCTGGAAGGGATGGTTCAGCTGCGTTGCCGAATACCTGCCACGAAAGTAGCTATGACAAGCACCGTGCCGTACTATATAGTCGACCAAATTAGGACGATACTCGACCTAGCCCTGCTTAATCTGTGCGAATGTAGTGGCTCGCCGCTTAGGTCACTTCCCCTAAATATCTAATTTCCTGCACGCCGAAGCGCCGCACCTCGCCGCCCAGGCGCACGGCGAGATGGCCATCATCTTCGACGCCCACAATTTCGCCCGTGGTGGGCCGGCCATCCACCAAAAACTGGTGCGGCTGCTGATAGCGGTAAAGGGCCGCTAGGTAGTCGCGCCGCAGCTCGCCCACGCGCCCGGCCCGCAGCTGGAGGTAGCGGGCTTCGAGGCATTCGAGCAGGCGAGCGGCCGCCGTGGCCAGGTCGTACTGGCGGCCCGTGAGCAGGCTCAGCGACGTGGCGGTGGGCACGGCAAAGGCCTGCTGGTTTACGTTTAGGCCAATTCCGACGACGCTGTACTGAATCTTTGACCCGCTCAGGGTGTTCTCAATCAGAATACCACCTAGCTTCTGATTGCCGGCGTACAAGTCGTTGGGCCACTTCACGCGCAAGCTGTTTTCGCCACTGGCCCCTAGCCAGCGGCGGGCCCAGTCGAGCGCCGCCAGGGCCACGGCTTGACTCAGCAAAAATTGCTCGGTGGCCACCAGAAAAGTGGGCTGCCACACCACCGAAAGCGTCAGGTTTTCGTGGGCGGCGGCCTCCCATTGGTTGCCGCGCTGGCCACGGCCGGCGGTTTGGTGACCGGTAATGACGGTGCAGCCTTCACTGGCTCGGTTTTCGCGCTGCAATTGCTGCGCCACCGAGTTAGTGGAGGGACAGGCCGGCAACCAAATCAGCTGCTGGCCCGTGAATAAGGTGTCGGGGCTGATGACCAACGGAGTTAGCAGTCGTACTTTAGCAAGGTAAACAATTAGATTTCTCTATGAAGAGCACGTTAGTCCGGCAGGATTCGGACACATTGGCAGAAGTAGTCGTTCGCGGCATGCAAGAAAGAAAGGGCACTGACATTGTGGTGCTCAATCTAAAAGAATTGAAGAACGCTGTAGCCGACTATTTTGTCATTTGCTCAGCAAATTCTGATACTCAGCTCGACGCCTTGGCGCGCTCAGTAGAAGAAGAAGTGGAAAAACTTACGGGCCAGAACCCCTGGCAGACCGAAGGACGCACCAATCGCGAGTGGGTGTTGTTGGATTACGTAGATGTCGTAGTGCACGTTTTCCTACGTGACCGTCGTCAGTTCTACGCGCTCGAAGAGCTGTGGGGCGACGCCGAAATTACGCATATCGAAGAACCGGCCGAGGCTTCCCGTTAAAGTATTAGGGGGAGTGTTGGCGTCTAGTGAAGGAGGCCACGGTAGTTGCGCAGCAACAAAGACTGTGGCCCACAGTTTTACCCCCGATTCATATTCTCTAGTTAACCATCTTTTATGTCTGATACCACGCCTAATAAGCGCCGTAAACCTACGGTGCCCAATCCCTCGCCCCGGCCGGGCGTGCAGATGTGGGTGCTAGGGGGGCTCTTGTTCCTGCTGCTCGGAATGTTCTATTTCAGCGGCTACAATTCGGCTATTAAAACCAACCAGCAAAAATTTGAACAAATGCTGCTGGCGGGTGATGTCGAAAAGATTACCCTCTACAACGACAAGGTAGTCGAGTTCGGCCTCACGCCTACCGCTCTGCGCAAGCCCGAGTACCTCAACGAGCTAACCGCCCGGCGCGGTCCTTTCGTAGTGGGCCGCGACGTGCAGTTTGCCTTCCCCATCGTGGATGCTAAGCTGTTCAAGGAAGACCTTGATAAGCTGCAAGCTAACGTGGACCCGGCCAAGCGCCAGGGCTTCGATATACAGAACCGCGTAAGCCTACTAGATATCATCACCGGCCCTGGCATGATTATCCTGCTCATGGTGGGCTTCTGGGTGCTGATGCGCCGTGTCGGTAGCGCGGGCGGCCCCGGCGGCCAGATTTTCAACATCGGTAAGAGCCGCGCCGCGCTCTTCGAAGGTGGTGATAAAGTGCAGATTACGTTCAAGGACGTGGCTGGCCTGGAAGAAGCTAAAGAGGAAGTGCAGGAGATTGTGGAGTTCTTGAAGAACCCCAGCAAATTCACTATCCTAGGTGGTAAAATCCCGAAGGGCGCGCTGCTGGTCGGCCCTCCCGGCACTGGAAAAACTTTGCTAGCCAAAGCCGTAGCTGGCGAAGCCGACGTGCCGTTCTTCTCGCTGTCGGGCTCTGACTTCGTGGAAATGTTCGTCGGCGTGGGTGCCGCCCGCGTGCGTGACCTTTTCAAGCAAGCCAAGGCCAAGGCGCCTTGCATCATCTTTATTGATGAAATTGACGCCGTGGGTCGTTCGCGCAGCAAGGGCTCGATGCCCGGCGGCAACGACGAGCGCGAAAACACACTGAACTCGCTGCTGGTGGAAATGGACGGCTTCGGTACCGACTCCGGGGTTATTATCCTGGCCGCTACCAACCGCCCCGATACCCTGGACTCCGCTCTGTTGCGTCCCGGTCGCTTCGACCGTCAGATTAGCATCGACAAGCCTGATATCAACGGCCGCACCCATATTTTTCAGGTGCATCTCAAGCCCCTGACGCTAGGCCCCGACGTGGACGCTCGTAAGCTATCGGCCCAAACCCCTGGTTTTGCCGGTGCCGAAATCGCCAACGTTTGCAACGAGGCCGCGCTTATCGCCGCTCGCCGCGATAAGAAATTTATCACCAACCAAGACTTCACCGACGCCATCGACCGCGTGATTGGTGGCTTGGAGAAGAAAAATAAAATCATCTCGCCTGGCGAGAAGCGCATCGTAGCTTACCACGAGGCGGGCCACGCCATCACGGGTTGGTTCTTAGAGCACTGCGACCCATTGGTGAAGGTGAGCATCGTACCGCGCGGCGTAGCTGCCCTAGGCTACGCCCAGTACCTGCCTAAAGAGCAGTTTCTCTACAACACGGAGCAGCTCATCGACGAGATGTGCATGGCCCTAGGTGGCCGCGCTGCTGAAGACATTGTATTTGGTAAAATCTCGACCGGCGCACTGAGCGATTTGGAGCGCATTACCAAGATGGCTTACAGCATCGTGACGATGTACGGCATGAATCCTAAGCTGGGCAATGTGTCGTTCTACGACTCGAAAGGCCAGAACGAGTACGGTTTCTCGAAGCCTTACTCGGAAGCCACTTCGCAGATGATAGACGAAGAAGTTCGCACCATCATCGAAAACGCCTACATCCGGACCAAGGAGCTGCTCACCGAGCGCCGCCACGAACTGGAAGTAATTGCGAAGGAGCTACTGGAAAAAGAAGTGCTGCTGCAAGACGACCTAGAGCGCTTGGTGGGCAAACGCCCTTACGGTGGCCAAACCAACTACCAGGCCCACATGGCCGGCACCGACCGCTCAGAAACCGCCAGCGAAGTGAAGAGTGAGAACCCCGGCGCCAAAATCGCCAGCGACTTGCCCGAACTGCACCTGCCCGGCATGCCCGAGTCGGAGACTGTGTAGAGACCAAGTTTAAAGTATAGAAAAGGCCAGCCGGAAACGGCTGGCCTTTTTGCGTTTAGAATGTCGAGCTAGCTATACTCCTACCCCTACCTTTGCCTCATGTCTTCCCGCGATAGTATGCTGGCCCGCATCCGCACGGCCCTGGCCACTGGGCCGGCGCCCCAGCCTCCCCAGCCCGATTGGGCTGCTCCTGTGCACCCGCCCTTGCCCGACGCCGAACTGGCCGTGACGTTCGCCGCGAACTTTCGGCGCATCGGCGGCGAGTTTTTTTACTGCGAAACCAAGGCGCAGCTAGGTACCGAGCTGCGCGCCTGGCTCGCCGAGCGCCTGCCCGAAGGCCAGCAATTCTACGTGTGGGAGCCGGCCCTGCAAGCGCTGCTCGCCGAAGCCGGCGTCCCGTTTGAAAGCACCGAAATTGAGTTTAAGGCCCAGGCGGCCGCCGGGCTTACGTCGTGCGAGGCGCTGGTGGCGCGCACGGGCAGCATCGTGGTGGCGCCCGCCACGGCCAGCGGCCGGCGGCTCAGCATCTACCCCGACCAGCACCTTGTGCTGGCCCGGCCCAGCCAGGTGGTGGCCGAAATCGGTGACGCGCTGCGGGTGGCGCAGGGCCGCTACGGCGCCCAACTGCCCTCCATGCTCTCGCTCACCACCGGCCCCAGCCGCACGGCCGACATCGAAAAAACGCTTGTGCTAGGTGCCCACGGCCCGCGCCGGCTCACCTTGTTTTTGCTTGAAGATGACACCTAAGGTTTTGCCCGAGCTGCCGCCGCTGGCCTTGCCAGCCGGCAAGCGGGTCTATTTTGCTTCCGATTTCCACCTAGGCGTGCCCGATGCGGCCACCTCACGCGAGCGCGAGCGCCGCATTGTGCGCTGGCTCGACGAGGCTGCTAAAGACGCGGCGGCCATCTACCTGGTCGGCGATATTTTTGATTTCTGGTTTGAGTACAAGCACGCCATTCCGCGTGGCTTCAGCCGCTTGCAGGGCAAGCTGGCCGAGCTCACCGATGGCGGCCTGCCCATCACGCTCTTCACCGGCAATCACGATATGTGGATGTTTGGCTACTTTACCCAGGAAATGGGCATCCCCGTACAGCGCGACCCCGTGACGCAGCGCATGGGCGACAAGCTCTTTTACATCGGCCACGGCGATGGCCTCGGGCCCGGCGACTTTGCCTATAAGCGCCTGCTGAAACCGGTTTTCAACTCCCGTTTTACGCAGTGGCTGTTTGCGCGCCTGCACCCTAACCTAGGCATCGGCCTAGCCAGCAAGTGGAGCCAGCGCTCGCGCCTCCAAAACGGGGCGGCCGACGAAAAGTACTTCGGCGAAGACGAATGGCTGCTCGTGTACTGCCGCGAGATAGAAAAGCGCCGGCACCACGACTATTACGTATTCGGCCATCGGCACCTGCCGCTCGACGTGGCCGTGGGCCCCGGCAGCCAGTACATTAACCTGGGCGAATGGGTCAATTATTGTTCCTACGGCGTGTATGATGGTACCACTATGGCGTTGCGCGAATACAAGTGAGTTAGGAGTTAGGAGTTATGAGTTAAGAGTTAAAAAAGGCCCGGCCCTACTCTGGCTCTTGCTAACTCTTAACTCTCAACTCTTAACTTTTAACTCAGTAGCCCAAGCCACCGTGCCCAGCGCCGCCTCGGTGGCGCCCGCCGCTGGCGTAGCGCCGGTTGAAGCTGCGCCCGGACCTAAAACTCTTAACCCCAATACCCCTGCTTCGGCTTCTGGTGCCTGGACGCTGGTTAAGAGCCTAGTGCTGCCTGGCGCCAGCGCGGCATCCGTAGACCGCCGCGGCGCGCTTTACCTGGCCGATAAGGATAATAACCTGCGCCAACTCACCACCGCGGGGCAGCCGCTGAATACCTACTCGCCGGCCCAGCCCGGCCACGTGGCGGTCCTCGAAGCCTGGAACCAGAACAGCGTATTGGTTTTTTACGACGACCGCCAGCAGGTGCTGCTGCTCGACCGCTTCCTGGCACCGCTGAGCGAAATTCGGCTAGCCGACTATGTGGAGGGTACCGTGCGCACGGCCACCCTGGCGCCTGACGGCCTGCTGTGGCTGCTCGATGAAAGCAACCTGGTGCTGCGCGAGTTCGACCCGCAGGCGCTGCGCCTGGTCCAGAATACGCCCCTAGACTTAATTATTGGCCGCAGCCGGCCCGACTTTCGCTTTCTGCGCCAGTACCAGAACAACATCTACCTGGTAGACCGCACCAGCGGCGTTTTCGTGTTTGACAACCTAGGGAATTACCGCAAGAAGCTGCCCTTCCCGGGCCTGGACTTTGTGACGTTTCGGGGTGATGAGCTGGCTTATCTCAGCGGGGGGCAGCTGCATTTTTTTCACCTCTACAACCTCACCGAGCGCACCCAGCCGCTGCCCGCCGACCTCGATGCAACCACCGTGCGCCAGGTGCTGCTCAGCGACCAGTACGCCTATTTTGTTACGGCCAAAGGCGTGCAGATTTATCAGCTCTGAGGGCGGGCCGCATCCTTTGAAATTGAGCGGCCTAGGTAGCCGTAGTGGCTCAGGTTGGGACGAGAGAAAAACTGAGCAATATGCTGGCTGTAACGTAGTTGCAGCCCGTGGTAAAGATGCGGATAGGCGCAACCAGCCGCTAGCGGCGCCGTTAGTTCAGGCACGTTAGCCACACCCTAACCAGCCCTCCCGCATGAAAGCATTAGTGTTCCACGGCCCCCGCAACGTCAGCGTCGACACCGTCGACGACCCCACATTGAAAGACTCGCGCGATGCCATCATCCGCGTCACCAGCACGGCCATTTGCGGCTCCGACCTACATATCTACAACGGCTCGCTGCCCACCTCGCCCATGGTGCTCGGGCACGAGTTTATGGGCATTGTGGAGGAAGTAGGCAAGGGCGTGGGTAACCTCAAGCGCGGCGACCGCGTGGTGGTGCCCTTTCCCGTGGCTTGCGGCCACTGCTTCATGTGCAACCACGAACTGCCCGGCCACTGCGAAAACTCGAACCCCGACCACTACGGCCCCGAAGGCGGCCTGCTGACCCAGAAGGGCGGCGCCCTTTTCGGCTACACCGACCTCTATGGCGGCTACGACGGCGGCCAGGCCGAGTACGTGCGCGTGCCCTACGCCGACTACGGCCCCCGCAAAGTGCCCGATTTCCTCACCGATGAGCAGGTGCTGTTCCTTACCGACATCTTCCCGACCGGCTACTCCGGCATCGACTGGGCCGAGGTGAAGGGCGGCGAGTTTATTGCCATTTTCGGCGCCGGCCCGGTGGGCATTATGGCCGCCAAGAGCGCCTGGTTGCGCGGCGCGGCCCGCGTAGTTATCGTCGATACCCAGCAATACCGCCTCGATAAAGCCAAGGAAACGACCCGCTGCGAAACTATCCTCTGGGAAAGCCACGACCAAGTGGTACAAATAATTCGTGATATGAGCGAGGGCCGCGGCGCCGACGTATGCGTTGATTGCGTGGGCTTCGAGCCCGACCGCAACCTGCTCGACCGCGCCAAGGCCGTCATCAACCTCGAAAAAGGCTCGCCCAAAATCATCGAAACCTGCATGAGCGCCGTGCGCCGCGGCGGTGTGGTGTCGGTGCTGGGCGTGTATGCCACCACCAACGACAACTTCCCGGTCGGCCAGTTCTTCGATAAAGGCATCAAGCTGGTGGGTGGCCAAGCGCCGGCCCACAAGCACATCGACAAGCTGTTGCAGCACATTATTAAGGGCGAAGTGGTGCTCGATGACATCATCTCGCACCGCCTGCCGCTCTCGCAGGCCGCTCATGGCTACGACATTTTCCGCCACAAAAAGGACAACTGCCTGAAAGTGGTGCTCAAGCCCGGCGAATAAAGCTGAGCGCTAAGTTGCCAGGTTAAGCAAAGCCGCCCGCCCGTATTACACGGGCGGGCGGCTTTTTTTTAAAATAAAACTGCTGAGTCCCTAGGCGATTACTCTTATCTGGCTGGCCGAACCAAGAGATAACATAGGCGCGCAAAGGCCGCGCCGGCTGAGATTTGGTCGCTGCCCGTTGGGCTTGGCGGCCCGCCCGCCCGTTGCCGAGTAGCTTGCCGCCCGAAACCTACCCTAGGCCCCAAGCCGCTTACCAACAAGCTTCATGCACACCCGTTTTGAGGCGGTGGCCCGCCGCCCTTTGTACGCCGCGCTGGCGGCCCTGCTGGCGCTGGCGGGGCTGGGCAGCTGCACGGTGGGCCGGATCACGCAGCTCGACCCCGCTTACTACCAGGTAGTTCAAACCAACGACTCACTGCTGACCCAAGCCGTGGCCGAGGTGCCGCGCCACCGCTTCTACCTCGAGCAGCCCGCCCCCGATACGCTGCTGCTTTACCGCCCGGCGGCCGTGCCCGCCCCGCCCCTGCGCTACGGCCTACGCCCCCGCCACCGCGTAGTGCTGCTGCACCGCGAGTTTGACTTTGATATTTTTACCCTGCCCTTCAAGGTGCGCCCTAGCCGCGAGGGCGTGCCCATCGCGCTCAACACCACCTTCAACGCGGCGCTCTACCTAGGCCGGCGGCTCGATTTTTACCACCTCACCCGCCACCGCACCCCATCGGGCCGCGCCGACCCGCTCATTCGCACGGTGGGCCTGGGCTACGGCCTCTTTACCGGGCTGGGCTCCTCGCTCATCTCCGCCGACCTCACCCGCGGCCAGGCCGCGCTCGACTACGAAGGCGTCGTTATTCACAGCGGGGCCGCCGTCATCTACGACGCCCGCGTGTTCAACGTAGGCATGGCCGTGGGCATCGACCAGCTCCTCGGTCCCGATGCCGACTACTGGATTTACCAGCGTAAGCTGTGGGTCGGGCTGCTGTTTGGCCTGAACCTAAACTAGGTTGCCAAGGCGCGCTTTCTTGTTTGCTAAGCCACTGGTAGGTGCGGAATAAGCCAGAAGCTTGGTATCTATGAGCCACTAGATAGCAGCGCCTTAGGGCGCTGCACCGGGGCCGGGGCAGCCTGTACTGGCCCGGCCCCGGTGCCAGATTCCAGCCGTTCTGTTTAGGTAGTAATGGAAGCCACTACCTGCGTATGCGCGGCGGTTAGTGGCCACCGCATCACCTACCGCAGCGAGTGAAAGGCACCTAGCTCGGCCCACGGCGAGCGGGCCGGCCGCGCGGTAAAGCCGGTTTGGCCCCAAACCTTTCCGCTTCCCGAAACGGTTATCTTTGTTAGCTTCCCACTTCCGTGCGGCCTGATATCTGGCTGCCTCATTATATATATTCTTAGCCTTATGGCTTGTGCTTCTTGTTCATCCGGCGGCGGCTGCTCTACCAGCAAGGTAGGCGGCTGCGGCTCCAAGGGTGGCTGCTCGTCGGGCGGCTGCACCCGGCTCAATGTCTTCGACTGGCTTGCCGATGTCGATATGCCCTCCGATTTTCGGGGCTTTGATTGCGTAGAAATCCGCTTTAAAGGCGGGCGGAAAGAGTTTTTCCGCAACGATAAAAACCTGCCGCTCGTCACCGGCGACGCCGTGGTGGTGGAGGCCACCGGCTCGGGCTGGCACCTAGGGCACGTGTCGCTCAAGGGCGAGCTCGTGCGCCTGCAAATGCGTAAAAAGAAGGTGCCCACCGACTCGCGCGACATCAAGCCCATCCTGCGCGTGGCCACCCCCGACGATGAGGAGCGCTGGCAGGCCGTGCGCGACCTCGAAAACGGTACCATGTTCCGGGCCCGCGCCGTGGTCGATGAGCTGCGCCTCAAAATGAAGCTCTCCGACGTGGAGTACCAGGCCGACCGCACCCGGGCGCTCTTCTACTACTCGGCCGAGGACCGGGTCGATTTTCGGGAGCTCATCCGGCGGCTGGCCGACGAGTTCCGGGTGCGCGTCGAGATGCGCCAAATCTCGCTGCGCCAGGAGGCCGGCCGCATCGGCGGCATCGGGGTGTGCGGGCGCGAGCTGTGCTGCTCTACCTGGCTTACCGACTTCAAGGCCGTGAGCACCACCGCCGCCCGCTACCAAAACCTGAGCCTCAACCCCCAGAAGCTGGCCGGCCAGTGCGGCCGCCTCAAGTGCTGCCTCAACTACGAGCTCGACGCCTACCTCGACGCTCTCAAGGACATTCCGCAGGTGCAGCGCCCCTTGCAAGTAGCTACGGGCGAGGCCTTTTTGCAGAAGACCGACATCTTCCGCAAGCGCATGTGGTTTGCCTTCAAAGGTGATAACAACTGGGTGATGCTCTCCACGGAGCGCGTGCGCGAAGTGCTGGAGCTGAATAAAAAAGGCGAAAAACCCGATACGCTGGCCCCGCCCCGCGTGCAGGAAGAAGTGGCGCCCGCCGTCTCTACCCTCATGGAAGGCGACCTAGACCGCCTCGACGACCAGATAAAAGGCGGTAGCAAGCGCGGCAAGCGCAAGCGCAAAGACCGCCCCGAGGCCCGCGAAGCAACCGCCAGCCCCGCCGCCCCCGCTACCACCGAAGCCCGTGAGCCGCGCGACACCCGTGAGCCCCGCCGCCGCGACCGCCCCGACCGGCCGGAGCGCCCCGAAGGCAGCCGCCCGCCCCGCGCCGAGGCTCAACCCAGCCCAGCCCCGAGCGCCGAGGTAGCGCCGGCTACGCCCGCCAGTCCGCCGTCCGACGAGAATGCGGAGCAGCGCGGCCGGCGCGGCGCAGCTGCCCGCCCGCTCAATCGGCGCGGGGGCCGCAACCGTGCCGGCGCGGGGGAAAGCCCCACTACCCAGCCCGACGCCCCGCGGCCCGAGCAGGAGCGCTCCCGGCGCCCCGAACAGGCCAACCGGCCGCCCAAAGGGCCAGCGCCCACCGACGGCAGCAGTGCTCCCCAGGCGCCGCGCCCGCCCCGCGAGGGCGATGCCGGCCGCAATGCCGGCCGGGGCCGGGGCCGCCGGGGTGGTAGCGGCCGCCACGGCGGGGGCCCAAACCCCGCTGGCCCGCCCACCGGCAGCAACTAACGACCGGTTTTTGTGAATCGACAAGCTCTTCATTTTCTTATGCCCACGCTGCTCACTCGGCTGGTGGCCTGGCCCTGGCCGGCGCTGCTGGTGCTGGCCGCCCTCACTACTCTCAGCGCCTGCGACCCCAACCGGGTGTACGAAGAAAACACTGACCTCAAGTCGCCCACCGGCGACCCCTACGTGTGGGACGTGCAGCAGCGCCCGAGCTTTACCTTTCCTATTGCCGATACGACCAGCCGCTACGACGTGTATTTCAACGTGCGCAATGCCTCGGCCTACGGCTTCTATAACCTGTATCTCAAGCACACGCTCACCGGCCCCGATGGCCGCGTGGTAGGCCAGCCGCTGCTGCACGAAATGATATTGCTTGACCCCAAAACCGGCGAGCCACGGGGCGCCGGCGCGGGCGACATCTTCGACCACCAGTTCCTGGCCTTGCGCGGTGTGCACTTTGCCCGCCTCGGTAGCTACAAAGTGACCCTAGAGCAGTACATGCGCCAAAACCAGTTGCCCGGCATCATGTCGGTAGGCGTGCGGGTGGTGAAAGCCGCCGCTGGCAAGAAGTAAATCCAAGACCTAGGTCTACAAAAAGAGGGCGGAAGCCGTGCTAATGCAGCACGGCCCCCGCCCTCTTTTTGCTGGAAGCTTATTACTTCAAGTCCCGAAACGCTACGTTGAGGCCCTCCGCCCAAACGGGGTGCGCGATGACCATGTCGGCCAGCTCCTGGTAACGCAGGCCGCCGGCCATGGCTACTTGCACGATGGTCATAATCTCGCCCGCTTCGGGCCCTAGGATGGCTGCGCCGATGATGCGGTCGTCGGGCCCCACCAGCATTTTCCAGAAGCCCCGGTCGTCGCCGGTTTGCTGGGCGCGGCTGATTTTTTTCACCGGCGTGATGCTTACGCGGTAGTCTATGCCTTGGTCCTTGGCCTGCGTCTCGCTCAGGCCAATGCGCCCGAGGGCGGGGTCCGTGAACACGCAGTAGGGCAGGGGGCGCTGCTTGGCCGAGCGGCGCGGGCCGTCTGCTAGCAGGTTATCGCGCACCACTCGAAAGTCGTCGTAGCTTAGGTGCGTAAACTGCGGGCCGCCGTGCACGTCGCCCAAGGCGTAGATGTGCTTCACGTTGGTTTGCAGCTGCGTATTGACCTCGATATAGCCCTGCTCGTCGGTCTTGACGCCAGATAGATCCAGCCCTAGGTCCTCGGTGTTGGGCTTGCGGCCGGTGGCCACCAGCAGGTGGGTACCGTGCAGGCGGCGCTCGCCCTGCGGAGTGCCGGTGGCGAGGGTAAACCGCCCCTCCGCGTTCTGCGATACGTGGTGCACTTCCGCGCCCATCACAAACTCGATGCCGTCGTCGGTCAGGGCCGCTTGCAGCGCCTCGCAGATATCGTCGTCTTCGCGCTCTAGCACTTGGTGGCCGTGCTCTACGATGGTGACTTTGCTGCCGAAGCGCCGGAACATCTGCCCAAACTCCAGCCCGATGTAGCCGCCGCCCAAAATGAGCAGGTGCTCGGGTACCTCTTCTATCTCCAGCAGTTCGGTAGTGGTCAAGAACTTCGTATCAGCCAGGCCCGGCACCGGCGGCACGGCGGCGTGCGTGCCCGTATTCACAAACACTTGCTTAGCGGTAATCTCGCTGCTGCGCTCCTTGGTTTCTTGCACGCGCACCTGGTGCGGCCCCGTGAAGGCCGCGCGGCCGCGCAGCACCGTAATGTTTTCGTGCTCGGGCGCCAGCGACTCGGTGAGGCCGCGGCGCGACTTGGCGAGCAGCTTTTCCTTGCGGGCCACCACGGCCGGCATGTCTATTTCTACCTCGCCGCGCACGTACACGCCGAGGCTGGCGGCGGTGTTCACCTGGTGGGCGCGCGTGGCCGAGGCCAACAGGGTTTTGGTGGGCACGCAGCCGTAATTGAGGCACGAGCCGCCCATTTGGGCCGCTTCTACTAAAATAACTTTTTGGCCAGCTTCGGCCAAGGCTTTGGCCAGGGGGTTGCCGGCCTGGCCGGAGCCGATGATAAGCGCATCGCAGGAGTAATCAGACATAAAAAGGCAAACTGAGGCCACGGGACAGGCGGCAATTCCTATACGCGAAACAGCGGCCCACGACCGGTAATCTAATGAGTTGTGGCTGTGCAACGCTTGGCCCGAGGCTTGGCTCTCAGCAGGAAAGCTAGGGTAATAGCGCGGCCCCGGCGTTCTTTACGCTTCTTATTCCTATTCTTGTATACGTATGGTTTATCGCTACGCAAAAGGCTGGTTAAGTGCCTTGTTACTAGCTCTCAGCGGCTGCTCGGTGTACGTGCCCATGCAAGGCGCGGCCCCCGACATCCGGGCCAAGGGCGAGCTGGAGGTAAGCGGCGGCTGGTCGCTCACCAACCGCCTAGATTTTGGAGCTACCTACTCGCCCCTGCCGCACCTGCTGGTGCGTGCCGCCGCCAGCTTCAAGGGGAGTGCGCCCGCGCACCCAGACAGCGCCAACTATCTGCAAAACAAGCAGTATGAGCTGGCCGCGGGCACCTATTGGCCGCTGGGCGAGCGCTGGTTGGTGGGTGGGCTGGCGGGCTTTGGGCGGGCGCACGCCCGCGCCCGGTACCAGGAAGATGGCTTTGCGCTGCTCAGCAGTGCGGTGCAGCACCAGTTCGATGCCCACTACAACCGGTATTTTAGCGAAACCTACCTCACTTGCAAAGTGGGTGCCCTGGCTACCCTAGGGCTGTCGTACCGGCTGGTGCAGCTGCGCCTTACCGAGGCCACGGACCAGAGCGTGGCCGTGCAGGCATCCCCCATCTGGCGGCACGAGCCCATGGTTTTTTTTCGCGTGCGGCCCAGCGAAGACAGCCCGGTGCAGTTTCAGGCGGCGGTGGGGGCTTCGCGCAGCGCGCACTACGACGAGCAAACGGCCGGCGACCGCTACGACCCCGCCCGGCAGTTCAGGACCACCCGCAGCTACGTGTCGGTGGGAGTGGCGCTCTACCCGCACCTGCTGCGGCAAAGGAGGTAGGCGCTAAAGTCAGATTTCAGGAATGAAAAAAGGCAGCTGGCCGCTTGGCAAAGCCCAAAATACCAGGTTACTGGCCGCTGAAGGAAGTCGAAAAGCTGACAAGATGCACTTGTAGTGGTGGTAGTGGATAATGGTAATTTGTGTCGCTACGCTAATCCTCAGCGGCTTCGAACTCTCGCTATGAAAAAAACGCGCTACTCATTGTGGCTATTACCACTAACTATTTTACTGGCAAGTAGTTGCACGGTATACGTGCCCACGATTCCGAGCACGCCGCTCATCGAGGCTGGGCAAGTGGAGGTGAGCGCGGGCATGCGCAGCCTCAACTCGTTTGAGGCCGGGGCGGCGTGGGCGCCGGTGCCGCACCTGCTGCTGACGGCCGAGGCCGCCGTGCAGCCCAACGCAGAAACCCGGACCGTTAATAACGTGAGCACTACCTACCACGATTCGCACCGGCAGGTGGGCTTCGGGGTGGGTGCCTACCGGGCCGCGAGTGCCCGCCTGCCGCTCTACCTGGCAGCGGTGGGTGGCGTGGGCTTTGCCAGCATGGACCTGCACAGCCTCGACGTGGGCGTGCTGTTTATCTTGCCGGTGCCGGTGCCGGTGCCGGGCGCCTATTATCAAGCCACTTACCGGCGATACTACGGCCAGCTGTACGCTGCCTACCCCACCGAGAGTATAACAACCGGCCTTTCCGTGCGAGGCACTTTCGTAGACTATACCCGGCTGCTGGCAGATGGCCAGCCATTTGCACCAGCTACCCGTTTTTTTCTGGAGCCGACGTTTTTTGTGCGCACCCGGCCCTGGGTGCTCCAATGGCAGTTTATGGTCGGCATCTCGACCCCAGTCGGCCGCCGGGCCGACGACCAACGCACCCAACGCACGGCCCCGGTATCGGTGCTGATAGGGGCGGGCCTCGTGTTTCGGCCAGACTTGTTGAGGCATCGGCCCAAATAGCTTGTCCCCTAAGTCACCTAGGGCTTGGGTTTCGACTCAAAAAACGTACGCAGCGACCGCTTAAACAGGCCGCTGCTGGTGGCCAGGTACACGGTGTCGCCCCAGGTTTGAAGGTCGTTGATAGCCGTCTGGTTTAGTCCGTCGTCTTTGAGCTGGCGCAAGTGCCACTTTTGCTTGGCTAGATTCAGGTTGAGAGTGTAGAGGCGGCCGCCGCCATAGAGGTGCGTCATCACAACCAGGCTATCGCCCACCAGGTGAACGGTGGTGGAGCGCAGGTCGGGGCCACCGGCCGTGACTTGCCAATTGTCGCCGTTGTCGGTAGATGTAGCGAGTTTGCTGTTGCCCAGCCCGGCCCACAGCGCGCCTTGCCACTTAAAGAAAGCATAGGCCTCCGAATTAGCCGGCAGAACCTGGCGAAAGCTGCCGGCCTCGGTCACTTTAAACAGACCTTCGCTGCCGCAGTCCACCAAAAAATAATCGTCAATAGCCGTAAGCAACCGTGGTTTATAGCCGTTATAGCCCTGAACAATAGGCAGCTCGATGATTTTTGACTGGGCTGTGTAAATCGGAAAATTAATACCGAAAGTAGTAGTAATGTGCGCCAGGACCAGCCGGTTTTTGAAGTCATACCGGCCGCTTTCGTAAGGGAAAAGCAGGTAATTATTCTTGCTGAGGGCTGCGAAGGAGATGAATGAAGCCGTATTTGGCTCTACGTACAAGGCCTTCGGGTCGATTTTCTTGAGCCTGATGAGTCCACCCGCCCCGCTAGTTACGGGCTGGGTGTTAGCCGTAAGATATACCAGCGTGTCGCGGTACGTCGCCAGAAACTCGGGCCCAATTAAGTAGCGCGTAGTCAGGTTGCCACTGCCCCAGGACAGGTATTGCGTGTACCGCAGGGGGCCAGCGGCCGGGCCCTGCAACGCCGCAAAGCCGCCCGGCTGCTGAAAGTACAGCCCGGTTGGCCCCTTGCCCGCCCCGAGCAGAATGCCGAAGCTGTCCGTGAATCCTTTATCGGGCATCCAACTGTACTGCCGGTCCTGCACCACGATTTTCTCGATTTCCTTCTTGCAGGCGCTCAGCAGCACCACGGCCCCTAGGAGGTTATAAAGTAATAATTTACGCATAAACGAACCGGAATAAGAACGAAGCAAATAGGAATGGGTACTAAAGTAAAAAGCCCCGGCGCAAACCGGGGCTTTTTCTATAAAACGAAATGCGGAGCTTACTTGCTGCCCAGCACGCGCAGCATGGTTTCGCCAATCTCGGCGGGCGAATCCACCACGTGGATGCCGCACTCGCGCATGATGGCCATTTTGGCGGCGGCCGTGTCGTCGGCACCGCCTACGATGGCACCGGCGTGGCCCATGCGGCGGCCGGGAGGCGCCGTTTGGCCCGCGATGAAGCCCACGACGGGCTTCTTGTTGCCGGTTTCCTTAATCCAGCGGGCGGCTTCGGCTTCCATGCCGCCCCCGATTTCGCCAATCATCACGATGCCTTCGGTTTCGGGGTCGTTCATCAACAGTTCGACCGCCTGCTTGGTAGTGGTACCGATGATGGGGTCGCCGCCGATGCCGATGGCCGTGGTCTGGCCCAGGCCGGCTTTAGTGAGCTGGTCAACCGCCTCGTAGGTGAGTGTGCCCGACTTGGACACGATGCCCACGCGGCCTTTGGTGAAGATAAAGCCGGGCATGATGCCCACTTTGCACTCGCCGGCCGTGATAACGCCGGGGCAGTTCGGGCCCACCATCGTGATGCCGGTGCGGTCCTTGAGGTAGTGCTTTACGGCAATCATGTCCTTGGTCGGGATGCCTTCCGTGATGGTCACGATAACCTTGATGCCCGCTTGCGCAGCCTCTAAAATCGCGTCGGCGGCGAAGGCCGGGGGCACGAAGATGATGCTGGTATCGGCCTGGGTAGCGGCCACGGCGTCGGCCACGGTGTTGAACACGGGCCGGCCGAGGTGCTCGGAGCCGCCCTTGCCGGGCGTCACGCCACCCACGACCTGGGTGCCGTAATCCATCATTTGCTGCGCGTGGAACGAGCCTTCGGAGCCGGTGAAGCCCTGCACGATGACCTTGGAATCTTTATTGACGAGAACGCTCATGGGCGGCTGACTTGTTGGGAGGAATGAATTGAGGCAAAAGTAGGGCCGGAGCGGGCATTCTGCACCGCCCACTTTTTGCCGCCGTGCGCACCTAGGGCCCTTGCCTACCTTTGCGGCCGCATTGCCGCTCCATTTCTCCTCCCACCTTATTCCTATGTATTTTAATCACATCATCGAAACCCTCGGCAACACGCCCCTTGTGCGGCTCAACAAAGTGACCGAAGGTATCAAAGGCACCGTACTCGCTAAGGTAGAGTATTTTAACCCTGGCAACTCGGTAAAGGACCGCATGGCCCTGCGCATGATAGAGGACGCTGAGGCGGCCGGCTTGCTCCAGCCCGGCGGCACCATCATCGAGGGCACCAGTGGCAACACGGGCATGGGCCTAGCCCTCACGGCCATTGCGAAGGGCTACAAAACCATCTTCGTGATGAGCGACAAGCAGAGCAAGGAAAAGCAGGACATCCTGCGCGCCGTGGGCGCCGAGGTCGTCATTTGCCCCGTCGACGTGGCCCCAGACGACCCTAGGAGCTATTACTCGGTGGCCAAGCGCCTCAACCAGGAAACGCCCAACTCGTTCTACCCCAATCAGTACGACAACATGTCGAACACGGCGGCGCACTACGCCAGCACCGGCCCCGAAATCTGGACCGGCACGGAGGGCAAAATCACGCACCTGGCCTGCGGCGTAGGCACGGGCGGCACCATCTGCGGCATCAGCAAGTACCTCAAAGAGCAGCACGCCGGCGTGTTTACCCTCGGTATCGACACCTACGGCTCGGTATTTAAGAAGTATAAAGAGACCGGGATTTTCGACGAAAACGAGATTTATCCCTACAAAACGGAGGGTATCGGCGAAGACATTTTGCCCAAGAATGTGGACTTCGACGTCATCGACCAGTTCGTGAAAGTGACTGATAAAGACGGCGCCCTCATGACCCGCCGCCTGGCCAAAGAAGAAGGCCTGTTTGTGGGCTGGAGCTGCGGCTCGGCCACCCACGGCGCCCTCGAATACGCCCGTGAGCACCTGAAAGAAGAGGACACAATGGTTATCGTGCTGCCCGACCACGGCACGCGCTACCTAGGCAAGATTTACAACGACGACTGGATGCGCGCCCAGGGCTGGTTGTAGGTCAGCGGTTGCTAAATAAAGTAGCTACCGGGTGGTAGAAAGAATGCCGCACGTAGTAACTTCGTGGGAGTATGCAGTTAACTGAACAATCTAAAGGCTTACTAAACTAGTCATGGAGGTGCTCAACCATATCGTGCTGGTGGATGATAATGAGACCACTAGCTTCCTCAATAACCGGTTGCTGAGCCGCCTGGCGCTGGCCAAAAAAGTCAGTACCTTCATGCGGGCCGAAGAAGCTAGCCACTTCTTGTGGGGCGACGCGCAAGCCGCGCTCCAGCCCGCCGTAGACCTCGTGTTTGTGGACCTGAAAATGCCCGGCATGAGTGGCTTCGACTTTCTGGAGCAGTACAGCCAGCTGCCTACGGTGGTGCAGGAGCGCACCGTAGTAGCCGTGCTCACAACCTCTATGCACTCGGCCGATACAGCCCGCGTAGCGCAGTACCCCAACGTGGAGTACCTCACTAAGCCCCTCACCGAAGAAAAACTCCAGCGCCTGCTGGCCAAGCGGTTCAACATTGAATTGGTAGTGCCCGCGAAGTAGGGCGCCTAGGTAGTAAAAAAAGGCCGGACCCGGCGTAGTAGTTGCTACGCCGGGTCCGGCCTTTTTAACGTCCGCCTCGGCTAGCGCACAAACTCAAATTTGTCGCCGTCGAACAAGCCTTTGTCGCTGAGCTTGAGGCTGGGTATCACCAGCAGCGCCATAAAAGACAAGGTCATGAATGGCGCTTGCAGCCCTGACCCCAGTTCGATTTTGGCAAAGTCATCGAGCGTAGAGTACGCGGCGGCGACCTCGGGCCCGGGGCGGTCGGACATGAGGCCGGCCACCGGCAGGGGCAGCATATGTTCGGCGCCGCCGGCGACACCTACGGCCGCCAGGCCGCCCTGCGCGGCCACCACCAGGTTGATGGCGCGGGCCAGGCTCTCATCGTCCGTGCCCACGGCCGTGATATTGTGCGAATCGTGGCCCACGCTACTGGCTAGCGCGCCCACCGTCAGCCCAAAGCCCTTGATGAAGGCCACCGCCGGCGCCGCGCCGGGCGCGTAGCGGTTGAGCACGACCAGCTTGAGCACATCCTGCCCTAGGTCGGGCTGCACGTAGCCGCCGGCCGTGGGCAGGCCTAGGTCGCGCCGGGCCGTGATAAGTTGGCCATCAAAGCATTCGATAACCGGCGTAAGTAGCTGAGCGGGCGTTGCGGCCACGGCCAAGTCAGCGGCCTGCACTGGCTGAGCGTGGAAGTTGTTGACCACGGCTACCGGCGCGGCGGGCAGCAGGCACTGGCCGTTTTCGGCCACTAGCACGCCATCGAGGTAGGTTTGCTGTACCCCAAACTCGGTGAGGTTATTGACCACGATAAAGTCGGCGGGGTCGCCGGGGCGCAGCTGGCCCACGGGCAGGTTGTAATGTGCGACGGGGTTGAGGCAGGCGATTTGCAAGACCTCAAACACGCTGTAGCCCAAGCTCACGGCCCGCTGCACCAGCTGGTTGATGTGGCCTAGCAGCAGCGTATCAGGGTGCTTATCGTCCGAGCAAAACATGAGGCAGTCGTAGTAGCGCGGCAGCAGCTCGATGAGGGCATCGAAGTTGCGGGCCGCCGAGCCCTCCCGGATGAGAATTTTCATGTCGGCGGCCAGCTTGTCGCGCGCCTCCTCGGCCGTAAAGCACTCGTGGTCGGTGCTGATGCCGGCGCTGGCGTAGCACTCGGCATCGGCCCCGCGCAGGCCGGGCGCGTGGCCATCCACGGGGCGGCCGTAGCGCCGGGCCAGGTCAATTTTTTCCAGCACCACCGGGTCGCGGTGCAGCACGCCGGGCCAGTTCATCATCTCGGCCAGGTAGCCGATTTTGGGGTTCTGAAACAGCGTCTCAATATCGGCGGCCGTAATCTCGGCCCCGGCCGTCTCAAACGGCGTGGCCGGCACGCAGCTCGGCGCCCCAAAGCAAAACTTAAAGGGTACGGCGGCCGCGTTGTCGAGCATGTACTGCACACCGGCCACGCCCAGCACGTTGCCGATTTCGTGCGGGTCGCTCACGGTGGCCACCGTGCCGTGGGGCAGGGCCAGCCGCGCAAACTCGCTAGGTACCAGCAGGGAGCTTTCCACGTGCACGTGCGCATCCACGAAGCCCGGCAGGGCGTAGGGAAGAGTCTCGTCGGGCTCGGAGGCGCCCGGCGCGGCCTCGATGGCGGCGATGCGGCCCCCGGCCACCCGCAGCGTAGCCGGGTAAATGGTGCGGGCCGGAATGTCCACCAAATTGATGGAAAGCGAAAAATCAGGAGGCATAAACAGTAGAATAAACTAGTTGCCCCCCGCCGTGCGTTGGGCAATCCAGCCGAAGTAAAGTACTTTTAATAAAAAAATATTCGCCGTGAAGCTATTCATTAACTCCCGCTTACCCGCCTGGCTGCTGCTCGCCGCCCTGCTGAGCACCGCCAGCGGTTGCGCCCGCCACGCCTCCTTGCAGAAGAAAACGCGCTGGTACAAAAGCCACGCTGGCAAGGCCACGCCCTGCCCCTGCGGCCACTGAGTCATTCAACAGTTAGCAAGGGGCTGCCGCCGACTTTTGTGTTAATGGGCTCGCGTAGTTCTGCCTGAAGGGGTAGCAGCCTGGGTACTGGCTGAATGAATAAGTATAGGAGCTGTGCTTTGAGAATCAGCAGCTTGTTAAATGATGATTGTTAAATGTTAAATGAACTTTCGGCCGAAGCCCTCGCCCTCACTACCGCTGCCGAGCAGGTGCGCCAGCAACTGCGGCTGCCGGGCTACGGCGGCGAGGCGCTCGCGCACCTGAGCCACCTCATCGATGCGCAGCGCACGGCCCTGGAACCGGCCGAGCACCCCGATTTTATTACGGCCGTGGGCTGCTACCTAGGCGAGTGCCTGGTGCGCACCTACCAGGGTGAGTGGGCCGCCGGGCCCGACGGCACCACGGGGGTGGGCATCGCCGGCCAGCTTTTTTTTAATCCTTTTTTTCTGGTCAAAGAACAACTGGATAAGGGCACTACGGCTTCGGTAGCGGGCTTTTTTGCGTCGGTGCCGTGGCGGCTGGCCGAGCGCCAAGCTGCGCGTAAGGACAAGATTTCGTAATCTTGCGGGGCCAATGGCCACTACCGCGTGTTTATGAAAAACCTCGTTATTGCCATCGACGGCTACTCTTCGTGTGGCAAAAGCACTACGGCTAAGGCCGTTGCCGCCACCCTGCACTACGCCTACCTCGACACCGGGGCCATGTACCGGGGCGTGACTTTGTACCTGCTGGAAAACAATATTCCGTTTGATGACCTAGGGCAGGTAGAGCAGGCGCTGCGCCACGATATCAACATTAGTTTTAAGCACAATAGCCGCACGGGACGCAACGAGCTGTACCTGAACGGGAAAACACGGGAAGACGACATTCGCCAAATGCGCATTTCCAACGCCGTGAGCGAGGTGTCGGTGATTGTGCAGGTGCGCCACGCCATGGTGGCGCAGCAGCAGCGCATGGGCCGCAAGCGCGGCGTGGTGATGGATGGCCGTGACATCGGCACTACCGTGTTTCCCGACGCCGAGGTCAAGATATTCATGACGGCCGACGTGGAAGTGCGCGCCCGCCGCCGCCAGGAGGAGCTGGCCGCCAAAGGCGAGCACGTATCGCTGGAGGATATTATCGAAAACCTGCGCAAACGCGACCACATCGACTCGACCCGCACCGAGAGCCCCCTGCGCCGCGCCGCTGATGCCGTGCTGCTCGATACCACGCACATCACCATCACCGAGCAGGTCGATTTTGTGCTCGACAACGTGTCGTCGGCCCTGTTCGCGGCCTACGCGCACAAGATAAACGAGCAGCTGAGCTAAGCACCTCGGCGAGGTGAGGCAGGCCGCTACCGTCGCTGGTAGCGTGGGCGCTTTGCCACCCTGCCTATACTACCTGGTGGCGCACAACGCGAAGGGTCAGCCCTTGAATGAATGCTATAAAATGCTGCCCGCAGCCGAGTAGCGCGAACTGAAACTCCGCGCTACTCGGCTGCGGGCAGCTGCGCAATGTCGGCCGCCAGGCGCTGGCTGAATTGCGCGGCGGCATCTCTGGTGAGGTGGTTGCCATCGTTGGTGGCGTAGGGCTCAGTGAGGTACGAGCGGTAGGTGATGTGCTTCCGCTGGGCCGCTTGGCTCATTAGCTGGTCGAAGTCCGGCTGGTAGTCGTCTTCGAGCGCTGCCATGCCGGGGCCGGTGGGCAGGCGCACGAGCACCACCCGGCCGTGCTGCTTCAGCAGCGTGATGGTTTGCCACAGGCTGAGTAGGCGCACCGCCGCCAGGCGGCTGCCGGCCGCGATGGGCCGGTAGGTGGCGAGCTTTTCGGCGGTGCGGCGGCGCAGTAGCGCCGGGTCGGCGGTGGGCGGGGGCAGGGCTATTTCGAGCCAGCCATCGGGGTGCAGGCGCTCGATTACGTGCTTCGGATTGGTATCGAGTAGCAGCTGGTAAAAGGGCTTGTGCAGGTAATGGGTCAGGTAATCGAGGTTGGGATTCTGGCTCACGTTGCGCAGCTGGCTCACCATCGACTGCGCCTCGGGCAGTACCAGGGGCTGCTTATCCAGCACCGCCTTCGGCAGCGACAGCGACCACGGGTCTACGGCCAGCACGAATAAGCCGCGGCGGGTGCCCGGCGCCAGCTTGCGCCGGATGCTGCCCAGGTAGCCCGGCCCGTAGGGCGACTCGGCCAGCGTAAACGCGTAGTTGAGCCACGGCCCCTGGTAGCGCCCGCCCAGCCGCGCCGCCAGCATATCGGGCCGGATGCCCTGCGCTGCCCGCGAAGTGCCCAGCACCAGTGAGCCCGCCGGTGGCGCCGCAAAGCGCGCATAAAACGCATCGACGTAGCCGCGGCGCAGGCCCACCCACAGGCCCAGGCCCCCCAGCAGCCCCACGCCCCCTAGCAGCAGCAATAGTCGAAATAAGAGTTTGCGCATGGTAAGTAGTAGCGCGAAGCGGAACAGCTAAAATTGAAAATAAATAAATTGGTTGCTGCCAAACACCCCGCCGTAGAGCGTAGCCAGCAATAGCCCTAGATAGCCGGCCCAGCGCAGCGGCGCCGGCCAGCGCGCCAGCCACGCGGCCACCGAGCCGCGCTCGGCGCGGTAGTCGGCGGTGGCCAGCAGCATCACGGCCCCGGCCGCTACTACTAACTCAGCCGCAAAATGCCGACCTAGGCCTGCCAGCAGCCCCTGGAGCTGCGCCGGGTGCAGCCCGCCCCAGCCCCGGAATAAGTGCGTGCTGATGTAAAAAGCATCGGGCAAAGAATTGGCGCGGAAGAATATCCAGGCGTAGGCCACCAGCACCAGCGTGGTGGCGGTACCCAGGGCCCGGTGCAGGCGCGGGCGGGCCACCAGCCCGAGACGCTGGGCCAGGGCCGTGCGGGCCGAGGCAGTCCAGTTTTCGGCTATGAGATAAAGGCCGTGCAGCGCGCCCCAGGCCACGAAGGTCCAGCTGGCGCCGTGCCAAAGGCCACTTAGTAAGAAGACAATCAATACATTGCCGTAGTTACGGGCTGGGCTGCGGCGGCTGCCGCCCAGCGGAATGTACACGTAATCCCTGAACCAATTGGAGAGCGACATGTGCCAGCGCCGCCAGAAATCGCCCACCGACGTGGCTAGGTAGGGCTGCCGAAAATTGAGCACCAGGTGGTAGCCCAGCACCCGCGCCGCGCCGCGCGCCAGGTCGGTGTAGCCAGAAAAATCGGCGTAAATCTGGCCCGTAAAGGCGGCCACCGCCAGCGCTAAAGCCAGGCTGTCGAACCGCCTAGGGTGGTCGAAGACGGGGTTGGCGAGCAGCGCCAGCCGGTCGGCAATCACCACTTTCTTAAACATGCCCCAGGCCATGAGCCGCAGTCCGCTGGCCACGCCGCCGTAGTCGAACTCGTGGGTTTGGCGCAGCTGCGGCAGCATTTGCGAGCCCCGCTCGAGGGGCCCGGCCACCAGCTGCGGAAAGAAGGCCACGAACAGCGCGAATCGCCCTAGGTTGCGCTCGGCCGGCAGCTTGCCCTGGTACACATCCACGATGTAGGCCACCGACTGGAAGGTATAAAACGACACGCCCACCGGCAGCACCAGCGCCAGCGCGGGCGCCGCCAGGGGCAGGTGCAGGGCAGCCGCCAGCCCGTTGGCCGTGTCGCGAAAAAAATTGAAGTACTTGAAAATGAACAGCGTGCCTAGGTTGCTCGCCAGGCTCAGGTAGAGCCAAGGGCGGCGCTGGGCCTGGGTAGCCAGCCGGCTCATGCGCACCCCGCTGTAGTAGTCGAGCAGCGTGGTGGCTGCCAGCAGTAGCGTGTACTCGGGCCGCCAGCTGAAATAGAAGTAGTAGCTGGCCAGTAGCAGCAGCGGCGCCCGCCAGCGCGGCGGCAGGGCGTAGTAGAGCCCGACTACGAGCGGAAAAAAGGCGAGAAAGTGGAGCGAATTGAACAGCATGGCCGGGCGCGGACCGGCAAAGGTCGGGCCGGCGGCGCCAAGTGTCGCACGGTCTTTGGTAAGGGGCTGCGCACCCAGGTTGCTCGTTACCAACCTAGGGCTGCGTACCTTTGCCTTTTCGAACCTGGTCGGTGGCCGGGCTGTTATCTAGCTATCATGCAGGTTACCATCGATAAAAATTCCGGCTATTGCTTCGGCGTCGAGTTTGCCATTCAAATGGCCGAGGATGAGTTAAATAGCGGGGCCGAAACCCTCTATTGCCTCGGCGATATCGTGCACAACCGCATGGAAGTGGAGCGCCTCAACCAGCGCGGCCTGCGCGTGATTGACCGCGAGCAGCTCGGCACGCTCCACGACTGCAAGGTGCTCATTCGGGCCCACGGCGAGCCGCCCGAAACCTACCAGCTGGCCCTGCAAAACAACCTGGAGCTCATCGACGCGAGCTGCCCGGTGGTGCTCAAGCTGCAAAACCGCGTGAAGCACGCCTTCGACGCCACCACCCGCGAAAACGGCCAGATTGTGCTCTACGGTCAGCCCGGCCACGCCGAGGTTATCGGCCTAGCCGGCCAAACGCGCAACCAGGCCATCATCGTGATGCACGAGGCCGACCTCGACCAGATTGACTTCACGCGCCCCGTCACACTCTTCAGCCAAACCACCAAGAGCACGGCCGGCTTCTACAAGATGAAGTCGCTCATCGAGGCCCGCATTGCGGCGGCCGGTGGCGAGCTCGAGAGCTTCGATGCCAACGACAGCATTTGCCGGCAAGTGAGCAACCGCGAGCCGCAGCTCGCCCGCTTCGCCCTGGAGCACGACGTGATTCTATTCGTGAGCGGCCGCAAAAGCTCGAATGGCAAAGCCCTGTTCACGGTCGTGAACGGCGTGAACCCACGCAGCTACTTCATCGAAAACGAAAACGAAATCCAGGACGAATGGCTGGCCGAGGCCACGTCGGTGGGTATTTGCGGCGCCACTAGCACGCCGCTCTGGCTCATGCGCCAAGTGGCCGAGCGGGTCGAAGGCATCGGCGTAGCGGTGTAGCTGTTCGCGGGCTTTGTAGTCCGCATCCGGCTGCACGCTTACGAATGCGCACTACAGAGTCCGCGCAACTTCCTGCTCGTACAACTGCTTGGCTTCGTTGTCAAACGCTACGAAAACTACTTCCCTAGGCCACTCGTGGGTCGCCAGCCACTGCTGTGCCTCGCGCACGGCAATGGCGGCGGCCGCCGGCTTGGGATAGTGGTAGATGCCGGTGCTGATGCCCGGAAAAGCTACTGATTCCAGCTGATTGTCCAGCGCCAGCTGCAAGCTGGTGCGGTAGCAGCTGGCCAGTAGGTCGGGCTCATTTTTGTGCCCGCCGTTCCAGACCGGGCCCACGGTGTGAATGACGTAGCTGGCCGGCAAACGCCCGCCGCTCGTGATAACCGCCTGGCCCACTTTGCAGCTGCCCTGGCGAGCCCGAATCTGGCGGCACTCTTCCAGAATCTGGGGGCCGCCCGCCCGGTGAATGGCCCCATCTACGCCCCCGCCGCCGAGCAGCGACGAGTTGGCCGCATTGACGATGGCCGTGGTGGCGAGCTTGGTAATGTCGCCCTGCACGATGCGCAGGCGAGGGGTAGGGGAGGCAAGCATAAGTAAAAACGGCAGAAGTTGGGAGCGTGTACGTGCCGCTTCGGCGGGCGTTACGGCGGTTTCAGTCCTAGGGCGGGCTGCTTCGGTAAGCGAGAATTGTGAAGGGGCGGGGCAAAATCTACATTTGACTATCGCTTCCAACCACCGCTAACCAACCTTCGCCATGCAGCCCCTCCGCCCCGCTACCGCCCCTACTGCCGATGCCACCCGCGACCAGCGCCTGTGGCAGATTGCCAAAGCCCGCACCAAGTTCCAGAGCCACCTAGTAGTCTACTTCCTTGTTAATACCGGCCTGTGGCTGCTGTGGCTGCTGCTGCCCGAGGCGCACGGCCACCACCGCTACAACGAGTTGCCCTGGCCCGTCTGGACATCGGTATTCTGGGGCCTCGGGCTGGCCATTCAGGGGTTTTCGGCCTATAGCAAACTCAACCGCGGCGAGCGCACGCAGCGCGAATACGAGCGCCTGCTCAATCAGCAGCCGTACTGAGCTGCTTATAATGTCGGGCTACTTTTCCCGTGATAATAAATTGCCGTCTCCGCGAGGCAAAATGATAAAGCAACCTTTCCTTTACGCCAGCGAACGCTCGTTGAGTTGTGAAGGAAGGGTTGCTTTGTTGTTTTGCCTCGCAAGAATGCTTGCGGGCTTACTATCTCTAGTTTAGTAGCTTACTGTGTTGCTGAAACCCAAAAAGAAGCGTTCGCTCGGCCGCCGCGAGCTCATCGACCTGCCCGCCCTGGCTCTGCGCGGCGTGGAGGCCAAGGTTGATACCGGCGCCTACACCAGCGCCATCCACTGCGATGAGGTGCGCCTAATGCCTGATGCCGCCACCGGCCAGCCCGTGCTGCACGTGCGCCTGCTCGACCCCGAGCACCCCGCCACCGACGGCCGGCCGCTGGCGTTTCAGGAGTTCGACCAGCGCCTCATCCGCTCCTCCAATGGGGAGGTGCAGGCCCGCTACGTCATCACCACCACGGTGCGGCTCTACGGCAAGAACTTCACCACTGAGTTTTCCTTGGCTGACCGCTCCGACCTACGCTACCCCGTGCTCCTGGGTCGGGCGCTGCTGCGCCAGGGCCGCTTCGTGGTGGACGTAACGCGGCGCGATTTATCGTTTAAAGCCGCGCGCCGGGCCGCCGCCCGCTCCCAACCCGACAAACCTGACCCCGCTGGCGCGGTTTAGGCGTAGCTTGGCCCGTATAAGGCGGCTGGGTGGGCAATAGGCGATAGTTTGGCCGCGCCCGCCGGGCCGGTGGGCTAGCAAAAAATCATTGTTTGAGTTTAATTATAGGTAGTGCTGGCAGCTAATTTTATGAACCTGGCTATTCTTTCGCGGGAGCCCAAATCGTACTCCACGCAGCGGCTGGTGGCGGCAGCGCTCGAGCGCGGCCACGCGGCCCAGGTCCTCGACCATTTGCAGTGCAACCTAGTGCTGGAGCAAGGCCAGCCTGACATCATTTATAAGGGCCAGCCGCTGGCCAAATTCGACGCCATCATCCCCCGCATCGGGGCCTCGGTCACGTTCTACGGCACGGCCGTGGTGCGGCAGTTCGAGATGATGAAGGTGCGCACCGCCGTGGACAGCCAGGCCATCATCCGCTCGCGCGACAAGCTGCGCTCGACCCAGATACTGAGCCGCGCCGGCGTGGGCATGCCCAAAACGGCCTTCACTAACTTCACCGACGACGTGCCCGCGCTCATCGAGCACGTGGGTGGTGCGCCGGTCATTATCAAGCTCCTAGAGGGCACGCAGGGTTTGGGTGTAGTGCTGGCCGAAAGCGCCAAGGCCGCCCAGTCGGTTATTGAGGCTTTCCACAACCTCAAGGCCCGCATTCTGGTGCAGGAATTTATTGGCGAAGCCAAGGGCGCCGACGTGCGCGCCTTTGTAGTGAATGGCGAGGTGGTGGGCGCCATGCGCCGCCAGGGCAAGGAAGGCGAGTTTCGCTCCAACCTGCACCGCGGCGGCGTGGGCACGCTCGTCAAGCTCAGCCGCAGCGAGAAAGCCGCCGCGCTGCTGGCCACCAAGGCCCTCGGCCTAGGCATTGCGGGCGTGGACATGCTGCAAAGCAAGCGCGGCCCGCTGGTGCTGGAAGTCAACTCGTCGCCGGGCCTGGAGGGCATCGAAAAAGCCACCGGCCTCGACATCGCGGGTCGCATCATCGACTACACCGCCGCCCTGGCCCAGCGCAAGCGTGGCGGCAAGGGCAAGGTGAAAGCCAAGAAGCCGGCCCCCGATGCGGCGCCCGAATAAGGCTAGCGCGCCGCCGCGCCAAGATTGGCCGGGTTCTTGAACGGCGCCCTGCTTTCTCGTTAATCTGGACTGTCTGGGGTACCTAGGCGGCCCGCCTAGGTGTTGCCATGCCCCCAAGCGACTCGTTATCCATCAATGGCTTAACCATTAAGCCCGGCGAGCGGGTGCTCACGCGGCTCGTTATTTCGAAGCTGCCCTCGGGCACGGTTATCGACGTGCCGGTGCACATCATTCGGGCCCAGAAGCCCGGCCCGGTGCTGCTGCTGATGGCCGGTATGCACGGCGACGAGGTCAACGGCATCGAGACGATTCGGCGGCTGCTGCGGCGCGATTTGTTGCAGCCCACGCGGGGCAGCATCGTGGCCATCCCGATACTCAACATCTACGGCTTTCTGAATTTTAGCCGCGAAGTACCCGATGGCAAGGATGTGAACCGCTCCTTTCCGGGTCACCCGCGGGGCTCGCTGGCCAGCCGGGTGGCGCACCGCTTCATGCGCGAGGTGATGCCGCTCGTCGATTTTGGCATCGACTTTCACACCGGCGGTGCTGCCCGCGCCAACTACCCGCAGCTGCGCTGCGTGCTGGGCGAAGACGACGTGACCGATGAGCTGGCCACCGCCTTCTCCGCGCCCTTCACGCTGCACGCACGCCTGCGCGCCGGCTCGCTGCGCGCCACGGCCCACGCCCTGGGTAAGTCCATTATCGTGTTTGAAACCGGCGAGAGCCTGCGCCTCGACGAGCCGGGCATTGAGGAAGCCATTGCGGGCACGCTGCGGGTGCTGCACCACCTGGGCATGAGCGCCGCGCCGGGGCCGGTGCCGGCGCGGCCCAGCATTGTGTGCCACCGCCACCGCTGGTTGCGGGCGCGCTACGCGGGCCTGTTTCGGGCCTGGGTCAAGCTCGGCGACTACGTGGAGCAGGGCCAGGTCTACGGTTCCGTGTCCGACCCCTACGGCCTGCAATCGGTGCGCCTCGAATCGCCTATGAGCGGTTACGTTATCGGTTTCAATAATATGCCCGTCGTGAACCAGGGCGACGCCCTGCTGCACCTGGCCGTGCCGGCAGCAATGAGCAATTAGTAATGAACAATGAGCAGACCAAAAGGCGACTCTGCTCATTGTTCATTACTAATTGCTCATTGACTCTACCTTTGCTACCATGAAGAATCCTGCTCAACTAGCTTTTAATGCCGTGCTGCTCATTGCAGTGGCGGTGCTCTACTTTCTGCATTTCAACCAGCGGCCCGCGGCTGCCTCGGTGGCCGCCGCCACGCCCACTGAAACCGTAGCTGCCGATACCGTGGCTGCCCCGGCCGCCGCGCCCGCTGCCGCCGAAGAAACGGCCACGCCAGCTGTAGCCGCTGCGCCGGTAGCCGCCGCGCCCACGACCACTGCTGGCGCAGGTGCCATTGTGTACGTCGAGTCGGGCAAGATGCTGGATGGCTACCAGGGTATGAAGGATGCCCGCCGGGCCTTTGAGGTCAAGGCGAAAGGCTGGGAGCGCCAGAACCAGAGTTTAGTCAATGGTTTCCGCACCGCCGTGGAGCAGTACCAGAAAACCGCCGCCTCGCTCACGCCCGAGCAGCGCGCCGCCGCCGAACAGAAGCTCCAGGCCCAGCAGCAGCAGGGCGCCGTGGAGCAGCAAAAGATTCAGGCCCAGGCCCAGGAGGCCGAAGCTAAGCTGACCCAAACGGTGCTGGAGAGCGTGAACAAAAAAGTGGAAGCCTACGGCAAGTCGCACGGCTACAAAATGATACTCATTGCGGCGCCCAGCGGCACCATCGCCTACGGCGAAAAAGGCCTCGACATTACGACCCCCGTGCTCACGTACCTGAACTCGGAATACCGTAAGAAGTAATAACCGGTAGCTTGCTTAACAGAAGCGCCCGCAACATCAGTTGCGGGCGCTTTTTTGCGGGGTGCGGGGCTTGCCCCTGCCCATCGTTGCTAGGTGCTTTGGCAACGATGGTACGTGTTCTGCAAGGCCGCTTAACGCTGAGCGGGGGCAAGCCCCGCACCCTACGCGATGTCGAGCACTACTTTGCCGAGCTGCTGCCCGGCGGCCAGGTATTTCAGCGCTGCTTCGCCATCGGCCAGGGCGAAATGCTTATCGACTATCGGCACGAGTTGATGCTCATTTACGAAGGCCAGCATGGCGTCGAAATCTTGCAGGCTGCCCATGGAGGTACCTAGGATGCTGAGCTGCTTCCAGAAAACCTTGCCGGGCGGCAGGGAAGTAATATTGCCCTGCGTGCCGCCGTAGAATACGATGCGCCCGCCCACCGCCGCGGCATCGACCAGCGCCTCGAAGCCCGCTCCGGCCGCGCTGTCGATGATAACGTCAAACAGTCCGCCGGCGCGCTTGGTGAGGTCTTTGCCCCAGCCCTCGGCCTTATAGTTGGCCCCGCCGCGCAGGCCGATGGGCAAGGCCAGCGCCCGCGCCAGCTTGTCGTCGTCGCCTGAGGTTACCCACACCTCGGCGCCCGCCGCGGCGCAAAACTGCGCGGCCACCAGGGCCACGCCGCCGCCGATGCCCGTTACGAGCACCCGCTCGCCGGCTTGCAGTTGCGCCCGCATAAAGGCCGCCCGGTAGGCAGTGAGACCCGCCAGCGGCAGCGCCGCCGCCTGCGCCCAGTCGAGGTGCGCCGGGCGGGGGCGCACGTAGGCCGCGGCGGCCGTGGTGTATTCGGCAAATGTGCCGGGGTCGGGCATTCCCAGGACGCGAAATTCGCGGCCCTGCACCCTAGGGTTGCTGCCCCATGCTACGCCGGGGTAGAGGATAACCGGGGCACCCACCGCGAGGTCGGCCACGCCCTCACCCAGCGCGGCTACCTCGCCGCTGGCATCGGCCCCGAGGGTGCAGGGTAGCTTGATGCCCGCGTACTGGCCCTTCTGAATCCAAACGTCGCGGTGGTTGAGGGCAGCCACGCGCAGTTTGAGGAGGACCTCACCGGCGGCGGGGGTGGGCGTCGCGATTTCCCGCGCTACGGCGGGCTGCTGCACGGCATCTTGTTGGAGGGCAAGCATGAGTTTCAATGAGCAATTAAGAATGAGCAAGCTGACTGCAGATGCTTACCAACGAGTAATGAGCGGGTAAGGATTAAAAAAACCTAGGGGCTTATTACTCATTGCCAACTTGCTCATTGCTCATTGTGAAGATGGCCAGCGGGCCCGCCACCAGCAGCCCCATCAGCAGCCCACCTAGGTGGGCAATGTTGTCGATATTACCCGTAAGGCCCGAAATCAAGTTACTCAATATCAGATATGCTACCAGGCCCAGCATAGCGCGGCGGTCAAACTTGTCGAGCACCATTTTCTTGCTCAGCAGCAAAGCCAGCATAAAGCCGTACAGCCCAAAAATGGCGCCGCTGGCCCCCGTTGAGTTGATGCCGCCCGTGTGGTACCACACGGTGGCCAGGCTGGCGGCGAGCCCGCTGGCCAGGTACACGGCCAGCAGGCGCCAGGGGCCCACGCGCTGCTCCAGCATCAGGCCCAGCAGCCACAGGCTTATCATATTGAGCAGCAAATGGGTGGCTCCGCCGTGCACAAACAAGCTAGTGAAGAGCCGCCAGGGCTGCCCGTGCAGCGTGAGGCTGCTCACGTTGGAGCCCCAGGTGGCGAGCTCGCGCCCCGTAGGGTCGGTGGCCGACACGCCGCTGCCGACCATCAGCAGCCAGACAAGCACGTTGAGGTCGATGAGCAGCGGCACGGCCACGTAGGGCGGGCTGGGCCAGAACAGCCCCTTGCCGAGCTGCCGCAGCAGCTGGCCCCAGGTTTCGCTGGGGGCCTCGGTGGGCGGGGGGGCGGGGATGGGGGCGGGTGCCTCGGGCACCAGGCCCCGGCGCTGGAGCTCGGCCACGGCGGCTGCGCCCACGGCGGGCGGGTAGCGGCTGGCGTGGCGGGCTAGGTAAAGCAATTCGGTATCGGGCCGCTGGGCAAAGTGCGCCGCCGCGGCCTCGGGAGTGGAAACATCCATTGCGTACCCTAACCGCTAGCGGCGGCTTTTGGGTTTCGGGGCGCGGCGCGCACCCTCACGAAATGAGAGGCAGCCGGCGCAGCAACTCATCGCGATACGTGCGCCCTAGGGGGGCCTCCAGGGCGTCGGGTAGCCGCACGACCCCCGCCACGGGGTCAACGTATTCGACGTGGTTCAGATTGACCAGCCACGAGCGGTGCACCTGCACAAACGTGTCGGGCAGGCTCAGGCGCAGCTCGGCCAGCGGCGTGCGCACCGAGTAGCGCCGCCCCGACACCAGCGTGAGCACGGCGTGCTTCTGCTCGGTGTGCACGCAGGTGATATCAGCAAGCGCGAGGCGCATCAGCACATCGCGCTCGCGCACGAATAGCCAGGGCGACAGCGCGGGCTCGGCGCCCGCGCCGGGCTGCCAGTCGAGCGGCGTGCGCGCCTGGCCGTACAGCGCCAGCTCCACCATACGCCGCAAGCTTGTGACCGTGAACGGCTTGGGTAAGATAGCCAGCGGCTGTAAGGCCCGCGCCCGGGCCAACAGCTGGGTATCGTCGGTGGCCGAGATAAAAATGAGGGGTAGGGGCGCCCGCTGCTGCAACTGCTGAGCCAGCGCTACGCCGTCGTTGCCGGCGCCCAGGCCAAGGTCGATAACGGCCACGGCCGGCCAGGTGGTGGCGCACAGCACCAGCGCAGCGGCGGCTGTGGCGGCGGGCCCCAGCAGCGGCAGGCCCAGCTGCAGTAGGCAGGTGCACAGCACGCGGGCCTGGGTCGGGCTGTCTTCCACTACTAAAATACTGGACCTAGGTTCGGTCATAGAATAACACGGATATAGCTAACGTTGACAATAATAAAATCTTAGAATAATCCTTAAAATATAGCTCCTAGGGTTCTGAAAGCTAAAGATACATGCGTAAAATGAAAAAGGCCCTTCCCCGAATCGGGGAAGGGCCTTTTGGCAGGCGACGAGCGCCAGAAATTACTTGGGGTCTTTTGCGTCAGCAGCGTCGCCGATAGCTTCGCCTTTTTTGTCAGCCGAGTCACGAACGGCATCAGCCTTTTCTTCCATAGCGTCAGCCTTAGCTTCGCCCGACTCTTTTACGGCAGTGCCGGTAGCTTCAGCAGCATCTTCTTTTTTGCTGTCGCACGAAGCGAGCGAAAGCGACATGGCGGCTACGGCGAGGAACAGTACTTTTTTCATGGTGAAAGGTAGAAATGGGTTTTGAAGATTTCTGCCCCTTAATGCCACGCCACAGAGGAGGTAACCCACCTGCCCGAAAAAAATTATTTTTTGCGGAAGGCCAGCCCAATCGGCACGCCCGTGAAGTCGAAATGCTCGCGCATCCGGTTCTCCAGGTAGCGGGCGTAGGAGTCGGGGATGTACTGCGGCAGGTTGCAGAAGAAGGCAAACACTGGGTTGTGCGTGGGCAGCTGCGTGGCGTACTTGATGCGCACCATCTTGCCCTTTTGGATGGGCGGCGGGTAGCGCTCAATCTCCTTCAGCATCACGTCGTTGAGCTGCGAAGTCGGAATCTTGCGACGCTTGTTCGAGTACACTTCCATAATGACTTCCAGCGCCTTGTGCACGCGCTGCTTGTTCAGCACCGAGATAAACACAACCGGCGGGTAGGCAATCGGTGCCAGCTTCTCCATGATTTTGGCTTCAAAATCGCGGGCCGTATTGGTCTCCTTATCCTCAATCAAGTCCCACTTATTCACCAGGATAACGATGCCCTTGCGGTTCTTGTCGGCCAGGGCGATAATGGCCACGTCCTGCGCCTCGATGCCGCGGCTGGCGTCGAGCAGCACCACGCACACATCGGCGGCTTCCATGGCGCGCAGCGAGCGCATGTTGGAGTAAAATTCGATGTCCTCGTTGACCCGCGCTTTGCGGCGCAGGCCGGCCGTGTCGACCAGCATAAACTCGTGGCCGAAGGCCGAGTACTTCGCCTCGATAGAGTCGCGCGTGGTGCCAGCGATGTCAGTCACGATGCTGCGGTCTTCGCCCAGCAACAGGTTGACAAACGACGACTTACCCACGTTGGGGCGGCCGATGATGGCGATGCGCGGCAGCTCCGAATTGGGCTCTTCCTCGCCTACTTCCTCGAAGTTGCTCACGATGGCGTCGAGCAGTTCGCCGGTGCCCGAGCCATTGGCCGAGCTGATGGCGAATATTTCCGTTTCGCCGAGACCTAGGGCGTAAAACTCGCCCGAGCCGTGCGCCCGCAGGTTGGTATCGGCCTTGTTGGCCACCAGGTAGATGGGCTTTTTGCTGATATAGCGGCGCAGTATCTGGGCAAATTCCTCGTCCAGGCCGTGCAGGCCGGCTTCGGCATCGACCATGAACAGGATTACGTCGGCCTCATCAATGGCCAGCTTCACCTGCCGGTTGATTTCGCTCTCGAAAATATCGTCCGAGTTGTAGACGTAGCCACCCGTGTCGATAACGGTGAAATTGTGGCCAATCCAGTCGCCGTAGCCGTAGTGGCGGTCGCGGGTTACCCCGCTTTGGTTGTCCATGATGGCTTGGCGGCGGCCCACCAGGCGGTTGAACAGGGTGGACTTGCCCACGTTAGGGCGGCCCACTATTGCAATGGTATTCATGTGGTTGGCTCCAGCCACCGGCCCGACCTTGGCGCGGCAGTACCCGGAGTAGTTAAGGTTAAAATGGTCGGTGTATCGTGGACTCTGTGAGTCCGCGTGTGTTATTGTAAAAGCTGCTAAATCTCGCGGACCCGCAGGGTCCACGGTACGTTACTGATATCCAAAGCGGGTGAGCGCCTTGCTGTCGGTGCGCCAGTTCTCGTTCACTTTCACGAACAATTCCAGGAACACTTTTTTCTGGAAAAACTTCTCCATTTCCTCGCGGGCCCAGGTGCCAACCTTCTTCAGCGCCTCGCCTTTGGCCCCGATAATGATGCCCTTCTGGCTGTTGCGCTCGACGTAAATGACGGCGCGAATGCGAATGATGTCGTCGTCCTCTTTGAACTCTTCAATCTCCACTTCGGAGCTGTAAGGGACTTCTTTCTTGTAGAGCTTGAAAATCTTTTCGCGCACCATTTCGGCGGCAAAAAAGCGCTCGGGCTTGTCGGTAAGCTCGTCTTTGGGGTAGTAGGGCGGGTGGATGGGCAGGCTTTCGAGGGCCAGCTGCAACACCCGCTCGGTGCCGAAGGCGTTGAGCGCCGAGATGGGCAGCACGTCGGTAGCGTTGGGCAGCTGTTCTTTCCAGTAGGCCAGCTTGGCTTCGACCTCCGCCTGGTCGGCTTGGTCTATCTTATTGACCAGAATGTAGATGGGCGTATCCACGGTCTTGCGTAGGCGCTCAACTACGGGCTCCTCGTCGTGCTTTTCGTAGATGTCGGTGACGAATAATATCACGTCGGCATCTTCCAAAGACGAGTACACGAAGGCCATCATGGCATTGTGCAGCTCGTATTTGGGCTGGATGATGCCGGGCGTATCGGAGTAGACGAGCTGGAAATCGTCGCCGTTGAGGATGCCCAGGATGCGGTGGCGCGTGGTCTGGGCCTTGCTCGTGACGATGCTCAGGCGCTCGCCCACTAAGGCATTCATCAGCGTGGACTTGCCGACGTTGGGCTTGCCGATGATGCTGACGAAGCCGGCACGGTGGGGCTTAGGTTCGGGGTTCACTAGAATGATAATTTAAGGATAGTTTTGAAAATCAGCCTGCAAAGGTACGGCGAGAATGAGCGGTTAGGGTTTAGTGATTAATGATTAGCGTTTTTTGCGTCGAATTTGAAGCCTAAGCCCTACTTTTTTGGTTAAGCATGCAGTCGACACAGAATGAATAGCTAGTGGCTACTGATTGGTCGTCCTGAGACATTAATCATTACTCACTAACCATTAATCGCTATAAATAATGCCTACTCCCGCCCGCCGCATTGGCCTGCTTTTGGTCAACCTAGGTACGCCCGACTCGCCTCAGACCAGCGACGTGCGCCGTTACCTCAACGAATTTCTCACCGATGGCCGCGTAGTAGACATGCCGGCCGCCGTGCGCTACCCGCTCTTTAAAGGGTTGGTGGTGCCGCTGCGGGCGCCTAAATCGGCCAAAATCTACCAGGAGCTCTGGGATGCCGAGCGCGGCTCGCCGCTGCTCTTCCACGGCCTCGACTTGAAAGCAGCTGTGCAGCAGGCCCTAGGCGACGAGTACGTGGTGGCCTTCGGCATGCGCTATCAAAAGCCCAGCATTGAAACGGCGCTAACCGAGCTGCGTGATGCGGCCGTGGACCGCATCGTGGTGCTGCCGCTGTTTCCGCAGTACGCTTCGGCCAGCACCGGCTCGGTGCAGGAGAAGGTCATGGACATCGTAAAAGACTGGTGGATAGTGCCGAGCATCAGCTTCATCAGCTCGTTTGCCGATGAGCCGGGCTTCATCGCCAGCATTGTGAAGCGCGGCAAGGCCGAGATGGCTAAGGGCGACTACGACCACTTCGTGTTCAGCTACCACGGCATTCCGGAGCGCCACGTGCTCAAGGGCAGCTTCAAGGGCTACTGCCAGCTGGGCAAGTGCTGCAACACTTATAACAAGAACAACCGCTATTGCTACCGAGCGCAGTGCTTTGCCACCTCACGCCTGCTGGCCGAGGGCCTAGGGCTGCGCGACGACCAGTACACCGTGACTTTCCAGAGCCGCCTGCAAAGCCGCCTGCGCGACCCCTGGCTGCAACCCTACACCGACGAGGTGCTGGCCGAATACCCAGCCAAAGGCATCAAGAAAGTGCTGGCTTTCTCGCCCGCCTTCGTGGCCGACTGCCTCGAAACGACCATTGAAGTAGGCGTGGAGTTCAAGGAGCTATTCGAGGAAAAAGGCGGCGAGCACTGGCAGCTGGTGCCCTCGCTCAACTCGGAGCCCTATTGGGTAGAAGCGGTGGCCGACATGGTGCGGGCGAATTAGTTACTACTTGTAGTAGAGGCTGAAAGCTATCTAGTGCGCTGAACGCAGTGAAGCATCTCTACCGCACTTTTCAACGAGGTGGTAGAGATGCTTCACTGCGTGGCCGCCAGATGAGCATGACGGATGTTAGTTAGGCAGTAGCGTTGTTGCCTAGCGCCTGCTGCATCGCCTCTTCAAATTCGGTGGGCAAAATGAAATCCACGAACGTCGGGTAACTACTAACCGTGTCGCGGCGCAACGCCGTGACGAAGACGCTGTTGCCTTCGGTATCGAGGTTGACGGCGGCCAGGGGCAGCAGAATCTGGGTTTCGGCGTGCGGGGCGGGGGTGGGTACGCCGGGCAAGCCCCGCTCGAGCTGCACGGTGAGGTAAAGCACGCGCTGCGCCCCGGGGTCAACCAGCAGCTCGACTACGATGCCAAATACCTGGCCATCGCCGCCGCGCACGGCCCAGCCGCGGGGGTCGGGGTCGCCGGTGGCCATTTCAAAAGTGGGCAGGTCGCGCAGGCGGCGCAAAGTGGGAGAACTCATAACAAGCAGCTTTACAGAACGTCTTTGGCGGGGTAGCTCAGGGTGTTGAGCAGGCTGGCGACTTCGGCCAGGTACTCGCGGTTTTGAGTTTGCTCGGCGGGCGTGGCATCGCGGCCAGATAGCTGGTTGGCCTGGCCCAGGAGAGTAGCGGCCTCAGTTTCGAGGTTAGGATAGCCCTTCTGCTGCACGGCCAGCAGCAGGCTGGCGGCCGCTACTAGGCCGGGGCGTAGGCTGGCGCTGGGGTCATTGTCTTCGAGGCGGGCGGTGGCGCTGGTGAAGTTGTCGCGCTGCTCGCGGATGGTGGCGTCGTCGCGCAGGTCGGCGAGGTCGGCGAGCTGCGTGAGCTTGGGGGCTAGCTCCAGCAACCGGGCGCGGGCGGGCGACGAGCTACCTGGAGCCGGGCTGGTTTCGACTGAATCGTCGGGCGGGGGCGTGGCGCGGGCCACGGCGGCTGGGCTGTTGGGCGCCAGGCTATCGATGGGGGCCGGCGCGGCCGTGGCGGCCGGGGTAGGAGCCGGCTCGTCGGCCGGGTCGGGGCGCAGGTAGAAGTAGGCCGCTACGGCAAGCACTACCACTGCTAAAGCCACCAGCAACCACGGGCTGGGGGCAGGTTTTTTAGGTTGAATACGAAGTTCGGCCATATAAATGCAGCTAGATAGGCAGCAATACGAAGAGCAGCCGCTGGCAGTTGGGCTAACTGACATGATAGCTAGCCCTCAGCAACCTATGTTTACGGTCGGTTTTACCTGGTTTCTATCGTTTCATGGCTGCTCCTACCCTGCGTTTGCTGGCCGACCTCGAAGCCGAGGGCCTGCTGCCACCTACCCAAGCCGATGCCATCCGGGCCGATGAGCGCACCCGGCCCTTCTCGCTGCACTATGAGCTGCGGGCGTTGCTCTACCTCGGCAGCATGCTGCTGGTGGGCGGGCTGGGGGTGCTGGTGTATCAGCACCTTAGCAGCATCGGGCACGGGGTTATTATCGGCACTATCGTCCTGGCAATGGTTGGTTCCTATGCCTACGCCGCCCGCCACCGGGCGCCGTTTACGTGGGGCGAGGCGCCGCGTACCGCCATCGCGGCCGACTACCTGCTGCTGCTCAGCTGCTTGCTGTTTCTGGTGCTGGAAGGATATTTGCAAGCTCAGTATGAGCTGTTTGGCGCGCGTTACGGGCTGGCCACGGTGCTACCGGCGGGATTATTTTTTTACCTGGCCTACCGCTTCGACCACCGCGGCGTGCTTTCGATGGCCATTACGGCGCTGGCCGCCTGGGTGGGCGTGAGCGTGGCGCCGCTTACCCTTTTCACCCAAGGCTTTCCGGCGGCGCAGTTGAGCGGACCGGGGCTGCTGCTGGGCCTAGGGCTGCTGGCGGCCGGCCTGCTTTCGGAGCAACTGCGCCGCAAGCCGCATTTTTCCTATACTTACCTGCTGCTGGGCAGCAACGTGGCGCTGCTGGCGGCCATGGTGCGGCTTTTTGAGGGCTCAAGTAATAGGCCCGAATGGTCGGCCTTGCTACGTTTTTGGCTGGTAGCGCTGCTGATTTTAGGCATTTGCGGAATGCTGGTGTGGTACGCCCGGCGCACGCAGTCCTACGTGTTTTTGCTGCTGGCGGTGGGCTACGGCTACGTTGCCTTCACCGCCATGCTCATCATGCTGGGCATGTTTCTCCGCATAGAAGAAGGTTTTATTACCTTAGGGATGTTCTACTTTCCGCTCAGTTTTCTGGGGCTAATATTGCTGTTGATTAATATTAAGAAAGTGCTGCACATCGCATGAGTCTCAACGCATATCCGCTGGCTTGGGCCACTGCCGACGCCATGCGGGCTGCCGCCCGCCGCTGGCAACGACGCGGCCTGCTCACGCCGGCCCAGCAAGTAGCTATCAACGCAGCGTACCCCAGCCCCTATTATCGCCCCAATGTCTGGATACGAATTTTACTGCTAATCCTTACGGTATTGGGAATCGCCGCCGCGCTGGGCTTTTCGGTCCTGATAACGGAGGGGAAGCTACCCCCCACTGCCTATGACGTGCTGGTTGTAGTGGGTGCGGTAGTGCTGCTGGAGCTTACTATCAAAGGCTCCTCGCATTACCGCTCCGGGGCTGATAACGCACTGCTTTATATTGCCCTAGTAGCCTGGGGTTTTTTGGCGAATGAGATAAGCGAGCAGCTAGCCACCAGCTCAACTGTTACTACTTGCTCACTGCTTTTACTGCTACCAGTGTTGCTGGCCGCCCTAGTACGCTACGCCGACCCGCTGGTGGCAGCCGCCAGCTTCAGCGCCGCCTTGGCATTACTCGCCAATGTGCTGCTGCAAAGCACCCTAGGTCGTCAACTGCTACCATTTGGCGCAATGGCCGCCGCGGGTGGCCTGCTGCTGGCCCTGCGGCAGCTACCAAACCGGACCGATTATTTTTACTACCGCAGTGCCGGGCTGGTGCTGCGTACGCTGGGGCTAGCCGCGCTCTACCTGGCCGGCAACTACCTGGTAGTGCGCGAGGGCAACGCCCAGCTGCTGGGCGGCGGTGGCCCGTCGGGGCAGATTCCGCTGGCGCCGCTGTTCTACGCCTGCACGGCGGGTATGCCAGTGGTGTACATCGGGCTGGGCCTGCGCCGCCACGACCGGCTGCTGCTGACCCTAGGGTTGCTGGCGCTGGCTTTTTCCCTCTTCACACTGCGCTACTACCGCTCGCTGCTGCCGCCCGAAATTGCGGCTACCGTGGGCGGGGCCGTGCTGCTCCTAGGCTCCTTGGCGGCCCTGCGCTACCTGCGCACGCCCCGCCACGGCCTCACGGCGGCCGCTGATGAGGAGGCAGCGTCGCACTTCAACCTAGAAACGTTGGTAGTAGCCCAGACGGCCCACGCGCCGGCTGCGCCCGAGGTGGGGTTTGAGTTTGGCGGCGGGCACTCGGGGGGCAGTGGGGCTGAGGGCCGCTACTGAGGCACAGCGGCGGCGCTGGCCATTGCGCCCGGCTACCGGTGGGCTAGGTGGCTGCGCAACCACTTTTCAGCCTCAGCTTGGTCGCTGAACATTTCCATCATAAACTGGCCCTTGATGCGGGCCCGCAGCGCGGCAGCCGATTGCGCCGACATGGCCTCCGCATTGTCGAGGTGGGCCCAGTAGCGGATGCCGCACTGCACGGCGTGGGGCACCCACACCTGCTCGAGCCAGTCGAGCGAGCTGTCCCAGCGGCCCACCAGGTGGCGGTTGTCGTTGAGTACGGCGTGCAGGTGTTGCTTCTGCATCCAGTTGAGGTAGGCGATGGCCCCAGCGGCCACGTTGTTGCTGGTGGGGTAGCCCATCCAATCGGCATAAATCCACTGGGCGTTTTCGGGCTGCTGAATGGATAAGTATAGCTTCCCAACCGGCGAACGTAGTTCTTCAAGTAACATAGGCGTGAACTTACGAGCAGGAAGTGCAGCAGGTTGAGAGCGTAACGTAACTATATAGAGAAGGGTAAGGAGAGCAAAGCATAGTAAAAAGTCCTACCGCTTATTCGATTACGCCCGACCTTTGCGCCCGCGCCCGAAACCTTCCGCCCCCCGGCCGGCGTTACCGCATTCATGTCCGACAATTCCGCTCTGCAAGTGGCCGCCCCGGCCCACGACGAAATCGACCACCTCGACCCGCGCCAGTTTATTCTTATCAAGAATGCCCGCGTCCACAACCTCAAAAACCTGAGCGTGGCGCTGCCCCGCAACAAGTTTATCGTGGTCACGGGCCTCTCGGGCTCGGGCAAGTCGAGCCTGGCCTTCGATACCTTGTACGCTGAGGGTCAGCGTATGTACGTGGAAAGCCTGAGCAGCTACGCCCGGCAGTTCTTGGGCCGCATGGACAAGCCCGACGTGGATTACATCCGGGGCATTTCGCCGGCCATCGCTATTGAGCAGAAGGTCAGCATCAAGAATAATCGCTCGACGGTGGGCACGAGCACCGAGATTTACGACTACCTCAAGCTGCTGTTTGCGCGGGTGGGCCGCACGTTTTCGCCCGTCAGCGGCGAGCAGGTGCGTAAAGATTCGGTGGCCGATGTGGTAGACTTTTTATTCAGCCTGCCCGCCGATACCCGCGTCACTATTCTGGCGCCGTTGCTGCGCACCGAGCCCGGCCGCCCGATGAGCAAGGAGCTGGATTTGCTGCTGCAAAAAGGCTACGGCCGCGTGGTGCTGGCGAGCGGCGATAATGCGTTTATTGAAGACCTTATCGGCGAAGGCAAGCCTGAAGTGGAGAGCGATATTTCCATCCTCATCGACCGCGCCGCCGTGCAGCCGGGCGACGAGGATTTGCAATTCCGCCTGTCTGACTCGGTGCAAACGGCCTTTTTTGAGGGCCACGGCACCTGCGTGGTGAAGCTAGACGACGAGACGCGCACCTTCTCCGATAAGTTTGAGCTGGACGGCGAGGTATTCGAGGAGCCAAGCGTTAACTTCTTCTCCTTCAACAACTCCTACGGCGCCTGCCACACCTGCGAGGGCTTCGGCTCGGTGCTGGGCATTGACGAGGACCTGGTTATTCCGGACAAGAGCATGACGGTGTACGAGGGCGCCATTGCGCCCTGGCGCACCGAAAAGCAGGGCGAGTGGCTGAAGCCGCTGCTCAAGAATGGCATCCGGTTCGATTTCCCTATTCACCGCCCCTACAATGACCTCAGCTCCGCCGAGCAGCGCTTGCTGTGGACGGGTAACAAGTATTTTGAGGGCCTGGATGCGTACTTCAAATGGGTGAGCGAGCAGACCCACAAAATTCAGTACCGCGTGCTGCAAAGCCGCTACCGGGGCCGCACCACCTGCCCCGATTGCCGCGGCACCCGCCTGCGCAAAGACGCGCAGTACGTGAAAATCGACGGTCGCAGCATCACCGATTTGGTGCTGCTGCCCATCGCCGATGCGCAGGTTTTCTTCGAGAACCTGAGCCTGAGCGAGCACGATATGGCGGTGGCCGACCGCCTGCTGGCCGAAATCACGAACCGCCTCGGTTACCTCAATCGGGTGGGCCTAGGGTACCTCACCCTCAACCGCTTGAGCAATACGCTGAGCGGCGGCGAAAGCCAACGTATCTCACTGGCCACCTCGCTGGGCTCAGCGCTAGTGGGCTCGATGTACGTGCTCGACGAGCCCAGCATCGGCCTGCACCCTAAGGATGCCGAGCAGCTGATTGGCGTGCTGCGCTCGCTGCAAGCGCTGGGCAACACGGTAGTGGTGGTGGAGCACGAGGAGAAGATGATGGAGGCCGCCGACCAGGTTATCGACATCGGCCCCGAAGCCGGCAGCGGCGGCGGCAACCTCATGTTTCAGGGCACTTTTGACGAGCTGACCCGCGACACGGCAACCTACACCGGCCAGTACCTGAGCGGGCTGCTCGAAGTGGCGGTGCCCGCCGTGCGCCGCCCCTGGCGCAACGCGCTGGAGCTGACCGGCGCCCGCGAAAACAACCTGAAGAACGTGAGCGTCAAGATTCCGCTGGGCGTAATGACGGTGGTAACGGGCGTGTCCGGCTCGGGCAAATCGACGCTCATCCGACGCATCCTCGCCCCGGCGCTGATGAAGATGCTAGGCGGCGGCGCGGGCGAAAGCACCGGCAAATTTGACCGTTTGCTGGGCGTGAACGGGCAGGTAACGCACGTCGAATTCGTGGACCAGAACCCCATAGGCAAGTCGTCGCGCTCGAACCCGGTGACTTACGTAAAGGCCTACGACACCATTCGTTCGCTCTTTTCGGAGCAGCCGCTGGCTAAGGCGCGCGGCCTGAAGCCGTCGCACTTCTCATTCAACGTGGAGGGCGGGCGCTGCGAGGTGTGCCAGGGCGAGGGCCAGGTGAAAATCGAGATGCAGTTCATGGCTGACATCTACCTGACCTGCGAAAGCTGCGGCGGCCACAAGTTCAAGCAGGATATTCTGGAAATCAAATTCCAGGACAAGAACATCTTCGAGGTGCTCGACCTGACGGTGGCCGACGCCGTGGAGTTCTTCAAAGGCCAGCCTAAAGTATCCGAGCGCCTCAAGCCGCTGCTCGACGTGGGCCTAGGGTATATCCGCTTGGGGCAGTCGGCCAACACGCTCAGCGGCGGCGAAGCCCAGCGCGTGAAGCTGGCGAGCTTCCTCACCAAAGGCGCTACTTTACAGCAAGATAAGATATTATTCATCTTCGATGAGCCGAGCACTGGTCTGCATTTCCACGACATTGCTAAGCTGCTGGGCGCGCTGAACGCGCTGGTGGAGCAGGGTAATTCGGTACTCATCATCGAGCACAACGTGGACATCATTAAGTGCGCCGACTGGCTCATCGACCTAGGGCCAGAGGGTGGCATCAACGGCGGCCACTTGCTCTTTGAGGGCACGCCCGAGCAGCTGGTGAAGCTCAAGGACACGAACCATACGGCGCGGTTTCTAGCCGATAAAGTAAAAGGCTAGCGTTTACAACCCATTGCTATGCACTTAGGTACCGAAGAAAAAATTACGGTTGGCACCCCAAACACCGTTGTGGAGAGCACGGCGGTGGGGGGCGAGCGCAGTGTGATTTTTGAAGATGATGGCACCACGGGCTATTTCTATGCCGTGCGGCCTGGGGCCGACCTGGAAATACTGGACGCCCTGCACGTGTACGACGTCGCCAACGTGACCGACCGACACCTTCCGGTGAAGGTTCAGCTAGTTTGGGATGAAACCTGGACTGCGGCCGTGTTGCTTATCAACGGCTACGGCCACGCGCTGTACGATTTTCAGCGTTCGGCGGGCTTTTGCCGCAATGCTTTCCCCGCGGCTAGCAACGGCCAAACCCTGAAGCGAGAGCTAACCGACGAGTTGATAGAACAGTATTTCGCAGCCTGAGCTACGCTGCCAGTTAGTAGGAGTGAGGGTAGCTGCTTAAGAGAACGTGCTAGAAGCTAGGTAGAAACTTATAAATAGCTTGCTCAGAAGTTGTTGGGGGTGTTCGGTGGCTTTGCGAGCGGGTGGGTAGACCTAGGGTTGAGGTTGAAATTAAGCCGCTACGATACCAGCCGGTAGCCGACCCCTCTGATGTTGAGGATGGCGAGGTTGGGGTCGTGGCGCAGGTGTTTGCGCAGGCGCGAGATGAACACGTCCATCGAGCGGGCGTGAAAAAACGAGTCGTCGCCCCAAAGTTGGAGCAGCGTGGCTTGGCGCGCCAGCGGGTGCGGGCGGTGGCTGGCAAGCAGGCGCAGCAGCTCGCTTTCGCGGTGTGAAAGCTTGATTATGAGTTTGCCATCTAACCACAGTTCTTGCTTGAATGGGATGAAACTGTAGCGACCTAGGGCGATGGTGGCCGGTAGTTCGGGCGTGGCGGCGGGCGCCCGGCGCAGCAGCTCACGTAGGCGCACGGCCAGTTCTTCGAGACTGAAGGGCTTGCGCAGGTAGTCGTTGCCGCCCACGCCGAAGCCCTGCACCACGTCGGCGGGCTGCGACTTGGCCGTGAGAAACAGGATGGGTACCTGCTGATTGGTGCGTCGCACCTCGGCCACGAAGGCGAAGCCATCGAGTTGCGGCAGCATCACATCGACGATGCACAGGTCGTAGGCATCGCGCTGAAACGCGGCCAGCCCCAGCACGCCATTGGCCGCGTGGTGCACCTGGTAGCCCTGGTGCTCCAGACTTTCGCGCACGATGCGGGCGAGCGGCAGCTCATCCTTCAAGAGCAGCAACCGGGGTGAGGGCGACATGGGGCGCGAGGGGAATGGTGATGGTAAACGTGGTGCGCCCGTCTTGGCTGCGCACTGCAATGGTGCCGCCGTGGTGCCGCACTACCGTCTGGGCGTAGTGCAAACCCAGGCCGTAGCCGGGCACGTCGTGGCGGTTGCCAGTGGGTACCCGGAAGAATTTCTCGAACACCCGCCCTAGGTACTGCGGCGGAATAATTGGCCCTTCATTGATGAGCTGCACCACGGCCGCGCCGCCATGCACGCCGCTCCACAGCCGAATTTTGCCACCTAGGCGACCGTGCTTCAGCGCATTGTCGAAGAGCGTCATGAGCACGTTGGTGAGGTGTATAGCGTCGCCGACGATGGGCAAGGCGGCGGGCGGTGCGTCGTACACCAGCGGGCTGCCGGCCTGGGTTAACTGCGGCTGTATTTGCGTCAGCGCGTGAGTCAGCAACGGCCCTAGGTCTAGGGGGCGGCGGGCGAGCGGCGGGCCGGCTTGCTCGGCCACGGCACTCTGCAAAATCTGGTCGATGAGGGCGCCTAGGCGGCCGGCTTGCTGCCGGATAATACCCAAGTATTCAGCGCTGGCCTTGGGGCCGAGGTCAAACTGCTCCAGCGCTTCGGCCGCCACGCCGATGGTGGCCACGGGCGTTTTGAGCTCGTGGGTCATATTGCTCACAAAGTCGTCTTTGAGCGCCGCCAGCCGCTCCTGGCTGAGCAGTGATTGCACGGTGTAGGCGAAGCAAAACATCACAATGCCAATCAGCCCCACCGAGCCTAGCAGCACGCCTTGCATCCGGCGTAGGTACACGCGCTGCGGGTTCGGAAACCACGCCCGCAACAGCATATCCTTGCGGCCAAAGGCGCTGGTGTTGAATGAACTCGTGGCAAAAACTAACTCTTTACTGTCGGCCGACTGCCGTGCCAGCACCAGCCGAAACGGCGTCGGAATGTCACGCTGCCGCAGGGCGCGGGCGTATAGCTGCCCTAGGCGGCGGGTATGCACAGTGTCGGCCCGAAAGGCGGCGTGCAGGCGCTCGCCCAGCGCGCGGGTGTAGAAATAAGCCAGGCCCTCGCGCACATTGTCGGCCACGGCGCCGGCGGTGAAGCGCTTGATAAAAAAGGCGCGGCCGTCGGTATCAAGCCGCTTGGTTTTTAGGTGAAAATCCTGAAAGCCGATGTCATACGGTAGCCGCTTTTCGGTGGGCGCGGGGTGCTTGTCGGCGAGCGAGAAGATGGTGTAGCCCTCCTTTTTATCCACCCGCGCTCTTATCACAAACTGGTTGGTGTCGGCCAGCCAGATGCGGCAGCGCTGGAGTAAAGCTTCCTGGCGCAGCCGAATTTCCTGCCGGGTAGCGTCGGCCAGCGCCTCGTTGGCGTCGCGCCGGAAGCTGCGGAGTGCCTGCTGGTAGGCCTGGTAGTTCCAGTAGGCTTGCAGGCCCAGTAGCGCCAGGGTGCAGCCGGCCATGAGGGCCACCAAAAGCTTGATTCGTCGCGTCATCCGGCCCGAAAGTAGCCGGCGAATAAGTAAAATGGCCGAGGTTTAACACACCTTAACACTTCTTAACGGGTGTTAACTAAGGCGAGGTGAAGGCAGCGGCGAGGTTTGTCAAAAAATACCTCATTCTATGAAAGCCTTCCTTCTCTACGCATTTGCCGGCTGGGCCACAGTGGCCCACGCCCAGCGCCCCCCGGCCGCGCCGGCCCCCGACAGCGTGCGGATGGCGCTGCATTTTGGCTCTGATAATGCGGAGCTGCACCAGTTAATGGCGCGGGCGCTGCACGTCGAAAAGTGGCACGTTGACGCCACCAACCCGCGGCTGGCCGGCAAGCACTTTCACCTCACGTACCAGGAGTATCGCCGGGGCGTGGCCGAGGCCGAGAAGGAGCTGGTCGGCGACGTAGCCCGGCTGCTAACCTTCGATGCCCAAGGGCGCTTCAGCTTCGATGTCTTTGCGCACCAAGCTGCGGAAAGTCGCCTAGAAGTTCAGTTTCTCTTCGCTAAAGGCGCAAATATCAAATCTTTCGAAGCGTTGCCCGGCAAAGGCGCACTGTACAGCTTGCGGCCAGACATTTGGCCCTACCGGCCGCGCCAACCGGCCACGGCCCTGGGGCCAGGCCAGCAGCCAACTCTGGAACGCAGCTTTGCGGCGGGCCAAAAAGTGCCTTTTTTAGTGTACACCCTCCCCTACGAGCAACCCGGCTGGCTGCTCTATTGCCAGCTGGTGCAAAGCCAGACGCCCGTAAAAGATTGGTACAGCGCGTTTAATATTCCGCACTTCATCGTTTATAACCTAACGGTTGAGTAAGCGCTTATGTAGGCAAGCTTGCTACTGGCGCTATTCACTATGAAGTTAAAATATCTCGCCCTAGGTGCCGTGGTGGCGCTACTTGCTTGGTTTATTTACGACTCGTTGAGCCAGCCCACCGGGCAGGATTTGCCGGGTAATTTTCAGGAGGTGGCCAGCTACCGCAACGAGAACAATACCGGCCCCATCACCCGGGTGGCGGCCGTGACGGTGGCCGACACGCTCTGGCAAGAAATGCGGCAGTACGGCGACCTGGCGCCCTACACCAAGTATGGCAAAACGACAATCTACTTCTTCCGCCAGGGCCAGCCAGCGCCCAAGACAGTGCAGCCCGGCGAGGTGAATTTCAGCCCTGAATTCAACAAGAATTGCCTGGCCAAATACGAGAAAGGCGTGATGAGCAACGTGTCTTTCGAGAAATTTCCATTGCAATAAACCCTAGGGCAAGTAGCTTAAATCAAATTGGTGCCTGACCTAGGCGGTGGCCAGCGCCGGACGCTGGTGAGGCTTGCGGTGCTTGTGCCGGCCGCGCCACACCAGGAAGCCCGTGACGGGCAAACTGGCGGAGATGAGGCTGACCATGAACGCAATGACCTTACCGCCAAAGCCCAGAATAAGGCCGGTGTGTAGGTCGTAATTCATGTCCGAGAGCTTCTTGCCGGGGCTTTTGCTAGCGTGGGGCTGGTTTAGCAGCACCTGGCCGGTGCGGGGGTGAAAACGATACTCATCGCGGTGGTAGTAGTGCAGCGCCTGGCCGTAGGCGGTGCACCAGACGGGCTCGGCGGCCTTGCCGACGGGGCCGATGAGCAGCATCTCAGCTTGGGGCGACTGCTGCCGCAGATAGGCATATGCCACATCAACCACCGGGCGGGCGGGGCGCGCGGTAAGTAAAGTATCAGCCTTAGGTTCAGCGTTTTCGGGGGCGATGGAGCGGCCGCCGTTAACGGCAGTGCTGATGCCATTCATCAGCCACTCGTAGCTGATGCAGAGGCCACTGAGGGCTATCACTAAGGCCAGCGCGCTGGCGTAGAAGCCCAGCACGTTGTGCAGGTCGTAGGTGCGGCGCTTGGGCGAGGCCTCCCACTTCACCGAAAAGCGCTGCTTGCGGGCTGCCTTATTGCGCGGCCACCACAGTACCAGGCCCGACACGAGCATGATTACAAAGGTGATAACGGCAATGTCCACCACCCACTTGCCGATGGCTGGCGGCAGCAGCAGGTACATGTGCAGGTACTGCACGATGGTGAAAAAATCGGTTTTTAGGTTCTGGACCTTCAGCAGCTGGCCGGTGTAGGGATTCAAAAAGGCGTAGTACACCTCCTCTCCTTTGCTCAGGTACACGGCAGTCGAGCGGTCGGGGCCGTTGTAGGTGGTCCAGGAGGCGGTGAAGCCGGGCTGGGCCTTCGTGGCTGTGGCTTGCAGCACCGAGGGCAGCAGCATGGGCCGGGCCTGTACTTCCACTTTGCGCCAGGGCTGCGTAAGGTCGCGGATATCGTCCTGAAACACAAACACGGCCCCCGACAAGCTCACGATAAGCACGATGAGCCCCGAGGCGAGGCCCAGCCAGAGGTGCAGCTTTCCGATTGCTTTGCGAAAGGTCATAGGAGGACTTGCTGAAAGTAGCTTGGACTTTGTAGTCCGAGCGCGAGCGCAGCAAGCATCTACGCTTGCAGGCGTTGGCCTACGTGGATGCTCGCTGCGCTCGCACTCGGACTACAAAGTCCAAGCTACAAGCTGAAGTTAAAACTTATACGCCACCGAGCCCACGATGCTGCGCAGTTTCTGGGCATTCATGGTGGTGTAGCCTATCCAGTATTTTTTATCGGTGAGGTTGTCCACTTTGGCCGAGAAGCGGTAGTGGGGCAGGTCGTAGAACACGCTGGCGTTGAGCACGGTGTACTCGGGCAGGGTGAAGGAGCCGAGCGACACGCGGTTGACAATCTTGTTGTCGCTAGCGTAATTGCCGCCCAGGCCCACGCCCAGGCCGCGGAGCGGGCCGGCGGGCTGGCGGTAGCTAACCCAGGCATTGGCTAGGTAGGGCGAGGAGGCCGTTTCGGGGCGCAGGCCGTTGAGGTCGTCGCTGGTGTTCACCACCACCGAGTAGTTGTAGGCAAAGCCCCCCACGATGTTGAGGCCCGGCAGCGGGTTGGCGGTCAGGTTTAGCTCGGCGCCGCGGCTCCACTGCGAGGCATCCTGCACGCCGATGGTGGCGCCGGCGGCGTTGTAACCCAGCGTGCGCAAGATGTTGCTCACCCGAATGTCGTAGTAGCTCACCGTGGCGCTTACCCGGCCGCCGGCCGCGTCGAGCTTCACGCCGCCTTCCCACTGGTTGGCGCGCTGGGGCCGGGTCACGTTTGAGCCGCCCTGGGCATCCAGAAACACGCTGTTTTGGTTGAGAAAGCTGTTCTGATAATTGGCAAACAGCGCCACCCGATCCTTGATGGGCTGGTACACGACGCCGAACTTGGGCGAAACCACCGTTTGGGCGTAGGCATTGACCGGGAAGTAGACCAGGCCACCTTTGTTGTCGTAGCGGTCGACGCGCACGGCCGCCAGCACGCTCAGCTGGTCGGTGAGGTTGAGCACATCCGAGGCAAAGGCGCTGTAGATGTTGGCTTTGGTCGTGATGGGATAGTGCGCGGGTGGGTTGGCTGCGTACAGGGCATTGACGGTGCTGCCCGTGAAGTACGCGCGGTAGTCGTAGCCGGCCGGGTAGCCGGGGCTCTCGGCGCGGATGGGCACCTGGTCGATGGTGCCGCCGAAGAAGTCTACATTGGAGTCGATGCGCAAGAAATCTAGACCTAGGACCATGCGGTTGCGCAGGTTGCCGAGCTGAAAGTCGCCGTTGAAAAGCTGCTGCACCTCATAAGTCTGGGTGCGGCTGTCCTGCGTCGATTGGTCGGCGCGCTGCAGCGTATTAGCCCCCGGCGTGGTGATGGCGCCGCCGCTGGCCACGGCATTCGACAGCAGGTAGAAGTACGCCCCCTTGCCCTCCGAGTAGCTGCGGCTGCTGGTGAGGTACGTGGTGGAGGTAAAGCTCGGCGAGATGCGGTAGCGCACCTGCCCAAACAGGTTGGTGCTGCGCGAGCTTTGCGTGAGGCCCGGCCCGATGTACGACTGACGGTAGTCGAGCGGCGTCTCATCGGCCCGCGAAAAACCCAGGTTCCGGATGGGGTCGCCGAAGGTGAAGTAGACGAGCTGCTTGCCCACGTTGGTGCCCCGGTACACCTCGGCGTCGAGGTTGATGGTCAGCCGGTCATTAGGCCGAAACTGTAGGCTGGGGGCGATGGCCAGGTTTTTGGCAAAGCCCGCGTAGCCCACATTCTGCCAGCCGTCTTCGTAGTTGTAGGCCGTGTTAAGGCGGAAGGCCAGCGTCTTGGCCTTGTTGAGCGGCGTGTTCACGTCGGCGCTCACGCGGTGGAAGCCGTAGCTGCCGGCCGACACGGCCACCTCGCCGCCAAACGATTCGTAGGGCTTCTTGGTCACGCGGTTGAGCAGGCCCCCGAACGAGGTAAGCGCGCTGCCGTAGAGCGTGGCCGACGGCCCCTTGATAACCTCCAACTTCTCCAAATTAATGGCGTCGATGGTGCTCGTGACGGCACCCGCCACGCCGTTGCGCAGTTGGCTCGACACCACGAAGCCCCGGCTGGCGTAGAACGAGCCCCCGTCGCCGGAGCGGCCGGTGGGCTCCCACATTTTTTGTAGGCCCGGCACGTTGCGCGAGGCATCATCCACCGAAAATACCAGCTGCTCGGTCAGCAGCTCCTTGCCCACGGTGGCGTATACCTGCGGGTTCTCCAGGTTTTTGAGCGGCATCTTGGCCACGTCCACGCTACCCGAGCGGTTGAATTTGTTGGTGCGGGCGCCGCTCACGACTACCTCCTTCAGTTCGGCGGCGCTCTCAGTCAGCGCGAAATTGATGGTTGCCGCCTGCCCGGCCGTCACGGTCACGGTCTGCTGCTCGGTTTTCAGGCCCACCGCCGACACTATAATGGTATACTGCCCCGGTGCTACCTGCCGGATGCGAAACCGGCCCTGCTCGTCGGTAATGTCGCCCTTAGCCTGCCCTTGCAGCCCCACGCTCACGGCCTCCACGGCCCCGCCGTTGCTATTGGTGATGCGGCCGGTGATGGTGCCAGTGGTTTGGGCCTGCGCGGTAGCGGAGGCGGCACAAACCACCAGCGGTAGGAGTAGGTAACGAGAAGTATGCATTTGTAATTTAGACTTATTCTAAAGAAATGCAAAGTAACGGCTCAGAAGCCCTCGCTTCAAACTTTCTTTAGAAAGAATCTAAATCGTCCCGAAGCCCCATAACGCTCAAACAGCAAGCTCTCGGTAGTGCCCGGCTAAGCGAATTTTCTGGGCTCAACCGTAAGAACCTTGCCCTAGGTAGCGCGTTAGCCCGGTCACATCATCACCAGGAAAAAAGCACTTAACCAATGGCAAACGAACAACTTAAGCAGCTCATCGGCCAAGGGCTGGCTGCCCTCAAAGGCGGTAGCCAAGTAGCTGCCGCCGCCACGGCCGAAATCCAGAAAGACGTCCACAGCCCCGAGCTGAAGGCGGCCCTCGAGCAGGGCAACGAAACCGCGAAGCAGTGGGCCACGCGCATCGACCAGGCTCTGGCCGAAGCGGGCACTGGCGGCGAGCAGGAAAACCCTATTCTGGAAGCGCACTTCGAGGTCAGCCAAAAAATCCGGCAGCAGGCGCCCGACGATTATACGCGGGACCTGGGCATTATTGCCGCCGGCCAGCTGGCGCTGCACTACTGGATTGCCGCGTTTGGCACGCTGCGCACCTACGCCGGGCAGGCCGGCCTCAGCCAAGCAGAGCAGAACCTAGAGGCCTGCGTGCGCGAAGCCAAGCAAGCCGACGAGCAGCACACCCAGTTAGCCGGCCAGCTGCTGGCCGCCAGCTAGGCGCGCCTAGCTTCCAATACGCAAAAAGCGGTACGTACCAGATGGTACGTACCGCTTTTTGCGTGAGGCAACTCAGCAAACGTTACTCCCGGATGCTATGCACAAAATCCGTAATGGCGGCCGTGCGCCCCTCGGCCGGCGTTTGCTGGAGCAGCCGGATAAACGCGCTGCCGATGATGGCGCCCGTCGTATGCCGGCTCGCCGCCGCGAAGCTCGCCGCGTCGCTGATGCCGAAGCCCACGAGCGTCGGGTTTTGGAGCCCTAGGGCCTTGGTGCGGCTGAGGTAGGCGTCCACGTCGGCGTTCATGTCGGTTTGGGCGCCGGTGGTGCCGGCGGCGGCCACGAGGTAAATAAAGCCATCGGCCAGGGCGTCGAGTTGGCGCACGCGGGCGGCGCTGGTCTGCGGCGTCACCAGGAATACCACTTTCAGGCCGTACTGCGCGAAGAGCGGGCGGTACTGGCGCTCATACACTTCGAGCGGCAGGTCGGGCAAAATCACGCCGTCAACGCCCACTTCCTGGCACTGCTGGCAGAATTTCTCAACCCCGAACTGCACCACCGGGTTGAGGTAGCCCATGAGTAGAATCGGCACCGTGAGGCCCTGCTGGCGAACGTCTTTCAACTGCTCGAAGAGCGTGGCCACGGTCATGCCGTTTTCGAGCGCCTGTTGATTGCTGCGCTGGATGGTTTCGCCGTCGGCCACCGGGTCGGAGTACGGCATGCCGATTTCCACTAGGTCGGCGCCCGCGTCTTGCAAGGCTCGCAGGATGGGCACCGTGTCGCCGAGTTGCGGAAAGCCGGCGGTGAAATAGACGTTGAGAACGTCAGCGGTTTTGTGTTGGAATAGGTCGATGAGGCGGTTCATGATTGAAGGTGTAGGGTGCGGGGCAAGCCCCGCACCCTACCAAAAACGATTAAGAATATTCTTCCAGATGCTTGGTGTAAGTAGCCAAATCCTTATCGCCGCGGCCCGAGAGGCAGACTACCACCACATCATCTTTCTTAGCCCCAATGAGCGGTAGGCAAGCCAGCGCGTGGCCCGTTTCGAGGGCCGGAATAATGCCCTCCAACCGCGAAAGCTGAAACGACGCATCGAGTGCCTGCCGGTCGGTAATCGACAAAAATTCGGCTCGTCCGGTGGCAAACAGCTGCGCGTGCTGCGGCCCGATGCCGGGGTAGTCGAGCCCCGCCGAAATCGAGTAGGGCTCGGTTACCTGCCCGTCGTCGGTCTGCATCAGGATGGTGCTGGCGCCGTGCAGGATGCCGGGCTTACCTAGGGCCGTGGTGGCGGCCGAGTGGCCGGAGGAAACACCCTGGCCGGCCGCCTCAGCGGCAATCAGGCGCACGCTGGGCTCGTCTAGGTAGTGGTAAAAGGCGCCCGCCGCGTTGGAGCCGCCGCCCACGCAAGCCAGCATAAAGTCGGGCGTGGCGCGGCCGGTTTGGTGCAGGAGCTGGCTGATGGTTTCGGCCGAAATAACTGACTGAAACCGGGCCACCATGTCGGGGTAGGGGTGCGGGCCAACTACCGAGCCGATGATGTAGTGCGTGTCGGTGGGGTGGCTTATCCAGTGGCGCATGGCCTCGTTGGTGGCGTCCTTCAGGGTTTTGCTGCCGCTGCGGGCGGGCACCACTTTGGCGCCCAGCATCCGCATCCGGTCCACGTTGGGCTTTTGCCGCTCGATGTCAATTTCGCCCATGTACACGATGCACTCCAGGCCCATGAGGGCGCACACGGTGGCCGTGGCCACGCCGTGCTGGCCAGCGCCGGTTTCGGCCACGATGCGCTGCTTGCCCAGACGCTGCGCCACCAGTATCTGGCCGATGGTATTGTTAATCTTGTGAGCGCCGGTGTGGCACAAATCCTCGCGCTTGAGGTAGATGGTGGTGTTGTACTCGGCCGACAGCCGCTTGGCCAAAAAGAGCGGCGTGGGCCGCCCCACGTAGTCGGTCAGCAGCTGCTGAAACTCGCGCTGAAAATCCGGGTCCTGGGTGATGCGCAGGTAGTTATCGCGCAGCTCCTCCACGTTGGGGTACAGCATTTCGGGCACGTAGGCGCCGCCGAAGGGGCCGTAGTAGCCGGCGGCATCAACCTGGTAGGGGGAGGGGGCAGTCATATATAGTTAAGAGTTATGAGTTAAAAGTCATGAGTTGGCGGACTCGTGGTGCAGGCGCTGAAGCAGCTGCTGCGTCACGGCCACATCCTTTACGCCGGGCGTGGTTTCGAGGTGACTATTAAAATCGAAGCCGTAGAGCTGCGGGTGGTGAAAAGCGAGCAGCGCGGCCAAGTTATCCGGCCCCAGGCCGCCGCTCAGGAAAAAGGGCGTGGTGCCCGCGTAGCCGGCCAGAATCTGCCAGTCGAAGGCCGTGCCATTGCCGCCCGGCAGCGCGCCCTTAGTATCGAAGAGGAAAAAATCGCAGCTTGGCTCATAGGTCGTCAGGGTCGTGAAATCAAAGGTTTCGCCCACCGCGAATGCTTTGATAATATGCAGGCCCGAATCGCGCGCCTGCTGGCAGTATTCGGGGGTTTCGTGGCCGTGCAACTGCACGTAGTCGAGGGCGTAGGCGCTGGCCGTGGCCTGCACGTTGGTTAGGTCCGCGTTTACAAAAACGCCCACGCGTTTGATGCCGGCCGGCAGGTTGCGCACCCGGCTGGCGCTGAGCGTGTCGCGCATGTAGCGAGTCGATTTTCCGTAGAAAATAAACCCTAGGTAGTCGGGCTTCAAGTCGGCTACCGCCCACAGGTTGGCCGCCTCGCGCATGCCGCAGATTTTGACTTTCATAATCGTTTAAGAAGCCGAAACCGAGCCGGATAGTTCGGCCACTAGCCCAGCCAGCGCCGCCGCCGGGTCAGCAGTTTTCATAAACGTCTCCCCAATCAGAAAGCCCCGGTAGCCCGCTTCGCGCAGCGCCAAAATGGTGCTGGCGTGCTGCAAGCCGCTCTCGGCCACCCGCACGAAGTGGCTGGGAATACCTGCCGCCAACCGCGCCGACGTATCCACGTCAGTAGCGAAGGTGGCCAGGTTACGGTTGTTGACGCCCACTAAATCAACGCTATCGGTGAGGTGGCTGCGTAGCTCGGCTTCGTCGTGCACTTCGAGCAGCACTTCCAGCCCCAGGCCGTGCGCAAACTCGCTGAACTGCCTGACCTCGGCTGGCGTGAGGCAGCTGGCGATGAGCAGAATCAAATCCGCGCCCATTGCCCGGGCCTCGGTAATCTGGTATTCGCTGACGATAAAATCCTTGCGTAAAATCGGGGTAGCTGGGCAGGCTGCCCGCGCCGCCCGCAGGTCGGCTGGCGTGCCGCCAAAAAACGGCTCATCGGTGAGTACCGACAACACGGCCGCGCCCGCCGCCACATAGCCGGCCGTGGTTGCGCCGGCCTCCGCCGTGCCATTAATAACGCCCTTGGAAGGCGAGCGTCGCTTAAACTCAGCAATGATGCCCGTGGAGCCGGCCGCCGTGAGCGCCGCCCGCGCCGATATAATGGGGCGCGTGAAATCGGGCTGTGTCCGCAAGGTTTCCACCGAGGTTTCGGCTTCGCAGCGGGCTACTTCCTGGCGCTTTTCGGCTACAATTTTATCTAGAATGGTCATTTTTTTAGTCGGTCATGCAGGGCGCAGCATTTCACGTAGCGCACTAATCTTTTATGTCGGCAACGGGGCAAGCGATATAATGCGCTGCGCTCTGCATGACAACGATTTACAATTAATTCAAAGACAATAATTTTTCAAATGCCGCCAGCGCCCGGCCGCTGTTCAGCGACTCAGCGGCCTGGGCTAGTCCTTCGGCTGCATCAGCGGCGCGCCCAGCGGTGCGCAGCGCCAGGGCAGCGTTGGCGAGTACGGCGTTGCGGTGGGCGGCGGGGGCTTCGTTGCGCAGCACGTTCATGAAAATGTGGGCAGCCTCGGCCACCGTGTCGCCGCCGAACAGCGCCTCGGGCGTGGTTTGCGGCAGTCCTAGGTCGGCGGGCGAGAGCAGCTCCTCACCGTGGCGGCTGATGAGCTTGACCGGCCCCGTGAGCGACACCTCGTCGTAGCCATCGAGGCTGTGCACGATGAGAAACTCCCGGTTCGTCTCCTGCTGATGCAGGTAGGCGTAGAGGCGGGCCAGCTCCAGGCTGAACACGCCCACCAGCTGCAAGCGCGGCCGGGCGGGGTTCACGAGCGGGCCGAGCATATTGAAGAAGGTTTTTACGCCCAATTCCTTGCGCAGCGGGGCCACGTTTTTCAGCGCCGGGTGAAACAGCGGCGCGTGCAAAAAGCAGATATTCGCCTCGTCCAGCTGCCGTTTCAGCTGGTCGTTATCAGCCGTGAAGCGCACTCCTAGGTGCTCCAGAACTGTGCTGCTGCCGCTGATGCTCGATACGCCGTGATTGCCGTGCTTGGCGATGGGCTGGCCCGCGCCGGCCAGCACGAAAGCCGATAAGGTGGAGATGTTGAAGGTGTTGCGCCCGTCGCCGCCGGTGCCGCACACGTCCATCGCATCCACGCCGCCTAGGTCTACGGGGCGGCACAACTCCAGCAGCGCGTTGCGGAAGCCGGCCAGCTCTTCCACTGTTACGCTGCGCATGAGGTACACGGTAAGGAAGGCCGCGATTTGGGCCGGGTTGTACTGGCCTTGGGCGATGCCCAGCACTACGCGGTGCGCCTCTTCCTGGGGCAGCGTTCGGTAGGCAAAGAGGTGGTTGAGCGTGTCTTTCATGAGTAGCGCGAAGCTCCGCTTCGCGTATCGTTGCTTAAAAGAAGTAGACTGAATGACGGCAACGCGAAACAGCGCTTTGCGCTACTTCAACCAATTTGCCAGCATAGTTTTGCCGTGCTCGGTCAGCACCGACTCGGGGTGGAACTGCACCCCTAGGACATCGTACTCGCGGTGGGCGAGGGCCAGCACCTGGCCATTTTCGTCTACGGCGGTCACGCGCAGCTCGGCGGGCACGCCGTCGGGCGCGATGGTCCAGGAGTGGTAGCGGCCTACACGCACGTCGTTGGGCACGTCGTTGAAAAGGCGGTTATCGGCCGCGTCGGGCGTCTGGTGCAGTACGTGCGCCACGCCGTGGTGCACCTCGCCAAGGTTAGCGAGCTGGCCGCCGAAGGCTTCGCCGATGGCTTGGTGGCCCAAGCACACGCCCAGGATATGCTTGGTAGGCGCATAGCGCTTGATGAGCTCGGGCATGATGCCCGCCTCGCTCGGGATGCCGGGACCGGGCGACAGCAAGATGTGCGAGTACTTATCGACCTCATCGAGGCTGATTTTATCGTTGCGAAACACGTCTACTTCCTGGCCCAGCTCGCGCAGCATGTACACGAGGTTGTAGGTGAAGGAGTCGTAGTTGTCGAGAACCAGGATAGGCATTATTTCAATTAACAATTAATAATGAGCAATTATCAGCGGGCGGTGGGAGCGTATAAAAACGGCTGTCATGCAGAGCGTAACGAAGCATCTCGCGTGGCGTAGTCATCTCTTACGTTTGCTAACGTCAGCACGCGAGATGCTTCGCTGCGCTCTGCATGACGACCGTATTCCAATTACACCCGCTCGGCCTGCTGCATGGCGGCGCGTAGCGCGCCCAGCTTGTTATGCACCTCTTGCAATTCGCTGGCGGGCACTGATTTGGCTACTACGCCGGCGCCGGCCTGGTAGAAGAGCGTGTTGTCTTTACTGAGGAAGGTGCGAATCATGATGGCGTGGTTGAAGTCGCCGCCGAAGTCGAGGGCACCGATGCAGCCGCCGTAGAAGCCGCGCTGCGTGCTTTCGTACTGGTCGATGAGCTGAATGGCGCGGTACTTGGGGGCGCCCGAGAGCGTGCCGGCGGGGAAGGTCTCGCCCACTACGTCGAGCGGCTCGGTATCGGCGCCGAGCTGGCCCACTACCTTGGAAACCAAGTGGATAACGTGCGAGTAGTACTGAATTTCCTTGAAGCGCTCGACCGCCACCACGTCGCAGCGGCGGCTGAGGTCGTTGCGGGCCAGGTCCACGAGCATCACGTGCTCGGCCGTTTCCTTGGGGTCGTCGAGGAGCTGCTGGGCCAGGCGGGCGTCGGCCGCGTCGTCGCCAGTGCGGCGGAAGGTGCCCGCGATGGGGTAGAGCACGGCCTGGCCCTTGTTAATCACAATCTGCGACTCGGGCGAGGAGCCGAAAATCTTGTAGCTGCCGTAGTCGAAAAAGAACAGGTAGGGCGACGGATTGAGCGAGCGCAGCGCCCGGTACACGTTGAACTCATCGCCCTGAAACCCCTGCTGAAAGCGCCGCGAAAGCACAATCTGAAACACGTCGCCGCGCTGACAGTGGTGCTGCCCCAGGCGAATCAATTCTAAGTATTCCTCGTCGGTAGCGTTGGAGGTTTCCTCGCCGCTCAGCCGGAAGGGGTGGGTGGCAAAATTGCGGCTCTGGATGAGCGTTTCTATCTGGTCGAGCGTATCGGCGGCGGGCTCTTCGCCCTTGCCTAGGTACTGGTGCTCAAACAGAAAGAGCTCGTCCTTGAAGTGGTTGATGGCGATGACGTAGCGAAACGCCTGGTACACGATGGCCGGCACCGTGCTGGCGCCCGGCTTGTCGCGCAACTCTACGTCCTCAAAGTTTTGCACCGCTTCGTAGGCCATGTGCCCAAACAGCCCATTCGTGATAAACGGTAGCCCAGAGGGCGCGGCCGGCTGGAAGCTCTCCCGAAACTCGCGCAGCAGCCCCAGGGCTTGGCGCGGGTCGGCGAGCGTAGCAGTGCTGGCGGACTGGCCAGGGCGCTGGGTAGTGAGCTGGTTTTTATCGAGCTCGAAGCGCGCTACGGGGCTGAAGCAGAGGTAGGAAAAGCTATTGTTGTTGCCGTGATAGTCGGAGCTTTCGAGTAGCAGCGTGCCCACAAACTGGTCGCGCAGGCGCAGGTAGAGGCTCACCGGTGTGAGGGTATCGGCCAGCAGCCGGCGGTGGCGACTGTGAACGAGGATGGCGGAGGAAACTTCGGGGGCGGCCGACATGGCAGGGAAAAAACGGGAAGCTAAAACAACAAAAAAGCCCGCTGCGGTGAGCAGCGGGCTTGGAGAATCTCTAAGGGGTTCAACCAACTATATATGCCTAATGCTCAGCCTTGGGAAAGGTTGAGGGCCACCAGCTTTGCGAAACGGTTGCGCAGAAAGACATAATTGAAATAGGTTTGCGGGGGCAAAGGAACGATGCTTTTGGGAAAAAGCAAATTTTTAGGCAGGAAAAATACCGCGTGCCTACTTTTCGATAAGCACGTATTCGATATTGACCAAGCCGTTGGCCACGTCGGGCTGGGGGTTGATGCCGATTTTGGTGGGGTCGAAAAGGCCGCTCTCGACCATCGTCTTCTGCGACTGAATTAGCTTGGCGCGGCTGAATAGCTCGCCTTTGTGCAGCGGAATCAGCGCGAGCACATCAGCGGTGGGCACCTTTTGATTGCCTTTCACGACCACACTATTGATGCGCGCCGTAGCGCCTTCGCTGATGGTAAACAGCAGGTCGGTAGTGCCGTCGGGCCGGGGCGTGGCGGTCGGCGTAATCTGAAAAAACAGGTAGCCCTGGTCCATGTAGCGCGAGGTCACGTCGCGGTTGTCGGGCCGGTAGGCAAGTGTCCTTTCCAGCGTTTCCTTGCTGTAGAGGTCGCCGGATTTAAGCCCTAGGGCCTCGTTGAGTTGCGTCGTGGTCAGGAATTTATTACCCTGCCAAGTGATGGTGCCAATGCGACTCTGCGCCTTGGCTACTGGCTGAACCTTAGGCAGTCCGGCCGCGACCGATGGGGTTGGATTCAGCGTAGCGGCGCCAACCCAGGCCAGGGCCGCTACCGGAATAATCAACAGAAAACGAAGCTTTTGCATGGGAGAAGAAGGGGGGAAGGTGAGCATGTGAATGCGCTGGGCCACCTGCCGGGCGGCAAAGGGGTGCACCAGCGAAGAGGGCAGCGGTCCGGCCGCCAGCTTGAGCAGCAGGCGCCCGTAGGCCACGCGGTTGCCCGCCGGGCGCGTCACGGCGGCATCGGCGAGGTACTCGTGTACCAGGCGCAGTTGCCGCTGGAAGTAGGGTACGAGGCCATTGAACCAAAAAAAACACCCTAGGGCCTCGGCCAGCAGCAAATCGAGCGAGTGGTACTGCGCGCCGTGCACCTGCTCGTGCTGCACCAGCAGCGCGTAGTCGGCGGCGGGAAGCTGGGCGTGGGCGGGCGACAAAAACACGCAGCGCCCAAACGAGAACGCCGGCCGGCTGGGCTCGGGCAGTTGCACCAGCCAGCCCCGACCCAGGCGGGTGCGCGGGTGCCGCCGGCTGAGGCGGTAGAGCCACCCTAGGCTGCGCGCCGTGCGGCCCGCCTGCCACGCTACGCCTAGCCAATAGATAATCAACACTACCAATAACCAGGGAATGCTGGTGGGCGCGGCTCCGGCAGTAGCCGGCGCCAGGGCAGTTGCTCCTAGGTACCACACTGGCAGCGTAGCCGCCGGTAGCGCCGCCGGCCCCAGTAGCTGCGCCCAGGCGGCGGGCAGCGCCACCAGCGGCAGCCCCGCACTCAGCCCGAGCGCGCCGAGCAGATAAGCGCGGTTCCAGCCGAAGGTGGAGAGCGGCGCCAGCAGCAGCCAGTAGCCCAACGCAAACACGCCCTGGCAGCTAGTGGCCGCTGCCAGGTAGAGCAAGAAGCCGCTACCCACGGCCGGTCGAGTTTTTGGCTTCGTCCTCGTCGAGCAGCTTGCGTAGCTGCTGAATCTCCTTCGGGTTCAGGCTTTCTTCGACCATGTAGGACACCAGCGCGGCCGGCGAATTGTCGAAGTAGCGGGCCAGCATGCGCTTCAGACTTTGCGCCCGATATTGTGCCTTGCTAAGGAGCGGAAAGTACTCGTAGGTCTTGCCGTAGGCCTTGAAGCCCACGTAGCCCTTGCGCTCCAAGATGCGCACCACCGACGACACGGTGTTGTAGGGCGGCTTGGGGTCGTCGGGCAGGTGCTCGATGATGTCCTTCACGAACGCCTGCTTCAACTTCCAGAGCGCCTGCATGATGGGCTCCTCGGTTTTGGTTAATTCCTCCATGGGGTAAATGTATAACTGATAAATCAGTTTAAAAACTGGTTTATGCGTTTTATAACGTATTAATCAGTTTTTAGTCAAAATAGAGAGCCGGCCGCCGGTGCTCAGGTTGCAACAACCTTTAAAATCGGGCATAAAAAAGCCCGCTGGGCCGGGTGGCGCAGCGGGCTTTGAGAGCGTATTTTGACGCGGAAGAAACGCGGAAGCTATTCTGTCGTTGCCAAACGGGTTTCTTCCGGACCCAGCGTTATTAGGCCCTGTTTGTAGAGAGAGCCCAGAGCTTTTTTGAATACTTTTTTGCTCATGCCGAGGCGGCGGTACACGTCGTCGGCTAGGCTTTTGTCGCCTAGGGGTAGCGTCTTATTGGGGCGGTCGCGCAGGGCGGCGAGTACGAGGTTGGCGGCGGTTTCGACTTCGTCGTAGCCGGCCTGGCCGAGGCGCACGTCGAGCTTGCCATCGGGCCGCACCTGGCGCACGTGGCCCGGCAGCAACTCGCCGGTGCGCAGCGGCCGGAAAACCTCGTTGCTATAGAGCAGGCCCGCGTGGGTGCCGTTCACGATGACGGAGTACCCTAGGGGCGTTTCCTCCGCGATGAGTAGCTGCACGCTCGTGCCCTCGGCGCCCTCGAAGGGCTCGGGGCTGAGGAACTGCTGCCACTTGGCCGAGGCTACCAGCCGGTCGGTGGCGTCGTCGAGATACACGTACACGAGCACGCGCTCGCCCACCTGCACGGCGTGGCGCTGGTTGGCGTGGGGCAGCAGCAGGTCTTTTTCGAGGCCCCAGTCGAGAAAGGCGCCGGGCCCACCCACGTCGCGCACCGCAAGGGTGGCGAAGCTGTTGACCACCGCCAGCGGCTCCAAGGTAGTGGCAATGAGGCGGTCTTCGGAGTCACGGTACACGAATACGCGAATCGTGTCACCCACGTGCGCGCCCACGGGGCGGTACTTTTCGGGCAGCAGCAGGTCGCCGTCGTCGCTGGTGAGGTAGAAGCCGATGCTGACTTCGCGGGCTATTTCGAGGTCGTTAAAATCGCCGAGGTGAAGCATGGGGTAGGGGCTGGGTTGGGGGCAAAGGTCGGCAGCGCTTCCCTTATGTTGTTTACCGCGGAAGGCGCGGAAGATTTGCGCGGATGGGCGCAGAAGCTTAACACGAAGGCAGCTGGTTCCCGAGGGGGCAAACGGCTGCCTTCGCTACTTAAAATGGTAACCTAGGCGTTGGTCGTGGTGCTGAGGTTAACCTCGATGTTGCCGCGGGTAGGGGCACACCTGGTGAGCTTTGGCTACCAGCTCTTCGGCCTGGGCTTGGTCGAAACCGGGCAGGTTCACATTCAAATCCACGGTTATGCCGTAGTGCTCGCCGGCTTTGTCAAAGCTCACATCGGCCTCCACAGTGCTGCCGGTAATGGGGGGGGTCTCCATACGGGCCATTAGGTTAAGGGCGCCGTCAGAGCAGGCAGCGTAGCCGGTGGCGGAGAGCTGCTCGGGGTTGGTCGAGTCGGCTTTGCCAGGGCCGCCCATTTCCTTGGGCGTGCTCAGGGGCAGGCCGATAACATTACCAGACGAGATGGCGCGGCCGGCGCGGCCACCGGTAACCTTTGCTTTTGCCGTGTACAAGCGCTGAATGCTTTTGTGCAGTCAAAAAAGAAAAGAGTGGGGGCAGTTACCTGGTTAGTTTGGCGATGAGCGGCTGCAGGTGCTGACGCAGCTCGCCTATTTGCTCCACGCTCATATCGAAGCAGCTGCCCAGCTTGGTGGGTATCTCCTGCGCCTGGCGCTCTAGGTCGCGGCCGGCGGGTAGCAGGGTGGCTATTACCGAGCGCTCGTCGTGGGTGGCGCGGCGGCGGCTGAGCCAGCCGCGCTGCTCCATGCGCTTGAGCAGCGGCGTGAGCGTGCCCGAGTCGAGCAGTAGCTTTTCGCCCAGCTCCTTCACCGTCAGCGACTCGTGCTCCCAGAGCAGCAGCAGCACCAGGTACTGCGGATACGTAACGCCTAGGGTGTCGAGCAGCGGCTGGTAGGCCTTGGTGATGAGGCGCGACAGGGCATACACCGAAAAGCAAAGCTGATTATCAAGCTTGAGCAGCGGGTTGCAGTGCGAGGTGGACGAGTCGTTCATAGCCTTCGGTTTTAGAGTGTAAAGATAGTTGTAAGAATTTTAATTGCACACAACCAAAATTTATTTTATATATCGCTCATTTACTTTTTTTGGAGTGCTGCCGCGCAGCCCAGTCAGCCCCGAAGGTTTGGACTAGGGATAGCGACGACTCAGGCCCCGCAGTTCGCAAGGCCACGCACCTGCCAGCAGGCGGGGCAACGCAAAAAAAACCGTTCTGGCCTAAGCCAGAACGGTTTTTGGGTACCTAGGGCGCTAAGCACTGGTCGTTTCCGGCCGATGCCTGGCGCTACTTAGCGGCTTGCTCTTGCAGCGAAGGGTAGTCGATGTAGCCCTTGTCGTCGCCGCCGTAGAAGGTAGCTGGGTCGGCCTGGTTGAGGGCCGCGCCCTGCTGGTAGCGCTCCACCAGGTCGGGATTGGCGATGTAGGGCACGCCGAAGGCGACGAGGTCACCCTCCTGGTTTTCGAGGGCGTGCTCGGCGGTTTCCTGGGTGTAGCCGCCGTTCAGGATGAAGGGGCCGGTGAAGATTTTGCGCAGCGCGGGGCCTACGGTTTTGCCATCTTTGGCGGCCATGGGGTGGCCGGGCAGCGCCTCAATCACGTGCAGGTAAGCCAGCCCAAACTTGTTGAGCTGCTCGGTGACGTAGCTGAAGGTACCTAGGCGGTCGCTGTCCTTAATACCGCCCATGGTGCCCGTGGGCGCGAGGCGGATGCCCACGCGGTCGGCGCCGAGCACGTCCACGGCGGCCTGCACTACTTCGAGGGCAAAGCGGGCGCGGTTCTCCACGCTGCCGCCGTACTCGTCGGTGCGCTGGTTGGTGCCGTCCTGAATGAATTGGTCAACCAGGTAGCCGTTGGCGCCGTGAATCTCGACGCCGTCGAAGCCAGCCTCGTGGGCGTTCTTGGCCGCTTGGCGGAAGTCTTCCACGGTGGCTTTTACTTCCTCCGTTGTGAGGGCGCGGGGCGTTGGAATTTCCTCCTGGCCGTTGGCCGTGAAGGCTTGCACGCCCTTGGGCTGCACCGCCGACGGGGCCACCGGCAACTCGCCGTTGTGGAAGAAGGGGTGCGAAATGGCGCCCACGTGCCACAGCTGAATGTAGATGCGCCCGCCCGCCGCGTGCACGGCATCGGTCACTTTTTTCCAGCCCGCCACCTGCTCCTGGCTATGAATGCCGGGCGTGTAGATGTAGCCCACGCCCTGGGGCGATACCTGCGAGCCTTCGGTAATAATGAGGCCGGCCGAGGCGCGCTGCACGTAGTATTTCACCGTCGAGTCGTCGGGCACGTTGCCTTCGGCTTTGGCGCGGCTGCGCGTCATGGGCGCCATTACCAGGCGGTTGGGTAGGGTGAGGGCGCCTACCTTGAAAGGGGTAAACAGAACAGTATTTTGGCTCATGGTTTGAAAAACAAAAGGAGCTGCCAGTTGGTAGCTGTATGCTTTGGGGAAATTCGCTTGTATTGTGCTTGATTGTATTGTGTGCAATCAATGTAGATAGTAAACGGTTCCTCAACCAAAAAGTTTTCAAATGGCCCAGCTTATTGCCCGCGCTACTGCAAGTCGTAGCGCACCACGCTGGGCTGCCCAAAGCTGAAGTCGCTGAATTGGTACGAGTCGCGCGAGGTTTCGAACAGCCGCACGCCATTGGGCGCGAGCTGGCCCCTAGGGTAAAAACCCAGTAGTATCTGGAAGGTGCGCAGCACCGTCAGCTCATTGCGGAAGCGAAACCCGATGCCAAAGCCCGTGTAGGGCGTTTGGGTGCCGAAGGGCGAGCCGCCGCCGATGGTTTGGTTGATAAAGGCCACGTCGGCAAAGGCCAGCACCGCCATTCGGAAGCCCAGCAGCGAGAGCGGCGTGTACACGGTGCCCTCATAGCTGGTGGTGAAGCGGCTGGTGGGCAGTATCTGGCCGGCGGGCTGGAAGCCGCGCACCGCCCCGCCCGCCCCGCCCACGCCGCTGAGCAGCACCTCAGCCGGGTAGCGGTTGAAGCCCGCCGTGAGGCGCGCATTTAGCAAGTGCCGGCTCTGGTAGTTGCCCACCCGGTAGCGCCGCGTGAAGTACAGAAACTGCCCGGTGAGCAGGCCCTGCTCCCACTTGCCGGTGGCCACGTCTTGAAAAGTGCCAAAATTCAGGCTGCCAAACAGATAGCCCTGGCGCTCGGAGTAGCCGGCCGTGGCCACGCGCACGTCGAAGTAGCGGCGGGCGCCCACGGGGTTGGCCTCCATGCCCGCCGTGAGGCTGAGCAGCGTGCCCGCCGGCACGTCTTCGGTGCGCCCGAAGCCGAAGAGGTACTTATCCTTATAGTAGCGGCGCACCGAGTAGCCCACCGTGCCTAGGTACAGGGTGCGGGTGCGGTCGTCGGGGGTGTTGGTGGGGTTGGTGGTGTGGTTTTCGTGCAGCACGCTGGCCGCCACAATCACCCGGCCGGGGTTTTCGTAGCCTAGGTCGTAGGAGCGCAGGCGCAACGCCCGGCCCACCCACAGGCTCTGGCTGGTGTAGGAGCGAAACTGAAAATTGGGCTGCTGGCCCTCCTGGGGCGGCGCATCGCGGGGCAGCACAATACGGAGATTGATGGCATCGAGCGAGAGCGCGCCCGCCCAGCGGGCGCTGGGCGAATAGAAATCGCGCTGCACGGCCACGCCCCCCGAGTGCGACTCGAACTCATTAAAGTAATACCCGCGGCCGTACACGAAGTTGCGAAACGGTACCCGGTACGTGCCCTCGTAGCCCCAGTCCTGCGGCAGGTCGCGCCCGTACTGGTAGCGGTTGTCGAACTGGTGCCCTAGGCCCAGAAAATTCTGGTCGCCGGCCGTGACGATGGCCTGGGTGGGCGAGCGAAAATCGTAGCCCGCCGTGATGCTGAATACGTCGGTGGTGTACACCAGAATATCCACGCTGTCGCGGCCTGCCGTGAGGTCGTTCACCACCACCCGGGCATCGAGCAGCTCATCGGTTTGGCGCAGCAGGCGCTCGCTTTCGGCCAGGGCCTGCGGCAGCAGCGGCTGCCCTATTTTAAAGAGCAAGAGCTGCCGGATGCGCGACTGCGCCGTGCGAATGTGGATGGCGTTGCCGGCCTTTTCGAGCAGCGTGCGCGGCCGGCGCAGCGAGTCGTTTAGGCTATAGCCAAAGGCGTCGAGAGGCGTGATGGTGACGCGGCGCACAATCTTAAAATTGTGCTGGTCGAACTGCCGGTTGAGCAGCACCGCATCGAGGCCGCGGTCTTCTTCCCTAGGTCGCGTGAGCCGGAAAAAAGCGGCCACCGCCCGGCCCGCAATGGTTTTGCGGCGGGTGTAGCGCTGCAAGCTCAGGCGCAGGCGGTTCTCATCGAAGCGGCGACCTAGGGAGTCAGCCGGCAGCTCCGGTGCTTCTTCGGCCGCCCGCAGCGAGTCGGGCGGCACGGCCACGCGCGGCGTAAACTCTTGCCCGCACGCCGGCCCCGCGCCGCTCAGCACGAGCAGCCAGCCAAGCAGCAGAACGCAGAAGGGGTGGGAAATAAACCTCAGCATAGGGCGCACACGCACTCCCTGCAAGTTACGGCTCCGGCCGCAGTACCCGCGCTAAGACCGTGGTTTGATGAGTGCCAACCACCTAGGCGCCTTGGGCTGGCTTCTTGCCGGCCACGTAGGAAAAACCGGAACCATTTCCAAAAAAATTAGCTTATAAGTTGCTTGCTAATATCAACGGCAAACAGTAGTTTTACCCCCGCTAACCCCCTTAGTCAGATGAACGAGCGCATTCAGGAAAAGCTAAGCATACTAGCCGATGCTGCCAAGTACGACGTATCGTGCAGCAGCAGCGGTGGCAAGCGTAAAAACGAGCAGAAGGGCCTCGGCAACGCCGAGGGCATGGGCATCTGCCACAGCTATACCGAGGATGGCCGCTGCGTGAGCTTGCTCAAGATATTGCTCACCAACCACTGCATTTTTGACTGTGCCTACTGTGTGTCGCGCCGCTCTAACGACGTGAAGCGCGCCGCCTTCACAGTGGAGGAGGTGGTGGATTTGACCATCAACTTCTACCGCCGCAACTACATCGAGGGGCTATTCTTGAGCAGCGGTATTTTCTCGTCGCCTGACTATACCATGGAGCGCCTGGTGCGCATTGTGAAGAAGCTGCGCACCGAGCATAAATTCAACGGCTACATCCACGTCAAAACCATTCCGGGCGCCTCGCCCGAGTTGATTGCGGAAGCTGGCCTCTACGCCGACCGCCTGAGCGTGAACATCGAGTTGCCCTCTGAGCTGGCCCTACAAAACCTGGCGCCCGAGAAAAACTACGCCGAGATTCTGGCCCCGATGGGTCAGATTCGCGACGGTATTATTCAGAACAAGGAGGAAAAGGCGCTCTTTAAGAAGGTGCCGCAGTTTGCCACCGCCGGCCAAAGCACGCAGCTCATCGTGGGCGCCAGCGACGAAAACGACCTCCAAATCATCAAGCTCTCCGACAGCCTTTACCAGGGCTACGGTCTGAAGCGGGTGTACTATTCGGGCTACGTGCCCATCACCGACGACGCCCGCCTGCCGCAGGTGACCCAGCCGCCCATGGTACGCGAGCACCGGCTGTACCAAACCGACTGGCTGATGCGCTTTTACGGCTTCGAAGCCGACGAAATCCTGGACCCCGCGCACCCCTACCTCGACCTCGAAGTAGACCCCAAGCTGGCCTGGGCCCTGCGCAACCGTCACCTCTTCCCGATAGACGTGAACGTGGCCGACCGGGCCATGCTACTACGCATTCCGGGTGTGGGCGCGCGCTCGGTCGAGCGCATCATCCAGACCCGCCGCTTCGGGCCCCTCACCGCCGAAACGCTCAAGCAGCTCGGCGTGGTGATGCGTCGCGCCAAGCACTTTCTCACCTGCCGCGGCTCGGCGCCGGCCCGCCTGGGCGAGCTCGACGAGCAGCAGATTCGCCGGCAGATACTGTTTGGGGGCAAGGCCGTGCGCTCGGCCCTCGTAACGCAGCAGCTCGACTTGTTTGCCCAAGCGGGGTAAACCAAACAGCGAGGTCAACTTGCAACTACCAAGTGCTTGATTGCTCTCTTACTGTTATGAAAAATTTAGTAGTTCTCTCCGCCATCGCCCTAGGTGCCAGTTGTCTCACGGGCTGCCTCACGACGCAGGAGCCGACGTGCAACTCGACGAGCTTCGCGCCCATCGTGAGTGCCATTGGGCCGCGCACGGTGGGCGTCAATCAGCCCGCCGTGTTTGCGGTTGGCTACACGCTCGGCAGCAGTTGCGGCACGCTTGGCAGCGTAGTGGCCGTGCCCAACGGCAACACCGTGCAAGTGGGCGTGTCGGGGACTTACAGCGGCTGCGCCTGCAACACGACCACAACAGTTTCGCAGACTACCTATGAGTTTAAGGCCACCACGGCCGGTACGTATCGAATTCAGTTTCTGACTGGTAACAATACTTTCATCACCGACACGGTGGTGGTAAACTAAGCCGGCCCTAAAGGCCGAAATGCTATCCACTCAGGCCATTGCGGCCCCTCTCGCCATGCAAATTACCCATCGTGCCCTCGCCGACGTAGCCGCCCTGCCAGAAGCTGCGCTAATTCACTCCGCCGAGCTGGTGTTGGCTTCTTTTGACAAGGCTCCGCGCTTGTCGTGCTGCTGCCGCCTCAGCGAGCTGATGCCCATGGTGCGGCAGCTGCACGATGCCGCCCGCACGGCCCGCCTCGCTGCCGAGGTCGCCCCGAGCGTAGCCGCCTAGGTAGCGCCTGGCGCTGCCAGCTACCGCTGCAAGCCGAGACGCGCCACGGTTTCGCCCTCAAAGTCGAATTGAATGAGGATGGCCGGCTCGGTGCCGACCACCCAGCCATCATGGCCGGGGGCAATGGCGACCACTTGCGGGGCCACGAAGTCTTCAATTACGCCATCAGCGTACTCGATGCGCAGGTGGCCGCTGGCCAGAAAGCCCACGTGCGCGTGCTGGCACAGCTCGGTACCGATGAGCGGCTTCATGTTTTGCGACCAGCGAAAGCCCGCCGGGTACACGATGCGTTTGACCCGCGAGTTGCCGGTGCGCACGGTGTCAATCAGTACCCCGCCCATTTCGCGGTGGTCGGCGTTGGGGAGCGGGGCCAGGAGGTCGGTAGTAGCCATGGGGCGAAGGAGTAAGTGGGATGCGGCGAAGATATGCACCAGCCAGTATTCGCCCTTGGGCGCCGCCGCCAAACCACCTAGGGCTAAGCTGGCGGGCCGGCGCCAGCCGCGGAAAACCAGGTAGGCGGCTGGTTGCGCCCCCGGCATCCTCCTTCCCCAGAAAGCGCGGCCGCAACCCTAGGGCGCCCCCGCCGGGTACAAGCCGCTATGGACTACCCCCTGGAACATCACGATGTACTTACCAACGGCCTGCGCTTGCACGTGGTGCAGTGCGGCCCTGCCGCTGGCCCGCTGGTGGTGCTGCTGCACGGCTTTCCCGAATATTGGTACAGCTGGCGGGCGCAGCTGCCGGCGCTGGTGGCCGCCGGCTACCGCGTGTGGGTGCCCGACCAGCGCGGCTATAACCTGAGCGACAAGCCCCTAGGCGTCGAAAGCTACGGGCTGCCCACGCTGGCCGCCGATATCATCGGGCTTATCGACGCGGCGGGGCGGGCGCAGGCCGCCGTGGTGGGCCACGATTGGGGCGCCATTGTGGCCTGGTACCTAGCGGCGCATCACCCGAGCCGGGTGGCCCGCACTACCATCATTAACGTGCCGCACCCCAGGGCGGTGCTGCCGAACCTGTGGCAAGCGCCCGACCAGCTTTTGCGCAGCTGGTACATCGCCTTTTTTCAATTGCCGGGCCTGCCCGAGCGCTTGATTAGCCGCCGCAACTGGCAGCTTGGCGCCCAAATGCTGGTGCGCTCCAGCCGCCCTGGCACCTTCAGCGCGGCCGAGGTAGCGCGCTACAAAACCGCCTGGAACCGCCCCGGCGCCATCACCACCATGCTGAACTGGTACCGGGCGCTGACGCGGCCACCCGTCGGCGACTGGCCGCGCATCCGAGGGCCGGTGCAAGTGCTTTGGGGCGAGCGCGATGCGTTTTTGAATAAGAAGTTTGCCCAGCTTAGCTTAGCCGAATGCGCGCAGGCTACGTTGCACTACTTTCCGCAGGCCACGCACTGGGTGCACCTCGAAGAGGCGGCCGCGGTCAACGAGTTACTGTTGCAGTTTTTGCAATCGGAGGGTACAGATAGCTCGATTTAGCAGGACTTGCTTTGATAGTGGTCGTCATGCTCAGCATGACAAAACGCGCTCCTTATAACATAGAAAAAAACTATGAGCCAACTCACGCCGCTTAACCGCCCTACGAACACGGCCGTGGGCCCGGTAGCTCCGCGCCCGGCCGCGCCTGAGCTGCGCAACCCGCCCGCTGACTACACCTACGACGGTAGTTTCGAGGGCTTGCTCACGGTGCTGTTTCGTATCTACGACCGCCGCTCGGCGCCCAATAGTATTCAGCCCGCCGAGGCTTCGCAGGGCGGCTTGTTTGCCCAGGCCGTGGCCATCGACACCGACGACGCGCTGGCTACCCGCACCTGGGATGGCCTGCTGCGCTTCATGCCCGAGCCGGCGCGGGCGCGGCTCTACCACGTGTTTTTGAGCGAAGACCCGGAGCGCGAATTACTCATTTTTCGCTACGCCGACATGGCGCTGCGCACCGGCCGCGACATCTCCGAGAACTACGCCGACGCCACCGTGCGCCGCTGCCAGCGCCTGGCCCAGCAGATGTTTCGTGAGAAGCACCGCATGGAAGCCTTCGTGCGGTTTGAGAAAGCGCAGGACGGCTTATTCCACGCCACCATTGAGCCCGATTTTGACGTGCTGCCGCTCATCGCCAGTCACTTCAATAAGCGCTACGCCGACCAGCGCTGGCTCATTTTTGATAAGCGCCGCCACTACGGGCTGTACTACGACCTTACCCGCACCGATGTCGTGAGCTTTGAGGCCGGCGGTGCTACTACCCTGCGCCGGGGCGAGCTCTCGGCCACGGTGCTCGACGAGCGTGAGCCGCTGTTCAAAATCCTGTGGCAGGCCTACTTCGACCACGTCAACATCCCCGAGCGCAAGAACCTCAAGCTGCACAACCGCCACATGCCGCGCCGCTACTGGAAGTACCTGAGCGAAAAGCAGCCCCGTGAGCGCCGCTTCGAGCCCATCAAAAACAAGCGCGGGCCTAACGCCCCGAGCGAGTAGGGCCAACTTTTAGTCCGCCCGCGTTTTTGCCCGATTGCGTGCACCTAGGCGCGCGCGGACGCGGGCGCATGGAAAGCCCGCGCTACTCTGAGATGCCGTAATTTGCGCGCTCAACGCAAATTCACGCAACGCCGGACATGAGTACTATTTTGGTTTTTGGGGCCTCGGGCCAATTGGGGCAGTGCCTGGCGCACGTAGCCAAAGAGCGCAATACGCCGGGCCTGATTTTTCCGCCCGAGGACCAAGCTAACATCCTAAATCCTGCGGGCCTGCGGAGCCTTTTCGAGCAGCACAAGCCAGATTACGCCATTAACTGCGCCGCCTACACGGCCGTGGATAAAGCGGAGGATGAAGTAGACATAGCCCGCAAGGTGAATCGCGACGGCGCCGAAAACCTGGCCCGACTGTGCGGCGAGTTTGGCGCCGTGCTCATCCAGATTTCGACCGATTTCGTGTTTGCCGGCACCGGCAACCAGCCGCTGGTCGAAACCGACCCGGCCGAGCCCATCAGCGTTTACGGCCTCACCAAGCTGGAGGGTGAGCAGGTTATTCCGCCCCTCACTGATAAGTATTTCATCCTGCGCACCAGCTGGCTGTACTCCGAGTATGCCAACAACTTCGTGAAAACCATGCTCAAGCTGGGCCGCGAGCGCGACGAACTGCGCATCATCTGGGACCAAACGGGCACGCCCTGCTACGCCATCGACCTGGCTGGCTGTATCCTCACTATCATCGAGCAGCAGAGCACTGCCTACGGCCTCTACCACTATAGCAACGAGGGCGTTACCTCGTGGTACGACTTCGCCACCGCCATTTTCGAGCTGAGCCACACGGAGGTGAAAACAACGCCCATCCGCACCGCTGAATACCCCACCAAAGCCACCCGCCCCGCCTACTCGGTGATGGACAAAACCAAAGTGAAGCAGACCCTAGGCATCGCGATTCCGCACTGGCGCACCAGTTTGCAGACGTGCCTGGGGCGGCTGGGCTAAGCTGTTTTGTAAAGCAACTGCCTGGGCCAACACCTAGGCAGTTGCTTTTTTCAGAGCCTCGCAACAAGTTATTTGGCTCAACCTATTTGCGCAGCACATGGCTATATTTCTCCTCCGAATCTCGTTTCGCAACCAACCTAGCGGCAGCGATTTTCTGCTCACGGGTCGGGTCTACCCACCTTCTACTGTCATCAAAGCCGGCGACTGGCTTGTGTTTGGGCAGCTAAAAGTGGCGGTAAAACAAGTAGAAACTACTTCCTACGAAGGCGTTATGCTAACAATCAGCCAGGATGCCGTAGAAACGTTGCGCCGGGGAGGCGTCGCCCTGAATAAGCTGTACGGCACCGAGATTCCGGTTGAGAGTGCGGCTCAAGCTGCTACCTAGGGTTGAGTAGCCGCTGTGGGCAGAACAGCCTGGGAAGCCGGCCGCCCATAATACCGGTGCGCCACTAGCGCCAGCACCACAAAAGCGCCGCCCGTGGCGCACACGCCCGGCCAGCCGAAGTGCATCCAGGCCAGGCCGCCGATGACCGAACCTAGGGAGCCACCCGTGAAGTAACCCGTCATGTACACAGTATTGAGGCGGCTACGGGCCTCGGGGCGCAGCGAGAACACCAGCGTTTGGTTAGAGATGTGGGCCGACTGCACGCCCACATCGAGCAGGATAACGCCCAGCACCAGCCCCACGAGGTAGCCGCCGCCCACGCCGAGCAGCCCGTAGGAGACCAGGGCCAGCACGATGCCCACCGTGATGGCGTAGCGCGGCCCCCGCGTGTCGGCCACCTTGCCGGCCAGGGGCGCGGCCAGGGCCCCTAGGGCGCCCACCAAGCCAAAAAAGCCGGCTACATCGCTGCCGTAGTGGTAGGCCGGGCCGGCGAGGTAAAACGTGAGGGTAGTCCAGAAAACGCTGAAGGAAGCGAAGATGGCCGCCCCCACCAGCGCCGAGCGCCGTAGGGCGGGCAGCTCGCGCACGAGCGTGCCCAGCGACTGCATCAGCGAAGCGTAGCTGCCCTGGAAAGCGGGCCGGTCGCGGGGCAAGCGCCAGGCCAGCAGGGCCGCCAGCGCCAGCATCAGCGCGGCCGCGCCTTCAAATACAAAGCGCCAGCCTAGGTGCGCGCCCACGTAGCCGCTCACCGTGCGCGAGAGCAGAATACCGATGAGCAGGCCGCTCATTACGCGGCCCACAATGCGGCCGCGGTCGGCCTCGGGCGCCAGGGTGGCCGCCATGGGCAGCAGCAGCTGCGGCACCGATGAGCAGATGCCAATGAGCACGCTGGCCACGGCCAGCAGCACAAACGTGGGAGCCACGGCCGCGGCGCCTAGGCAGCCGGCCGCCGCCAGCAGCATCCACAGCATCAGGCGCTTGCGCTCTAGCATATCGCCCAGCGGCACCACCAGCAGCATTCCTAGGGTGTAGCCGACCTGCGTGGCGGTGGCAATGAGGCTGGCGCGGCTGTCCGAAACGTGGAAGGTGCGGCCGATGGCCGCCAGCAGGGGTTGGTTGTAGTAGATGTTGGCCACCACTAGCCCGCAGGTGAGGGCCATCAGCCAAACCAGCGCGGCATCGAGCTGCCGGGCGGCCGGGACCGCCGTGGTGGCGCGCGGCGTAATTAACGTATCAGACATGGGAGGCGATAAACGGGAAGCGGCGATAGCAATTATCAGATAAAGAGCAGGACTTAACTCCTGAAGAGCCGCGATAGTTACACGCCCGCCGCAACTTGCCCGGTGGCGCTGCGTTTGCCGGGCATGAGCCGAGGATTTGTGAAAGAAGACGATGCGCAAACGCCGCCCATCGTGCCGCCGCGCGCCGCGCTACCCGCCGGCACCCCCAATTACGTGACCCCCACGGGCCTCGCCCAGCTGCAAGCCGAGCTAACCACGCTCGAAACTACCCGCGCGCAGGCCGCCGCCAATCGCGACAATGACACCGACCGCACCCACCGCCTGTCGCTGCTAAATGGCCGCCTGGCCCTGCTCACCGAGCGCCTGGCCAGCGCCAAGCTCATCGACCCCAGTACCCAGCCGCCCGGCGAAGTCCGCTTCGGCGCCACCGTTACGCTCCGCACCCTAAGCGGGGGCCGGGTAGGAGCCGAGCGCACCTTTACGCTGGTGGGCGTCGATGAAGCCGACGTGGCGGCGGGCAAAGTGGGCTTTGTGGCGCCTATTGCCCGCGCTTTGGTCGGGGCTAAGCTGGGGCAGGCGGTGAGCTTGCCCCTAGGGCCAAAACCGGAGACGGTAGAAGTAGTGCACATCAGCTACGCCTAGGTAGGTTAGGCCGTAGCGCGGACTTTTAGTCCGCAAGTAGTAGCACCTTAACTCGCGGACTAAAAGTCCGTGCTACGGCCTAACCTACCTAAGTGGCGTGTGCTGCTTCTTATACGCGCCTGGCGTCAGCCCTTCGCACTTTTTAAATAAGGCCTGGAAATACGACAGGTTGTTGAAGCCGGCCCGCAGGCACACCTCGGCCACGGTGGCCAGCGGGTGGCACAGCAGGCGTTTGGCCTCGGCCAGCCGCTCGCGCACGATGTACTCAACGGGCGTCAGGCCAAACTCGCGCTTAAACAGCCGGAAGAACGTGGCCTTGCTCATGCACGCCACCGCGCTCAGCTTCTCCACTGGCAGCGGCTCGGCGAGGTGCTGCTTGATGTACTGCACCACCGCCGCAAAACGATGCGTGGTAAGGTGTTTGGTATAATCCTGAAAGAGCAGCTGCCGAGCCTGCGTCTGCATCAGGCGCACCAACAGCTCCTGTAACGTGAAGCCCGCCAGCACGTCCTTGGCGGCATCAGTGGTGCGCGACACGGCCACCAGGCGCTCTAGGGTGCTGGTGAGCTCGGGCGTGTTGGTGAGGTGGGCGTGCTCGGGGCCGGCCAGCGCCCAGGGCTGGTGGGCTTCGAGGCGCGGGTAGTGCTCGTTGAGCAAGTCGATGGTTTGGCGAATGCTGTCGGGGGCGATGGCCACGGCCAGGCACTGCGTAGGCTGGCACAAGCAGGCGTCGGGGAAGTCTATTTCCATCAGCTCATCCTCGCCCACTACCACCGACTCGCCGGGCAGGTAGTCGAAAGCTGGTCGGCCGGGCAGGTGCATCACTTTTTTGCCGCGTAACATGGTCGTGAGCGCCAGCCCCTCCAGGCGCAGCGGTACGCGCAGAGCCGGGCGGTGGGTCTCAAAAATATTGAGCTCAAACGCTTCAAGCGCAAAAACCGTCCGGTTTTCAACCAAAGAGTGCAGCCGCTCCAGCGCCAGGGGCGGCACGGCAGCGGGCAAATGAACGCGGGTGGGCATGGGGGAGGGGAGAGGGAGGAGCCGTTTGTTATTGCTGCGCTCCGCTCGCAATGACAAACGATTTGTACGTGAGTAAGTACTCACTTTAATATGCGGCAATTTCAACATTTTTTGCGAGAATACCACAGCCTTCACGGAAGGGTAACGGGCCACCTTTGCCTTGTTCTTCAACCCTTCTAAAATTCCCGCAGCATTATGGCAGAAGTTCTCGAAGCGCCCACCACGCTAGTGGCGCGCCCCCAGTTCAAGAATCACTACGACAACTTCATTGGTGGTAAATGGGTGGCCCCGGTTAAGGGTCAGTATTTTGATAACCCGTCGCCCATTGATGGCAAGGCCTTTACCAAAGTAGCTCGCAGCACCAAGGAGGACATCAACCTCGCCCTCGACGCGGCTCACGAGGCGTTCAAGACCTGGGGCAAAACCTCGGCCACCGAGCGCAGCAATATTCTTAATAAGATTGCCAACCGCATCGAGGAAAACCTACCCTTCTTGGCGGCCGTGGAGTGCGTGGAAAATGGCAAAGCCATCCGCGAAACTACCTACGCCGACATGCCGCTGGTAGTCGACCACTTCCGCTACTTTGCCAGCGTCATTCGGGCCGAGGAGGGCAGCGCTACCGAGCTGAATGCCACCACCGTATCGCTCAATATTCAGGAGCCCCTGGGGGTAGTGGGCCAGATTATTCCCTGGAACTTCCCGCTGCTGATGGCTACCTGGAAGCTCGCGCCCGCCATGGCCGCCGGCTGCACCGTAGTGATGAAGCCCGCCGAGCAAACGCCCGCCAGTATCATGGTGCTGATGGAGCTGATTGGCGACCTCATCCCGGCCGGCGTGGTCAACGTGGTCAATGGCTTTGGCCTCGAAGCTGGCAAGCCGCTGGCCTCGTCGCCGCGCATCCAAAAGGCCAGCTTCACGGGCGAGACGACCACCGGCCGCCTCATCATGCAGTACGCCGCCGAAAACCTGATTCCGGTGACGATGGAGCTGGGTGGCAAGTCGCCCAACGTGTTCTTCAAAAGCGTAATGGACGCCGATGATGACTTTTTGGACAAGGCCATCGAGGGCGCCGTGATGTTCGCCCTCAACCAGGGCGAAATCTGCACCTGTCCTTCGCGGATGCTGATTCACGAAGACATCTACGACGAGTTTATTGCCCGCGTTATTGCCCGCGTGAAGGCCATTAAGCTCGGCAACCCGCTTGATATGAACACGATGATGGGTGCGCAGGCCTCCAACGACCAGTTCGAGAAAATCCTGAGCTACCTCGAAATCGGCAAGGCCGAAGGTGCCGAGGTGCTGACCGGCGGCGAGGCCTACAGCCAGGAAGATGGCGCCCTGGCCGAGGGCTACTACATTCAGCCCACCATGTTCCGAGGCCACAACAAGATGCGGATTTTTCAGGAGGAAATATTCGGGCCGGTAGTGTCGGTGACAACCTTTAAAACGGTGGCCGAAGCCATCGAGCTGGCCAACGATACGCTCTACGGCCTAGGGGCCGGCGTGTGGACCCGCGATGCGCACGAGCTTTACGAGGTGCCCCGCGCCATTCAGGCCGGCCGCGTGTGGGTCAACTGCTACCACGACTACCCCGCCGGCGCGCCGTTTGGCGGCTACAAGGCCTCGGGCTTTGGGCGCGAGAACCACAAGATGATGCTGGGGCACTATCGCCAGACCAAGAACATGCTGATTAGCTACAGCCAGCAGAAATTAGGGTTCTTTTAGCTGTGCGGTAAGCTTCAGCTTGCCGTAAATACCTCAAAAACTGCCGCTGGGAATAACTGGCGGCAGTTTTCATTCCTATCACTCAACGGTAAGCTAAAGCTTACCGCACATTTATGCCCACCCCTCGCGTCCTCGTCACCACCGCCGCCGAAGCTACCATTGACCTGCTGCGCGACGAGCACGGCCCGCTCATGTTTCACCAGAGCGGCGGGTGCTGCGATGGCTCGTCGCCGATGTGCTTTGCCAAGGGCGAGTTTCGGGTGGGCGGCAACGACGTGTGGCTGGGCCGCATCCACGGCTGCGATTTCTTCATGAGTGCCAGCCAGTTCGAGTACTGGAAGCACACCCAACTCACGGTGGACGTGGTGAAGGGCCGGGGCGCCAGCTTCTCGCTGGAAATCCCCCTAGGGGTGCGGTTTCTCATCCGCTCGCGGCTGTTTACGGAAGCGGAGGAGCAGGACATGGCCCCGGTTTTCGCGGGCGACGAGTACCCGGTGGAGGCGTGAGGTTGCTGCCTACTAAGCAGTAGCTCAAAAACCGTTCGTCATGCGGAACGCAGTGAAGCATCTCTACCGTACCGTTTGGTTAGTAATCCAACGGTGCGGTAGAAATGCTTCACTGCGTTCCGCATGACGAACGATTTTTGAGCGAGCGCCAAGTGAGCCCTAGGTCCCCAGTTCCGGCGGTGTCTCGTCCTTGCGCTTGCGCTCTTCCGTCGCCACGTCATTCGTATTAGCCTCCGACGGGCCAGCGGGCGGCGTGCTACCCTCCTGCGAGCCGTGGCCTTCGTGGCCGTGCTCCTCGGGCTTGTAGTTGGCCGATATCTCGGCGAGCTTCTTTTTGCCGTAGGCAAAGTTGGTGATATTCAGGAACAATACCGGTACGGCGAAGATGGCCAGGAAGGTAGCCGCCAGCATGCCGCCCACCACCGTCCATCCTATTGTTTGGCGCGATACGGCGCCCGCGCCTGAGGCAAAGGCCAGCGGCAGTACGCCCAGAATGAAGGCCAGCGAGGTCATAATAATGGGCCGCAGGCGCAGCGTCACGGCCTGCATCGTGGCGTCGAGCACGGGCATCCCGGTATCCACGCGCTCCTTGGCAAACTCCACAATCAGAATGGCGTTTTTGGCCGCCAGGCCGATGAGCGTAATCATACCAATCTGAGCGTACACGTTATTGGTGAGCTTGGGCACCAGCGTGAGCGCCACGATGGCGCCGAAGATACCTAGGGGCACCGCCAGCAGCACAGAGAACGGCACCGACCAGCTTTCGTAGAGCGCCGCCAGCAGCAGAAACACGAACAAAATCGAGAGCCCAAAGATGATAACCGTGCTGTTGCCCGCGCTGATTTCTTCGCGGCTCAAGCCCGAAAAGTCAAAGCCGTAATCGGCGGGCAGGGTTTGGGCCGCTACCTCTTGCAAGGCCGCAATGGCCTGGCCCGAGCTGTAGCCGGGCTTGGCATCGCCGTTGATTTCGGCCGAGCGGAATAGGTTGTAGTGCGAGATAAGCGGTGCGTTTTCAACCAATTTATAAGTCACAAGTGAGCTAAGCGGCACCTGCCCGCCCGCCTGGTTGGCCACGTAAAACGAGTTGAGCGCCGTGATATCCTGGCGGTAGCTAGTGTCGGCCTGGGCCACCACCCGGAAGTTGCGCCCGTACTTGGTGAAGTCGTTGACGTAGGTACTGCCTAGGTAGGTCGATATGGCATTGAAGACGCTGGTGAGCGGCACGCCGAGCTTTTTGGCCTGCTCGCGGTTCACGGTGAGCTGGTAGCCAGGGGTTTTGGCGGTGAAGAAGGTGTAGGCACTTCCGATTTCGGGCCGCTGGTTGGCTGCGCCCACAAACTTGTTGACCGTAGCCTCAAACGCCTTGATGTCGGTCGAGCTTTCGCGCTGCTCCAGCATAAAGCTGAAGCCGCCCGTGTTGCCTAGGCCCGGAATGGCCGGCGGCGGTACCACCACGATATTGGCTCCCTTGATGACGGAAAACTCCTTTTGCAGCTGCGCAATCACGCCAAACAGCTGTTGCGACTCTTCCTTACGGTCGTCCCAGGGTTTCATTTGCAAAAACATGGTGGCGCTGCTCGACTTAAACGAGAAGTTAAGCGCGTTCAAGCCGCTAATGCCCACTATGTTCTGCACGGTCGGCACTTTCTGCTTGATAATCTGGGCCATCTGCGCCAGCACTGTCTGAGTCCGAATGCCCGACGCGCCCTGCGGCAGCTCGACCGCCACGAACAGCCGGCCCTCATCCTCGGTCGGGATAAAGCCCGAAGGCTTGGTGCGGAACAGCGCAAACGTGCCGCCGTACACGCCCAGCAGCAAAATGCCCACCAGCGGCGCAAAGCGCAAAGCCTTGCGCACGCCGTTGGCATAGGACTTCGTGACGCGCTCAAACCACTGGTTAAACTTGTAAAACAGCTTGTTAAGACCTTTGGAGTCGGCCGTTTGCTCGGTGGGCCGCAGCATGAGCGAGGTGAGGGCTGGCGTGAGCGAGAGCGCGATAAACGCCGACAGCACCACCGAAATAGCGATGGTAACGGCAAACTGCTGGTAGAGCTTGCCCACGATGCCGGGGATGAAGCCCACCGGCACGAACACCGCCGCCAGGATGAGCGCGATGGCAATAACCGGCGCCGTTATGTCTTTCATGGCCTTTTCGGTGGCCTCGCGCGCCGATATTTTTTCGGTGTCGATGTAGTGTTGCACGGCCTCCACCACCACGATGGCATCATCGACCACGATGCCGATGGCCAGCACGAAGCCAAATAGCGTCAGCGTGTTAATGGTAAAGCCCAGTGGGATGAACAGAATGAACGTGCCCACAATGGCCACCGGCACCGCCAGCACCGGAATGAGCGTGGCCCGCCAGCTTTGCAGAAACACGAACACCACCACCGTCACCAGCAGCAGAGCGATAACCAGGGTTTCGACCACTTCGTGAATGGACACCTCTACCACCGACACCGACTCAAACGGCACGCTGTAAGCGATATCGGGCGGGAACTTAGTTTGCAGCTGTTTCATGGCCGCGTACACGCCGTCGGCCGTTTCGAGGGCGTTGCCGCCGGGCACCTGGTTCACGAGCAAAATCGTGCAAGGGCTGCTGTTTACGAAGGAAGTCTGCGAATACGAGAAGCTGCCGAGCTGCACGCGGGCCACGTCCTTGAGGTACACGATGGAGCCATCCTGGGGCTTGGTGCGCACGATGATGTTCTCAAATTCCTGCACCGTGCTCAGGCGGCCGTTCGCAAAAAGTGAATACTCAAAGGCTTGCGCGCTCGTTTGCGGGGCCGAGCCAATGGAGCCGGCTGCCACTTGCACGTTTTGCTCCTGCAAGGCGGTGGTCACGTCGGCGGCGCTGAGGCCGAGCTGGGCCAGGCGGTCGGGCTTGAGCCACACGCGCATCGAAAAGTCCTGGCCGATGCTCTGCACGTCGCCCACGCCCTTCACCCGCAGCAGCGCGTCGCGGATGTAGATGTTGGTGTAGTTGTCCAGAAACTTGACGTCGTGGCTTTTCTTAGGCGAGTACAGCGCCACCACCATCAGGATGGTCGGATTCCGCTTTTTCACCGTTAGGCCCAGGCGCTTGACCTCGTCGGGCAGCTGGGGCTGGGCCACGCTCACGCGGTTCTGCACATCGAGCGTCGCAATGTCCACGTTGGTGCCAATCTCAAAGGTCACGTTCGACGAGATGCGCCCGTCGCTCGTCGCGTTCGACGAGAGGTAGGCCATGCCCGGCGTACCGTTTACCTGCGTCTCGATGGGCGTGAGTACGGTTTGCTCTACCGTGAGGGCATCGGCACCGGTGTAGCTACCCGAAATCTGCACCACGGGCGGCGAAATATCGGGGTACTGGCTGATGGGCAGGCTCCTAAGCGACAACACGCCCAGCAGCACCAGCACTATCGACACGACGATGGCCGTGACCGGTCGGCGTATAAAAACGTCAGATATCATTCAGGATAAGAATAAATGCCTTGTGAGCAGTTAGTTAAATAACGCCCCGTCATGCTGAGCGCAGCGCAGCGGAGTCGAAGCATCTTGGCCGCTTCGTTGCTAACGATAGGAGTTAGTTCACCTGCCAAGATGCTTCGACTCCGCTGCGCTGCGCTCAGCATGACGGGGCGTTTTGAGGCTATTTGCCTGCTGCCGGCACCGCCGCGCCGCCCTGCGCACTCGCCGGCTTACTCGGGTCGCCGACCTGGACTTTTGCGCCTTCACGTAGGTTCTGCACCCCGTCGCTCACGATGGTTTCGCCGGCTTTCAGGCCCTGGCGCACCACCGTTTTATCTTTTATTTTGGTGCCCGTCAGCACTTTGCGCTGCGATACCTTGCTGCTGTCGCCCACCACGTACACGTAGAATTCGCCCATCTGCTCGGTCACGGCACGGGCCGGAATGACGAGTTGCTCGCCGGTATCCTGGTTGAGTACGCGCAGGCTGGTATTCATGCCGGCTTTGAGCAAGCGGCGCGGGTTGGGGAACTGCACGCGCACTTTCAGTGTGCCCGTTTGCGGGTCCACGGCGCGGTCAAGGGTCACGATTTTGCCGGGCAGCTTATAGGTCTGGCCGCCGGGCACTTGCAGCGTGAAAATCGAGTCCTGCCGCACGCCTTTGGCCTGCTGCAATTTGGTGAAGCGGGCAATATCCTGCTCGCCGATATTCACATCCACCGCAATCGGGTCCTCAGCCGACACGGTGTTTAGCAGCGTCTGGCCCTGGCTCACGAGCGCCCCGAGCTTCACCTGCGCGATGCCGATGGTGCCCGTGAGCGGCGCTGTGATGATGGAGTGGCTCACGTCCAGCGACAGGCTCCGCAGCGACGCCTGCGCCGCCGCAATCTGCGAGCGGGCGTTGGCCACGTCGGCTTTCGACACGTCAACTTGCTGCAGGGCAATGGCATCCTGGGCGGCCAGGCGCTGGTAGCGCTCGGCGTCTTTGGCCACCCGCACGTAGTTGGTGCGGGCCACTTGCAGCTGGGCGCGGCCCTGGTCCACGGCGGCAGCGTAGCGGGTGCGGTCGATGGCGTAGAGCTTCTGGCCCTTGGTCACCTTCTGCCCGTCCTGCACATAAATATCAGTGAGATAGCCGGTTACTTCGGCCAGCAGCTGCACCTCGTTGAGGGGCACCACGGTGGCGGGGTAGGAGTCGGCGCTCACCACGTCTTCGGCCTGCACCTTGTACACGGCCACAGGCACGGCGGGCGGCGGGCCGGCTTGCTGGGCTTCGTCTTTTTTGCCGCAGGCGGCCAGCAGGCCCGCCACTAGCAGGGCGGGCGCCACGCGGGCCGCCGCCAATAGGTTGAGGTTTCTCACTGGTTAAACGTAATGTTGCCTAGGGCGCGCTGCACGTCCAGCTTGCTGGACAGCACGTTGAACAACGCGTTGTAATAATTGAGCTGGGCCGTGCGCAAGTCGGCCTCGGCGATGGTCAGCTCCAGAAAAGTCTTGATGCCCTCGCGGTACTGGAGGTTGATAACGCGGTACACTTCCTTGGCATCTACTAGGTTGTCTTGCAGGGCGTTGAGCTGGCTCAGCGCGCCTTTGTAGACACCTAGGGCCTGGTCGAACTCGGTAGTTATCTGGTTCTTGGTATCGAACAAATCCAGGTCGAGGCGCTCGTCTTGCAGGCGCGCTATCTTCAGGTTTTGCAGCCGCCGCAGGCCTGTGAAGAGCGGCAGCGCGAACTGCGCGCCGGCCTGCTGGTTGGGGTAGGCCGTGCGGTAGAGCTCCGAAAACTGGTTGCTCTGGTACACCCGGTTGTAGTTGTAGAAGCCCGAGAGCGTGGGCAGGAAGCCGTAGCGGTAGTAATCGATGTTGAAGCCCTGCAACTTCTTCTGGGTCAGGAGCTGCTGCACCTCGATGCGGCGCTCGGGCACCAGCCGCTCGGCCGTGTCGAGCTGCGCCTCGCGCACCATTTGCAGGGTGTCGTACTGCAGAGCCAGCGGCTTTTCGGGCCCCAGGCCCATGAGCTGCTTCAGGGCCGAGTACTTGCCGGGCAGCGCGGCGGCCGTACCCTGGCGCTGGGCGTAGGCATTGCGCAGCGACACAGACGCCCGCAGGTAGTCAGTTTTGTCCGCCACGCCCACGTCGAGCTTGGCCTTCGAGTCCTTCACCTGCAATTGCTGGCGCTGAATGGCCTCGTCCAGAATGGCTAGCTGCCGCTCGGTCAGCAAAATGTCGTAAAACGCTTTGCTGACGTTCGTTACCACGTCAATCTTGTTGGCCGTGGTGGTTTGCTGATACGCCAGGCGCGTGGGGCGCACCGAGCGCGCCGCCAGCAGCACGTCGTTGCTGAATAGCAGCTGGCTGGCCGCCACGCCCAGCGTCGAGGTATTGTTCAGGCCGATGCGAAAAATCTGCTGCGGCCCGCCGGGGTTGGTGAGGTCCGGAAAAACCGCCGTGGGCAACTGAATATTACGGGTGTAGATGCCCGTAGCATTTATCTGCGGCAGCCAGGCCGACAGCCCAATGCGAATGTTGCGCTCGCCAATTTCCTCATCGAGCTGCGACTGCCGTACCACGGGCTGGTTGCGCAGCGCAAAGCTGATGCACTCCGGCAGGCTGGCCGTGCTCGGGATGGGCTGCGAAGCGGGCGCGCCGGGCGCCTGCGCCTGGGCGAAGCCGCTGGCCAGTAGGCTGAAAAGCAGCCATATAAAAAGACCGGCTGGCCCGCCCCGAAGTTTTCGGAGCCGGGCCAGCCGGTGGGGGTATCGTATCGGTTTACTCAACATCACTATCGCTTACTAGGGTCGCGCGGCCGTCTTTTCAGACAACCGAAACTCTATAAGCCGATAGCCGGGCAAAGGTTTTGCCGCTTCGTGTTACTTATTCGCTCGCACGGGTAGGTCCTCGAGTTGGGCGTAGCTGAGCTTCCAATTGCCATCGCCGCCTTTTTTCCAGAGAAAAATGAAGTTGCCCGCGCCCGTGCCGGCCGTATTGTCGGTGGCCGTAGGCAGCACATCCACCGAAAAAGTGCCGGCCTCGTAGGCCGTATTCGCATCGTTGCCCGAGCTCACGACGCTGGTTTTGAGGCCCGAAATAGTGGTGATGGTGGGCGTAATCCACTTGTTCATCACTTCCGACTTACCGCTGAAGCGAGTTTCGCCCTGCAAAAACTGTACGTCGTCGGCCAGCAGGGCCGAAGCTTTGGCGGCGTCCTTGCCGTTCCAGGCGCTGAGAAATTGCTGGTCGAGGTCGGCCACGCTCGCGCTACTGGTGGCCGGGGCCGCGCCGGTGGTGGTCGCCTTGTCGGCGTTGTTGCCGCACGAGGCCAGCAGGGTAGCCGCGCAAATCAAAGGCAGGTAAAATTTCATAAAAAGGGTTTTGGTAGAATAAAGGAACGTATGAAGGGCGAAAAACCCAGGCCGCTGAGCCTGGGTTTTCTTGAATTAGCTAAATACTGAGGCTTACCAGCTCTTGCGCAGTATCGGCGAGCTAGGGTAGGCCGTGCCAGTCTGGCCGTACTGCGGATTGGGCAGGTAGCCGGCGGCAATAACTGTGTTGGGCGGCGTGGAGGGCGCAAACGCCTGGGCGGCTACGAGGCCGGCCCCAGCGGCAGTAGCGGCGGTGGCCACGCCCATGGCCGGGCGAGCGACGGCCTGGCGCTCAACTACTACGCGGCGCTCGGCGGCAGCGCGTTCGGCACTGGCGGCGCGGGCGTTGGCGGCGGCGATGCGCTGGTTGGCAGCGGCGCGCTCGGCGGCTAGGGCGGCGGCTTTCTTGCGCTTGTTATCAATGTGCTTGCCTACGCCGTAGCCGATGCCCGCGCCGGCCGCGCCGCCGATGGCGCCGCCCACTACGCGGTTGCGCTTATTGATGAGGGCACCGCCCAAAATGCCGGCCGCGCCGCCGATGGCGGCACCTTTGCCCTGCGGGCTCCAGCCGCGCTGGGCCTGGGCTTGGTGGCTGGAGAGGAAGCTGAACAGCAGCACCGGAAGGAGGAATAACCAGGAAGTGCGTTTCATGGGAAGGACAAGTAAAAAGCGGAAGAAAAAGGTCTTGTTGGTAAGGACGGGAGTACAAGCACTGTGCCAACTACGGCGGGGCTTGGCGAGTGGTTTGCGCCGCTTAGGTCGATGACAGAGCCGTAAGCCCGCCGCTCCAAGCAATTGCCATGAGGCTGAGTGGAGTAGGAAATCGAAATTAAAAACGGTAAATTAAAAATTATAAATGGCTTAAAAACAGGGTATTAGTATAATATTTTTAATTCTTCGAAAAAGCACACGCCGGCCTGGGAGCCGCCCCCTTGGCCGCCCGTTTAGAAGTGACGAACCAGCACGCGCACGTCCACGTTGCGGCCGTGGTCGTCGGCGCACGAGATTTTGACCTCGCCGGTGGGCGGCCGAAAAAACACGCGTTCGGTGGCTGGGGCGGCGCGCACAAATTGGTCGTTCACGTACCAGTATACCTGGCGCACTTCGGCGCCGGCGGCGCAGGTAAGGAGCAGCTGCTGGTCGGCGGCATCGAGCAAATACTCGGCGTGGCCGGCCGGCGAGGTGATGGCGAGCAGCGGCGCGGCCTCGGGGGCGTCGGCGGTGGTGCCGCGCACGAGGCGGCAGGCGGGATTGTGGGGCGGCAGGCGGCGGGTGGGCAGGCCCTGGGCCTCGCGGTAGGCCAGTACCTCGGGCAGTACGTTGGGGTACAGCGCGCGGCGGTAGCCGGCGGCCGGTGCGCAGGCGCGGCAGTAGCTGAAGGTGCCATCGGCGGCCAGCAATACCTCCTGCTGGTGCTGGCAGCGGTGGCTGGCCGAGGCGCCGGGCAGGTAATAATCCATAAGCTGGTTGGGGCAGTGCTCGCCGGGCACCAATCCGGTTTCGGCGCAAACCAGCCGAAAATCGAGGCTGGCGGGCGGCGCAAACCACTCGTTACTATTGTTGTAGGCCAGGGCGTTAAACAAGTCAAACAGCAGTGGTGAGGCCACGTCGGCGCCCGTGAGGGCCGGGCTGCCCTGCCCGCTAAAGTTGCCCACCCACACCCCAATGGTGTAGTCCTTGTTATAGCCGATGCTCCAGGCGTCGCGGCGGCCGTAGCTGGTGCCGGTTTTCCAGGCGATGCGCGGTAGGTGGCGGCTGCTGGCCGCGTCCATGGGCAGGTCGGGCCGCGTGCGCTGGGCCAGGATGTCGGTGAGAAGGTAAGCGGCGGCGGGGCTGAGGAGGCGCGTGCTGGGGCGGGAAATCTGCTGCGAGGTGAGCGCGAGCGGGCTGTATTTTCCGCCGTTGGCCAGGGCCGAATAGAGCCCGGTCAGCTCTTCCAGCGTAGCGCCGCAGCCGCCCAAAATGGTGCTCAGCCCCAACCTAGGAGCATCGCGCCCCACTTGCCGGAAGCCTGCTTGCCGCAGCGTGGTGGTGAGATTATCGACCCCGACCTCGGCCAGCACGCGCACGGCCGGAATGTTGAGCGAGTAGGTGAGGGCGCGCTCCATGGTCACCTCGCCCTGGCACTTCTTGTCGAAGTTTTCGGGCCGGAAGCCTTGGAAATTGGTGGGCACGTCGGGCAGCACGGTTTTGGGCGTGAGCAGGCCGCGGTCGAGGGCCAGGCCGTAGAGCAGCGGCTTGAGCGTGGAGCCCGGCGAGCGCACGGCCCGCACACCATCGACCTGCCCGCTGCTGCCTAGGTCGCCAAAATCAGCCGAGCCCACGTAGGCCTCCACGGCGTGCGTGTGGTTGTTGACGACCAGCACGGCAGCCTGCGAGATTCCCCGCGTGGCCAGCCGCCGCACGTAGTTGCGGGCCAGGTCTTCGGCCTTGGCCTGGGTGGCCGGGCGCAGGGTGCTCGGGATGAGCGCCTGGCCGGGCCGGGCCTGCACCAGCCGCCGCGCCAGGTGAGGGGCCAGGGTGGGCGCGGCGTGGCGCCGGGCCTCCAGTGGCTCCAGCAGCGCGTTGGCAATGTCTTGCGTCGGAAAGAGCTTTTCCTGCCCGAAGTACCGCAACCAGCGGTTGCGCTCGCCCAGAATCTGGGCGTTGTGCTTACCTAGGACCAGCCCGGCCGGCCGGTTCGGGATGATGGCCAGGGTCACGGTCTGGGCCAGTGAGAGGTAGTGCGGCGGCTGCTGAAAGTAGAGCAGCGCCGCCGATTTCACGCCCTCGATGTTGCTGCCGTATGGCACTAGGTTGAGGTAAAGCTGCAAGATTTCGGCCTTGCTGAGGTGCGCTTCCAGCTGGGTGGCGCGCAGCATTTCGAGCAGCTTATTGCCGAAGGTGCGCTCCTTGGGCTCCAGTAGCCGCGCCACCTGCATGGTGATGGTGCTGGCCCCGGTGGTGCGGCCGTGGCCCAGCAGGTTGCGGCCCGCCGCCTGCACCAGCGCCAATGGATTCACCCCCAGATGGTAGCGAAAATACCGGTCTTCCTTAGCGATAATAGCCGTTTGGAGCGCCGGGGTAATCTCGGGCAGCTCAGTTTTCATCCGCCACTTTTGGGTGGGGTTGAGGTAGGCGTGCAGCACGCTGCCATCCTGGGCCAGCACCAGCGGCGAGTATTGTGGCGCCGGCGGCAGCGGAAACAGGCGGTCGAGCACCAGCGCCAGTAGGGCTAGCAGCAGTAAGCCCCCACCTAGCTGGCCGAGCCGCCGTTTTCGCCTGTTGTGCATCCTCAAAAATAAGCTCCCGGCGGGGCGAAGTAGGCTACTGGCTACCCTGGGTGTCAGTGGTTGTAGCGTGGACTAAAAGCCTACACTACTCAGTTGGCGGTACCTAGGTGCACCCGAAAGGTGGTGCCAACGTTTTCCTCGCTCTCGACCTCAATGCGACCGCCCTGCGCCTGCACCAGGCGGTTGACCAAAAATAGCCCCACGCCCGTGCCCTCGGCCGCCGTGGGGTGGAAGCGCCGAAACAGCTGAAATAGCTCGGTGCCGTGCTGCGCTAGATTGATACCCAGGCCGTTGTCTTGCACAGCCAGCACGGGCTGGCCTTCGGCCGAGTACGAGCGCACGGCCACGCGCGGCGCCCGGTCGGGGTGGCGGTACTTGAGGGCATTGGCCACCAAGTTGAGCAGAATGGTGCGCAGGTTGCTGCGCACGCAGGGTATCTCGGGCAAGTTGCTGAAATCAAGCTCAACAACGGCGTGCGTGTCTTGCGCCTGCGGGCGCAGAGTTTCGAGCACGTCGGCGGCGAGGTCGGCCAGCGCCACCGGCTCGGGTAGCTGGGCCGTGGGCTGGCGGTTTTCCTGCACCACGGTAGCTAGGTCGTCGATGGTGGTGCTCAAGGCGCCCAGCGACTTGTCCATGAATTGCAGCAGCTGCGCATCGGCGGGGTCGGCGAAGGTGGCGGCGCGTTTAATCTCTTCAAACAGCCCGCGCAGGTTGTTCACCGGCTGGCGCAAATCGTGCGAGGCGGCATACACAAAGTTGTCGAGGTCGGCGTTGGTGCGGGCCAGCTGCTGGTTGGCCGCTTGCAGCTCCTGGTGGTAGCTGGCCTGGTACTGGCGCCACTCGTTTTTCTCGATGGCGTGGCGCACGGTTTTGCCCAGCAGCTCGCGGTCGAAGTTGCCTTTGACCAAGTAGTCCAGGGCGCCGCCGTTGAGCACCCGCACGGCCAGCGCCTCGTTGCCGCTGCCCGTTATCATCACGGCGCACAGGCTATGGGCCGGCACCAGCTCGCGCAGCTGCCCTAGCAGGGCTAGGCCGTCGGTGTCGTGCAGGCTGTGGTCGAGCAGCACGCAGTCGGGTTGCAGCTGCTGAAACAGCGCCACCGCGTCCTCGCCCGAGGTGGCCTCGTACAACTCCATGCGCTCTTCGCCCGCCTGGGGCTTGAGGTAGCGCTTGTACAGCATGCGGTCGTACTCGTTATCATCGACCAGTAAAATTTTCTTCACTGCCGCCTGCAACTTTAGAAGTGGAACACGGGTAGCTCGGAAGCCCCCAACCAGTAGTCAATCGTGAGTCTGATTTTTTCCTCTAATTCACTGTACGAGATGGGCTTGGTGAGGTAGCTGTTGGCGCCCAGGCGGTAGCAGTCGTCCACGTCGCGGCTGCTCGAGGAGGTGCTGAACATGATAACCGGAATGTTGTGCAGGTAGGGGTCTTGCTTCACAATGTCGAGCACCATACGCCCGTCGGTGCCGGGCATGTTGAGGTCGAGCAGCACGATGGCGGGCAGCTTTTGGGGCCAGGCCGGGTGCTTGCCGTAGCCTTGTAGATACTCCAGGGCCTGGTCGCCATCGGCGCAGCGGAGTACGGGGTTTTGCAGCGCGTGCTTACGAAAAGCCCGGCCCAGCGCCAGGAAGTCTTCGGCGCTGTCTTCCACCACCAGAATGGGCAGGAGAGAATTGGTAGACACGGCTAGATTGATTTTGAAATTGAGAAGTAAAACGTAGCTCCTTGGCCTACTACGGATTCTACCCATAATTCGCCGTCGTGCTTTTCCACCATTTTGCGGGCAATGGCCAGGCCCGCTCCCGTGCCGCCCCCAAATTTATCTTGGGCGTGCAGCCGCTTGAAGATGCGAAAAATCATCTGGTGGTGCCGCGGGTCGATGCCAATACCATCATCCTGCACGTAAAAAACGTAGTAGTCTTCTGGGTTGGCCACGCCCCGGTCGGCCAGCTTGCTGGCCGGCGCTTCGCCTATCACCACCAGTTTCTCGGGTTTGTTGCTGTATTTTAAAGCGTTGCTGATTAGATTGTTAAAAACCTCGCTCAGCCGCGTCGGGTCGACCATAATGGTGGGCAGCGGGTGGCGCACCTCCACGGTCGTGTGGGTTTGCTCGAGGCGGGGCTGCAGCAGCTCGCACACCTCAGCCACCAGCTGATTGAGGTCGGTGGGCTGCACCTCCAGGTCGAGGCGCCCCACCCGCGAGAGCTGGAGCAGCGAGTCGATGAGCGATTCCATGCGCTGGCTTAGGCGCACCAGCGTTTGCAGCCGGCCCACGCCCTCCTCATCGAGCCGCTCGGCGTAGTCTTCGAGCAAGAATATCGAGTAGTTGTGGATGCCCCGCAGCGGCTCCTTCAGGTCGTGCGAGGCCACGTAGGCAAACGAGTCGAGCTCGTCGTTGCTGCGCGCCAGCTCGGTATTGAGGCGGCTCAGGCTGGCGGCCCGGGCTTGCAGCTCGTTGAAAATCTTGAGGCGCACGTCCGAAATGTGCAGGCGCAGCTCCTTGGCCGCTTCCAGCTCCAGGGGCTGCCAGGGCGTGGCCGTGCTCTCGACCTCCTGGCTCCAGGCCGCAAACGACTGCCTAGGTGACATAAACAGCTGGCCGTCCTCCATCTGCTGCACCTTCTCGTTTTTGCCGGCCCAGGTCACGGTTTGCAGCCGCTCGGGCCGAAACCAGAAGATGTAGTCGCCGGGCTCCTGGGTCAAGGCAATGGACAGGATGCCGCTGGCCGTGGCCCGCAGGCTGCGCCCCGCCGGGTTGAGCCGGGCGTAGGAATCGGTGTGGAACACGTCTTGCGGCGCGTGTAGCTTCAGCCAGAGCGCCAGGGCCCGAATCTCGGCCGGGCTGGGCGTGCTACCTAGGGTAATTAATTCATCCTCAAATAAGATGGCCGCCCCGCCGCACTCAAACACGTCGAGCAAGGTAGTGGGCTGCTGGTGTAGGCCGTCGAGGAAATTAGCCTGCTGGCTCACCTGCTCGAATAGCCGCACCTGCGCCTGCTGAATGTGCAGCTGGTAGGCGTGCTGCTCGAGCTGCTCCTTGGTGTGCAGCAGCGCCGAAAACGTTTTGCCGATAAACAGGCACATTTCGCGCAGCTCGTAACTCACTAGGCGCGGGCTGTCGTGGTGGCACATGAGCATGCCCCACAGCCGGCCATCCTGAATGATGGAAATGGTCATGGTGGCCGCCACGCCCATGTTCTTCAGGTACTGAATATGAATGGGCGACACCGAGCGCAGCACCGAATACGTCATGTCGGGCGGGCGGCCGGTGGCGGGGTTGCGCACCGGCACCAGCGGCGCGGGCGCGTAGTCCACGTCCGGAATAAAGCGCAGCCAGTTTTTGAGGTACATGGCCCGCGCCTGCTGCGGAATGTCGGTGGCCGGGTAGTGCAGCCCCAGCAGCGGGGCCAGGTCTTCGCGCTTGGCTTCGGCTATCATCTCGCCGCTTTCGTCGGGGGCGAAGCGGTACATGCCCACCCGCGCAAACCCGGTGAGGGCGCGCACCTCCTCCACCGCGTGCTGGCAAAAGTCGAGCACGGTGGTGGCCGTCAGCATCTGGCTCAGCGTGGCGTTGAGGGCCGCCAGGTCGAGCGGATTAGCTTCCTTCTCGGCCACCGGCTCAAATTCGAGCCACACCAGCCCATCGTAGCGGTGCATGATGAGCTTGAACAGCGGCTTGCCCGTCACGTAGTCGAGGCGCACGCCCAGCAGCTTGGCCGCCTCGGTGAGGGTGGGCCACAGTGGCAGCACCTCGGCCAGCTGGGCGGGGCCCAGCAGCCGCTCGAGGCCCTTACCCAGCAGCTGGTCAACCGAAATACCCACGTGGGCCTCCACGTTGTCGCTGACCTGCACTATCTCCCGGGTGGCCGCGTCGAGGCACAGCACAAAGCCGTAGGGCTGCACCAAGCCCGGAATGTGGATGGGCTCGCGGTCGCAGTTGGTGAGGGTAATAGGCTGCCCGAAAAGAGACTCGTCGGTTAGGCTGGCGGCTGGTTGAGCCATGTGCTTAGTTTCTGAAAAGTAAGGCTGGCCGAGTGTACTATTTCGGCTTCGTTGTCGGAGGTTGCTTCGCGGGCCAGCAGCTGGCAAAATGCCTTCCACAGCGGCCCGGTTTGCTCGCCGTAGCCCGAAAAATACAACCGCTGCGGGATATTGGACTTTACCAACTGGCGCGCTATCACCTGGCCGCCTAGTGTCGAGCCTTCTACCACGTACATGGCGCCCAGCAGTTGCGGCCAGGTACCTAGGGGCGGTATGTCGGGGCAAAGCGCTAGCGCTGAGCTAGGTTGCTGTAAATCATCGAGGATGAGGGGCGCCCGCTGGCGGGTGGTAACGTCCCATTCGGGCCCTAGGTCCTGCTGGCGCAGCCGCGCCTCGTAGGGCGCTAGAAAGCCATACATCTTAGCTAAGAAATGCACCGTGGCCGCTTCGGTAATGGTGCCGGCAGTCAGCTGCTGGTTAAAGGCATTTTGCTCGAGCTGGTCGTGCGCGGGGCGCGTTTCGAGGCGCAGGGCCTGGAGAATGGGAGGAGGGGGCATAGGTTGGCGAAAATACGACTATGCCATGACGTGGGTGCCTTACGGGGTACCCACGTCATGGACCTTAGTTACCGCACTCGCACCACGCCGGCCCCGTTATACGAGTGATACTCGGCGTTATACATGGCATCGGCGCTCACCGGGCCCAGCTTGAACGTGCCCTTGCTCACGGCCCGTGCCAGGTAATAAAATACCTTCGGCTCGGGCGAGGCGGTGGTGAAGAGGTTGATGCGGTCGTCGCGCACGTCGAGGTAGTCGGGGGTGCTGGGGGCTTTCTCGCCGTCTACCTCACGCTGCGGACCTAGGCGCGGGTTTTCGATTTCCAGGCCCGCGGGCAGCAGGTCGGTGATAGCCACGTTCTTGACCTCGCCGGCCGCCTCGGCCGACCGCAGCGTGATTTTGACCAGCACTAGGTCATTCTGGCGGAAGCCGGTGCGGCCCGCCGGCTTGCCGTCGCGGGTTAGGAACTCGCGGCGCACTTTGAGGTAGTTGTCTTCCTCGCGCACCTGGCCGCCGGCCGAGATGCCTTCCATCTCCCAGAAGTAGTAGAGCCCGCCCGCGCCGCTGGCTTTCAGCAGCAGCTGGTAGTTGGCCACGTTGCTTACCGTCAGATCCTTGCCATCGAACTTACCTAGGCTCTTACCGCCGGCCGCTAACGTGCCCGTGACGGTACTGGTGCGCACGCGGCGCGCGATTTTGCCCAGCGCCAGCAGCGAAAACGCCGATTCCTGGGTGTTCATATAATTAGCGGCGCGCACTTGCTGGCTCAGCTGCCGGGCGATGCTGGCTACCTGCGGGTTGTTGGGGTCGGCCGTGAACAAGGCGTTGAGCGCCAGCGCCTGGGTGCGGATGGGCGAGGAGAACGAGCCATCGAGCTCGCGGCTGCCGCTCTCGGGCACAAACGTCCGGGGCAGCACATCCTGAAAGGCTTTTTGCTGGCCACCTAGGGCGTAGGTGCCGGCCAGCAGGAAGCGCCCATCGGCGGTGAGCAGCGAGCGGTTGGCGCGGTAGTAGTTGAGGGCCACGGCATCTTGGCGGCCGGCCAGCCCCAGCACGTAGAGCGAGTACGCATTTTCGCGCTTGGCAATGACGCGCTCGCGGCGCTGGTTGCCTTCGTAGTAATAATACGTTTCGGTTTCGCGCTGCCGGATGCGGAACTGCAAGTGGTCCAGCACCTTGGCGAGGATGGCTTGGTTCACGGCGAAGCCGGCCTGCTTGGCCTCGATGAGGAAGTGGGCGGCGTAGGCCGTGGCCCACCAGTTGTCGTAGTCGCCGCCCGGCCAGTAGCTGAGGCTGCCGTTGTAGAGCTGCATCGACTCTATTTTGCGGATGGCCTCCTGCACGTGGTGGTTGGGGTTGTAGCGCTGGGGCCGGTTGGGCTGCTGGTTGAGCGTGGCCGCCAGGTCGCCGAAATACAGCTGCGGAAACGCCGCCGATACGGTTTGCTCGAGGCAGCCGTAGGGGTATTGCAGCAGGTAATCCAGGTTTTTGGAGAACTGTGTGAGCGGCGAGCGGCTCAGCAGCATCTTGCTCCGCAGCGAGCTAGGCAGGAAATCGGTGCGCAAGTCGAGCGTGGCCGGGGTGCCAGCCGTGACGTCGCCGCTGCCGGTGCGCTTTTCGAGCGGCGCAGCGGGACGCACGGGCATTTCGATGGTTTCGGAGTAATTCTCCGCGCCCGTAACGGTCACTTTTACGGTCTCATTCCCAATCTTACTTTGAGCAACTAATTTGAAATTAGCCCGATTCTCTGCGTTGGGCTTGAGCGTTAAGGGGTAGGAAGTATTGGCTTTGTTGAATGGATAAGGGCGCAGCAGGTCGTTGGCAACGCTGAGGCTTACCCCCACTTGCAGCGGCTTATCGGTCGTATTCGTCAGCGTCACCGGCACGTCAATCGTGTCGCCGGGCGACATGAACCGCGGTAGCGCGGTGCTGATAACCACCGGGTCGGCCACCTTCATCGTTTGCTCGGCGTTGCCGAAGGCGTCGTCTTTGTAGGCCACGGCCATCACGCGCAGCGCCCCGCTAAACTGCGGGATGCGCACTTTGTACTGCACCAGGCCGGCATCGTCGGCGGTGAGTACGCCGCTCCACTTGGCCAGCAGGCGCACGCGGCGGTTGGGTACGGGCGTGGTGCGGCGGCCCATGTCGGCGGCGTCGCCGCCGCTGCTGCTGCTCCCTAGCTCGGGCAGCAGGAAGGGGTAGATGTCAAAGGCGCTGACTTCGAGCGCCCGCTTCTGGTAGAAGTAGGCGTAGGGGTCGGGTGTGTGGTAGCCGGTGCGCTGCAAAATGCCTTCATCGACCACCGCCAGCGTGACTTGGGCCCTAGGTGCCGTGCGCACCGCAATAGTCTGGAAGACTTGCGAGCGGCTCTGCGCAGCCACGGTGAGCTGCACGGGTAGGTGCGTGCTGGGCTTCTCGACCGCCAGCGGCAGGAAGCCCCGCGCCACGGTGAGGGGCAGCGAATTATCGACAATGGGCCGGATGGCCGTGGCCGTGACGTAGATAGTGGGCACGTGCTCACCTAGGATGGGGATGCTCACCCGCGCCGATTTCTGGTCGGTATCGACGTAGAAATGGCTCAGCACGCGGTCGCGCTCCACCGTCACGAGGATGCGGCCGGCGAAGGGCGACTTTAGCAGCAGGCTGGCCGTTTGGCCAGGCTCGTATTTGGGCTTGTTGGCCTCGATGATTATCTCGCCTTCGTTGTTGACCTCGAAGGAGTTGCCGGCCGTGTCGCCGCTGCCGTAGGCGTAGAACTGCTCGGCCACGTAGCTCGTGGCCTCGGGCCGCCGGATGCGCACCTCGTATTCGCCCGAATACTGCGGGCGATACAAGATTTTATCGGGGCCTTTTAGCGTGAGCAGCTTGCTGAATACCACCTCGTCGCGCTGCTGCGAGTTGTAGACGTAGCGGTCGCCCTGGCGCTCTAGCACGGTTTCCCAGAGCTTGCGCACCACCGTTACCTGAGCCTCGGCGCGGGTGGGCTGGCCGGCCGGCGTGAGGGCAATGACCTGGATGGGCTGGGTCTGGTGCGTGCCCACTAGCGAAGGTAAGTGGCTGATGCCGAACATAGTAGTTTGGGTCTGCACCTCAAAAGTGGCCACGCGGTTGACCGGCCGGCCGGTCTCGTCAAATACCGTGGCGAAGGCCGTGCCTTCCAGCGTGCCTAGGTCGTGCACATCGGGCAAAACGTAGGTGGCCGTGCCGTGCCCGGCGGCGTCGGTTTCGCCCTCGCGCTGCTCCTTTTGAAACTGCTGGCCCGAGGTTTCCGAGCTGCCCTGCTGAATGGCGAAGTTATAATCCGAGTAATCCTTAGGGTAAAACGGCTTGGTCTTGAGCGAGAATTCCACCTCAAACTTGCGCCCCGCCGCGGGCGGCCCAAACAGGTTTTGCGCCGTGATGTTGGCCGCTATCGGCTGGGCCGGGCGCCCCACGGCCGGCGCGGCCACTACGCTCACTTTCATTCGGTCGGGGATAAATTCTTCCACGCTCACCTGCCGCGAGGTCAGTAGCACGTCGTTGCCGGTCAGCACCTCCTGGGTGTAGAGCCCGGTCATGGCCGTGGCGGGCAAAATGAAGCGCGACGACACCGAGCCGGCCGCGCTCAGGCGCTCGCCCAGGCTGGCGTATTCCTTGCCGGTGGGCAGCAGCAGGCGCACCTTCACGGGCAGGCCGACCGGGGGCGTGCCCCAGGTTTCGTTGCGCACTATCGTGTTGGTGTACAGCGTGTCGCCGGGCCGGTACAGGTCGCGGTCGCCGTACAGAAAGGCTTGGTAGTGGGCCGCGTTGCGAGTGAGGCCGCCCACGTCGAAGCGCGAGGTTTCGACCTGCATCCTAGGCAAGCTCAGGAAGGAGAAATCGGCCCCTCTGCCCACCGTCACCATGCCCAATTTAAAGCGCGAGCCGGCCACGCTGTCGTAGCGGGCCACGCCCTCGCCGTTGGTGGTGGCGGTGCCCATCACCTGGTTATTGGTGCTGATGAAGCGCACCGTGGCCCCGCTCACCGGCCGCGCCGTGCGCAGCGAGTTCAGGAACACCACCGTGCCGCCGTCCAGGTTTTGCCGCGCTATCATGCCTAGGTCGGTGAGGACCACCAGCTTCTCTTCGCGCAGCCACAGGTGCTCAGTGTCCTGCACCCGCACCACGTACACGCCCTTGAGCGGGGCGTTAAATTCCAGGTCTTGCAGGCTGAGGTTGAGCAGGTGCAGGCCGTTTTTCTTGGCCAGTCCGCTCGTAGCGTAGGTGCGGGTGAAGAGCACGTCGCCCCGGTTTTCGAGCTCGTAGTACTGGTAGCTGCCGCCGCCCTCGCTGCCATCTGCGTTGGTGTCGTCGCCGCTTTCCTCGCCGTGCTCGCCATCGTACTCGCCGCCTTCGCCGCCGCTGTACTGCTTGCCGTTGCGCAGGAATTCCTGCACGTTGCTGGCGTACACTTTGGCTACTGTTACCTCCACTTTCTCAATCTTATTCAGGCGCAGCCCCAGGTTGCGGCTGCCCAGTGCGTTGAGGTACATCGCCTTTTCGGCGCTGGCAAAGCTGATGCTCGGCGCGATGTTGCCGAAGCCCACCGTCTGCTCAAACTTCTCCTGGAGCTTGCCACCTAGGGCGCCACGCAGGCCCGGCTTGATGGTAATCTGGTAGTTCTTGCCCACCTCAAAGCCGCCGCGCAGCAGCAGGCCGCTTTCCTGAGTTTCTATCGAAAACTGTACCTTGGGCGACACTTGCAGCAGCGGCTGCACGTCGGCCACCGCCACCGGCTGGTTGGTGAGAATAGTTACGATGGCCTCGCCGTCCACCACCTCGCCAGTCAGCTCCCGCACTTCGAGGGCCAGCTGCTCGGGCACGGTGGCGGTGGCGGCCAGCGGCGCGGCGGTGCCCTCGGTGCCATCCACGGCCAGCAAGCCCGGCGCAATCGTGAATTGCAGCGGCTCGCCGGGCTTCACGGCCTGCGTGATGAGCAGGCTCATTTCGCGGTCGGGCTCGGTGCTGGTGAGGGTGTAGGCTACCGGGCGGCCGTGTTGGGTCAGGGTCAACCTAGGGCGCAGGTCGGCGGGCCGCACGGGGTAGTTGAAGAGCACTTTGGCCCGCAGCTCGGTGGTGCCGCTGGCCTGCTCGCTGCGCCCGTAGTACACCTGCGTGGTGGTGATGCTCACCAGCGGTGTATGAAATTTGGCGCGGTCCAGCGTCACCCACTGCTTGGTAGCGGGCAGCGCCGCCTTACGCAGGCTGGCCCGGAATACCGTGCTCGGCCGCAGCGGCTCAAACGGCGAAAATACCAGCTCGCGCCCCTCGCTCGCCCACCGAAACTTGCCCTTAATGGCGGGCTCAAACTGCACGTAGCGCGTGCTGTCCCAGCCGCCCGCCCGAGTGGGGGGCGCCACCGGCTCATCAAAGGCAAACGTAATATTCTGGTAGGGGTCGATTTCCTCGCCGTTGGGGCCGCTGGCGTGCTCTTGGCTAGTCTTTTTGGAGCAGGAAAAGGTAGTAAATAGGAATAAAAATAGCAGCGGCAGCAGGCGGCAGAGGCGCATAAAAAGGCCGGGAAAAACGGCCCTGGAAAGGTAGTAAACGACCGGTCAAAAATGCGTCAATAGCTATGCTTTTTTGTTTGTTTAAATGCTGTAGCGCGGACTTTTAGTCCGCGAGTAGCAGGCGTAGTAATTCGCGGACTGAAAGCCCGCGCTATAGTGATAGCGTTTCTTTGAAAGTTAAAACCCCGCCGCATGCTCTCGCACCCTCACGAAGTATTCCTCGAAGTAGCCCAGCGCCTGAGCTTTACCAAGGCCGGGCAGGCGCTGTTCATCAGCCAGTCGGCGGTGAGCAAGCAGGTGAAAGCGCTGGAAGAGCACTACCAAACGGGCTTGTTTGAGCGCCTGGGCGGCAGCGTGCTACTCACGCCGGCCGGCCAGAAGCTGTACCAAAAGCTCTTGCAAGCCAAGCAATTGCAACAGGAGCTTCAACAGGAGATGAGCGAGCTCAGCCCCGGCTTTGCGCCGGCGGTGCACCTGTTCATCGGGGCCAGCACCACCATCTCGCTCTACGTGCTGCCGCCGGTGGTAGCGGCCTACTTGCAGCAGCACCCGCAGCACCAGCTCAGCCTCAAAAACCGCAATAGCGACAATATCCTCCAGGCGCTGCTGGAGCACGAAATCGAGCTGGGCATCATCGAAGGCATCCACAAAGTGAGCCGCGTCACTTACACGCCGCTGCTCACCGACGAAGTGATAGCCGTGTGCGCCGCTGCCAACCCGCTCGCCGGCCGCGAGCTGGCCACCGCCGACCTACTCAGCATCCCGCTGGCGCTGCGCGAAACGGGCTCCGGTACGCTGGCGGTGCTCGAAGAAGCGCTGGCCGCGCAGGGCATCAAGCTGGCTGCCCTGCCGGTGAGAGTGCGCCTAGGTGGCACCGAAGCCCTCAAAAACTTCGTGCGCATCGAGACAACTTGCCTGGCTTTTTTGCCGCGCCAGGCCGTGCTGAAGGAGCTGGCTACGGGTGAGCTAAAAGAAGTTAAAATCAAGGATTTGTCGTTGTTCCGGCAGTTCAATTTTATTCAGCGCAAGGGCACGGAGAACAATGGGCCGTACCGCGACTTTCTGCGCTTCACCCAGCGCTACTATTCCCAAAAGGAATAGGCTATGCGAAAACTCCATTTCGCCGGGGCATAGCGGTGCGTATAGAGCCGCCAGAACTTTGCCCCATGAACCTGACCGTTGCCCCGTCGCACTCGCGCATCCACAGCCTGCACTGCGCCCGCTGCCACACGCCCTACTCGCCCTTCGAGCTCCAGAGCGTGTCGGCCTGCTGCCAGCAGCCGCTGGTGGCGGACTACGACCTGCACCACGCGCCCACGCCCGCCCAGGGCATCGACCAGGCCGACAGTTCGATGTGGCGCTACGGCGCGCTGCTGCCGCTGCTCGACGCCGCCAACAAAGTGACCCTAGGTGAAGGCCTCACGCCGCTGCTGGCATTGCCGCGCCTAGGTAGTAAATACGGCTTCAGCGCGCTCACCCTCAAGGATGAAGGCCAGAACCCCACGGGCTCGTTCAAGGCGCGGGGCCTGAGCATGGCCATCTCCAAAGCCAAGGAGCTGGGCGCGCAGGGCTGCATCATCCCAACGGCCGGCAATGCGGGCGTGGCCATGGCCGCCTACTGCGCCCGCGGCGGCCTCACGGCTACCGTGGTGATGCCGCGCCACACGCCCGAGGCCTTCAAGGAAGAATGCTACTGGTACGGCGCCCAGGTCGAGCTGGTCGATGGCCTCATCAACGACTGCGCGGCCCGCGTGCGTCAGCTTAATGCCGGCAGCGAACTGCTTGATATTTCGACCCTCAAGGAGCCCTACCGCCTCGAAGGCAAGAAAACCATGGGCTACGAAATAGCGGAGCAACTCAATTGGCAGCTGCCCGAGGTGTTGCTCTACCCCGCCGGCGGCGGCACCGGCCTTATCGGCATCTGGAAAGCCTTCCAGGAAATGAAGGCCATGGGCTGGCTTGCCCCCGAAACCGCCCTGCCGCGCATGGTGGCCGTGCAGGCCGAAAACTGCCGCCCGCTCTATGACACCTACTTCGGCCACCAGGCCAATTGCCTGAACTATAACGGCCGTCCCACCCTCGCCAACGGTCTGGCCGTGCCCCGCCCCCTCGGCGAGCCCCTGATGCTGGACGTTCTGCGCGAATCGCAAGGCACGGTAGTGAGCATCAGCGAAGAAGGGATGCTGGAAGGCATGCGCGAGCTGGGCCAGCAGGAAGGCCTGTTCGTAGCCCCCGAAGGTGCCGCCGTCTGGATGGCCGCCCGCCAGCTGCTAGCCGCCGGCTGGCTGCGCGCCGATGAACGCGTCCTGCTTCTCAACACCGGCAGCGGCCAGAAGTACATGAGCAACGTGGCTGGCCGCGCCTGGGCCTAGGGTGTAGTAGCGCGGACTTTCAGCTTGCGAGTCAGGCGTGGCTATCGGCTCGCCGACTGAAAGTCTGCGCTACGACGGCGGCCGATACCTTTGCCGGCCCATGCGCATCCTGCACGTCCTTTCTGCCAATTTCTTTGCCGGGTCGGTGGCCTACGCCGTAGCCTTAGCTGAAGCCCACCGGCGCCAGGGCCACCAGGTGTGGCTAGCTTCGGACGCGGCCCACCTGCCCACGGCCGCCACGGTGGTGCAACTGCCCATCAGCCAGCGTAAGTACCGGCAGCGCTGGCATAACGTTCAGGAGCTGCGCCACTTGATAAAGGTGCATAACATCGACGTGGTGCACGCCCACTCGCGGGCGGCCAGTTGGGTCAGCTACTTCGCGGTGCGTGGGCTAGCGGTGCCGCTGGTGAGCACCGTGCACGGGCGCCAGCACTTGCACACCTCGACTTCGCTCTTCGACGTGTACGGTGATAAAGTCATTGCCATCTGCGAAAACCTGGCCGCGCATCTGCGCACCGAAGTGAAAACGGCCCCGCGCAAACTCGCCGTAATCCCCAACGGGATAGCGTTTGATACCCTAGGTGCCCCGCCGCCCGCACCCGCCGGCGAGGTGCCGCGCATGGCCTTCATCGGCCGCTTTAACGGCCCCAAGGGCGAGCGGGCGGCGGCGCTGTTTGAACACGTGTTTCCGCCGTTGCTGCGCGAATATTCGGCCTTGCGCGTCGCCCTCATTGGCGGCGAACTCGACCACCTGCCCGCCACCGGCAAAGTCGCCCTAGGGGCGTTGCAAGCCGAGTTCGGCGAGCGGGTCGAAGTAGTGGGTTTCACCGACGACGTAGCCGGCTGGCTCGCTAAAACTGACCTCGTCATCGGAGCCGGCCGGGTGGCCATTGAGGCCCTGGGGGCCGGCCGGGCGGTGCTGGCCCTAGGCGAAGCCCGCTACGCCGGTCCCGTAACCGAAGCCACCTACGCCGCCGCCGCGGCTTCCAACTTCGGCGATATCCTAGCGCAGCAGGGCACCGAAGCGGTTGATTGGCAGGTGGTGCTGCGCGATGCGCGCGCGTTTTGGCAGCAGCCCGGCCGGGTGGCGCCCGCCTTGCAGCAGCGCGTGCGGGCCGACTACGACCTAGCCGCCATCGCGGCGCGGGTGCTGGCGGTGTACGAGTCGGCCCGCATGCAGAAGGCCGTGCCGGGCTTTATTCCGGTGCTCATGTACCACAAGATTCCCGACGCGCCGCTGGCCTCGCGGCACCAGATTTTCGTTACCAAAGAGAATTTTGCCAAGCACCTGGCGTATTTCCAGCAGCAGAAATTTACGCCCATCACCTTCCTCGATTACCAGGATTTTGCCAGTGGCCGGCGCCCGCTGGCCGAGTTTCCGCGCCGGCCCATCATCCTCACGTTTGATGATGGCTACGTCGATAACTACACTAACTTGCTGCCCCTCATGCAGCAGGCCGGCTACCGCGGCGTACTGTATCTACTAGGCGACTTTGGGGTGCGCTACAACTACTGGGATGCTGACGCCGACCCCACCGAGCCGCGCGCCGACATCATGGACGCGGCCCAAAAGCAGGCTTTCGTGGCGGCGGGTTGGGAAATCGGGGCGCACACCATGCGCCACGCCAGGCTGCCGGAGCTACCCGCCGCCGAAGCCGCCGCCGAGATTCAGCAGAGCAAAACCGCCCTCGAACAGGCCCTAGGTACCGAAATCATCTCCTTCGCCTACCCCTACGGCGCCCTCACCGAGGCGGTGAAAACCCAGGTGCAACAAGCGGGCTTCACCTATGCCGTGGCTACCGACACCGGCGGCCTGCACCTGGAAGACGACCGAATGCAGATATTCCGCGTCAACATCTTTCCGCACGAAACCACGGGCAGCCTCTTCAAGAAAACCGCGCCCTGGTACCGGCGCTACTATCGCTGGAAGCGCGGCAAGTAAGGCGCTGTGGGGCCCGCTCAGGCCGGGCCGGCCATCGCCTGGTAGCCTGGCACGTCTTCGAGGCGGTAGTACACGGGTAGGCCGCGCGCCTGCGCTAGCCGCACATCCTCGTCGGCGCCCGCTGAGGCGCCCCCTAGGCGCAGTACCGCGTCGCATTTGGCAAGCAGGCGGTGCGCCGCTGGGTACAGAATCTCTTCGTAGGGCGCATCGCCCGGCCGGGTAGAGCCCGCCAGCCTGAGCAGGGGCAGCGCCACCCATTCCCCAATCAGGGGCAGGTGGCCGGCCCGGAACAAGGGTAGCGCAGCGGCTTCGAGGCGGCGCAGGTTGTCGGCCATGCGGGCGGGGTCATCGGCGGTGCCACTGCGGTAGGGGCCAGCTATCAGAATGAGCATAAAGCGAGTTGGGTTAAGTAAGCTTAAAATCTAACCGCCAACCTGTTGCAGCCGAAGGTGCTGGAGGAGAATGATGGTCTTGCCATCCTGAATCTCTCCGGTGGCGACCATGGCCAGGGCCTGGCTCAGCGGCAGTTCGAGCACGTCAATCTCTTCTTCCTCGATGCCCCCGCCGGCTTGCCGCTCGGTGGCCGTCGAGTACTCGGCCAGGTAAAAAAACAAGCGCTCCGTGACCGAGCCGGGGCTCATGTAGGCTTCCAGCACCCGCTGCACCGCGGTGAGGCGGTAGCCGGTTTCCTCCTCCGTTTCGCGCACGATGGCCACGTCCGGATGCTCATCGTCGAGCAGCCCGGCGCAGGCCTCAATGAGCATCCCCGAAGGGTTGCCGTTGACGAAGGTGGGCAGGCGAAACTGCCGGGTCAGAATGACCGTGTCGGCGGCGGGGTTGTGCAGCAGAATAGTAGCCCCGTTGCCCCGGTCGTAGGCCTCGCGCGACTGGGTTTCCCAAACGCCGTTTTTGCGCTGATAATCGAACGTGACCTTGCGCAGTGTGTACCAGTTATCAGACAAAATTGTCTGTTCTCGCAAGCGAATGCGTTCGTTCGTGCAGACAGAATTGTTCATTTGTGTTTGAGTGTGTTTATTTGTGATTGGTTAAGGCAAGCTACACCATTTCCATGAATTTCCAACTGCGTAAGCATTACATTTTGAGTGTCTTGGAGCGCGAGCGTAGCTTGGTGGCGTCCGACGTGGCGCAGCACCTGCAGACAAATCCCATCACGATTCGGCGCGATTTGGCGCAGTTAGCAAGCCAAGGGCTGCTGGTGCGAACGCACGGCGGGGCCGTGCTGCCGAGCGTAGCCCGGCACCCGGTTGCGTTTGCGCGCAAGGCGGCCGTCAACCTCAGCCAAAAGGAATATATCTGTCGGCTGGCGGCGGAGCACATCGCCGAGGGCGACACCATTTTTATTGATTGCGGCAGCACCACTTTTCCGCTGTGCGCCCTCATTCGGCATCTGAAAATCCGGGTGCTCACCAACTCTTTGCCGGTGCTTTTTGAGCTGGTCGGCTCCGCCGTGCAGGTCGTCATTGCTGGGGGCGAAGTCGATGCTGAGCGGCAAGCCGTGCACGGGGCCCTGGCGGTAGAGCACCTAGGGCGCTACGCCGTGGACAAAGCTTTTCTGGGCGTAGATGGGCTATCGGTGCGGCGGGGCCTGAGCGCCAACAGTGAGCTGGAAGCGACCATCAGCCGGGCGGTGTTGGCCGCGGCGCAGCACGCATTTTTGCTCTGCGATTCGAGCAAGCTCGAGCAAGACAAGTACTTGCAATTCGCGCCCTTGTCCGCCATCGGCACGCTAGTGACCGACCAGCAAGCCGCCCCGCACGTGCTGGCCCAGTACCGGGAGGCCGGGGTGCGCGTGCTGAACTAGCGGCGAGTAGCTCAAAAAGACCCTAGGTACGGTAGGCCTACGCCTGGTAGCGAGCCAGTGCCGCCGCACCTTCTTCCTCGCTTAGGTCACTAATTTTCAGATTTTTGAAGGGCGCCGTGTGGCCACTTAGCAGCTGCACGCTGCTTTTAGCTACACCAAATACTTCGGCTATAAAAGCGAGTAGGGTGGCATTAGCCTTGCCACCCTGCGGCGGGGCGGCCAGGCGCACCGTCCAGCGGCCGTCGGGGCCGGGCAGCAGCTCGTTGTGGCGGGCGTTAGAGGAAAATGAGCAATGAGCAATTTTAGCTTTTACCTGCTCATTACTCATTGTTCATTGCTAATTACTCATTGCTAATTGCCCCACCGGGCACACGTCCAGCATCACGCAGCGTGCGCAGGCGGGGTTGTAGAAGAAGCAGCACTTCTGCCCGTGATACATGAGCGCCTCGTGGTGGTCGTAGACCTGCTGGGCGGTCCAGTCGGGCGGTAGCAGGGCCGCTAGCAGCGCGTGCGCCGGCCCTTCGCCCACCTTTGGTCCGATGAGACCTAGGCGCTGCGCCACCCGGTGGTGGTGGCTATCAACGGGCATGGCCGGCAGGCGCAAATTGCTGAATAGCAGCGTGGCCGCGCTTGTCTTCGGGCCCACACCCGTGATGCTTTCGAGCCAGGCCCGCGCCTCCGGGATGGGCTTTTCGGCCAGGAAATCGAGTGAGCAGGGCGGCAGGTTTTCATCGCCGCAGCGGCTACTTATTTCGCGCAGCACGGCCTGAATGCGGGGTGCCTTTTGCTCGGGCCAGGTGCAGGCGCTCAGGGCGCGCTGCACGTCGATGGTAGGCGCATCGCGCACGTCTTCCCAAGCCGGGAAGGTGGTGCGCAGCTGCTGGTAGGCGCGGTGCGAGTCGGCGTTTTTGGTGCGGTGCGAGAGCAGCGCGCTGATGAGCTCGCTCAGCGGGTCTTTGGTGCTGAAGAATAAAAACGGCGCGCCGTACGCGGCGCACAGCCGGTGGTGAGCCAGCAGTGCCAACTCGCGTAGCGCGGGCGTATCGGCGGCGGGTGGGGGAGAAGTGGGGCGGCGGGCGGGCATAGAAAAGGAGTTGCTACTGATTGGTAAACGGCTCCTGCGCAAGTCCGTTCGCCCGGTGGCCGTGGCCCGCCGGGGTGGGCCGCGGGCGCGGTAAGCTAGCCGGTACCTTTTTTTGCTCTTTATGAACCGCTTCGACCGCATCACGGCCATTCTCATTCAGCTGCAAGCCAAGCGCGTGGTGGGCGGCCCCGCCCTGGCCGCGCAGTTTGGCGTGAGCCTGCGCACCATCTACCGCGACCTGCGCACGCTGGAGCTGGCCGGGGTGCCGCTCTTCGGCGAAGCCGGCGTGGGCTACTCGCTAGCCGAGGGTTACCGCCTGCCGCCCGTCATGTTCACGCGCGAAGAAGCGGCGGCCCTGCTCACGGCCGAGAAGCTGGCCGCTCGGCTCACCGATGCCGCTACCGCAAAGCTCAGCGGTGCGGCCATGGACAAGCTGCGGGCCGTGCTGCGTCGCCCCGACCGCGACTACCTCGAAACGCTGACGCCGCACATTCAGGTGTTTGGGCAGGCCGGCGCGCCCGGCCAGCCCGCGGTCTATCAGCAGCTGGTGGCGGCCATTGCCACGCAGCAGGTAGTGCGCCTGGCCTACCAAGCCACGGCTGCCGACCCGCCCACCGCCCGCGAGGTAGAGCCCATCGGCCTCTACCTCACCCAGCACTGGCACGTGGTGGCCTACTGCCGGCTGCGGCAGGACTTCCGCAACTTTCGCCTCGACCGCATTCAGCAGCTGGCCCTTAGTGCCGAGCACTTTGCCCCGCGCCCCGAAACTTTGCAGCAGTACTGGGCCAGCCAGGCCCGCCACCGGCACAAGGAGAAAGTGGTACTGCGCTTCCAGCCGGCCGGGGTGCTGCCCAGCCTGGTGCAGCGCCTGCACGACACCAAGCGCCAGTGCGGCTGGGCCCACGAGCAAGCCCTGCCCGATGGTAGCCTGGAAATGACGTTTTTTAGCGGCACGCTGGCTTACCTGGCCGCTTGGCTGCTGCCCTATGCTGGTGCCGTGGCCGTGCTGGAGCCGCTGGGCTTGCGCGCAGAGCTGTGCGAGCAGGCCCAGCGAGCGCACGAGTTTTTTTGCGCGCCTGGCCCGGCTGCTGACACAGGGCTGTCATAGGCGAGGCGGAATTTTGCAGGGTCAAACAATCAAAATAACTGTTCAACCCCCTCATTTTTCCTCCCATGTTCAACGTGCTGTCTTCCATCAACTGGCTCGGCGTAGCGGCGGCTTTTATCGCGTACTTTCTGCTAGGGGCCATGTGGTACCTAGGGCTTTTTCCTAAGCCCTACCGGGCCTCGCTGGGTAAGGAAAACGAGCCCGATACGGGCCAAAACCAGCAACTCCTTTACATCGTGGGGCCGGCCGTATGCGCCCTTATCATCACGATTACCTGCGCCGTGCTGTTGTCTGCGTTGCACATCAACACCTACGGCAATGCCCTGCGCTTTGCGCTGGTAGTTGGGGTGGGGTACCTGTTTACCAACACGGTCAATATTGCCATCAACCCCAACATTCCGCGACCGTTTTTCTATGGCCTCATCACGGGCAGCTACCACCTCGTGGGCATGGTGCTCGTGAACCTGCTATTGGTGGCCCTGTAGTCTACCTAGGCAGCCAGCCTGCCCTAAAACACAAGCGCCGGGCTACCCTAGGGTACCCGGCGCTTGTGTTTTAGGGCAGGCTGGTTACTGCCGCCCGCTGTTGTAGAGCGCGATGGCTTGGCGCTGGGCGGCCGCCTGCTTGCTCTGGAAGATGAGCGGCACGATGAGCACCGGGATGGCGGCGTAGAAGAGCGGTGAGATGCCAGGGTTGTTGGGCCGCACCGACTGCACCAGGCCCGCTACCAGCAGGCCGCCGCCCACTAGGTAGGCCGCAATGGTCGACTGCTGGTAGCGCCGCGCATTGCTCAGCAGCGCCTGCGCCCCGGCATTGTCGGCCGTGGCCAGGGCCAGGTTGCGCACGCTGAGGTTTTGCACCGGGCCATTGTCTTTTGAGAAATACTCCGTCTTGGTGGTGCGGTAGCCGCCGTAGGGGTAACCCCCAAAGCCGCCCATCCCCATGCCGCCGTAGCCAAAGCCACCCATGCCCATCCCCATGCCGTAGGGCGAGGAGGCATACGACGTATTATAGGTGGCGTACAAGCTGATGCGGCCCGTCTTCTCGCGGCGCAGCGTGGTTTCGCGGTTCGAGCGCGGCAGCGTGGTGCGCACGTAGTGGCCGCTCTGGTCTTCGTAGAAGCCGACGTCGGCCAGGTCGATGCGGCGCTGGCCATCCAGCAGCAAATGCGAGCGGCCGAAGAGCGGCGACTTCACCTCCACGTCGTAGACGCTGTACACTTGCCCGCTCTTGAGGCCTACCTGGTAGCGCGTGGGGCGCGCCGCGCCTTCTTGCACGTAGGGGCGGCCAAAGGGGCTGCCGGCCGGCGGCGGCGGGGCGGGGGCCGCCGGGGCCGGGGTGCTCACCACGGGCGCCGGGCGTGCCGAGTCGGCCACCGTGGCGCTAGAAGCCGGGGCTGACACCGCCGCTGGGGCCGGGGCTACCTCCGCTGGCTGGGGCGCGGGGGCGGCGGGGCGGGCGGCCGGCATCGGCACCACCGGCGCGCCACCGAGCTGCCGCGGGGCATCCTGGGCCGAAGCCGACAAGCTGGTTGCGCCCAGCCCGAGGGCCAGCGCGGTGAGAAACACGGATTTCATGCGGCAAATAACTACCAAACTGACTAATGGCAACCAGTTGAGCTTTCAACGGCCTCGGCTGGGGCAAAAGTGCCGGCGCCCGGCATCAGACGCGCTATTTCAGCAGTTTTTCGAGCAGGCTCAGGCTGTCTATCAGGTCGTGGCCCGATTCTACATCGAAGGGCTTGAGGATGTAGCCGCTCACGGCCAGCTCGGCGGCGGCGGCGCGCTCGTGCGCCATATCCGAGGTGGTGGTGATGTACACCGGGATGTCGCACAGGATGGGGGTGGCCCGCATCTCGGCCAGGAATTCCAGGCCGTTCATGCGCGGCATGTTTAGGTCGAGCAGGATGAGCTCGGGCAGGGGCTCGAGGGGCGGCACCTGGCCGCGGCCCAGCAGCATATCCAGCGCCTCCTCACCGTTGAAGGCGGTGTGCAGCTGGTGCGGCACGCTGAACTTGGCAAAGGTCTTTTGCGCCGTCATCGTGTCAAAAATATCGTCTTCAACTAGCAGAACTGAACGCATGGCAGCGAAGTACAGAAGAAAGGAGTGAGGGAGTGATGAGGCGCAGCAGTGAAAATACGGGTGCAAAATAAGCGCAGTATTTCACCTGACTACCAGAGCCCCGGCCCGGCCCCAAGGGTTGCATCGGGCTAGCCTTTGGGCCAGGTAAAAATAAAGGTGGCACCCTGCCCCAAGGCCGACTCGACGCGGATGCTGCCCTTGCGGTCGTCGATGAGGCGCTGCACGATGCTCAGGCCGATGCCGGTGCTTTCGGCGGTGTGGCGGTCGCGCAGGGTCTGGAACAGCAGAAAAATCTTTTGGTGGTGCTCGGGCGCGATGCCGGGGCCATTGTCCTGCACCCTAAACTCGTAGTGGCGGCCGGCATCGAGGCAGCTCACGCGCAGCCGCCCAGTGCCGCCGGGCCCGTGGTACTTCACGGCGTTGCTGAACAGGTTGGTAAACACCTGTTGGAGCCCTAGGCGGTCGGTGTGGAAGGTGGGCAGGCCCGGCGCCAGCTCCAGGGCAAAGTCGGGCGGCACCACCAGGTCGGCCACGTCGCGCGCCAGCTGGGCCACATTTACTTCCTCGGCCGGGGCCTCGGTGCGGCTGGCGCGGGCGTAGGCCAGTAGGCCGTTGATGAGGTCGTCGAGGCGACCTAGGCGGCCTTTCATCTGGTCGAGGTAGGTGAGCAGGGCGGGCGAGAGCTCAGCGGCCTGCTCGTCCTCTATCCACTTCACAATGGCAGACAGGCCGCGCAGGGGCGCCTTCAAATCGTGCGAGGCCACGTAGGCAAACTGGTCCAGCTCCTGGTTGCGCTTCTCCAGGGTGCTAAAGGCGTCGTCGAGGGCCTGCGTCATCTCGTTGAGCCGTGCGGCCAGCGAGCCCAGCCGGTCCTGGCCATCGTCGGCAATCTTCACCTTGTAATCGCCCTGCACCACCTGCCGGGCCAGGTGCTCGATGCCCCGGATGCGCCGCGCCGTGTCGATGTTCACCCGGGTCAGCTCCAGGCGCAGGCGCTCGTTGGCCCGCAGCTCGCCCGAAATGCGCCGAAACAGCCACAGCACAATGACTATTGCCAGCCCTGCCGACAGCCCAATGGCCAGCGGCACCAGCCGCTGAAAGAGCTGCTGGCGCTGGTTGCGCACGCGCAGCAGGTACTCCTCACGTTGGCGCAGGCGCAGCACCACGCCCCGAAACGTGCGCAGCGGCTGCTGCTCGCGCAGGAGCAGCGCCTGGGCCACCGCGGGCGATGGGTTGTAGGTCTTGAATACTTCCAGCTCTTCGGTCTGGCCCTCGATGAGCTGGCGCAGCGTGTCGGCGCGCAGGCGCTGCCGCTGCTCGTCGGCCACGAGGCGCTGCAAGGTCACAGCCTGGCGCTGCATCAGCAGGGCGTTGCTGCGGTAGAGGTCGAGGTAGTCGGCGTCGCCCACCAGCAGGTAGCTGCGCATCCCGGTCTGCGCATCCCGAATAGTCAGGCGCAGGTCATCGGTTTGCTGCAACACTTGGTAAGAGTGGTCCACCAAGGCCGTGTAGTGGCTCAGCTGCCGAATGGTGACAAACGCCATAATTGACGTGGCCACCAGCGCCGACAGCGCGATGGCGAAGCCTATTAGAATCTTAGTGTTGAGCCGGAGCACCAAGTAAGCTACTGGGTAAGGAGGTGAAGGGGCTAGGCAGAAATGAGCCGCCTAGTTTGCACAGCTGCTGACGCTGCTGCGTGTAAAGAAAGCGCTGCCGCCCCGTTGCGCCCCGCCTAGGTTCCCTCTCACTCCCTCGTTCTATCACCTGCTCACCGCGTTCCTACCTTTGCCCCATGTACGCCGCCCGCCCCGCTCAGCCCGACCGCATCACCAGCCTGCACAACCCGCGCATCAAGGAGGTGCTACGTCTTCAGGAAAAATCGTCTGAGCGCCGCCGTCAAGGTCTCACGCTGGTCGAAGGCTACCGCGAGCTGGCTAATGCCCGCCAGGCTGGCTGGGCCGTGGCCACGCTACTGGTCTGCGAAGAGCTGGCTGGTGAGGAAATAACCCGGCAGCTCGTCGAGCCCACGCGCCTCGTGCCACGCCCCTACGAGCTGCTGCCCGTGAGCGCCGCCGTGTTTGCCAAGCTGGCCGTACGCGAGCGCTCCGACGGGGTGCTGGCCCTGCTGCGCACGCCCAGCCGCACGCTAGCCGACCTAGAATTGCCCGAAAATCCGCTAGTGCTGGTACTCGAAGCCGTGGAGAAGCCCGGCAACCTAGGCGCCATTTTGCGTACCGCCGATGCCGCGCCCGCCCACGCCGTGCTCGTCGGCGACCCGCGCACCGACCTCTACAATCCCAACGTCATCCGGGCCAGCCTAGGGGGTATTTTTACGGTGCCCACCGTGGCCGCGCCAATGGCTGATATCCTGGCTTTTCTGAAAGAAAAAGGTATCCGCACCTTCGCTGCGGCCTTGGCCGACGAGGCCAAGAGCTACACCGCCACCTCCTTCGCCGGCCCCACCGCCCTGGTGCTCGGTACCGAGGCCGACGGCCTCACGCCCGCCACCCGCCAGGCCTGCGACGAGACGGTTGTCATCCCCATGCGCGGCGTGCTCGACTCGCTCAACGTGAGCGTAGCGGCGGCGGTGCTCACTTTCGAGGCCGTGCGCCAGCGCGGGCAGTAGCCCGAAGCGCTGCTTCGTGTTGCGCTAAGCGAATTTCCTAGTACACCGTTACGCCAAAGCCTAGCTCCTGGGCCAGCTTCCGTGCGTCCTCCGCCTGTGCCTCGGCCACCACGCTCAGCGGGTACGCGTCGCTATCCAGCGTCAGTAGCACCAGCGCCAGCCCTAGAGGCTCCAGCGCCTCCTGCAAAGCGTCCAGCGCCTCGGGCCCCTTGCCCGCTGCTGTTAGCCGCAGCCGCTCGGGCCGCTGCTGCTGCTCCAGGATGTCATTCAGGCCCTCGGCCGTTTCGGCGGCGGGGTCCTGGTAGTCACTTTCCCACAGCAAGTCCTCGCTCAATAGCGCGTCGATGAGGGCCACGTCGCGCAGCTCCTGCGCGGGCAGCTCACTGCCGTCCATGCCGCGCTCGCCCAATTCCTCGGCGTACTGCATCTGGTAGGCGCTCGGGTCGCGGAGCGCCAGCGCCAGCCGCGCCTCCATGCGCTGCGTAGCAGCCGCATCAGCAAGACTAAAAAACCGAATAAAGGCATTCAAAGAATCCATAAAAAAACAAATCAAAGTGTTTCCCCCAAACAAAGAAAGGCTGCCCAAAGGCAGCCTTTCCCATACTTCTCGCATAGTCAGCGCGCCGTAGGCGGGCGTATCTGCGAAATCCGTTTAATCCGCTAAATCTGCGATTTATTCGGCAGTCTTGGCGTAGCGCAGGCGCTCGTTCTCGTCGAGCAGAATCTTGCGCATCCGCACCGACTTGGGCGTTACTTCCAGGTACTCATCCTTTTGGATGTATTCCATGGCTTCTTCGAGCGAGAACTGACGCTTAGGTACAATCTTAGCGTTGTCATCCGTGCCCGAGGCGCGCATGTTGGTCAGCTTCTTGCCCTTCTGGATGTTGATGGTCAAGTCGTTGGGGCGGGTGTGCTCGCCGATAACCTGGCCAGCGTACACTTCCTCACCTGGGTCCACGAAGAACGAACCACGGTCCTGCATCTTATCGATGGTGTAAGCCGTGCCGGGGCCGGTTTCCAACGAAATCAGCGAGCCCGCGATGCGGCCCGGAATCGGACCCTTGTGCTCTTCGTAATCCACGAAGCGGTGGTTCATGATGGCTTCGCCGCCGGTAGCCGTCAGCACGTTGTTACGCAGGCCGATGAGGCCGCGCGACGGAATGGTGAATTCCAAGTGCTGCAAGTCGCCCTTCGGCTCCATGATGGTCATTTCGCCTTTGCGCATGCTCACCAGCTCGATTACCTTACCGGCCGACTCCTCGGGCACGTCCACCACGAGTAGCTCGATGGGCTCGGTGCGTTTGCCGTTCTCGTCTTCTTTGAACAGCACCTGGGGCTGGCCCACTTGCAGCTCGTAGCCTTCGCGGCGCATGGTTTCAATCAGTACCGACAAGTGCAGAATACCGCGGCCGAACACCAGGAAGGTATCCTCCTTATCGGTAGCCTCCACGCGCAGGGCGAGGTTTTTCTCGGTTTCCTTGAACAGACGGTCGCGCAAGTGACGCGAAGTCACGAATTTACCTTCCTTGCCAAAAAACGGCGAGTTGTTAATTGTGAACAACATGTTCATCGTCGGCTCGTCGATGCTGATGCGCTCGAGCTGCTCAGGGTTGTCAGCGTCGGCCAGCGTATCGCCGATGTCGAAACCCTCGATGCCCGAAACGGCGCAGATTTCACCGCTGCCTACCGAGTCCACTTTTACGCGGCCTAGGCCTTCAAATACGTGGAGTTCACGCACTTTTACTTTCTTGATGCTACCGTCAGCTTTCATCAGGCTCATATTGGAGCCTTCCGTCAGCGTGCCGCGGTGTACGCGGCCAATAGCGATACGACCCACGAACGCCGAGTAGTCGAGCGACGTAATCTGCATCTGGGGCGTGCCATCCAGCACCGGCGCAGCCGGGATGGACGCCACTACCGCATCAAGCAGCGGAATGAGGTTGTCAGTTTTTGCTTTCCAATCGGTGCTCATCCAGCCCTGCTTCGACGAACCATACAAGGTCACGAAATCAAGTTGGTCTTCCGAGGCGCCTAGGTTGAACATGAGGTCGAAAACCTGCTCGTGTACCTCGTCGGGGCGGCAGTTTTCCTTGTCCACTTTGTTCACCACTACGATGGGCTTCAGGCCCAAGTCGATGGCTTTGCCCAGCACGAAGCGGGTCTGCGGCATGGCGCCCTCAAAGGCATCCACGAGCAACAGTACGCCGTCGGCCAGCTTCAACACGCGCTCTACCTCGCCGCCGAAGTCGGCGTGACCAGGAGTGTCGATGATGTTGATTTTCACGCCATTATAGCGTACCGACACGTTCTTCGATACGATAGTAATGCCGCGCTCGCGCTCCAGGGGGTTGTCGTCGAGGATAAGGTCGTCGAAGTGCTGATGCGCATCGAAAATCTTGGAGGCGTGGATAATCTTATCCACCAAAGTCGTCTTGCCGTGGTCAACGTGGGCAATGATGGCGATATTCCGAATGTTCTGGGTCATACGTATGTTTTTGCGGCCGCAAAGGTACGGAGTCTCAAGTGGAAAACCCTAGCCGCGTTAATTATCTAATTACTAGTTTGCCGGAATACAGACAGTTTAGGCCAGTCAAAGATTCCATTTTAGCTATTTTAGATAAGCCCGACCAGACATCCGAACGACTTGGTTTGTGCGTTTGTTAGCCACTCATACCTCCTGCTTTCTTCGCCATGCGCCTTTCTTTGCTCCCTCTTTTGCTGAGCGCCCTCGCTTTTACGCCGGCCTGCTCGCAGAGCCACGCCGACCAGTCTAAAACCGTGGCTGCGGTGCCCGCCGGCCCCCACGGCGCTTCCGTTACGGAGGGTAAATACCCGCAGCCCAAGCCCGTCACGGGTAAGCCCGGCGAATACGCAGTGGTGAAAACCGACGCCGAATGGAAAAAACAGCTTACGCCCGAGCAGTACTATATTCTGCGCCAAGAGGGTACTGAGCGGCCCTTCACCGGCAAATACCACGACAATCACGCAACGGGTACCTATTACTGCGCCGCCGACCACAACCTGCTGTTTTCTAGTGATACCAAGTTCGATTCGGGCACTGGCTGGCCCAGCTTTTTCGCGCCGGCTACGGTGGCCAGCGTCAAGGTGAAGTCGGATGAGAGCTTTGGCATGAGCCGCGACGAAATCGTGTGCGCTAAGTGCGGCGGCCATCTCGGCCATGTCTTCGATGATGGTCCCAAGCCCACCGGCCAGCGCTACTGCATGGATGGCAACGCGCTGCTGTTCGAAAAGAAATAGACCGAACTCCCAGCTTCAACTCTCGTTTAAAGAAGGCGACCCACCTAGGGTCGCCTTCTTCATTGATTATCATGTCCTTTCATACTCATTTGCGCTTAGCTTGCTTGGCCGCCTCAGCCCTGCTGGTGAGCTGCACGGCCACCGAGCAAACCGCCGAAAACGCGGCCCCGCGCAGCATTCCTACCGAAGTAAATTCGGACGCTGACCGCCGCGCCATCTACCAGTCCAACGGTACCATCAGCCGGGCCGGGGTGCCCGTGCCCGACGCCACCCCCAACGTGATGCGCCTCGGCGAAGATGCCTCCGACATCAACCGCACCAAGCGCCCCGAAACCCTCAATACCAACGACCCCAACCTCACCACGCCAGAAACGCGCCTGCGCCGCATCGACCAGTCCATTGCCGACACTTTGCGCCGGCCCTAGGGTATAAAAATGGCCTTAGCTACCTAGAAAATCGACTTTGTGCTTAATGAAGTCGGTTTCCTAGGTAGCTAAGGCTACTGAGTGAAGTGCGCTGTGCTACACGGTATCTATTGTTACGCCATCATTAGCGCTGGCCGCAGGTGTGCTTAGGTTGGTGGCGCTATCCGTAACCAACGCGTCGGCAGTGGCGCGTTTGGGCCGGCCCGGCCCGCGGCTGGGGCTGGCTGCTGGGGCTGGGCTAGCGGTTGGTTTGCTAGTAGCGCGGCCCCGCTTGCTCGCTGCTGGGGCCGGGGTAGCGGCAGCCGGCTGGGCCTTGCCCGGCGAGGGTGTTTTACTGGCAGTACCCTTCTTGGGGCTGGTGCCTTTGGTGCTGTTGCTGTTGGTAGCGACATCGGCGGTCTCCGCGGCGGGGGCGGGGAAGCTGAGGTCAGCGCTGCGGCCCGGCGCCACAGAATCGTAGTGGCGCACGATAGTGTGCAGGGCCTGCTCAAACATGCGCTCGGTGTCCACGTCGAGGCGGCGCGTCGCCTCTTTTACTACCTCTTTCAGTTTGGCCTTCGTTTCTTTGCGAATGCGAGTGACCACTTCGCTCATGCGCGCATCAAGCTCTTTCTGCAATTGCTTGGCGGCTGTTTTAAGCGTTTCCTTTTGGCCAGCCTTTTTTTCGGCGCGGCTATCGGTGAGGTCTTGGTTGGCGTGGCGGCTGGCTTTGTCAGCTTTGCGCTGAGCTTTTTCCTGGGGCGTGCGCTTGGGTGGCGCTACGGCGTCAGCGGTTTCGGAGTTAGTCTTTTTGGCCATGAGTAAAGGTTGAATTGGGAATAAAAAAGTAAAAAGCCGACTGAAATTCACACCGTTGTGCCGGGTATAATTACCTGATTTGCAAACGGGCATCCCGCTTATTTTGTTGGCCCCCACGTTTCTCGTTTAAAATCGGTTTCTTAGCTAGAAGTAGTTTTTGTGGCGAAGCAAGATTAATAATTATCAGCAGTAAAAACCAAGCTGCCGGATAGTAACTAATTAATTGCGCCAATAGATTGATATTATTGTTCTCTTTGTAATGAGCTTACTACCAGAGCGTTATACCGTTACGGCAGCGCTGCCATACGCCAACGGTCCCGTGCACATTGGCCACTTGGCCGGCGTGTATTTACCAGCCGATATTTACGTGCGCTATTTGCGCGCTCAAAACCGCGACGTAAAATTTATTTGCGGCTCCGATGAGCACGGCGTGCCGATTACCATCCGGGCTCAGAAAGAAGGCGTTACGCCGCAGCAGATTGTCGATAAATACCACAAAATAATCGGCGATTCTTTTCGCGATTTTAACGTGTCGTTCGACGTGTATTCGCGTACTTCTTCCAAAACCCACGCCGAAGTTTCGAGTGAGTTTTTCAAGAAACTATACGCCGACGATAAATTCATCGAGCAAACCACGCAGCAGCTTTACGACGAGCAGGCCAGCCAGTTCTTAGCTGACCGCTACGTAGTGGGCACCTGCCCCAACTGCGGCAACGAAAACGCCTATGGTGACCAGTGCGAGCGCTGCGGCACCTCGCTCAGCCCCACCGAATTAATTAATCCGCGCTCGATGCTGAGCGGCAACACGCCGGTGCTGCGCGAAACCAAGCACTGGTTTTTGCCCCTGAACGAGTACGAGCCCTGGCTGCGCGAATGGATAGTTGAAGGCCACAAAAACGATTGGAAAACCAACGTTTACGGCCAGTGTAAATCGTGGATTGACCAGGGCCTGCACGCCCGCGCCGTGACGCGCGACCTCGATTGGGGCGTGCCCGTGCCGGTGCCCGGCGCCGAAGGTAAAGTGCTGTACGTCTGGTTTGATGCGCCCATCGGCTACATCTCGGCCACCAAGGAAGGCTTCCCTGACGAGTGGCAGAAATACTGGCAGGACCCCGGTACCAAGCTGGTGCATTTTATCGGTAAGGATAACATCGTTTTTCACTGCATTATTTTCCCGGTAATGCTGAAGGCGCACGGCGATTATATCCTGCCCGACAACGTGCCCGCCAACGAGTTTTTGAATCTGGAGGGTGATAAAATCAGCACCTCGCGCAACTGGGCCGTTTGGCTGCACGAGTACCTAGCCGACTTCCCCGGCCAGGCCGATGTGCTGCGCTACGTGCTCTGCGCCAACGCGCCCGAAACCAAGGATAACGACTTCACTTGGAAGGACTTCCAGGCGCGCAACAATAATGAGCTGGTTGCGACCCTAGGTAACTTTGTGAACCGCGCAGCGGTGCTTACGCAGAAGTTCTTTGAGGGCAAAGTACCCGAGCGCGGCGAGCTCACCGAACTGGATGAAGAGGTCTTCCGACAGGTAGCCGAGTTCCCGAACCGCGTGGGCGAATTAATCGAAAACTACCGCTTCCGCGACGCGCTGGCCGAGGTGCTGAACCTCGCCCGCGTCGGTAATAAGTACCTAGCGGAAACCGAGCCTTGGAAACTCATTAAAACCGATGCGGCGCGCACCGGTACTGTGTTGCACGTGGCGTTGCAAGTGGCCGCCGCGTTGGTGCCGCTGCTCACGCCCTTTCTACCCGATTCGGCCGATAAGCTGGCGAAAATGCTGAATTTCCAGCCCGGTGATTGGCAGAGCGCTGCCCGCGCCGAGCAGCTGCCCGCCGGCCACCAATTACAAGAACCGGCGCTGCTATTTGCTAAAATCGAGGATGCAGTGGTGAATGCGCAAGTACAGAAGCTGCTCGATACCAAGCAAGCCAACACCTTGGCCAACACGCCTGTAACGGCCACGAAGGAAAACGTAAGCTTCGAGGAGTTTGGTAAAATGGACTTGCGCGTCGGCACCATTATCGCCGCCGAAAAAGTCGCTAAAACCAAGAAGTTACTCAAGCTGACCATCGATACGGGTCTCGACCAGCGTACGATTGTGAGTGGCATTGCCGAGTCGTTTATTCCCGAAGCGCTGATTGGGCAGCAGGCGATGGTGCTGCTAAACCTAGCGCCCCGCGAAATAAAAGGTATTCAGAGCCAGGGCATGTTGCTGCTGGCTGAGAATGCGGATGGTAGCCTAGCGCTGATGCAGCCCGGTACGGCCGTACGCAACGGCAGCAGCATTTTGTAGTTGGATGTAGAGACGCAATAATCTGCGTCCATACATCAAAAAAAGCCGGTCGCTAACTAGTAGCGGCCGGCTTTTCTTATTTCACATTCACCACGTTCATCGCGCGCTCTAGTCCCATTGAGCCGAAGGCCACTATCGCCTCACCCGCCTTTTCGATGCGCAGTGACAAGTCAATCTGCTCATCGGCTGAGAAAGGGTCCAGCACATAATCAACCTGCCGGCCTTTAGGAAAATTGGCATCGACGCCGAAGCGCAGCCGGGCATACACATCGGTACCTAGGGTGGCCTGAATGTCTTTCAAGCCGTTGTGCCCGCCGGCCGAGCCCTGGCCCTTCAGGCGCAACTTGCCGAAGGGCAGGGCTAGGTCGTCGGTCACGACAATCATATTCTCGACCGGAATTTTGAGCGCGCTCAACCAATGTTGCGCAGCTTTGCCACTGAGATTCATAAACGTAGTGGGCTTCACCAAAACGTAGGTGTGCCCCTTGCTTTTAAATTCGGTAGTGAACGCGTGGCGGCCCAGCACGAAGCGCGGCGCCTCAAATTTTTGTGCCAGATAATCGGCCACCATAAAGCCAATATTATGGCGCGTGTCGGCGTATTCGGGGCCAATATTGCCCAAGGCAAGAACCAAGAAGACCACAGATTTAACGGATTTAACGGATTGCGCGGGTACGCCGCTGCGCGGCTGGCTTTTTCCGAATGATGTATAATTTGCCTAGCAATACGAATTCTACAAAAGAAAAAGGCTGCCTAACAAAGCAGCCTTTTTCTTTTGCGAAACAGCGAGTAACGAATTTAACCAACCAAACGAACCAAAACAGTCAGCCCGCCGCAGGCGGGCGTATCTGTGCAATCCGTTAAATCCGCTAAATCTGCGATTAACGGTTAGCGGCGAGTTCGCCTTTCAGCGCACGCGGTACGGTTACGGTAGCGATGGGCGCCTGGGCGCTGGTCAGGATAACGTAGTTGGTGGGCTGTACGGCACCTACTTTCACCGACTTACCTAGCTCGAGGGTGCTGATGTCAACTTCCACGTAGTCGGGCAGGTTTTCGGGCAGCGCCTTCACCTTCACCTTACGGATTTTGCTGGCCAATTTGCCACCGGCCAATACGCCCGGCGATACGCCGATGTATTTTACGGGAATGTCCATTTTAACTTCTTTGCCTTCCTTAATTTCCAGGAAGTCAACGTGTAGCAGCATCTCGTTCACGGGGTGATACTGAGCGTCTTGCACGATGGCGCGGAAATGGCTGCCTTCTACGTTCAGGTCCACGATGTGGGCCTCCGGGGTGTACAACAGCTCGCGGAACAGGATGGCGGGCACCGAAAAGTGCACGGCTTCTTGGCCACCGTACAGTACGCAAGGCACTTGGGCGTCGAGGCGCAGTGCCTTAGCGTCCGTTTTGCCGAGATTCGCTCTTTTAAACCCTACAATCTCCAGGCTTTTCATAAAAGAAGTTGATTTGGAATGAATTATCCGCTCGGCAACCCTTGCCGAAACGGGCCGCAAAGGTACGGATTTGGGGCGGTAAAAGCAAGCGGCCGTTGTACCGTGGACCCTGCGGGTCCGCGAGTAGCTACTTAGCTGAATAGCGAGCTGATGCTCTCGTGCGTGACCACGTTGCGAATGGCCCGGGCAAACAGGGGGGCCAGCGAAATCACGCGCACCTTTTCGTTTTCCTCGCGCTGCGGAATCGTGTCGGTCGTAATGAGCTCGGTGAGCTGCGAGGCGCGGATGCGCGCGTGCGCCGGCCCGCTCAGCAGCGGGTGCGTGATGACGGCGCGCACCGAGTTGGCGCCGCGCTCCATCACGAGGTCAGCGGCTTTGCAGATGGTGCCGGCCGTGTCCACTAGGTCATCCACAAACACCACGTCCATGCCCTTCACGTCGCCAATTATCTGCATCGAGGCAATTTCGTTGGCCCGCAGGCGCATCTTGTCGCAGACCACGATTTCGGCCCCAAATTTCTTGGCGAAGGCGCGCGTGCGCACCACGCCGCCCACGTCAGGCGAGGCGAAGATGAGATTTTCCAGGTTCAGCGACTTGATGTAGGGCGCCGTGACGGTGGCGCCGTCGAGGTGGTCGACCGGGATGTCGAAGAAGCCCTGAATCTGGCCCGCGTGCAGGTCGCAGGTCATGAGGCGGTCGGTGCCCACGCTCTGGATGATGTTAGCCACCACTTTGGCCCCGATGCTCACGCGGGGCTTGTCTTTGCGGTCCTGGCGTGCGTAGCCCATGTAGGGCATCACGATATTGACTTTGTGGGCCGAGGCGCGCTTGCAGGCGTCTACCATCAGCATCAGCTCCATCAGGTTTTCGGAGGGCGGGAAGGTGCTTTGGATGAGAAAGACCTCGCAGCCGCGAATGCTTTCGTCAAAGCTTGGCCCTAGCTCATTATCGGCAAAGCGCTGCAGGCTGAGGTTGCCCAGCGGCTGCCCGTAGGCCTCCGCTATTTTGCGGCCTAGCTCCTTAGATGCACTGCCAGCGAATAGTTTAACGTGCGGTTCCATATGGTAAGGTAGAAACAAAAACGCCCGGCAACCTAAAATAGGGGGCCGGGCGAAGGTAAAGAAGTAAAACGCGAAAGGCGCCGGCTTGCTCCCGGGGGGGAGAAGCCAGCGCCTTTGCTAAAGTTGTCGAGCATTGTCGTCGTTGTCCGACCAGGGCTCGAACCTGGACTTTCTTGAATCAAAATCAAGCGTGTTGCCAGTTACACCATCGGACAGTTTCCCTATGGCGGTGTGCCGTTCGGGGCTGCAAAGGTAGCAAGGGAATAATACGAGGCAAGAGCGGAGGCAAAAATTTTTGAAAAAACTTCGTGAACGGTTCCTGAAGGCCGTTTTGTGGGTGGGCCCAACTACCTCCTTTCCTAGGTGGCACACAGCTTTGAAAAGCCCCGTTTAGGGCGTACTTTTGCACCCTCAAAATGTATTAACTTAGTAAAACAAAACCAAATGGCGAATTCGGGCAAAATCACCCAGGTTATCGGCCCCGTGGTGGACGTGAGCTTCGCGGGCGAAAGCGACCTCCCCAACATCTTCGACGCGCTGGAAGTAACCAAAGAAAACGGCCAAGTGGTAATACTGGAGTGCCAGCAGCACTTGGGCGAAGACCGGGTGCGTACCATCGCCATGGACTCGACCGAGGGCATGACCCGTGGCGCCGCCGTGCGCCCCCTAGGCCACGCCATCACGATGCCCACCGGCGACGGTGTGAAGGGCCGCTTGTTCAACGTAATTGGCCAGGCCATCGACGGCATTCCGCAGCCCACGAGCACGGGCGGCCTGCCCATTCACCGCAGCGCCCCGGCGTTCGAGGAATTGGCGACGTCGTCGGAGGTATTTTTCACCGGCATCAAAGTAATTGACCTGCTAGCTCCCTACGTGAAGGGCGGTAAAATTGGCTTGTTCGGCGGTGCCGGCGTAGGCAAAACCGTTCTGATTCAAGAGCTTATCAACAACGTGGCCAAGGCCTACTCGGGCCTGTCGGTGTTTGCCGGCGTGGGCGAGCGTACCCGCGAGGGCAACGACTTGCTGCGCGAATTCATCGAAGCCAACATCATTCGCTACGGCGACGCCTTCAAGCACTCGATGGAAGAGGGCGGCTGGGACCTGAGCAAAGTGGACATGGCCGAGATGGAGAAATCGCAGGCTACCCTCGTGTTCGGCCAGATGAACGAGCCTCCCGGAGCCCGCGCTCGCGTGGCTCTGTCGGGTCTCACGATTGCCGAGAGCTTCCGCGATGGCGACGGCACCGGTGCCGGCCGCGACATCCTGTTCTTCATCGACAACATTTTCCGCTTCACGCAGGCGGGTTCGGAAGTATCGGCTCTGCTGGGCCGGATGCCTTCGGCCGTAGGTTACCAGCCCACGCTGGCCACCGAAATGGGGGCCATGCAAGAGCGCATCACCTCGACCAAGCGCGGCTCGATTACCTCGGTGCAGGCCGTGTATGTGCCGGCCGATGACTTGACCGACCCGGCCCCGGCTAACACCTTTGCCCACTTGGACGCCACAACGGTACTGAGCCGCAAAATCGCCGAGCTGGGCATCTACCCGGCCGTTGACCCGCTGGACTCGACCTCGCGCATCCTCGACGCCACCATCTTGGGTGACGAGCACTACAACACCGCCCAGCGCGTGAAGGAGATTTTGCAGCGCTACAAGGAGCTGCAGGACATTATCGCCATCTTGGGCATGGACGAACTGAGCGAGGAGGATAAGCAGACTGTGAACCGCGCCCGCCGCGTGCAGCGTTTCTTGTCGCAGCCCTTCTTCGTGGCCGAGCAGTTCACTGGCCTGCAAGGCGTGCTGGTTGACATCAAGGACACCATCAAAGGCTTCAACGAAATCATCGACGGCAAGTACGACCACCTCCCGGAGTCGGCCTTCAACTTGGTTGGCAACATCGAAGATGCTGTGGCCAAGGGCGAGCGCCTGATTGCGGAAGCCAAATAAGTTAAGAGATAAGAGTTAAGAGTTAAGAGTTGCCGAACGCAGCTACCAACTCTTAACTCTTAACTTTTAGCTCTTAACCAACAAGAGTTATGCATTTAGAAATCATCACCCCCGACCGGAAGGTCTACGAAGGCGAAGCCACTTCGGTGCGCTTTCCGGGTACCGATGGCTCGTTTGAAGTGCTCAACAACCACGCCCCGCTCATTGCGGCCCTGAAAGAGGGCGACGTGATAGTGACGGGCGCGGGCGGCGGCACGTTTCACATCGGTGGCGGCATCGTGGAGGTGCTGCGCAACAAAGTGACGGTGCTGGCTGAGTCGGCTTTGGCCTAGGTCACTCGTTTCGTAGTTTACACAAGAGAGCGCTCGCTCTGGCTTCGGCCGGGGCGGGCGCTTTTGCGTAGCTGGGCGGAGAAGGTGCGTGCCTGCTAGTGGCTCGCTTTCGCGGCTTACGACTTTGCTCGGTGCGGCAAAAGGCTGGCTTTGGTCGAACTGCTTCTGACCCGATAATTGGGCCAGCGTACTGAGCTATTGTAATCAGGAATATTACTATGCTTTCACCAATAATAGCGCGGAGGCGTATAAGTGGTCTGTGCAAGCGGATAAGTGCAATCTTAGCAACTTATGATAACTCAACATTTTGCTGCGCATCAGCTTAGTAGTTAGGGATAAAATGACGTTAAGAGGACATCTTACTTGTCGTTATTAATTCCCCGATTTTAAGCAGAACTACCAGTTTTACGCCGCCGAACTGCAGAATCTGCAAGCAGCTTCTCCCACCTTTTATGAACAATATCGAAACTAATATTTACTCGCCCCGCCAACGCTACCTGCTGCTCATCGTGACGCTGATAGTGCTGGGGCTACTCACGCTTTACGGGCTGCTGGGTTACCTCACGGCTTTTTTAGGAGCGGGCATCCTCTATGTGGTGCTACGGCCGTGGTTTACGGCGCTGGTACACAAGCGCAAGTGGAACCGCACGCTGGTGACGGTGATGCTGCTATTGTTTGCAGTGGTGGTGCTCATCATTCCGTTTTTTGCGCTTACCTCGCTGCTCATCGATAAGGTGCGGATAGTGGCCCAGAATACCGACCAGATTCTGGCCACCGTGCAGGGCATTGAGCGCAAGCTGGGAATGCAGGTGACTGACCAAGCGCAGGTACGCACCTTGCTGCAGCAGGGCGCTACCAAAGTGAGCCAGTGGATACCTACACTAGCCAGCAGCGTGCTAAATGTCATTGTGATAGTGGGCCTGATGCTCTTCACGATGTACTATCTGTTTACTCAGGAAGAGGCTTTTCTGGCGGGGCTGCACCGCTACCTACCCTTCCGCGAAAAGACGCTGGACGAGCTGAGCGAATCGCTACGCAACAACGTGAACGCCAACGTACTAGGTCAGGGTATTGTGGCCATTGTGCAGGGTTTGCTCACGGGCCTGACGCTGTGGGGCTTTGGGGTGCCTAGCCCAGGTTTTTGGACGGTTGTCGCGTTTTTCATGGCCTTTATCCCGGTGCTGGGCACGCCGCTGGTTTGGGGGCCGGCCGCGCTCTACCAGATTGCGCAGGGACACACGGGGCAGGGTATCGGTATTCTGCTGGTGGGCGTTATCGTTATCATCAACATTGACAACGTGTTGCGCATTCAGCTAGGCAAGTACATGGGTGATATCCACCCGTGGGTAACGCTGGTAGGCCTGACGCTGGGCGTGGATATTTTTGGCATCGTGGGCCTGGTTATCGGGCCGTTGCTGCTCTCGTACTTCGTGGTGTTAATGCAGGTGTTCGCCCGCGAGAACCGGGTGCTATTGCATCTGGTACCCAATTCGGTAACGGGTAAAGCTGAGGAGATAATCGATAAGTCGATGGAAGTGCGCGATGAAGCCGAGGAAGTGCGCCGCACGCAGTAGCGTAGTGGGCAGGAGCAAGGCGCGGGCCCTACCTTCGCCCTCCTATGGACCTGACCCCGATTCACCCAAAAGTCACCCCGATTTACCAGACTTCGGTCTTCAAATTCAGCTCGCTGGCTGAGCTGGAAACCTACTACACGGCCCCCGACCACGGCGGCATGTACGGCTATTCGCGCTCTGAACACCCCAATTCGGATGAGCTAGTGGCCGAGGTAGCTCGCCTGGAGGGCGCCGCGGGTGGCGTGGCCACTGGCGCCGGCTTAGCCGGGCTGCTGGCGGCCGTACTGGCCACCTGCCAGGCCGGCGACCACGTGCTGTGCCCCGCCGAGCTCTATGGTGGCTCGGTGGTCCTGCTGTCAAAGGAGTTGAGCCGCCTAGGTATCGAAACGACCTACGTACCGCTGGATGACCTTTACGACCTTGGTCAGCACCGCCAGCCCAATACCAAGCTGGTGCTGGCCGAAGTATTAAGCAACCCGCTACTGAAGGTGCTCGATGGGCCACGCTTGGCGCAGGCTTGCCGTGAGCAGGGCATTTTGCTGCTCATTGACAGCTCGTTTACCTCGCCCGTGCTGACGCGGCCGCTCGACTGGGGCGCCGACCTAGTGTGGCACTCGGCCACGAAGTACCTAGGTGGCCACTCCGACGTAACGGCCGGCGTGGTGGTAGCCAACGACCCGGACCTAAATAAGCGCCTGCGGCAAGTAGCCACCAACCTAGGGCTGATGCTGGCGCCGCTGGATAGCTGGCTGGCCGTGCGGGGCCTCAAAACGCTGCTCCTGCGCATGCGGCAGCACTCCGAAAACGCGCTGGCCGTGGCCCGTTTCCTGGCCAAGCACCCGGCCGTGGCGCAGGTGTTTTATCCGGGCCTGGAAACGCACCCTGGCCACGGCTTGGCCGAGGCTCAGCTGCTGAACGGCTTGTACGGCGGCATGCTCTCGGTGCGGCTGGCTGACGACACGGTGGCCGCCGCCGATGCTTTCGTGCAGCGTACCAAGCTCTTTCCACTGGCGCCCTCGCTGGCCGGCGTAGCCTCGTCATGCTCGTATCCCACGGCAACTTCGCACCGCGGCCTCACGGAGGAGCAGCGCCGCGCCCTAGGTATCTCGCCGGGTGTGCTGCGCCTGAGCGTGGGTATTGAAGAGCCCGCCGAGCTGCTGGCTGACTTGGCGCAGGCGCTGGGGTAGCGCTTTGTTGCGGGGGCAGGAAGCGCTTTTGGCTGGATGGCAAAAGTCTGATAAAAACCAAGTAGTATGCTTTAAGCCAAGTGCTTGCGGTAGAAGACGGGGGAATTGAAAGCTCCTGAAAGGTGATATTTCGCAGTTGTTGGCAGCAAGGCGGGGCCGTATTTCGCCTCAGCAATGTCGGTGGGGCCCTAGGGCGGCCGGCATTGCGGCTCACCTCAACCCAACCCGCGTTATGTCTGCTGCCCCCACTCGTTTGCCGCTTGCCCTGAAGCTGCTGGTTACGGCTTTCGTAGCCGTGCTGGTGCCCGTGTACTACCTCAACTACGGCCCCACCAATTTTCTGTATTTCTGCGATGTGGCCTTGCTGCTGAGCGTGGTTGGGCTGTGGACCGAGTGGCCGTTGCCGGCCTCGATGGCGGCGGTGGGTATTCTGCTGCCGCAGCTGCTGTGGTGCGCCGATTTTCTGACTCAGCTGTTCGGCTTCAAGCTGGTGGGGCTCACGGCGTATATGTTCGACCCCGAGCGCTCGCTGTTCTTGCGGGGGCTGTCGTTTTTCCATGGGTGGCTGCCGTTTCTGCTACTGTTTATGGTGCGGCGGCTGGGCTACGACCGCCGGGCGCTCTGGGCCTGGGCGGGCCTCGGCTGGGGCCTGTGTTTGGTAGCGTACTTCCTGCTGCCGCCCGCTGGCACCGTGCTGCCTGACCCCAAGATTCCGGTCAACATCAACTACGTGTTTGGCTTTGATGATGCCCACGCCCAAGTCTGGCTGCCCGGCCCGGTGTATCTGGTAGGCTGGATGCTGGCGCTGTTTAGCGTGTTTTACTTGCCTACGCACCTGCTGCTGCGCCGCTGGTTTGGCCGGCCGGCCGCGGTAGCGCCAGTGGCGCAGGCGGTAGGTAGCTTGCAATCGGCTTAAAGCAGGCCGCGGAGTCAGCTTCTGCGCCGCGTTTTTATAAGGTGATACCTCCAGTTTTGTGAGTAAATTTTTCCTCTCCTCCTTGCTTCTGGCCCTCGCCCCTTGGGTGGCCCCGGCCCAAACTACCCCCACGGCCATTCGCCAGGCGCTGCCGCTGCGGGCCGTCACGCTCTACCTCGATGCGGCCGAGCTGCAGCATGAGGGTAGCGCCACGCTACCTGCCGGGGCCGTGGATGTGCGCGTGACCGGCCTGGCCCCGGCCCTGACCGATTATGCCCTGCAAGCCGATGCCACCGGGGCCGAGCTGGAGGGCCTGGAGCTAGTGGCCGGTAGCCCCCGACGCACGGTGGGGCGCGACACCCTTGGCCGCCGCCGCCACGAAATAGCCCTACTCAGCGCCGAGAAGGAGTTTTTAAAGCAAAACACGCACGCCGACAACAACACGCCCGGTCGCTGGGCCGAAGAAACGCTGCGCGCCGGCACCGCCTACAGCGCCCGCCTGGTGCAAATAGACGAGCAATTGGCGGCCCTCGGCACTGCGGCGGCCGCCGACGTCATTCCTCCCGACCTGCTGCTGCATCTGCAAGTGCCCCGCGCCGGGCAGGTGCGCCTACGCGTGAGCTACCGCCTGGCCACCGCTGCCCCCTGGCGGCCCACTTACGAGCTGCGCGTGAGCGAGCCCAACTTGCGCCAGCTGCGCGTGGTGAGCCGCGCCGCCCTGCGCAACGACACCGGCCTGCCCTGGACCAACCTCCCCGTAACGCTGCGCACTAACACCCCCTCGGCCCAAACCACCCGCCCCGCCCTCGACCCCTGGACCGTGGCTTTTGGCCGCGCTGGCAACGAGGGCGAGGGTAACCTTGACGACTTTGCCGTGAAAGGGCCTGGCACTCCTGGCACCGCTGCCGCCGGCCCCGCCGCGGCCCCTGACCTTGGGGCCAGTCTGCGCCTGCCCGCCCCCGTGACCCTGCCTGCTGGTGGCGCCCACACGTACGTGCTCGGCGACTTCACCCTACCCATGCGCCTCGAATACCTGGCCATCCCTAAAAAAGACGAGGAGGTATTTCTGGTGGGCCGGGTGAGCGACTGGAACCAGGTGAATTTTCTGGCCGAGACGGCCACCATCTTTTACCGGGGCACCTACGTGGGCACCACCGACCTCGACACCCGCGCCTACACCGACACCCTCGAAGTATCGTTTGGCCGCGACCCCCAAGTGCAGCTTACGCGTACCAAGCGCGAAGATTTTGAAGGCCCCATTAGCGGCGGTAGCCGCACCCGCGCCCGTTTGGGCTACGAAATCAACGTCAAGAACACCCACCCCTACGCCGTGCGCCTGCGCCTGCTCGACCAGCTGCCCGTGTCGCAGGAAAAGGAGATTACCGTGAAGCCCATCGACCTTGGCGGGGCCGCCCTCGATGAGCCGTCGGGCAAATTGACCTGGCTGTTTAGTCTCGCGCCGGGGGCCAGCCGGCGCTTCCCCATTGCGTTCACGGTGGAGGCCCCCGCCGCCCAGCCCATCAATCTGCGCCGCGACCGCCGCGTCAAGAGTCCTAAGTTCAGGTAGTGTCTTTTAGCGCGAAGTTTTGCGAAGTAAGGCGCGAAGTTTTGCAAAGCCGCGCTAACGCCGTTTGGAGCGGCTTTACAAAACTTCGCGCCTTATTTCGTAAAACTTCGCGTGAAGGCTTACTCCAGCCCTTCCCGTAATGTCCGCGCCACGCGCCCTAGGTCGTCGTCGGTGAGGGCCGTGCCGCTGGGCAGGCATAGGCCGCGGGCAAACAGGTCCTCGCACACCGCGCCGCCGTACATGGGCACCCCGGCAAAGAGCGGCTGCAAGTGCAGCGGTTTCCACAGCGGCCGGCTCTCGATGTTGCGCGTTTCGAGGTGCTGGCGCAGCGTTTCGGGAGTAGCCTTGGTTTCCGCAGGGTTGAGGAGCACGGTGGTCAGCCAGCGGTTGGTGCGGCTGCCGGGCAGCTCGGCGGCGGGCGCCACGGCGAGGCCGGGCAGGCCCGCTAGGTTTTCCCGGTACCAGGTAAAAATCTCGCGGCGGCGCTTCACCCGGTCCTCCAGTAGCTCCATCTGGCCGCGGCCGATGCCGGCGAGCAGGTTGCTGAGGCGGTAGTTGTAGCCCACTTCCGAGTGCTGGTAGTGCGGCGCTGGGTCGCGGGCCTGCGTGGCCAGGAATAGCGCCTTGGCGGCGTAGTCGGCCCGGTTGGTTAGCAAGGCGCCGCCGCCGCTGGTGGTCAGTATCTTATTGCCGTTGAAGCTAAACACGCTCACGTCGCCGAAGCTGCCCAGCGGCCGGCCCTGGTAGCGTGACCCTAGGGCCTCGGCAGCATCTTCGAGCACGGGCAAGCCAAACTCCTGCGCGATGGCCAGCAGCTCATCGAGCTTGGCGGGCATGCCGTAGAGGTGCACCAGCAGCAGCGCCTTTGGCTTTTTACCTAGCCGGTGGCGGTCGGCCAGGGCCTCACGCAGGCGGGCGGGGCACATGTTCCAGGTATCGGCTTCGCTATCCACGAACACTGGCGTGGCGCCGCAGTACCCAATGGGATTGGCGGTGGCCACAAACGTGAACGAAGGGCACAGCACCTCATCGCCCGGCCCCACGCCCAGCAGCCGCAGCCCGAGGTGGATGGCGGCCGTGCCCGAGGTGAGCGCTACCGCATGGCCGACGCCCGTAAAAGCGCATAGGTCCGCCTCGAAGCCCGTGAGGTTAGGACCCACCGGGGCCACCCAGTTGTCTTCGACTGCCTTATGCAGGTAGTTGAGCTCGTGGCGACCTAGGTGCGGGGGCGAAAGATAAATACGGTCCAAAGTCAATTAACAAGTAAGTAGGTCATTCAGCCGTAGCGCGAACTGAAAGCTCGCGCTATAGCTGAATACCGCTCGTTGCCCTTGCGGGTACCCCAACGGCCGTAATCCCGGCCGGCAATTCGCGCACTACTACGGCCCCGGCGCCCACCGTGGTGCCCGCGCCTACCCGCACCGCTTGGATAACGGTAGCATTAGTACCCAGGTACACCCCCGTACCGAGTTGCGCCGCCCCGCCCACGTTGGCGTGGGGCATCAGCGAGCAAAAGTCTTCGAGCACTGCATCGTGGCCGATGGTGCAGCCTAGGTTGAGCAGCACGAAGCGCCCTAGGGCGATGTCGCAGGTGAGCACGCAGCCCTGCTGAATGATGCAGCCCGCCCCCAGGGCCACGCGCTGGTAGCGCGCCAGCCGCACTCCCGGATGCACCAGCGCCGGAAAGCTGAGCTGCCCCGACGTGAGCCGGGCCACCACCGCGGCGCGGCTAGCGCCGCTGCCCACGGCCACGGCCACGGCCAGTGGCTCGGTGGTTTGGTTGAGGTCGTGGGCGGTGCCTAGGTAGGGGAGGCCCGCCACGGTGGGCGCGGCGGGCGGCTGGTCGTCGTAAAAACCCCGCACGTCCCAGCTCGCGCCGGCCTCGTTGAGCTGCATTAGCAGTACGAGCACCTCGCGGCCCAGCCCGCCCGCCCCAAAAATAACGAGCGGCTGCGGGGCCGCGGCCGGCTGCTCCTGGGGGTGATAGTCAGAAAAAAATAACTGCGTCATGGCAATAAAGGGGCGGCCGGCGGCCTCGCTACCGGGTAGCTAGGCCACCAAAATGGTTTCGCCGTGCTGGCTGGCATCGAGGCCGTGTGCCTCATTTTCGGCGTTTACCCGGATGGGCACAATCAGGTTCGTGACCTTATACAGCAGCCACGAGCCCCCAAAAGTAAAAACCCCCACAATAAGCAGCGTAAGCAGGTGGTAGCCCAGCAGCGCCGGCCCGCCGCCCGTAAACAGGCCGCCCTTCTGGGCGAATAGCGCCGTGGCCAGCATGCCCACGATACCGCCCACGCCGTGGCACGGAAACACGTCGAGGGTGTCATCGAGGGTTGTGCGGTTTTTCAGAATCACGGCCCCGAAGCTCACGCCCGAGGCCAGAATGCCAATGGCCAGCGCCGGCCCGTAGGCCACGTAGCCCGCCGCGGGCGTAATGGCCACCAGCCCCACCACGGCCCCAATGGCCGTGCCCATGGCCGAGGGCCGCTGCCCGCGGGCCGACTCCAGCAGCATCCAGGTGAGCATGGCGGCCGCCGAGGCCAGGTGCGTGGTGAAGAACGCCTGCACCGCCGTGGTATTAGCCCCGAAGGCCGAGCCGGCATTAAACCCAAACCAACCGAACCACAGCAGGCCGGTGCCTAGGATTACGAACGGCACGTTGACCGGCACGTGGGCGTGGCCATCGAGGTGCACCCGGCGGCGGCCGATGGAAATGGCCCCGGCCAGCGCCGCAAAGCCCGCCGAAATGTGCACCACCGTGCCACCCGCAAAGTCGAGCACGCCCCACTTGGCCAAAAAGCCATCGGGGTGCCAGGCCCAGTGGGCCAGCGGGCAGTAGATAAAAATGCTAAAGAGGCAGATGAAAATGAGGTAGCCCCAAAACCGAATGCGCTCGGCAAAGCCGCCGCTGATGAGCGCCGGCGTGATGATGGCAAACTTGAGTTGAAACGCGGCAAACAGCACCAGCGGCATCGTGACGCCCAGGCGCGCGTGCGGCGCCGTGCCCACGTTGTTGAACATAAAAAACGTGCGCGGGTCACCAATCACGCCCCCAATGTCGTCGCCGAAGGCCAGTGAAAAGCCTACCACGTACCACAGCACCGAAATGATACCTAGGGCGATAAAGCTCTGCAACATGGTCGAGATAACGTTGCGCCGGCTCACCATACCCCCATAAAAAAACGCCAGCCCCGGCGTCATAAACAAAACCAGGCCCGAGGCCGTGAGCATCCAAGCAATGTCGGCGGGCTGAAAGGCATTGGGCGCCGCTTCGGGGTGGTGGTGGGGTAAAAACGCAGCAGCTGCCGCCAGTGCCAACAGCAGAACCAGCGATAAACGAGCTAATAAAATGGTGCGCGGCATAAGTGCAGTTTTTATCAATATGACCTGCACGAAGATAGGGCGCTACCGCATTTACCTAGGCTCAATGCCTCGCTGGCATACTTTTTTTAGGTATAATGCTCCCCAAACTATGCTCGCAGCTACTACTTAGCTGAACGGCCAGGAGGAGCTTTTGCCCCAAAGCTGGCAACCCTGGAAAGTGCTTTCTGGTACTAGGTGGCACGGCGGCCTGCTACCTAATAAGCCGCTGTGCAACAGCAATGACCCATAAAGCTAAATGGTTACTATTTGCCCCCGCGGGGCTACTGACGGTAGGGGCCGGCGCGTGCCTTATCAGCTGGGCCGGCGCCCTCAAGGAGCGTAAGGTGCCCACGGCCCAGTGGGTGGGCGCGGGTACGGTGGCCCTGGTGGTGTTCAACGCGGGCCTCAGCTTATTTGGCCACGGCGTGAGCGAAAGCGTGCTGTACCAGCTCAAGGAAAAGCCGGCCGACCAGTAAGCCGGCCGTCAGGCAGCGGGCGTTTCCTGCAGGTTGTCCAGCTCAATATTGAGTGCGTCGACCGAAATCTGAATTTCGAGCAGAGCCATACCTAGGGAAATTAGCAGGGCCAGCAGGCTGGCGCCAAATAGCAGCTGCCCGGCCTGCTGCCAGCCCGCGTACAGTACAAACATGGTGAGCACGCAGCCAAACATGCTGCCCGTGCCCACGGCCTGCATGTTACGCAGCAGCCCTAGGCGGCGTCGCAGGTTCTCAATCTGCGGCCGTAGGTGGGCGTGGGGGGCGTTTTCATAGCGCGCCTTCAGGCCCCGTACCCGGTCGGCCAAGCTCAAAAAACGGTTGGTGTAAGCCAGCAGCAACAGCGATAGGGCCGGAAACAAGAGCGCCGGCGTAGTAAGCGTAATACTCATGCCACAAAGAAAAAGCCCCGGCGCAGGCCGGGGCTTTTTCTTTGTAATAAGCGCAAGCGGACTACTCCGTTTTAGCTTCGATTTTCTCGCTACCTTTTACAGTCTCTTTGCCGACTTTCTGGGTACCGCTCTTTACTTTTCTGACGCCTTTTTTGGTGCCGCTCTTGATTTTGCTGCCAGTTTTCTTGGCTAGGTTGCCAGCGGCATCGGTCGTGTTTTCGAGGGCTTGGCCCACGTTGGTTTTGCCGGTCTTGGTAACTACTTTTTTCGTGCCGTTGTCACGTACTTTCACTTCCGTCTCCGGAGTTTGGGCAAAAGAAGCGGTGGTGAAGGCACAGGCGGCGAGGAGCAGAATTGCGTTTTTCATGATTGAAAAGAAAGGTAGAATTGGATTTCTTGGGCCTTTTACGGGGCCACTTCGCTAGGGTTGTGAGGCGCGAAGGCACCCGGTTGAGCGCAGTCGTTCAAAGCCCGTGCCAAAATCGATTAACGCCACTGTGCTAGCCCGGCAACAGCAGAGAACTATCGCCGTAGCTCAGGAAGCGGTAGCCATGGGCCAAGGCGTGGTCGTACACGGTGCGCCAGCCAGGGCCCAGCAGCGCCGACACCAGCAGCAGCAGGGTGCTCTCGGGTTGGTGAAAATTGGTAATCAGCCCCTGCACCAGCCGAAACTGGTAGCCCGGCGCAATGAGCAGGCGCGTGCTGGCCTCCAGCGCGTCGGAGCCCTGGCGCTCGAGGTAGGCCAGCAGCGCTTGCAGCGCCTGCTCGGGCGCTACCGCGGGCGCGGCCTCCTCATAGGGCTGCCACTGGGCCACGGCCAGCGTGGACTGCTCGGGCTGGCGCACCAGCCCAGCGCCGAGCCAGTACAGGCTTTCGAGGGTGCGCAGGCTGGTGGTGCCCACCGCAATAACGGGGTGGGGCCGGTGCGCCAGCAGCTGCCGCAGCAAGCCGGCCTGCACAATAATGGGCTCGGCGTGCATGGGGTGGTCGGCCATGGCTTCGGCCTTCACGGGCTGAAACGTGCCGGCGCCCACGTGCAGCGTTACCTGGCCGGTGGCCACGCCGCGCTGGGCTAGCTCTTGCAGCAGCTCGGGGGTGAAGTGCAGGCCCGCGGTGGGCGCGGCCACGGCGCCCTCGTGGGCGGCGTACACGGTTTGGTAGCGCACGGCATCGATGGCGGTGTCGGGGCGGTGCAGGTAGGGCGGTAGGGGCAGGTGGCCGGCGGCGCGCAGCACCTCGGCAAAGGGCAGCGAACTGGGCTCCCAGCGAAAATCGATGAGGCTTTCGCCGCTCTCTTCCACGGCTTGGCGCTCGGCCCAGAGCGTGGCGGGCTGGCCCGCGAACGAAAACTCCAGCGTCACGGGGCCTTCCTTCCAGCGGCGGCCATTGCCCACGAGGCAGCGCCAGGTAGCAGCGGCGGTTTGCTGCAAGGCGGGCTCCAGGGCGCGGTGCGGGGTCACGGGCTCGAGGCAAAACAGCTCGACCACGCCGCCCGTGGGGCGCCGGGCCAACAGCCGCGCCCGTACCACTTGCGTGTCGTTGAAAATGAGCAGCGTATGGGGCGGCAGCTCGTTAGGCAGGTCCCGGAAGGTTTTGTCGGTGAGCACGCCCGCCCGGCTCACCAGCAGGCGGCTGGCGGCGCGGTCGGGCAGGGGCTCGGGCGCGATGCGGGCCGCGGGCAGGTCGTAGTGAAAATCCTGAATGCGGAGCTGCTGCGGGGAGAGCATGAGGAACGGGAGGAGGGAGGAAGGGTAGAAAGCGAGCGCAAAGGTCGGGCCGGGGCCGAGGCTTTGCGGCCCGCGCCGGGTGAAATCAACAACTTCGGGTCTTACTTGCGGCTTCATTCGGGCCTCCCTATGCGCTTGTTCTTCCTTTTTTTAGTTGGTGTGCCCTTGCTGGTATCGGCCGTGCCGCCCCCCGCGCACCCCTACGCCGATGCCACCCGCCGGCGCATTGCCACCGCCCAGGATGAGCGCAAAACGGCGGACCTACTGCCCTTTCTCACCGATAAAAACGCCACCTACCGCGCCGCCGCCGCCGAGGCCCTAGGCTCGGTGCAAGACGCCAAAGCCGTGTCCGCGCTGCTGCCGCTGCTGCACGATGCCGCGCCCGCCGTGCGCCGCGCCGCCGCTTACGCCCTCGGCCAAACCGGCGACAGCACTGCCGTGCCCGCCCTAGGGCAGCGCCTAACCCAGCTCGAGCCCAACGCCCTGGCCCGCCGCGCCACCTACGAAGCCCTAGGCCGCTGCGTAACTAAGCGCACCGTGAGCCAGCTCTGGACAATAACGCCGCCCGGCCCCGACAGCGCTGCTGCGCCCGGCCGCGCTTGGGGCCTGTACCGCGCCGCGCTGCGCGGACTCGCCACGCCCGAAGCTGTGGGCCAGGCTACCAAGCTCCTAGGTCAGCGAAACCAGGTGCTAGCCGCCCGCACGGGCGCTTCGGCGGCTTTTACCCGCATGCGGGGCCAGGATTCGACGCTAGCGCGGGTAGCGCTGCCAGTGCTGTTGAAAGGCTTGAGTTCGGACCCAAATTATTTTGTGCGGGCTAACTGCGCCACGGCGCTGGGGCGGGTGGCGCGGCCGGTGGTTTATGATGCTTTAGCCAAAGCAGCCCGCTTCGACGCGGACCATCAAGTGCGTATTGGAGCCCTGCGAGCTTTGCCTAATACATTACAGTTCTCCGCTATGTCGCCGCCACCTTCGGCCCAGTTGTCTGTAGAACGGCACGCGGTGGTAACGGGGGGGCTGCTTATGCCTCAGAAAGTGCTCAGTGATGAACTGGCTAGACCTTTGGCCCAGGAATCGCTGGCCGCTGCCGAATGGTTCTTAAAAGCCAAGCCAGATAGTGCATTTAATCGCGCATTTCCTGACCTGTTAAAGAATAAGCACTTCCGCGCCCGCACCACCCTGCTGCAAGCGTCCCTGCGCCACGCGCCCGCCGCCCAGCGCCCCGCCACCGCCGACAGCATCCGGCGCCGCTATCAGCGCACGGCCAACCAGTACGAAAAAGCCGCCCTGCTCACGGCCCTAGGTGAGGACCCGGCGCAGTTTGACTTCGTAGCTAAAGAGGCGACCCTGACCACCGGCCCGCCCGTGGTGCCCGGCACCGCCCTAGGTGCCCTGGTGGCGATGCGCGGCAACAAAGCTTTCCCCGCCGCCCGCCAGGCCGATTTCACGGCAGCCCTGCGGCGCGCCCTGGCGGGTGGCGACGAGGCGCAGCTCAGCACTGCCGCCGAGGCGCTGGCCGACCCCAAGCTGGTGCCCGCGCCCCAGGCCGAAGACCTGGCCGCCCTGCGCCAGGCCCGCGACAAGCTGACGCTGCCCCGCGAAATAGAGCCCTGGATAGCGCTGCAACAGGCGCTCGACAAGCTCGAAAAAACCGCCGCGCTCACCCCGGCCCCGCGGGGCACGGCCAGCCAGCACCCCATCGATTGGGCGGTGGTGCAAAGCGTGCCGGTGGGCCAGCGCGTGCGCCTGGCCACCACGCAGGGCGTGGTGGAGCTGGAACTGAAAGTGGTGGAGTCGCCGGGCGCGGTGGCCAGCTTCGTGGCCTTGGTGCGGCAGCACTTCTACGATGGGCTGTATTTCCACCGCGTGGTGCCCAATTTTGTGATGCAGGGCGGCGACCCGCGCGGCGACGGCTCGGGCAGCACGCCCTACACCCTGCGCTCGGAGCTGGCTCAGCTCACCTATGGCGCGGGCGCCGTGGGGCTGGCCTCGGCCGGTAAGGACACGGAAAGCTGCCAGTTCTTCGTTACTCATCTACCCACCCCGCACCTCGATGGCCGCTACCCGATTTTTGCCCAGGTAGTGCGCGGCCTTGAGGTGGTGCAGCGCCTCGACATCGGCGACCGCATCACGGCCGTGACGCTGCTGCCGGCTGGCGCGCGGCCCACGGCTCCTTCCCCTAAGCAATGAAAAAGACTTGGCTACTGGCCCTGCTCATGCTGGCCGTGCTGGCCGACCTGGGGCTCACCTACGTGCAGCACACCCACTTGCCCCTCGATGGCGACCTAGCCGCCATTGTGGTGCCGCGCGCCGACTACGCGCCGGTGCTGCACGACCCCTTCGGCTGGACGGTGCTGACTACCGGGGGCTGGTACTCGGCCCCAAATCGGTTCTTTTCGCACATTACGCTGCGCGAATACTGCCTGCGCGTGCCGCTGTTGCTGCAAGCCTTCACTACGCCTATTGCTAGTGTGTACGTGGCTTTGGCCCTGCTCAGCGTGGGCGTGCAGGCGCTGCTGCTTTACGTGCTGGGGTGGTACGCCACCGGCACCCGGCGCCTCAGCAACTGGCGGCTGTGGCTGGCGATGGCCCTCATGGCGCCCTTCTTCCAGACCACGGGCTACAACGGGCAGATGTCGGTGGTGGATAACTCCTTCACCTACACCTTTTTTTATGCCCTGCCGCTGCTGGCCCTGCTGGTGCTGCTGTGGCCGCTGTACCGGGCGGCCAGCCAGCAGCAGCCTTTGCGCGTGGGCGGCCCGCAGCTGGTAGCCATGCTGCTGCTGGTGGTGGTGCTGGCGTTTAGCGGGCCCATTATTGCGGGGGTGGTGCTGGTGCTGCTGCTGGGCGTGGGCCTGCACGCAGCTAGGCAGCGCTGGCCGCTGCCCGCCACCCGCTGGCTCGCTAACCTGCCAGGCCGTGCTGGTCTGGGGCTGGCTGGGCGCGCTCTGTTTGTACTCGCTCTACATCGGGCGGCACAATACCGAAAACCTGATGGCTACGCTGCCCCTCGGGCAGCGCTACCAGCTGGTGCCCCTAGGTATCTGGGATGAGCTCACCAGCAAGCTCGGGCTGCCGCTGCTGGTGCTGGGCTGCCTGGCCAATGTGCAGCTGATTCGGCGCCGGCTGCCGCCCACGGCCGAGGCGCAGCGCATCTTGCTGGTGCTGCGCTACCTAGGGTGGTTTGCGCTGGTCTACGTGGCGCTGCTGCCCCTGGGCGGCTACCGCAACTACCGGCCTCTCATCCTGCGGCACGATTCCATCCTGCCCATCACGGTGGGGCTTATTGGCTGCTACGCACTGACAGGCAGCTACTTGCTGCGGCAGCTGCAGGGCCGCCCGCAGCAGTGGTACGCGGCAGCGGTAGTGGTGGTAGCCCTTATTTTCACCAACGCCGACCGCAAGCTGCAACCCAAGAATCACAACGGCCGTGAGCGCCAGGCGCTCGCTGTACTCGCCCGGGCGGGCGCTGCGCCGGTGGTGCGGCTGCCCCACGAGTGCACGGTTTTGTCGTGGTCGCCCATTGCCCGGCCCTACGAGTCGGTCACCAATGCCGAGCTGCTCAAGCACTGGGGTATTATCGAGAAGCCCACGCTGTACTACTACCCGGTGCAGTAGCTCGGGCCTAGGTGCGTGGCGCCCTCATTGCCAGCTAGTAGCGAGCTCAAACTCAACCCAGCGGGGTCGGTAGCCGTTGCTAGTACCTTTTCGCTTGCCATTTTATCATGTTGCTCACCTCGCTTTTGGCCCTGCATCAAGTTGGATTCTACCTCGAACGCCTGCAAGACCTAGCGGTGCTCTACATACCTAAGGTGGTCGCGGCTATTGTGTTGCTCGTAGTGGGTTGGTGGCTCATTAGCTGGGGCAGCCGCTTGGTGGCCGCTGCCACGGCGCGGCTCGATGTGTCGCTCAGTTCCTTCCTCACCAGTATGTTCAGCATTGCCCTCAAGGTGCTGCTGCTGATGTCGGCGGCGGGCATGGTGGGCTTCGAAACCACGTCATTCGTGGCTATTGTGGGGGCGGCGGGCCTGGCGGTGGGCCTGGCCCTGCAAGGCACGCTGGCCAACTTTGCCGGGGGCGTGCTACTGCTAATATTCAAGCCCTTTACCGTGGGCGACGTTATTGAGAGCCAGGGCCGCAGCGGCACCGTGCAGGCCATCCAGATTTTCAATACCATCCTGCTCACCCCGCAGGGCGATACCGTTATTCTGCCCAACGGCGCCACGTCCAACGGCGTCATCATCAACAAAGCTCACCCCAAGCGGGCCCTAGTCGAAATCCAGTTGGAACTGGATAGCAGCACCGATTTCGAGGCCCTGCGCCAGCAGGCAATTCCGCTCCTGCGCCACGACGATGAGGTGCCCGACGCGCCCGCGCCGCAGGTGGTGCTGGTGGCTCTCAAACCCGGTGCCACCATGACCGTGGCCTTCCGCGTGTACGCGCAGCCCAGCCAGGAAGACGCCCTGCGCAACCACCTGCTGGAGAAGCTTCAGCAGTGGTTCGCTACCAAACCCCTGGCTACCGCCGCGCCCGCCAGCTAGCAGCTCGTGGCTGGCCGCAGTTTAGCGCGCTACTGCGCGCCTTACACCGGCACCACCACCACTTTCTTGGTGTCGAAAAACTCCTCCTCGTAGAAATCCTTGAGGTCAACAACCTGCGCCACGAGGCCGCTTTCGGCGATTTCCTCACCTAGGTCGCCGCCTTTGAGGTAATACAGCCCCGCCCCGCGGGCGGGATGCTTCTTGTAGCTGTGCATAATCCAGGGATGAAACGCGGCCAGCCGCGCCACTGCTCGGCTCACCACAAAGTCAAACTTCTCGGTCACCTGCTCGGCGCGGGTTTGGGTGGCCGTCACGTTGCCGAGGCCCAGCACGCCCGCCATAAACTGCACCGCCTTAATCTTCTTGCCAATGCTATCGACGAGGTGAAACTTCACTTCGGGAAATAGAATAGCCAGCGGCAAGCCCGGCAGGCCGCCGCCCGTGCCTACATCGAGCACCGCGCTGCCCGCCGGAAACTGCACCACCTTGGCAATGCCTAGCGAGTGCAGGATGTGGCGCTCCATGAGGTTGTCGGCGTCGGTGCGGGACACGAGGTTTATCTGCGTGTTCCATGCTTTAAATTCCTTCTCGAACTCCGCAAACTGTTTAAGCTGCTGCGGGGTGAGGGTAGGGAAGTATTTGGTGAGCAAATTCATGCAAAACGGTAAAAAAAACTAAAACCCGTCATGCTGAACGCAGTGAAGCATCTCTGCTGCATCGTCTGGTTTGTATTCCAACGGTGCGGTAGAGATGCTTCACTGCGTGGCCACCAGATGAGCATGACGGGTTTAGCGTTATGCCAATCAATTAAATAAATTCTTTCTTGTCCTTCACCATGTCATAGAGCAACTCGCGAGCGCGGTGCAACTGAGCTTTCACAGTACCTAGGGGTGCTTTAAGCTCGGTGGCGATTTCTTCGTAGCTGAGCTCGTCGAAGTAGCGCAGGCTCACCAGACGCTGGTATTTATCGGGCAGGCGCGACACGACGTGACGCATGATTTCGATTTTCTGGTTCTTAATCGTCGTGTCGGCCGGGTTGAGGTCGTTGTCGCGGAATTCCAGCTGAATCTCATCGCCGTCGCCCATTTTCACGGCCGAGTCAATGCTCATCGTCTTGATTTTATTCTTGCGAATAAAGTCGATGCAGTTGTTGGTCGCGATGCGGAAGAGCCAGGTGCTGAACGCAAACTCCGGGTTGAATTTGTGCAGGTTACGAAACGCCTTGGCGAAGGCCTCGATGGTGAGGTCCTCGGCGTCGTCGGGGTTGCGCACCATTTTAAGGACGACGTGAAACACCGGCTTCTTATAAATCTGCATCAGCTCGGCATAAGCCTTCTCATCGCCGTTGTCCACGGCGGCGCGGATGAGTTTGAAGTCATGCCGGGCTTTAGACGAAAACTGTTTCTGAATATCAGCGGGGTTTACTTCCATTGGAGCGGGCGGCGCACCAGGAGCGAGAAGCCCCAGGCGCAATAAAAAGCGAGGTATATAAAATCAAGAAAAGGCAGCGTGGCGGCGGGCAGCTTCTGCCCCAGGCGGCGAGCCAGTGGTATATAAGCTGTTAGTAACAGCAATGTTCGGGCCAGCCACAATACTCCCAAAGATAAACTATTTTCTAGGGAAAGTGACACTGCCAATACGGCCGGGGTTAGTAGGTAGAAAAGAACATGGCTACCCATAAATATAGCGAGCCGGCGGCGGTCGGGCGCCCGGTAGCGGCTGCCGGCCGAGAGGTGGCGGCGCTTTTGGCGCCACCAGCCGGCCCAGGTGTGGGCGGGCTCGCTCAGGGTTTGGGCGGGCGGGTCGGCCACCACGGCCACGCGGGCACCCAGGGCCACGGCGTCCTGCACCAGCAGGTCGTCGTCGCCGCTGAGACGCCTAATGTGGCTGGCAAAGCCCTTAGTGCTCTGAAACGTGCCGCGCGTATACCCCAGGTTACGACCCACGCCCATGTAGGGGTGGCCCGCCCAGGCCAGCCCTAGGTACTGCGCCGCCGTGAGCAGCGTCTCGTAGCGGATGAGCTGGTTGAGTAGCCCCGGCTCTTCGGTATAGCCGGAGAAGCCCAGTACTAAGTCGGTACCATTTTTTTGGCTAAAGCCGCGCTGCATCAGGCGCAGCCAGTCGTACGTGACAGGACGGCAGTCGGCGTCGGTAAACAGGAGCCGCTCGTGCTGGGCGGCCTTGATGCCGAGCGTGAGCGCATACTTCTTGGGCGAGAAGCCGGCGGGCGTGTGCGTCACGGTTACGAGCCGAAACCGGCCCGGATAATACTGCGCCAGCTGCTGGGCGTAGAGCTCGGTTTCGTCGTGGCTGCGGTCGTTGATGAGCACCAGTTCGAAGCCCGCCGGGTAGTCTTGGTTGAGGAGTATCGGTACGAGTTCGCGCAGGTTGTCGAGCTCGTTGTGGGTGCATAAAATGAGGGACACCGGCTCGCTGTCGGGCCCCGGCTCTTCGGCTAGCGCCTCGAGGGGGCGCCGCGTAAACGGCCGAAAATACCGCGCCCAGTACCAAAGCTGCACCAGGAGCAGCGGCAGCAGGATAAGCGACGGCGGAAGCGAGGTAAGCGGTGGTAGCAGCACGGGACTAGGCCCCAAAGGTACGGCCGGGGGTGGCCCAGGGCCGGCCGTTACTCGCCGAATAAGCGGCCCGGCTGTCCGAAGTACCTTTGTGGCAGTGCCGTGGGCCAGGCGCCGCGCCGGAACTATCCCCGGCGCCCGGCCAGTTGCCCGGCCTTCGGCCCAGTGCCTTTTTGACCATGACTTTTGACCTCCTCGCCCAAGACCCGGGCACCAAGGCCCGCGCCGGGCTGCTCACCACCGCGCACGGCACCATCGAAACGCCCATCTTTATGCCCGTCGGCACGGCCGGCAGCGTGAAAGCCGTGGGCCAGCGCGAACTGAAAAACGACGTGCAGGCCCAGATTATCCTTGGTAATACCTATCATCTCTACCTGCGCCCCGGCCTGGAGGTGCTGGAGGCCGCTGGTGGCCTGCACAAGTTCAACGGCTGGGACCGGCCCATCCTCACCGATAGCGGTGGCTACCAGGTGTTTTCGCTCAGCGGCACCCGCAAGATTAAGGAAGAGGGCGTGACCTTCCGCTCGCACATCGACGGCTCGAAGCACCTGTTTTCGCCCGAGGGCGTGATGGATATTCAGCGCCGCATCGGGGCCGACATCATCATGGCGTTTGACGAGTGCACGCCCTGGCCGTGCGAGTACGACTACGCCCGCCGCTCCCTGGACATGACGCACCGCTGGCTCAAGCGCTGCATCGAGCGCCTCGACACCACCGAGCCGCTCTACGGCTACGAGCAGACGCTGTTCCCCATCGTGCAGGGCAGCACATTTAAGGACCTGCGGGTGCAGTCGGCCGAGTTCATCGCCGAGCAGGGCCGCGCCGGCAACGCCATCGGCGGCCTCAGCGTGGGCGAGCCCGCCGAGCTCATGTATGAGATGACCGAGCTGGTCTGCGACATTCTGCCCCCGGACAAGCCGCGCTACCTCATGGGCGTGGGCACGCCGGCTAATATCCTGGAAAACATTGCCCTAGGGGTCGATATGTTCGACTGCGTGCTGCCCACCCGCAATGCCCGCAACGGCATGCTCTTCACCACCCAGGGCATTATCAACGTCACTAATAAGAAGTGGGCCGACGATTTTTCACCCATCGATGAGACCCTAGGTGGCTACGCCAGCACGTTTTATACCAAGGCCTACCTGCGCCACCTCATGCAAGCTAAGGAAATGCTCGGCGCGCAAATCGCCTCAATGCACAACCTCACCTTTTATCTCTGGCTGGTGAAAGAAGCACGCAAGCAAATCATCGCCGGCACGTTTGCCCAGTGGAAGCCGGGCATGGTCGAAAAACTAATGCGCCGCCTATAATCGCAGATTTAGCGGATTTAACGGATTTCGCGGATACGCCCGCCTGCGGCGGGCTGACTAGGCTTTATTGTGCTTTTTGATTATGGATGGGGCTTTTGATGATTGGGTGGATGCTGACTATTTGGGGAGTGGGGCTGGGCTTGGTAGCTTGGTGGGGGAGCCGGGGGCGGCTTACGGGGTAGACCTAGCGGTTTACACGCCGTTTACGCACCGGGCCATTGGCTGCGCGATGCGGGTGCATAGCGTTTTGGGTGCGGGCTTTCCGGAAGTAATTTATCAGCGGGCGCTGTCCATTGAGTTGGCACGCGAGGGCATGCAGGCCCAGCAGGAGGTCGAAACGCCCATCTACTTTCGGGGGCAGCAGATTGGTAGCCGCCGGGTCGACTTTATGGTAGAAGGCCCGCAGCCCGAAAAACCCATCCTGGTAGAGCTAAAAGCCACAACCGACCTGGCCGATATCCACTTTGCCCAAGTCATCAACTACCTAGAAGCCTACCACCTCCACGTAGGCCTACTCCTGAATTTTGGCAGCACCTCCCTCCAATACCGCCGCTTCATCAAATCCACGTTCCACACCTAGCCAAAGCTACCGGCCCCAGCCAAAAAAGCATAGCCAGCCCGCCGCAGGCGGGCGTATCCGCGAAATCCATTAAATCCGCTAAATCTGCGATTTATGAAGTTGCTTGATAAATACATCATCACCAAGTTTCTCACCGCGTTTTTCTTCACGGTGGTAATGCTCGTGTCGGTGATTTGCGTGATTGACTACACCGAGAAAAACGACGATTTTATCCACCACAACCTCTCGTTTGGGCACGTTTTCACGCACTACTATATCTACCTGTTTCCGTACTTCGCCAACCTGCTCTCGCCGATTACTATTTTCCTGGCGGTGGTGTTTGTGACGGCCAAGCTGGCGGCGCGCACCGAGATTGTGGCCATGCTGGCCAGCGGCATGAGCTTTGGGCGGCTGCTGGTGCCCTACCTCATGGGCGCCACCATTATCGGGCTGCTCACGTTTGGGCTGGTGGGCTGGGTTATCCCAAAGGCTACCAAGGAGATAGTGCACTTCGAGTCGTTGCACGTGAAGGAGCCCTGGCGCTTTGAGGGGCGCAACGTGCACATGAAAATCGGCCCTAGGAGCTACGTGTACCTCGAAAGCTATAGCAGCTCCACCAACACGGGCTACCACTTTGCCCTCGAAACCATCGACGGCACCGTGCTGCGCCGGCGCCTCACGGCCGACAACCTGGCCTGGGACAGCACCAAGCAGGCCTGGAAAATGTCGCAGCAGCTAGTGCGCTCCTTTCGCGGTAGCCAGGATGAAGTGTTGCAAACCATCCCGGCCCGCGACACCACGCTGAACCTCTACCCCAAGGACTTCGCCAACACCTACCGCCTGGCCGAGACGCTGACCTCACCCCAGCTCAACGACTTGATTAACAGTAAAATCCTGCGCGGCGCCGACGATACCGCGCAGTACCTGAGCGTGAAATTTGAGCGCTACGCCTACCCGTTCGATATTCTGATTCTCACCTTTATTGGTGTGGTGCTGAGCGCCCGCAAAAGCCGTGGCGGCGTGGGCGGGCAAATTGCGCTGGGCTTCGTGCTGGCCTTCATTTTTATCATCTTCGTGATGCTGAGCCGCAACTTGGCGCAGGTGGGCAGCATGCCGCCGCTGCTGGCAGCGTGGTTTCCGGGGATGGTATTTTCGGCCATCGGGCTGGTGCTGTATCGCCTCGTACCTAAATAGAATGGGGCAATGGGCGTAATGGATAATTAGCGTAATCCTGATTGGATACTGCTGCCGTGTCCATTACGCTAATTACTCCAATTACCCCTATTACCTTATGCTTAAAGACTACCTCAAGCTGCATTTTATCGTCCTGCTCTGGGGCTTCACCGCCATTTTGGGCAAGCTGCTGACGGTGCCGCCGGTCGAGCTGGTGTTTTGGCGCACGGCGCTGGCCACCACGGGCCTGGCGGGGCTGCTGGTGGTGCGGCGCACGGGCTGGCGCGTGGCCGGCCCCGAGGCGCTGAAGCTGCTGGGCGTGGGCGCGCTGGTGGCAGCGCACTGGATTACGTTTTTTCTGGCCGCGCGCCTGTCATCGGTGAGCGTGTGCCTGGCGGGCCTGGCCACGCTGGCCCTGTGGACCTCGCTGCTGGAGCCGCTGCTGCTGTGGCGCCGCGTGCGGCCCTACGAAGTGGGCCTGGGTTTGCTAGCGATGGTGGGGCTGTACCTCATTTCGCAGGCCGAGTTTACGCAGCTCACCGGCTTGCTGGTGGCGGTGGTTTCGGCGGGGCTGTCGGCGCTGTTTAGCGTGCTCAACTCGCAGCTGGTCAAGCGCCACGCGCCGGTTAAGCTTACCTTCTACGAAATGGCGGGCGCCTGCCTGAGCATCGCGCTGTTCTTTCCGGTTTATAGCCGGTACTTCACCCAGGGGCAGGGCCTGCACCTGGCCCTGCACGGCCTCGACTGGCTGTGGCTGCTGCTGCTGGCGGGCGTATGCACGGTGTACGCCTTCTCGACTTCGGTCGAGCTGATGAAGCGGATTTCGGCCTTCGTGGTCAACCTCACCATCAACCTGGAGCCCGTCTACGGCATCGTGCTGGCGCAGATTATGTTCGTGCTGCGGGTGCCCGGCTTTGGGCAAGAGAAAATGTCGGGCGGCTTCTACCTAGGTACCATTTTGATTCTGGCCAGCGTGCTCGTGCACCCCGTGCTCGACCAGTGGAACCAGCGCCGGGCCCGCCAACGTGCGGCTGCTGAGATAGTCGTTTGAATTAAAAATTATAAATGAAAAATTAAAAAGTATACTCTCTTTTAATTTTTCATTTATAATTTTTAATTCAAAGTTGCCCGCGCCACACCAGGTACTCGCTGGGCCAGGGCAGCGCCGGCGCCTCCGCCAGTTCCGGAAACAGCCCGTACACGGCTGAGCCTGAGCCCGAGAGGCTGGCATAGGCCGCGCCCGCCGCGTAGAGCTGCTGCTTGATGTCGGCCAGCACGGGGTAAACGGGCGCCAGCGACGCCTCAAAGTCGTTGCTGACCGTGTCGCGCCAGGTGCTCAGGGGCTGACCTAGGGCTTCGCGCAAAGGCATTTTGGGCGCCCTGGGCACGATGCCCGCAAAGGCCTGCGCCGTGCTGATGTGCAGGCCTGGGTACACCACTGCGCAGGCCGTGCCGCGCAGGTCGAGGGCGATGGGCTCGAACACGTCGCCTCTTTCCAGGGCCAGGCACGGCTTGTTTTCGATGAAAAACGCGCAGTCGGCTCCCAGGCGGCGGGCGTAGCCTTCGAGCTGCGCTACCGTTAAATTCAACTTAAATACGTCGTTGATAGCGCGCAATGCAAACGCGGCATCGGCCGAGCCGCCACCTAGGCCGGCCCCGATGGGTACTATTTTGTGCAGGTGCAGCTGGGCGGCGGGCAAGTCCGAGAAATCAGCTTTGAGTAGCTCGTAGGCCTTGAGGCACAAGTTGGTAGCCACCTCGCCGGGGATGGGGCGGCCCGTGAGCGTGAGGCTGGGGCCGGTCTGGCCTTTGGGGGCGGGCAGCACTTCGAGGGCGTCGGCCCAGGGCAGGGGCAGAAACACGGTTTCGAGGGCGTGGTAGCCGTCGGGCCGCTTGGCCGTCACGTACAAACCTAGGTTGAGCTTGGCGTTGGGAAAGGTGAGCACGGGAGATAGTAAATTTGGGGGGCGAAGCGTGGGCAGAAGCGTACTTTAGGCTTGGTGACCAGCGTTTGCCAGCCAGCTATGTCTTTTATTTCTACGCTTTCGATAGCGCCTGGCCAACCAGTGGCCGCGGCCGCTACTGCCCTGCGGGCCGCCCTGGGCTCGGCAAAAGTAGTGCACCTGCGAGGCCTGGCGGCGAGCCGGCCGGCGGCCGAGTGGCCGGCTTTTTACGATGCCCTCACCGAGGCCACTGGCCAGTGCCTGCACCTCGACGAGAACTTTGCCCTAGGTAGCGTGCGCACCGGCGAGAAGTGGATAGAAGTGCGCTACGACGCCGCCATCCCCGACGATGCCGCGTACCGCTTCAGCAAAAACGCCCAGCCGCTGCACACCGACGAGTCGTACCTAAGCGAGCCGGCCGACGTGATGTTTATGCACTGCCTAGTGCAGGCCCCGGCGGGCGGCGAAACCACCTTCGTGAATGCCGACGAGCTGTGGCAGCAGTTGCAATGGCACGCGCCCGCGCTGGCCGCGCGGCTGCTCGACCGCCCCGTGCGCTTTGCCAAAGCCGACGACTCGCGCACGCTGCCCATCATCGCCCAAACGCCGGCCGGCCTGCGCCTCAACTGGAACTACCACTGCGTGGACCCCGCCGAAACGGCCGAAAACCACGCGCTAACCCAGGAATTTCGGGAGTTTTTGCTAACGCACATTACCGGTACGCCGGCCGAAGTGACCATTCAGTTGGCGCCCGGCGAGGCCGTGGCCTGGTGGGACGACCAGGTGCTGCACGGCCGCCGCGCTTTCCGGGCCGTGGCCACCAACGACCGGTTTTTACTGAAAAGCGGCTTTCGGCTTCCGGCCAGTGTATGAGCGGGCGAAGCGGGCGCTCGACCTAGGCGCCGCCGCCCTGGGCTTGCTGCTGCTGGCGCCGGGGCTGCTGCTAGTGGCCGGGGCGGCGTGGCTGGGCGGCCTGCGCCCGGTGCTGTTTCGGCAGTGGCGCACCGGCTACCGCGAGCAGCCGTTTCAGCTGCTGAAATTCTGCACCATGACCCAGCAGCGCGACGCAGCCGGCCAACTGCTGCCCGACGGCCAGCGCCTGACGGCCCTAGGCCGCTGGCTGCGGCGCACCAGCCTCGATGAGCTGCCCCAGCTCTGGAACGTGCTACGCGGCGACTTGAGTTTGGTGGGACCGCGGCCGTTCATTCACGAGTACTTGCCCCTATATTCGGCGGCCCAAAAAGCGCGGTTTCGGGTGCGGCCCGGCATCACGGGCTGGGCCCAGGTGAATGGCCGCAATGCCCTTTCATGGGAAGAAAAATTTGCCTACGACTTGTGGTACGTCGAGCACCGTAGCCTGGGGCTCGACCTGCGCATTTTGTGGCGCACGGCCGGGCGGGTGCTGGGCCGGCGCGGCGTGGCGGCGGCCGGCGAGGCCACCATGCCCGCCTTCCGGGGCAGCGGCGCGGAGTAGTGGTGGTAGGCAGGGTGTACCGCGGACCCTGCGGGTCCGCGCGGGTTATCGTCCGGCCGCTCCCCACGCGCGGACCCCGCAGGGTCCACGGTACATCGCTGGCAGTTTGTGCGGTTAGTGGGCGGTGGGGGCGTGGCGGGCGGCCCACTCGGCCGCCAGGGTCGGCAGCCGCGGCGAGCCGTCGGTGAGCCAGTCCAGGGCAGAGGCCGCATCGGCAAAGTAGTGCGAGCTGAAGCGAATGGCCGGCTGCACGAGGTCGTGCAGGGCATCGACGGCCAGCTGATTGTGCTGGCGGTTGTTGTCAATTAGCAGCACGAGGTGTTCGAGGTCCAGCGCCACCAGACCGGGCATCCAGTAGATACCCAGCCACTCCTGGTCGGCCACCGAGAGGTCGGGCAGGCTATTCATATCGAGCAGCAGGTGGCGCACTTTCAGCTCTCGAAGCAGCACTAGCAGCTGGCTGGCGCTGGCGCGCAGGTGGTGCGGATTGCTGAAGGCGACCCATTCCAAAAGCATCGTCCCGAGAAGGGGCTCGTATTGGAGACACAGGTTAGGAAGGTGGCGATAAATCACAGTGCAAAGGGCATAAATACCCACCGCGAAGGTAGCGCGCCCGGTAGCATACTTGGCGATTTTAAGCTGGTAGCTAAGCCAGGGTACAAAGTTGTTGGCCAGTCCGCTGCTGGCTCGCACCGCCCTAGGTGGCGGCCGGGCTAGGCCGGTAAGCAAGCAGGCGCCCTAGGCAAAGTGTCCGCTACTGAACACCCTGCCCGGTAGTGGACAGGTTTTGTGGGTGGTTCGCCTCGGGTTTTTGATATAAGTAGCTTATCAATAATAGCTTATGATGATGGCACGGCGCTTGGCTTAGTAGGTAGTAACCCACTACCCACTTGCCCGATTATGGACAGAGTTATTTCGCCCGCCACGCAACGCCGTCGTCAGTTTCGCACATGGCTACTGGGCTTGGGGGCCGTGGCCGCTGTGCTGGGGGCGGCGCTGGGTTTGCGCCGGGTGCTGCAACCCAGCCTGCACCGCGTTGACATCCGCACGGCGATGGTCGAAACGGGCGACGTGGACGCCACGCTCACGGCGGCCGGCACCGTCATTCCGGCCCGCGAGGCGGTGCTCACCAGCCCCTTGCAGAGCAGCATCCGGCGGGTGGTGCTGGCGGTGGGCACGCGGGTGCGGCCGGGCCAAACCATTCTGGAGCTCGACAAAGACCTGGCCGCCTCAGCTCTGGCCAAGCTCGACGACGAGCAGCTGCGCAACCAGAATAAGAACGCCCAGCTCCAGCTCACCCTCGAGCGCAGCCTTACCGACCTGCAAGCCCAGCAAGAAGCCCAGGCCCTGAAAGTGAGCAGCCTGCAATCGGCCCTGCGCGACGAGCAGCACCTGCTCGGCATCGGCGGCGGCACGGCCGAGGCCGTGCGCCAGGCCGAGCTTAACCTGCGCACCGCCCGCCTCGAAGCCGGGCGCCTGCGCCACCAGCTCGCCAACCAGCGCCAAGCCAGCGCCGCCGACCGCCGCGAGCTCAGCTTCACGGTGTCGATGCAGCGGCGCAATATTCAAGAACAAGCCGGCAAGCTGCGGCAGGCCAACATCAGTAGCCAGCAGCCCGGCGTGCTGACCTGGGTCAACGACAACCTAGGCGCCACCGTGCAGGCCGGCGATGCCCTGGCCCGCGTGGCCGACCTCAGCCGCTTTCGGGTGCGCGCCACCCTCGCCGATGCCTACGCCGACCAGCTGCACGCCGGCGACCCGGTGCTGGTGCGCCTAGGGCCCGGCACCGACCTGCGCGGCACGGTAGCCAGCATCAGCCCGGCCGTGGACAAGGGCACGGTGACCTTCTACGCCGCCCTCGATAACGACCATTACCCCGGCCTGCGCGCCAACCTGCGAGCCGACGTATTCGTGATAACCCGCGCCCACCGGGCCGTGCTGCGCCTCCGCAACGGCCCTTTCTACCAGGGTGGCCAGGAGCAGCCGGTGTTCGTGCTGAGCGGCGGCCGCGCCGTGCGCCGGGTGGTGCGCCTGGGCGACAGCAACACCGACTACGTGCAGGTGCTGAGCGGCCTGGCGAAAGGGGAGGAGGTCGTGCTCTCAGACACTAAGGGGTACGCGGACACGCCCGCGCTGCGGGTGGAGTAACCTAGGGTAGCGCCCCGCTCTGCGCCACTTGAGGCGCGTGTGGGAGGAAAGCCAACCAATGCAAAATCAAAAATTCAGCGAAAAGCAGCCGTGTTTCCTTCCTATAAAAACTGTGTTCCTAAGAAGCCAGCGGCGCTGCAACTGCCGGGCTCCCCTGCTCCCAAAGGGGCGGGCGGCGGGGCCTGGGGTGCCTTGCTAGGGTTTTTGCTTTTACTTTCCTATCAAGCAGCTGCCCAAACCCTCACCCTGCCCGCCCTCATCGAGCAAACGCTGGCTACTTCGGCCGCCGCCCTGCAAGCCCGCGCCGCCCGCGAGGGTGGCTACTGGGCCTACCGTGCCTACCAGGCCAACTACCGCCCGCAGCTGACGCTGGCCGGCACGGTGCCCAATTTCAGCCGCATCATCACGCCGGTGGTGCAGCCCGATGGCACCACCGAGTTTCAGTCGGTGCGTATCAACAACTCGCTGCTGGGGCTGGGGCTGAGCCAGAACATCGGCCTCACGGGCGGGCAAGTGGTTATCGGCTCGCAGGTGCAGCGCTTCGATGACTTTGCCCGCAGCCAAAAGCGCTACAACAACCAGCCCTTTACCCTAGGTCTGACCCAGCCGCTGGGCTACTTCAACGCCCTGAAGTGGAACCGCCGCATCGCGCCGCTGCTCTACCAGGAAAGCCAGCGCCAGTACCTCGAAGACCGCGAAGCCCTGGCCCGGCGCGTGACCGAGCTGTACTTCGACGTGCTCTTGCAGCAGGTGAATGCCGCCGTGGCCGGCCAAAACGCCCAGGCCACCGCCGAGCTGCTGCGCGTGGGCCGCGAGAAATACGCCCTAGGTCGCCTTTCGCAGAGCGATTTGCTTCAGCTCGAGCTCAACCTGCTCGATGCCCAGCAGGCCCAGACCCAGGCCCGCCTCGATGCCGAAAGCGCCGCCGTGAGCCTGCGCACCTACTGCGCCCTGCCCGGCGCTACCGATACGGATGGCGCCGTGCCGCCGCTGGCCGTGCCCACCCCCGCGCCCGCCCTGGCCGTGGTGCCCGCCGAGGCCCTAGGGCAGGCCCGGCAGCACCGCGCCGCCACGCTGGCCTTTCAGCGGCGGCAGCTGCAAGCTGCGCAAGATGTGGCTCAGGCGCGGGGCACCACCGGCTTTCTGGCCACCCTAACCGCCAACCTCGGCTACGTGAACCAGGCGCCCTACCTGCTCGACAGCTACTCCGCCCTCCAAAACCAGCAGCAGGTGGCGCTGGCCTTTTCGCTGCCGCTTGTGGACTGGGGCCGGCGCCGGGCCATCGTGCGCACCGCCGAGCTGGCCCGCGACCAAACCCAGGCCATCGTGACCCAGGACGAGCGCAGCTTCGAGCAAACCGTGCTCACGCAGGCCGCGCAGGTGCCGGCCCTGGCTGGGCAGGCCCGCCTGGCCGCCCGCGCCGACACGCTGGCCCAGCGCCGCTACGCCATCACCCGCGCCACCTACGAGGCCGGCCGCCTCAGCCTCACCGACCTTACGCTGGCTTCGGCGGCCAAGGACCTGGCGCGGCGCAGCTACATCCTGGCCCTGCGGGCGGGCTGGGTGGGTTATTACCGGCTGCGCGGGCTCACGTTATTTGATTTTGAAACCGGGCAGCCGCTGGTAGCTGACTAGCTGCGAATAGTCGGTACGGGGCAGAGCCCCGCGCCATAACCACTTTTTTTACACAGCTCAATTCACACTGCCAAATGCCAACCTCCACCACCCCGCCCGTCATCCGGCTGGCCAATATCGAAAAAGTCTACCAGACCAAAACCATCGAAACCGTAGCCCTGAGCCAGGTCAACCTGGCCATTCAGCGCGGCGAATTCGTGTCGGTGATGGGACCGAGCGGCTGCGGCAAATCGACCTTGCTCAGCCTCATGGGTCTGCTCGATGAGCCTAGCAGCGGCACCATCGAGATTGATGGCCGGCCCGTGAACTCCTATTCTGACAAGGAATTGGCGGGGCTGCGCAACCATAAAATCGGCTTCGTTTTTCAGAGCTACCACCTCATCAACGACCTCTCGGTGCGCGACAACGTGGAGCTGCCCCTGCTCTACCGCCCCGGCGTGGGCGGCGCCGAGCGTCGCCGCCGAGCCCTGGCCGCCCTCGACCAAGTGGGCCTCAATGCCCGCACCAACCACTTTCCGGCGCAGCTCTCGGGCGGGCAGCGGCAGCGGGTGGCCATCGCGCGCGCCCTGGCCGGCGAGCCCGAAATTATCCTGGCCGACGAGCCCACCGGCAACCTCGACTCGGTAATGGGCGAGGAAATCATGGACCTGCTCCTAGGTCTCAACCGCCAGGGCACCACCCTCGTGATGGTGACCCACGACGAGCAGCAGGCCCTCAAAACCCAGCGCCTCATCCGCTTTTTCGACGGGCGGCAAGTAGCGTAGTGCCCCGCCTGTCCTTGCGAGCGCAGCAAAGACAGACACTTACAAACTCAAAATCTTATGCTCCTTTCCTACCTTAAAATCGCCTGGAAGGTCTTGCTGCGGCGCAAGTTCTTCACCGCTATCAGCCTGTTTGGCATCAGCTTCACGCTGATGATTTTGCTGGTGGTGTATTCATTTTTTGATTTTGCGGTTGGGCCGCATCAGCCCGAGCTGCGCTCCGACCGGCTATTATTTGTCAACCGGATGCAGCTGCTGTACCGGGGCGGTGGGCAAAACAATTCGAGCGTTGGCTATGCCTTCCTCAACCAAGCGGTGCGGGGCATGCGCACGCCCGAAAAGGTATCGGTGAGCGAGGCCAACCCCGGCACGGCCGTGGCCTACGTGGGCCAGCAAACCCTGAAGCTCGACCAGCGCCGCACCGATGGCGAGTTTTGGCAGGTGCTGGATTTTGACTTCGTGGCCGGCCGGCCCTACAACGGGCGCGAAGTGCGCGACGCGGCCCACGTAGCCGTCATCAACGAAACCACGGCCCGGCGCTATTTCGGCAGCACGGCTGGGGCGGTGGGCCACACCATCGAGGTCGATGCCATGCGCTACCGGGTGGTGGGGGTAGTGCACGATGTGCCCGTCATGCGGCTGATGACCTACGCCGACGTGTGGACGCCCATCACCACTACCCCCGACGACCTACGCAAGCCCGACCTGCTCGGTGCCTACCAAGCCATCGTGCTGGCCCGCAGTCCGGCCGAGGTGCCGCAGATACAAGCCGAATACGACCAACTGATAGCCCGGCAGCCCATTCCCGACCCCAAAATATATGAGCGGCTTGTGTCGCACGCGCTGCCGCTGCTAACCAATCTCACGGCCCGCTTTAGCGGGGGCGAAGTAGCGCCCGGCGGCGGCAACCGCTTTATGCGGCTGCTCCTCACGCTAGGCCTGCTTTTTATGCTGCTGCCGGCCCTCAACCTGGTGAACATCAACGTGAGCCGCACGCTGGAGCGTTCGGGCGAGATTGGCGTGCGCAAGGCTTTTGGGGCCACGGCGGGGCGGCTGGTGGGGCAGTTTCTGCTCGAAAATATTTTCCTTACGCTGCTCGGGGGGGTGCTGGGTCTGGGCCTGGCAGCGGGCGCCCTAGCGCTGCTCAACAGCAGCCACTTCATTGCCTACTCCGAGTTTGGACTCAATGGGCGCGTGTTTGCGCTGGCGCTGGGGATAGTACTGTTTTTTGGTGTGCTGTCGGGGGCTTACCCGGCTTATAAAATGTCTAAATTACACGCCGTGAAGGCATTGAAAGGAGATATTGCCGCATGATACGCCACCTGTTTACCCTGATGTGGAACCGCAAGCGCGCCAACAGCTTGCTGGTGATAGAGCTAGTGCTGGCCTTCGTGGTGCTATTTGCCGTGAGCAGCCTGGGCGTGTACCTGTGGGGCAACTACCGCGCCCCGCTGGGCTTTGCCTACGAGCAGGTGTGGAGCGTGAGCCTAAGCCCCGGGGGCCAGCCCAGCCGCGGCCAGGTGCTGGGCACATTGCAGCAGGTTATCCAGCACCTGAAAGCTACCCCCGGCGTGGCCGGCGTAGCCCGAACTGAGGGCAACACGCCCTATTCTTTTTCTTCTAATAACGGCGACCTAGAAGCGGGTGAGGGCGATAAAAAACGCGTGTGCGACCAGGCCAATTACTACGATGCCAGCCCCGAATTTCGGGAGGTGATGGGGCTGCAAATGAAAGCCGGCCGCTGGTTCGACCGCCGCGACGAGGCCGCCAATAGCCGCTCGGTCGTCATCACCGAGTCGTTGCGCGATGCGCTATTCGCCCCCGGCGAGTCGCCGCTGGGCCATATTATTGGCGGCGGCCCTACCCGCATGATGCCCAAGCCGTGGCGGGTGGTAGGCGTGAGCGGCTCTTACCGGGGCGATGGCGAGCTGAACGAGCCTCGGCCCGCTATCTTCCTATATGTCAGCCCCCAGGATACTGCCCACGCCCTCGCCACGCTACTGGTGCGGGTGCAGCCCGGCAGCGGGGCCGCGCTCGAAAAGAAAATCAGCGATGATATTCACGCCATCAGCCCTACTTTGTCAAGCAACATCACCCCGCTGGCCGACCAGCGCCGCGTGCAGTTCAAGCAGTTGCTTACGCCCCCCTTTATCATGGGTGTGGTGAGCTTGTTTTTGCTGGTGAATGTGGCGCTGGGCTTGTTTGGCGTGCTGTGGCTCAACATCAGCCAGCGCCGCGCTGAGCTGGGCGTGCGCCGAGCCCTAGGGGCCACGGCGGGGGCCATCAGTAGGCAGGTGCTGGGTGAAATCTTGGTGCTCACTACGTTTGGGCTGGGGCTGGGGCTGCTGGTGGCGGCGCAGTTTCCGCTGCTGGGCGTGTTCAATGTGAAAACCAGCGTGTACCTCGCCGGCATGGCCCTGGCCACGGTGGGCCTCTACGCGCTGGCGGCGGGCTGCGCCCTCTACCCGAGCTGGCTGGCGGCGGGTATTCAGCCGGCCGTGGCGCTGCGCGAAGAATAAATGCCCCTAGGTAGCCAAGAAACCCCGGCCGAGTGCCCGGCCCGGCCGCGGCGCAGTATTTTTCGGCGGGGCCGTAACGAACTGCCCCGCGGCCCGGTACTCGCGGCAAACGCCTGGTTCTTATCTCCCCCTTTTCTAGCTTCACGCCCCATGAAAAACGTCCTGCTGTCCGCCCTGCTTGGCCTGGCCACCCTCACCGGCGCCCACGCCCAAAGCGCCCAAATGCGCTCGGTGTCCGCTTTCCACGCCATCAAAGTGGGTAGCGGCATCCAGCTGGAGCTCACGGCCGGCCACGGCCAGCGCGTGGAGGTGAGCGCCAACGTGGCCGAGTTTGCCAACTACATCCGCACGACGGTGGAGGACGGCGTGCTCACCATCGGCTACGACAACCCCAACGACCGCAACGGCCAGCAGCGCTCGCGCCAGCACGTGCAGCTGCGGGCCAGCGTCACGGCCGACCAGCTCACGGCCCTCGTGGCGGGTAGTGGCTCGTCGGTGAAGGCCAGCGGCGACATCGACGCCGACGATTTCAAGCTCGATATCTCGTCGGGTGCTACCGTGAAGGCCGACATTTCGACCGCTACCCTGGCCGTGCGCCAGAGCAGCGGCAGCACCACGATGCTCGATGGCCGCGCCACCAGCCTCGATGTGCAAGCCGGCAGCGGCGCCACCTTCAACGGCAAAGACCTGCGCACCGACCGCTGCCGCGCCCAGGCCAGCAGCGGCAGCTCCATACAGATAGCCGTAAAAGACGACCTAGTGGCCGAGGCCAGCAGCGGCGCCAGCATCAGCTACAGCGGCTCGCCCCAGCTCACCAAGCGCGTGAGCAGCGGCGCCAGCGTGAGCGGCCACTAGGACCACAGATTTAACTGATTCCAGCGGATTGAACGGATTTTTTGTGGTTCCGCTCGCTCTGTGCCGTTTGTTGAAGAACCACAAAAAATCCGTTAGAATTAGTTAAATCTGTGGTTCTGATAGTCGATGATGACCTAGCCGTGCGCGTGTCGTTGCAGCTGCTGCTGAAGCAGGCTGGCTATCCCGCGCAGGCGGTGCCCGGCCCAGCCGAGGCGCTAGCCGCCGTGCGCGAGGCCGCGCCCCGGCTCGTCTTGCTCGACATGAATTTTGCGGCTGCCACTACCGGGGCCGACGGCTTGGCGCTCCTAGGTCAGCTCAGGGCGCTGGCGCCCGCGGTGCCGGTTATTCTGCTCACGGGCTGGGGCAGCATTGCGCTGGCGGTGGCGGGCATGAAGGCCGGCGCCGCCGAGTTCGTGACCAAGCCCTGGCAAAACGAAACGCTGCTCCAAACCATTACCACCGTCCTGCAATTGCACGCGCCGGCCGAGGCGGCCCCGCCGCCCGGCCGCCGGGCGCTCGACCGGCAGTTTGCCCTAGGTAGCATTGTGGGCGAAGATGCGCGCCTGCTGGCCGTGCTGCGCCAGGTAGGGCAGGTGGCCGCCACCGATGCTTCGGTGCTGATAGAGGGCGAGAGCGGCACGGGCAAGGAGCTCATTGCCGAAGCCCTGCACCAGAATAGTCCGCGCCGCGCGCAGCCCTTCGTGAAAGTGAACCTAGGTGGTATTTCATCAAGCTTGTTTGAGAGCGAGATGTTTGGCCACCGGCGCGGCGCCTTCACCGATGCCCGCGCCGACCGCGTGGGTCGCTTCGAGCTGGCCAACGGCGGCACTATTTTTCTGGATGAAATCGGGGAGCTGGAGCTGGCCAGCCAGGTAAAGCTGCTGCGCGTGCTGCAAGACCGCACCTACGAGGTGCTCGGCGACTCGCGCCCGCGCCGACTCGACATTAGAGTGGTGGCCGCCACCAATAAAAACCTGGCCGAGCTGGTGGCGCAGGGCCGCTTCCGCGAAGACCTGTTCTACCGGCTCAACCTCATCACGCTGCGCCTGCCCGCCCTGCGCGAGCGGGCCGACGACATTCCGCGCCTGGCCCAGCACTTCGTGCGCCAGCTGCAAGCCACCTACCAGCGCCCCGGCCTGCGCCTGGGCGCCGCCGCCGCCCACTACCTGCAAGCCCAGGCCCTGCCCGGCAACATCCGGGAGCTCAAAAACCTGGTCGAGCGCGCGGTGCTCACTAGCCCGCACGACGAGCTGACGCCCGCCGATTTTCAGGCGCAGCACCTAGGTGCCCCCGCGCCCCCGGTCCCCGACGCTGCCCTGCCGGCCCCCGGCACCATGACGCTGGAGGCGCTGGAGGAGCAGGCCATTCGCCAGAGCGTGGCCCACTACCGCGGCAACCTCAGCCAGGTGGCGCGGGCGCTGGGCCTGAGCCGGGGCGCTTTATATCGAAGGTTGGATAAGTTTGGGATACCTTATCCTAATGAGCAATGAGCAATTAATAATGAGCAGCTTTAGTCTTATTTAGCGCTGTTCATTGCTCATTGATAATTGTTCATTGACCTCATGCGCCTCAAGCTTCTGCTGTTTCTGCTGCCGCTCTACGCGGTGCTCATCACCCTGGCGGCGCAGGCGCGCACCACCAATGCGGCCCTGTTCATTGCCTGCGAAGTGGTGCTGCTGGGCAGCCTAGGGCTGGCGTGGCAGCTTTACCGGGGTTTTATGCAGCCCATTCGGCTCATCGAGGCGGGCACGGCGGCTTTGCAGGCGCAGGACTTCAACTTGAAATTCAGGCCCGTGGGGCAGCCGGGGCTCGACCAGCTCATCGAGGTCTACAACGACATGCTCGACGCCCTGCGCCAAGAGCGCGTGAGCCAGCACGAGCAGAGCGTGCTACTCGAGCGGCTCATTCAGGCCTCGCCGGCCGGCATCCTTATTCTAACCTTCGAGCAACACATCGCCAGCGCCAACGCGGCCGCGGCCTGGGCCCTAGGTATGCCCGCGGCCGACTTGGTGGGCCAGGCGGTGGCGGCCCTGCCCGCGCCCTGGGGCGGCGTGCTGGCTGACCTAGGCAGCGGCCAGCCCCAAGCCGTGCGCCTGCCCGGCGGCCAAACCTACCGGGCCGCCGCCGCGCACTTTCTCGACCGCGGCTTTCAGCGGCGCTTTGTGGTGCTGGAAGAGCTGACGCAGGAAATCCGGGCCCAGGAAAAGCAGACCTACGAGCAGCTTATCCGGCTGGTGGCGCACGAGGTCAATAACTCCATCGGGGCCGTGAATTCGCTGCTGGGCAGCTTCCGGTACTACGCCCCGCAACTGGCCCCGGCCGACCAAGCCGATTTTACCCAGGCCCTCGACGTGAGCATCACGCGCAATACCCAGCTGGCCGACTTCGTGGCCGGCTACGCCCGCCTGGTGCGCCTGCCCCCGCCCGCCCCGCACCCCACCGACCTGCACGCCCTGCTGCGCGACCTAGGCCAGCTGCTGGCCCCGCAAAGCGCGCAGCAGGATGTGGCTTGGCACTGGGAGCTGGCCCACGCCGGGCCTCTTTTCATTGAGGCCGATTCGCAGCAACTCACCCAGGCCTTGCTCAATGTGGCCAAAAACGCCCTCGAAGCCATCGGGCCCGGTGGTGGCCACGTGTGGGTGCGCACCACTACCCAGCCGCTCACGCTCAGCATTACCAACGACGGCGCGCCCCTCAGCCCCGCAGTGAGCCAGCGGCTATTCACGCCCTTTTTCAGTACCAAGGCGGGCGGCCAGGGCATCGGCCTCACGCTGGTGCGCGACATCTTGCTGGCCCACGGCTTCGCCTTCCGGCTGGCCACCGGGGCCGATGGCCGCACCGCCTTCCAGGTCGAGCTGCGCACCGCCTGAAGAGGAGGTGCTGGACACCCGTGGCCGCGGATAATTCTAGTGAGTTAATACAATTGACTGTCGAGCTTGATTGCCGTTCCGAGACGTGGGCATCTCATTCTGGTACGGCGCGCGGGCAAGAAATTGGGCATTAGATACATCAAAATACACAATATTTATAAATCCGGCTTTGGTAGCTGGTTTGCAAAACGGCGGGGGTACACTTATCTCTCCTTCCTTGATGAATTATAAAATTTTACGCAGCTTGCGGGCCTTGATGCTCGTTTCAGTCAGCCTTCTTTTAGCCACGCCCGGCGCGTGGGCCCAGGTGCAGTATGCCAACAAGGTGGTGATGGCCGATGGCATCGTGAGCGACGATAATAAGGCCGCCGATAGCAACCTAGCCACCAACGCCACCATCAAACCTTCTTTGCTGCTCGGCTACACCCGGCTGCGAATGAGCTTCCCAAGCACGGCCGCGGCCGGCAAAGAAGCGGGCATGTACATCAAGCCCAATATCCTGATTTCGGCCGCGCTGCTGGGCGGCGCTACCCTAACCACGTACTATAAAAAAGGCACCAAGACCACGGAAGTAGACAGCCACCAGCTCAGCAGCGATGTGCTGAGTTTGAATGTGCAGGCCGCGGGCATCAACCGAATATCGTTTACGCCGACGAAAGAATTCAACCAAATAGAGCTGGTTTTTTTCTCAGTCCTGGCCCTAGGTCAGGATATTGAGGTGTACGAGGCCTTCAGCACCGTGAGCCCCTTGCCGGTGTCGCTGGTGGCATTTCAGGGTGCGGCTACCCCGGAAGGCGTCGCCTTGTCGTGGGCCACCGCGTCGGAGCACAATGCGGAGCAATTTGTGGTAGAGCGGGCGGCCGATGCGCCGGTGGGCTTCGCGGCTATCGGCCAGGTGCCGTGCACCGGCACCACTACCCAAACCCAGGCCTACGGATTTGTGGACCCTAGCCCGGCCCCGCGCAGCTACTACCGCTTGCGGCAGCTCGACCGCGATGGCACGGTCACGTTCAGCCCCGTGGTGGCCGTGCAGTGGGCCGCCCCCGCCGCCCTGCGCGCCTACCCCAGCCCCACTACCGGCACCTTGCACGTGGCCGGGGCGGGAGCGGGTACGCAGTTCAGTATTTTCGACCAGCTGGGCCACCTGGTGCAGCGCCCGCAAGCCCCCGAAGACCTGGGGCCGCTGGATGTGCAGGCCTTGCCCAGCGGCCTCTATTTTTTGCAGGACGATGCCACGGGCCAGCGCACGAAGTTTCTGAAAACAAACTAAAAAGCAGCCCTAGGTGGCTACTGGCCCAGCGCAAACACGGTGGGTCGCTTGTGCAGCTTGGGTAGCTCGGGCAGGCGCCGCCAGGCGGCCACGGGCAGCGTGCGGAGGTACTCGGTGGGCGCGCTGAGGTCGGTGGCTACGCAGAGGCGGGTGCCGGGCGCCAGGTGGGCCAGCAGGTCGGCCAGCAGCTGGTCGTTGCGATAGGGCGTCTCGATAAACAGCTGCGACTGGTCGCGCTGGGTGCTTTCCTTTTCCAGCTGCTTGATGGCCGCAATGCGCGGGCCTTTCTCGATGGGCAAATACCCGTGGAAAGCAAACCGCTGCCCGTTCAGCCCCGAGCCCATGAGCGCCAGCAGTATCGAAGATGGCCCCACCAGCGGCCGCACCGGCAGCCCCAGCCGGTGGGCCTCCTGGGCCAGCGCCGCACCGGGGTCGGCAATGCCAGGGCAGCCGGCCTCCGAGAGCACGCCCGCTTCGAGGCCCTGCTTCACTAGGGGCTCCAGCGCCGCCTGCACCTGGGGCGGCGTGCTGTCCTTGTCAATCAGCTCAAAGCGAATGTCTTCGATGACGCGGTGTGGCGCCACTTCCTTCACAAAGCGGCGGGCCGTGCGCAGGTTTTCGACCAGAAAATAGGGTAGCCGGGCCACCGCCGCCACCACTTGCGGCGGCAGCACCTGGGGCGCCGTGCCCTCGGCCAGCGGGGTAGGAATGAGGTAAAGCATGTTGCAAGGAGCAATTAACAATGAACAGGAAAAAGGTAATGAGCAGGTGGCGCACCAACGGCCTGCTCATAGCTCCTTGTTAATTGCTCATTGAAACGAAGTTTCGCACCAGCCCGAATATCTCGTCGGGCTTTTCGGCGTGCACCCAGTGGCCGGCGTCGGGCACGGTGGCCACCTGCGAGTTGGGAAACAAAGCCGGGATGCTGTGCAGCTTGTCGTCGGCCGTGATGTAGTCCGACTTGCCGCCCCGGATGAATAGCGTGGGCTTAAGAAACGGCTGGGCCGCCGCGATTTCCTGGCCCACGGCCGCTAGGTTCTCAACCAGCGCGGGCAGGTTGATGCGCCAGGCAAAGGAATTGTCCTCGCGCCGGTACAGGTTTTTGAGCAAAAACTGCCGCACGCCCAGCTGCGGAATGTTCGGCACCAGCGCCGCCTCGGCCTGCTGCCGGTTCTGGATGGTGCTCAGGTCCACGGCCTGCAAGCCGGCAATGATATCGTCCTGGTGTTCCATGTCGGAAAAGCGCGGCGCAATGTCGAGCACGATGAGTTGCGCCAGCCGCGCGGGGTAGCCTAGGGCCAGGGTCATGGCCACCTTGCCGCCCATGCTGTGCCCCAGCACCGTGAGGCGAGCGGGGTCAAGACCTAGGTGGTCGAGCAGCGCCAGTACGTCCTGCGCCATGAGGGCGTAGCTGTGCTCGGGCGCGTGAAACGAGCGCCCGTGGTTGCGCAAGTCCACCGATACCACGCGCAGGCCCGCCTCGTCGGCCCAGCGGCGCGCCAGCGTCTGCCAGTTGTCGAGGGTGCCGAAGAGGCCGTGCAAAATCACCAGCGGCTGGGCCGCCGGGTCGCCTTGGTCAAGAAAGTGGAGCAGGGGAGTAGCCATAAGTAAAGAGCAATAGAAGCACAAAGATGGCCGCTAGCGGCCCGCCCGCTAGGCCACGCGGGCCACCGCCAGCGCCCCGGCCCGCCCACCCCACCCCGGCGAGCAGCCGCCCGCTGTTTTGGCCGGTAAGTGGATAAGGGGTAGGGACCCGGTAAAAGGGGATTTATATAATTTATTTTCTATGTAAAGTTAGCTCCTTGCAATACTTCAGGTTAGTTGATAGTAGCTTTGAAAATTACTCTGGTTATTTATTGTATTATTCAAAGTTATAATAATGCTTGATGAATTTATTGGGAATGCGCACCCGCGGGCGCTACGCCGGCACCCTTTGCGGAGGCATTTTCGCTGGCACAGCTGTAGCCAATGCTTACCGAGGATAACAGGCCATTTATCCGGTAATTATTGACTTGAAATGACCAATTTTGTTACTTGGTCTTTATAGCCAGTAATAATTCGCGAACCTAGGTCAGCGAAAGAAAGCCAGATTACCTCGGCATTAGGGTAGGTAGCGTTTAGTAAATAAAGATGATTATGCTTAGGGAAAAACCGGCCGTTTTGTGAGGCCGGCTTCACTAGCGAAAGGGCGCTAAAAGCAATTAATAAGCAGTTAAAAATTATAGGTATGCACGTGGCAGATAGTTTACATCCCCCGCTGATTCAGCAGCTCGTGGAGCAGGCCGCTAGCCGGTACGGGGCGCTGCCCGCCGTGGTCGACGGGGCGGCTACATACACCTATGCGCAGCTGCTCAGCCGGGCCGAGCAGCTTAGCCAAGCCATCCGGCACCAGGCCCCGGCGGCCCCGCTCATCGGCCTCAGCACCACGCGCGGGTTCGACATGGTGGTGGGAGCACTGGCCATCCTGAAGGCCGGCAAAGCCTACCTGCCGCTCAACCCCAGCTACCCCGCTCAGCGGCTGGCGCAGCTGGTGGCCAGCTCGGGCCTCAGCTGCTGCGTGGCGCCGGCCCCGGATGCGGCGGCGCTGGCGGCCCTAGGCCTGCATGTGCTGGCGCCCGATGCCGCGCCCGCGCTCGAAAACCAACTCGAAAATCAAGAGACTGCTAGCGGCACGGCGGCCTACGTGCTCTACACCTCCGGCTCGACGGGCGAGCCCAAGGGCGTGTGCATGGGCCACGCGGCGCTGGTAAATCTCTTGCAGTGGCAGCAGGAAAACTCGCTGGCCGGTCCCGGTACCCGCACCCTGCAATTTGCGCCGCTCAGCTTCGACGTTTCGTTTCAGGAAATATTCGCGACCCTGACCACGGGCGGCACGCTGGTGCTGCTGAGCGAGGAGCAACGCCTCGACTTCGAAGGCCTCCTAACGCTGCTCGACGCGCAGGCGGTCAACCGGCTGTTCTTGCCCTTCGTGGCGTTGCAAGCGCTGGCCGAAGCCGCCGTGAGCGCCCAGCATTTTCCGGCGAGCCTGCGCGAAATCATGACCGCCGGCGAGCAGCTCAAGATAACGCCGCAACTCGCAGCTTTTTGCGCGGCGCTGCCCGGCTGCGTGCTCTATAACCAGTACGGCCCCACCGAATGCCACGTGGTGACGCAGCTGCGGCTGGCCGGGCCGCCCGCCGCCTGGCCCCCGCTGCCCGGCATCGGCCAGCCCATTGCCAACACTGAGGTTTTTTTCCTGGATGCCGACCTGCGCCCAGTGCCCGCCGGCGAGGTGGGCGAGCTGTGCATTGCCGGCGTCTGCCTGGCCGAAGGCTACCTCAACCAGCCCGCCCTCACGCAAGCCAAGTTTGTGGAAAGTGCCGCCGGCCCGCGCTTTTACCGCACCGGCGACCTAGGGCGCTACCTGCCCGACGGCAACATCGAGTTCCTGGGCCGGCAAGACGACCAGGTGAAAATCCGGGGCCACCGCATTGAAGTGGGGGAGGTCGAAGTGGCCCTGGCCGACCTGCCCGGCCTCAAGCAAGCCGTGGTGGTGGCCCACGCCAGCCCCACGGGCGCGGCGCAGCTGGTGGCCTACCTGGTGGCCGCACCCGGCGCCGCGCAGGAGGTGTCGGCCGTGCGCCAGGCGCTGGCCCAGCGCCTGCCCGATTACATGCTGCCCAGTGCCTTCGTGTGGCTGCCGGAGCTGCCCAAAACCACCAGCGGCAAGGTCGATAAAAAAGCCCTGCCCGCGCCCGAGCGCACGCGGCCGGCCCTAGGGGTGCCATTTCGGCGGCCCGCGGCCGGGGCCGCGCAGCACGTGGCCCAGCTCTGGGCCGAGCTGCTGCAACTAGACGAGGTGGGGGCCGACGACAATTTTTTTGAGCTGGGGGGCAACTCGCTGCTGGCTCAAAAATCGGTGGCGGCCCTCCAGAAGCGGTACCAGTACACCGTGCCCATCACCAAGCTCTACCAGTTTCCGACGGCCGCTGGCCTGGCCGACTACCTAGGGGGCCTGGGCCCGGCGCGCCCGGCGCCCGCGGACCTAGGGCAAGCCCGCGATAGCCAAGCGGGCGACGTGGCCGTGATTGGCCTGGCGGGGCGCTTTCCGGGGGCGGCCTCGGTGGCGGCGCTGTGGGACGTGCTGGCGCAAGGCCGCGAAACAATTCAGTTTTTCAGCGCCGAGGAGCTCGACGCCTCCATTCCGGCGGCGCTCCGCAGCGACCCGCTCTACGTGGCCGCCCGCGGCGTTATCGACCATGCCGACGCGTTCGACGCCCGGTTCTTCGGCCTCACGCCCAAGCTGGCCGAGGTCATGGACCCGCAGCAGCGGGTGTTTCTGGAAATAGCCTGGGAGGCGCTGGAGGAGGCCGGCTACCTGCCCCCAACCTACGCCGGGCGCGTGGGCGTGTTTGCGGGTAGCGGCAACAATACCTACTATCCGCGCAACGTGCTGCACCATCCCGAGCGGGTGGCGCAGCTCGGCGAGTTTCAGGTGATGACGGTGAACGAGAAAGATTACCTGGCTTCGCGCACCGCCTACCAGCTCAACCTAAAGGGCCCGGCCGTGAGCGTGTATTCGGCCTGCTCGACCTCGCTGCTGGCCATTGCGCAAGCCGTGCAGAGCCTGCGCAGCGGCCAGTGCGAAGTAGCGCTGGCGGGCGGCGTCAGCATCACGGCGCCCCTGCGCAGCGGCCACCTCTACCAGGAGGGCGCCATGCTGAGCGGCGACGGCCACTGCCGCTCGTTCGATGCCCAGGCGCAGGGCACCGTGTTCAGCGATGGCGCCGGGGTGGTGCTGCTCAAGCCCCTAGCCGCCGCCCAGCGCGATGGCGATACCATACACGCCGTCATCAAAGGGGTGGGAGTGAACAACGATGGCGCCGGCAAAGGCAGCTTCACTGCCCCTAGCGCGGAGGGCCAGGCTGGCGCCATTCGCCAGGCCCTGGCCGACGGTGCCGTGGACCCCGCCACCATCAGCTACGTGGAGGCCCACGGCACGGCCACCCCGCTCGGCGACCCCATCGAAATCGAGGGGCTGACGATGGCCTTCGGCGCGCAGACCACCAAGCAGTTTTGCGCCCTAGGTTCCATCAAAAGCAATATGGGCCACCTCACGGCGGCGGCCGGCGTGGCGGGCTTTATCAAAACGGTGCTGGCCCTGCGCCACCAGCAGCTGCCGGCCTCGCTGGGCTTCGAAGTGCCCAACCCGCACATCGACTTCGCCAATAGTCCCTTCTTTGTCAATACCGCGCTCACGCCCTGGCAGCCGGCGGGCAGCCGGCGCGCCGGGGTCAGCTCGTTTGGCGTGGGCGGCACCAATGTGCACGTGGTGCTGGAAGAATACGCCGCGCCCATTGCCCCGGCGCCGGCCCGCGCCGAGCGCCCGGCTCAGCTCATCACCTGGTCAGCCAAGTCAGACGCCAGCCGCATCGCCTACACCCAGCGCCTGGCCCAGCACCTAGGTGCCAACCCGGCCGCCTCGCTGGCCGATGCGGCCTTTACCCTGCACACTACGCGGCCGGCGTTTGCGCACCGTGGCTTTGTGGTGGCCAGCACGGCCGCCGAGGCTGCGGCGGCGCTCCAGAGCCCCACCGGCCCCCTAGGTGGCACCAAAACCGTGGCCGCCGTGCCGGGCGAAACGGTGTTTCTGTTTCCGGGCCAGGGTTCGCAGTACCTGCACATGGGGAGCGGCCTCTACGAGCACGAGCCCGCCTACCGCCAGGCCGTGGACGACTGCGCCGCGTTGCTGCAAGACCAGCTCGACGTGGATATCCGCGCGGTGCTGTACCCGGCGCCGGGCAGCGCGGGGGCCGAAGAACGCCTGAAAAACACCCGCTACACCCAGCCCGCGCTCTTCGTGACCGAGTACGCGCTGGCGCAGTTGTGGCAGAGCTGGGGCGTGCAGCCTAGCATCTTGTGCGGCCACAGCGTGGGCGAGTTTGTGGCGGCCCACCTGGCCGGCGTGTTCACGCTCGCCGATGCCCTGCGGCTGGTAGCCACCCGCGCCCGGCTGGTGGGCGAGTTGCCCGGCGGCCGCATGCTGGCGGTGCCGCTGCCCGCGGCCGACGTGCTAACCCAGCTGCCGGCCGCCCTCTCGCTGGCCGCCACCAACGGCACCCGCCGCTGCGTAGTAGCCGGTCCCGCTGAGGCCGTGGCCGCGTTTGCGCAACTGCTCGAGGCGCAAGCGGTGCCGAGCCAGCTGCTGGCCACCAGCCACGCCTTTCACTCGGCCATGATGGAGCCCGCGCTGCCCGCCTTCCGGGCGGCGGTGGCCACCGTGGCGCTGCACCGCCCCCAGCGCCCGGTGGTGTCAACCGTGAGCGGCACCTGGCTCACCGATGCGCAGGCCACCGACCCCGAGTACTGGACGCAGCACCTGCGGCGCCCCGTGCGCTTTGCTGAAGCCCTCGACACCCTAGGTGCCCTGGCCAACCCGCTGCTGCTCGAAGTGGGCCCCGGCGGGGCACTGGCCGCCCTGGCCCGCCCGCACCTAGGTACCCGCGCCGCGGCCGTGCTGCCGGGCCTGCCGCCGGCTACCACGCATTCCGATTGCCACGCCATGCTGACCACCCTAGGGCAGTTGTGGTTAAGTGGTTTGCAACCTGCGTGGTCTAGCTTATATATTGAGTCGGCATTCCGTGAAATTAGCCTGCCTACCTACGTTTTCGACCGCCAGCGCTGCTGGCTCGACCCGCCCGCGACGGTGGCTGGCTCCCTAGCCAAACCCGCGGCGGAAGAACTACTTGCTCTGCTACCTACTTCTGTTCTACCCCTCCCTTCTGCAATTAGTATGAGAAAGCCTGCGCTATTTAATAAGGTGCGCACCCTGCTGGAAGACGCCTCCGGCATCGAGTTGGCTACGGCCACGCCCGACGCCAGCTTCCTGGAAATCGGCCTCGATTCGCTGTTGCTTACGCAGCTAGCCATCACGCTCAAAAAAGAGTTTAACCTACCCATCACGTTCCGGCAGCTGAACGAAGAATACGGCACCCTAGGGCAGCTCGTGGATTACCTCGACCAGCAGTTGCCCGCCGACGCGCCGGCGCCGCCCGCGCCCGCCAGCGCCCCGGCCGCCCCGACACTGGCGGCGCCCGCCTCCGCTCCGACGCCCGTCGGCGTCTTCATGGCCGGGCCCGCGCTGCCCGCGCCGGCCGCCAACACGGCCCTAGGTTTGCTGGCGCAGCAGCTGCACCTCATTGCCCAGCAAGTGGCCCTGCTGCAAGCCAGCGCCGGCGGGCCGGGGCAAGCCGCGGTGGCTCAGCCCAGCCCGGCTTGGGCTGCTCCGGCGCCGGTTCCAGCCCCATCGGCTTTGGCCCCAGCACCGGCCGCCGGGCCCGCGCTGGCCCCGGCGGCCGGGCTGTCGGCCGAAGAAGTGGCGGAGTTGAAAAAGCCCTTCGGCGCCACCGCCCGCATCGAGCGCCAGGCCACCGAACTGGGGCCAGCGCAGCAGACGTTTTTGCAGGAATTGACGCGCCGCTACACCAAAAAAACCGGCGCCAGCAAAGCCTACACTCAGCAGCACCGCGCCCGCATGGCCGACCCGCGCGTGGTGTCGGGCTTCCGGCCACTCACCAAGGAGCTGGTGTACCCGCTGGTCGTCAACCGCTCGAGCGGCAGCCGGCTCTGGGACCTCGACGGCAATGAGTACATCGACGCGCTCAACGGGTTTGGGTCGTCGCTGCTGGGCTACCAGCCCGAGGTTATCAAAACTGCGCTGCACGCCCAGCTGGAGCAGGGCTATGAAATAGGCCCGCAGCACGCGCTGGCCGGCGAGGTGAGCCAGCTGCTGTGCGAGTTCACGGGCTTCGACCGGGTGGCGCTCTGCAACACGGGCTCGGAGGCGGTGCTGGGCGCCTTGCGGGTGGCCCGCACCGTCACGGGCCGCTCGCTGGTGGTAGCTTTCACGGGCTCCTACCACGGCATTGTGGATGAAGTACTAGTGCGCGGCACCCGGCAGCTGAAGTCGTTTCCGGCGGCGCCCGGCATTATGCCCGAGGCGGTGCAAAACATGCTCATTCTGGACTATGGCACCGACGAAAGCCTGCGCATCATCAAGGAGCGGGCGCACGAGCTGGCGGCCGTGCTGGTCGAGCCCGTGCAGAGCCGGCGCCCCGAGTTTCGGCCCATTGCGTTCCTGAAGCAGGTGCGCGAGGTGACGGCCGCCGCGGGCACGGCCCTAATTTTTGACGAAGTCATCACCGGCTTCCGGCTGCACCCCGGCGGGGCGCAGGCGTTGTTTGGCATTCGGGCCGACCTGGCCACCTACGGCAAAGTGGTGGGCGGCGGCCTCTCCATCGGCGTCATCGCGGGCCACGAGGAGTGGATGGACGCCCTCGACGGCGGCTTCTGGCAGTACGGCGACGCCTCGTTTCCCGAAGCGGGCGTCACCTATTTTGCCGGCACGTTTGTGCGGCACCCGCTGGCACTGGCCGCCGCCAAGGCCTCGCTCCAGTACCTTAAGGAGCAGGGCCCTAGGTTGCAGCAGGAGCTCACGGCCTGCACCGAGCGGCTGGCTGACTTGCTCAATGCCGAGCTCGAGCGCCAGCAGCTGCCCTTCTACGTGGCGCAGTTTGGGTCGCTCTGGAAGATTAAGTTCTACGAGGAGCTACCCTATAACGAGTTGCTGTTTACGCTGATGCGCGAGAAGGGTATTCACATCTGGGATGGCTTTCCGTGCTTCCTCACCACGGCCCACACCGCGCAGGAAGTGGACCAGATAGTGGCCGCCTGCCTGGCCAGCGCCCGCGAGCTGGTGGCCGCCGACTTCCTGAAAGCCCCGCGGTCTACCGTGGCGCGGCCCCCCGCGACCCGGCCCCCGGCCCCGGCCCTGGGTACTACCGAGCAGCTCAACCAGCCGCCCGCGCCCGGCGCCCGCCTGGGCCGCGACCGCGCCGGCAACCCCGCCTGGTTTGTGGCCGACCCCAGCCGCCCCGACAGCTACCGCCAACTTAGCGTGCACTAGCCGGCCATGAGCAAGAATTTTACGATTGACTCGCTCGTGGCGCGCCTGCCCGCCCGCCTGGCCAACGTGGCCGAAGTGGAGTTTGACCCCTTCGCCGGCCCCGAGCTGCGGCGGCTGGTGCCCATCACGGAGTCGCAGGCCGAGATATGGGCGGTGTGCCTGCTCGGCGGCGACGACGCCAGTCGGGCTTACAATGAGTCGGTGACCCTGCGCCTGGCCGGCCCCCTCGACCGCCCGGCGCTGCGGCGGGCCCTAGGAGCATTAGGGCAGCGCCACGAGGCGCTGCGCTCGGCCTTCAGCGCCGATGGCAAGTACAGCTGCGTGTTTCGGGAGCTGCCGGTGGAGGTTGACTACCAAAACATTTCCAACCTAGGCGCCGCCGAGCAGCGGGCGGCCGTGGCTGCCCGCGTGGCCCACGATGCCCAGTACGTATTTGACCTGCTGCACGGGCCGCTGCTGCGCATCAGCCTGTTTGGCCTGGCGGCCGATGTGCACGAGCTGATGCTCACGGCCCACCACATCGTGTGCGATGGCTGGTCGATGGGCATTCTGCTGCAAGAGCTGGGCGCGCTGTACTCGGCTTATTACCAGGGTCTGCCGCCCGTGCTGCCGGCCGCCACGCCCTTTGGCCAGTACGCCGACCAGCAGCTGCTGTTTAGCCGCAGCCCGGCCTTTGCGGCGGTCGAGCAGTTTTGGCTGGCGCAGTACCAGGGGCCGGTGCCCACCACGACGCTGCCCACCGACTTTGCGCGGCCCGCGCTGCGCACCTACCGCAGCGCCCGCGCCGATTACCCATTGGCACCAGACCTGGTGGCCGACCTCAAAAAAGTGGGCCTGGGCGCTGGCTGTAGCTTCGTGACGACGCTTCTGGCGGCGTTTGAAGTGCTGCTGGCCCAGCTCACGGGCCAGAACGAAGTGGTGGTGGGGCTGCCCGCGGCCGGGCAGTCGGCCAGCGGGCTGCCGCAGCTGGTGGGCCACTGCGTAAACCTGCTGCCGCTGCGCAGCCAGCCCTACGCCGACGGCGATTTCATCGCCTATCTGCGGCAGCGTAAAACGGCGCTCTTCGACGCTTACGAGCACCAGCAGCTCACCTTCGGTAGCCTGCTCAAAAAGCTGCGCCTGGCCCGCGATGCCTCCCGCGTGCCACTGGTGCCGGTGATGTTCAACATCGACCTAGGGCTGACTAATGATGTCGCGTTTCAGGGGCTCAGCTACGAGCTGGTCAACAATCCCAGGGCCTACGAAAGCTTCGAGCTGTTTGTGAATGCCAGCGGCACCGAGCAAGGCCTAGTGCTGGAATGGTCGTACAATACCGACCTGTTTCGGGCTGAAACCGTGGCCGGCTGGATGGCCAGCCTGGAAGACCTGGTGCGCCGCATCGTGGCCGCGCCTACCACCAGCCTGCGCGCGCTGGTGCAGGGGGAAGTGGCCCCGCTGGCGGTGGCCTACCACGCCCTCAACGCCACGGCCCAGCCCTACCCGGCGCACAAAACGCTGCACCAACTCATCACGGAGCAGGCCCGCGCCACGCCCGGACGGGTGGCGCTGCGGTTCAGGGAAGAAGAGCTGTCGTATGACGAGCTCAATCGCCGCGCCAACCAGTTCGCCAACTACCTGTGGCACCAGGGTGTGCAGCAAGGCGACCGCGTGGGCATCGCCGTCGAGCGCTCGCCGGGGCTGGTGGTGGTCCTGCTGGCGCTCATGAAATGCGGGGCCGCCTACGTGCCCCTCGACCCCGCCTACCCGGCCGAGCGGCTCGAGTTTATGCTGGCCGATGCGGGTGCCAAGCTACTGCTGGCCTCGGCGCCGGCCGCGCTGACCACTACGGCCCGCGTGCTGCCCATCGACGAGGCCCTAGGGCAAGCGCGCAGCTACTCCGACCAGGAGCCTACCGCCCTGCCCGATAGCCAGGCGGTGCTCTACGTGCTCTACACCTCGGGCTCGACTGGTAAGCCCAAGGGCGTGGAGGTGACGCACCGCAACGCCGTTAATTTCCTGTGCAGCATGCAGCAGGCACCGGGCATTACGGCCGAGGACCGGCTGCTGGCCATTACTACCATCTCGTTTGATATTGCCGGCCTCGAGCTCTACTTGCCGCTGGTGAGCGGGGCCACCGTGGTGCTGGCCGATGCCTACGCCGCCAAGGACGGCCAGGAGCTGCTGCGGCTGGTCGAGGCCGAAAAAATCACCATCATGCAAGCCACGCCGTCGAGCTGGCGCCTGATGCTCGACGCGGGCTGGCCGCGGCCCCTGCCCCTGAAGGTGCTGTGCGGGGGCGAGGCCCTGCCGCTGGAGCTGGCCGGCCGGCTGCTGGCCCGCAGCCAGGAAGTATGGAACCTGTACGGCCCCACCGAAACCACCATCTGGTCGTCGATGAAGCAGATAACTCCCGCCGATACCGAAATAACCATCGGCCGGCCCATCGCCAACACTCAGTTTTACATCCTGGACGAGCACGGCCGGCCCGCCGCCCCCGGCGCGCCGGGCGAGCTCTGCATTGCCGGCGAGGGCGTGGCGGTGGGCTACCTCAACCGCCCAGCCCTCACGGCCGAGAAGTTCGTGGCCAACCCCTTCGCCAGCCAGCCTGGGGGGCTGCTCTACCGCACCGGCGACCTAGGCCGGCTGCTGCCCTCGGGCGAACTGCTGTGCCTGGGGCGCCTCGACCAGCAGATGAAAGTGCGGGGCTACCGCATCGAGCCCGCCGAAATAGAGCATGCCCTGGAGGCACTCGGCGAGGTGCGCCAGGCCGTCATCGGCACCTGCCACCGCCGCCCCGGCGACGAGCGCTTGGTGGCCTACCTGGTGCTGACTGACCCCGCCGCGGCCCCCGCCGACCGGGCCCGCACCACGCGCTGGCAGCAGGCCCTGCTGAGCCAGCTGCCCGCTTACATGGTGCCCAGCGATTTTGTGGTGCTGCCCGCGCTGCCCCTCACCCTCAACGGTAAGCTCGACCGCAAGGCCCTGCCCGCGCCCAGCGGCCCGGAGGCCGGCCCCGCCCAGCGCCCCAGCCGGCCGCGCACCCAGCTCGAAGAGCTGGTGGCCGCCACCTGGCAAGCGTGCCTAGGCGTGACGCAGGTCGAGGTGTATGACGATTTCTTTCAGCTCGGTGGGCACTCGCTCATCGCGGTGCAGGTGATGGCCCGTCTGGCGCAGGAAACCGGCCAGCGCTTGCCCCTGGCTACCCTCTTCGAGCACCCCACGGTAGAGCGACTGGCGGCGGTGCTGCAACAAGCGCACCAGCCCGGCGCCTGGAGCTCGCTGGTGCCCATCAAGCCCCAGGGCACCAAAACGCCCCTGTACATCGTGCACGGCGCGGGCTTCAACGTGCTTATATTTAATGCCTTGTCGAAGCAAATGGCGCCCGACCAGCCCGTGTACGGCCTGCAGGCTAAGGGGCTGGACGGTATCGAGGAGCCTTCGGAAAGCGTGGAGGCAATGGCGGCGCACTACGTGGCCGCCATCACGGCGGCCCAGCCCCACGGGCCCTACGCCCTGGCGGGCTACTCGTTTGGGGGCATCGTAGCTTTTGAGATGGCCCGGCAGCTCACGGCGGCGGGCCAGCAGGTGAAGTTCGTGGGCATGTTTGATACCTACGCCGAGCAATCGGACCACGATATGCCGTGGCTGCGCAAAAACCTGAAGCGGAGTGTTCGGCTGGTTAAGCGCGTGCTGTACAGCCTGGTGGTGATGAAAAACAATCCGCAGGAGGCTTTCTGGTGGAAGATGCAGTCGCTGCGGCGCGCCACGATAGAGCGCTTCCAATACAGCGCCGCCGAGCGGTACGAGCGCATCAACGGCCACCCGCACAAGCTGGGCGTGGTGAATGCGCTGGCGCAGCAAAATTTTCGGCTGCGGCCGCAGGCTATTGCCGTGCACGTGTTTCGCAGCCAGGAGCGGCTCTACTACATGGATGATTTTACGCACCTAGGGTGGACGGAATTTGCCCTGGGGGGCGTAAAAACGTATGACTTGCCCGGTAATCACTTTCACATGTTTGCCCCGCCCCACGATGCCGAATGCGCTCAGATTCTGCAAGCTGCCCTCGACCAGTGCTGAACACGGGCGGGCCGTGCCACCTAGCCGCGCCGCCCGCTCATGCTGCTGACGTGTAGTACCCGGCCGGCCGGCGAGCGCTGGAGCGCGCACCCCGATTTTCGATGGCCGGCCGCCGTGGCCGTGTTTCGGCTACCCGTGGCCGCTAGTCAGTCATTCGCCCCCCAGGCCGCGGCGCTGCTGCAAGCCGATGAGCTGCGGCGCGCCCACCGCTACCACCGCCCCGCCGACTACCACCGCTTTTTGCTGGGGCGGGCGGCCCAGCGGCTGGTGCTGGGCGCCTACCTAGGGCTGCCGCCGGCCGGCCTGCACTTCGAGCTGGGCGCGGACAAAAAGCCGCGGCTGCGCGAAGCCCCGCTGCATTACAACGTATCGCACGCCGGCGACTGGGTGCTGCTGGCCATGGCCGGGGCCGAAGTGGGCGTCGATGTCGAGCGCCTAGACTCACAGTTCGCCTTTGAAGAGCTGCTCGACTACAGCTTTAGCCCACCCGAAAAAGCGTTTATTGAGCGCAGCCCAGTGCCGCACCACGCGTTTTACCAGCTCTGGACGCGTAAGGAAGCCTTCGTGAAGGCTACCGGCCGGGGCATCGACGCCGAGTTCAGCCAGGTGCCTGCCCTGGTTGGTGAGCACCGCTTGGCGGATTTTGGGCCGGTGCCTGGGTGGGCCGTGAGCAGCTTCGAGGTGGCCGCCGGCTACGCGGCGGCGGTGGCGCATCCAGCGCCGCTGGCCGGCGCCCTGCACTTTTACGACCTAGGCGGCGCGGTATTAGGCGAGCTGTACGCAGCGGCGCGGCGCTAGCCGATGCGGCACTGGCCGGGCAGCGAGCGCTACACCCACGCCCAGCCGCGGCGCCTTTCTACTACCTCCACCCCAAAATAGCGCAGGTAGTGCACCAGCGGCTGCATGGTGGGCAGCACCAGCACGGTGATAATCACGTCGCCCTGCGGCAGGGGCAGCCGCAGGTACTCGTAGGGGCGCCAAAATACGCCCGGCCAGCGGCAGCGGCTCCACTCTACCGGGCCGGGGCCGGGCCAGCCCTGGCGGGCGGGGTCGTAGGCCAGCACCTCGGCCAATGCTACTTGCAAGTGGCCCTTGGTGGGGTCGAACACCAGCGTGGTGGCGGCGTTGAGGGTGTAGTAGCGCAGGTGCAGCACCAGGGCCGGCGCGGCCAGGGCCAGCACGGCGGCCAGCAGGCCCCAGGCCAGCCAGCGCTCGGCGGCGGTAGCGGCGAACAGGTCGGGGCCGGCGGCTGTCAGGCCCGCGCCCACCGCCAGCAGCGGCCACGTGAGCAGCGTCAGCTGCCGGGCCGTGGTGGGGCGGTAAACGGTAGTTTTCTTACTAAAAATGCTGAGCACCCAGCGCACCAGCCCCAGCGCTACCACCAGGACCACGGCAGCTTCGAGCAGCGAGCGGAGAACTTTCATCGCCCCAAAATACGGGCATAGACCGCGCCAAAGGCCCGCCCCACCGCCGGGTAGCTGTATTGGGCCACCGCCCGGGCCCGCAGCCGGGCGGCGTCGAAGCGGCCGGGTGGGGCCGCCAGCACCTCGCGCAGGGCCTGGGCCAGGGCGGCTTCGTCGCTGGGCGGCACGAGTAGCCCTAGGTCGGGGTCAGGCAGCAGTTCGGGCACGCCGCCCACGCGGGTGGCCACGGCCGGCAGGCCGCTAGCCTGCGCCTCGATGAGCACGCACGGCAGGTTTTCGTAGTTGGAGAACAGCACCAGGCTCGCGGCTTGGCGCATCTCGGCCGCCACCTGGGCCGGGGCTAGCTTGCCTAGGAAGATGACGGTGCCATCGGCGAGCAGTCCCAGCGCCTGGGCCAGGTGGTGCAGCGCCGCCTCAGCCGGGCCGTAGCCGGCCACGCGCAGGCGCAGGCCCGGCAGGCCGGGCTGCGTGCGCCGCAACTCGGCCACGGTGCGCAACAGGCCGCCTAGGTTCTTGGCCGGCTCATTAAAGGCGGCTACGTGCAGCAGGCCTTGGCGGCCGCCCGGCGCGGCCGGCGGGTGAAACAGCTCCGTGTCAACCACATTCGGCACCACAATAGTTTGGGCATTCGTGCCGCCCAGCGCCGCCAGCGCCCGCCCTAGGTCAGCCGAAACGGGCGTGAAGGCCGCGGCCCGCCGCACCAGCCACCCCGCCAGCCAGCGCCTGAACCAACCTAGCCGCGCCGCACTAGCGGGTTGAAAGGCCGTCCAGTGCTCGGTGAGTACGTAGGGCGTGCCGTGCCGCCACCGCAGCCACTGCGCCCACATCGCGGGTCGAAACAGCACGTGCGCGTGCACCACATCGGGGCTGGCGCCGGCCCAGTGCTGCCGCACGGCCCGCCGGCCGCGGTGCTGGGCCAGCAGCCACAGGCCCAGCTTCAGCAGCCGGTCGAGCGGGGCCAGGCCGGTGGGGCGCGCGCGGTAGTAGTAGCGCCAGGTGGGCACCAGCCCGCCTAGGTCGGCTTCCTCCACCAGCAGAGCGGGGAGGGGGCCGCGGGCCACGGTGGCAAACACTACCGCCGACTCGGCCGGGCCGTCGCCGGGCCCGCCGTGCGCCGCAATGGCCGCCACGTGCCGGGCCACAAAGTCGCCGTCCTGGTCGTCGTAGCGGTGCGGGTACCACTTGGGCAGGTGCAGGACTTTCACAGGCCCAAAAATAGCGCCGGGCCGCGGCGCTAGATGATGGCGGGGCGCTGGGTTATTTCGTGGTAGCGCAGTACCCCATCGGCAAAGTAGTGCGCCACCATGCTGTGGCGCGTCAACTGCGGGTCCGAGATGGGCGAACCGGCGTGCAGCAAGTTGGCGTGCCAGAGTAGCACGTCGCCTTTCTTAGCCAAAAACGGCTGGCCCACGCAGGCGTGCTGCTGGATAACCTCCTCGATTTTAGTCTCGTAGCTTTCGCGGGTGTGGGTACCTAGGTGTAGCGCGGTGTTGCCGCTGGCAAAATCCTCACTCATCACGTAGTGCAGCTTGTGGCTGCCGGGGTAAAACAGCAGCTCGCCGCTGCCCACCTGAATGTCCTCGAGCGCTACCCACACGGCCGCCAGGTACCCAAGGGGCTCGGTCGTCATGTGGATGCTGTCGCTGTGCGGCTTCTCCTGGCTGCCCCGAACGAAGTTGACCGTTTGAAACGGAATGACGTCCTTTTCAAAAATGAACCGGATGATGCGCAGCAGCAGCGGGTGATGGAAGACGCCCGCCACGGCCGGGCTGTGCTGCCAGGCGTTAAAAATCTTGCGGCCAGTGAAGTTGAAATCTATTTTGCCCGCCTGCCGAAGCGCCGTTATCTCGGCATTTACCGCATCGGCTTCCGCCGTTAGCAGGCCGGGTAAGATGATAAAGCCCTGCGCGGGCCACTGCAAGAGCTGCTCTTGTACGGCCGCGGGAAAGCTAGCAAAGTGCGCCCGCTGCCGAATGGCGGCCGGCGTCACGCCGGCCTGGTCCAGCCACGGAATATCGGCCGAGGGCTGCTTGATGTCGGCGTGGGCCACGTGCTGCCACACGGCCCGGCCAATACCCAGGCTCTTATACAGCTCCTTGTTCTTGGTCAGCCGCAGCAGGTTGGCCAGGTTAAACAGCCAGTAGGTGAAGCGGAGCCTGCGTAAAAAACCCGTGTACTGCGCTAGTGCTTTCATGGCGGCCTCCTGGTGTTAGGGTGAGAAAAAGTGGCGGGCGGCTAGGCGGGGGGAATGAGGAAAATCAACCCGCGAGGCGCTCCGAACTAGGCACCCGCACGAGGGTAAGCGGGGCCAGTGACGAAAAGAATTATTCATCAAATACTCACAATTAAGCACGGCAGTTGATGAAAGCACAATATATAATTTACTTGTTATTTATAAGATGAATTTTGAGTAAAGACGAGTTATTTCTTTGCGCGGCTTGGGGATGAGCGGCCTAGGGTCTCAGAACTCAGCTGGGGGGGTGGTAAACTAAAAAATCGGCCCCGACCCCGCATAAGCAGGACCGGGGCCGATTTTGGGAGGCGCGCAGGACCTAGAACAGGTAGCGCACGCCTAGCTGACCCTGCCAGCGCGAGGCCAGCTGGTCGATGGAGTAAGTAGCCGGCGAGCTGTAGGTGAAGGCCGGACGGTTAAACGTGTTGGCGCCGTAGGTAGCCGAGAGGTTGCCTGCCGCGTCGGCGAAGGCCACTTGCGAAAGGCCGGTGCCCAGGGTGGAGTTGAAGGTGTTGGGCACGAAGTACTGGCGGCCCCAGCTCTTGTTGAGCAGGTTGCCCACGTTCTGGATATCAAACGAAATCTGGATGCTGTGGCCGGCAGCTACTACGCCCGCCTCGTTGGGTTCCATTTTGCCGAGCTTGGCTTCGACCATGAAGCGCACGTCAGCTTGGTTGTTCCAAGGCGTGCGGGCGGCGTTGCGCTCGGCGTACTGGCCACGGCGGTTCTTGAGGTAGTTGTCACCGTCGATGAAGCTGCTGAGGGCGGCGTACTGCGCGCCGCTGGCGTCGAGGGCGAAGCCCGTGGGGTTCACGGTGGTGGCTACGCGGTTGACGAGCGTGATGTCGGCGGCCGAGCCGGGGATGAAGGCGAGCTGCACGTTCTGCTGGCCGTTGCCGAAGGGGTTGCTGTTGTACACCCACGAGTAGGGCGAGCCGCTGGCGTAGGTCAGCACCGAGGTGAAGTAGCCCGTGAAGCGCTGCCCTAGGTTGTGGTGTAGGTTGATGCTGGCTACCACGCGGTGGCGCAGGTCGAAGTTGGAGTAGGCCAGGGCCGGGTCGTTCACGTTCAGGGCCGGGTTCAGCTCCCAGTTGCTCTGGGGCGAGTTGCGGATACCGTTGCTGATGTCCTTGCTCACGCCGTAGGTGTAGGCGGCGCTCAGGTCCAGCAGGTTAGTGAAGCTCTTGCCCACCGAGCCCGTGAGCTGGTAGCGGCGGCCCTGGTTGGTGTTGGTCAGCAAGAATGCGTTCGAGAAAGCCGTGTTCACCTTGGCGTTGCCGCCGGCCGGAGCCGAGTAGCGCGGCGATTGGGTCGGGCCTTGGGCGTAGTAAGTGACGTTGTCGGTCAGGTTGATGTTCTGGAACTTCACGTCCTGCAACACCTCCGTGTACAAGCCCTCTACCGAAGCCCGGAAGCCCATTGGCAGCTTGAAATCGAAGGCTAGCGACGAGCGCCAGATTTGCGGCATCTTGAAGTCGGGGTCAATCAGATTAACCTCGGTCGTGTTCTGGGCCGCGGCGGGTAGCTGCGAGTAAATCTGGTTGGGGTTCTGGTTGAGCAGGTACTTGGTGCCGGCCGCCAGGTTGCCGCTGGTGGGCTGCAGGTTGTTGGCATCCACCGAGTTGTAGTTGATACCGTTGTTGTAGTAAGCGTAGCCCAACCAGGCAAACGGGATGCGGCCCGTGAACAAGCCCGTACCACCGCGTACTACGATGCTACCATCGCCCTTGGCGTCGTAGTTGAAGCCCAGGCGCGGCGATACCTGGATGCGGCCCAGGATGTTGTTGTTCAGCTCCGACCAGTTCTTGTGCTGGTAGGTCTGGTTTAGGGTGCGCGCGTCGTTTTGCGGGTTGTTCACCAGGGCCGTATTCAGGGCCGGGGCGGTGGGCAGCGAGGTGAGGTCGAAGCGCAGGCCAGGCGACACTTTGAGGCGGTCGGTCACGTTCCACTCGTCCTGCAGGTAGGCCGAGTACAGGTTGACATTAAACGAGGCCGACGGGTTGTTGTAGTTGTAGTCGTAGCTGTTGTCGGTCTTGTTGTACGTGCCCCGGATGCGGGTCGGCTGGTCGGCCAAGAACTGCGACACGCTGTTATACTCGATGCGGCCGTTCCAGGAGTTAATGAAGCCGTAATCAATCTTATACAGCTCGTTGTGAGTGCCTAGGGTCAGCGTGTGGTTGCCTGCAAAGTAGGTCACGTTGTCCGTGATTTCGAAGGTCTTGGTGCGGGTATTGAAGATGCTCGCCTCGCGGTCCGAGCCCAGCAAAATCTGGTTCGAGCCGCGGTAGTACGTGCCCGAGTACGGCGTGTTATCACCTACCGAAGGCCCTACGTTGTTAATCTGCACTGCCGGAAACAGCGTGCTCTGGCCGCCCAGCAGCGAGCGGTAGTCGTGAATGTTGGTGTAACCCAGAATCAGGTTGTTGGCAATCTTGCTGCTGAAGTTCGACTTCACTTCCAGCACCGTCGAGTTTTGCAGGTTGTTCTGGTTGAAGTCCTGCGAGCCAAATTTGAACAAGCTGCCCGAGCGCTCCAGGTTAGTGGCGTCCGACTTCACGTAGTTGTGGCGCAGCGCGATGCTCGTCTTGTCATCGAGGTTGAAGTCGATGCGGCCGAAAATCTTGTCGCTGTTGGCGTGGATGTTATAGTCGTTGTACTCGCCCACGTTGTAGCCGTAGGTGGTTTGCAGCTTGTTGCTGATGAGCTGGGCCAGGTCCTGCGACACCGGCGAGCCGGGCGTGCCAGCGCCGTAAAACTGCGGCTCCTGGCGGCGGGCAATCTCGCCGTTCACGAAGAAGAACAGCTTGTTTTTGATAATTGGGCCACCTAGGCGAAAGCCCGTCTGGTAGTCGTGGTAGGCCGCGCCGATGCGGTTGCGTTCGCCGTCGATGCTCTTGCCCGTAATGCCCTGGTTGCGGCCGTAGCCGTACACCGAGCCGTGGAAATCGTTGGTGCCCGAGCGCGTCACGGCGTTGATGGAGCCGCCCGTAAAGTTGCCCAGCTTCACGTCAAAGGGCGCCACCGAAGCCTGAATCTCCTGGATGGCATCGAGCGAAATCGGGTTGGCGCGGGCCGACGAGCCCGGCAGGCCCGAAGTGCCGCCCTGCCCACCTAGGGAAGGCGAAAAACCAATGGCATCGTTGTTCACGGCGCCATCCAACGTAATGTTGTTGTAGCGGAACGACGAGCCGGCAAACGAGCCGTTCGAGTTGCGCGGGTCGAGGCGCGTAAAGTCCTGAATGCTACGCGAAATAGTGGGCAGCTGCTGAATGGCTTCCTTGCCCACGTTGGTGCCGGCGCCGGTTTTGGTGGCTTGCGTGTTGCCCGTAATCACTACTTCATTGAGCTGCTGCGCCTCGGCGGCCAGCGTGAAGTTGAGGCGGGTGGTGTTACCTAGGGTCAGGAATACGCCGCTCACGGTCTGTTCCTTGAAGCCCACGTACGTAACCGTAACGGTGTAAGGACCGCCGGGCGCCAGGTTGGGGATGCTGAAGCGGCCGTCGGTTTCGGTGCCGGTGCCGCGCTTGGTGCCGGTAGGCACGTTGGTAGCCACGACGGTTACGCCGATTAGCTCTTCATTTTTGTCGGAGATGACCTTGCCGCTTATCGACGAGGTAGTGACTTGCGCCGAAGCCCAGTGGGCCAGCAGCAGAAATACGAGGGTGGCCAGTCGCGTAGCGGGCTGGCCTAGGGTAGAAGTGCGCATAAAAAGGGGGGTTATGCCAATGCAGCCGCAAAGTTCCCCCAGGCTAGAATCTAAGTAAGCCTTCGAAAATTATCAAATCATTGGTAATCCACAACGCCTGTAACGTTGGCGTAACATACCAGCGGGCCGGGTTGCCCGACGGCATACCTTATAGTATGGTTGCAAAAACGGGGGCACCCGTTGGTGCGGCAGTAGCCTTTAGCGAGTAAAAGCCCCTGGCCAAAGGGCAAATAGCCTAGGTGAGCGTTTAAGACCCTAGGGCAATAGCTTTGCCGTTCACCTTTGTATCACTAACGCCGCCTTTGGTGCCGCTGGCCCAGGCAGTTCCCTCCTATGTTACTATCCATGACTGGCTTTGGCCAGGCCCACCGCCAAACCGACCGCTACGCTGCCACGGTAGAGCTGCGCTCGCTCAACTCCAAAACCCTCGACCTGACCCTACGCCTGCCGCGCTTTCTGCAAGCCCACGAGCTCGATATCCGGCAGCAAATCACTAAGGCGCTGCTGCGCGGCAAGGTTAATTTCAACCTCGATTTCACCCGCGCTGCCACTGCCCCGGCCGCCGCCGTGGCGCTCAACCGCGATGCGCTGCGGGCCGCCTACCACGAGTTGCAAGCCATTGCCCAGGGCCTGGGCCTGCCCGTTACCGAGGCCACCCTGCTGGCGGCCCTGCGCCTGCCCGGCGTGGTGCCCAGTGCATCGGAGCAGGCCCAGGCCGAAGCCGGCCCCGCCGACGAGCCCACCTGGGCCGAGCTGCAGCCGCTGCTCACCGAGGCGCTGGCCGCCATGCAGCAGTTTCGCCACGATGAGGGCCAAACGCTCCAGACTGAGATACTAGGCTACATCGCCACCATTCGGCAGCAGTTGGCTGCCGTGGAGCTGCACGACCCGCAGCGCATCCTGCACGTGCGCCAGCGCTTGGCCGCCCACCTCGCCGAGCTCACGCAGCACGAGCAGTTCAACGCCACCCGCTTTGAGCAGGAAGTGCTCTATTATATAGAGAAATTGGACATTGCGGAGGAAAAAGTGCGCTTAGCCGCGCATTTAAACTATTTCGAGTTGGCAATCCAGCAGCCCGATGAGGCCGTAGGTAAGAAACTCGGCTTCCTGGCCCAGGAAATAGGCCGGGAAATCAATACAATAGGCTCCAAAGCCAACGACGCGGCCGTGCAGCACCTAGTAGTGGGCATGAAAGAAGAGTTGGAAAAAATCAAGGAGCAGCTCAATAATATTCTGTAATTGCTACAGAGATATTTTTTCAAAAAAACTACTGCATCTTTCGGATTACGTTTTGCATATTTCTCATAAAGTGAACGTGCAAAAGAAGTAATTTATTGGTTTTTTATAAGATGCTTTGATTCACATTAAATGAGTAAAGCATTTGATAATTAGTAGTTTATACTAAACAAGTGTTTCGCTAAAATTAGATTTACGGATACTGAGCTACGTCATTTTCCAGATAAACCAAATTTGGATTTTGCTTGTAACTTAGATGCCACATAGGACGAAGAGCTACTTCTACTCACTCACCCTCTTACTTTTTAACTATTATGAAGTCATTCATACTAACCCTGCTGGTTTCGTTATCGGGCCTGCTGATGGCGGCCCGGCCCGCTTCGGAAATCGAGCTGGTAAAAAAGCGAGTGCTGAGCGAGCGCGTAGAAGTGCTCATCCCCAAAGGCTTCGAGCTGATGAGCGAGCAGCAGATGGATTTCATCTACTCGCACGCCAGCAGCCGGCCCAGCGTGGTGTTCACCAACAACAACCTGGTGAGCCTGTCCTTCAATTACTCGGACAACGAAGCCGACCAAGACATGGTGGACATCTACCAGACCAACTTCTCGAAAACCTACCACAAGCAGTATAAGCAAACCACTTGGTTTGGCGAGGGCGTGAAGGAGGTTTCGGGCCGCAAAGTGGGCTACCTCGAATTCATGAAGCCCGAGATGGGCCACGAAGTGTACACGCTGGTGTTCTTCACCGACGTGCAGGGCAAGCTGCTCATCTGCACCTTTAACTGCGCCGACCGCCAGAAGCCCGAATGGGAGCCGCTGGCTAAGAAAATTCTAAACTCGTTGAAAGCCAACGGGTAAACGATTTCCGCCCTCGGGCGGAAAGTGGGGGATACTTGTGACAGATTATTAGTGAATTAGGTTATTTTATAAAATTTATTCGATTATTTTATCTAAAAACCCCGGCCGGTTAGCGGTCGGGGTTTTTTGTTGGCCGCCGGGCTACCTAGGGCCGGGCGCCTAGGTCGTTTAGAAAGTCGCGCACCAGCCCAAACGCCCCCGCAAAGCCCGCCAGCGACAGGGCGGCGGGCTGGTCATGCACGTCGTGGTAGGCCGGGCTGCCGCCGCGGGTGTACAGGAAAAATGCAGGCACGCCAGCTTCCGAAAACGGGAAGTGGTCGGAGTTGGCCGCCCGGCCGCGGGCACTGAGGCGCGGCAGGTAGTGATGCGCGTCGTTGAGGGCGGTGAGGCGCTGGTAGGCGGGCTCGTAGACTTTGCCATTCACGACGGTGGCGCCCTCTTCGCCGGTACCCAGCAGGTCGAGGTTGACCAGGAACTTAATGCGCGGCAGCGGTACCAGCGGGTGCGCCACGAAATAGCGCGAGCCCACCAGCCCCGCCTCCTCGGCCCCAAACAGCAGAAACACGACCGAGCAGGCGGGCCGGTTTTCGGGGCGGGCGTAGTGGGCGGCGAGCTCTAGTAGCAGCGCCACGCCGCTGGCGTTGTCGTTGGCGCCGGGGAAATAGGTCTTATCGCCCATCATCCCTAGGTGGTCGTAGTGGGCCGAAACCACCAGGAAGCTGTCGGGCTGGGCACTTCCGCGGATGAAGGCGGCGAGGTTCTGGGTTTGGTAGTTGTGCTGGAGCTCGGCATCGAGCTGTAGGGTAAAAGGCTTTGTGAGGAGGTTGGCAGGCCAACTGCTAGCGAGCACTTCTAAGTGAGGCGTAGCGGCTTGCTGGCTGGCCAGCGAAGCGGTTAGCTTGGGTACCAATGTGAAGCGTGGGTGCTGCGCGATGTACTGCTGCATCGCGGGAGGCAACTGAGCCAGCCGGGCTTCGTCGCGGGCTCGCACCACCAGAGCGGCTATTGGTCCCGGCTTGGGGCGGCCGCCATTGGGCAGTGCGGGAGGCGACAAATACTGGCGCCACGCGGTGCTATCCGTAAAAACCAAGGTGTCCAGCGGTACCGCTACGTAGCGTTCGGGCGAGTGCCCGGCACCAGATTCTGGCGAAGCAATGAAGTCGCTGCCCGGTATCAGGCGGCGTGGGGTTGGAATAAGTAGCTGAAATTCCATCTTTCCCGGAAACGTATTCACGTCCAGCGTAAAGGGCTGCGTGAAATCGGGCGCCAGCGGCTGCAGGCCCAATTGGCGCAGCCGGCCGCGCAGGTAGGTGGCGGCCGCGTGCTCGCCGCCCTGCACATAGCCGCGGCCGTGCAGCTTGGGCGCCGCTAGTGCCTCGATAGTGCGGCGGGCGCGGCCCAGGTCGGGCGCCTGGGCGCGGGCGGGTGGGGCAAAAAAAAGGCTGCTGCTCAAGAGCAGCAGCAGGACTAGGGCAGGAGTGGCCAGGCGGCGGCGCGACCACCAGTGCCAGCCGCCGCCGACCAGTAATAGCGCCAGCACGGCGCCTAGGCTGTCGCCGGCCAGGTCCGACCATTCGGCTTGCCGCCCCACGGCCATGAGGTATTGCAAAATCTCGATGAGGCCGCCGAACAGCACGCAGCCTATTAGCACTACTATACCGGCGCGCTGGGCCAGGGCTGGCCAGCGCCGCTGCTGCCGCAGGGCCACCCAGCTCAGTACGGCCAGCACGGCAAATACGCCCGCGTGGGCCGCCGTGTCGAAGGCCAGCAGTTTCCAGTCGGGTGTGCGGGGCATTTCCTGGGCCGGGGTGAGGGTAAGCACCAGCATAATAGCCGCCCACAGCAGGGGCGGCACGGCGTAAAATTTGCGCGATAAAGACTGGGCCATGGGGGGCGCTCGGTAAGCAGCGTGAACGGGCAAGATAGGGGAGAAGTCAAAAAAAGAACGCCATGCCGAACGCGGCGCGTTCCGGGGCATGGCGTTCTAAAACGAAACCAGGTGGACCTAGGCGCCCACCAGCTCGGCGTAGGCGTCGGCCGTCATCAGGGCCTCAATTTCGGCGGGGTTGGCCACCTTCATCTTGATAATCCAGCCGTCGCCGTAGGGGTCCGAGTTCACGGTTTCGGGGGCGTCGGCCAGCTTAGCGTTCACTTCCAGCACGGTGCCGGTGATGGGGCTGAACAAGTCAGAAACCGTCTTCACGGCCTCCACGGTGCCGAATACATCGTGCTGGGCAACTTCCTTGTCCACGGTATCGATGTCCACATATACGATGTCGCCGAGCTCGCGCTGCGCGTGGTCAGTGATGCCGATGTATGCCACGTCGCCTTCAACGCGCAGCCATTCGTGGTCCTTAGTGTAGTGCAGGGTGGCGGGAAAATCCATAAGGTGAAATGGTGAACTAGTGAAATGGTGAGTTGCCGCAAAAGTACGGCGAGCCAGCGGCTGTGGCCTCATCGGCAAAGCAAAAGCGGTAAGTTCAACATGCTCACTATTTCACCAACTCACTAGTTCACCTACTGCAAGCTGTAGCGCAGCTGCAAGCCGCCTTCGCTGGTGGCGTTGCGGAAAGCGTTGCTCACGCGAGGCTGCGTGATGGTTTGGGTAAAGTAGAACTGCAGGTTGAGGCGCGTGTTGAGCAGGTAGTCGATGGTGGGGCGCAACTGCACGGTGAGGGCGCCGTTGGTAATCTGCGAGGTCGGGATGCCCACGTCGCCTTGGGCGAAGGCCGCGCCGCCCGGCAGGTTGGGGATGGGGTCGATGGAGTTGAGAATGCTGCGCTGAATGGTGGTGTTATCGCGGATGCTTAGGTCGAGGCGGGCTTGCAAATTGTTCTTGAGTACGCGCTGCTCGCCGCCCACCCGGAAGGGCAGCTTAAGGCCGGCCGCCGCGTAGCCGATGCCGATGGTGAGGTCGGTGGCGTGCACCTCGGTTACCTGGGCATTGGTGGTGTTCAGGGCCACAGCGCGGCTGGTACTGTACTGCACGCGGCCGGTTACATTGTTGACGGTCTGGAAGTTGATGCCCACCAGCGGCGCCAGGCTTTCCAGGAAGCTGACCTGCCCCACCACGTAGTACGGAATATACTGGCCGGTGCTGTTGACGGCCAGCGGCACGAGCGCGTTGTTGCCAAAGTCGGGCTGCCGGCTGTAGCTGGTGGTGGTGGTGTAGCTACCAAGGGTGTATACCGACGAGTATAAGTGGTTGATAGTGAATGAGCGAAATAGCTCGCGCATGCCCGGCAGCTCGGCAAACGTGTTGTACTCCAGGCGCCAGTTGGGCAGCGGGAACATGCCGAACGGGTTGAAGCGCTTGGCCTCGTAGCCCTCCGACGACTTGCCGTGGTAGGCATCCAGGAAGCTCTGAATCAGCACGTCCTGCGAGTTGAGGCTAAAGAGTTTCGTGGTGGTGCCGCCCGCCGCTTGGGCTGGGTTAGCGGCCTGCAGCTTGGCCTGCACGGCGGCGCGGTTGGCCACGAAGCGGTCGAAGGCCTTGCTGGTTTCGCCGTTGGCCCCTAGGTCGCCAAAAAACGTTTGAATGGTGATGGTGGTGGCGCTGAACGAGCCCGTGCCCAAGGTTTGGGGTACCAGCCGGGCCAGGTCTTCGCCCGCCAGGGGCGTCAGGTAGCCCACTTCCTTATAAGCGGTCGAGGCCGTGTCGATGGTGCGGCGGTAGTACGACTCGTCGTTTTTAGTGCGCTGCCAGCGCGCATCGAGCTGCACGTTGAAGCCGCGGAAGGGCTCCAGAGCGGTGCGGGCGGCCACATTGTCGGTCAGCAGGGCGCTGTAGGCCGTGTTCAGGTATTGGCTCGATTCGGTGTACCAGCCCTTGCTCACCGCCTCCTGATAGAGCGAGGCCAGACTCATTTGCTGACCTAAAATGAATGGAATGCCCGGCGCCAAGCCACCTAAGCCATTGAAGTCGCCGTCGGTGAGGCCAAAGTAGCGGGTCCTAGGTAGGTAGCCCGGCAGCAGCGTACCATTGGAGTGGGCGTAAGTGAAGTTGATGCTGCGGGCCGTCATGATGGCGCGCAGGGCGGCCTTCACGAAGCGCAACGGGTCTTTGCGGGCCGTGTCGGGGGCGGCCGGCTGCTGGGGGCGGCCGCCGGGCGGCACCGGCGCGTTGGGGTTCGGCTGAACGGGGCGCGGCGCCGGCTGCGCGTTATTGATGATGTTCAAGAACCGCACCTTGTTGTAAAGCTTCACCAGGTCAATCTTGCCGTTGGCCGTCAGCTCGGCGTTGTTCTGCGCCGTGTTGCCTAGGTTGATGGCCACGGTGGTGGTATCGGTGGGGTCAATGGTATTGTCGGCTAGGCGCCTCGGGGTGGGCGTGCGGGCGCGCAGGGCCGTGGAGGCCGCCTGCCAGCTGTAGTGCGCTGAGTAGCGCACATCGGCCGAAAGCCAGTCGGTGAGCGGGAACTTGTCGAGCGGCAGCCGGTAGGTGGCCGAGATGGTTTGGTCGAAGTTGGTGGTGCGGCCGCCGCGCAGCAGGTTATTCCACTGCTGCTGGCGGTTGGCCTGGGCCTCGGCACTATTGCCGATAGAGCGGCCTACGCCCTCGTCAATCACGCCGCGGTTGTTGGCGGTGTAGTCGATGGCCAGGGCCTTGGTCACGTCCCAGCGCATATCATACACCCGGTTGATGTAGAATGACTTGTAGTAGACGCCCGCGATGCCGGCGGTGGTGGGCAGCGTGCCCGGCTCCAGCACCCGCTGCAAAAAGCGCTCGTTGTAGCGCCGGTCGAGGTCAGTGCGGAATGAGAAGCGGCTGGGCAGCGGCGTGAAGTTGATTTCCTTGAAAATCTTGAGGTAGGGATTATCCAGCGCCTTGAAGCTGCTCAGGGGCGTGAAGTTGCGCGGGGTGGTTTGGTAGATGTAGGCCAGCGCCGCCGTGTACGAGCGCGAGTAGTCGCGCTGGGTGTTGATGTCGGAGTGCGTGCGCTCGGTGATGGCGTAGCTCACGGCCACGTTCTCGATATCCCAGGGGTGCACTTTGGTTTGGGTGGGGCCGCGCTCCTTGCGCACGTTCAGCACCGAGATGCTGCGGCTGGTGGTGCGGTCTACCACCAGCTTCTTGTACTCGGCCTTGGCGTCGGCATCGGCAAACTTGAGCAGGCTCTGCTCGAGCTTGGTGTCGGGGTCGAGGGGGTCGTACTGCGGGGTGGTGGTTTGGGTGCTGGCCTGCACCAGCACGGGCACCCGCAGGCGCAGGGTGGGCGGCAGAAATTTATCGGCCGCCACCGTGGCGTTGAGGTCGCCCCGAATCACGTCGCTGGTCGAGCGGGCCTGGGCCTTGTCCTGCAAGCCCCCGAAGCCCACGCCCACAAACGAGCCCGTGGCCGTGATGTTGGCCAAGTCAGCCAGCTTCACGTTGAGGCGGGCGTTGGCGGCCCAGCCGCCCTGGGTTTCGAAGTCAAATACCCGAAACTCGTCGGCCCACAGGCAGAAGGTTTTCGAGCTGGTGTTACCCACTTTCACCGGGTTCAGCACCCCAATCATGCAGCCCTGCACCGCCGAAAAGTCGGGGTTGCCGAGGATGGTGAGGTAGGCCGTTTTGCCGCTGGGCAGCAGCACTTTCTTCACGTAGGGCACGGTGAGCGGCCAGCCGCGCTGGTTGCGCTCGGCCTTGGCGTCGATGAAGTCCTGGAAGGCTACGTCCACGTTGTTGCTCTCGGGCCACACGTCGCTCTGCACCGTTTGGCCGGCCGTGGTAAAGGTCAGGGGCAGCGAGTATTCGTAGTAGTTCTGGGTGTAGTCGGTGCCGATGCGCAGGAATGCCCGCACGCTGTCGCCCTCCTGCGTGCTACTCACCGTGTTGGGGTCCTGCGAGTCGGCGTGCAGGTACATGCGCAGGCGCTTATAGCGCAGCATGTTGATGGTGAGGTTCTTGTAGGCAGCCTTGGCGTAGCCGTCGCGCAGGTTTTCCACGCACAGGCGCAGGCTCTGCTCGTTTTGCTGGCGCGCCACCGACGACGAGCCGTACTCGATGTCGCGCGTGATGCCGGGCGGCTGAACGTAGGGAATCGACCCGTTAGTGGCCGCCCCAGCGCCCAGGCCGTTCTCCTCCACGCTTACCGTCGATACGTTGAAGGCGTCGGCATCGGTGGGCTGCGAGGTAAGGCCGATGCGGGGGTCGGCAATGCGGCTGAGGTAGCGGCGCCACTGGTTGGCCACGAACTGCGGCTGCACCATGCGCAGCACCACCGGCTGCTGCCAGCCGGTGAGGTAAAAGCGCATGAAGCGGATGTTCTTGAAGCCAAAATCGGCGCCGTTGTTGCCCTGCACGCGCTGGTACTCGCGCACCGGAATGCGGAATTGATACCAGGTATTCGTTTCGGTAGTGGCCGCGCCCGTAGTGCTGACGATGGGCGCCACTACTTTGTCAATGATGTAGTTCTCGCCGATGTTCAGGCGGCCCGGGCGCAGGTCCATCGCGTACTCGTAGTACTGCTCCGAGTCCTGCACCACGTTGTCGCGGTTCAGGTCCTCCTTGTCGGGGTAGGCCGTGGAGCTGAGCTGCGAATTCTCGGGCGAGTTGCCATCGTAGTTGTCATAGTCCTTGTAGCGACCTAGGAGCTGCACGTTGTTTTGGGTGTAGCTCGGGTCGAGGTGGTGGCGGAAGTCGTCGGCGGCCGGGTCGGTAAAGGCGCCAAAGTTGCCCGGCTGCCCGGTCCAGAACACTTTCTCGTCGGTGTTGCCGAAGCCGTCGAGGCCTACGTCCTGGAGGGCGCGGGCGCCCGCGGCGGCGCTGAAGGCATCGGTTAGAAACTGCTGCGTGGTCACGCGGCCCCAGGCGGTGCCGGTGGTGAGCAAGGCCGGGTCGGGGTCGGCAGGCGTGGGCAGGCCGTTCTCAAACTCGTGCTGGTTGCTGTCCTTCAGCACGTCTTCGCTCACGTTGCCCAGGTTCAGAATAAACTGGCCGCCAGCATTGGGGTCATTCGCATAAACGTTGGGGGTTTGAGGGTCATCAATTTTAGTGAGCTCTCGGTTGCTGGCGGTTGCGAAAGGGTCCAGCATCCAGAACTCTAGGTATTCGATGTTAGCGTTGTCAAAGTCCGTATCGAACGTAATGCCCCGCGAAATGCCCCCGAAGCGGGCCTGGTTAGCAGCGGGCGAGCGGTCGGTAAAGCGGCGTCTGTCGGGGTCGCTGGCGTCAATACCGTCGGGTAGGAAGTTATACGGCCCCCGCTCGCCGGGGTAGTAGGCCAGGTCAAAGGTGTATTCGTAGCCGTTGCCGGTAGTGCCTAGGTCCTTGATGGGGAATACTTCATTACGCTGGACACCCCGCGTATAAAAGTTATTGAGCGTGGCGCTGGCAATGCCCGACGTGCCATTGCCGCCCGTGTAGTAGCTCTGGTCGATGGTGTACCAGGCCAGCTTGCCGCGGCGGTAGTTGCTGGCCAGCCCGGTGGCCGTGCCCAGGATGGGGGCCGGCGTGGCGGCCAGGCGCCACGCCGGAATCGAGGCCAGCCCGCTCAGCGTGTAGGGCGTGCGGGCGTTCTCAAAGTCGTCGATGTAGCTCACGCCATTCTCGCCGCGCCCCAACTGCGCCCGGCCTGGAATGAGCTTGGCTACCTCGCCCGTAAAAGCTACCGTCGAGAGCTCCTTGGTCGACACAACGGGAAGCATATCCACTAGCTTGGTCAGCACTCGGCTGTCCTTGCGGAAGCTCACGTCGCCGCCCAGCATGGTGTTGTTAGCCGGCTCGTCACCGATGTTCACGCGGTTGATACCGGGCGCCTGGTTTTCCAGGATGTGCATGGCCGTGAAGCCAAACAGCGCGTCGCGGTTGGCGGCGTAGTCGAGGCGGGTGCCCACCAGCTTGCGCGGCTGCACTTGCACCAGAGCGTTTTTCTCGAAGGCTATCCGCAGCTCGTTGGCCGCGCTTAGGTAGGCGGTGTTGAGGATTTTGACCTTGGCCTGGTCGTAGAATACCTGGTAGTCGACGCCCTCCGTCAGCAGCGTGCTGCCCGAGTACACCTTCACCGAGCCCTGCGCCACCCCAATGCCGGGCAGGCTGATTTCGTCGGAGCCCGAGGCGCCCTGGAAGCGCCCGCGCAGGTAGAACTTGTCTTTCACCTGCTCTTGCTGCGCATCGCTCTGCGTGCGGTTATAGAGCGACTGGTACACGTATTTCTGTACCAGCGCCCGCTCGGCGGCGGCCACGGTAGCGTTGGTATTGGCCGTGTCGAACTGCGCCCGCAGGTAGGAGCCAAACGGCTGCACGCTCGGAAAAATAATCTTGCCTAGTTCCGGGTCAATGGTGATGCCCGGGAAAAAGTCGAAGTTGCCGTCGGCGTTGCGGTCGTTGTTGGCATTCACCCGGTCCAGCCCCAGCACCTGAATCAGCGGCGTATTCTGGATGCGGGCGCCTTCCTTCAGCGAAATCAAGTCCACGCCCGTGGCGTCGTCCTTGTAGATAATCTGAAGGTTAAAGTTGTCGCGGTTGAGCTGTGAAGCGTTCAGGGGATAGATGTTTTTCATCATCAAATCCCAGGCTGGCGTGTTGCGGGTTCGCAGGTTCGGGTTCAGCTGGTTAAAATTTGCCGTCGGGTTGTCGTAGGCCACGGTGCCCACGCCGGGGTTGGTGGCTTTCAGCAGCTTCAGGTAGATTACCTGGTCCTGGGCGACGTTGCTGTACTCGTTTATCGTTTCGCCCACTGTGTAGGTCTTACCGTTGTAGAGGTACGAGTAGCTCACGCCCAGCACCTGGTCGGGCAGCAGGGCCGTGTTCAGGTTCACGTAGCCGAGCTGGGCGTTGAAGGTGTATTCGCTGGTGGCCAGCTTGCGGGCCCGCACGCGCTCGTAGTCGAGGTTCTTCACCAGCGCTACCGTGCCGCCCGGGGCGGGCAGACCACCTAGGAACTGCTCCACGTTCAGGTTGTCGCGGGTGGCGCCGGCGCCGCGCAAGAGCGTGTTGTAAAGCGAGTTGCCAGCGTTGTCGGCGGGCTTTACGGCCACGGCCGCCGTGCCGCCCGTTTGGTTGTAGAACTGCGAGCGCAGGGTGCGGTCGCGGCGGGGCTCGCCTAGGTCCATGAGTGCCACCACGTTGCGCAGGTTGTCGGTGGTGCGGTTGTCGTTAGTCACGTACACCTCCAAGCGGGTGACAGTGATGCCGCTCTGCACCGTGGGCAAGCCCCGCAGGTTTTGGTCGTACTGGTCGCGGAAGTACTGGGCCAGGAAGAAGTGCCGGTCGCGCTCGTACTGGCTGGCCTTCAGCTCGTAGGTGCGGCTCTGGGCGCCGTTTTGCACCCGCACCTCGTCGGCCGAGCCACGTAAAGTGGCCGCCACTGCCGTTACCCCTAGGCGCCCAAACTGTAGCTGGGTTTTGATGCCGAACAAGTTAGAGCCACCCGTTATCAGCGAGTTATTCAGCGGCATGCTCACGTTGCCGAGGTCTAGCTTGCGCAGGATGTCGGTGGGCTGGCCCACGTAGTCGAACTTCATCTGGTTGTCGAAGTCGAACGCCGCCTTGGTGTCGTAGTTGAACGTGAGCTTGAGCTTGGTGCCCACCTGGCCGCTCAGGTTCAAATTCAGGTTTTGGTCAAAAATGAAGTCGCCCACGCTCTGCTGGCGCAAGGTCAGGGCCGGGTTGCGGTTGGTGTTGAAGCGCGCGCCCGCCTTCAGCGTCAGCGAGCCCGCCGGCCGAATGTCGATGTAGCGCCCACCAAAAATGCGGTCGGCCACCGGCCCGATGTCAATCTTCGGAATCAGCCGCTGAGCCTGCGCCGAGCCCGGCTGCGCCCCGGTGCCTGCCACGCCGCCCTGGCTGCGCAGCCGGTAGTAGTCGTTGATGGCCTGCCGCTCCTGAAACCGCAGCAGCTCCTCCCGCGTGATTTCGGTCGGGTCGCGGTAGTCGATGTCGGCGCCCACCGTTTCGCGCACGTTGTAGCGCTTGAGGCTGTCGTCGGGCGTCACCGTCATCTGCACGCTCTTGGGCAGGGGCAACACCAGCGGCGAGCGCCGCCGCTGCGGCGAAAACCGGCTGCCCGGCCGGTCTTGGGTGCGCACCCTAGGGCGCCGGCTGGGCCGGTAGCGGCCCGTGTCGGCGGGCACGGTTTGCGCGGGCAGTCCTTGCAGGGGCAACCCCAGCTGGCCCGCCCACGTAAACACCCCAATTGCTACGCGCGAATGCCCCGCCGCCCCGGCTGAGCCCGCCCACGCCGCCGCCATAAATACTGACGAGACCAGCGTGGTCGTCAATATAGTAGCTGGGGTAAGTAATTTATAACCAGCAGATAGTAGAGACTTCAAGCAGATACAGAGGTTCGGCATCACCCTAGGAAGTAGGAAGATGCCGGGTTTAAGTAGATAAAGCTAATAATCTGGGCCGCTGCTGGTGCCGCCGCCCAAACCTGGGATACTGATATAGCTGCCTGGCCGCTTGCCTAGTGCGATTTCAGGGCAAATTTGATGAGCTCTTCCACGCTCAGCTCGTTGCCGTGTTTGTGCTGAATTTGGTCGAGGGTCTTTTCCGCCGCCGCGCGGGCAAACCCCAGCATTACCAAGGCTTGCAACGCCTCTTGGCGCTGGGTATTGTGCTGGCGGGCCAGCGGCACGGTGTCTACGCCAGCCTTGGCTAGCAGCTCGTCTTTGCGCAGCTTATCCTTGAGGTCGAGAATCACGCGCTGCGCCGTTTTCGGCCCTACGCCCTTGATGCTCTGGATGGCGCGCACATCCTCGTTCACGATGGCCTGCCGAATTTCGCTCACCCCCATGCTGCTCACCATGTTGATGCCCGTGCCCGGCCCAATGCCCGACACCGAAATTAGGTGCAGAAACAGCGCCTTTTCGTTGGGGTCGAGGAAGCCGTAGAGCGTCTGCCCATCTTCCTTAATGTGCTGGTAGGTAAAGACTTTCACCTTCGCATCTTCGGCCGGCAGCTTGGAGTAGGTACCTAGGGAAATCTTAACTTCGTAGCCCACGCCGCCAGTGTCGATAATGGCTTGAGTGGGGTCTTTATAGGCGAGTTTACCGTCGAGGTAGGCTATCATGGCGAGGGTGGGGGCAGTGGGCTGCCGAGGGAAAGTTGCTGGTCAGGGCCTATTGCTGGCCCGGCAAGCGGTTCTTGGCTTTATACTATCAAAAATAAGCGCGGCCCGGCCAAATACTAGCAAGGCGGCCCGAAAGCAAGCTGTTTGCTTTCGGGCCGCCTTGATAAAGTGGTAAAATAACGCGGGTGCGTACTGGGCTACAGCGCCTTACCGCCGCGCTGGGCATCGACCACCGCAATGGCCGTCATGTTCACAATCTCACGCACTGAGGCGCCGAGCTGCAAGATGTGGATGGGCTTGCGCATGCCCATCAGCACGGGCCCGATTACCTCGGCGCCGCCGATTTCCTGCAACACTTTGTAAGCAATGTTGCCCGACTCCACGTTGGGGAAAACCAGCGTGTTAGCGCCCTGCTCGGCCAGCGGCGAGAAGCCATACTGCTCGCGCAGCAGCTCGGGGTTGAGGGCCACGTTGGCCTGCATCTCGCCGTCGATGAGCAGGTCGGGGTACTTGGCCTTGGCCAGCGCCACGGCGTTGCGCATCTTGTCGGGCAGCACGCCCGAGTTCGAGCCGAAGTTGGAGTACGAGATGGCCGCAATGCGGGGCTCGGCATCGAAAAACCGCACGGCCCGCGCCGTGAGGCCAATAATGCCCACTAGCTCTTCGGCGCTGGGGTTGATGTTCACCGTGGTGTCGGCGAAGAAAAACGGCCCCCGGCGGTTCTGGATGATGTACATCGAGGCCACCCGGCTCACGCCCTCGGCCGGCCCGATTACCTGCAGCGCGGGCACGATGCTCTTGCCGTAGTCCTTCGTAAAGCCGGTGATGCAGGCGTCGGCCGCGCCGGTTTCCACCATCATGGCGGCGTAGTAGTTGCGCTCGCGCATCAGGCGCCGGCCTTCGTAGAGCGTGATACCTCGGCGCGAGCGCTTCTGATAGAATAGCTCGGCGTACTGGTGGCGCGTCGCTTCTTCCTGCAAAATGTCAATAATCTCGCAGCCCTCCAGGTCAATATTATTCTCTTGGGCAATGGCCTGAATACGGTCCTGCGGCCCCAGCAAAATGGGCAGGGCAATGTTTTCATCGCGCACAATCTGCGCCGCCTTAATAATCTTGTAGTTATCAGCCTCGGCAAACACCACGCGGCGCGGCCCCGAGCGGGCAGCCGATGTGATGCGGTTCATCAGCTTCTGGTTGACCCCTAGGCGGGCGCGCAACTCGTCCTCGTAGGCCGTCCAGTCGGTGATGTCGCGGCGGGCCACGCCGCTTTCCATCGCGGCCTTGGCCACGGCCGGCGACAGCGTCGTAATCAGGCGCGGGTCGAGGGGCTTCGGGATGAGGTAGTTGCGACCGAAAGCCAGTGTATTATCGCCGTAGGCTTTGTTCACCATGTCGGGCACGGGCTCTTTGCTCAGCTCAGCCAGGGCGCGCACGGCGGCCAGTTTCATGGCCTCGTTAATCTCGGTGGCCCGCACGTCCAAAGCTCCCCGGAAGATGTAGGGAAAGCCCAGCACGTTGTTTACCTGGTTAGGATGGTCCGAGCGGCCGGTGGCCATAATCAGGTCGGGCCGGGTGCTCATGGCCAGGTCGTAGGCCACTTCCGGGTCGGGGTTAGCCAGCGCAAATACGATGGGGTTGTCGGCCATCTTCAGCAGCAGCTCGGCGGGCAGCACATTGGCCGCCGACAGCCCTAGGAATACGTCGGCGCCTTCCAGCGCCTCGGCCATCGTGCTGACGGGCCGCTGCGTAGCAAAGCGCATCTGCATATCGGCCAGGTTGGTGCGGCCCGCGTTGATAACGCCGTCCTTGTCGAAAACCACCACGTTTTCGAGCTTCACGCCTAGCTCTAGGTACAGGCGCAGGCAAGACACGGCCGCCGCGCCCGCGCCGCTCACCACGAGCTGAATCTCGTCAATCTTCTTACCCACGATTTCCAGCGCGTTCAGCAAAGCCGCCGACGTGATGATGGCCGTGCCGTGCTGGTCGTCGTGCATCAGCGGGATGTTCATCTTGTCACGCAGCTCCGTTTCGATGCGGAAGCACTCCGGTGCCTTGATGTCCTCTAGGTTAATGCCGCCAAACGTGGGCTCCAACGCCTTCACGATGCGGATAAACTCGTCGGGATCCTCGGCGTCAATCTCAATATCGAAGCAGTCAATACCCGCAAATTTCTTGAACAACACACCCTTGCCCTCCATCACCGGCTTCGAGGCGGCCGGCCCAATATTGCCGAGGCCCAGCACCGCCGTTCCGTTAGAAATAACTGCCACTAGGTTGCCCTTGGCGGTGTATTTGTACACGTCGTCGGGGTTTTTGGCGATGGCCTTGCAGGGCTCGGCCACGCCCGGCGAGTAGGCCAGGGCCAGGTCGAGCTGGGTGCTCACGGGCTTAGTAGGCACTACCTCGATTTTGCCCTGGGGGCTCTGCTCGTGGTAGTCGAGCGCGTCTTGGGGGTTGATTTTGAGCATGGTGGGGAGTTAGACCAAACAAAAACGGCCGCGAACCAATCGCGGCCGTTCGGCAAAAATACACTTTATTTGGCGGGAGCTACCCGCCCACTACCAGCTTTTGACCCGGTTTTACCTGGTCGCTAGCCAGGTGATTGAGTCGCTTTAGCTCGGTCAGCGTCAGCCCAAAGCGCTTGGCAATGCTAAAAAGCGTGTCGCCGGGCTGCACGGTGTGGGTTTCGAGTTTGGGGCCACTCGGGATATTTTTAGCGTGGCGCGGCGCCGGGTTTTGCACCGCCACGGGCAGCGCCGTGGCATCGGCGGGCGCGGCAAGGCGCAGCTGCTGCCCGGCCAGCACGTTCTCGGTCGTCAGCTTATTCCACGCTTTGAGCTGCTCCACGCTGATACCCTGCATTTGGGCCAGCTTGGTGAGGTTATCGCCCGGCCGCACGGTGTAAAGGGTGGGGGCCGCTTCAGTTTTTTCCTCCCTAGGTCGGCGGGTTTCTGTTGTCGTCCGGCCAGTGGTCCGGCCCTCGACCGGTGAGCTGGCTACGCTAGTGCGGCTGGTGCGTGAAGGAGGCGTAGCGTTAGCATCTTCTGGCGCCAAATCCGGCTCGGTAGTAGCGTCTACGCTAGCCACGGACTCAGTCCGCATAGCGTTGCGCGTGTTGTCGCGGCGCTTGGCCGTGCGGGCCGATTGCGAAGGCGTTGGTGCCACAGCAGCCGCCACCGCGTCGTCGGTGGTAGTCGAGTCGGTGGGCAGACCTAGGCGCGTGGCAGCCGCATTTTTAGCCGCCGCCGCTGCCTGCGCGATGGATAAGCGCCGCTGCGCCGCTGCCCGGGCCGCCAGCTGCTTTTTTACGCGGGCTAGCTCCTGGGCCTGCGCCACCTCGCGGGCGGTGCGCTCCTGGGCCAGCCGGGCGTAGCGCACATTAGCGGCAGCGAGTATCTGTAAAGTGCTGTCGGTAGCTGCTGCGTGGCGAAGAGTGGCCACCGTGATGGGCGGCGGAGCTACCGCGGCCACTAGGGTCTGCTCGGTATGCGGCGCGGCTGCGGCCGGGGCGGGTACTAGCACCAGCAGCTGGCGGCCAGGCTTCAGCGATTGGTCTTTGCGCAAGCCGTTCCACTTGCGGAGCTGGGCCGGGCTTACGTGATATCTCTCGGCTACGGTGGCCAGAGTTTGCCCGCGGCGCAGCGTGTAGTTGAGGCGGCGGAGGTGGGGGGCGGCCGCCTCCGTATCGGCATGAGCGAGCTGGCTGCCCGTCGACCAGGGCTCCACACCGTTTAATTGGGCCAGCAGCGGCGCTAGTGGGCGCGGCAGCTCGGCGGCCGGCTGGCAATAGGCCAGCAGCGTAGCGTGGTCGACATCGCCTAGGTGCTCGCGCGCCGTTGCCGGAAACCGCAGCACGTAGGGCCGGTAGCCGGCCGGTAGGCCGGCGTGGCGCAGCTCGGGGTTGTAGCGCTGCAGGGCCAGCGAGTCGGCGTACCCGAGGGCGCGGCTGAGGCGACGCAAATCAAGAGCCTGCCCGTGCAGGGTCAGTGTGTCGAGCTGCTCGTAGTGCTGGTAGCGCATCGAGGAGTTGTGCAGGTCGTGCTCCTTGGCATAGGTCATCGCGTACATGATGGCCGTGAAAGTGGGCACGTAGTTGCGCGTTTCGGCGGGCATGTGCGGGTACATCTCCCAAAAATTGCGCTTGCCCGTTCTCCGAATCACTCGTTGCACGTTGCCCGTGCCCCAGTTGTAGGCCGCCAGCACCAGCTCCCAGTCGTGAAATATGCGGTAGAGGTCGCGCAAGTATTTGCAGGCAGCTTCCGTAGATTTTTCGGGGTGCATGCGCTCGTCTACCCACTCGTCGCGCTTGAGGCGCAGGTCGCTGGCCGTAGGGGGCATAAACTGCCATAAGCCCACGGCGCCCACTCCCGACTTGGCGGCGGGCAGCAGGGCCGACTCCACCACCGACAGATATTTTAGCTCATCGGGTAGATTGTACTTCGCCAGATATTTCTCAAAAAGTGGGAAGTAAAAGTCGCGGCGCTCCAGTACCCGCTGGGTATAGCCGCGCTGGCGCTCGGTAAAAAGCCGCACGTAAGCCATCACCGCATTGTTGAATTGGTGCGGGGCGGCCGTTTCAAAGCAGCTCATGCGGTCGCCCACCAGCTCTTGCAGCGTCGTTGGGGTTTGCAGCCAGGCTAGGCGTGCCGAATCTACCGTGAGCTCAATGAGCGGCTCGGCGGCCAGCGAGTCAATAGTCGCGGCGGGCAAGTCAACTATCTGACGTACAGTATCGATAGGTAGAGTGCGGCCCGCACGGGGCAACTGCTGGGCCGCGGCTGGCAGCGCGCCCAGCGCCAGCGCCCACCCGAGCAACCGGCCCGTCAAACGGCCCCGCAAAGCAGGACGCTTGGCCAACGCGGGTACTTGGTGCGATACTTTCATTGAGCTAAGGTAAAATACAAGTTATGAACCGCCTAACCGTTAGCAAACCTTGCTAAAAAAACTGACTGGCTACGCAGCAGTTCGCTACGTAGTCAGTCAGTTGAATATTTGGCACCTAGGGAACCGCCTTTAGCAAGGACGAGCTACCAGCAACAACCGGTGAAAACCGATTGCCTGCGGGGCTTGCGCCTAGCTGCCGGCGGGCACGGCCATGAGCTCGTTGGCAAACGCCAGCAAGTCAGCTTCCCGGAAAGCACCGCTCATAATCTGCAAGCCAATGGGCAAGCCTTGCGCATCTTGCCCGGCCGGAATAGATATAGCCGGCACGCCCGACAGCGAGGCCTGCACCGTGAAAATATCGGCTAGGTACATTGACACCGGGTCCTGCTTTTCGCCAATCTTAAAGGCTGTGGTCGGGGTAGTTGGTAGCACCAGGAAGTCATATTGCCGCAGTAGTTCGTCGGTTTTCTCCTTGATGAGCCGCCGCACGCGCTGCGCTTTGGTGTAGTACGCATCGTAGTAGCTGGCACTCAGCACAAACGTGCCCAGCATGATGCGCCGCTGCACCTCGGGGCCGAAGCCCTGCGCCCGCGTTTTCTTGTAGAGCGACTCTAGGTCCGTAGCATCCGGCGCCCGGTAGCCATACTTCACCCCATCGAAGCGCGAAAGGTTAGAGCTGGCTTCGGCCGTGGTGAGGATGTAATACGTCGGAATCATCTCGTCGAGGTACGGGAAGTCCACGGCTTCGACGAGGTGACCCTGGCTGCGGAGCGAGTCGAGGGTGTCTTGCAGGGCATCGTGTACCTCGGGCTGCAAGCCCGGCCGGTCGATGGCTTCTTTGAGGTAGCCGATGCGGTAGTGGGGGAGGGGCTCGAGCAGCGCACTATAGGCGGGCACCGCCTGCTGGCTGGCGGTGCTATCCATGCCGTCGGCGCCCGCCATTACTTCGAGCAGGCGGGCAGCGTCTTCTACCGAGTGGGTAATCGGCCCAATCTGGTCAAACGACGAGGCAAACGCCACCAACCCATAGCGCGAAATGCGCGAGTAGGTGGGCTTGAGGCCAATAACTCCGCAAAAAGCGGCCGGCTGGCGCACCGAGCCACCCGTGTCGGAGCCAATTGAAGCCAGGCACATATCGGCTTGCACTGCCACGGCCGAGCCGCCCGATGAGCCGCCCGGTACCCGGCTAGGGTCCTGCGCATTGCGGACCGGGCCGAAGGCCGAGTTCTCGTTCGAGCCGCCCATGGCAAACTCGTCGCAGTTTTGGCGGCCGATGAAAATAGCGTCTTCGGCCAGCAGCCGCTGCACGGCGGTGCCGGTAAAGAGCGACTTAAACCCGTCAAGGATGCGGCTACTGCTTTGCAGCGAGTGGCCTTGGTAGGCCAGCACGTCTTTGAGGCCAATGACCATGCCGGCGAGGCGGCCCGCGGTACCTAGGGCCAGCTTTTCGTCCACGGCGGCGGCTTGCTGGCGAGCCTCATCGGCCCACACTTCCAGAAAGACATTCAGCTCGGCGTTGCGCTGGGCGATGTTATCGAGGTAATACTCAACGAGCTGGCGGCAGGACGTAGTGCCCGCCGCCAGCTCGCGCTGGATTTCCGAAAGGGAAGAAAAAAGAGGTTTCAAATCTTATGCGTCAGGTGAAGGCTGGTCGAGGCGCGGCTTGTTGGCAGGCGCACTGCCCGGCAGGGGCGTGTCGTGGGCGTGCGGAACGTGAGCTACGGCGGGCGAATTTACATCATCTGCGGCATTATACACCGGGTGCACGGGCTCATAGGCGGCAGGGGCAGTGGGCGGCACGTGGCCATACTGCGGCTGCGACGGGTCGTAGGGCTGCGGCTGATACGGGGCTTGCGGCTGCGGCGGGTACTGGTTGGCGTATTGGTTTGGGCGTGGCTGGCCGGCATTCTCAAACTCGTTGCGAATCTCGCTGCTGGCGTCCTTAAACTCGCGGATGCCCTTACCAAGGCCCCGGGCGAGCTCCGGAATTTTATTGGCACCAAAGAAAATGAGAATGACGACCATAATCAAAATCAATTCGGAGCCGCCGATATCACCTAGAAAAAGCAGGGAAGAAGTCATGAGAAAAGAAATTAAAGCGAAGTATTAAAAAAAAGCTGCGCAGCACCTAAGCAGCCGGGCCGTTGGGGTTATACGGAGCCTGGGGCGCCTGGCCGGGAGCCGGCTGGCCATAGGGTGGCTGCGGCTGAGCGTAGGGCTGGCCGGGCTGCGGCGCGTAGGGCGGCTGGGGCTGGCCGGCGTATTGGCCGGGCTGGCCATAGGGCTGCTGGGGAGGGGTGGGCGCCTGGTAATTGGGGCGCTGCTGCTGCTCGGTGCTAGCGTCCTTAAACTCGCGCACGCCCTGGCCCACACCCCGGAACAACTCAGGAATGCGCTTGGCACCGAAGAATAACACCAGCACGAAAACAATGAAGATGATGGTCTTCGGGTTGCTGAGAAACAGCAGGGAGAGAGTGAGCATGAGGGAAGGAGCCGAGTGGCGGTAGCGAGTGGAAAAACAGGGAGAAAAAGTAGAAGTCAGTATACGATAAAGACGGGCTACTGGACTGCAACAAAGGTACCAGGTAAGTTGGTTTTGCCCGGCAGCCATGCTTTCAGACGCCCAGGCTAATCGACCAAGCGGCGGCTGTTATCTGCTACTAAATGGGTTAAACCCCCAATCTGGAAAAACGCAGTAATAAGTTAATTCTGCCAAATAATTAATTGAATGTTAGCATTCCTATTTGGTGTGTTCACCGGTCAGAAGGAGAAATTCGCCGAAAAGATTCAGCTTTACTGCGTATATGTCATTCAAAACCGCCAACTTTGTACCGGTTAGCAACCTGATACTGTAATCGTCCATTTGGTCGATTCGGGAAAAGGAAGTTGGCTAAGTTTGTTTTCATAGCTCAGAAAGACACCGGGTCGTGCCCGGTGTTTTTTTTGCTCCTACCCCTCTCGCTTAGCCTCGGCGCCGGCTCAGCTGGCGGCCTTCTACTACGTATATCAGGCCGATAAAAAGCAGCGGCAATGCCAAGCCCAGGGCGTAGCGGGCCGTGGGAAGCGCCTGAATGGCAGCTTGCCCCACTACTACCAGGGCCACTGCGCCTAGCAGCCATAGTAGCAGCCGGCCCACTGGGTAGGGTACCGGGAAGTGCCGTTCGCCCAGCCACCAGCACAGGGCGGCCATCAGAAAGTAGCAGGCCAGCGTGGCCCAGGCGCTGCCCGTGTAGCCCAATACCGGAATCAGTACGAAGTTGAGGGCGATGGTGAGGACGGCCCCGGCGGCGCCGATGTAGGTGCCATAGTACGTTTTATCGGTGAGCTTAAACCAAACCGATAGGTTGTAATATATCCCTAGGAAAAGGTTGGCCAGCAGCAAAATCGGCACCACGTTGAGGCCCGTCAGGTACACAGGGCGCCGCAAGAACAGCGGGCCTACCCAGGTAAGATTCAGGCTGATGCCCACAAAAATGAACGCGCAGCACAGCGTAAACCACTTGAGCACCAGCGCAAACGTGGCGGGCGAGTTTTTTTCGGTGCTTTGCGAGAAGAAGAAGGGCTCGGCCGCGTAGCGAAACGCTTGGATGACGAGCGACATAAAAATGCTGAGCTTGTAGCACGCCCCGTACACGCCCACGGCCCCTAGGCGGCTCAGGCCGGGGTAAAAGTTGTCGGGTAGCCAGCGCGGCAGTAAGATGCGGTCGAGCGTTTCGTTGACCATGCCGGCCAGGCCCATCAGCATGAGGGGGAGGGCGTAGGCCAGCAGCGGCCGTAGGAATGATAAATCGGGCCAGCGAAAGCGAAAATCCAGCAGCTCGCGCCCCAGCAGCAACAGCGTAAGGGCCGAAGCGGCGAGATTAGACAAAAACACGTAGCCTACCCCCAGCGTCGGGTCGTACACGGCCGCTACCAGCGGCCGCAGGCCCGCTAGCCAGCCGCTGGGTGGGCTTTGCAGCACGTAGGGGCACAGCACTACGAAGAACAGGTTGAGCCCAACGTACAATAAAATGTTAGCCAGACGGATAGCGGCAAACTTGCGCGCCTTGTTTTCGAGCCGCAGCCGGGCAAAAGGCAGCGCCGCAATAGCATCGAACCCTAGAATAAGGGCTACCCAGCGCGCGTATTCTTCGTGGCCGGGCGGCAGGTCGAGCAGCCCGAGCAGCGGCCGGGCCAGCAGGGCCAGCAACAGCGTAAGCACCACGCTGCTGAGCAGCATTAGGCTCAGGGTGCGGTCATACAGCTCGCGGCGGTCCTGGCCAGGGCGGTTAGCAAACCGGAAGAACGTAGTTTCGAGCCCGTAGGTAAATACCACGTTTAGAAACGATACGTAGGCGTAGAGCCCCGTTACCACGCCGTACTCGGCCGCTGCAAAGTGGGCGGTGTATATCGGCACCAGCAGGTAGCTCAGCACCCGCCCCACTATGCTGCTGACCCCGTAAATGGCCGTTTGGGAGGCCAGCTTTTTCGCAATACTCATTGGCTACGCCTGGGAGGCCTTGACCTAGGGCGGTGCTGCTACCGGTTGTGGGTTGGTAGCACCGCCCTAGGTCAAGTCCTCCGGGTAAAGTTACTTTCCGGTGAATACGGCGGCCCGTTTTTCAAGAAATGCTGCCGTACCTTCTTTAAAATCAGCCGTGCCAAAGGCCTGCCCAAAGGCTGCTGCCTCGGCCGCGTAGCCAGCTTCCCCGCCTTGGTCGAAGTACGTATTTACGCAGTCGATAGTAAGGCCTAGGGCGATTGGCGCCTTGGTTAAAATCTTGAGTAGCAAGCTGCGGCAGAAGGCCAATAGCTCGGCCTGCGGCACTACGTGGTTGGCTAGGCCCAGGCGTAGGGCCTCGTCGGCTTTCACTTGGTCGGCCGTAAGCAACAGCTCCAGGGCTTTGCCCTTGCCCACCAACTGCACCAGTCGCTGGGTGCCGCCGTAGCCGGGCAGCAGCCCTAGGTTCACCTCGGGCTGGCCGAAGCGGGCATTTTCCGAAGCCACCCGAATGTGGCAGGCCATAGCCAACTCGCAGCCGCCGCCCAAAGCGAAGCCGTTTACGGCCGCCACCACGGGTTTCGGACTGGTTTCGAACTGCCGAAACACCGCCTGCCCGTGGGCCGCGGCGGCTTGGGCATCAGGGCCACTCAGCTCGGCGAGTTCGGCGATGTCAGCCCCGGCCACGAAGGCTTTTTCGCCGTTGCCCGTCAACAAAATGCCGCGCACGGCCGCGTCCTGGCGCGCCTGCGCAATAGCTTGGCCCAGCTCCGAGATGGTAGCCGCGTTGAGGGCGTTGAGCTTGGTGGGGCGGTTGACGGTGAGGGTAAGGATGCCAGTGGTAGCATCCAGCTCGTAAAGCAGGTTGTCGAAAGTGGGAGCCATAGAAAAAACCAATGAGCGCGAACGGCCCCAAAGGTACGGCTTGGCAAATGGCGCCGCCGCTGCTTAGCTATAGCGCCTGTTTGAAGTTAAAAAATAGGCAGTTGCGCGAAAATATTAGGACATTTCCTGCATATTGCAGCGCTATTCGCCAATTGTCTTCAGATTGTAGCAACCTCTTGTGCTTGCTTTAACAAAGTTGTGCTGCAAGCATCCGACTTTTTTTCACCCTTTTTTCTATCCCCATGAGTGTTATTTCCGAATTCAAAGAGTTTATTTCTAAGGGTAATGTGCTCGACCTCGCCGTCGGGGTAATCATTGGCGGTGCGTTTGGTAAAATAGTTACCTCGCTTACCGATGATGTTATTATGCCGGTTCTCAGCGTGTTTACCAGCGGAATCGACTTTAAAGAGAAATTCTTTGCCCTAAATGGCGAGCACTACGCTACCCTGAAAGCGGCCCAGGATGCTAAAGCAGCAGTAGTTAGCTACGGCAATTTTATTAATGCGGTCATCTACTTTCTTATCATCGCTTTCGTAATCTTTTGGGTAGTGAAATTGGCTAACCGCTTCAAGCGTCCGGCCGAAGTGGTAGAAGTAGTGTCGGCCGCTCCCGTCGCCAGCAAAGAAGAAGTACTGCTGACCGAAATTCGCGATGCGTTGCGTGCTCGTTCCTAGCTTATCCTAGGGCGGTTGAACACCGGCGCGAAGCTGGCCGGCTTCACCTGGAACTTAATGAACTTGGGCAATAGTTAGCGCCGTACTTTCGCCGCTGTTCCATCCTTTACTTTCTCGCGTGAAAAACCTTTTGTCTATTGGGTTGCTGGCTGGCTCCCTAGGGTTGCTAAGTGCTTTGCCAGCTCAGGCGCAGTCGTCGGCGCCTGGTTCTGCTTCGGCCGGTGAAGCCCCAACTCAGTCTATTGACCCGGCCCGCACCCGCCGCCAGCAGCAAATGGCGCCTGAAGATGCTGCCCGCGACCAGCAACTACAAATACTGGAAGCGCGCACCGGCAACACTAGCTTTGGTGCCAGCAGCGGCAAACCGTCTCACCAATACGACAAGGGCAGCGGTGGCTTCACGCTGCGTAAATACCGGGCTATGCCTGGCCAAGAGAATAAACGAGGCGCAGGTCACCAAGCTTCCGGTAGCGTCACCAAAGGGCAACCGCTGGTGCACAACCACAAGAAGAAGAAGAAATTCCTGCTCTTCTAAAATCGCAGATTTAGCGGATTCAACGGATTGCGCAGATACGCCCGCCTGCGGCGGGCTGACTAGCTTGATAGATAACTGATATAATAGAACAGAAAAAGCCGCCCTTTCAGGCGGCTTTTTCTTTTTATAATTCGGGTAGATAAGTTGGATAGTCCGAGTAGTCAGCGCGCCGCAGGCGGGCGTATCTGCGCAATCCGTTGAATCCGCTAAATCTGCGATTATAGTTTGCGCTTGATTTCTTGTTCTTCAAAGCCCTCAATGTTGTCGCCCTCTTGGAGGTCGTTGTAGCCTTTGATGGAAATACCGCACTCGTAACCTTGGCGCACCTCCGACACATCGTCTTTGAAGCGCTTGAGGTCCTGAATGTCGCCGGTGTACTGCACGATACCGTTGCGCACTACCCGCACGCGGGTTTTGCGAGTCAGCGTGCCATCCGTCATCATACAGCCGGCAATGGTGCCGACTTTAGTGATGTTGAACACCTGGCGAACTTCGGCGTTGGCCGTAATTACTTCGTGCAGCGTTGGGGCCAGCATGCCTTCCATCGCGTCCTTCACCTCATTGATGGCGTTGTAGATGATGGAATACAAGCGCACGTCAATCTGCTCCTGCTCGGCCAAGCGGCGAGCGCTTTGCGAAGGACGAACCTGGAAGCCGATGATGATGGCATCAGAAGCCGAAGCCAGCAACACATCGCTTTCCGAGATAGCACCTACGCCTTTGCTCAGGATATTCACCTTTACTTCGGGCGTGCTCAGTTTCAGCAGCGAGTCGGATAGGGCTTCTACCGAGCCGTCCACGTCACCTTTCACCAAGATGTTCAGCTCCTTAAACGAGCCAATTGCCAGACGGCGACCGATTTCGTCGAGGGTAATGTGCTTCTTGGTGCGGATGGTCTGCTCACGGGCCAGCTGCTGGCGCTGGGTGGCCAGTTCGCGGGCTTCGCGCTCCGTTTCCATTACCTGGATGCGGTCACCAGCCTGCGGGGCACCCGTGAGGCCTAGTACCTGCACCGGCGTGGCCGGGCCAGCTACCTTCTTTTTCTTGCCACGGTAGTCGGTCATCGCCTTCACGCGGCCATAGTGCGGGCCGGCTAGTACGATGTCGCCTACGTTCAGGGTACCAGTTTGCACCAGCACGGTGGTTACGTAGCCGCGGCCTTTATCAAGCTCGGCTTCGATTACCGTGCCGATGGCGTTGCGGTCAGGGTTAGCAGTGAGTTCAAGCAGTTCAGCTTCGAGCAACACTTTCTCCAGCAAATCCTCTACCCCTAGGCCCGACTTAGCCGAAACCTCCTGGCTCTGGTATTTGCCACCCCACTCTTCCACCAAGATATTCATCTGCGAAAGCTCTTCGCGGATTTTCTCGGCGTTAGCAGAGGGCTTATCAATCTTGTTGAGGGCGATGATAATCGGTACCCCGGCAGCCTGCGCGTGGTTGATGGCCTCCTTAGTCTGGGGCATCACCGAGTCGTCGGCCGCGATAACGATAATCGCGATGTCCGTCACCTTGGCACCACGGGCACGCATAGCCGTAAAGGCTTCGTGACCAGGTGTGTCAAGGAAAGTAATCGGCGAGCCCGACTTAGTGGTTACCTCGTAGGCGCCAATGTGCTGCGTAATACCGCCGGCTTCGCCTTTGGCTACGCTCGCACTCCGGATGTAGTCAAGCAACGACGTTTTGCCGTGGTCGACGTGACCCATGATGGTTACGATAGGAGCCCGCGGCCGCAAGTCCTCGGGGGCATCGCTCATGTCGATAGCCTCCTCGTCTTCCTCTGCCGAGAGGAACTCTACATCGAAGCCAAACTCGTCGGCGATAACCGTGATAGCCTCAGCATCGAGGCGCTGATTAATCGACACGAACATGCCCATACCTAGGCACACCCGAATCACTTCGTTCACGTTCACATCCATCAGCGACGCGAAGTCGTTGGCGGAAATAAACTCAGTGATTTTGAGAGTTTTGGCATCAAGCTCGTTCTGGGCACGTAGGGCCTCGCGCTCTTCGGCAGCCATGCCACGCTTGTCGCGGCGGTAGCGGGCGCGGTTGGCGGCGGCGTTGTTTTTGCCACCGCTCAGCTTGGCCAGCGTAGCCTTGATTTGCTCCTGAATCTGCTTGTCGTTCTGCTCAGCCGTAAGCGGGACCTGCGGGGTGCGGGGCGCGCTCTGGCCTTGGCCAGGGCGGTTCTGACCAGGGCCACCGGGGCGATTGCCTTGGCCAGGGCCGCCAGGGCGGTTACCTTGGCCGGGACCACTAGGGCGGTTGCCCTGGTAGCCACCACCGCCACCTTGCTGGCCAGTGCCAGGGGTAGTGCTGGTGCCCGTGCTAGCTCCACCGCCTGGCTGGCCGGGAGCCGGTAGGCGCTGACGCTTCTTCTGATTGTTGTTCGTGCCAACGCCGCTCTTGCGCACATCGGACGAAGCTACGGGGCGCGGCCCACGGCCGCCCGGGCCACGACGACTCGAATCAACCGGCAGCTGGATTTTGCCCAGTACGGTAAGACCTTTCAGTTGGTCGGCCTTGGCGGTAATAGTGCCTTCCTCCGCAGCCGGAGCCTCGGCGGTAGGTGCTGCCGTAACAGCTGGAACCGAAGGAGCTGCGGCCGGAGCCGGAGCTGCTGGTGCGGGCGTCGCAGCAACTGGAGTAGCTACAACAGTCGGCGCGGGTGCTGCCGGAGTAGGCGTAGGTGCTACGGTTGGAGCGGCCGGTGCCGCAGCAACGGGAGCAGGCTCTGCTTTAGCCACTACTGGCTGAGCCACTGGCGCGGCCACGGGTTGCGGTGCCACGATAGGCTGAGGCTGGGCAACTGGAGCTGGCTTAGGGGTGGCGGGTGGCGTAGCTACCGGAGCTTGCACTGACGCAGCTGGACGCGGCGGAACGACGCGGCCTTTGCTATCTAGTTCAATTTTACCCATGACCTTGAGGCCAGGAGCTTTAGAAGCTTCGGCTACTGGCGTGGGTGCTAGGGCAGGTGAAGCTGCTACCGGAGTAGGAGCTGGCTCTTGCTGCGCTGGAGCAGCCGGCGCGGGAGTTGGCGTAGCTACCGGAGCAGCGGCCACCACTGGCGCCGGAGCTATGGGGGCAGCTACTGGCGCAGCAGCTATCGGAGCTGGGGCGGGTGCGGGCTTGGGGGCCGGAGCAGGTGCAGCGGGCTTAGCCACGGCGGCTTGCGCCTGGGCGTTCAGCTCGTTCTGGCGGCGGGCCTGAGTGTGGCGCTGCGCTTCTTGCTTGTCCTGCGCTGAGGCCGCAAATTCTTTTTCCAACAAAGCCACTTGGTCACCGGTGAGCTTGGTGGTAGGCTTATTTTCGACCACTATCCCCTTGCGGGAAAGGGTCTCGACGGCCCGGTCGATACCGATGTTCAGGTCTTTGGCTGCCTGAATAAGCCGTTTCGGGGTTGCTTCCGCCATTCTATAAAGTCGCGAACGATACGTTCTAGGGTGCAAAGGTAAAGATTAAATCTGGCCAGCAGGCTATAAACCAAGCCTACTGGCTCGATTTAATAATAGCTCTGCGGGCGGTTGGCCCCGGCCCTCATTGGGCGGCCGGAGCGCTTTCGGGGTCGGCTGAGGCGGCGGGGGCCGCTTCGTCGGTTGGGAGGTCGTCGTCGTCCGCAAATTCTTGACGAATAACGCGGTACACATCGTCCACCGTTTCTTCTTCCAACTCGGTGCGGCGCACGATGTCGTCCTTTTTGACGGCCAACACTGCGCGACCCGTGTCGAGGCCGATTTTCTTGAGTTCGGTAATTACCCAAGCCTCAATCTCATCGGTAAACTCGTCAAGCGCGATATCTTCTTCGTAGTCGGTGGCTTCGCGGAAAACGTCGATTTCCATACCCACTAGCCGCGAGGCCAGCTTGATGTTGGCACCGCCCCGGCCAATGGCCAGACTAACTTGGTCTGGCTTCATGAACACGGAAACCCGCCCAGTTTGTTCACTGATTTTCATCGAACCTACCTTGGCCGGCGACAAAGCGCGGGAGATGAACAGCTCTAGGTTGTCGGTGTAGTTGATGATATCGATGTTCTCGTTCATCAACTCGCGCACTACCGGGTGGATGCGGCTGCCTTTCATACCTACGCAGGCACCTACGGGGTCGATGCGCTCGTCGTAGCTTTCAACGGCCACTTTGGCGCGCTCGCCGGGCTCGCGCACCACGTTTTTAATGGTGATGAGACCGTCAAAAATCTCGGGTACTTCCTGCTCAAACAAGCGTTCCAGAAAGGCGGGCGCGGCGCGGCTCAGGATAACCTTAGGCGTGCCGTTCACGACATCCACGCGGTGCACTACGGCGCGCACGGTATCGCCCTTGCGGTAGCGGTCCTTCGGGATTTGCTCGCTTTTAGGCAGCACCAGCTCGTTTTCGTCCTTGTCCAGGATGAGCGCCTCACGGCTCCATACCTGGTAGACTTCGCCGGTGATGATTTCGCCCACGAGGTCCTTGTACTTCTGGTACAGGTTGTCGCGCTCCATATCCTTCACGCGCTGAATCAGCGTCTGGCGGGCGAGCAGCACGGCACGGCGGCCAAAGTCCTCAATCTTGATGGGCTCGGCTACCGACTCACCAATCTCGAAGTCGGGCTCAATCTTCTGGGCTTCGGCCAGCGGAATCTTGTCAAGGTCCCAGATATCCTCCGAGTCGTCGTCCACGATTTCGCGGTTACGCCAAATCTCTAGGTCGCCGTTGTCGGGGTTGACAATCACGTCAAAGTTAGAGTCGTCCTCAAACTTCTTGCGAATCATCGTCCGAAACACGTCGTCGAGGATGGACATCATCGTGGGCCGGTCGATGTTGCGGCTCTTGGCGAACTCCTGGAAGTTCTCGATGAGCATCCGGGCGTTCAGGTCGGCCGCCGCGGCGGCAACTTCCTGCGGGCTGGGGCCTGCTGCTTTTTTAGCCATGAGAGATAGATTAAAGCGTAAAAGCGTCTGAAACGGAACCTAGGTAGCCCGCTTTAGCGGGCGTATCTGCGAAATCCGTTTAATCCGTTTAAATCTGCGGTTTACTTAAAAGAGATAACAACGGTAGCCTCCTTTATGTCCCCGAAAGGAATGAAGGCGGCGGGCAGCGTAGTTTTCTTGGTTCTTACTTTGATAACTTCTTCTAGCTCAATGCCTTCCTCAGTTACAGCGGTGAGCGGACCTGTTTTCTCGGTGCCATCCTGCAGCTTCAGCAGCAGGCTGCGGCCGATGTGGCGCGTGTACTGGCGCGGGTCGGTGAGGGGCTGGTCAGCGCCGGGCGACGTTACTTCAAGCGAGTAGGCGGCTTCTTCGCCGTAGGCTTCCTCCATGCCGCGATTGAGGCGGCGCGTCACCTGGGCGCACTCCTGAATGCCGAGGCCGTTAGGCCCATCGAGAGTGACGGTGATTTTGGGCATCACCGAGTCGGACACGGTGAGGTCCACAACATACAACCCGCTGTCGCCGAGGGCGTCGGCGAGTAGCTGTTGAATGCGTTGGCGGTCATATTGAGCCATGGCGGGCGGGGGAATAGGACAAAAAAAGAGGGGACTGCGCGTCCCCTCTTTTCAGATTGAATACCAATTTCGGGTGCAAAGATACGTATTTTTTCGAGGCTTTGCAACTGCCAAAATCACCTAAGCCCAGCCCTACTTATCGCGGCGCAGCCAAGCAAGCAGAGTAATCACCAAGGCAACCAGTAAGCTACTAATGCAAGTAATCTGGCTCGACCTTAATTGCTGACACAGATTGTAGCCAGTGATATGACTAATACACCCTCTAGGAGCAGTTATCTCATATTTCAAGCTCACCAAGGTATCTATAATGGACAGGCCCGACAATGCGCTTACTACTATTAGACCCGCAACGAGCCAAGCAATAGCACGCTCAAGAGCTTTGGGCATAATAAGCGATAGGTCAAGAATTAGTACCCCACCGACGCATCGTCGCCTCTAGGGTCGGCGCCACCTTCCAACTGGCCAGTAGGCAACACGCGGATGATGTCGAGCCGGCCCCACGGCGCGCGCGCTTTGGGGTTAAAACCCTTTTCCTGGAGCGTTTTCTCCGCCTCGGGCGTGAGGGCGCCGGCCTCCACGTATAGCTCATCGGGCAGCCACTGGTGGTGCAGGCGCGGCGCCGACACGGCCTGCTCGGCGTTGGCGCCGTAGTCCACGATGCTGAGAATGGACTGCAACACGCTGTTGATGATAGTACTGCCGCCCGGCGAGCCCGTGACGAGGGCCAGCTTACCGCCTTTGGTAAGGATGGTCGGCGTCATGCTGCTGAGCATGCGCTTGCCGGGCGCGATGGCATTGGCGGTGCCGCCCACCAGGCCGTACATATTGGGCACACCGGCTTTCGAGCTAAAGTCATCCATCTCATTATTAAGGAGGAAACCCGCACCGGCCACGACTACTTTGCTACCGTAAGCTCCGTTGAGGGTGGTGGTGCAGCTCACGGCATTACCTAGGGCGTCCACGATGCTGTAGTGCGTGGTTTGGTCGCTTTCGTAGCGGGGCAGGCCGGAGCCAGCTGTAATTTCGGCGCTCGGCGTGGCCTGGCCATCGGGGCGGATAGTGCTGGCGCGCTGCTTATTATAGTCCTTGGCCAGTAGCTGCGCCACGGGCACTTTACCAAAGTCGGGGTCGCCTAGGTAGGTGGCGCGGTCGGCGTAGGCGCGGCGCTGGGCCTCCGTGATGAGCGCTACCGCCGCCGGCGTGTGGTAGCCCAGCTGGCCTAGATTATAGGGCTCTAGCATTTGCAGCATCTGGAGCAGGGCCACGCCGCCGCTGCTGGGCGGTGGCATCGTGATAACGTCGTAGCCGCGGTACTGGCCGTGCAGAGCGGCGCGCCACTTGGGCTGGTAGCCGTCGAGGTCTTGCTGGGTGAGGAGGCCGTTACCCTTTTTCATTTCGGCCAGCAGCAGCTCAGCCGTTTTGCCTTGGTAAAAGCCCGCCCGGCCCTGGTCCTGGATGCGCTGCAATAAGGCCCCTAGGTCGGGCTGCTTGAGGGTGTCGCCTTTTTGCCAGGCCGTGGCCCGTACGAATACGGGCGGTGAGCCGGGGTTGTACTTCGTGAAATCGGCCTGGGTGCGGTTGAGGCCAGCGGCTTCTTTTTCGGTGAGGGCCACGCCGCGTCGGGCCAGGCGCACGGCGGGCGCCACGAGCTTGGTCCAAGGCAGCTTGCCGAGTTTGTTATGAAGCGCCACCATGCCAGCCACGGTGCCGGGCGTGCCCACCGCGAGCGCGCCGGCCGTGCTGCGGCCGGGTACCACGTTGCCGCTGGCGTCGAGGTACATATCGCGGCTGGCGGCGGCGGGGGCGGTCTCGCGAAAGTCTAGGGTGCCATCCGAGCCGCGGTGGTCGCGGTACACGATGAAGCCGCCGCCGCCTACGTTGCCGGCCACCGGCAGCACCACGGCCAGCGCAAATTGCACGGCCACGGCGGCATCGTAGGCGTTGCCGCCCTGCTGCATAATGTCGCGGCCCACTTGGGATGCCGCGGGGTGCGCCGATACCACCAGCGCGTGCCGGGCTACCACGGGCGCGGTGGCGGGTGGCAGCTGGTTGGCTACGGCGGCGTTGGTCTTAGCCTTAGCCGGACGGGCCGGGGCGGCTCGCTGCCCCAGCGCTGGCCCGGCTAGCGTGGCCAGCAGCAAACCAGCCCACGAAAAACGAGTAAATGATTGCATCCCGCAAAGTAGGCATTGGGCCCGGCTATCGGGCAGTTGCCTACCTTTGGATGTCCCTATTTTTTCCTTGCTTATGTCTGCCAACGCCCAGGTTCCCGCCGCCGCTCCCACCGCTCCTACGCTGACGCTCACCCAGGAAGACTCTTGGCTGCAACCCTACGAGCCCGTGCTGCTGGCCCGCCAGCAGCGGCTGGCCGACCGGCTGGCCGTTATCACGAAAGAATACGGCTCGCTGAGCAATTTCGCCACCGCCCACCAGCACCTAGGGCTGCACTACGACGCCACGCGGCGCGGCTACGTGGTGCGCGAGTGGGCGCCGGGCGCCGAGGCCATGTACCTGGTCGGCGACTTCAACTTTTGGAACCGCGGGGCCGACCCGCTCCACAAGGACGAGGCCACGGGCGTGTGGGAAGGCTTCGTGGCCGACAATGAGCACGGCCGCCGCCCGGCTGCTGGCTCGCGCTACAAGCTGCACGTGGTGGCCCACGGCCAGGGCAAGGACCGCCTGCCCGCCTACCTGCGCCGCGCCGTGCAAGACGAGCATAGCAAAGACTACTCGGCCCAGCTTTGGGTGCATAAGCATCCTTTTCAGTGGACCGACCAGGCCTTTCGCATTGCGGACGCCACCAAGGGCCAGCCGCTCATCTACGAGGCCCACGTGGGCATGGCCACCGAGGAAGGCCGCGTGGGCACCTACCGCGAGTTTGCTGACCATGTACTGCCCCGCATTCAGGCCGATGGCTACAACTGCGTGCAGCTGATGGCCGTGCTCGAGCACCCATACTACGGCTCGTTTGGCTACCATGTGGCCAATTTCTTCGCCCCTAGCTCGCGCTTCGGCACGCCCGAAGACTTGCGCTATCTGGTGAATGAGGCCCACCAGCGCGGCATCGTGGTGCTGCTCGACCTCGTGCACTCGCACGCCGTGAAGAACGAGGCCGAGGGCTTGGCCGACTTCGACGGCTCAGGCAATCTGTACTTTCATAAAGGCGACCGCGGCAACCACCCCGGCTGGGACTCGAAGCTGTTCGACTACGGCCGGCCCGAGGTGCAGCAGTTTTTGCTGAGCAACCTGCGCTACTGGCTCGAAGAGTTTCACTTCGACGGCTTCCGCTTCGACGGCGTCACGTCGATGCTCTACCACCACCACGGCGAGGGCCACGCGTTTGGCGGCTACGACAGCTATTTCGGTCCTGATGCCGACGACGACGCCATTCTTTACCTCATGCTGGCCAGTACGCTGGTGCGCGAAATCAAGCCAGCGGCCTTGCTGGTGGCCGAGGACATGAGCGGCCTACCCGGCCTCTGCCGCCCCATTGCCGAAGGCGGCGTGGGCTTCGATTACCGCCTAGCCATGGGCCTGCCCGATTTTTGGATTAAGACCCTCAAGCATAAGCAAGACGAAGACTGGGACCTAGGCGAGCTCTGGCACCAGCTAGTGAACCGCCGCCAGGGCGAAAAAACGGTGGCCTACGCCGAAAGCCACGACCAGGCTTTGGTGGGTGATAAAACCCTGGCCCAATGGCTGTTTGGTGATGCCATCTACCACCACATGCAGGCCACTGACCCCGATGGCGGCGCGGCCCGAGCTACGGCCTTGCACAAGCTCATGCGGCTCATTACGCTTAGCGCGGGCGGCGAGGCTTACCTCAATTTCATGGGTAACGAGTTTGGCCACCCCGAATGGATAGACTTCCCCCGCGCCGGCAACGACTGGAGCTACCACTACGCCCGCCGCCAATGGAGCCTGGGCGATAACCCTGACCTGCGCTACCACCAGCTGCTGGCCTTCGACCAAGCCATGCTGGAGCTGGCCCGCCAGCACGAGCTATTGGTAAAAGGCCCGGCGCAGCTGCTCAACATCGACACCGGCAATAAAATCATCACCTTCGAGCGGGCCGGCTTGGTGTTCGTCTTCAGCTTCAGCGTGAGCGAGAGCTTCTTCGACTACGGCATTCCGGTGCCCGCCGTGGGCCGCTACCGCCTAGTGCTCAGCTCCGACCGGCCCGCCTTCGGTGGCTTCGACCGCCTCGACGAAGCAGTGGTTTACGACACCCTAGGGGGCGGCGGCACCGCCGAGGCGCCGCGCCTGCGCCTCTACGTGCCTAGCCGCACGGCACTGGTACTGGGTAAGCTATAGGTAATTGGCGTAATGGGTAATGGGAGTAATGCTGTTCAGTTTATGCGACAGCATTACTCCCATTACCCATTACGCCAATTACCTATAGCTTACTCTCGCTTGCGCCCGATGCCCAGGCGGTAAACCGTTTCGGTGAGGCGCTTGGCGCGCATCTCGGGCGTTTTGGCACCCTTGAGGTAGCGCACGTAGGAGCGCTGCTCGGGCTTGGTCAGGCTCTTGAAAAAAGTGTTGGCCGCGGCATTTTCGGCCAGACCGGCGGCTAGGTCGTCAGGCAGGTTTATGACGCGCTCGCTAAGGTCGTGGCTGAGGGCCACGCGCAGCACGTCGCCCACGGTTTTGCCCACGGCGCGGCGCACCTCGCGGGGTATCACGAGGGCGTGGTAGCCATCGCCGAGCGGCGTGAGCTCGCCCTGGTAGGGAAAGCCCTCGATGGCCGTTTGCACAAGTAGCTCATCCTTGGTGCCGTACACCTCGGCTACCGAAAAAGGCGCCACTACAAACACGTCGCCCGTGTGCGGGTCAGCTTCGAGCGCTGCCTCAAATTCCTGTTCAAATTCCGTCATCAGCGGCAAAATTAACCCGGATTGATGATTGGGCGCACGCGGGCAGTGCGTAGGGCCTGCGCTACGGCGGCGGCATCGGCAGCGGTCACCGTGCGCACCAGCTCGGGCGAGAGCCCTAGGTCGTGGCGGAGGCGACGGGTAAGCTCGGGCGTTTCAGCCAGGATAAGGTCGGCGCGGTGCAGGGCTTGGCGTTGCAACTCGGCCTGCCAGCCAGTGGCCGTTTCAATCGACTGGTCTGCGCCAGCGGCCAGGGTAGCCACGTGCAGCACCAGCGGCTGCCGCGTGCGGTAGCGCAATTCCTGCGCGGCCAGCCAAGTGGGCCAGGCCGGCGCGTAGATGGCCGAAAACGGCGCCTGTGCCAGCGCCACCGGCACGGCAAAGCGCGCGTACTGAATAACCTGAAAATTCAAATCAGGCGCCGCAAAGGGCTTGCTTGCCGACCGCAGCGCGGTGGGCCCAGTGCCGGTTGCTCCGCCCGCAGTAGCGGCGTAGTAGGCCGCCGCGTCTTGAAAGTCAGCGGCGAGCGTCGGCTCATCAATCGGGAGGGGCGTGCGCAGCGAGGCCAGGGCTTCGGACCAGCTTGCTTGGGCGCTGCTCGGGGTTTCGGCGGGGGCCGCCTCTGCGGTTGCCAGCTCGTCGGGTAAAATGGGGGCTAGGTCGGCTTCGGCATCAAGGGCCGGCAACGGCGATGCAGCCAGCAAGTAATCGGGGGCCAAGCCTGGTAGAGCTCGCGCGGGCTGGGTTGCTCCCGATGGGGTAGGGGCGCCCGGCGCGGCGGCGTCTTCTGGTAAAGTGGCGTGCATTACCGCTGCCTTAGGCTTAATTGTGCCTTGGTTGGCAGTAGTGCTTACTTCGCTGCTGGTCACCTCAGGCTGGCTACCTAGGTAAGGCGCGGCGGGCAGCAGCGTGCTGCTCTGCCAAATAGGGTGGGGTAAAGCTTGCTTGCTCAACTCCGTAAGCCCTGGGAGGCCGAAGCTACTGAGGCGCAACACGCGCACCTCCGACCAAGCCAACGGGGCCAGCGCCGCTGCCAGCGCTGGCGGCAGCGCCGCTGGGGCACCTGGGACCGGCAGTTTCGAAAGCGTTGGCGGGACCGGTGAAGCCGATGGCAAACCCAGCGGCGGCGCCTCTGCTGGTTCGGTAGGAGGGGCTTCGGCTGGGGAGATGGCGGCCTCGGCGGCTTCGGGCAGGGTGGGTTCGGCGGCCAGCGGCAAGTACTCCTCCTGCGTAGGCTCGCCAGTTTCGGCCGGCACCAGCACTACCACCGAATCGAGCGCGGAAGTAGTGGCTTCGGTGGCCTCCACTAGCGCCCGCACGGCGGGAGTGGTCTCATCCCAGGCTAAAACCAAGACGGCAACGGGAACGGCAGCAGCAAGCAAACTCATGGGCGGCAAATGTGCCTGCGAATAACGGTGCTACGGGGCGCAACTCCGTGGTCGGCCTCAGAATATTGCTATAACCTAGGCGCTTTATGCAGGTTTCTAGCGCCTTGCTTTTCGCCACAAAGCTCGCGCTAGGAGCTTCACCGCTACTATTTGCTAGCTCAGCATAATCACTTCTCACTGTGCAGCTTTTTTTTGGCTGCTCCGCGCGACTTCCCAACTGGCTTTAGGCAGCAAAGCGAATGAGTAGCTTATCGGCTTGGTGCAACTGGGCTGTACCCTGGCGAGCCCGCGAGATAAGTAGCTCGGCCGCAGCCTTGGGCGGTGCTGGCCCGTAGTAGCCCCGGTAGGCCCCGGATATACCCCGGCCTCTACAGCCCCGCCCTTGCCAACCGACGAACCTCAATCTAAAACCGCCATCGTGATGGCGCTGGCCGCCAACCTGGGTATCGCTATCATCAAATTCGTGGCTGCCTGGTTTACGGGTAGCTCCGCGATGCTGTCCGAGGGCATCCACTCGCTGGTCGATACGGCCAATGAATGGCTGCTGCTGCTGGGGCTGCGCAAAAGCCAGCAGCCTGCCACCGCCGGGCGGCCATTTGGCTATGGCCGCGAGCTGTATTTCTGGGCCTTTATGGTGGCCGTGCTCATCTTCATCATCGGCGGTGGCTTGTCGCTCTACGATGGCATTGAGCACATCCGCCACCCGGCTCCCCTAGGTAGCCCCACCTGGAACTACGTGGTATTGACGGTGGCTTTTTGCTTCGACGGCGCCTCCTTTCTGGTGGCCCGCCGCACCTTCAACGCTCAGCGGGGGCGCCAACCGTTCTGGCAGGCCTTTCGCGCCAGCAAGGACCCCTCCATCTTCGTAGTGCTGTTTGAGGACGCCTCCGACCTGTTGGGGCTGCTGATTGCATTCCTGGGCGTCTTGCTTAGCCATCTTCTTCATCAACCGGTGCTTGATGGGGTGGCCTCCGTGCTTATTGGCCTGCTGCTCTTTGTAGTGGCGGGTCTGTTGCTGCGCGAAACCAAAAGTCTACTCCTAGGCGAGCCCGCCGAGCCCCAATTATTAGAAAAGATAACCTCTCTGGTGCAGGCCGAGCCTGCTGTTGTGAGCACAGCCCCAGCACTCTCTTCCTACCTCAGCCCGCACGAGCTACTGGTGGTGCTACCCGTCGAATTTATGCCCGATTTGTCCGTGGCACAATTAACGGAGGCAGTGGAGCACCTGTGCGCCTCTATCAAAACTACCTACCCCGATGTGCGGCACGTATTTATTCAGCCCGCCGCCGCCGCCCTCGGTAGTTCCGGCAAACAATAACCTAGGTAATAACTGACTGGGATGTTTTAGTACAGCCACAATAAAAAACAGCGCCCTGGCGAAGCCAGAGCGCTGTTTGCTAATAACTAGCTAGAGCTTAAGCCAAGTTGTTCGAAGAGATTTTAGCTGTCAGGAATTCACGGTTCAGGATAGCAATGTTTTCTAGCGAGATGCCCACCGGGCACTCAGCTGCGCACGAGCCAATGTTGGAGCAGGCGCCGAAGCCTTCGATGTCCATTTGGGCCACCATGTTTTCGACGCGGGTCTGGGCTTCTACCTTGCCCTGCGGCAACAGCGCCAGCTGCGATACCTTGGCGCTCACGAAGAGCATCGCCGAAGCGTTTTTGCAGGCTGCCACGCAAGCGCCACAGCCGATGCAGGTAGCTGCCTCAAATGCCCGGTCTGCAATTTCCTTTGGAATCGGAATCTCGTTGCCGTCGGGGGCACCGCCCGTGTTCACACTCACGTAGCCGCCCGCCTGGATAATGCGGTCGAATGCTGAGCGGTCTACGCTGAGGTCTTTATTGACTGGGAAAGCGTTGGCGCGCCAAGGTTCGATGGTGATAGTATCGCCATCCGAAAACTTGCGCATGTGCAGCTGGCATGTCGTAGTACCCTTCTCCGGACCGTGCGAGCGGCCGTTGATAAACAAGTCGCACGAGCCGCAAATGCCCTCACGGCAGTCGTGGTCGAAGGCTACCGGGTCGGTACCCTTGCGCAGCAAGTCTTCGTTAAGCACGTCGAGCATTTCCAGGAACGACATATCGGGAGATATCTCGTTCACTTTGTACTCCACAATCTGGCCTTCGGTCTGGCGGTTGGGCTGCCGCCACACACGCAGCGTCAGGTTCATAGGTTTAGCGTTGGGATTAGAGCCGGCCATATAGGGTAATGAACAATTAGCGATGAACAATGAACAGAACAGCAGTAGAGCTGCTCATCGTCCATTGTTCATTGCTCATTAATAATTATTTGTAGCTGCGCTGGGTGAGCTTCACGTTCTCAAACACTAGCTCTTCCTTGTTGAGGCGCTCGGGCTGGTTTTCGCCCATATATTCCCAGGCGGCTACGTAGGCGTAATGGTCGTCGTCGCGCTTGGCTTCGCCGTCTTCAGTGGCGTATTCCTCGCGGAAGTGGCCGCCGCAGCTTTCGTTCCGGTCTAGGGCGTCGTCTACCATCAACTCGCCGAGCTCGATGAAATCGGCCACGCGGCCCGCTTTCTCCAAAGCCTGGTTCATTTCCTCACCGTTGCCTAGCACCTTTACATCACTCCAAAACTCCTTACGCAGCTTGGCGATTTCGGCTTTGGCGTATTTGAGGCCTTCGGCATTGCGGGCCATACCGCAATACTCCCACATGAGGTGACCCAGTTTCTTGTGAAACTCGTCAGGCGTGCGGGTGCCGTTGATGCTCAGCAGCTGCTCTACTCGGGCCTGCACGCTGGCTTTAGCCTCCGCGAAAGCCGGGTGGTCGGTCGTTACTGGCTTAGGCGGCGTTTGGGCCAGCTGGTCGCCAATGGTGTACGGAATCACGAAGTAGCCGTCGGCCAAGCCCTGCATCAGGGCCGAGGCACCTAGGCGGTTAGCGCCGTGGTCCGAGAAGTTGCACTCGCCCGTGGCATAAAGGCCCGGGATGGTGGTTTGCAGGTTGTAATCAACCCATAGGCCGCCCATAGTATAGTGCACCGCCGGGTAAATGCGCATCGGCAGTTGGTAGGGGTTTTCATCGGTAATCTTCTCGTACATGGCGAAAAGGTTACCGTACTTCTGGCTTACTGCCTCGGCGCTGGTGCGCTTGATAATGTCGGCAAAGTCAAGGTACACGGCTAGGCCGGTTGAACCCACGCCACGGCCTTCATCGCACATCTGCTTGGCGTTGCGCGAGGCTACGTCGCGCGGTACGAGGTTACCAAAAGCGGGGTACTTACGCTCCAAGAAGTAGTCGCGGTCTTCTTCTTTGATGTCAGTAGCCGTGATTTCGCCTTTGCGCAAGCGCTCGGCGATTTCTTTGGTAGCGGGTACCCACACGCGGCCATCGTTACGCAGCGACTCTGACATCAGCGTCAGCTTCGACTGGTAGTCGCCTGATACCGGGATGCAGGTGGGGTGAATCTGGGTGAAGCAAGGGTTAGCGAAATAAGCCCCCTTTTTGTGTGCCCGCCAAGGAGCAGTCACGTTGCAGTACATGGCGTTGGTGCTCAAGTAGAACACGTTGCCATAGCCACCCGTGGCTAGTACCACGGCGTGGGCCGCGTGCGTTTGTACCTCACCAGTAATGAGGTTGCGCGTGACAATACCGCGAGCCTGGCCGTCAACTACCACTACGTCGAGCATTTCCGAGCGGGTATATAGCTTAACCTTGCCATAGGCCACCTGCCGGCTCAGAGCCGAGTAGGCACCCAATAGCAGCTGCTGCCCGGTCTGGCCGCGGGCGTAGAACGTGCGGCTTACCTGCGCACCACCAAACGAGCGGTTGGCTAGCAGTCCGCCGTATTCCCGGGCGAAGGGCACGCCCTGTGCCACGCACTGGTCAATGATATTAACCGACACTTGCGCCAGACGGTACACGTTGGCCTCACGGGCGCGATAGTCACCACCCTTAATGGTGTCGTAGAACAAGCGAAACACGGAGTCGCCGTCGTTCTGATAGTTCTTGGCCGCGTTGATGCCGCCCTGCGCCGCAATGGAGTGCGCCCGGCGCGGCGAATCGTGGTACGTGAAGGCTTTTACGTTGTAGCCCAGTTCGGCTAGCGAAGCCGCAGCAGCTGCCCCGGCTAGCCCAGTACCCACCACAATTACGTCGTACTTACGCTTGTTGGCGGGGTTAACGAGCTTGACGTTGAACTTGTGTTTGTCCCATTTTTCGGCCAGTGGACCTTCGGGAGCTTTGGAAAGCAATTCCATATCTAGTGGGTGATTAGGAAGTTAGGGGGCTAGGTAAGCGAGAAGCGTGAGTTAGTAACTAACTCGGCCCCCAACTGCCTAGCGGCTTAACAAATTAGTTAAAAGCCAACGTCAAATGCTGCAACGTCACGGCTACGCCATCTTTCAGCGCGCCCTGCTCGTTGGTAAAGAGGTAGAAATACAGCGGCATCGCAGCGAAACCAGCTGAAACTAGGACAGCGAAAGCGTAGCCAAAGTTCTTAATCAGCGGCATGTATTTGCGGTGGTTCAGGCCTAGGGTCTGGAAGCCCGAGCGGAAGCCGTGCCAGAGGTGGTACCCTAGGCTGGCCTGCGCTGCTACGTACAGTACCACATACCAAAGCTGGTGAAACGACGTTACCACTACTTTGTAGAGGTTATCGTTGTGGTTAATGTCCGGGTCGATGGAGCCAAAGCGGGCGCGCCAGAAGAAGTTGTACAGGTGTACTATTAAGAAAACCAGAATGATAGAGCCCAGCAGGCCCATGTTGCGCGAGGTCCACTCTGAGTTCTGTTTAGCTTCCCACTGGTCGTACTTGTGAGCACGGGCACCCTTATTACGCAGTTGCAACATCAGGGCCTCGTAGATGTGAAAGCCGAAACCTAGTACCAAACCCCATTCGATGGTGCGAATGATGGGATTGGTACCCATGAAATGCGAGTAAACGTTGAACGCGACGCCGTCATCGTTTTTGAAGAGCTGGAGGTTGCCAACCAAGTGTACTACCAGGAAAGTGCAAAGAAACAAGCCCGTCAGGGACATGACAATCTTGCGCCCGATGCTGCTGGTAAAGGTTTTTGTAAACCAATTCATAAAAATATCAGCCAAAAAAGAGCTACTTAAGTTGCCCAAAGGTAGGGCCGCAGGCCCTGACCCCCAAGCACGCCGTCTAATATGCGTACTATTTAGAATGGTTAAATATTACTGTTCTATTAACTCCGCATCGCCCTGAATCAATCGTTTCCCAGCGCCGTTAGCCAGCATAACCTGTTTACAACCAATCTTGCTCCAAAAGGTTGTGTCTGGTAGTGGGTTGGCAGTGAAGGAATAGTCTCCGCACCCCTTATTATTGTTATATGCAAACACTTTCCTCTCCTAAGTCGTCCTTCTGGCGCAGCGGGTGGTTTCTGACCTTCCTGCTGGCTGGGCTGGGCTGGCTGCTTCCCACAGCCGCGCACGCCACCCACCTGCGCGCGGGCGACATTCAGGCCAAGGTCGACACAACGCCGACCCGCAACCCGAATCGCATTTTCTTTAAGCTAACGCTGTACCGCGACCCGCGGTATGTGCAGCAAAATACCATTCGAGTGTACTACGGCGATGGCAAAACCAGCGACCTCGATACGCCGAGTGGCATTCCTAAATCCACGGAAGTTAGCGTATCGCCGACGGCCAACGTCATTACCTTTTACTTCGAGCACACCTACCCCGGCTCGGGCCGGTACACGGCCAGCATGGTCGAAGCCAACCGCGTGGCGGGTGTGGTGAACATGACGGGCTCGGTAAACCAGACGTTCTACATTAGTACCACGCTGACCGTAGACCCCGGCCTGGGTCAGAATAGCTTACCGGTACTGAAGGCGCCGGCTATCGACGCGGCCGCCGCCGGGCAGGTGTTCCTGCACAACCCGGCCGCCTACGACGCCGATGGCGACTCACTCGGCTTTCGGCTAATGCAGAGCCAGCAAGTGGCGCTGATACCCAACCCACTGCCCGCCAGCTTCATCCCGACGCCCACCATTACCAGTGGCTACCAATATCCGAATAGCCAGTCATTTGATGCTAATGGCCAGAATCCGAGGCAGGTATCGTTCCTAGACAATAACGGTAACCAACTGGCCAATGTAGGCGCCAACGCGTCGCTCACCATCAACAACCGCGGCCAGCTCATTTGGAACGCGCCTTTGCGCACGGGCACCTACAACGTGGCGATTATCGTGGAAGAGTGGCGAAAAAATGCCCTAGGAGCCTACATTATGCGAGGCGAGGTGCTCCGGGACATGCAGATAGACGTGGTGGCCACTACCAATTTGCCCCCGGTTATCCGGATTCCGCAGGACACGTGCGTAATCGCGGGTGCCGTGCTCAACAAAAGCGTCACGGCCGTGGATGGGGTAGGGCCCAATGCGCCGGCCACGCCGATACAGCTTTTTGCCTACAGCGGCATTATCCCGCCCGCCACGTTCCGGCAGTCTACACAGGGGCCGCCGCGCGCGGTGGGCCGGTTTAACTGGGCTACGCAGTGTGAAAACATTGCGGCGCAGCCCTACCTCGTGGTGTTCAAGGCGCAGGACACGCCGCACACGCCGGCCATTGCCTCTGACCCGCCGCTGATTGATGAGAAAACCTGGCGCGTAACGGTAGTGGGCCCCGCGCCCACTAACCTGCAAGCCACCGTCACGACCAACCAGCGGATATTGCTGACGTGGGCCAGCTACCCCTGCCTGACATCGAGCCAGCCCGGCGTGCTACCGACCATCCAGATTTACCGCCGCGAAAACTCCTATCCCTTCACACCAGGGCCGTGTGAAACGGGGATTCCGGCCGCGGCGGGCTACACGCGCATCGCCAGCATTCCGGCCAACCTTACGGCCTACACCGACGACAACAACGGCGCTGGTCTGGCGCGAGGCCGCACGTACTGCTACCGCATCTACGTCACGTTCCCGCTGCCGGCGGGCGGGGCCAGCCTGGCCTCCAACGAGTCGTGTAGCGCGCTCCTAGGCCGCTCGGCGCAGCTCACCAACGTGGACGTGCTGACGACGGCCCCCACCAACGGGCAGATTGCCATCAAGTGGACGCAGCCGCGGCCCAACGTGGGCAGCTTCAACGCGCCCCTTGGGTACCGCCTGAGCCGCAGCAGCACGGGCGCCGCGCCCTTCACGCTGGTGACGACCAAAACCAGCCTGACCGACACCACCTACGTGGATAGTGCCCCGGCCCTGAACACGCAGGACGGGCAGTACACCTACCAGCTCGTCTTCTTCAGCGCCGCCACCACCCAGCCCGGCAGCGCCGAAACCTCGGAGACCTCGCCACTGGCCAGCAGCGTGCGCCTGGGCGTGGTGCCCGATGGCAACAACAACCTGAACACGCTGACCTGGTCCTACCAGGTGCCGTGGGACAACAGCACCAAGCCCACGCTCATCTTCCGCCGGCTCGGGGCCACGGGCCCTTATGCGCAGGTGGCTACGCTGACGCCCAGCGCGGGCGCCAGCAGCGTCACGTACGTCGACCGGGGCCTGACGCGGGGCGCCAACTACTGCTACTACGTGCAAACGAACGGGCAGTACACCACGCCGACCAACTCGCTGAACCAGCCCATTCTCACCAATCTGCTCAACCGCAGCCAGGAGATTTGCGCCCTGCTCATCCCGACGCCCTGCACGCCGGTGCTGACCGTAGTGCCCACCAACTGCGACAGCCTGGCCAACCTCGACCAGCGAGATTCGAACCTTGACTTTGCGGCTCTGCGCTACCAGAACCGCCTGCGCTGGACCCTCGGCAACACGCCGGCCGGCTGCAGCGGCGAGGTGGCGTACTTCCGCATCTTCTACCGCAGCACGGCCGAGGGGCCGTTTACGCTCATCGACTCGACCACCCAGTACACCTACCTGCACCAGGTGCCCCTGAACACGGCGGGCAACACGGGCGGGGCGGGCTGCTACCAGGTGCAGGCCGTGAACGCGGCCCGGGTGCGCAGCGCGCTCAGCAACGTGGCCTGTCAGGACAACTGCGCATTCTTCCTGCTGCCCAACATCTTCACGCCCAACGGAGATGGGCTCAACGAGCGATTCCGGCCCAAGACGGCGAGCGCTATCCGGCGCACGCACGTTCAGATATTCAACCGCTGGGGCCGCAAGGTGTATGAGAGCGACAAAGACCCTTACATCAACTGGGACGGGGGCGGCCCGCTCAACGAGACGGGAGCCAACGGTAAGGTATCGAATGGCTTGTATTACTACCTGGCCGAGGTCGAGTTTGCTGACTTTGCCGGTACCAAGCGCACCTACAAAGGCTGGGTAGAAATCGTGCGCTAGCCTTAGCTAACTACCTCGCAATCGAAAAAGCCGCCCCGAAAGAGGCGGCTTTTTTTGCGTTAAGTTTGCCTCGCGAGCCGTCGGCGAGCTTTTTTCTACTTTAGTACCGCTGTTTGTGAACCCCACCCAACCTACTACCGCTGGCCCCGTGGCCGTTGTTTTTCCCGGCCAGGGCAGCCAGTTTCCGGGCATGGCCCGCGACCTATTCGAACACAGTGAGGCCGCCCGCGCTCTGCTTACCCAGGCCAATGACATTCTAGGCTTCAGCCTAACCCAACTTATGTTTGAGGGCACCGAGGCTGACCTACGCCGCACCGATGTGACCCAGCCCGCCGTGTTTGTGCACTCGGTGGCGCAGTTCGCGGCGCTGCCGGGCATCCAGCCGGCCATGGTGGCCGGCCACTCCCTAGGTGAGTTTTCGGCGCTGGTGGCGGCCGGCGTGCTTTCTTTTGCCGATGCGCTGCCGCTGGTGGCGCGCCGGGCCCAAGCCATGCAGGCCGCCTGCGACGAGCAGCCCGGCACGATGGCCGCTATCCTGGGCCTCGCCGATGAGGTAGTGGAGCGGGTGTGCCAGGAAATTGCGGCGGCGGGCAGCGTAGTGGTGGCCGCCAACTACAACTGCCCCGGCCAGCTCGTTATTTCCGGTTCGGTCGAGGGCATCGCCAAGGCCTGCGAGGCCCTGAAAGCGGCCGGCGCCAAGCGCGCCTTGCCGCTGCCGGTGGGCGGGGCCTTTCACTCGCCCCTGATGCAGTCGGCCCAGGCCGCGCTGGCCGAAGCCATCGAGCGCACCACTTTTCAGCCGGCGCGCTGCCCCGTGTACCAGAATGTGGACGCCGCCCCGCACCGCGACCCCGCCGCAATCAAGGCTAACTTGCTGGCCCAGCTTACCGCGCCCGTTCGCTGGACTCAGAGCGTGCAAGCCATGGCCGCCGATGGCGCCGCCACGTTCCTGGAGTGCGGCCCCGGCAAGGTGCTGCAAGGCTTAGTGAAGAAAATAGCGCCCACCGCCACCGTGGGGTCTATCTAAGTGATGGGTAATTTGAGTAATGGGTAATTTAAATAATAAGCGTAATATGAGGTAATCAAGCTCATTACTTATTACTCAAATTACGCTTATTACCCATTACTCAAATTACCCATTATCCTAACTACCGCTAGCGGGTCGGGGCAGCTAGCGAGCAGCTCGGCTACCGTTTGGTGCAGCTGCGGGTGTACCAGCTGCGGGGCTATTTCGGCCAGTGGCACCAAGGCGAAGCGGCGGGCGGGCAGCGCCGGGTGCGGCACCACCAGGGTAGGCGTGGCAATAATTTCGGCCCCGTAGAATAAAATATCCACGTCCAGGGTGCGGGCGCCCCAGTGCTGCTGCCGCTCGCGGCCGGCTAGCTGCTCGGTGGCCAGGCAGGCGGCTAACAGCGCGGCGGCGGGCAAGGCGGTGCGCACGGCCAGCGCTTGGTTCAGGAATGCCGGCTGGTCTTCCCGGCCCCAGGCGGCCGTTTCGTAATAGGCCGAGGCAGCCACGATTTCGCCAGCCGCGGCGGCCAGATTTTGCCGGGCCTGCTGCAAGTGGGCCGCCCGGTCGCCTAGGTTGCCGCCGAGCAGCAGATAAGCCAATACGTCGCTCATGGGTACTGCCGAAAGAAGGTGGCCGTGCGCTCGGCTACCAGCCGGGCCAGCGGCGGCAGCTCGGCCGATGCCCACGGGTGGCTGCCGCCAAACATGTGCCCGGCGCCCGGCACGATGAACAACTCGGCGTCGGGCTTGCGGGCCAGCAGTTCCTGGGCGGCACCTAGGGGCACGGTTTCGTCGGGGTCGCCGTGCACAATAAGCAGCGGCTGCCGCAATTGCGGCACTAGGCTGGGCAGGTCGAGGCGCGGCAGGTTGGCGTGGTAGTCTTCCGCAATCTGGTAATACATAGGAAGTTGCTGGCCAGTGCGCGAGTTGGGTACGTAGAGCACGCCCTCGCGCTGCCACTGCGCCAGCACCTCGGTGGGCCAGCGCGGGGCGAGGTCGGCCACGGCGGCCCAGGTAGCCACGGCCCGGATGCGCGCATCTTCGGCGGCCTTCAGCAGCACCAGCCCGCCACCCCGGCTGTGGCCGATGAGGAAGAGGCGCCCCAGGTCGAGCAGCGCGGCGGGCAGGGGTGTGGCGCCGGGCGTGTGCAGGGCGTCCAGCAACTGCCCTAGGTCGTTTAGCTCGTGGCTAAAGTTGTTGTGCCCGAAGGCCTCCAGGTCTTCCAGGTCACCGGAGCCGCCTACCACCACGCCGTTGTGCGAGAGGTTGAGCTTGATAAAAACAAACCCCTGCGCGGCAAAAAAACGGGCCAGCAGCGGGAAGTGCCCCCAGTCCTTGAAGCCCTTGAAACCGTGCACGAACACCACCACGGGCCGGGCCGGTGCGGCGGGCGAGTCGGGAGCCAGATAAGTAGCATCGGCGGCGAAAGGCCGACCGTGGCTGGGGCCAGTGAGCACGAACTCAACAGTAGTAAGCATACGTATAGGGGCGAAAAGCACCGCAAGCTACTCCCTGGGCAACGTGGCTCAATGCGGCTGCCTGCCGTATCATTGCCCCTGCATGGCACATCCGCTCGACTCTATCCAAGCTCCTATCGCCGCCGAAATGGCTGAGTTTGAGGTGAAGTTCCGCCAGTCGATGCAAACCAACGTGCTGCTGCTCGATAAGATAATGGGCTACATCGTGCGCCGCAAAGGCAAGCAGGTGCGGCCCATGTTCGTGTTCCTGACGGCCCGCACCGCGGCCGCCGACCCCGCCGGCGAGCTGAATCCCGCCGCTTTTCGCGGTGCGGCGCTTATCGAGCTGCTGCACACCGCCACGCTGGTGCACGACGACGTGGTGGACGAGAGCAACTACCGCCGCGGCTTTTTCTCCATCAATGCGCTCTGGAAGAATAAGATAGCCGTGCTGGTGGGCGATTATTTGCTTTCGCGCGGCTTGCAGCTGGCGCTGGAAAACGATGACTTCGACCTGCTCAAAATCGTGAACCGCGCCGTGCGCGAGCTCAGCGAAGGCGAGCTGCTGCAAATCGAGAAGGCCCGCAAGCTGGACATTACGGAGGATATTTATTTCGACATCATTCGCCAGAAAACGGCTTCGCTCATTGCCTCTTGCACGGCCGTGGGAGCGGCCTCGGTGGGTGCCAGCAAGGAAGTAGTGGAGCGCGCCCGCCTCTTTGGCGAAAAAGTAGGCATGGCTTTCCAGATAAAAGATGACCTGTTTGACTACGGCACCGCCGAAATCGGCAAGCCTTTAGGCATCGACATCAAGGAGAAAAAAATGACTTTGCCGCTCATCTATGCCTTGCAGCAGGCGAGCTGGCTCGACAAGCGGCGCATTATTTTCAACGTAAAAAACAACGCCGGCCACCGCGACCGCGTGCAGCACGTCATCGACTTTGTGAAGAAATCGGGTGGCCTCGACTACGCCGTGCGCACCATGGAGCGCTACCGCGACGAGGCCCTAGATATTCTGCACGAGTTTCCGGCCTCCGCCGCCCGCACCGCGTTGGAGGCCCTGATAAACTACACGATAGAGCGGGAGAAATAGGTGATTAGCGCAATGAAGCTATATCCTGCACTATTTCAGTAATAGCCAAGGACTAGGGCATAGCTCTGCCCAATAGTTTTGTTCACTAGCTGGAGCTACACCCGGAAAATCCCCCCTGCGCCCTTGCATATCGCTTATTACTTGAAAGTGTAAGTGCGGAGGCCAATCACCATTCTCAGGGTAAGGCCCGACGTGAGCGAATACCTGCCCTAGAAGTATCGGATTACGTGGTTGCAAAGCGGCTAAATCAGTGCGACTTAGATGGCCATAAAGCGTGTAGAAGGGTATGCCATCTAGCCAATGTTGTAGGATAACCGTTGGTCCGTAATCGCCAAAATTATCATTATCTGCTACGCTATGCACTACGCCTGCTAGTGGCGCGGCTACGGGCGTGCCAGCTGGCACCCACACATCAACGCCCAAATGCAACGAGCGCGCCTCATTTTCATTGCTGAAATGCGGGCTGCGGCGGTAAATAACGCGGTTTTCGAGGTAACCGCCGATGCCAGTAGAGGCGTGCTGCTCGGCCAGCATCTGTTGCACTAGCTCATCAAAAGCGACGGTGTCGCGCAAGCGTTCGGGGTGGGTAAGGAGCGGATTGGTATCTGTGAAGTTGAGGCGGGCTACATTGGGGCCGCGCAACGGAAAAGCAAAAATGGGGGCCAGCCGGTCGCGGTGCCGGGCGAGGAGAGAGGCTAAATCGTGTAACATCGGGCCGCGAAGCTAGGCTACGTCGCTCAAGTAAGCGCCAGGTTGGCGAGGCACCCAAATTATACACTAGCCGTACCAGCTATGCGAGCCGTAAATTTGCGCTCTATTCTGTTCTATCAAGCTTGAGCCCATGTCGTCGTACCTGACGCTGACCGTCGTCGCCCTTACCCAGGAAACCCCCGATACCGTTACCATTCACCTTGAGCGGCCCGACCGCCAGACCGTACCTAGCAAGCCCGGCCAGTTTTTGACCCTGCTGGTGCCCTGCGGCCCGGCCGGCACCAAGCCAGAGCGCCGCGCCTACTCGCTCAGCAGCACGCCCGCCGAGGCCCCGCGCCTGTCCGTAACCGTGAAGCGCGTGGCGGGCGGCCTGGTTAGCAACTACTTGCTGGATAGCGTAAAAGTAGGCCAGCAGTACGAGGTGCTGCCGCCGCTCGGCAACTTCGTGGTGCAGCCCAGCCCCAAGGCGGCGCGCTCACTGGTGCTCATCGGGGCGGGCTCGGGCATCACGCCGCTCATGTCCATGCTCAAGGCCATCCTCAGCGAGGAGCCCCAGAGCCACGTGCTGCTGCTCTACGGCAACCGCAATGAGGATTCGGTTATCTTTAAAAAGCAGCTCGATGAGCTGGAAGCCGGCAGCCGCGGCCGCTTGCAAGTCGAGCACGTGTACAGCCAGCCGCTGCGCCCGGCCGGGCCGCACCAGCACACGGGCCGCGTCAACCGCACCACCATCCTGCGCATCTTGGAGCAGCGCCACCAGTTTCCGGCCCCGCAGGCCGAGTACTACATCTGCGGCCCCGAGGGCCTGATGACGGAGTGCGAGGCCGCTCTGCAGCTGCTCAACGTACCTAGCAGCCGCATCCGGCGCGAGAGCTTTGTGGCCGCCGCCGACACGGCCGAGGCCAGCGCCACCCACGGCGACGTGCTGGCCGGCGACGACGACGGCCCCGCGAAGAGCCGCAACGTGACCATTCAGTACGAAGGCAGCGAGTATGTGCTGACAGTGCCCACCGGCAAAACCATTCTTGATGCCGCCCTCGACGAAGACATCGACCTGCCGTATTCGTGCCAGGCCGGCCTGTGCACCGCCTGCCGCGGCAAGTGTCTGTCGGGCAAAGTACACCTTGATGAGCGCGAAGGTCTCTCCGACTCAGAAATCGCTAAAGGCTATATATTGACTTGCGTGGCCCACCCGCTCACGAGCGACGTGGTGATAGAAATAGGCTAAGCCTGGGTAATCTTATTTAAATAATAGCCAAGCGCTTAGGTGCAGTTGGTAGCTATTGGTGTAACCATTCGGTAAGGCTTGGTGGTTGCAGTTTAGGCGGTGCAGCTTATTTTGCTATGCGGAAGCAGCCCGTCAGCTTGCCGCCGGGCGCTGTGCTGGCTAGCTGGTTTAGCAGCGCCCATACCCATTAGCGTACCATTTGCGTACCCCATTTCTATGCTGATATCAGAGGTTGATACGACTGCCCTGTCTGTGGCGACGGACACGGCGCGGCCCGCGCGCCACTACTTACCGGAGGAGTTTTACGTCACCGACTGGGCGGCGCTGGAGCCTTTTTTTCAGGAGTTGCAGACTCGCAGTTTGCCCAGTGCGGCAGCCCTCGAGCAGTGGCTACTCGACCGCTCGGAGCTGGAAGCCGTGCTGAGCGAGGACTTGGCGTGGCGCTACATCCGCATGACCTGCAATACGCAGGACGAAAGCCACGCCGAGGCTTTTCAGTTTTTTGTGCAGGAAATCGAGCCGCAGGTAGCCCCCTACGACCACGCCCTCAACGAAAAGCTGCTGGCCGCGCCCAACCTGCCCGAGCTCGATGAAGCGCGCTACGGCGTGTTTTTGCGCTCGGTGCGCCGGGCGTCGGAGATTTATCGCGAAGAAAATATTCCGCTCAAAACCGAAATATCGACCAAGCAGCAGCAGTACGCAGCTACCGTGGGCGCCATGACGGTAACGCTCGACGGCGAAGAGATAACGCTGCCCCGCGCCGCCGACCGCCTCAAGAGCCTTTCGCGCCCCGTGCGTGAGCAGGCTTGGCGGGCCATTCAGGCGCGGCGCCTGCAAGACAGCAAGCCGCTGGACCAGCTGTTTACTGAGCTTGTAGAGCTGCGCAACCAAGTGGCGTTGAACGCGGGCTTTGCCAATTTCCGCGACTACATGTTTGCCGCCCTGGGGCGCTTCGACTACACGCCCGAGGATACGTTTAACTTCCACGCGGCCATCCGGGCAACGGTGGTGCCGCTCATCGACGAGTTTGACGAAGCCCGCCGCAAGGCCCTGGCGCTGCCCGAGCTGCGCCCCTGGGACCTCGACGTGGACCCCAGCGGCAAGCAGCCGCTGCGGCCTTTCCAAACCGGCGAAGAGCTGTTGGAAAAGACCATCACCGTGTTTCAGCGCCTTGACCCCTTCCTAGGGCAGTGCCTGAGCACCATGCGCCAGATGGGTCACCTCGACTTGGAATCGCGAATTGGCAAGGCGCCGGGCGGCTACAACTACCCGCTCGACGAGACTGGCGTACCGTTCATTTTTATGAACGCTACCTCGTCGCTCCGCGACGTGGTGACCATGCTGCACGAAGGCGGCCACGCGGTGCATTCCTTCCTCACGCGGCGCCTGCCGCTCTCGGCCGACAAGCACCCGCCGAGCGAGGTAGCCGAGCTGGCCTCGATGAGCATGGAACTCATGAGCATGGACCATTGGGACGTGTTTTTTGATGACCCTGCCGAGTTGCGCCGGGCCAAGAAAACGCACCTCGAGAGCGTGCTCGAAACCTTCCCGTGGGTGGCTACCATCGATAAGTTTCAGCATTGGATTTACGAAAACCCTGCCCACACGGAAGACCAGCGCCACCAGCGCTGGACGCAGATTTTTCAGGAGTTTAACCAGCGTAGCGTGAGCTGGCGCGGCCTCGAAAACTTCCGCCCTTACTTGTGGCAGAAGCAGTTGCACCTCTACGAAGTGCCGTTCTACTACATCGAGTACGCGCTGGCGCAGCTCGGCGCCATTGCGGTGTGGCGCAATTTCCGGCAGGACCCCGCCGCCGCCCTGGCGGGCTACCAGCGGGCGCTGGCCCTAGGGTATACCCGGCCCATCGGCGAGGTGTACGCCGCGGCGGGCATTCGCTTCGACTTCAGCACCGAATACCTAACGCAGCTCGCCGACTTTGTGCGCGCCGAGATGGCGGCTATTTAGGTCAAGCATTTTATAAGAAAGACAAAAAGCCCGACTCACGAGCCGGGCTTTTTTGTGCGCCTAGGGCGGCTACAAGCAGTAATTTTGGCGGATGATGCTTACGATTCCCGTTATCAACCATTCGCAGCACGCGCTGCCGCAGTACCAAACGGCGCACGCCGCCGGCCTCGACCTGCGCGCCAACCTCCCCGATGGTTCTATTACCCTAGGGCCACTGGAGCGTCAACTCATACCCACGGGCCTGAGTCTGGCGTTGCCCGAAGGCTATGAGGCACAGGTACGGCCCCGCAGCGGCCTAGCCTACAAACACGGTATTGGCATCGTCAATAGCCCCGGGACCATCGACGCCGACTATCGCGGCGAGATTAAGGTGCTGCTGGTCAACTTATCTAATGACCCCTTCGTGGTGCAGGATGGCGAGCGCATCGCGCAGTTGGTAGTAGCGCGGCACGAAACCATAGCTTGGCAGCCCGTCGAGCAACTCAGCGAAACCGAGCGCGGCGCTGGCGGCTACGGCAGCACGGGTAAGTAAATAATGAGCAATGAACAAAGGGCAATGAGCAGACCGAATAATCAGTCTGCTCATTGCCCTTTGTTCATTGCTCATTGATTAATGTTGAGCCGAGGCCGCGTTGCGGTTTTGCTGCTGGCCGATGAGCTGGAGGTTACCGCCGGCCGACATGAGCTTCTGGCTTAGTTCGCGCAGCTTGTCGCCGATGCCGCCGCCGAAGGCGTGCAGGTTGAGCGCGGACTTGCCGGTGAGGTTGCCCAGCAGATAGAGCGACTTGGACATGGCCGTGGCGTCGTTGCTGCTGATGGCGCGGCTGAGCACTTCCAGTTCCTGCGCGATGGGGCGCAGCGCCGGGTCGTTGCTGCTTTGCAGGGCGCTGAGCCAGTTGTTTACGTGGCCCTGGCCGGCGCTGGCATCGTTGGTGAAGCCGGCGCTGGTGGCGGCAAACAGGCTCTGGATGCCGAGTTCGATTTCAAAAATGTAGTTCATACAAGCAAAGTACGGGATGGGACAGCTAACGCGGAAAGTCGGGTGGCAGTTTTTGCCCCAACTTTGCGCGAACCGCCAACCCGACCCTAGGTACGTATGAATCTCGTCACACTTTCTGACATCGAGCAGGCCCGCCAGCGGCTGCAAGGCTTGGCCCGGCGCACACCCCTGCTGCCCTTCGACGTGCCCGAGCTGTCCGGCGAAGCTATTTTCTTAAAACCCGAAAGCCTCCAGCCCATCGGCTCTTTTAAAATACGAGGAGCCGGCAACCGCATCATGGCCCTCACGGCCGAGGAGCGGGCGCGCGGCGTGCTGGCCTACAGCAGCGGCAACCACGCCCAAGGCGTGGCCTACGCCGCCCGCCAGCTGGGTTTGCGGGCCACCATCATCATGCCCACCAACGCGCCGCAGGTCAAAATAGCGGCCACGCGGGCCCTAGGGGCCGAGGTTATCCTCTACGACCCCGCCCTTGAAAAGCGCGAGGCTGTGGCTGCCCGGCTGCTGGCCGGCGCCGCGCACCCGCCCGTGCTGGTGCCACCCTTCGACGATGCCTACGTGATAGCCGGCCAGGGCACCGTGGGCCTGGAAATCTTGGAAGACCTGCCCGCCGTGGACCTGGTGCTGGCCCCGGTGGGTGGTGGCGGCCTGCTGGGTGGGGTAGGGGCGGCAATCAAGCTGCTGAAGCCCAGCGTGAAAATCATCGGCGTCGAGCCCGAGCTGGCCGCCGATGCGCAAGCCTCTTTCCGAGAGGGCCGGGTGGTGGAGTGGGCCGCCGCCGACACCAACCGCACCCTGGCCGACGGCGTGCGCACACTGGCCCTGAGCGAGCTAACCCTGGCCCACCTACGCCAGTACGCCGACGATGTGGTGACCGTGAGCGAGGCCGAGCTGCGCGCCGCCGCCCGCCGCCTGCTGCTCGAAGCCCGGCTGGTAGTGGAGCCCACGGCCGCCCTGCCGCTGGCCGCCCTGCTGCGACACCGCGCCAGCCTGCCGCCCAGCCAGCACACAGTGCTCATTCTCAGCGGGGGTAACGTGGACCCAGCGGTGCTGGCCGAATTGCTACATGACTAAATAGCACAGCCGAGTAGCAGCATACTAGGTTCGGGCGTTTCTTTGCGGCGAAACGATTTCAACCAAAACGAGTATCTGTCGAAGACAAACCTCTTTTACCCTTTCTCACCCCTCTCCAATGAAAATCATCGTTCCGATGGCCGGCATGGGCAAGCGCATGCGTCCGCACACGCTCACCGTTCCCAAACCCCTGATTCCGATTGCTGGCAAACCCATCGTGCAGCGCTTGGTCGAAGATATTGCCCAGGTGTGCGGCGAAGCCGTGGAAGAAGTGGCTTTTATCATTGGCCGCTTTGGCGCCGAGGTAGAGAAGAGCCTGATTAAGATTGCCGAGTCGGTAGGTGCCAAAGGCACTATTTACTACCAGGACGAGCCCCTAGGTACGGCCCACGCCATTCTGTGCGCCAAAGAATCGCTGAGCGGACCGCTGGTGGTAGCCTTCGCCGATACGCTGTTCAAGGCCGACTTCACGCTGGATAGCTCGGTGCCCGGCACCATCTGGGTGCAGAAGGTAGAGGACCCCAAGCCCTTCGGCGTGGTGAAGCTCAACGAGCAAGGCCAGATTACTGACTTCGTAGAGAAGCCCGAAACGTTCGTGTCGGACTTGGCCATCATCGGCATCTACTACTTCCAGGACGGCGAGTACCTGCGTGAAGAGCTGCAATACCTGCTTGACAACGACATCAAGGACAAAGGCGAGTACCAGCTCACCAACGCCCTCGAAAACATGAAGAACAAGGGCACCATCTTCGTGCCTGGCCAGGTAACCGAGTGGCTCGACTGCGGCAACAAGGACGCCACCGTCTTCACCAACCAGCGCTACCTGGAGTACCTCAAGGAGCGCGGCGAAAACCTGGTGGCCGAGTCGGCTACCATCACCAACTCGGTGATTATCGAGCCGGTGTACATCGGCGAGAACGCCATCATTACCAACTCGGTAGTGGGCCCGCACGTGAGCATTGGCAGCAAGAGCAACGTGCGCGATTCGCGCGTGTCGAACTCCATCATCCAGACTTCGGCCTCGATACTCAACGCTGCCATTACCGACTCTATGGTTGGCAACTTCGCCACCGTGAGCAGCAAAGCCGCCGACCTGAGCGTGGGTGATTATAATGTGTTGAAGGTGTGATTTTTTGATGAGTTCTGACGTTATCGGCGACGCGGCCCTCGGTGAGGGTCGCGTCGTTCGTCTTTATTCCCCCGTACTTTCGTGAGGCAGGCCCTAGCTTGCGCGAGAATAGCCATGCGTCAATTCATTGTGAGTCTGTTGGTTTTGGGGTTGTGCGGTCCGGCTGGTTGGGCCCAGAGCCGGCGTGCCTCGGCCGATAGCGCGGCCGTCATCCGCAAGCCCACCAAGCTCAGCCGCCAGGAAAAGCGCGAGCTAGCTAAGCGGGCCGCCGCCAGCAACGCCCCGCGCCCCGCCGCCCCGGTGCTGTCGGCCAAGGATAAAGAGATAAGCGAAGCGCTGTTCGTGGATGGCGTGAAGTACGTGACGCTGGAGGATTACCCCAAGGCCCTGGACCGGCTGCTGAAAGCCTACGCTCTCAGCCCCGACAACGCGGCGGTCAACTACAAGATTGCCGAGGCTAACCTGCTGAGCGGCAACCTGCGCGACGCGACCAACTACGCCCAGGCCGCCGTGCAGCTCGACCCCAAAAACGCGTATTACTACTTGCTGCTGGCCCAGGCGCAGGCCAGCCAGAAGCAGTACGATGCCGCCACGGCCACCTACGCCAGCCTGGTGCGCGACGTGCCCGGCTCGGGCAACTACCTGTTTCAGCTGGCCGACCTTTACCTGGCCCAAAACAAGCTGCCCGAGGCCCTAGGTACCCTTGAAAAAGCTCAGCAGCAGTTCGGCGCCCTAGACGAAATTTCCTTTAAGCGGCAGCAGATATACCTGCGGCAAAATAACCTGCCCCTGGCGCTGAAGGAAGGCGAAAGCCTCATCGCCAACAACCCAACCGAACCGCGCTACGTGCTGGCCCAGGCCGAAATGTACGCGTCTAATAACCGCCTACCCGAGGCCATCCGGATGGCCGAGCAGGCCTTGCGCACCGACCCCGACAACCCGCAGGCGCGGCTGATTCTGGCCGAGGTGTACCGCCAGCAAAACCAGCCCCAGGAGTCGGAAAAGCAGCTGAAGCTGGCTTTCGAGAGCCCGGCGCTCGACATCGACCAGCAGGTACGTATCCTGGCGGGCTACCTCAAGCAGTTGCCCAACGACAAGCTGAACGCCCTGGCCCTCGACCTAGCCGCCGCCACCGTGCGCAGCCACCCCAAAGAAGCCAAGGCCTACAGCGTGGCCGGCGATGTGCAAACCATAACTGGCAAGAAGCGTGAAGCCCGCAACACCTACCTCAAAGCGCTGCGCCTCGACAACTCGAAGTACCAGCTGTGGCAGCAAGTAGTGCTACTCGATGCCGAGCTCAACCAAGCCGACTCGCTGGTGACGCACAGCGACCGGGCCCTGGAGCTGTTCCCTAACCAGGCGCAGCTGTGGTTTTTCAATGGGGTAGGGCACTCGCTCAAGCAGCAGCCCAAGCAGGCGGTATCGGCCCTGGAGCACGGCCGTCGGCTGGCCGCCGGCAATTTGGAGCTGCAGGCGCAGTTTGATGCGCAGCTCGGCGATGCCTACCACGAGCTCAAGGACAACGCAAAGTCGGATGCCGCGTATGAATCGGCCTTGGCGGCGGAGCCCAACAATTACGGCGCCCTCAACAACTACAGCTACTACCTGAGTTTGCGCGGCGAAAAGCTGGAGAAGGCTAAGGAAATGTCGGGCCGCACCGTCAAGCAGTTTCCCGATAACGACACCTACCTAGATACCTACGCCTGGATACTGTATAAGCTGAAAGATTACGCGGGTGCCCGCACCAGTCTGGAGCACGCCCTCAAAACCACCAAAGATGCCGCCGTTATCGAGCACTACGGCGACGTGCTGTGGCAGCTGGGGCAGCACCCGCAGGCCATAGCTGAATGGCAGCGCGCCCGCAAGGCCGGGCCGGGTGCCTCGCCGCTGCTAGACCGCAAAATCAAAGACCAAAAGCTTTATGAATAAATCTGCTATCGTGCTCGCCGCCCTGGCCTTGGCCAGCTGTCACCGCGTGCCCTCGTCGTCGGGCAAGCTCGGGCCAGGTACCTCTACTGCCGTGGCGCCCGTGAAGGCGCCCGCTGGCGTAAAAGCTAATAACACCAATTTTCAGTACTTGAACGGCCGCGGTAAGGTGCACTTCAAACGTAAGGAGGTAGACCAGTCGGCCAACTTCAACCTGCGCGTGCGGCGCGATTCGGCCATTTGGCTGTCGGGTTCGCTGCTAGGTATTGAGGGCGTGCGCGCCCTGCTCACGCCCGACTCGGTGCGGGTGATTAATCGCTTGCAGAAGACCTATTTCGCTGGTGATTATGCTTACCTCAGCCAGTTGCTGAACGTGCCCGTAAGCTACCAGCAGATGCAGGCCATTTTGCTCGGCGACTATCAGCCTGCTCCCAGTGGCACTACCCCTAAGGTGACCACCGAGGGCACCAACCAGGCCGTAAACTACACGCAGGCCGCGCTGCTGCTTGAGCAACTGATTAGCAATGACTCGGGCCGTTTGCAGCAGTTGAAAGTGAGTGAGAGCGCCGCTCAGCGTAGCCTCACCGTGGCGTATACCGATTTTCAGAAGCCCGATGGCACCGACCTGCCTTTTGCCTACACTTCCAACGTGGTGGGCCAGCAGGGTGGCGCCGAAAGCACTTCCGCTACGCTCTCCTTCTCAAAAGTGGAAGTGGGTGCGGGGCACCTAGACTTTCCCTTCAGCATCCCGAAGGGCTTCAAGAAGGAAACCAGAATTAAAAAGTAGCGTCTGCTAACTTTGGTTGAAAACGGTCGTCAAAAGCACCCTAGGGTACTTTTGACGACCGTTTTGCTTGCGGTAGTTTTGGTGTAGCCAAGCCGCTACGACAGCAAGGCCAGGCTGACGCGGCCTAAGGCACAATGCGTAGGGCCCGTAGATTGGCCTTGCCACTGGGTTGACCTAGGGTGGCAATACGGCACTGCGGCGCTATACCCGCGGCGCGTGCGTTATTTTGCAGGGCGGTAGCTGGTGCGCCGTCCGCTTTTGTGACTGCTTCGTTGACAATTTCCAAGTTCTACTGCCTGCTCGGGCTACTGCTGCTGTTGGGCGCGCTGCCGGCCACTGCCCAGCGCCATGCGCGCGCCAAGACCAGCAAAGCCAAGCAGCCCGCCAAAGCCAGACCTAAAACGGCGACCCGCTCACGCACGCGCTCGCGGCCGGTCCCCACCCGCCGCCCGCGCCAGCGCGCCAAGTCGAAGGAGCAGCTGGAGCGGGAGCGCCAGACCAACCTGGCACGCATTCAGGAGGCGGGTAAAGTGCTGACCCAGACCACCCAGAAGAAAGAGGCGACCCTAGGACAGCTCAACGTCATCAAGGAAAAGTTGACGGTTAAGCAGGGGCAGATTCAGCACATTTCGACGCAACTGCAAGGTATCGAAACCAACGTGCACCAAACGGCGCGCCAGGTACTCACGACCCAGCAGCAGCTGGCCAACCTGAAGGTAGAGTACGCCCGGCTGATGTACGCGGCCTCCAAAACCAGCAGCGGCTTCAATCAGCTCATGTTTTTGTTTGCGGCCGAGTCGTTCAATCAGTTCGTGCTGCGGCTGCGCTACGTGCGCCAGTACACCGAGGAGCGCCAGAAGCAGGCGCAGCGCATTATGGGCGCACAGCAGCAGCTCAGCCACCAGCTTGATGGCCTTACGCAGCAGCGCCAGCGCCAAAAGAGCTTACTCACAACCCAACTAGTAGAAAACCGCAATCTCCTAGGTCTCAAAAGCGAGCAGGATGAAGTGGTGCAGCAGCTCAGCCAGCAGGAACAGGGTCTGCGGGCCGAGCTATCCCAACGCCAGCGGGCCGTGGCCCAGCTTGATGAGCTGATAGCCCAGCGTGTGCGCGAGGAAATAGCGCGGGCCGCCCGGGCCGCTCGCCTCGCGGCTGCGGCCGAGCGCCGCCGGGCCGCCCGCGCCGCGGCCAGCCGCGGCCGTTCGCGCGGGCAGCGCACCGAGTCGCCAGCTGACAACGACGATGACGCCGGCGCCAACCCCGATAGCGACGCGCCCGAAGAAACCTCGGCCGACCGTAACGCTAGCCGCGTGGCCCTCACGCCCCAAACGGCGCTGCTCTCTTCCAACTTTGCGGGTAACAAGGGGCGGCTGCCCTGGCCGGTGGCGCGGGGCTTTGTGGCGCAGCATTTTGGGCGGCATGCGCACCCGGTGCTTAGGCACGTGGTGGTAGAAAACCGCGGCGTAGATATCCAAACGGCCACTAATGAGCCTGTGCGCTCAGTGTTTGCCGGGCGGGTGCTGACGGTAGCGCAGGTGCCGGGCATGAACACCATCGTCATGATTCAGCACGGCGAATACTTCACGGTGTACGCTCGCCTGCGCTCGGTGAGCGTGCACGAAGGCCAGCAAGTAGACGCCCGCGATACTATTGGGAGCGCCGCCACCGACGCCGATGGTACCGCGCTGGTGCAGTTTCAGGTGTGGCGCAATTCGGCCAATCTCAACCCCGAAGGTTGGTTGGGACACAAGTAAGCAATGCCCTCGGACTGAGAGGTGGCTGAGCAAGGCAGCGCATAAATAACGACCTGGACTCAGCGTGGCATCAGCCCCTTGCCGGGGAGCCGGCTACCTGGCAAGCCAAACCTCAATTGGGGCTCGCACTGCGCAACGCTGGATGGCGGCCGGAGCACCTAGGCTTAACTTTTTGCCTGGACTGTGGGCAGCGCTATAAGCTGGCTGAATAGCTGCGGCTGGAAGCCGCCTCGTGAATGCGCCGAATGGTAGATTCCGAACCCTTATTCTTGTCAATGTCCAGTTAAAGAACTGGGAAATCACGTCGGAATAAGTTACCTAAAAATAAAGGTAAACTTTTTAGTCAATGCTTATGCCAGCCGATACCAGACTTATGGAAGAGAGCTGCACGAACTAGAGCGGTTTCGCAAGTACCAAGCTGTCAGAGATATAAAATTCATTATCCAACTACGGTAGGCAGCTTAAAAAAGTTATAGTCACTGTGTTTTCACTGGCGAGCTTATTACATATAAAAATATGTATGTTTTAATTTATTTTTTGGGTTAGCATAAAATTAATACTTGTATTATAATAAGTATTTAGAGTAATTATTGACCGGGTGGTATGAAAATTGCAATCGAGTAAATGCTTATCACAAAATAGTTAATCCGCGCTGCAACTGAGAGCGTATATTACCTGCATCCCAACCCGGGAGCTGTAGCTAAAATCTTAGTATAGGTCAATTGCAAAATTATGGTACTTTACGCTCGACGAACTCAGGTAAATCAGCTTCTGCTGCTTATTGTCGATGTTGTGCTCATTTTCGGAGCCTTCCGACTAATTAACTATATCCAGCGTAATGATTGGGAATTTTCGGGTGATTACCCCATGTTCTTCGCCATTTTCGCGCTTTTATGGTGGATATTGGCTGGGCAGTTTGCCAGCTCGGTGCCGCTTGACCGGCTAGCCACCTACGGCGAGAAGTTTTGGAGCTTGATGCGTACCGTACTGCTCCACGCGGTGCTGCTAACAACGGGATTATTGGTATTGCAGAAGCGTCTTTTGCCTATCCGGTATCTGCTGCTACTGTACTGCATGGCTGGGGCGGCCGTGGTAGTGGGCCGCTTATTTATGACCTTCCTGTACCGCACCTACCGCTACCGGTTTGCGCGGCCCCATAGCCGTTTCGTAATCGTAGGTACCAGCCGTAGCGGCCGTGAGCTACACAAGTTCTTGACGGTGCACGACCCATTAGCAAACCAGTGCCTAGGTTTTTTCACCGACACCCCGGCGCCCGAGGATGTGAAGCACCTTGTACTGGGCCAGGTAAGCGAGCTGAAAAACTATTGCTTGCAGGAGCAGGTCGATGAAATATATTTTGCGTTGCCCCTCAACCAGGCAGATTTTATCCAGGAGCTTTCGGGCTTTGCAGATGCCAATTTTATTTCTTTCCGCATTGTGCCTGACTTTGAAGGCACGCTGCACGAAGGCGTTAACGTGCACTACCACAGTGGTGGACCTATCCTAACGGTAAAACGCAACCCCCTAGGTATGCGGCCCAACCAGATAGCCAAGCGCATGTTCGACCTTGCTTTCTCCGGGTTCGTTATCGCCACGATTTTCCCCGTGGTGCTGCCAATACTGGCACTGCTCATCAAGCTTGATTCACCCGGTCCGGTTTTCTTCAAGCAAATGCGTCCAGGCAAGCGCAACAAGCTTTTCCCGTGCTATAAGCTGCGCACCATGCGTACCGACCTTAGCGGCACGGAGCTTCAGGCTACCAAGGGCGATGCACGCGTGACTCGGGTGGGCCGCTTCCTGCGCGCTTCGAGCCTTGATGAGTTGCCACAGTTCTTTAACGTGTGGTTTGGTCACATGTCGGTGGTGGGGCCGCGCCCAAACATGGTATCGCAGCTTGAGGAATATTCTAAGCACATCAGCACCTACGCGCAGCGCCACGTGGTAACGCCGGGCATCACGGGCTACGCCCAGGTGAATGGCTACCGCGGCGAAACCCGCGCCGAAGGTGCCATGGAAAAGCGCGTGGAATACGACCTGAAGTACGTGGAAAATTGGTCGCTGCTACTCGACGTTCAGATTATTGGCAAGACAGTTTGGAATATGATAGCTGGCGAAAAAAATGCTTACTAAGCATTGCATAGCGCTAACCAAGCCTTTTTATTCTATCATATTACCCAGCTATGCTAGCTAAGCAACTAGTCCTTGATTCAGGAATTTCTACCGGTTCGTTTGACGATTTTGTAGATAAGATTTTACAACTTGGGGCCGCCCGCAACTCGGCCTACGTGTGCTGCGCCAACGTGCACATGGTTGTGGAGGCACACCGTGATGTCAGCTTCCGCCAGGTGCTTGACGAGGCTAACCTCGTGACGCCTGATGGCGGGCCGGTAGCCAGCGTGGCCGGTTGGCTGAGCGGCCGGCCCCAGGAGCGGGTAGCCGGTATGGACTTGCTACCCGCCCTGCTCGCCGAAGCTGCTCGCCGGGGGCAGTCGGTGTACTTCTACGGCACTACCGACGAGGTACTGCAAGCCATCGTGGACCGGGCCAAGCGTGAGCTACCCACCCTGCGCTTGGTGGGCACGTGCGCGCCTCCGTTCAGGGCGCTGACCCCGGAGGAAGAGGAAGCGCACGTTGCCGCTATCAATGCCGTGGACCCCGACTTGCTTTTTGTGGCCCTAGGCTGCCCTCGGCAAGAGCGTTGGATGGCCGCGCACCGTGGTAAGGTCAAGGCGTGTATGCTCGGAGTAGGGCAGGCCTTTCTGGTGTACGCTGGCATGGAGCAGCGCCTGCCCCTGTGGGCCCGCCGCTTGTGGCTGGAGTGGGCCTATCGGCTCTGGCTGGAGCCCCGCCGCCTGTGGCGCCGGTATCTAATCACAAATTCCCGCTTCCTCTACCTGCTGGCGCGCCGCACATTGGCGGGCACCTAGGAGAGAAAGCGAGAATTACGCGCAGCTAGTAGCCCTGCGCCTATGCGGCTGCTAGTGCTTCACTTCCAAGCGCTGTGCGGTGGCCGCATCGCTGCCCTGAATGCGCAGGATGTATAGCCCGCTGGCCAGGTTGTTGGTGTCGAGCACGAACTGATTTTCGCCAGCTACTGCCTTGCGTGGGTAAGTAGCCAGGGTATTGCCCTGCAAGTCGCTAATCAGTATCGTGACGGTCGTGGCATCGGCCACGGTGGTAGTGAGGGTAACCTGGTCGTTGGCTGGGTTAGGATATAGCGCCGGAATAGCGGCTGCATCAGGGGCGGTTAAGCTTGCTGACCGAGCGCTGCTGGCAGCCGCCGTCGTCGGCACGAGAACGATGTCATCGAAGTAAAGCCACTGCCCTGCATTGGCCTGCGAGTAGATACCGATTTCGCACTGACCGTTGGTAACGTTGACGTTTGCGATGGTGACCTGCACCCAAGTATCGGGCGAAGTCGGGATGGCCGCATTCAAGGAAGTGCCGCCGTAGTTCTGGGCGCGCAGCTGGGCTACGGGCTGGCCTCCCTTGCTTTTTACCCAGGCGCTGAGGCTGTAGGTGCCATTTGCAACGCCCGTCAGGGTCTGATAGGTATAAATCTGGTAAGCCTCGGGGCGGTAGTGCGTGCCGTGGTACACGCCGTTGTGCGCGTTAGGATAGGACTCCGTGTAGCTAGCGTAGGACTGGGTGTTGCCCCCGGTCTGGGTCAGCCACTGGCGGGGAGCTAGCACCGCGGCCTGGTCGTCCTCAAAGCTGAAGTTACCAACCGAAGCAACGGTGACTGCCGCAGCTTGGGGGGTGAGGGTGACGTCATCAAAGTAGATGAACTGGTCGTTTTTGGCTTTGGAATAGAAGCCAATTTCGCACTGGCCGTTGGTGACGGTGATGCCGCCGACGGTGACCTGGACCCAGCTGCCGTTGGTGGCCGTGATGGCAGTGCTTAAAGTGCCGGCGCCAAAGTTCTGGGCATTGAGCTGGGCGATGGGCTGACCGCCGCTGCTCTTAACCCAGGCGCTGAGGGCGTAGGTGCCGTTGGGCAGGCCGGTGACGGTCTGGTAGGTATAGACCTCGTAGGCACCAGCGTTGCGCCAGTGGGTGCCGTGGTAGGTGCCGGAGTGGGCGCCGCCGTAGGCCTCAGAGTAGTCGACGCTGGGGTTGGAGCCGTTGCTGACGGAGGTGAGCCAGCCAGTGGGGGCGTCCACGCCACTGCCGTCAAGCTCGAAGCCCGGGTTAACTACCGTCCCGTTGCCGCTCGTCGGCGTAGGTACGGTAACAACGTTTGGCTTTGCTACCAGCACTGCTACTGCCGCAGAGGTAGTGCTAGCTCCTCTATTATCGGTAGCCCGGGCGGTGAGCGAGTAGAGGCCAATTGCCGCAGGCGTCCAGTTCAGCTGATAAGGAGCGGTGGTAGCCGCACCCAGGCTGGTCGAGCCATTAAAAAACTCAACTTTGCTAATGGTGCCATCGGCATCGGCAGCCGTGGCGTTGAGGGACAACGCATTGCCAAGTACAAGGTTGGCAGAGGCAGCTAGCGAAACAGTGGGCGCCGCGTTGTTTTGGGCAGTTTGGGGGGTGAGTGTGACGTCATCGAAGTAGATGAACTGGTCGTTTTTGGCTTTGGAATAGAAGCCGATTTCGCACTGGCCGTTGGTAACGGTGATGCCGCCGACGGTGACCTGGACCCAGCTGTCGTTGGTGGCGGCGAGGGACTGGGTGAGAGTGCCGGCGCCGAAGTTCTGGGCCTGGAGCTGGGCAACGGGCTGGCCGCCGCTGCTCTTGACCCAGGCGCTGAGGGCGTAGGTGCCGTTGGGCAGGCCGGTGACGGTCTGGTAGGTGTAGACTTCGTAGGCACCAGCGTTGCGCCAGTGGGTGCCGTGGTAGGTGCCGGAGTGGGCGCCGCCGTAGGCCTCGGAATAGTCGACGCTGGGGTTGGAGCCGTTGCCGACGGAGGTGAGCCAGCCGGCGGGGGTGTCGGTGGCGGTGCCGTCGAGCTCGAAGCCCGGGTTCACCACCGCCCCGTTGCCACCCACTGGTGCCGTAACAACCGGCGGCGGCGTAGTGCCCGCCACAATCGGGCCCACCGTGAGGCCAGCTTGCTGCAGCTTGGTTTGCCACATGGTTGCCTCCGCATCCTCGGTGGCAGTCGTGATGGGGTTAGGCAGGTGGATGGTCCCGGTGCAGGGCTCGCAAGCGCCCGGGCTCAGGTCGAGGCGGTCGGTGTAAGGCGAGTTAGAATTCCAGCTTACGTACCCTATCGTGTTGTTCTGAACGCGGTTATTAAAATAAACGCTGCTTGGCTGGTTGTAGTAGTTGAAGACACCTAGGGCGGCCCAGCCCGCGTTGAGGCGCTGGCCATTGGGCAGGGAGCCGCTGGTTACGAGGCGGTTATCATGGTAAAAGATGTCGTGGCCCGCCGCGATGTTCATCGCCGCATTGGCCGTGCCCACAAACTGGTTGTGATCGGCCTCGATGTAGCCGGCCGCCTCGGCCAGCGTGCTGGCGTCGCCGTCGGTGGTCAGGCCGGTGCCCGTGAACCTAGCCGAGGTAGCCGGGTAGGGATAGGCCCCGCGCACAAAGTTGTCGTGGATGCGAATGGCGCTCTGGGCCGTGCCCGACGAGTTGTAAAGGTTGATATTGTCCTCTACGAGGCTTTCGTTGGGCGCATTGATGACTTCGTTGTACGAAATATCAACCCCCGTCAGGTGCACTACTGTGTTCAGAATCAAAAAGCTGCTGCGCGTGCTGCCACCGTTGAGCCAGCGCCCGTCGATGTTGCGCACCCGGTTGTAGCGCACCGTCAGGGTCTGGCCGGCCTGGCCCGAGCCGCTCCAGCGGTTTACCACAATGCCACTGGTTTGGGTAAAGGCATTGTGCTCAATCGTCAGGTTCTTAGCCCGGTAGGTATCCAGGAAACGCCCCGGCGCCTGGTTATTGACGGTGGGCGCGAGGCCCTGGCCGGTGCAGTTGCGCACGGTCAGGTCAGCGCCTTCCCCCGCCTCAATCAGGTTGCCGGCTCCGGAGAAAGTACAGCCTTCCAGGATGACGGCCTCGTTGGTGGCGATGCGCACGCAGGGCGTTCCCGAAGACAAGCTCTGGTAGTTGCCCGTATACGTTCCTCCCCTCGTAATAACGATGGGCGCCGCGTAGCTGACGGATTGGGCTTGCCCTAGGGTGGGGAGGCCCGCTGCAAGCAGCGTCAGTAAACTACCCGACAACCATGACTTACGTAGCCGGTGCAGTCGAGCTAATCCGATTGACTTGATAGCCATTGATAACATAGAAAGAAGAGGCTTTAATTAAAAAATTTTATAAAATCGGAAAGGCTAATATTGCAAATATAATCACAGCATTCCATTCGTAACCTATTGACTGAGTATGTAGTATAAATTAAAAATGGACGTAGCTGCTAAACCCTTGTAAAATTCCGGGATTGCTAAGTTGGAATATTACAAAATTCGGCCGTTTTATATATTCGGGTTTTTGTGTAAATAAGCACTGATTTAAGCAGCGCCAAGGCGCTGGAAATGATAGGTAACTAGTTGGAAAATCTAATTTGATACCGGGCTTGTTAACTGTCAGATTTACTGTAATTTTACTATCGATAGGGCTTTGCCCAGTAGTGCACCGGTAGCTAGCCTATGAATAGAGTTTGGAAGCGCGCCCTGGAGCGGCTCGACCAGCAAATCGCTCTCGCGCATCTGGCGCTGGTGCCAGAGCGCCCCGCTTTATTAATTTTTATGTTCCACGTCCTTTTTGAGGACGAACGGGTGCCGGCGCGGCACTTGGTAGACCCGCAGCAGCACATTACCACCCGTATTTTTGCCGAGTTCATCACGTATTACCAAGCGCATGGCTACGCTTTTGTTGCGCCGGCCGACGTATTAGCTGGCCTCGACCCTGGGGGCAAGTACGTCCTCATCACGTTTGATGACGGGTACTACAACAATCACCTGGCCTTGCCTATTCTGCGGCGCTACGGGGTACCAGCCACGTTTTTCATTTCTACCCACCATGTACAAGCCAACCGGGCATTTTGGTGGGATGTGGTGTACCGCGAGCGGCAGCGGCGGCCCTTGTCGCCGGCCGACCAGCAGGCCGAGCACGCTTTGTTGAAAACACTGCGCCACGATGAGGTGGACGACTACCTGCGCGCACACTTCGGCGAGGCTTGCCTACAGCCAGTTAGTGACCTGGACCGGCCCTTCACGCCCGCCGAGCTGCGGGCTTTTGCCCGCGAGCCGGAAGTAGTGCTGGGCAACCACACGGCGCACCACGCTGTGCTCACCAACTACGCGCCGCCCGCCGCCCAGCAAGAGCTGGCCGAGTGCCAGCAGTACCTGGCCCAGCTTACGGGTAGCGCGCCGGTGGCGGTGGCTTATCCCAATGGCAACCACTCGCCGGCAGTGCTGGCAGCCGCGGCGCAAGTGGGCCTGCAGCTGGGAACCACCGTGCAGGCAGGTAAAAATTACTTGCCTTTGACGCCGCAGGCAGGTTGCTTGCAGCTCAAGCGTTTCTTGCTCTGGGGCAACCAGGACGTGCAGGCGCAATGCGCCCTTTTTCGCACCGATTTCCATTTAAAGCAACTCCTTCGCCCGGCCCGCGCCTAACCCTGACCCTAGGGCTGCACACGGGTTCTATACGCTCTTCTTTTCCCACCCTTTCCTGCTGTGAGAATACTTTGGCTAGCTCCCTGGCCCCACCCACTCGAACCCCTGGCGCACCCCGTGCCCTGGGTGAGTACCCTTGCTCACCTGCTGCGCCAGCAGCCGGGCATCGAGCTCACCATCCTGCACTGGACTCCTAAAATCGAGACTGCTGTAGAAGAGTTTGAGCGCGATGGTATTCGCTTTATTTACTTAAAAGCGCCGTCGGTGCGGGTCGATATTCTCACGCTTTACCGGCGGCGCATCGCGCTGCTCAAGGCTTACCTGAAGCGCCATTGCCACCACTACGACCTGCTGCACGTGCACGGGTCGGAGCTGCAGGTGCCGGCCATGACGGCCCGCCTGCCCGTGCCGCAGCTGCTGTCGGTGCAGGGGCTGGTATCGCAATATCCGCCGTTCGTGCCCGGCTCCGAAAGGTGGCTGAAGGCGCTCTGGACGCTGGCGGGCTACTACGAGCGGCGATACCTGCCCGCCGTGCACCACTTCATCTGCCGCACCCACTGGGACCAGGCGCTGGTGCGGCAGCTCAGCCCCGGCTGCACGGTTCACCACAACTGGGAAGTAATCCGGCCCGCGTTTTTTCGGCCGCTAGTGCCGTTGGCTGCCAAGCGCTTACAAGTAGTTTTCTTGGGTGGCACGCAGGTCATGAAAGGCTTTCGAGAGGTACTGGTTGCCGTAGACATGCTGCGGCAGCACCTCGACGTGACGCTGGTCATCGCGGGCCAGGCCAGCCCTGAAGGGGTGCAAGCGGCGGTGCAGGCCGCGGGCTTGCGGCGCCTAGGTCCTGCGGCCATAGAATGCCGCGGCCAGCTCTCGGCCGAGGCGTTGGCGCAGCTGTTCAGTGAGTCGCTGTGCCTGCTGCACCCGTCCTACGTCGACAACAGCCCCAACAGCGTGTGCGAAGCCCAGGTGGCGGGCCTGCCGGTCGTCGCCGCCGATGTGGGGGGAGTGCGGTCACTAGTTGAAAATGAGGTCACGGGGCTGCTCTGTACCTTAGCACCCAGCAGCATAGCTCAGCACGCCCGGCGCCTCTACGACGACCCGGCCCTGCGGCAGCGCCTTGCCACGCAAGCTGCCGCCGTGGCCCGCCAGCGCCACGACCCCGCCGTGATTGTGGCGCGCACCTTGGCCATCTACGACGAAGTAGCTGCCACGGTCCGCGTTCCTGCCTGACTAAGCAGACATAGGCGGCTTGACTAGTCGTTTGGAAGCAAGCCGGTAGTCGATGAGTAGTCGTTCGCCAGTAGAAAACTCATGGGTGGTTAAATAATTATTATCTAGCTGTCTATAAGATGGTTGAAGCAATACTTATTTTTTGGCTAGGCACTGCTCGTAGAGCGCCAAGTACTGGTCGGCTACGGTAGCCAACGGGAACCGCTCGGCCACGATGGCCACTGCCCGCGCCGATAGCTGCGCGTATAGCGCGGGGTCGGCGAGCAGGCGGTTGACGGCGCTCGCAATGGCCTCTACACTAGTGACATCAACTAGCAAGCCACCATCGGCCACCACCCACGGCACGGCGCCGCTTGCCTGGCCCGCCACCACGGGCACGCCGTAGGCCATGGCCTCCACCAGCACCATGCCGAACGACTCTTCGAGCGAGGTGTGCAGGATTAACGTGCTGGCCGCTATCTTCTTAAGCACTTCCTCGTGGGGTGTGGGACCTAGGAACACCACGTTGTTGATGGCGTGCTCGCGGCAAAACTCGGCGGCTTCCTCATCGGGCACAAAGGCGGTACCCATGGCCCAGAGCTGGGCCGCCGGGTGCTGCTGCTGCACGGCCTTAAAGGCCAGCAAGGCGTTTTTGCTGTTCTTGCGGTCGTCCCAGCCATTCACCACCACGCTGATAACGGGCTGGCTGAGCGGCGCTTTCACCAGGCTGGCGCGCTCCGGAATAACCACCGGATTGGGTACTACGGCCACCTTGGCCTTGGTCCAGGGCTGCACCGTTTCGGCCATGTAGGGCGACACGGCCGTGAACCAGTGGCCCTTGCGAAACACGTAGCGGGCCATAAGCAGGTGAAACAGCCGGTTGAGCGTGCGCACGTACTGGTAGATAATCAGCGCGTTATCGTGCACCGTCACGATGGTTTGCGGGTCGTAGGCCAGGGCGGCCAGCGCAAACTCGTAGGTCCAGTGGGCGTGCACTACCTCGGGGCGGTAGCGCCGCAGCTGGGCCAGCATGCGGCGGCGCTCATACCAGAAGAAGTCGGCTGTGCGGCCCAGCCGCCGGCCATTGAGCCGGAACGTGCGGCTGCGGGCCGGTACCACTACGTAGGTTAGCTGCGGGCTTTCGTGCACGAAGGGCGCCGCGTTGTCGTCCATCTGGTCGTCGAGGGTGATGGCCACCACGCGGTGCCCGCGGCGCAAATATTCTTTTATCAGGTTGCTAATCAGCGGTGCCCCTTCGCGCCCCCTGGGGTAGGGGCCGGCGTGGCGCTCGGCCAAGGGCAGCAAATCATTCGTGGCGATGGGCGCGACTACTCCAATATACATGCGTGCTGCTTACGGCCGGGCCGATTTTTTGAGGGGCAAAGGTCCGACAACGACGTGCTTCTGCCTAAGTTTTTGTTGCCAGCTTTGCCATTCGCGCGCCTCGGTGGCCGCCGTGATAGGGCCGGGCAAGTGCACCGTACCCGTGCACGGGGCGCAGGCGCCGTCACTCAGGTCCTGGCGGTCGGGCCCTGGCGCGTGGCCGCCCCAGCTTACGTAGCCCACCGTATTCTGCGTTACCCGGTTATTGAAAAATACGGTCGGCGGCTGGTGATAGTAGTTGAACACCCCTAGGCCGGCGTGGCCCGCCCGAAAGCGCTGTCCGCCCGGCAGGGTGCCGCTCGTCACGGCGCGGTTGTGGTGGTAGTAGATGTCGTGGCCAGCCGCCAGGTTCATGGCCGCGTTGCCGGTGGCCACAAACTGGTTGTGGTCGGCCTCGATAAATGAAGCCGCTTCGTCCGCCGTTTTGGCGTCGCCATCCGAGGTCAGGCCGGTGCCCGTAAACTTGTCGGCCGTGGCCGGAAAGGGGTAGGCCCCGCGCACAAAGTTGTCGTGCACGTGCAGCGGACTCTGGGCCGTGCCCGACGAGTTGTAGAGGTTGATATTATCTTCCACCAAGCTCTGGTCGGGGGCATTAAGCACTTCATTGAACGCAATATCAACCCTAGGGAGGTGCTGCACCGTGTTCAGAATCAGGAAGCTGCTGCGGGTACTGCCCTTGCCATCGCGCCAGCGCCCATCAATGTTGCGCACCCGGTTGTAACGCACCAGCAGGGTTGGGCCGGTGGGGCTGATGCTGCTCCAGCGGTTCACTACGATGCCGCTGGTTTGGGTAAATTCATTGTGTTCGACCACCAAGCGGCTAGGCTTGTATACATCGAGAAAGCGGCCGGGGGCCTGCTGGTCGGCAGTGGGGGGCAGGCTCTGGCCGCGGCAGTTGCGCACGGTGAGGTTAGCGCCCTCGCCGGCCTCAATCAGGTTGCCCGGCCCGCTGAGGGTGCAGCCCTCCAGCACTACCGGCTCGGTGGTGGCCACGCGCACGCCGGCCGTGGCCGAGGAAGTGCTGCGGTAAGTGCCCGAATACGTGCCGCCGTGCGTAATCACCAAGGCCGCCTCGCCGCCTAGGTGGTGGTGCGTGCAGGCCGCCAGCCCGTGGGCGGCGCTGGCCCAGGCCAGCCAGAGCCAGCCAGTGATGCGGGTGGTGGCCGTCATAGAAGCTAGTGCAGGAAGTAGCCCACCAGCCGCCGGGCGTACCCATTGAGCAGGAAATAGGGCAAGTAGGGCTTGGGACAGTTCTTGAGAGCAAAATGCGTGAAATTCACCATATTGCCGCCGCCCCGGATACTGAACAAATGCTGATAGTAGCCTTTTAGGCTACGCTGTTTGCGCGTGAGGGTCTGGCCGCTTTCCTCGGGGTAGGTGCTCAGTTTAGCGTCGTAGTTGCAATACACCGGGAAGCCGGCGCGCCGGGCCACGCTGGTATAGTCAAAATCGGCGAGGTAGTGCGGCAGGCGCTTTTCATCAAACAAGCCAATCTTGTCGGTCACGGCCTTCGGAATGAGCAGCCCGCGCCCCGGCAGGTACGTGACCGGGTGCAGGCCCGTGCGCTGGCTGGCGGGTATCTCGTCCAGCAGGTCGTGGCGGGTGTTGGTGCGGAAGTCGAGCCGCTCGCCGCCGTAGATGGTTTCGCCGGTGTTGGCATCGAACTCCAGCGCGCCGAGTACGGCGGTGGGGTGCTGGGCAGCGGCGGCCAGCATCTGGGCTACGAAGTCGGGCGCGGCCACTACGTCGTTGTTCAGGGTCATCACGCGGTCAGCCCCTAGGGCCAGCGCGTGGCGGATACCCAGGTTCACGCCGGCCGTCCAGAAGAGGTTGCCGTCGCCGGTCACTACCGCTACTTCGGGGTAGTCGCGGGCCAGGGCAGCGGCCGTTTCGTCGGTCGAGCCATCGTCTACCACCACGGTGCGGAAGTCCTGGCTGGTTTGGGCGCGCAGCGATTCCAGGCACTCGCGGGTGTAGTGCCAGCGGTTAAAAACTGGGATAATAATGTAAAGCATAGGATATTGCAGAAATAAGCAGATAGGGCCGGGACCTAGGCGGGCGTCGCCGCATCGGCGGCCAACGCCTGGGGCGCCGGCGCGAGGCCAGCCAGCTCGGGCGCCAGCTCGGCGGCTTGCCGATATAGACCAGCCACCAGCTTTTTGAGCGTGTAGTTGGTGGCGAAGGCGATGCCGGCCTGGCCCATTTGGGCTAGCTCGGCGGGGTGGTCGTAGAGGTGTTCCACGGCCCGCGCCAGGGCCGCCGTAGTGGCTTCGGCCGACTGCACCGGGACTTTGATGCCCGCGGCGGCCGGAATGAAGTCGGCCGCCCCGTGGTGGTCGAGGGTGAGGATGGGCAAGCCCAGCGCCATTGACTCCAGGTACTGGTTGGCGTAGGTGTCGCGCAGGCTGCACAGCATGAACAGGTCGTGGCTGAGGTAGGCAGCGCGGGTGGTTTCGTAGGGCACGCTGCCGTGCCAGGTCACGCGGTCTTGCAGGCCGGCTTCGGCAATCCAGCCGGGCACCAGGTGCCCCACCGGCCCATCGCCCATAATGTCGAGGTGAAATTTGACGCGCTTATCGACCTGCCCTAGGGCAGCCAGCGTGAGGTGCAGCCCCTTGCGCGGGTAGATGCGCGCTAGCCACAAGATGCGCAGCTCGCGGCCGGCCAGCGGCGGGCGGGGCACGTAGGTGGTAGTGCGAAAGCTCTCGGGCAACGCCACGCTCATGGTCAAGGCCACTTTGGGGGCACCTAGGCGGCGGGCCAGCGCGGCGGTGTCACTATTGGCCGTTAGCACCAGCGCCGCGTGGCGCATGGATTGCCGCACGTTGGGGTCGAAGGTGCTCAATAGGCTGCTGATGAAGTTGCGCACCGTTTCGGTCTTGAACCACTCGGGTAGGTATTGGCGCAGCGACTCGGGGGCCACCATGCCGCCGCCCAGCGGCCCCAGCAGCAGCGGCTTTTTAAGGCGCCACAACCACGAGGCCATTTGCAGGCTGTTGTAGGTGACGTGGTGCACCACGTCGAAATTTACCTGCGCATCAAGCGCGCGGGCGGCGCGCCAGGCGCGGTACTGCCACACGATGTAGTGCAGATACACGCCGGGCTGCCAGCGATAAGCAAATTCTGCGAACCTGGGGGCCGTCACGTACACTGGGTGAATGCGCTGCGCAATGGGGTCGGCGGCGCGGTCGGCCAGCACTTTGGTGAGGTCGGCCTGGCCGCGGGGCGTGGTCAGGCACCACACCTCGTGGCCCAGGGCGGCCGATTCCCACAGCCAGTTAAAGCCGTTGCCCTCCTCACTACCGTGATTGGGGTTGCAGGCATACGCAGAAAGAAGCAGCTTCATAAACGAGAAATACTAGCCTGCCGGGCGGCAATGCTGGGCAGGCCCACCGCCACGGGCGGGGCCAGGTCGGTTAGCAGTTGTTGGAGGCCTAGACTACGTAAATACCAGGTTTGGGTACAGGCGAACGCGTAGCCGACCCGGCCCATCGCCACGCGCTGTGCAGGGTTGTCGTAGCAAACCTCCACGGCGCGGGCCAGGGCGGCTACCGTTTCGGCGGGCGTGGTCACGGGCGCTTTGAGGGCCGCCGCGGCCGGAATAAAGTCGCGCGCGCCCTGGTGGTCGAGGGTAATAATGGGTAAGCCCGCGCCCATGGCCTCCAGCAGCTGCATAGCAAACGAGTCGCGCAGGCTAGCAAACATGAATACGTCGTGGCTCAGGTACATGGCGTGCACCTCCGTCCAGGGCAGCGTGCCAGTCCACGTTACGCGGCCCTCAAGGCCGTTTTGGCGGATAAGGTCGGGCAATTGCGGGCCTAGCACGCCGTCGCCCACAATAGTGAGGTGAAACGGCACCCGCGGGTTTACTTGCCCTAGGGCCTCCAATACCAGCGGCAGCGCTTTGCGCGTTACGAGGCGCCCCAGCCACAAGATGCGCAGCACCTCGCCCTGGGCGCGCACCGGAAACTCGGTGGGGAGAAACCCGGCCGGCAGGCCCGAGTCCAGAAACATCTGCACCCGCTGGCCCCCCAGCTGCTTTACTCTAGTCGCGGTCTCGTTGTTAGTAGTCAGTACCAGCGTGGCGTGCTGCAAAGATTTCCGCACGTTGGGGTCGAACGTGGTGAGCAGCCAGGCGATGGCATTGCGCAAGGTTTCGGTTTTAAACCAATCGGGCACGTAGCGCTTGAACGCCACGGGCGCGTGCTGGCCGCCACCCAGCGGCCCGATAACCATGGGCCGGCCCAGCCGCCACAGCCACGAGGCCATTTGGAGGCTGCCGTAGGAAGCGTGGTGCACCAAGTCAAAATGGACTTGTTGGCTGAGGCGCCGGGCCGTGCGCCAGGCCAGAAACTGCCACACGATGTAGTGCAGATACACCCCGAACTGCCAGCGGTAGAGGTAGTCAATAACCTGGGGCACCCGCACGTACTCGATGTGCATGCGCGCCCGTTCGTCGGGCCCTAGGTGGTTTACGTAGGCAGTTAGGCCCGGCTGGCCGGCGGTGGTGGTGAGGCACCACACGTGGTGGCCCGTGTGGTGCCACTCGTGCATCCAGTTGAAGCCAATACCTTCCTCGCCCCCACGGGCGGGGTTGCATGCGTAAGCCGAGACCAGAACGTTCATGATGATGTAGTGCTAGCTAGTTTGGGCGCAGGCTGTTTAGGGCTCTGCAAACCCGAAGCTACGGGCTTCTGCCCCGCAAACAAGCGCCGCAGTATCGTAGAAATACGGCTCCTCAAAAATTCGTTGAAGCGGCGGTTATCGCGCTTGCGGTCCTGGGCCACCGCGGCCGGGTGGCGCAGCGGAAAAGCCAGGTCGCGGGCGGGCACGGCGCTCATCACGTCGTCGCCGTCGTGGGTGTGCGTCGAGCCGTTGCCAAAGCCGATATTGCCCACCAGGTTCACCGCCGGCACGATGTAGAGGCCCTGGTGCCGGGCAATGGTGTACTCCCACTGGTAGTCCCACACGTCGGGCGGCTGGGGCAGGGCCAGCACGCCGGCCATCTTACTCATGCGGTAGCGCTTTTCGAGCGGCCCCGTAAAGGTGCCGTCTATTTCGCCCGAGGACTTTACTTTTTCAAAATCAGTGAGGTGATAATCATAGAGTTGCCAGGCGCGGCGCCAGGTGGCCCAGCCCCAGCTGTTGCGCTGGGTCGAGAAGTGGTACGACGGGTCATTCGGACCTAGGGGCTGGCTGGCCTCCGAGCCAAAATTGTTGCCACCGATGTGCATCACGCGGGCATCGTCGCGGTAGCGGGCCAACAGCTCGGCGCAAAACCGGAAAAAGCTGGGCGACGGCACGCAGTCGTCTTCCAGGATAATGCCCTCGGGCTCGTGCTCAAAAAACCAGTTCATGGCCGTGACCGGCGCTAGCCCGCAGTTCAGGTTTTCTTCCTGAAAGAGGGTGAATACCTCGCACGGCCAATCGACCTCCTGCACCACGGCGCGGGTTTCGGCACAGCGCACGGCGTCGGTGGGGTGGCCGGCGCGCGGGCCATCGGCGGCCACGTATAACCGGGTGGGCCGCGCCTGCCGGATGGTTTCGAACACGCGCCGGGTGGTGTCGGGGCGGCTGAAAATCAGCAGCAGTACGGGAGTAGTCAACACTTCGGCAGGCGAAAGGGGAGCGGTAGCGTGGGCCATAACTAGCTTGGCTTAAAAGGATTGAATTTCTGGACCTAGGGGCCAGGGCGCCCGCGCTACGCAGTTGGTGCGCCGCCCCGGAGCCCGGCTTTACGAAGCAACCAGCTCGGCGGGCGCGGTGGCCCACACCGGGGCTTCGTGGGCGGGCAGCGGCTGGGCTAGCGTTTCCGGTTCGGGCTCGGCCACGGCGGCCAGCAGCAACCCCAGCAGCCCAAAGTGGTAGGTCGACCAGTCATAGGACGCGCCGAATACCAGCAAACAGCCAAAATAGGAGATGAGCAAGGCCGTATCGGCCCGCATGGGCCCGCGCTGAAACAGCCGCTGCCCCACCCGAATGAGGGGCACCAGCAGCACCATCACAATGCCGATGATGCCGAAGTAATAAGCCCGGTCGAGGTAGAAATTGTGGAAGTGGTGGCCGGTACGGTCGGCCCACATGGGCTGGTCGTTGCTAGGGTCATAGAACTGCATGGGCACCTCAAAGCCCTCCAGCCGCCAGCCCGCCACGGGGCGCTTGTACACCAGCGGCATGTACGATTCTATCTGCTTGAGGCGCCAGCTGCCGGTGCCTTGCTTGTCGGCGTTGGCCATGTCCTCCACGTTGGTTTGCATGCGCGTCACCACCTCGGGGTTGTTGAGCACCACCATCGTCACGCCCAGCGAACCCAGGATGGCGGGCAGGCCAATCAGCATTACCACCTTCGTGAAAGAAAACCTAGCGCCCGGTGTGCGCAAAAGCAGAAACAAGTCGAGCGGCACGGCAATGGCCGTGGCAATCCAGACCGAGCGGTGCTGCAAGAAAATGATGAGCGGCAGGCACACAAAAAAGCACAGCAGCATCAACACGTTGCCGTGGGTGAGGTAGCGATTGAGGCAGTACAGCGTGACGGGCACAAACAGGTAGGCCGCCGCCGAGCCGAAGCCTCGCTCGTTTTCGGCAAAAGCCGATAAGCTCAGCGAATCACGGTGAAAAACCAGTAGGTTGGCCAGCAATACGAACGTGAGCGCCCCAATGAGCTGGCTCATCGAGGGCAGCCCAAAGCGCCGGTGAAAGGCGTAGACCCCGAACATGATGAGCAGCACAAAGAGCTTGCTAAACACGTGCGGGTACGCCATCCAGGAACCCTGGTCGGCGTACGACTCCAGCATCAGCCCCCCGATGCAGGCGAGCACCACGTACATCCACTTGCGAACCAAGGGCTCCATGTAGCGCCCGTAGAACACGAGGGATGCTACCGACAGCGCAAACAGCAGGTAGGTGTAAAGCTTAATACCCTCCGGCTCCTGGTCGACCTGCGGCCCGTAAATAAATTCCCAGAAAGCCGCGTTGGTGGCCAGCACGGCCAACAGCGGCAAAACCAGGAGAAAGCGCAAATTAATTTTCATAAGAAATCGAGCTAACTGAATAATAACTAACGAGAGAAGGATAGCTAGAGGAAGATAGAATAAGGTCAAGCGTGCGCCGCCACGGGCTGCGGCTGGGGCGGAGTAAGCGGCGCCAGTCCGGCCGCTTCCCGATAGAAGGCTAACGTATTACGCACCATGGCGGCCACATCGAAGCGGGTGCGGGCGTAGGCGTACTGGCGCTGCTGGAGGTCGCGCAGCGCGGCCGGGTCCTGGAGCAGCGCGGCCAGCTGGGTGGCTAGCGCGGCCGGGGCGGTGCTTTGGGGCACCGAGGCCTCGGGCGTGGCGGCCAGCAGCTCGGGGCTGCCGCCGGCGGCCAAGGCCACGGTGGGGCAACCCGCCGCCATCGCCTCAATCACGGCGTAGGGGCAGTTTTCGCGGGCCGCCGTGTGCACGTAGATGTCAGCGGCGTGCAGCAGGGCCGGTATTTGCGTGTGGTAGCCCAGCAGCACTACATCGTTGCCTAGGTCGTGCTCGGTGATGAGCGCGCGCAGTAGCGCCTCGTCCTCGCCTTTGCCTACCAGTACCGTTACGCAGCCGGGGTGGCGGTGCCGCAGCTCGGCGGCCACCTCCACCAGGTAGCGCTGGTTTTTGCGGGCTTCGAGCTGGCCGATGTTCAGAATGATGGGCCGGCCCGGAAACATGGCCCGCAAGTCGGGACCGGCGGTGTCGGCCGTCCTAGCCACGGGCGCAAACGCGGCCATGTCCACGCCATTGTGGGCCACGGCCGTGCGCGCCCCGGCGGGCAGGAAGGGCAGCGTTAGCCGCAGCGCGTATTCGGAGATACCTAGGGAAAACCTGGTGCGGCGCAGCAGGAAATTATACCAGCGCACCTCAAAGCGCGCGGCCCAGCTGGTGGGCGGCAGATTGAGCAGCTTCACGACTTCCTCGCCGGGGTGGTCGTTGTAGTGGCCGGTCACTACCACCGGCACGCGGTCGGCCAGGGCCAGGCGGGCGGCCCAGCCGCTGCTCACGTCCTGGGCGTTCACCACGTCGTAGGGCTGGTTGCGGTCGATGGCGCAGAATATCTCGGCCACGTTGCCCAGCTCGATACCCACGCGCTCGCCTAGGGCGCCGGGCAGCAGCCCCAGTGCCCGCCGCACCGCACCAATCGAGCGCCGCACCCACGGGCGCAGGCTGTCCTGCGTCACTACCGTAACCTGGTGGCCCTGCGCACGCAGCAAGGCGGCCAGCCGCTCGTAGTGCACCCGCACGCCCGAAGCCGCGCCCGGTACCTGTAGCGAAGTCAATAAGATATTCATGGCACGAGCGGTTGGTCGAAGGCGTCAAAGGCCGCCAGCACGCCAGGTCGGCGGTCCAGAAAGTCGGTGTAGCGGGCCAAGCCCGGCTGCACCGAGGCGGGCAGGGCCGACAGCCCGCGCAGCTTGCCGATGGCAGTCTGCAGCATGGGCCGCAGCTCGGCCGAGGGCCAGCGCAGTATTACGGTGCCCAGCACCAGCGCCCCGGCTGCCATCTGGGCCAGCAGCGCCAGCAGCGGCGGCAGGCCCAGCGGCCGGACGACCGTGGCCACAGCCAGCAGCCCCAGGCCCACAGCGGCCGCATTGACCAGGCCAGGCTTGTAGATGGCCAGCAGCCGCGAGTAAGGAATCTTGATATCGCGGTGCGTGATGCGCATGTAGAGGAACGTGCGCACTATCTCGCCCGTGCCGATGGCGCCGGCAATGCCGGCCAGGCCGTAGCCCTTCAGCAGCCAGAATAGCGTACCTAGGAGCGCCGTAAACTCCAGGTTCAGAATGATTTTCTGGTGCAGGTTGGCCCGGGCATCGGCCACCACGCCCGCAAACAAGGTGGTCATGCTCAGCGGAATGGAGAGGCAAAGCACGCGCAGAATCGGCACCGAGGCCGCCCAGCGCGGCCCCAGGAGCACCTGCACCAACTCAGGCGCCGCCACGGCCACGCCGGCGCACACCGGCAGCACCACGGTAGCCACCAGCGTGCTGCTGGTGAGGTACAGCGCCCGCACCCGCGGCAAGTCGTTCTGAATCTTGCTGAACGCCGGGAAAGCCACCCGTGCCAAGCTGTTGGTCAGGAAGTACATGGGCAAATACAGCAGCATGTAAGCGCGGTTGTAAATACCCAGCAGCACTGACCCGAGTAGCCGTCCGATGAGTAGCGTGTCGAGGTTGCCGTTGATGAATTCGAGAAAGCCCACCACCGATACCCGGCTGCCGTAGCCCAGCAGCTTGGCGTAGGGGGCGCGGTCGAAGATGAACCGGAGCGAGTGGCGCGCCACGGCGTAGCTCAGCGCGGCCGCAAAAAACTGCTGGGCCAGGCTGGCCACTACCAGGCTCCACACGCCCGCGCCCAGCGCGGCCAGCGTGATGCCGACCCCGCCGTAGCCCAGCACGTAGGCGGCCACCTCAATCTTGGCAATGGCCTCGAAGCGCATTTCGCGGCGCAGCAGGCTGGTGGCCGTGGCGCCCAGGCCCACCAAAATAAACCCTAGGGCCTGCACGCGTACCAGTGGCACCACGTGCTGATTATCGAGGAAAAACACGGCCAGCGGTGCGGCCAGCCACGCCACGCCCGCTACCGCCAGGCCCAGGCCCAGCGAGGCCGTGAACGTGGCGCGCACATCATCGGCGTCGATGTCGGTGCGCTGTACCAGGGCGTGGCCCAGGCCCATTTCGGCGAAGTAGCTGCCGAAGCGCAGCACTACGCCCGCCATAGCCACCAGGCCAAAGGCGGCGGGGTCAAGCAAGCGCGCCATCACGGCCGTGTAGCCGATTTGCATTACGGCCGTGAGCACGGTAGCGGCCGTGGTCCATTGCACGCCCCGCACCGCGGTGGAGGCGAGATTCTGAGTCGTTACTGCCATACGAATGCTAGTAAAAAGGGAGCCTAGGCTCCGTATTTATAAGCATTAGCTTTGTAGCGGTACTCGTAGGTGTTGGCAAAGTGTACATCGTTGATAACCATGTACAACTGCTTGACATTGTGCTCGCGGTGCATCTCGGCAATCTGCCCCACCAAGGCCCGGTCGGTGTAGTTCTGGCGCACCACGTAAATCTTGGCGTCGAGGTATTGCAGCAGCACCAGGAACTCCGAAACGTAGCCTAGGGGCGGAATGTCGACCAAAATGTAGTCGTATTCCCCACGCAGCTGCTGAATCAGCTCGGCCAGCTGGGGGCCTTCAATCAGGCGCGTTGGGTTCTGGGGGATGGGGCCGCAGCACATCACGTCAAGGCTGGCAATGCTGGTGGTGTGGCGGGCCTGGTCGAAGGTGCTGTCGCCGGCCAGGTAGGTGCTCAGACCGTGCTCGCGGCGCGAGTCGATGTCGAAGTAGCTGGCCAGCGTGGGCCGGCGCATGTCGCACTCCAACACTATCACGCGGCGGCCGCTCTGGGCCAGTTCGGCGGCCAGGTTCACGGTGCAGAAGCTCTTGCCTTCGCCGGGTACCGACGAGGTCACGCCAATCACGCGCTTGTCGAGGCCCGCGGCCAAGTACTGCATGTTCACGCGCACCGCCCGGAAAGCCTCCGCAATGGGGCTGCGCGGGTCGTTGAGCATCGTCTGCTTGTCCTGGGTCGTGCCGTGCGGTATTACACCCAGCATCGGGATGTTGGTGAGGCGGGCCAGGTCTTCCTTGCTTTGCACGCGGCTGTTGGTTTTTTCCTGCATCAGCACCACGCCGGCGGGCAGTACTATACCAGCCAGCAGCGCCAGCAGCCCGATGAGTAGCGGCTTGGGCGACGAAGGCCCGGTGCCGTTTTGCTTAGCCGCATCCACGATTTTCTTATCGGTCGAGTTCGTAGCCAGGGCAATGGCGGCCTCGTTGCGCTTCTCTACCAAATAGCTGTAGTTCTTCTCGTTGAAGCTACTGGTGGTCGTGAGCGTACCCAACTGGCGCTCGTTCTCAGGAATGCGGCTGAGCTCGCCGCGCACGGCGCCTAAGCGCTGGTCGGCGTCGCGCAAGGCGCTGGCCGAAGCATCTACCAGGCTACTCAGGTTTTGAATGAGCAGTTCTTTGGTAGTACCGATTTTTTCGTCCAGTACCCGCACAACGGGATTGATGTCGCTGGCATTCACGGTCAGCTCCGAGCGCTGGCTGTTTAGGTCGGATAGCTGCTGGATGAGGCCGGTCGTGGCGGGGTCTTCCACCCCGTTGCTGCTCAGGGCCACGGCGTCGCTGGGGTCGCGGTGCGCCTTCAGGTAGGACAGCAGATTCTGGTACACGCGGCGGTTGGTTGCTAACCGGGCCCGGTCAGAATTTAGGGCGCTTTGCTGCTGGATACCGGCGCCCGATTGGGCACTTACGTCCACCACGTTATTGGAGGCGCGAAAGCTGCTCAGGCTTTGCCCGGCCCGCGATTTCGACTCGGCCAGCTTGGCAATCTCGTTGTCCAGAAAAGCCACAGTCTTGCCGCCAACCTGGTTTTTCTGGGTCAGGTCGTCCTGCACGTAGGTGGTCATCAGCGTGTTCAGAAACTGCGTTTCCTTGGCTGGTACCGTGCCCGTAGTGGTGAGCTCCAGAATGCGCGACTCGTGGTCTGTGGGCTTCACCTTGAGCCGCGACTGATACTCGCCCACGAGGCTGTTGATGTCGTTGAGCTTAAAAAAGTAATGGCCGCCCTGGCCGCTAAGCTGGTCGGGCTCTGGCCGAAATACTACCGTCAGCAAAGCGCTGCGCAGCGTGTCGCCAGCGGCTACCACCTGGTCAAATTTTACATCCTGCACTTCGCGCACCAGGTCGCCCGTGGCTAGCTGGCGCAGCTCGCCGCGCTTGGCATCGGCGTGCACCCGAAACTTGTTGTCGGCCAGCGTTTCTACGTAAATGGGCACGCCCGTGAGCTGCGGCCGGTTGGGCACCGCGGTCACCCAAAAAGGCATGTCGCCGGCGGCCCGCTCGCGCACTTGCAGCGGCTTCACCAGGTTTAGCCACGAGTCGGGCTCCGCAAAGTAGCTTACCGAGAAGGGCAGCTGCGCCAGAGTACGTCGCAGCATGTCGGAGGAAGTGAGCAGGCCCACTTCATCTTCCAGCTTCAGGCCCTTGGGCTTGCTATCGAGCAGTTGAAGGAGCTCTTGCGCCTGCTTCGAACCCGTTGATTGGTCGCCAATGAGCAGCGTGGCCTTGAAGTCGTAGGTCGGCGATTTTACTTTTAGATAAGTCCAGGCCAGCGCGCCGGCTACCAGCAGCGAAATCAGAAAAACCGGCCACCGGCGGCGCAGGTTGAAAAATAGCTCATTTAGGTCCAGTTCAGCAGAGAAAGGTGCAGGTCGGGTGTCCATACTTTATAGCAGAAATAAGTGGGGCCCGGAAGGAAGGCCAAGAGTAGTTATTTGTTGACGATGTAGCTGAGCAACAGCACTACCGCTGAAATGCCAGCAAACACAATGCCTAGGTTGGTAGCGTTGCCGCGGCTCGTGCGGGCTTTCATGGGCTCCACGTACAGCGCATCGTTGGGCAGCAGGTAGTAGTAAGGCGACTTCAGCAGGTTAGCGTCCGTCAGGTTAATGAGCACTACCTCTGAGCCTTTGGGAGTTTGGCGGATGAGCTTGATGTTCTCGCGGTTGCCAAATTCGGTGAGGTCGCCGGCCATGCCCAGAGCCTCAAATACCGTGGCCTGGGGGTTGTAAATAAAGTAGCGGCCCGGGGCGCGAACTTCGCCCAGCACCGTAATCTTGAAGCTCAGCAGCTTTACCAGCACGTTGGCATCACGCACGTAGGCGGCTACCTTTTGCTGTAAAAAAGCCTGGGCTTCTTCCATGCTCAGGCCCTGCACCTTTACCCGGCCCACGGTGGGCAGATGGATGCTGCCTGTGTCGTCGACGGCGTAGCCGGTGAGGTAAAGGGTGCCGGGGTCGCTCGATGTGATAGTCTGGGGACCGGGTACGTTGAAGATATCGCTCAGCACCGGCTGCACGCTCTGCACCCGGATGCTCAGCACATCGCCCGCCTGCAGCTTATATACGGGGCGAATATTCTCGGTTTGAAGAGGCTTCTGCGTCGAGTAGGCCCCCGTTTGCAGATAAGGCAGCTTGCTTTGGGTAACGCAGCCGCCTAAGCCTAACAGTAACCCCCCTAAAATAATTAGTTGCAGTCGGAAACGTGAAATCATGCGTGGGCGCATTTTACTTAAAGAATGAAATAAATGGATGTATATCCTAAGTATTCAAATACTAAGATACTTACTTGGCTGCACCAAACAAAATGCAGGTGGCTACCAAAAGTAAGTGAGGACAGGGGCCAGGCCCCGGCGGCAGATACGAAACTCAGGGTAGTTTAGGTTGTAGGCCGCTACGTTGCCAAGCCTGCTTGGTCAAAGAAGAAATAAGAATAAACAAAGTGCCCAGGCGGAGGCAACTCTCGGCTACAGGTTGTCGTAAAGTGCAGTTGGCGCGGCGGGCTGCGTACGGGTGGGGGGCAAGCACTAGGGGGTTGATACCTCGGTACCGGTTACCGCGTCAGTGCAATTTAATTTTTATGAAACAAGCGTTTGCCCTAGTCGGGCTGCTTGCTGCTGCCAGCTGCAACCCGCCGTCTGAGCCCGCGGCGGCGGCCCCGGTTGGCGCCCTAGCTCAGGCTCAGCCGAATGCTGCCGCTGTGCGACAGGCTGTGGCCGCTTACATCAGGGCCAACACCGCCGATTTTGCGGGGTACGAGCCCGTGCGCTGGGGCCGCCCCACGGCTTACACCAAAGCGAGCGAAGCAGCCAGCCAAGGCGTGGTGGCCATGCAGCTGTTTGACAACGCGCTGGCGTCTCGTAGAGAGGCACTTGCCAACTACAAAGCCTCGCTGGCCCGCCGCGATGCCCCAGCTAAAACAGCGGCATTCAAAGCGCGCTACGGCAAAGCCAACAGGTACAACGACTCTTTGCTCGCCCTCGCCACCAAGCTTGATGGGGCCGCGGACACTGCGCGCCTAGGTGCCGCGGTTAGGCACACCTACCGCACGAGAGCTAGAAGCGGGTTTATGCTGCTCGATAGCGCCACGTTTGTCGTGTACACCACTGGCCAGGTAGAGCGGCTGTAGCTACACCAGCCAAAGGGTGAGAATGCAAAGTGACTCTTTACTCACCTGTTGAGTGCCAGATTAGAAACGCAACGGTTTAGGTTAACTAAAGCCGGAATCGGTTTCCGCCGAGCAGTTGCGTTTGCCTTCTTGCGAACGGCCAGCCGGTATCTACAGGTTTTGCATAATTAAAGGTTATCAAACTGCCCGACTAATTATTCTCGTAACTAAGAAATACTTATTGAAGTAAAGACGCTCCCTCGCCTCACATCCGCTCCTTCCCGCCGTATGGTCTTGCTGCAACAAATGCCAGATGAAGTACTCCGTTTCATCTCTCAGCATAACCTGGTGCGAGCCGATGTGCAAGCCCTGGAGCAGCCCGAGTCGTTGCAGCGAGCCATAACACAAGTAGCTGGTTTGGTGATGCGTAGCTTTGCCGAGCTGGCGGGCCAGCCCAGCACCCTCGACGCGCTCTGGCACGCCGCGAGCGAAGCCGCCGCGGTGGAGCCGGCCACCGCCGCTACCGCCGCCCCAGGCGGTAACCTACTCCGGAAGGTGCTCGACGACCGCTACCACGGCACGGTGAGCGCCACGGCCGCCGCAACGGGCGTATCGGTGGCCACGGTGAGCTATTTGCTCGGGCTGGTGCCCGCTGCCGCATTAGTAATTATCGGTGCGCTGGTGGCCGAGCAGCGCTGGACGGCCCAGCAGCTGGCCGAATGGCTGCGGCCGCGCCACCAGGTGCCGGTGGTGCCGGTGCCGGCACCAGTATCTCTGGCGCCGCCGGTGGCACCTAGGGTGGTGGCCCGGCCCGCGCTCGCGCCCGCGGCCACACCCGGCCTTGCGTCCTGGTTTACCAAGCCAACCAATGTGCTGCTGGTGGTGATGAGCGTGGTAGCCGCCGCCGAATTTGGCTACATCCTCGCCACGCGGCCGGAGGGCAGCGCAGCCACTGAGACGATAGCGCGCACCCCGGTAGCCGGACCAGTGGTCAGCTCGGGGGCAACTTCGGAGCGCTACGCGGCCGGGCCAGTGGCTAACCGGGCGGCGCCCCCTAGGTTAGTAATGCCGGTGGTGCTCAGGCTCAAGAATGGGACGCGCCAGTTTATCAAGGCTACTTCAACTGAAAGCAAGCTCTACCGGTTTTTGATTGACCCAAGCCAGGAAGTGAACTTAGTCGACCCTACGAAAAACCGGATTGGGTTTGACCGCATTGCCTTCGATGCTGGCAAAGCCACGCTTACCAGTGAGTCGCTGTGGCAACTGGCCAACGTGGCCAGCATTCTGAAGCGCTTTCCGGCGGCCAAAGTCAAGATTGGCGACTACACCGGCGCGGCCGGCAAGCCTAGCCCTAACCCGCGCCTGTACCAGCAACGGGCCGAGGCTATCAAGAGGGTGCTAGTGCGCCTAGGGGTACCTGCCGACCACCTAGCGGCTACGGCCTACGAGGCCCCCGACCCCACGGCCGGTAGCGACACGGACCCCAACCCCCGCGTCAGCTTGCAGGTGATACAGAAATAACCTGCAGCCGCTAAGCAACTCACCCAGCTACTTACGTAATTTTTCCCGCACCGGGCGGCCACCAAGGCCGCTCGGTGTGCGCGTGGGCGGTGGCCAACTACAGTCCAGCTTTATTTTTGACTTTTAGCAATACATACCTCTTTATCAGCTCTATGATAATACCTTCTACTCGGTGGCAAACTACTAGGCTGAGTGTAGCAATTTTAATTATTCTGGCGGCGGGCCTGATAGTCTCGCTCTTTTTCAAGGAGCGGTGGCTGTGGATGGACGAGGTGAGTAGCTACGTGCTGCTTTCGGATGCCTCGCTGGCCCACGCCAATAAGGCGGTGGTCAGCGGCCTGGAGGCCAACCCGCCCCTGACCATGAACGCTTATTGGCTGCTGGGCCACGGCATCAGCATGAGCCCGCTGTTTCTGCGCTCGTGCTCGGTGGTGTTTTTTGCCCTCACGGTGGCGCTGTTTTACCGCTACATCACGGGTTTGCTAGGTAGGCCGGTGGCCAATTTTGTGGTGCTGACGGGTTTTGTGTGCCTCACCTACCTCAACTTTACCCTCGCCACCCAGGTGCGGAGCTACGCGCTGTTCTCGCTGCTCCACATGCTGTTTTTTCTCAATTCGCATCGCCTTACCACCGCGCCCACGCGCCTGGGGGTACTGCTGCTGGAGGTGGCACTGGGCACGGCCGTGGTGTATGCCCACAACTTCGGCCTGCTCTACGTGGCCACGATGGCGGCCTTTTTCTTCGGCCTGCTGCTGTGGTCGCGGCGCTGGGAGTACCTGCGCGTGCTGGGCGCGCTGGCGGCCGTGGCCGGCATCTGGTTTGGGGGCTGGTTTACCAATTTTCGGCTGCAATCGCAGATTGGCAAGCCCCATTCTTGGATTCCGCTGCCCACGTTGCAGTCGTTTTTCCACACCGTCGGCGACCTGCTGCCCACCGTGTCGGCCAGCCTGGAGGCCCGGCCCTATCTGCAATTTCTGCCGGTGCTGCGGGTAGCGGCCGTGGTGGGGCTCATCCTCTACCTAGGGGTGCCGCGGCTGCGCCAGGGCTACGCCGACCTGGTGAAGGACCCGGCGGCGCTGTTTTTTCTGCAAGCCAGCTTCGTGGCCCTGGGTACTACGGTGCTCACGCTGGTGGCCTCGTTCACGGTAGCCTCGGTGTTTTTGAACCGCTACATGTGGCCCAACCACCTGCTATTTGCGGCGGTGGTTATCTACGCCTACCACTATTTCTTCCGGGCGGGCACCGTGCCGGGCCGGGGGCTTTGGCTGCCCGCCTACGCGGTGCTGCTGCTGCCGTTTATCTTCTACCAAAACCGCAAGACGGTTATCTTCCCGAGCGTGATTCTGCCGCCCCTGGCGGGGCTCAATCCGCAGTACCCGCTGTTCTTCGAGTCGGCCGACTACTTCCTGCCGGTGTGGTACCAGCACCTGCGGCCCAACACGTACTTCCTGCTCGACTGGCCAGCGGCGCTGAAGTCGCCCACGCTCAGCTCGACCATCGACTACGGCATCATCGTGTCGCTGCGCAATATTTACCACGTGCCGCAGGTGGTGCGGCTCAACGAGTTCAATACCCAGCGCTTCCCGCGCTTCTACGTGATGGACCAGCGCAGCCACTATCAGATTGAGGAGTTTCTGGAAACGGGCCAAGTGCGCGTGGTGCGCACCATTCCCACCAGCATTGCCGGGCACCGCATCCTGGAATGCACTTTCACGGGCGTGGCCGCGCCCGTGGCCCGGGGTGACCAGGGTCCGCCGCCGCCCTCGATAGGTCTGTAGCTCTGCTACTTTAGCCAAAAGGAAAGGTCGCCCTGGATAATCCAGGGCGACCTTTCCTTTTGGCTAAAGTAGCCTAGGTTACTTATGATTGCGCTTATACAGCTGCAAGGTCTTGATGGTATCGGGCCGCTTGCGAAAGTTGTTGGTCAGGCTGTCGAGCGTGGCCTCGCCGTAGAGCAAGAAGTTGTAGAAGCGGTTTTGGCGCTTCGACATGGCCTGCTGAAAGGTGGCTTTGGTGGCCCAGCTGGCGAAAAGCACGCGCCCTAAGGTGTTGCCAAACTGGTTTTGGAGCACGCGGCGCTGGTTGCGCACGGCGTAGTACTGCTTCCAGGCGGCGGGCCACGGAATGCCGTCGCGGTCGAACGAGGCGGGGTGGTAGAAGACGCTGCTGGGCACCGTCACCACGGGGAAGCCCATTTTCTGGGCGCGGGTCATGTACTCAACTTCATCGCCCCAAATAAACAGGTTCTTATCGGGTACGCCAATGGCCTCGACTACGCCCGAGTGCACCAGCGTACCGTTGAAGAACGAGGCCACGCCGTAAATCAAGTCCAGACCTTCCATGTCGCTCACCTTGCGGTACGACTGGTTGGGGCGGTCCACAAAAAAGGCCAGCTCGTCGCGGCTGTTCACGCTCACCGACATCGAGTTCTTGATGCACGGCCCTAGGTTGGGCGAATTTAGCAGGTTGGCCAGCGCGTCGGGCGCGGCCAGGCAATCATCGTCCATGCACCAGAGCCAGGTGTAGCCGGCCCGGTAGGCCGTGTCGAGGCCGGTGGCAAAGCCGCCCGCGCCGCCTAGGTTGGCCTGGGTGGTCACGCGCAGGTCGGGCTGGGTGGCCAGCCACTCCTCGGTGCCGTCGGTGCTGCCGTTGTTGATGACAAAAATGGCCTCGAGCGGCCGGGTTTGCTCGCGCAGGGTATCCACGCATTTCTTGAGGTCGGCGAGGCGGTTATACGTAACCAGCACAGCTGCAACAGTTTCCTTAGACATTATATTATACGCTAGGTTTACGATTTAATAGGGTTTGCGCGCGGGCCTTGGTAAAAGCAATGGCCTCGTGCAAGTGCGAGAGCTTGACGACATCGTAGCCCTTCCAGCGCAGGTAGCCGTACATGGCCAGCGTGATGTAGAGCTCGGTGAGAACAAGGGCGTAGGCCGCCCCAATGTGCGCGAAGCGGTTGACGAGCAGTAAATTCAACCCCAGCCCGACAACCGAACCCACGGCCGTAACCATGAAAAAGGCCCGGTCGAGGCGCAGGTTGAGCATGGTGTGCAGCCCAAACAGGCTACTCAGGCCGATGATGAGCGGCAGCACGCATACAATGCGCAGAATGGTAATGGCTTCCTGAAACTTGGCCCCGTAGAGCAGTGTGATGAAGAAGGGCGCCACTATCCAGAGCCCAATCGCCACGAGCACCATCAAAAAGAACAGCGGAAAAAACGTGGTACGCACCATTTTTAGCCCCTGCTCGCGGCCCTGCCCGAAGGCCTGCGCCACCACCGGAAACAGCGCTTGGTTGAGGGCCAAGCCCACAAACGAGTCGGCCATGCTCTCGAGCCGGGTGCCGGCCGAGTAGATACCCACGTTGTAGGGCAGGCTGATGAGCCCCAGGATGAAGACGTTGGAGCTGGCGTAAATCGTAATCATCACCGACGAGAAGAATATCGTGCGGTCTTCCTTGAAGCGGGTGCGCAGCTCGGGGCCGGTGGGCCAGGTAAACTTGATGTGGAAGCGCCGCATAGCCACGTAGAGCGCCGCCACACTCACGATAATCTGCGAGGCGCTGATGGCCAGGTTCTGGTAGAAATAGTCCTCGGCCTTGTGAATGAGCAAGAATACCGAGAGCGATAAAATGAGCTTGACGGCTAGGTTGAAGATGGCCACCCGCCCTAGGTCCTCCATGGCCTGGTAGAGCCAGAAGGGCGACAGTACTGTGCCAATGCACACGAGGTAGGTGCAGACGTGCAAAAACAGATGCCCCCGAAACTCGGGGTTGGCCATCGTGACGATGGTGAAGACAATGGTCGAGAGCACCCACAGCAGGGCTTTGCCGGCCATTACCTGGCTAAAAATGCGGTTGGTGGCTTCCTTGTCGTCGCGGTTGGCAGCGATGGAGCGCACGGCGGCCATGTCAAAGCCGTAGTTAATCAGCAGGCTGAAGTACGTGACGTAGGCCTGCGAGAAGTTGAGCAGGCCCAGCTTGTCGGGCCCGATGATGCGCACCACGTAGGGTACGGTCAGGAGGGGCAGCAGGAAGTTGGCGATTTGGACGCTGAAGAGCGACGCCACATTCACGGCGAAGCGTTTCATGGTGGGCTTGGCCACGCCCGCCTCGTTTTTTACAATGGTAATGTCGTTACTCACTAAGTAGCAGAAGTCGGTGATGAAGCAGCGTGATAAGTAGGCTAATGGGCGGGAGATAATATAGAACTATTCATATTAAAATAGCTATTATTCAGCTACATGTACGGCAAATAGGGTGCCCGAGTGGCGCGACCAGTATGTTAAGTAATTGTTAACTCGTCCGTGGGTAGCGCTTACTAACGTCGAGCTTAGCCGCTGAGTTGTAAGCCTAGGCCGCTGACAGGTGCGCGCTGAGCCGCTGCCCCGCCCGCGCTTAGGCAGGCGCAGAATTCAGCTCGTGCGGCTTATATATTTTAAGGCTATTTTAAGGCAAGGGAGCAGCGTACGCTGGCTGGCAAACGCAACGAGGCACTGGCCCAGAGTGGTTTTCAGGTTAGTGTGCGCAAGGTGCAGGGGCGCACCAGCTGGAGTTTCGACCCTTTGAATAACGACTGAGCCCTAACCTGAAGACTGCTTTAACTACCCGCTCACTACGCCGCAAACAAAAGCGGGCGGCCCCCTAGGGAGCCGCCCGCCGCGTTGGGGTGGTCTTGCTACCGGCCGTTTTTACCGAATCAGCTCGACCCAGCCCTTAATGGGCGCGCGGCCATCGGTGGGGGTAATGAGGAAGTAGTAGATGCCCGCCGCTTGGCCCTGGCCGTCCCAGTTGTTGAAGTAGGCGGGGCTTTCGTATACCTTCTGGCCCCAGCGCGTGAACACTTGCAGGCGCGGCTGGCAGCCGCCCAGGCGCGGCGCGAAGAAGTCATTTTGCTGGTCGCCGTTCGGTGTAAAGACGTTGGGTATCAAGGGTTCCTGCACCTGGACTGGCGCCAGTGACACCTGCACCGAGCAGTGGCTGCCGCTGTAGCGCAGCGTGGCCGTGGGCTGGAAGCTGCCGGGCTTAGTATACGTGTGCGACACGCTTAGGCCGGTGGCCGGGGCGCTGCCATCGCCAAAGTCCCAGGTTAGCACCGCATCGGCCAGCAGCGAAACGCTGGGCTGGCTGAAGCGCACCGTGTACGGCGCCACGGCCGGCGCGGAGCTGCTAGCCACCGACGAATCGGCGCGGCATACTAGGGGCTGCTCGGTGGGCGCCAGCGTGGGGGCCGCCAGCAGCGTAATGCGCCGCGTGGCCGACGTGGCGCAGGGCGTGCCGCTCCCCATCGTATAAAGCATCGCCACTGTGCCCGGCGCGCTAGGTGGTGTAAACAAACCGCTGGCCGTGACGCCCGTGCCGCTCCAAACGCCGCCCGCGGGCGAGGCACGCAGCTGAAACGCGCGGCTGCTGCCGGGGCAGAGCGCTGTGTCGGCGGGCATTGCTATCTGCACCGCAGCCGGCGACACCTCTACGGTGAGCGTGGCCTGGCCCGTGCAGCCCAGCACCGAGGTGAGGGTATACGTTAGCGTTTGGGTACCTAGTAGAGCCGCCGTGGGCGTGAAGACGTAGCCCGTGGCGGCCGACCCGCTCACGCCGGGGCCCGACCACGTGCCGCCCGCCGGCTGGCCCGCCGTGAGGGCCAGCGCCCCGCTGCCCGCGCACACGCCGGGTAGGCTGCGCACGCTCACCTGCGGCCCAGCCACCACCGTCACGCTCTGGGTGGTAGTGGCGGCGCACGAGCCATCGGGGGCAGGCACGCTGTAGGTCAAGATTTGGGTGGTGCCGCTCATGGCGGCGGTGGGCGCGAAGACGTAGCCCGTGGCGGCCGACCCACTCACGCCGGGGCCCGACCACGTGCCACCCGCCGGCTGCCCGCTCGTGAGGGCTACCGCCGGGCTGCTGACGCAGAGCGTGAGCGCGGCGCCGGCCGTGGCCTGCACCACCGTCACTACCTGCGTGGCGAGGCTGGCGCAGGGCGTGCCCGCGCTGATAGCATACGTAATGGTATGCCGGCCCGGCCCCGCGGCAGTAGGCGAAAACTGATTGCCCGTGACGCCGGGCCCGCTAAAGACGCCGCCCGCCGGGCTGCCCACCAGCGCCACGGGCGCGATAGTAGTGCCGGGTTGCAGGCAGTAAGCGGCCTGGGGCAACGCGCTGAGCACCGCCGGCCCCACCGCCGCCACCGTAATGCGCTGCGTGCCCGTGGCCGTGCACACCGGAATAACGCCGGCCAGGGTGTAGGTCAGGGTCTGCACCCCCACCAGCGCCGTGCTGGGCGTGAAGACGTAGCCCGCGGTTACCGAGCCCGTCACGCCGGCGCCCGTCCACACGCCGCCGCTGGGCGTGCCCACCAGCGGCACGGCCGCCGCGGTGGCGCACACCGTCTGGTCGAGGCCCACGGTGGCCGTTTGCGGCTCGAAATTGAGCTTGAAGGCCGCGTTGTTGCAGTTCGAGCTATTATTAGTGGTAGAGTAGCTGTAGGCGCCGGCCGGAATGGGAAAGCTGGCGTTGTTGCTGCACGAGCACACAGCGGTGTAAACCACCCCCCTAGGGTCGAAGCGCGAGGTACCCCCGTCCACGTGGTCGCCCACAGAGTTCACGCCCGCATTGCCGTAGTAAGTGCCGTAGAGCAGGCGGGTGAGGCCCGGCGAAAACTGCGCCAGGTAAAAGTCGGAGCCGGCCCCCGGCGTATCGGGCGCGCTGCGCACCGCGTTGGTGGTCACGGGCAGGCCGTGCGTGTACCCGTTGAACCGGAAGGTGGCCGAGGTGTAGATAGCCTGGTTGTTGTTGCCACCCCAGCCGCACACGTACACCCGGTCGCACTGGTCAACCAGAAAGGCCGTGGGCGAGATGTCTATCGTGGTGCGCCCGCTGCCAAATACCGTGCTCAGCAGGCGCTGGTCGAGGTCGGCGCTCAGCTTCTGAATAAACTGGTGGCTGCCCGCGTTGCTGTACGCGCCGGCCGTTATGGGCCAGGGACCCATCGTTTGGCCCAGCAAGTACACCCCGCCATCGGCCCCGAGCTGCAAAAAGTACGACTGGTCGTAGCTGCTGGTGCCTAGGTAGGTAGCCCGCTGAATGCTGGCCCCATTGGCCGCGATGCGCGCCACGAAGCCATCCACGTTGCCCTGGGCAGCGGTAAGGAGCGCGCCGCTGGTCACCGGAAAGTTGGGGCTGAGCGTGCCCCCGGTCACGTACACGTTGCTGCTGGCATCGAGCTGGAGCGAGTAGGCCGCATCGGCCGCGTTGCCCCCTAGGTAGCCGCTCCAGGTCACGGTGTTGAGAGCGGCGGGCAGCTTCAGCACCACCGCGTCGCTGGTGCCGCCCCGGCTGCTGGTGCCGAAGCTGCCGCTGGTCGTCGGAAAATCGGTGGAGCTCGTTACCGAGGCCACGTAGATGTTGCCCGCCGCATCGGTCAGCACATCGCCCCGAAACGCGTCGCCGTAGTTCTGCGGCAGCTGGCGGGCGGTCGAGTTCTGCACGAAGGGCACCAGCCCGTCGGTGCCGCTGCCCCCTAGGTAGGTCGAGGCGGCCAGCCCGCCGTTGCTGTTCAGGCGCGTCACCACGATGTCGGTGCCGCGCGAGACGAGAAAGAAGCTGTCGCCCGTCGCGTCGCCAAATGGGTCGGCCGCCGTGCCTCCCCGAAAATTCCGCTGCACTGCCGAAGCGCTGGTGGGGTAGTTGCTCGACGAGGTGGTGCCCAGCATCACCAGCTCATTTTGGCTGTTCACAACCAGGCTGCTGGGGTAGTCGTGCGAGTCGCCCCCCAGGTAGGTGGCCCAGACCCGCGAAGCCGCCCCGTTCGCCGCCGTATTATACTTGATGATGGCAATGTCAATGACGCCGCCAAACTGAGTTTGGAAGGCCCCGACCGTAGTCGGAAAGCTGGTGAGCGAAGCTTGAAACTCGCTCAGCACAATGCCGCCCGAATACATGTTGCCCGCCGCGTCGTAGGTCGCCGTAAAGCCCCAGTTATCGCTCCGCGCTCCGGTGTAAGTCGAAAACTGCACCGTGGGGTCGATGACCAACGGCCGGCTGCGGTCGTACTGCCCTAGGGCAAAGGTCACCGTCGAGTCGGCGAGGTTCAGGCGGTAGTGGCAGGCCACGGGCTGCGGCTGCCCGGTGGCGGGGTTAGTTTGGTAAGCCTGCGGCGCCAGCTCGGTCAGATTGGCCACGCTGGTGCCTACGTGCAAGCGGCCGTCGCTACCCAGGCGCAGGCTGCTGGCGCCCTGGTACTTGAGCTTCACCAGGGCCGGGTTGGCGCCGGCGGCCAGCTCAAAATCGTATTCCAGCTGCTGCTGCTTATTCTCATAAAACCGCGCCCCGATGCCCGGCCACGGCGCCTGGTAGCGCACCTGGCGGTAGCTCGGCACGCCCTTGGCCCAGCGCGCCGGGTCATTGCCCTGCAAGTAATTGTAGGTTTCGCCGGTTGTTTCGGCGGGCACGAGCGGCGTCGTAACATCGGCGCCCACGAAGCGCACTCGCAGCTGGTGGCCCCGAATGGGACTATCGGCGGCGGGCAGGTTGGCCGCTTTTAGGGCCGCGGCCGGGCGGGTTAGCTGCCCGGCGTTGGGGGCGTGGCCCGCCGGCTCGTGCGGGTGCCTAATGGCTTCCAGCAGCACGTAGTGCAGCCCGGTCGGCTCTAGGTACAGGTGGCCGCCCGGCACCGCCCCGGCGTAGCGCACCGCCGCGGGCCACTGGCCCTGGTTAGGGATAAACTGCAGCGTGCGCCCATCGGTAACGGGCGTAACCTGGGCCGTAGCTAAGCGGCTTGCCAATAGCAAGATGGAGAGGAGCAAGTAAAGGTTTTTTTGCATAAAATGGACCGGCCAAACTACTGGTAAAGCTACGCTAGCGCCGCCCACGCGCCAGCACCAGCCGAAAATTAAGTTAGGGACGCCGGTGGGGCCGGGCGTATTTTTGCCGTTCCGGTGGCCACTCGGCCGGCGGCCCTGTTGCCTTGGTGCGCCGCTTGTTTCGTTATCGTTTTACCTGGTTGGTGCTCCTGGGCCTGGCCCTAAGCGTGCTGCTGGGCGAGCGGGTGCCCGCCGGCAGTTGGTCGCTGGCCCCGCTGCTGGCCCTCACCGTGCCACTGTGGCTGGGGCTGGTGGCGCTGGTGGCGCTTTACTGGCTGCGCCGCAACTGGCGCGTGGCGCTGCTGCCACTGGCGGGGCTGGCGCTGGCCTGGCCGCAGGTGCAGCGCGGCCTGCCGCTGCACCTAGGTAGCGCCGCATCAGCTACGCTGGCCGAAGGAGCTACCGCCACCTCCCAGGCACCTAGGCACCAGGCCCGAAGCAACACCCTGCGCCTGCTTTCCTACAACGTGCGCATTTTCAACGTGTACCCGCAGCTGCGGCAGCTCGACCCCGCCGCCCCGGCCAAGGCCATTGCGTGGCTGGCGGCCAGCCCAGCCGACGTGCTGTGCCTGCAGGAATACTACCAGGAGCCGGCCGGCACGCACTCCAACGATGGCCAGCTCTACCGGGTGGGCGAGCGGCTGGGGGCAGGCAGCGGCCGCCAGGTATTCGTGTCCAAAACGCTCACCAACAGCATAGGGGCCGAGTTTGGGCTAGCTATTTTCTCGCGGCTGCCCATTGTGGGGCGGGGCGAAATCACGTTTGGCCGCCTCACCCAGAACCACGCCATGTGGGTCGATGTGGCGGGCCCCGGCCGCGGCGACACGGTGCGCATCTTCAATACTCATTTGCAAAGCATGAGCCTTGATGAGGGCGACATTGTGGCGGCGGGCTCGTCGCGGGCGGGCTTCCAGCGCAAGGGCCGCAGCCTGCTGGGTCGCTTTGCGCGCGGCGCCGCGGCCCGCGCCTGGCAGGCCGATACGCTGCTGGCCCACGTGCGGCGCTCGCCCTACCCGGTGCTGCTGGCCGGCGACCTCAACGACCTGCCGTATTCCTACGCGTACTCGCAGCTGGCCAGCGAGTTGCAAAACGCCTGGGCCACGGTAGGCTTCGGGCTCGGCAATACCTACCACGGGCGCCTGCCGCCGGTGCTGCGCATCGACCAGCAGTTTGCCGGCCCGCAGTGGCGGGTGCTGGCATGCCGCATCCATTCCGAAATTCCGTACGCCGACCATTTTCCCGTCGAAGGATTGTATCAGTTGGGCCGGGGTAAGGAGTAAATATAGTGTCTGTCGTTGCGAGGAGGAACGACGAAGCAATCGCACCCCAACGGCTCGTTCTT